>NZ_AUXY01000103.1 GCF_001625695.1 Pseudoalteromonas luteoviolacea H33-S
GTGAGCAATTTTAGCTGGTGCTGATTAATACTTTTACGTAAGGTGAAATGAGCAGTTGTAGCTAGTGCAGGTTATTTATTGTTAGTTGCAAGCTCAGCATGGATCCGGGAGCTAACTCGGGGCGAAGAGTTTTAAAGACATTTATCTCAATGAGTTGAACAATTTATCTATACGAGTAAAATCATATTTGAATCAGATGTTTGCGAATTCTTTCTAAATATCTTTCACAAATAATTTTAAAGCAAATATTTGCAAAAATATCAAAAAACGAAACGGAGTTTATCGATTGTGACCAATTTTTATCAGGACAGCAATTTTAGATTTTTACAAATTCACGATCCGATTTTTTATCAGTTAGCCCATAATGCTGAAGTTGTTTTTGCAACTGATCCAAATACCACATTAATAAAACTACGTCAGTTTGGAGAAGCAATTGCACAAGAAATTGCAGCAGGTGCAGGCATCAGCTTTGATGAACAAACAACACAAAAAGATCTGATTTTTAGAATTTATCGCGACTTAAATTTTGATCCATTGATCAAAGATATTTTTCACCACCTTCGCATTGAAGGTAACAAAGCGGCTCACCGTTTTAAAACAAAACATAAAGAAGCAATGGATGGTTTGCGTGTTGCCCGTCAACTCGCAATTTGGTTCCATAAATCATCAAGTATCTGCTCAGCTAATTTTGAGCCAGGCCCGTTTATTCCTCCTCAAGATCCAAGTAAGCAGCACAGAGCACTACAAAAACAAATTCAGCAACTTCAAGCTGAGCTGACAAATACCCATCAGCAACTTGAGTCAAACCAGCAGCTCACACAATTACTGCAACAAGAAAAAGAAGAATATGCAGTACTCGCTGAGCAAATGGATAAAGAAGCACGACAATATAAATCTTTGTTTGAAAATCAGGACCAAGAGTTAGAAAAGCAGAGAATACAGTTCACAGAAAAACTGACAACCGCTCAAAAACAAGCACACTCTCAAGACGAAGAAGAAAAGAAAGCGACGGCTAAGAAACAAAAAATTTATGCCAAGCAACTTCGTGAAGCGAGTAAAACACTTTATTTAAATGAAGAAGTAACACGCATTGTTATTGACCAACATTTAAATGAAGCTGGGTGGATCACAGATACAGAAACGTTGACCTACAAAAATGGTACTCGCCCAGAAAAAGGCAAAGATATTGCTATAGCAGAATGGCCAACAGAGCATGACGGAAAAAAAGGTTATGCCGACTATGTATTGTTCAGAGGGTTAACTCCTATCGCGGTTGTTGAAGCAAAAAAAGAAAACACCAATGTCGCTGGTAAGCTGCAACAGGCTGAACGCTACGCCAAGGGGTTTAAACAACAGACGTCATTCCTCTTTGCATGGGAACTAGAAGGGAGAACCATAGCATGGCCTGTAGGTGAGCAAGATCATTACCATGTACCTTTTGTTTACTCTTCAAATGGCAGGCCTTTTGTAAAGCAGCTTGCAGAGCAGTCTGGGATCTGGTTTCGCGATGTTAGAGACCACAGTAATATCGCTAGACCACTGGCAAATTTTCATAGCCCTCAAGGCCTTGAAGATAAGCTCACTCGAAGTAAATTAGAGGCACAGCAAAAACTACAAAAAGAGGGCTTTGGTTATTTAAAGCTGCGTGACTATCAAGAAAATGCCATAAAAGGCGTTGAGTCTGCATTGGAGCAAGATGCCAAACAGTGTCTGCTCGCAATGGCAACCGGTACAGGTAAAACCAGAACCATCATTGGTTTGATGTATCGATTTTTAAAAGCAGAACGCTTTAAACGTATTTTATTTTTAGTTGATAGAACATCACTCGGTACGCAAGCAATTGACAGTTTTAATGAAGCGCCATTAGAAGAAAGCAAGCCGCTTTCTAAAATTTACAATATTGCAGAGCTCGGTGATATGGCTTCAGAAGCGGAAACCCGCATTCAAGTGGCAACGGTGCAAGCCATGGTAAAGCGTTTGTTTATGTCTGACACGCCACCACCTATTGATGAGTTCGATTGTATTATTGTTGACGAAGCCCACCGCGGTTATACACTTGACCAAGAAATGACTGAAGGCGAACTAGAAACGCGAGACGCAACCCAATACCTATCAAGTTACCGTCGTGTACTAGATTATTTCGATGCAGTGCGTATTGGCTTAACGGCAACACCAGCCAAACACACAACCGAAATCTTCGGTAAACCGGTTTATACCTATTCGTACAGAGAAGCGGTAGCAGAAGATTGGCTGATAGATCATGAGCCACCAATCCGATATCAAACCAAACTTTCACAAGCTGGTATTAATTTCGCCAAAGGCGAGAAAGTGAGTGCAGTTAACACGGGCACGGGCGAAGTCGAAACAGCAGAGCTAGAAGACGAAGTAAACTTTAAAATCGAAGCATTTAACAAACGCGTGATCAACGAAAACTTTAACCGAGTGATCTGCGAGGAACTGGTAAAAGAGCTAGACCCATTTGGTGAAGAAAAAACCATGATCTTCTGTGTCACCGACAGGCATGCCGATATGGTAAAGCGCTTACTCGATGAATCTTTTAGGGCGATATATAATGGTGATTACAACCAAGCAGCAGTGCTGAAAATTACCGGTCAAACCGATAACGTTGAAAAGGCCATTAGCCGCTTTAAAAACGAAGACTACCCTAATATAGCTATCACTGTAGACTTATTAACCACAGGTATAGACGTACCAAGAATTTGTAATCTCGTGTTTATGCGCCGTGTTCGCTCACGTATTTTGTATGAGCAAATGGTAGGGCGAGCTACGCGTCGCTGCGATGAGATAGGTAAAACTGTATTCCGGATATACGACCCAGTTGATCTATATGCGTCACTTGAAGACGTATCAACCATGAAGCCACTGGTTAAAAACCCAAATATTACGATTGATCAGTTAGTTGAAGAGCTCACCGACGAAGATAAGTTGACCAAAGCACTCGACACACAAGGCGAGAGCAAAGAATCATCCCACGCGGATGATCTACTCGACCAACTGAGTCAAAAGGTGATGCGAATTTTACGTAAAGCCGACAAAAAAGCCCAATCAAGCCAAGATATAAAAGAGAAACTGGAAGAGCTTACTCAATTGTGGGGAACAGAGCCTAAAAAACTGCCGCAACATTTACGTGATTTAGGCCCTAAACAGGCAGTAGAGTTCATTAAAAAAAGCGGCGGCTTATTACCTCAACTTACAGCAGTTAATCATCTGCTTGGTTCTGAGCGTTATCCACTCATCTCAACTCATGAAGATACATTGGAACTTCGTGAGCAAAGCTATGGAAAATATAATCGCCCAGAAGATTACTTAGGTAGTTTCGAGAATTTCATAAAGCATCAAATCAATGAGTCTGCTGCGCTTTCTACAGTGGTTAATAAACCTAAAGACCTAACGCGTGAGCAGCTTAAAGAAGTTCGACTAATGCTAGATGCAGCAGGCTTTGGAGAAAAAACCATTGAAACTGCATGGAAGAACAAAACCAACCAAGATATTGCCGCATCAATAGTCGGTTACATTCGTCAAGCTGCCATTGGCGAAGCATTAATGCCGTTTGAAGAGCGTGTAAAATTGGCAATGCAAAAAATGTTTCAATTACATAACTGGAAACCTGCACAGCGTAAGTGGTTAGAGCGTCTTGGTAAACAGCTTACGCACGAAGTCGTGGTCGATAAACAATTTATCAACCAGCGTTTTGCGTCTCACGGTGGTACAAAAATGTTAAATAAGGTTTTAGATGACCAACTTGATGCCGTGTTAGAAGAAGTGAATGACGCCTTGTGGGTAGAGCAGGCTTAACTAATTTTAACCTGATAAAGCCGGCAAACACCTTATGTTGTCGGCTTTCTAAACAAAAGCATAAATAATGCAGTAAAAACCTCAGTATTTGTAGATCCTCGTTTTTTTTATACATATCATGAGCGCCATACAAGACGAATTAAATCTGGGCTTAACAGCATGGTATACACAGCGAGTGGTCTAAATTGCTGCAAAAAGAAACAAGCCGAGATAAGGGCAATAAATGAATAACAACGACATTGTACAAAAACTCTGGAACTTATGTGACGTATTACGTGACGACGGTATTAATTATTCAGACTATGTTTCTGAGCTGGTATTGCTGCTATTTATTAAAATGGTGCACGAGAATAACGCAGCCGGCATTTTAAACCGTCATCCATTGCCAGAAGGCTGCCGATGGCAAGATTTAAGCAATAAAGATGGACTGGTATTGCTAAACGACTACAAAGCTATATTGTTGGCGCTATCAACGGGTAAACGCACCGTAGCAGATCCTGAAAACCCAGGACAAACCATGGAGGTGATTATTCATGAAGATCCGCTTATTCAAGCCATCTATGCCGATGCACAAACGCGTTTACGCGAGCCGCGCCACTTAAAACAGCTTATTGAAGCCATAGACAAAATCGACTGGTTTAGTGCCACCAAAGACGGCCTAGGCGACTTATACGAAGGATTATTAGAGAAAAACGCGAACGAGACAAAGTCTGGCGCAGGGCAATACTTTACACCCCGTGTACTTATCGACTCTATGGTACGTTGCATTAAACCGCAAGCGGGGGAGGTTATTCAAGACCCAGCCGCAGGTACTGCAGGTTTCTTGATTGCTGCTGATAACTACATTAAAGCGCAAACCGATGACTTGTTTGACTTAAACGAGCAACAGCAACAGTTCCAAAAAACCAAAGCCTATATGGGGGTAGAGTTAGTACCCAATACCCGTCGTTTATCACTTATGAACTGCTTGCTGCACAATATTGAAGGAGACGGCGAAGGCGCGGTGCATTTAGGTAATGCACTTGGCCAAGTGGGGGCTAGTCTAGCAAAATCAGACGTTATTTTAGCAAACCCACCATTTGGTACGTCAAAAGGCGGTGAAGCGTCAATTACCCGTGACGATTTAACCTATCGCACCAGTAACAAACAATTGGCGTTTCTACAGCATATTTACCGTAACTTAAAGCCAGGTGGCCGTGCTGCTGTGGTATTACCTGATAATGTGTTGTTTGAAGCGGGTATAGGCACCGATATTCGCCGTGATTTAATGGAAAAATGTAACCTGCATACTATTTTACGTTTGCCAACAGGCATCTTCTACGCGCAAGGGGTAAAAACCAACGTGCTGTTTTTCACCAAAGGCGCGGCAGACGATCAAACCCAAAAAGAAGGTTGTACCAAAAATGTGTGGGTATATGACCTAAGAACCAATATGCCTTCATTTGGCAAGCGCACTCCGTTTGGCGAAAGCCATCTTCAACCATTTGAAGCTGTCTATGGCGAAGATGCTAACGGCACGTCACCGCGCACAGAAGGTGAGTACAGCTTTGGTGCAGAGGAAATCGCAGTAGATAAAAGCGCCGAAGAAAATAAAGGGATGGATGCAAGCGAGAGAGCGCATGGAAACAAGGAAGCGCAGCAAAAGTTAGCACATTCACGTTGGCGTTGTTTTACTCGAGAATGGATAGCCGATACTAAAGGTGACTCACTCGATATCAGTTGGCTAAAAGACAAAGACAGTGTTGATGCCGCAGATCTTCCAGCACCAGGAGTTTTGGCGAAAGAGGCTAAAGATGGATTGACCAGTGCGCTGGTGGAGTTAGATGAGTTGATTTCTGAGTTGGCCGAGGTCTAATGATGGATAATACCTTGATACCAACTGAATGGGTTATTTGCAAAATATCAGAAATTGCTACTGTTAATCCCAAGAAAATAGAAGCAGATCCTGACGTTACATCTGGTTTTGTTCCTATGTCACATGCCCCAACTGATTATGCCGGACGACTGCAATTTGACGAGAAACCATGGGGTGAAATTAAGAAATCGTATACGAATTTCCAAAATGGAGATGTAATATTTGCAAAAGTTACTCCATGCTTTGAAAATGGAAAAGCTGCTGTTGTAGAGGACTTACCTAACGGTATCGGAGCTGGTAGTTCGGAGTTTTATGTATTGCGAGCAGATGCACCTTATGTTTCTGAGAAATTAATCTATGCACTAATTAAAACGCATGGATTCGCTACCGAAGGTGCTCAAAACATGACTGGAGCCGTAGGTCTTCGCCGAGTACCCAGAAAATTTGTTGAGGACTACGCGTTTCCACTCCCTCCTCTCGCCGAACAAAAAGTCATTGCTGAAAAGCTGGATAAGTTACTAGCGAAAGTCGATAGCATCAAAGCCCGCCTCGACGCTGTCCCCGACACCTTAAAACGCTTCCGCCAATCAGTCCTTGCTGCCGCCGTAAGCGGTAAATTGACAAAGGAGTGGCGTGGTAATTCAAAAAACATTTCTAGTAATTACATTGAGTGGGGGTGGACAGAAATCCCAGATGGTTGGAGAGTTGAAGCATATTGTGAACTTGTCGAGAGTCGCTTAGGTAAAATGCTTGATAAGTCTAAAAATACTGGCTTACCTACTACTTACTTAGGAAACATTAACGTGCGTTGGTTTGAGTTTAATCTAGATAACGTACAAGAAATCTTAGTATCTGAGTCTGAGCGCTCTGAATTGTCATTGCAGCATGATGACGTCCTTATCTGTGAAGGAGGAGAACCTGGACGCTGTGCAATTTGGAAGCAGGAAACAAATGAGCCAATAGTTTTTCAAAAGGCACTTCATAGAGCAAGAGTTGGAGGGAAGATTTCACCTACATGGCTCGTGTATAACTTAAAGAATGATGCTGACAATTTAATGTTATCCCAATTGTTCACTGGGACAACTATCAAACATTTAACAGGTAAGGCGTTAAAAAAATATCCAATCAGAGTTCCTTCTTTGGAAGAACAAACCGAAATCGTCCGCCGCGTAGAAAAGCTCTTCGCTTACGCCGACAAAGTCGAAGCTGAAGTCAACGCCGCCCAAGATCGAGTCAACAAACTCACTCAATCGATCCTCGCCAAAGCTTTCCGTGGTGAGCTCACCGCCAAATGGCGCGAGCTAAACCCTGAGATCATCAGTGGCGAAAACTCAGCAGAAGCCTTGCTCGAAAAGATAAAAGCTGAGCGAGAAAAGCTAAAACCTAAAAAGAAAGCACGAGCAAGGAAAAAAGCATGACAGATATTTTAAGTATATATTTTTAATAAACGTTATAGTTATACAAGCTGAAAGCAGCAGTAAATATTCCAGTATGTAACAGGGAAAATTTGCTCGACCAGACAGAGGCCTTTTTGAACACTGAGAATACAGTGGGGTGATGGGTAAAGCCTTGGGATTGCGCGCCAAACCGACCAAGTGGCGTGTTGTTCCGTACTAAGTTTGCCAGTTTAAATCACAACTCTACAGGGGTTTTAGACGTATTAGCTAACTGTTGGGACACTCCCACCTGTCGTTACCCGCAAAAAACGATACGTGGTTATGGCAGGAGGGAGTGAGTTTTTACAATAGACAGAATACTGGTGATATGAAGACAATGTCAGCAATTGGGTTGTTAAACTTGGGCATAACCTAAACATGGTGCTGCTTCAGACTCAGCATGCAGTGATGTTAGAGGATTCGATACGCGCCTTGTGCCCATGTTGTTTGATTCAGGCATTGGTATATACATAGATTCAAATAAATACAAAACACAAATTGGGCAAAAATAAGCAGCTGTTTTCACTGCTATTTTTATTGTGTTGGTGATCCTTCCTAGCTTGTTGCGCTAGCACTTGGTTCGCCTAGTAGAAGGCCATACGATGTTAACTGACAGTGCGTGTTTATTTTTTGATATGAGCATAAAACAACTACGAGAAAACCTTGCAACTATGTATCTTACCATTGGCACAAAATGGTATGCTTAAAGCCATAAGTTTATCCATATAATCAAATGGTTGAATAGTGAGAAATGTGATGCTCACCCAACAAAACACCTCTATATTGTGCCCGACAAATGATTTGGAGGCACATAGTATTATCGAGCTAGCAAAGTTACATGGCTTTACTATTTTCGAAGGCCCCAGCTTTTGGGGGGCCACGCTTGCAGATGCATTAGCTGAAATCGATTTAAATACGTGTAAGCCTAACTTGTTGGCCATCGAGCTCCCCGATTTAGATGGGGAAGCGCAGCAATATTTGGACCAAACAGGTATTGTGCTGCATACCTTAGATCATCATCAATATCCACAAAGTGATGCGCGGCATACTCTGTCTGCCATTGAGCAGTTTGCCGCTTTGTTTTCATTGCTCTTATCGGATTATGAGCAGTTGGTTGCGGCGAATGACAAAGGGTTTATCCCCGGATTGTTGGCAGCAGGAGCGAGTTACCAACAAATGCGACAAATTCGTGATGATGAAGCGCGTGTAAGAGGCGTTGCGCAAGAAAGAGCGCAGGCTTTTACGTGGCTTAACACTGCTTTGAGCTCTGCAACATCCATTGATGACGTCGTGTATTTAGCGTGTCCAGCAGATTACGTCAGAGTGATGAGTGAAGTTGCACAGTTTCCGACACAAGCCGCTTATGAACAAGCGCTCAGTTCTGGTACTGAGCTCAAATTGCGCCAGGTTGTGATTCAATATCAAAAACAAAACACAACGACGCAAATAGAGGTGCTGGCAAATAAAAACAGAAACGCATTCAGTGAATTAGTCGCCAATTGGCCTTATTCATCGCTGCAAAGCTGGTTCGGCGGCCAGGCCCCAAACTATTTTTTTGGCGCCTCAGCAAAAAAAGACGCTACGGCGTGCTCGCATCAGTTTGATGAACTTTACGATCAAATAAAACACATTTTAAAATAAGAATTATCAAGCGCATGGAAGTAAACTCAATTTTAAATCATAACGAGTACTTTGTAGACCTAGAAGACGTCGCAGTGGTGACGCGTTATAACCCTCTACCAAAAAATCATTCGATTTTGCAACATATTGAAACTCAGTCACAGTTGCAAAATGCACTCTGTCAGAAACCTTTGTTTTGGGCACAGATGAGTGTACATGATGCCGGTTTTACCATTGTAGAAGCTGTTTATTTTTGTCGTGATAAACGTAAAGCTGCTCAACTAACGCAGTTTGTAGAGCAGTATCCTCAATATACCGTTGAAAACGTAGAAGTTGCTGGCCAGATATTTCAGGCATTACTTATGCCCAAAGGCACTGTCACAAAGCAATCTGTCAGTGAATTTTTTAATGTGTTTTTTGAATTTTCGAGACCGCTACATAAATATCGTGCCACTTTTTATTACCCGTTTGATTTGGAAGGGGATACGGTTTTAAAGCACAAGCTTGATGCAAAGCTCAGTGATGATAACAAGCGCAAAGTATCGCTTAGCCGAGGAGATTTAAATATATCAGCGCCTCGGTATACATTTCATAGCATCGGGACAGATCAAGATAAATGGAGTCAGGAAGACAATACAGAGGTTCAAACATTTCTTTATTATAACCCTGAAGCGCAAGCGTGCTTTTTTGGTGAAAAGCCCGACTCAAATAATAGCGTTAATACGTTTGAAGAATACCGACTTAAGCTTGATAACTGTTTTTTGGGCATTGATACGCCAGAAAAAAAACAAGCTAGATTGCAACGCCAACAAAGTAGAGCAAAGCAAAATGCGATGTACGAGCATGACGACGTCGCACCTGAACAGGTACAAGCTTTGACACAGAATGATCACTCACCATGTGCGCGAATATTCGAGCTCGCATTGGTGCGCCACCCAATTTCTCGCGGCAGCTTTTTAATGGCAATTAACGCAGAATATTCGCCGCCTCAAGACGTTTTCAAACATGCTGTGTCAGTTTTGCGCACAATACAAAAACAACAAAAGCAATGCTTATATAAAGGCACGATTACTGATGATATATGGTGGTGGTGTATTTTGCTGGCGCCTTATGATGAGTCGCTAAAAACGAGCTTAAAGCAAATGCAGCTCGGTCGTTGGCTAAACTTTAGTAATAAAGCGCGTATCTTATACCCGACGTTTGTTGAGCAAAAAGAAGAAGAAAAAATAGATTGCTTAGTGTTATTTTTAAACAATGTCGAACATTTAACCTATGATTGCTCAAAACCAAAAGGGCTGACCAGCTTAAATCAACAGCAGGATAATCGACAACCTATTTCACGTTACGTGATGCGCCTTTTGTCTTTGTTTTTTACTCAGCAAAATACCCCAAAAGAGCAAGATAATATCATTAAAAAGCTAGACCCACTGAGTCATAATCAGCATGACTCTCGTCTTTATTTAAATGCGACGTATGGGTTATGTGGTGGTTATCCACAATCTCAGCTTGGCGAAGAGGTACTGGCACAAATCACGAGTTTAGCAACCATGGTCGATGTGCAAAAGAATCGCTTTGATTTTTATCCGACTGGCTACGCGTACAATAAAGAGTTTGTCACAAACTTAATAGACTCACAGGCTTATCGACGCTGGAAAGGCATCGGTTCTGAAACCGGTTTTAATGAGAGTGGGACAGTGACAGTGGGGTTTGGGGCTTATGCGTCAGATCATATTTTTCCGCATTGGCATACAATTTATCGACACTTTTTTAATTACGCACTTTTGACTCGCGAAGCTTTGACGTGTTTTAAACGAGCAATGAATCAGGCAACAGATAAATTAGCAGGCGAAAATACCAGTACCAAGCCGGAGAACAATTATCGTGAGATACGTCGTAACTTTGTTTTATTTATGAATCGGTACTGGTTTAAACATTTAAGCCATGAACAGCAAGGTTTGGAAATCTTTTCAAAACTCTATACGGCAAAATCACTTGATATGCATTTTAATCTTGTCAAAGAGCAAGTCTCTTTTGCTGATGATTATATGGAGAGTTGGCGTAACATATATTTTGTTAATAAAGCAGACCATACAGGTCAAGTGGCGACGTTGTTGGCGCTACTCGCTATTGCATCCGCATGGCCAAGTGACTTGCCTGTATTTAGCTCGGATATTTTCAGCCGCTTTTTGCTGGTCGTTCTGATAGGCTTTTTTATTTTGCTTGGAGTGAAAACCAAATTGTTTTCGGCAATTTATGGCTTGCTCGATTTTGCAAGTTTACCAAGGTCGTTGTATCAGTACGCGTATCATAAAATATCTTCTATGCCTTTCATTCGACACTTTTTTAGCAAAGGCGAAAAAGAATTGGTTCAGCATTATGAAACACATTGGGATGACAGATTAGCGCAAGCCATTAAGCAAACCCATCCGTCCCAAGGCATGTCGACTTTAGCGTCAAAGCCGCTACTCAAATACGCGTTGATCAGAGTTCAAGCTATTCATATGAATGTTCATCAAAATATGACTGCTCGTCATGCAGTTTTGAGTCTTGCATCAAAGCTCAGTGAGTTAGAAGCGCTCTCGCTTGAGCATACACAGGGCATTTACCGCGTTGACAATAACTTGGTGCACGAGCTGGCTGAGCGTATTGAGCGGGCGCTGCAACATGAGTATAAAGGCATTCAATTTGTAGTTAATCACATTGAGGGGGTAACTAATGATAACTTTATTGAGTCAAAGCAGGCCTTGCTCAAGGCGGGGCAGAGTCGGGGGGAGCTGTTAAGTATTGAAATGTGTACCCACTCAAATGAGTCGGTGAATCTCGATGGCACGCGAGGATATTGCCAACAGCAAGCCTTTTATGAGGCCGAATTAAGCGATTATGCGAAACTTGCCAAGCTTAATAACCCTAAGTTTGTTAAGCGTTATTATGCAAATGGCTTTGATCAAATCAGTAATGACCAAGGTTTTGTAAACCTAGATAGCAAACTGGCTTACCTTTACTTTTCTGGCAATCAATTGTCTAAAATTAAGCAGGAATATGTACAAACAGCGGATGATCTGTTGCACTTTGAAAAGCATATTCGTCAACTCAAGGGTGAGTTGTTACATAAGTTGCTGTCGTATTTAGAAAGCAATGAAGACGCTGTTTTTACAGACATGATTAAGGATCATAAGGGAAATAAGGCTATTTTACGTATTAAGCTTGAAACCTTACTGTGGGGCAATGAGCAAACGTTGTTTGTACTTCCGGCCTCTCAAGGTTTTAAAGTGTTGGCTAAATTAATGGCGTGGACTAAAGGCTGGTCTATTAGTAAAAAAAGCACTGAAGCAAATGGCTCGCCGGTGACAACCACTTACCCGCTAACTCAGGTCTTTTCTTTGGTATTCTGTCACCACGATGCACCAGCAAGCTTAATACAGCAACATGCAATCAACCTAACTAAAAGCGTTAATTATGATGGTACAAATAATGGCTATAGAGTGGCTGTGTTAGAGCAAGGTGATTTGGCGTGTTTAGAGGCGCATGACAATATTACTTGTTATTTCGGTGATAAGGCGGCGTATATGAAGAGTATCGTTCCAGCAAGTTTGAAAATGATGGACCTATGTAATTTAGGGAGTGAGTTGCGTCATTTTGTTGTTAAAGACACGATTGAAAATCTTGCTTCTAATCATGAAAGTATGGCTGCTTTACTCGTGGCTGAGCAGCAATTTGCATTTACTGCTGGTATCGATAGCACTCAGTTACACGCATTTATGTCATTGGCCAGTAAGGTGTTGATGGGAGATGAAATCGCTTTTGAATCGAGTTTGTCTCAGCGCCAAAGTATGTGGTTATTGCTCGTTGAATTTTGGGATTACATTAGACTTGAATATCAGCATGAAACACTAAGTTCAGCATCAACAACACAGATTCATAGCGTGAGCCATTAACGTCTGAGTTATTTAACCGTGTTGTGTAATAACAGCACGGTCATTGCGATGTATGGACCTTTGACACACTCTAACAGCAAGATAAAAAAGTAGCGCTCACCATCAAGGGATTAAGGCCTAGTTATTTTTTTTCCCCACCCGATAAACATAAAGGTACTTATAATCATCATACAGACCCAAAGGTACTTTGCTGAATCATGTTGGTGTTCTTTTTTATGCATATAAGATTCAAATCGATATAGAACAGTCCCGTTATTTTCCATGTAAGTAATTTGGTTCCAACCTTGTGTAATTTTTAGGTTCAATCTGTCGCCAACCCGAATGTAATCTTTGAGTTTTGTACAAGTATTTGAAGGTATAACTTCGTGTAGCGAGATCCTGAGCTTACGAGGTGCACCTTGAAGTAATAGGTTGATAGTACCTGCTGAACCATAACGTGAGCTTCCCTTTTTAGGGTTACTGCAGGTAAGTTCTGTGACGGTGCTTGATATACGGTGATATTTTTGTTGAAGAACAGATTTTCTCTCAAAGCTATCAAGCGAAAAGGTAAACTTAAATAAAGCGAACATAAATAAACTGGCTGCAAAGATGAGCTTGGCTCGCCTCACAATAATGTGAGCGTTACCATTAATCTTGTCTTCTAATGATGGTCTTGCCAAAAATGCTTCCAGATTTATTTAATAAAAGGCAGAAAATAAGAACTACGAATTTTTGCATTTATTAATGTAAATGTGAAGATGAAATGAGAAAAGGCAATAAAACAATTTGGTACGACCGAGTGGATTCGAACCACCGACCCCTACCATGTCAAGGTAGTGCTCTAACCAACTGAGCTACGGTCGTACTATAGATATGAGTTACTTAACAAGGTTAAGTTGGTACGACCGAGTGGATTCGAACCACCGACCCCCACCATGTCAAGGTGGTGCTCTAACCAACTGAGCTACGGTCGTACTATAGAGATTGACTTAATTTAGTTAAAGTTGGTACGACCGAGTGGATTCGAACCACCGACCCCTACCATGTCAAGGTAGTGCTCTAACCAACTGAGCTACGGTCGTATCATATAAGTGTTTTAAAACTTAACTAAATTAAGTTGGTACGACCGAGTGGATTCGAACCACCGACCCCCACCATGTCAAGGTGGTGCTCTAACCAACTGAGCTACGGTCGTACAATGTGCCATGTTTCTTGGCAACGGCGGCTAATATATAGTGCTCTGCGAAATGGATCAAGTATCTTTGCTAAATTTTTGTTTGTCTGCGGTTTTTTCGATCACAACGGACTAACTTTGCACACTTTGTAGAAGTTTTGCCACCAAAAAACGTGCTCCTTCGCTGATTGCTTTAACTCAACCAATAAAGGGGTGATGACATTAGGGTAGTCTTGTTGGCCAAATTTATGTGAGAAAGTCTCAAAGTGGGGCTCCACATCATGCAAACGTTTCACCAGTTGTGATTGATACGCTTGAATATCCTGAATGTAGAACTTTTGAAATACATTGTTGAGTACTTGAGCGCGCTTTTTGTTTTTCCCAGCAGGACAGACTTTATTCTCTAAATCTAACGAGTTGAGCCACGTGGTGGTTGCCTGATTCCAAGCAATTTGGGATCGGGTACTGGTGATCAGGCTTTGCACATAATTATTGTTATTCAGCTTCTCTAGGGCGTCTGTCAGCATCTCGCCATCGGCTTTGTTTGGTTCACTTAAGCTATCTATTAAGCTGCTTAGCGTATTTAGCGCTTCCAAGGCATGAATTTCCCCTTGGCTAGTCTCACGCTGCACTTCACTGAAGGTCAGTGTATAAAACTGATTCAATTCTTTTTCATGGGAAAACACGTAAGCCAGCATAGGGTAGAGCTGCCCAAGCTTCTCCTGTCTTGCAAGGTTTAAGGCTTGTTGCACATCTTGTGGTGTTCTGTCGTCGTCAATACATGCTTGCGCATAGCGTATAAAGTTAAGGTTGTATTTGAATTGTTCGCTTGGCTTAGCGAGCTTGCCTAATTGATTGTTATGATTGGCAATGTGTGTAGAAACCCGGCAGTGGCCGAGTCCGGCAAGATCTATAACGGAGATGGAGTAGCTGGCTTTTGGTTTGTCGAAGGCTGAGTATGACAGCACACTCAGCGATCCGATAGATAACCCGTCGGTATTGAACACCTTGCCAAGGCGTTTTGTATACGTTTGGTTTGTGTCACTGGGTGCTGGTGTGCACCCAAACAAAACCGTGCTAAGTGCTAAGAGCAGCAGTTTGCATTTCAACGAGTTTTCTCCTCACAAAATATATCAGTAGCACAGCAGCCACTGTGAGACCAACAATGATACCAACCCAAAAGCCAGTCGGTCCCATGGCTGGTACTATTAGGTCTGTTTTTGCTAATACGTATCCAAGCGTAAAGCCGATTACCCAGTATGAGATAAAGGTTACCCCAGTAATAGGTTTGGTGTATCTTAGGCCACGTAAAACGCCATTTGCAGAGACTTGCAGTGCATCAGGTAACTGATAAACACAGGCGAGTATAATTATACTCGATGCGAGCATGGCAACTTCTTTTTCTTGTGTGTAAAGCCAACTGATGTCATGTCTGATCAGATAGGTGCCTAAAGCGACAATGGCTGCAACACCAACGGCCAGTATAAAGCTGGTGTAGGTTGCGTTGACCAATCGTTCAATGTTGTTTTGTCCGCTGATATTGCCAATCCTAATACCGATAGCCATCGATAAACTAAGCGGCAACATAAACAAGATCATGGTTACACTCGCAGCAACCTGATGCCCAGATACGGCAACGGCACCTAAATCAGCAATAAACAATGGGATACACGCAAATAGTGTCACTTCAAAAAAAGTAGCAAATGAGATAGGCAATCCGAGTTTGGCGATCTGCAATATGGTTTCTTTGTGCGGCTTCATAAAATCACTGATCAGCCATTTGCCTTTTAACTCTTTGCTTTTCAGGCTGTAGCAAATTTGTGCAATGGCCATGGTCCAAATAACAATGCTGGTGGCAACACCACATCCGGCACCGCCTAAGGCAGGCATGCCTAACTTGCCATAAATAAAGATGTAGTTGGCGATAACATTTATCCCCAAACCGAGTAAGCCGATATAAAAAGCAACTTTAGTATTGCCCATACCCTCGGTGACATTTCGGTACACAGAGAAGACTAAAAACGCAACGAGACCATATTTAACATAATCGATATAATCTTGTGCCATTTGGGCAATTTCAGGGCTTGCACCGGTACTGGCAAATAAATAGGGGGTGAAATAACTGGCAATAAACCCTAATGAAGATAGCATCAATGCCAAGTATAAACCTTGTTGAAAATATCGTTTTATACTGTCTTCATCATTGGCGCCGACGCTATGGGCAACCATACTGGTAAGCGCTAATAAAATAGCCTGTAAAGAAAACATCAAGGGGTTGAGTGCGCCAGTTGCAATTGAGAGCGCAGCCAAGTCGTTTGGACTCACTTGTCCTGCCATCATGGTATCGACAACAGACATCATCACGAGAGTCACTTGGGCTAATAGAACGGGTGTGGCAAGTCTAATTAACTTTTTGGCTTCCCAGAGTTCAAACTTCATCTTAAAACTCAGTATTTCTAAAAAAAGGCATTCTATTGAAGTTTGTCATTTTTATCTACGAAATAAGTGTGTAAATATGTTTCGACGGAGCAGGGCATCAGGTAGAATGGCGGCATAATTTTTACCTCGGAAAAAACATGTTTACTGGAATTGTTCAAACTCAAGCGTCTGTGGTTAGCGCATCATTAAATGATGGCGTTATGCGTTTAGTCTTATCTGTTGGCAACGAGCATTTACAGCAACTTACCATTGGTGCCAGTATCGCAGTGAATGGCTGCTGTCTAACCGTCGTGCAATTTGAGGCTAGTCAGTCTGATGTGGTTGGTCAAGTTAGCTTTGACGTCATTGATGAGTCATTAAAGTTAACCAACTTAGGCTTACTTAAATGTGGTGATAAAGTAAATTTTGAACGCTCTGTCACTTTTGGCACAGAGCTAGGTGGGCATATAGTCTCTGGGCATATCCATGATATGGCGATTGTAGATAGCGTGATTAAAACAGCGGACAATGTAAAAATAAAATTGCTGTTAGATGCTAACTGGTCAAAATATGTTTTTTATAAAGGTTTTATATCTGTTAATGGCGCGAGCTTAACTGTCGGCGAAGTGGACGAGCAAGGCTTTTGGTTACATTTAATTCCTGAAACGCTTTCGATCACCAATATCGGCAAGATTCAATCAGGTGATAAGCTCAACATTGAGGTCGATCAGCAAACCTACACTATCGTCAACACGGTTGAGCATTATTTGCGTAAAAACACCTTAAGCCCAATGGGCTAAAAAATTTGCTCGTCGTCACTGTCAATTCGTAATTCCAATTTGTTGATTGCTTCGTCTATGTGCATGTTCAAATGAATTGGATTGCAACATGCGGCGCAATCTTCATAAAAATCTTGGTCGCCCTCACTGATATCTAAATCAACAAAAATATGATGACCACAGTGGGGGCAGCTGATCCTTTGGTTATACAGCTGCTTCATAATATGGCTCCAACAACCGCCTTGAATTCCATTATTAACTATAGCAGTTTTTGCAATTATTACCGCGCGATGACAGCTATTTTAAGATGAGCTCAATTTGCTGTTTGGATTGGGTGAGGTAGTCACCAGCAAAGACATTTGCATGGCAAAGCAAGCTATATAATTGATAAATCGGCTTTCTCTGTTGGTAGCCTTTGTCTATCGGGTATGCTTCTTCATATCCTCTATAAAACGCGTCGGGCAGTTGTGCAAATAGCTCACTATTTGCAATATCTACCTCTCTATCGCCGTAGTAACAGGCTGGGCAATATACGCTTGGTTTATCGTTGGAAAAAGCAATGTTACCGCGCCAGAAAAATCCATGTAACAATGAGGGTTGAACAGGGTGATTTACTAGCGGCTTGATGTACTCGATAAAATAATCTATCTCTACGAGCTCTATGCCTTTTTCATGTAGTAATTGCAATTGCCAAGCGATCCGCTCTTCGGCAAAAAACACAGACCACTTTTTATGCCATTGATTAGGCTGGGCTAAGCCTAAAATATAGTTATCTTGCTCAAAGCCAAACATTTCCTGTTCGTGCCTGCTGTGCATTTTGGCAAGCGTTTGACCGCATAAATACCAGTCCTCTTTATCTGGTTGAGAAGGCAGCCATTCATAAACGCTGAAGCAATATTCAAGGCTTGACCCTATGGTGATGGGATCGGCGACCAAAAAATCACTGTCTCTGGTGAGTAATGCATGATTATCGGCTTCACACTCATAGCGTTCTAACGCACTGATATGGTCCACTTTTACTAAAAAGCGGTGCCTGTCGTTTTCAATTTGGTAGTTTTTCGACTTGTGGTTGCTGGGTAGCTGTGTTTTGCGAGTAAATTCAAAATTGTCGTGAATCGCTTCACTAATGTACTGGTTTACTAGGTTCCACATAGTCAGCCCGGTGGGGTGTGAGCACTTTATCTAACTATGATCGATTTTTGCTATAACACAAATACTTGAGTGCAAATTTAAATCGAATAGAATAGCCACAGTTTTGAAATGTTTTGGATGTTCACATTGAATAAAAGTGTTATCACAAACCTGATTGCGGCTGCATTGGTCGCGTTTGGTTATGCTTTAGATCACGATTTAGTTTTTACCATGGGCTTGTTTGCCCTCTCTGGTGCCGTCACCAATTGGCTTGCGGTTCATATGTTATTTGAAAAAGTACCCGGTCTATATGGTTCTGGTGTTATAACAATAAAATTTAAAGAGTTTAAAATTGCCATTAAAGAGCTCATATTAGATGAGTTTTTCAATCAAGATAAGCTCAAAAGCTTCGCCGAAAAAAATCAAATCGACATAGACTTAAACCCAGTCATTGAGCATGCAGACTTATCGATTGCTTTTAATAAGTTGGTGCAAGTTATCGAAGGCTCACAGTTTGGTGCAATGCTAGCCATGGTGGGTGGCAAAGAGGCCATCGAGCCAATGCGCGATACTTTTACTGAAAAAATGAAAGAAGCCTTGCGTGAAATGAGTGAACAGCCAGAGTTCAAAGATAAAATCTCTGGGGTGTTAACCAATGGGCAGTCTTTAGACTCGATCCGCACAGCCATTGAACATGCCGTTGATGAAAGGCTAAATGAGTTAACCCCTGTAATGGTGAAAAACATAGTTCAAAACATGATCCACACACATCTGGGCTGGTTGGTTGTGTGGGGCGGTGTATTTGGCGGTGCTTTTGGTTTATTAGCAAGCGTTTTATAACTCAGTCAATACGGTGTGCATTACTTGTATTTAATGCACACCATCTGCTCACCCATTATTTAGAGCCCGATAAAACAACGGGCATTGTGGGTTCTACTTTTGCAATGTCTTTAATCGAAGTTTTGGTTTCTAAGTCAATTTTCATAAACTTGGCATTGCGAATAAGGCTATAAGTTTGCGCGAATTCATCTAAACTCATGTCATTACATTCTAGTTTACTGGTGATACGTGTTTTCGCGGATTGTTGTCCGCGCATTGCTGCCAACATTACATGTGGGCGGTCAGATGCGAATGCCATACAAAGTTCGGTTGCATGACTGTTGTCTGCGGCAACAAATTCAACAGCATGTGCGTTTGACATAGATACTAGCGCAGTTAGTGCAGCAGTTAAAAATACTTTCATCGTTGTTCTCCAAGCAGGTCGTTAAGTGCGATTCCTCTAGAGTATTGGCCTGAACGGCATAAAATGCTGTAAGGGAAGATTGTACGAATGTAAGGAATTATGTATTTGTATTATTGCAACTGTAAGTCCATCTAACTTAAATGAAAAAACACCTCATACTTGTTTCATAACCGCCGAAAAAAATTACAAATAAAATTTGGTTAACAGTTCAATATCGATATGTTTTAACGCTTTTAGCGACTTTTCCTATTTTTATTAAAACCTATTTCAAAAGTATGTATAAGTGTGTCCAAGTGTGTATGTTATTTGCTCATAAAACAGAAAGGGCGTGCCTGTTTGTTATACAATATTGCAATTTCTCACGTAATTTATCGTAATTTATGGCATTTTGAGGTTTTTACATCGAAATTTTTGTGAAATTTCGCTACAGTCTCTTTGATAACTACAGTCACAAAAACTACAGAGACGAAAATATGAATATGTTCAAACCCTCTGTGATCGTGCTTGCTCTAAGCACCGCTCTTTTAGGATGCCAGCAAGACACTGGTCCTCAAAAAGATAAAGTCACAATCGAGAAAAATCCATATCCAAGCACTTACCAGCCTCATTCAACGACAAGTACATTAATTACTAATGCGACAGTGTTAACGGGCACGGGTGAAAGAATCAACGACGCTGATGTTTACATTGTTGATGGTAAAATTAGCCAAGTAGGCAAAGACTTATCAGTGAATGCTGATACAACAATTGACGCTGCTGGCAAATGGGTAACACCTGGTATTATCGATAATCATTCACACTTGGGTGCTTATCCAAACCCTGGTGTTGAGTCTCACCAAGATGGTAATGAAATGATCCACCCTAATACTGCACAAGTATGGGTTGAGCATTCAGTATGGCCTCAAGATCCTGGTTTTAACCGTGCACGTGAAGGCGGCATTACGTCATTACAAATTTTACCAGGCTCTGCAAACTTATTTGGTGGACGAGCAGTAACGCTTAAAAACGTACCATCAGAAACTATGCAAGGCATGAAGTTCCCTGAAGCCCCATACGGTCTGAAAATGGCGTGTGGTGAAAACCCTAAACGCGTATACGGCGGTCAAGGTGTTGCACCAAAAACACGTATGGGTAACATGGCAGGCTACCGTGAAGCTTGGATTGAAGCGACAGAATATAAGCGTGCTTGGGAACAGTACGATGCAGAATATGCTGCGGGCTTAAACCCAGATGCACCACATCGTGATATTAAGCTGGATACGCTACGCGGCGTACTTGACGGCGAAATCTTAATTCATAACCACTGTTACAAAGCTGAAGAAATGGCCATGATGATTGACCTTTCTAAAGAGTTTAGTTATCACGCAGGTACGTTCCACCACGGTATTGAAGCATACAAAATTGCAGACTTACTAGGTGAGAATGGTAACTGTGCTGCACTTTGGCCAGATTGGTGGGGCTTTAAGATGGAAGCATATGACATGTCACTTGAAAATGTCGCCATTGTTGATGCAGCCAAAAACTCTTGTGCAGTTATCCACTCTGACTCTGATACAACCATTCAGCGTTTGAATCATGAAGCTGCAAAAGTGATGTATTCAGCAAATGAAGTTGGTTTTGATATCAAAGAAGAGCATGCAATTAAGTGGATCACTTACAACGCTGCAAAATCACTGGGCATTGAAGATTTGACAGGTTCAATTGCAACTGGCAAACAAGCGGATGTTGTTATTTGGGACCAAAGTCCATTTAGCGTGTATTCAAAAGCTGAAAAAGTATTTATTGATGGCGCAAAAGTATATGACCGCCATGATAGTAAGTACCAAGCAGTTAGTGATTTTATGTTAGGTCAGCGCTAGGGGAGCCACAATGAACAAGTTTAAATTATCTATTCTAACTGGTGCATTACTGAGCTCATCAGCGGTATTTGCGCAAGTAACAGCGATTACAAATGCGACTGTACACACGCAAACACAGCAAGGTGTACTAGAAAACGCAACAGTACTGATTGAAAATGGCAAAATTACAGCCCTAAATCCGAAGTCATTTAACGCTGATGTGACTGTTGATGCACAAGGCAAAGTGTTGACACCAGGCCTTATCGGTACGATGAACCACTTAGGTTTGGTTGAAGTCGGTGCGGTTTCACGTTCTGTTGATGCGTACGACAAATCAGGTTTAGAGTTTGATCCAAGCACGGCGTTTAATCCGCGCTCTAGCTTGATCCCTTACGCAAGAAAAGGCGGCGTGACGCAAAACTTGAGCATTCCATCATTACCTTGGGGTGAAAGTGGTGTGTTTATGGGTCTTGGCTTTGTTGCTGATCTATCAGGTGAGTTTGGTAGTGTTACAGACCGTAAAACTGCGCTTATCGTAGACTTAGGTGCAGCAAGTGGTGATGGCTCTCGTGCAGCAGCTGTTCAAGCGTTTGCTAAAAAGCTATCTGAGCAAAAGAAAAAGCTAACAGCGAAAAAAGACAAAAAAGCAGATAAAGATCCTTCATCTGAAGAAAAACTATTGATTGACGTATTAAATGGCAAGCTGCCAGTCGTCGCGTCAGCATCACGTGCTTCACAACTACTTGAGCTAATTAAACTAAAAGAAGAGTTTGGGCTAAACCTTGTCATTTACGGTGCAGATGATGCTGTATTGGTAAAAGAAGAGTTGGCGAAAGCAAAAGTACCAGTGATCGTGAGCGCGGTATCTAACCTACCAACTGGTTTTGATGCACTACATGCACATTTAGGTAATGCGGGTACACTTGAAAAAGCAGGTGTTAAAGTCATTTTAAATGTTGCAGGTGACGGCAGTCACAATGTTTATCAGATGCGCTTCAATGCTGGTATTGCAGTAGCAAATGGTATGTCACATGACGGTGCTTTAAAAGCGATGACAGTAAATGTTGCTGATACGTTTGGTATCGAAGGCGGTAAGATTGCTAAAGGTGAACGTGCTGACGTTGTACTTTGGACAGCTGATCCGTTCGAGTTCAATACGCGTGTTGACACTATTTGGATTAATGGTGAGCAAGTAACTACAGAGTCTCGTCATGACAAATTGACAGATCGTTACACCAAAGATTCATCGATGCCACGTGGCTATACAAAGTAAATTTGTAAATAATGAATAGAGGCGCCTATTGGCGCCTTTTTTATTGGCGCGTCATTGAGCGATTGCTTTCACTTTTACATGCTGTCAGATGAAATGCGAATCTACATTTGGTTTTATAGCATTTGGACAAGTAGTGGGGCTGAAATAGAAAAAGAAGTGCGAGGCACTTCTTTTGAGGTTTTAGAAGTATGGATTACTTATATACAGTGTAATCTACTTCAAGGTTGATATCGTTTTCACCTGAAACAACCCACACTTGTGTGCGTTGAATTTGACCTACAGGGCTGTGGCACGTAACAACTTGTCTGAACGCTGGGCCAGAGTAATCGTATACTGCGTTTTCAAGGCCATAATGGTTAGTGTGGAATAGCGGCGTGCTATCGTAACCATTGAATACACGTGAAGTGAAGCCGTCATTCATGGTTGCTGTACAGTAAGTATCTTCATTTTTGTTATCAATGTGCAGTGATGATGTATAGCTTACTTGCTCGTACCAACCGCGACCGCCACAGTGTGAGCTTGCACCTGTACAGTCAGGCATTTTATATTCGCCAACACCAACTAAGTTAGTATCCCATGTAATCACAGGTAATGCTGAGAATTTGTGATATACCTTGAACTGCTCACCTTCGATGTTTTGACAGTTTAATGCAAGTACACGATTACGTTTTACTTGCTCATCAGAGAAGCCACCATTGAAGTGAACTGTATCAACACGCGCAGCACCTGGACCTGCAGTACCGAACTGCACAGAGCCGTATGTTTGACCTGTTACTTCGTCAAAAATTGTACCTGTCGTACATTCTGAACCAGACTCTCTGAAATAAATCCACGCTTCATAGCTACGTGCACTTAAAGAGTCAGTGACGATACGGTCAACAGCGCCATTTGCGTATACTGTTGTTCTGTTATAACCATCTAAGTCTTGCACAACTGTTTGAGCAAATGCAGAAGTAGCTAGTAAGCCAGATGTAAGCGCTGCGAGTAATTTAAGTTTCATTGGTAACTCCATTATATTTTACAGGATGTATTTTTCCTGATTGGTTGCCTGACGCAGATGTATTCCCTAATTGGATTTGTTCATCTTGAATATAAATTTATTCATGCGTCGAATTCTTTGTTATCAGCAAAAGTTGATATCTACAGCATTTAAAATGCTGTCATTTGCCAACGTCAGATTGAGAAAGAAGCTAGCTATTAGCTGGGCTCTAAAATCTTGGCTTCTTAACTTCAACCGTTGCTGATTGCTAAATAAGCTAGCGACTAAATTTTGGTGTGTAAACCCCTTGGGAACAGGTGTCATCTGATGATTATTTTCATATGTGAAATTTGAAACTCACGAAATTTTTATCTATAAATTATTTATTATAATGTATTTTATATTCCAATAATGTGGTTTTTGACTATTATGAAAGTGTTTTTGTTGGGTGTAACCAATTAAAAGATATAGGTATAAATGTATTCCCGCTTCTTAGGCATCTAGAGTTGAAGTGCGCTGAATTTTATTCAAACTAATGTGGCGTGTTTAATAATTGTGCTATTGCAAAAAAGCGGTTTATGAATATGGAATTTTTTGCTTGTTAAAATGTGCTGATTGATGCGAAAAATTAACTTATAAAAATTTAAAAAATAAATTTAAATTTGATCTACGTCTACTTTTAACGTCAACAGACTTTAAAAAACAGGGTTGTTATCGTAATTTTAGCCGGATCAGCTGACGAATATATAGCGAGGCTTAAAGCTTTTCAGAGCAACGGGTTTAGATCTGCTAGAAATAAATTTAAGGGTGATTCTATTATGTGCACCTAGTGTATTTTGCTAATGTTAATGACACGCATTTAAATTATTAGTAAAGTGAACTATGTGAGTCACAATAGGAAATGAGCTGTTTCAGGTGCTTAATTTGAAAACCTGTCACTAGACGCTACATTAAACACAGGTTAGTGGGTGACTTTTAGAAGTAAAGAATGTTGAGGTTTTAAAGTGTGTTGGTAGATGTTTTACAAATTGGTTATTTATCAAGTGTTGTTATTGTTTTTTTGATTACGGTTTCTTTGATATCGATACAGCAAGGTTTACCTAAGTTTCAACGGCTTGAGCTTGCATTGTGTTGGCTTATGGTTTTATCACCTGCAGTGGAGTTTATGAGTTTGCAGGAGTTTGAGATCCCCTGGTTTGCAATCGCATTTATCCACGCATCCCCATTACTACTAGGGCCTTTAATTGAGCGCTACAAGCAAGCTTTAACGAATACATATACAGGTTTTTGGCGAACACTTCCTCACTTTTTACCCTTTGTTTTGTTTTTCTCATATCGATTAGTCGATGACGTTGGAGTAACACCTGCAGTAGGAGCCCTGTATCTAACTCAGATCCTTTTTTATCAAGCCAATGTAGTCAGAGCTTGCTTGTCGGATAAATCGTTTTTGCTTTCTCTGAAAGATGCAAAGTATGGGCTTATTCCTCATAGGTTATTGATTGCATTTTATTTTGTCTTCTCATTGGCTGGTATAGTGCAAATGGTTGGGTATTTGTTTAACTTTGAGCAAGTCTGGTTACTACTGCACATGACAAATACGTTCGTGTTTATCTATGTCGTGCTTTTGTGTAGAGGATATATCAATTTATTGCTTAAAAAGTTAGAAAACCTCAATAAGTCCTCTTGCTAGAACAATTAAAGTACTAAAGCTATTCGCCTAAGAAGTCGCCGGCGCTGATATTTAAGCGGAGTAGGCGACTTGTTTTGTAGGTTTGATGAGGCAATTTAAAGTACGTCTTTACATCACATCATTTAAATATACTCACTTAAAATACTATGAGCTAAATGCCGCACGATTTTGTTCGATAAATAGCTTAAGTGTTGTCAGCGGTCTACCAAGTAGTGCCTCACCATCAGGGCTGACAACAGCTGCATGGTTATCAGCGAATAAGTTAAATAGTTCAACTAACCCCTCTGCTTGCCATTGTGGCCAACCAGTATCAAGCAACGAAGTCAAAGTGGTTTGATTATCTGGTGAGATATGAGCGACTTCTGTGTTTAACACTTCACTGAAAGCATTGGCTATATCAACACCACTTAATAGCTCAGGGCCTGTGATATTGTAGGCTTTATTTTTGTGTACGTTTGATGTTAATACATTGGCTGCTATTTCGCCGATGTCAGACACCAGTAGAGGTGCGAATTTACCCTCTCCAGTGCCAAGGTAAAGGGCCCCTTGTTTGATGCCATCGGCCCAACCAAATAAATTATCTTGAAAGAAAATAGTACGTAGATGTGTCCAGTTCAGCCCTGACTCCTCTAAGTACTTTTCTCCAAAGCGGAATTGGCGGCCAAACAAAATGGCTTCATATTCTGCGCCAAATACTGAGTAAAACACAAAGTCCTTAACTGATTGCGACGCTACAGCTGCGTCAATAACCAATTTAGCATGTTGCTCACGTTCAAATACGTTTCCTGTGATGTAAAAGACTTTATCTACGCCTTGCATTGATGCGGCCAGCGTTTTTGGCTGTTCAATATCCATGATGCGAGTTTCAAGGTCAGGAAACTGAGTTCTTAGCGCTTGGGCTTTTTCATTACTTCGTACGCCAGCAATAATGGTGTCTTGTAGGTCCGTTTTTGCGAAAAGGGCTTTGATAGTTGCAATACCGTTTAGACCAGCAGCACCGATGATAAGAATATTAGACATAAGTATTTCTCCAATTTATTTAGTTTTTGCTTTGATGGAGTTATCTTATGTTTAATTTTTTAGATTGAACATTTCTCAAATTAGCGCTATTTATTCGTTTACATGGAATGTTTTGGTTTGTCTAATCGTTTTTTGAAACGCATCACCTGCTTATCGTTTTGTTGGAAGTGGAGAAATGGCTTTGAAAGATGTCACAAAAGCATCGTTTATACAAAGTGCTTGAGAGGAGGTGCCGTTATTGGAAGGGCACTTCTTCAAGAGATTAAAAATCGGTTTATTATCCTGGCTTTCAATAAAAGCTAAATACTGTTGCTATATAAGTGTCGAGAGATCAATTTGATTGAATGAGGTTTACTTGTTCTCCGGTCATATAAAACAAGCCGCAAAACAGGCTATATTTTAAACATGATGTTTACTCAGTTCTTGCTGCGCTTAATCTGATTTTACGAATGACGTGTTCGAAAAATTCAAGAAGTTGGATTAGCTATACTGAGGTAACCTTATTAATACCAAATATTGAAAAGTCGTTTATATCAATAATACGGCTATTTTAACTGCTAAAAGGTAGAAATATGTACGATGATTTGACACTTGAACACTTTATGGAAGGACTTGTAAAGCGTAACCCACATGAACCTGAGTTTCATCAAGCAGTAAAAGAGGTGGCGGAGTCTGTCATTCCGTTCATTAATAAAAACCCTCAATATAAATTGGCGCATATTCTTGAACGAATGACTGAGCCGGACAAAGTGGTTTCATTTAGAGTTTCATGGGAAGACGACGACGGTCATATTCGTATAAATCGAGGTTATCGCGTTCAGTTTAATAACTCAATTGGACCGTACAAAGGGGGATTGCGTTTTGACCCTTCGGTTAATTTGAGCGTTTTAAAGTTTTTAGGGTTTGAGCAAACATTTAAAAACAGCTTAACAACATTGCCAATAGGTGCAGGCAAGGGGGGCTCTGATTTTAACCCTAAAGGGAAGTCAGATCGCGAGATCATGCGTTTTTGCCAATCATTTATGACGCAGCTCTATCAACACATTGGGCCAAATATGGATGTACCTGCTGGTGATATTGGTGTGGGGTCTAGAGAGATCAGTTACTTATTTGGCCAATATAAACGATTAACGCATCAGTTTGAAAGCGTGTTAACTGGTAAGTCGCTTGAATTTGGTGGTAGCTTGATTCGTACTGAAGCGACTGGCTATGGCAGTGCCTACTTTATGCAAGCGATGCTCGCGCATCAAAAAGAAGAGATTGCGGGTAAGGCATGCTTAGTTTCAGGTTCTGGAAATGTTGCATTGCATTGCGCCGAGAAAATCATCCAACTCGGTGGCAAAGTACTGACGCTGTCTGACTCAAGCGGTACTCTATATGTCGCTGAGGGCATAGATCAGGCTAAGTTGGATATAATTAAAGATGTCAAAACAAGGCAACGAAAACGTCTTAGTGTACTGACAGAGCAGTTCACTTGTGAATTCTACAAAGGTAAAAAGCCATGGCATATTCAAGCTGAACTTGCATTCCCATGCGCGACTCAGAATGAACTGACTGTTCAAGATGCTCAAACTTTGGCTGACAACGGCTGTATTGCGGTTTCGGAAGGGGCGAATATGCCATGTACGCCAGAAGCTGTGCAAATATTTGCTGAGCGCGGTGTGTTGTACGCGCCAGGAAAAGCGTCAAACGCGGGTGGGGTTGCAGTATCTGCATTGGAGATGTCGCAAAACAGTATTCGTATGTCTTGGTCTGAGCAGGAGCTAGAGCAAAAGTTACATGACATAATGCAGCAAATTCATGACCAGTGCGTGAAATACGGCAGCAAAAATGGCCAAGTTAACTACGTAGATGGCGCGAATATCGCAGGCTTTATTAAAGTTGCAGATGCTATGCTCGCGTATGGTGTTGTTTAGTTTTGAGTCAAAAAAGTGTGCATTGGTACTCTGACTTAGAGACTAGTAACGTAAACTGGTGGTTTATAGCTCCCTAAATAAGGGAGCTTTTCAGTTTGTGTTTATATCTCTTTTAAAATACAAGGTTTAGTGCCACACTGGCCGTGCGGTTGTGGATTTATTTCAACAAATGCGGCATCAAGTGTGGTGCTTTCGCACAGACCGGTATGTTTTAGTGTTGAATTGACTTGAAGCGTTTTCCATGAGTTTCTATCGACATAATGCAATTCCGAGTCTTTATAGCTTCTATTATACACAAACTGTAAGCCGCTGTAGTACTGGACCAGTGGCTGGCCAGAACAGTCTTGTGATGTGAAATGTAGATCCCTTAGAGAGACGTCATTGGGTCTAAATTGTCTAAAATGGTTACTCTCAGCAGATGGTGCTAGATCCCACACTGGACCTGAATTTATATAACGAAGGCCAATAACGCGCCCAATTTGAGTTACACCATCACCTTTATATAACATGGAAATACCTTTGTAGCTATCTGGTGCCGTTGGTGCAATCGCTAAAGAAATACTTTTAGCTCTCTCTATATCAGCCTCTATCATACAATCCATTGCACTTTTTACGGACACTGGTAGCTTTCCTGCAATTGCAGTAATGAGCAGAGAATACATAGCACGTCCAGATTCAGTGCTTAAAGAGAAGCTATAAAGGGATTTTGTGGTTTGTGCTACACAGCTTGGTAACTGGTGGATTTTTTCACTG
Source organism: Pseudoalteromonas luteoviolacea H33-S (assembly GCF_001625695.1). Taxonomy (GTDB): domain Bacteria; phylum Pseudomonadota; class Gammaproteobacteria; order Enterobacterales; family Alteromonadaceae; genus Pseudoalteromonas; species Pseudoalteromonas luteoviolacea_B. The sequence goes on from NZ_AUXY01000103.1 coordinate 28,856, forward strand.
CCAATGGAAAAGCGAATATTATTACCGTCTACGTTCAACGACGTAATTTGGGATGAAGAAAGTGCATGAGCACTGAAAAAAGTTAAAGCGAAAGGGGTTATATATTTTATCATGTTCATTAATGTTATTTTTAATATAGTCAATGATGCCATATTTTAAAGTTTATATACAGAAGGGTTTTTAGGGTTTTATTATTTTTATACAGTATAATGATTGCTGATTTTTTTGGTTTTTAAATCGCGTCTAAGAAGGGAGTTATGAAATATATTTATGGAGTTTTATGTGTTTTAGGGGCTGTGTTACCTTATTGTGCGTTTATTCCTTGGCTTGCTGAGAATGGGCCGAGTTTTTTGCTGTTATACTCTCAAATCAGCACAAATCCACTGTCTTCAATGGCATGGTTAGATGTTATTGTTTCAGCCTTTGTATTGGTGGCTTTCATTATTTACGAGGGGAGGCTGTTGAAAATGAAAAAATTGTGGTTGCCTATTGCAAGTACATTTATTGTCGGCGTGTCTCTTGGCTTGCCACTATTTCTATTATTAAGAGAATTTCATTTGCAAAAGTTGAGAGCGCACAGCTAAAACCTGAGGTCCAAGTACAAACTGACTTTAGCCATAAGATATTTTTGTAACCTAGTGAGCGTTGTGACCATGTTCAGAAGTAAAAATATGATCTATATATGAAGAATCACATTCTTTGCAAGGCCATGTATTTTCATTTTATCTCTATAGTGTTAGCTTAATAGTTGCTTTATATACAATGGAATTTCAATAAAGGGATACTGATATGAGAAGAATACTTACCGCTCTGCTTGCTTCATCAATTTGCTTACCTACTTTCGCTAACGAAACTACCCACAAAGACTGGATAGCCAATACAGGCGGTGACGAGTATTATTTTGCAGCCACGGTCAATAATAGTGATCATGTTTTTGGCAAATACTGTTACTTTGATAGCCAGCAATGCCTATACCTTCTTAGCGTTGATATTACATGCGATAAGGGTGAGCGTTATCCAGTACTTGTCAATGCTGAGTCGGGTTCGTTAAACGTCAACCTCGTTTGTGGTGATGAAATTGACGAGCAGAATGTGATGATTTTCGATGACTTTGATGAAATTGAAAGGACTACCAAAGGCAGTAAGCAATTTGGTATTGCGATCCCGATGGAAAGTGGTCAGTTTTTAGTGTCTCGATTCAGTTTATCAGGCGCAAAACGCAGTATAAATATTATGACAAGAAAGGCTGAAAAGCGTTTAGCCGAGCTGAGCTCTGATAGTGAGATGTTGTAAATAAGGTTTTTTAATCCCAAATTCAACATGCAAGTACACCTCCACGGCTTCCATATTAATATTGACACCTTTAATCATATTAGTATGAAGCTGCATTACTTTAAACGGCATCCATGTTAATTAATTTGGATGCCGCCTCTGTATGATGAAAGTTTGAAAATCATACACCCAAGTTTTTCCATCTATTCACATAGTGGGTCAAGTTTTATTCTTTTTTCAGCCTTTTTATTAATATTTACGGTGTTTAAACTTTGTTCGTGTGAGGTTTTTATTTAATATTTGTGGATTTTTAAAATTATAACTGACAGAATATAGCCGAGTTAAAAATAAAAACCTTATAATTGGAAAATAAGAAGTTTATATTAAGGAAAAATATGAAAAAGTTAGTTGTTTTAATCGCGGGTGTTTTATCTGCAGGTTCAGTATTTGCAAATCCATCGGTAACGGAAACCTTTGGTGCCACACAAGACCTATTGGTCAATGAAGATGTGAAAGAACTGCAAATTGTTGATATAAACTCTGACAACAGAAAAGATCTTGTTTGGACAACAAGTAAAGGCGCTGTCAAATATAAGCTTAGGAATAATGACGCAATTGCTTCGCTTGAAACCTTGCCAGGTACGCGTTGGCGTTTGGAATATACAATGAATGGTCAAGTTAAGTTTGTAAGCTTTACTACCGGTGGTGGTATTATTGAAACAGATAATGACAAAGTATATAAAATCAATAAGCTATCCATGGGAGAGGCGGGCGAGCTTTGGTTCTGTACACCGCTTGTAAATGGTCTCGACAGAACAGACTGCGCTTGGCATTACAAAATCACTGATATTTTACCTAACGTCATGATTGGTACAGACCAGCGTACAGGCGCTAAGTGGGTAGCTAACAAAATTGTAGCGGAATAATTGTTCAACATATAAAGGTAGTTTAATTACTTAAATACCTATTTAGCACGGTTTTTACCGTGCTTTTTATTTTACGAACAATTTCACTGACCAAAATCGGTTAACTTAATACCAAATCTATTTATTTCATAAAGAGTTCGACGACTTCTTTTTTAGCTGAGATTCGAGCTCGGATTACAATTTTTTCATTGTCTATATCACTAATATTTGAAAAGTTACTAGGTAGTTTTCCTAATATTTTTAGAGCACCGTTAATTAGATTATATGACCACAGTTCGCGTTTATTATTAGTACCAAAAATCGTGTTTTCTTTAATGATAAATTGCTGCTCATCTGCACCATAGCCGTTTAAAGCTGTTATTTGTTCCGCTTCTATCGCGCCTGACAACCAAAACCTATCCATATGGTCTGTATAAATAAGCTGTCCTTGCTCTGATTTATCGGCCCAATTGACGCGTTTATCCGTTAATAGCTGTGCTTCGTTTGTCTTGAGGTCGTATTCCATTAGCTTTTTTGTGCCTCGTACGTTGGCAAATGCCAGCGCAATATGACCTGTTTTGTCCCAATGTAATAGCTCAATAATGGGGTGTTGGGTGTGATGCTGAGTTTGCTTACCATCAAGTTGCAATTGTATAAGCTGATTATTAACGCTTACGAGTAAATCGGTTCCGGCATGAGACCACTTCATTGCAGATATATCGCTATCTATCGGGAAATTCGATAATTGTATTGTCGTATGTCCGTCATACAGCCAAACTTGGTCTTCTCCTGAGCGGTCTGACGATAAAGACAGTAGACTTCCGCCAGGTTGTAAAATGCCCGTGTTATCAGACATCGTTGAGCGCGCAACTATATAGTCATCTAATTTATTGTGTGCTTTAGACAACTCTGTGAATGGAATTGCAGCAATATCGAAATCAAAAGTCCCTTTTATGACCAGCGCTTTGCTGCCATCCGGGTGAAAACTAGGGGAGAAGGCCGGTTGATCTAGTGGCATACTCACATTGCGCACCGTGCCATCAAAAGAGAGGGTGAAAAACTGTCGCCCTGTACTAAAAATAAGATGATCTTTAATTGGTGAGAAGTTGGCATACACATTAATATGCCGGCGTGCCTCTGGGGTAAATATAATTGGGTTACTTGAAAGTAATTCGCCGCTCGAAGTGAGGGTTTCTATATAATGCTGGCTATCTGCATGGATGCTGATAACCGCAAATAAGTCGTCTTTTGGCGAGTAATCGTAGTAGATAATATTCCCATCGGTGACGTTATGAATAATACGGCTTTCATTTTTATCAGGAGAATAGCTTATTAGCTGCCATTGAGTAGACTCTCGCTGCAACAGGGCGATATTGTTGTTGTTCAACCAATGAGGTGATCTGATCTCTGAGTTTTTGCACTCTAACAAAATGTTCATAGGTTGCGGTGCTTTTAGTGCTTCAGCAAACTCCATACTCATTAGCTGATAGCACTTTTTTTGTACCACGGGTTTCTCACAGTTCATGGTGCGAATAAACACGAGCTCTTTGCCATCTGGTGAAAAACTATGGCTTCCATAACTGTCTATATGCTCTGTCAGTTTGTGCTCTTGCTTGGTTGTTAAGTTTTTAGCCCAAATATTATTAACGCATTCTTCCTCTGAAAATCGATGAAACATAATATAGTTGCCATCTGGCGAGTAGATACTTGCAAATTCTTTACCGTCAGAGGCTGTTAGAGCCCGAATTTCACCTACGGAAAATAGTTGAGGTTCATCTTGTGTTGCAAAGTGAACTCCAACGAAGCTGCATAGTATGATAAGGATAAAAAGTAGTAGTCTCTTTTTGTTCAAATATACGACAGCGTTAGGAGAGGCATGCTCGTGGTTAGCAGGCGCGACATGATGCTTTGAGGAGTCCGTGTCTACTTGAACAGGAACTTGCTCTGAATCACTGAGCCATTTAACCTGACACTCTAAACTATAACCTTGTTTTGAATGTGTCTTGATATAGATTTGTTCTTTGCCATCATCACCTAGGGCTTTGCGAAGTTGTGCAATGCAGCGTTGCAAACTATTAGGTGAAACCACGGTTTCAGGCCAAACTTTTGATAGCAGAACCTCCTGGCTGACCACTTCGCCTTGTTTCTGCGCCAAGTAAGTCAGTACGGATAACGCTTTAGGCGCGACAACTTGCGGCTGTTGATTTTGTGTGATCTGATTTCTGGATAAGTCGACATAAAATTCACCAACCCAATATTGCTTTGTCATAGAGCCTCTATTTCACTTGTTTTGTTTTTATTATTGAATGAAACGCCATCAGAATACCGATGTTAGATATAAAATTCAAACAGGTAACTATCTGATTGATATATTTAAAATTTCTAGAAGAACCGTAATCAGTGTGTGTTTACTGGTCATTTCTTCAGTTTAAGCACTTAAATCGACTGAAAAGCCAAACGAGGAGGCGCAGGGTTTTTATTGTTGGTTTTATGAGATATTAGGGTACTTAAGAATGTGTTGCGTATCTAAAAAACACCGCACTCTGCCTGTTAAATACAGTGTGAGTGTATATTCTGAAGAAGTGTTAGTTAAAACACTTAGGAAATATGGATATGTGACACTTAGTGCGTTGTTATACCTATTTTCCTAAGTTATGAGTTTTATAATATCCAGTTTAATTCTAAGGTTCTGATTTTATTTTTTAAAAAAAATCATTGGGCTGTGATATTGTCTAAAATGTTATTAAGCAATTAGATAAGATAGTTGCTGAGATATTTAATCTTGTTTTGCCATTTGTTTTAATGCGTTTATAAAAGGAAAGGGTTTATGCTAAGAGTCGGTTTTGGCGTGGTTTTATTTTGTTGGGGAATGATGGCCTATGCAAACACCAGTCATCCTTTAGCTGCTTGTATGTCTTTACATGAAATTGCGGCTTCAACATTGGAGCAAAAATCACTGGGCCAGCCTAAGCAAGTGCTCTTGGCAAGATTGTCACCAAAACAAGTTTTAGCACAATCAGAAATGACCAATCCCGCAGACATTATTGCCTTTAATATGCATGAAATAATCGACGAAGTATATGACTTTCCGCCACTCCCTATGAATATATACGGACAGTATGTTGTGGAGAAGTGCATTAGGCGAGTTGATAACTTGCCGATAGCATCTTATGAATTGATACATCCAAAGTTACAGCAATGTATGAAGAGTGTCTCTCGTCGAGCAATAGCTGATTGTGTCACTGATGTGCTTGTTAATACTCAACAGCACCAATAAATTTAATCCGCTTAATTAAGAACCTTCAACACCTTTTTATATTGAAAATATTGGGCCTATTGGTTTTGAGCTTAAAAAGTAAAATCGCGCACTTGTGTGTTGTCTATTGCGCGATTAATTTTATACTATTTAACTTTTACTTCTATTTATGCACAGTGAATAGGGTGTGTAGTAGGGCAAGCGCAGCCAGTTTCATAAGGCAAATTTGATGGGCAAGTGCCATCATTATATGTATTTGGTGCACAACCAATTGTTCTCCAAAAGCCACCTGCGATAATGGGTGTTTGCACATTCGCAAGTTCTTTTTGTTGACTAAGGTTTTTCAATTTTTTCTTATTTATTTCATGAACTTTCCTTATTTTAGTTTTTAGTGATGTACATTAAATCTTTTGTTTAATTTTTTACGCCATGGTGCTTTAGAAAAGAGCTTGTAAAACCCCAGAAAATCAACATTAAGTTAACCGTTGCGTTATCTTTTAGCAGGGCTATTTTGATATAAATAAGAGGGTGAACGAAAGTTTAAGGTCACTTTTTTGAATCTGTAATTAAAATAAATCGAGCTGTTGTTTCTTTATCTCAAAAGTATCACTACCCATATTAATCTTGATATTCTCTATATAGAAACTTTATCGCTTAATTAAATACTAAAGAAATTATCAGAAATGCCGATAGTCTTTTAGCGAGTGAGCATAAGGAGATCACAATGCACATCAAATCCGCTCTAAATATAAATTTGGCTGACTCGAAGTCGTTGGCAACAAATACTCGAATTGAAAAGTCTGAGAAGCTGGAACAAGAGCAAATTGCAAAAGTTTACGCGCCGCGTTATCCAGAGCCGCAACCTGAGTTATATGACCCTTACATGCGCGCGAAAAAGCACAAAGTACACATTATTAATATGTCCAACCCTGATGCTAATAACGTACCTCAATACCGCTATGGTGATCTCACTGAATTAGAAGATATTGACGCTTACTTGACCCATGAAGATAGACTGAGTACCGAGCAAAAGGACTTGCTTCGAACACATATTCCCTCGAAAGAGCTTCTTTCACTTATGGATAAAATGGATGATGAAACACTTGAGCAATTTGTGGGCGTTTTAGCTAAGTCGTTTCGATTGGACGCATTTATGGGGGCTGGGATCAATAAAGAAAAATCTCAGGAACTGATATCGTTACTTAACTCAATGACGGAAGAAGAGATCCAAGATACAGTCAGTACACTTGCTGCGCTTTCTGAGCAGGAAGAAGAAAATATTAAAATGTTTGTCTTTTTAGATGACGAGTTTGACCACAGCAACACTTTGTTTAGACCATTCTCAGAAGTTGCCGATTACAAGCAGCTCGCGATGGAAAGTCTACACTTTTCAAAACTCACACACCAGTATGTGGATTTATTGTCTAAAAACCGATATTCACAAGGCGAAATGACCTCTATTAACCAGCATTTAAAAGAAAGTACTCGGGAGCAAAGTAAAGGGATTCTTGATATGGCAAGCCATGTCAAAAATAATGATAGGACATCATTTGTTGCGATGCTGGATGAGGCTGATAAGAGCAGTGAAAACAATATTTTTTCTTATGTCAGTAAGCTTGTTGACCTAGAGGAATATACCAGTGGGTATGAGAGCTCGCATGGCGGTCATGTTTTATTTACAGACAAGATGGAAACCGAATCAGAGCGAAGAGAAGTATACAGTAATTTGATAGATGCTTATGAGAAGCAAGGTGTTGGCTGGATGCAGGATGTCATTGAGCATATTCATGAAACACCTCCTCAGATACAGTCTGATATTTGGAAACAAATCAATGACACAATTGAAGATAATCCGGCTTTGTTTGAAAAGTCGGACTCTGTGGAGACGTGGATGAAAATAAACTTATCTTCGATTCAAAGGGAATTTGAAAATCAGCAGATAGACCAAATTTATGATGCCGCTGAAAATCTAGATGTACCAATTGATGTTGGCAGGTTGAGCTGGGTTTATCATGAAACTTTACGTGTTAATAAATAACACGTTCTTGGCTAGACACAGGAGTATACCTTGCATTGGATACTCCAACTAACTAACTATTAGTGAATTTTAATGGCGTTTATATTGCTAGAGTTTAATAATGTACACTTCATTATTTTTGCCTGTACCGGCATACAGTGTACGTTCATCTGCTGACAAGCTTAAAACCGAAACACCACTTATTTTATTATTTTTGAACTGCTTAATATGTCTCTTTAAAGACAATTTCCCACTTGATGGAGACAGTCCATAGACTAAAATGCCTTCGCCGGCTTCACCTGCAGCAAACAGCATATTCTGCTTGCTTGAAAATGCGATACAGCATGCACCGCTTAAGCTTGTTGGTGCTGGACTTGAGAGGGTTTGGTGGTGCACAAATGTATCTGAGTTGTTTTTCTTGAATACGTTAATGTTATTGCTTTTGGATGCGGCAACGAATAAAAATTGATTATTAGGACTGATTAATATTTGCTGTGGGTTTTGCATCGCATCAATGTTGTTTGTGCCGTGAGCTAGTGTTTGAGCTAACCCATATTTGCCATCTGTGTCCTTTTTCAATACTGACACTTTACTTTCTTCAAAGCCATTTACGTACAGCCAATTTGCGTCGCCAGACTGACTTATGGAAGTTGGCCTTCCCCAATTTATTTTCGGCAGTAGCAGGCCATGAGGGGAGAGCACTCCTGCGCGATCAATGTTAAAAACTGATACTGCATTACTTAGGTAGCTAGCAACATACAAGGTATTATTTTGCTCAGAAAAGTGCGTGCTCCATGCACCGAGTAAGCTTAGCGTATCTTTATGTTTTACTTTTTCATAATCAGAAAAAGCTTGCTTAATATTAATATCATTGCTCAACGTTTGCACATGCTCAAAGTATCCACTTTTATTACGTTTAAATGATGTGAGCGATCCACTGTAAAACGAGGAAACGATGGCAACGTCATTTTGTTCTATGTATGTTACATCTGATGCACCTTCGAGTGCTAAGGTCGGATATTTCGAACTAGAGAAACTCTGTAAATAACTGAATTGACTGTCACGATTTTCTCCAAAAACAGACAGCGAATTACTGTCTCCGCTGGCGATCAACAGTGTGCGGTTGTTCGTTAAGGTGATATCACGAGGGTTTGCAATTTCTTGATTCAAGTTCTCTGAATGTCGGAGGATCTGTATTGCTTCGAGCTCACTCGATTTTTTATTCTGTGGGAGCGCTTCAGTCTGGCCTGATATAGTTATAATTAGAAGAGGCGCTAAAATTCGATAATACATAAAATCTCTTAATGGTATGGAGTAGTATGATTGAAAATCGATTTCATATAATCATGGATAGAGGTTTTAATCAACTGACTCATTTTTTACATTTTTATGATTAGTCATCCCTATTAAACTTGCTATTATATATTCTAAAGGCTTTTGACTTTTCAAGTTAGAATATTAGTCGACTAAAAACTAAAGGAGTAGTGAATGGAGTTTAATTCTTTATATGTCTTTATCATCGCTTGCTTGGCGATTAACCTGATCCCAGGTCCAGATGTGATCTATATTGTCTCAAACACTATGAAGGGCAAAGTCATAGATGGTTTTAAAGCAGCAGCTGGATTAGGCTTTGGCTATGCGTTTCATACAGCAGCGGCTTGTTTGGGCTTGTCGGCAATTATTTTAAGCTCGGCTGTATTGTTCAACCTAATAAAGATTTTAGGTGCTGTGTACTTATGCTATTTAGGTGTGAAAGCTTTAATTTCAATGTACCAAGGTAAATCTAGTATAAACTTGGAGACAAAGAACGAGCGCGAGAGCAATGTTTTGCTGCAAGGATTCATTGTCAGTGTCTTAAACCCCAAAGTTGCTTTGTTTTTCTTATCCTTTTTACCACAATTCATAAATCCAAATAGCGAAACGGCAACCCAAAACTTACTTATCTATGGTCTGATATTCAGTGGTTTAGCGACTTTTTGCAATATTATTTATGCCCTGGCCGGGAGTTGGGTGTTTGGTCGACAGAGCAGCAAGCGTTACACGCGGGTACTTGAGGGCGTTTCTGGGGTAATTTTAATTGGTCTGGCAGGGAAAATTGCCATTGATGGCAAGTAAGCCCGTCGCACTTAATATGAGTCAGAAAAACTTATTCATAATGGAAGTTGATGATGAAAAGTAAGGTATTAAATATTTATAGGTGTCTGCTACTAGCTAGTTCGTTATTTTTACTTCTACCAAGCTTGGTTCCAGGCGCCATGTCTGTCCTCGCATTTTATGCCTCATTGATTGTACTCCTGCTGTCTATCATGACAGTTCAAGGTCATGTTTACTGGTGTTTTAAGCTAGTTAGCATCACTGTAGGTTTAGGCATGTTGCTAGTGAACGATTACCTTAGGTTGTTTGCTGGGCTACCATCTGAATCCTTGTCCGGTAAGTTAGTGATGTACTCTGTTTTTATTACTATCGTTCTTTTTGGCATTAAGCGAGTTAGGGGCATGCGCGCAAATAGCGCGCAATGATGTATAAGCGCCAGCAATTAAGCTGGCTCCTTTTTGTTATAAAGGCTGATTTAGAACAGAGGCGATAATGGCGATACCTTCGATGAAGTTACCTACACGTAAATTTTCATTCGGGCTGTGTTGGTTGTTATCAGCATTTACGCTAGGCACAATGGCCGCAGGGATTTTTAAAGTATCTATAATAGGTGCGATTGGGATTGATCCTCCTCCTGAACGAAGCACAATGGGTCTTTCTCCATAGAACTTGGTCAATCCCTGTATGGCCATCTTACCGGCAAGGGAGTTTGGTTCACTGCGGAATGCGCCGTAGACAGGCTTTGATTTCATTGTCACAATGTATGGATGTGCCATGCGCTCTTTGTGTGTAGGTACACGGTCAATGACGTAGTAACCTAAAGATTCAATATGGTTTCTAATGAGCGAGATTAAGCGCTGTGGGTTGGACTCTTTTACAAGTCGGATATCAATCTCTGCGATTGCTTTATCGGGAACTATGGTTCTAGCCTGTTGCTCTACCCAGCCACTCTGTAGTCCTCGAATATTCAAAGAAGGGAACTGAATAGACTCTTGTAGCGTATTTCCAACCTTATCGTGAACAGAGAACCCTAGTTTTTGTTTTAATTGCTGTTCATCGTCAGGCACTTTACTTAATAACTCTCTTAGATCAGCACTGATAGTACTCCCTTCGTAGAAGTTGGGTATGAGCACGCGTCCGTCTTGTGATTTCATAGAACCTAAAATTTGCGATAGATGGAGTGCAGGGTTTGGCGCATAATTGCCATAATGCCCACTGTGTTGTGGTTTGTAAGGTCCGTATGTTGTCAGTTGAACTGTTGCGATCCCTCGAGCACCGAGTGTGACAGTGGGCTGATTCGAGTAATGTGGCGGTCCATCAAATATCAACAACATATCCGCTTTTAGCTTTTGTTTATGGCGAATGATAGCAGCTGGCAAATTGGGGGAGCCAATCTCTTCTTCCGTATCCATGATAACTTTTAGGTTGTAATTTAAAGGGCCTTGCTGTTGTATCAAATCTAATGCAACTAAAAATTGTGCAATAGGGCCTTTAGAGTCGGCTGCTGATCGAGCGAAGATCCTCAAATCAGGGTCCATACTCTGAGTTAGGTATGACCAAGGTACAACTTGCCAGCGACCGTCATTCTGCTGTTTTTTTAGTACAGCTTGATATGGATTTGGTTGCTGCCATGCTTTTGGGTCGACCGGTTGACCGTCAGCTTGTAAGTAAACTAAAACGGTTTTCTTTGCGTTTGGGTTGATGCGCTCTGCGTATACAAGTGGGCTGCCTGACATGTCCAAGGTGTGAGATTCAAACCCACGTTGATTGAATGCATGGATCAGCCATGAAGAGAGCTTTTTTATGTCTTCTTGGTTGTGTGTGTCATTTGGCAAACTGAGTAAGTTTTTATATAGCTGAACTGCCTGCGGTGTTTGTTTTATTACTTGTTGGTATAAAGCCTTGTCATATACAACACCAGAAGCATATGCAGTTATTGGTAATAGGCTAGATAAAGTTGATGCCCATAAAAATATCGTATTTATTACTTTTTTCATCCTTAATGTCTCTTTTTTGTTTTACTATAAAGTCCACAGTTAGTTATTAATTGTAATGCTGACTGTGTCAATGAAAATAAAATAGATTTTGTCTAGCTTAGAGCTCGGATGATTCATAAAAATAATAAGGAACAATCATGAATATAGCCAAAGGCTTTATATGTTTCATGGCTTTATACTCTGGAGCGGTATTTGCCAGTTGCAAGAATAATCATGAGCAAGTGAATGTAAATGGCACTTGCACAAAGATACAAACATATAAAAGTGATAAATTGACCAAATCACCGATTCTTTTAGTTTCTTTACATGGAGATTCACCGTTTTCTGGCCCAAGCTATCAATACTTTTTTGCCTCAATACTTGCTAAAAAAGTAGACAACCTGGTTGCCGTGGGCCTTTTAAGGCCAGGCTATACAGATGCCATGAACCAAACGTCTGATGGAGAGCGAGGCCAAACAAATGGTGAGAATTATAGTGACGATCGAGTAGAGCAAATTGCACAAGCAATCAGTGCATTAAAAGCTCGGCATAATGCAGATAAATTAATTGTTGCTGGTCATTCAGGTGGCGGCGCAATTACCGCAAAAATTGTCGCCCAATTCCCTAGGTTAATTGACCATGCCTATATCGTGTCTTGTCCGTGTGACATTAATGAATGGAGAAAATACATATCTGACACGCGTGGCTGGCGTCAATTTAAGGGAGATATTGATGTCACATCTCCGGTTGAATTGGCAAAACACATACCAAAATCTACCAAAATAACATTGCTGGTTGGACAGCAAGATGATATTACCAAGCCTCAGTTAACACTTGATTATAAAAACGCGTTAGATAAGCATCATATTGACAATGAATTAGAAGTGATTGCTGGTGGACATGACATTTTTTTATTCCCAGAAGTAACGTCACACTTAACGAACACTATTCAAAGTTATAACCAATAACAAAGTGGGCGTTTAACGGCCTTCATAACTTGAAGGCCATATTTTTTTGCAGACACTTTTTACAAACAGCAGTACATATAAAATCAGTGTGTGTAAACAGAATTAAAACCGAAGGCGCGAGTTTGAACTTGAAGTGAACAGTCATAAAAACGCGAAAAATAGTCACTATCGACGGTCTTAAACCTTTCTGTAAAGATGCCAGTTAAAATAGACAAGCCTACCTAAAACTGACATCAGGTGCTGAGCAGTTTTATAATTGAACTGAGGTAGGACTCGATAACAGCTAACTAAACAGCAGTTACACAAAACTGATTTCTAGGTTTAACAAAACTTCGGGTGTGTGAGGCACTCCGGCTCTAACACTGAATACGGAGGGCGGAACTTCACAGGATCTTGGTTTTCTATATTTACACCGCCAGCAATATGTGGTGTTGCATCATTTATAATTGCCTTGTTGTTAGATAGGCTTTTAATGCTCTTTTTAATTAACTTCATTTTTTATCCTTAAATATGTTGGTTGTATTAAACTTTAACTTTCAGATTTCAACCATTATTTTTTCTAAAGATTTAGACTCAAAATTAACTAAACCTATTGGCTGAGTTGACTATTATATATTCAAATTTAATTTTAACTCTTATCTTTTCAACACTTTAAAGTGAATGAATTCTGAGCTTTTAATGACAGAATCCTCACAAAAAAATTACCGCATAGAGCGGCTGCTTTTCATGGTGCACTTTTAGGTATTAGGGCTGTGCAGGGGAATCGGAATTTAATTTTTATAATTACAGCGATATGTGTGTAGTTTGACGTTTATTGATAGGTATAGGGAGCATGCAGCTTGAAAGCTGGTGTACGCACAGCATGAACGTTGCGACATGTGTATTTTAGTCGATGGTGAGTTTGGATTCGATGTTGTTTTTAATCATCAATGTCAATGGCTTGTCTTAAAATAGACAAGCCATTGAAGCAGATTGACGGATGTAATAGATCAGAGGCATTAAATGATTACGTAATTGTGTGACTGCGTTTTAATTCGTTGATGATGGCATTCGCAAGAGGAGAGGCCGAATTGTTTTTGGCGGTGATCAATGAAACCGGAATGGTATACGCATATTTTTGCGGTAATATGGCTTTTAAAATGCCTTTATCAACCCAGTAACTGGCGTAGTGCTCGGGTAAGTAACCAATAAATGCACCAGATAAAATTAAATGTGCAATCCCCTCATCATGATAAGCAATGGCAGTATTCATATAATTTAGCCCATCATTTCTGACCTCTTTATCTCGCATATAGTTACTTGAGACAACTTCTGCACTTTTAAGCAGTTTATTGACCTGCGATGGCTTGCAGTCAAATAGAGGGTTATCTTTGGCACAATATAGAAAGTTTTTTTCATCATAAAGGGGAATATACTCAAGGCCACGCAAATGATGCCGGCTGACGCCTAATCCTACGAGAGAACGCCCGTTAATCACCGAGGTCTCAACCTCTTTTGCTTCACATACATTGATATCAAATTGAATATTGTCGCTTTGTGTTTTCAATGACGCGATGGCATTTGCTATTCCACACCGGGGATCGCTGGCCATGGTGTCGATTACTGCAATGGTTACACGCCCAGATAATTCATTCTTAGAGCTCGCAACCGTTGTTGCAAATGCCTCACACTGTTGTAAAAGTTCAAGAGAGGCTTGGTATGTAATACGACCGGGCTCTGTGAGTTCAAAGCCGCCTCGACCGCGTTTGCACAGCTTTATCCCAAGCCTTACTTCTAAGTCCGATAAGTGTGAACTAATGGTAGAGCGGCCAATGTTTAAGCGAGATTCTGCGGCGGATAGGCCTCCAGATTCGACTATGGCCACAAAAATCCTCAATAGTCGTAGGTCAACGTCATGAACTTGCATAGGTTTTCTCCTAAAAGCAGCGCACTAACTGGCTAAAAAGTGGTTGGAATTTAAAACTGGCGTTATTTTAGTGGAAAGTTTGCCAAGGTAACACCATTAAGTTTGATAAAATCGGAATGAATTACGATTATCTATAATTTATAAAACATCATTACAGCGTTAAAATTGCGCCATCAAGCACATAGTTGCTTAGGAAAAGCATATATTTAGGAGAATAAGATGACGTTTAGATATGGTGTAGATCGTCTGAACCTTGATATTGTAAACGGCATAGCCGATGGCAGTATTGAAGCAGAGCTTTGTCAGGAAGCATTAGATAAAATTAACAAAAGCCGCCAACGAGTAGACAAGATGGCAGCGTCTGATAAAGCAGTATATGGTATCAATACTGGTTTTGGTCCGCTGTGCGACACGCAAGTTTCCCCTGAAGAGACCAAACTTCTGCAAAAGAACCTACTAATAACGCATGCCGTTGGTGTGGGTAACCCAATTGCGAAGCCTATCTCTAAGCTAATGCTTATCACTAAAGTACACGCACTTAGCCAAGGCTTTTCAGGCATTCGCCTAGAAGTGGTTGAGCGTATGCTTAAGTTTATTGAACTAGACATTATCCCAGTTGTGCCAGAGCAAGGCTCTGTAGGCGCATCAGGTGATCTTGCGCCGCTTTCTCACTTATTCTTACCTTTATTAGGTGAAGGTGAGTTCTGGGTAGGTGATGAGATCCAACCAGCAGCTAAAGTACTTGCAGATAACAATTTAGAAGCTATGGATCTTGACTCAAAAGAAGGACTTGCGCTTATCAATGGTACACAGTTCATCTTATCTCATGCCATTACTGGTTTGACTAAAATGCGTTACTTATTAGACCTTGCTGATGTAGCCGGTGCGATGAGTATTGAAGGCATGCAGGGCAGTGAGCAGCCATTCCGTGAAGAGCTACATGCTATCCGTGCATTTGAAGGTAACATTGCAGTTGCAAAACGCATGCGCCGTTTATTCAAAGATTCACAGAATATGGCTGATCACGAAGAGTGTGATCGCGTTCAAGACCCATATTCACTTAGATGTATCCCGCAGGTGCACGGCGCATCGCGCAACGCATTTAACCATTTAAAAGAGCTTGCTGAGACAGAAATGAACTCAGTGACAGACAACCCAATTGTTATCAGTGAAGAAGAAGCCATCTCTGGTGGTAGCTTCCACGGCCAGCCTTTAGCAATGGTACTTGATTACGCGTCAATTGCAGCCGCTGAGCTTGGTAACATCTCTGATCGTCGTTGTTATTTATTACTTGAAGGCTTACACGGACTGCCTCGACTTCTAACCACATCAGGTGGTCTAAACTCAGGTATGATGATCCCTCAGTATACGACTGCGGCCTTGGTAACAGAAAACAAATCTCTGTGTTTCCCACCGTCTGCTGACAGTGTACCGACATCGATGGGTCAAGAAGACCACGTATCAATGGGCAGTATTTCAGGTCGTAAGTTCAACCAAATCTTAGGGAACCTTGAAAAGATTTTTGCAATTGAGTTGATGTATGCAGCGCAAGCGGTTGATTTTAGACGTCCGAATACATGTTCAGATATTATTGAACAGAATCACGCCTTGATCCGTACAAAGGTCGCGAAACTTGAAGAAGACAGACTACTTAAGCCAGACATCGATGCCATGGTTGAGTTTGTTAAGTCACAAGCATTTACGGTTACAGTGAACTAAGGAAATCCGACATGAATTTTCAAGAACAAATAAAGCAGGGTATCCCTAGCGTATTGCCTGAAGCAAAGCCATATCCGGCAGGGGCAAACCGTGCGCCAAAGCGTAAAGACATTTTAAGCCCAGAAGAAAAGCAGCTAGCAGTTAGAAACGCGCTGCGTTACTTCCCAAAAGAGTGGCACAATGAACTCGCTACTGAATTTGCACTAGAGCTAAAAGATTTCGGTCGTATTTATATGTACCGCTTTAAGCCTAATTATGAGCTTAAGGCGCGTTCAATTTCAGACTATCCAGCTAAATGCGAGCAAGCTGCGGCAATCATGTTGATGATTGACAACAACTTAGATCCGGCAGTTGCACAGCATCCAGAAGAGCTTATCACTTATGGTGGTAACGGTGCAGTATTCCAAAACTGGGCACAATACTTACTTGCGATGAAGTACTTAAGTGAAATGGAAGAAGACCAAACACTTCACATGTACTCTGGCCACCCGATGGGATTATTCCCGTCATCAAAAGATGCACCACGCGTTGTCGTAACAAACGGTATGATGATCCCGAACTACTCTCAGCCAGATGATTGGGAAAAGTTCAACGCACTGGGTGTAACACAGTACGGCCAGATGACAGCGGGTTCTTTCATGTACATTGGTCCTCAGGGCATTGTACACGGTACAACTATTACGGTAATGAATGCATTCCGTAAAGTACTTGAAAAGGGCGATAGTCCAAAAGGCAAGATCTTCTTAACCGCAGGTCTTGGCGGCATGAGTGGTGCACAGCCTAAAGCAGGTAATATCGCTAACTGTATTACTGTATGTGCAGAGGTAAACCCGAAAGCAGCGATTAAACGTCACGAGCAAGGTTGGGTGGATGAATTAGTCGACAATATGCCTGATTTGGTTGCACGTGTTAAAAAAGCACAAGCAGGCGAAGAGGTGGTGTCTATTGCATTCATCGGTAACATCGTTGATGTATGGGAGTCATTCCTAGCAGAAGATATTTTTGTACACCTTGGTTCTGACCAAACATCTCTTCATAACCCTTGGTCAGGCGGCTACTACCCAGTTGGGATCAGCTATGAAGAGTCAAACCGCTTAATTCGTGAAGAACCAGAAGTATTCAAAGAAAAAGTACAAGCGACACTTAAGCGCCACGCAGACGCTGTTAACAAGCATACTGCTAAAGGCACTTACTTCTTCGATTACGGTAACGCGTTCTTACTTGAGTCTTCGCGCGCTGGTGGCGATGTGATGGCCGCAAACGGTATCGACTTTAAATATCCGTCTTATGTTCAGGATATTTTAGGCCCAATGTGTTTTGACTATGGCTTTGGTCCATTCCGTTGGGTGTGTACATCAGGTAAACCTGAAGATTTAGACAAGACTGACGCAATTGCTGCAAAAGTGCTCGAAGAGATCATGGCTGAATCTCCAGAAGAAATTCAGCAGCAGATGCAAGACAACATTACTTGGATCAAAGACGCAAAAGAAAACAAGCTGGTTGTTGGCTCGCAAGCACGTATTCTTTATGCGGATGCCGAAGGCCGTATCAAGATTGCCAAAGCATTTAATGACGCTATTGAGCGTGGTGAAATTGGTCCAGTTGTGCTTGGTCGTGACCATCACGATGTATCTGGCACTGATTCACCATTCCGTGAAACATCTAACATCTATGATGGCAGCCGTTTTACAGCTGATATGGCGATCCACAACGTTATCGGCGATGGTTTCCGTGGCGCTACTTGGGTTTCAATTCACAATGGCGGCGGTGTTGGCTGGGGTGAAGTTATCAATGGTGGCTTTGGTATGTTGTTAGATGGGTCAAGCGATGCTGAACGTCGACTAGAATCTATGCTGCTATTTGATGTCAACAATGGTATTGCACGTCGTAGCTGGGCGCGTAACGAAGAAGCTAATTTTGCAATTAAACGTGAAATGGCCAGAACGCCGAAATTGAAAGTAACACTTTCGAACAACGTGGATGATGATATTTTAGATAATTTATCTCTATAACCGCATTTTAATATAGAGCTTAAGGCAATCTTAAGCTCTATATTTTTGCTCAAAAACCCCCCGCCCAGACAAAATATACATTTCTATATCCTCAGCTACATCTTCTTCGATAACTTAGGTGCGTGTGAAAGCTCACTTATTGCTCGATCAAATCTAATCATTAAGTATTTAAATAAGAAAATACTCTAGTGAGTTTTATCTAATAATAACGTACTGGTTTTGTAACGAAATGAGAAAATTTATTCCCATTTTATGCTGATGTGTTAAATCCGCTCAAAATAAAGACATTATTTAATTAGTAAATTCAAAAAAATGGCATAATAATGAAATATAAATCCATGTTTTTGATCAAAAAAGTATAAAATTTCACATAAATAAGGTTTTTAAGGATGAAAAAACCTGATATCGTGTCTGTGTTGAATGTAACTAACCAAAGGAAATTATAATGTTACTTAAATTAAGCAAAAAGAAAGTAAAAAACCTAAGCGCGTCTAAAAAGTCGCTTAATAATCAACAGACACCTCAGGTTGGTGGTGGACAAACTTTTGAAACAATCGGTTGCTTACCAACCGTGAAGTGCCAGGTTTCTTGGCAGTGTTATTCAGACGACTGCTAACGAAAAAAACAAGCATTGCTTGTGTTTGTAAATATCCTTAACCCTTGTCGTAGGTCTTAATTGACCTACTTTCAGTTTTAAAACTACGCTTTTCATTTCTTAGATATAAACTTCATATATATTTTAATTGGTCTTTGTTAAACAAGGTTTCAATCTAGATTTGTTATTGCCTGTGCTGAGTAAAGCTCGACAAGTCCAATGAGTGAGTTTATGAATACCAAGGCGTACGCGCGGTTTAAAAGTAAAATAAAGGAATAAACATGGCACTAAGTCAGATTAAAAATGTGGTTTTTGATATAGGCAACGTTGTTGTTCGTTGGTCTCCTGCGGAAATTATTAGACTGACGTTCCCTGATTCACAATCTCAGGAGCAATTAGTACAGTCCGTGTTTGGCTCTAACATATGGCTAGATATCAATAAAGGCATGCTGGGTGAGTACGAGACTAAGCAAAAGTACCAACAAGCACTTGGATTTAGCGCACAAGATACAGAGCGCCTATTTTACTACATCAAGCAAACGCAAATTCTACTCTATCAAGCAACAGATCTTATTTTACAGGTTAAGCAAGCGGGATATGGCGTATATGCACTGACAGATAATGTGCACGAAACGGTAGAATTTTTAAAGCGAACCTATGATTTTTGGGGCCTTTTTGATGGTGAGATAATCTCTGCTGATTTAGGTGTTTTAAAACCGCAACCAGAGATTTATCACGCGCTGTTAGAGCAATATAAATTGGCCTCAAATGAAACAGTGTTCCTCGATGATATGCCACATAACGTTGCTGGCGCAAAGGCGGTGGGTATGGAGGCGATACAATTTGAGAGTGTAGAGCAAGCCCGAAAAGCCTTATATGCTTTGGGGTTAGTATTTTAGAATCGTTTTTACGTCGATTTGCAGCTACTTTTGCATATTATAGCGATATATAAATGTCGATATTAAAATGCATTTAACTTTTATTTAATCCAGTCGATATAATAAAAGAAATGGTTGTAAGGAAAACGACATGAAAATAAATTCAGGTGTTGGAGCGTTAATAAACGCACGTAATACTGCTATCGATAAAACGCTCCAAAACACTTCCCAAAGCCCAGAAAAAATTACAGAGCAAGACCAACAGATTATACTCAAGAATTCAACGCCGATTAATTCTGAGGCAGAAGCGCTACGAGGTAAATCAGACAATGGCAAACTTGTGACTCTGATCTACACGCGAAGTGGTCGGTTAGATCTGCCCAAAAGATATGAGGAGCATCGAGAGCTGCTTGAGAGAGTCATAAACTCGGCAAGTAAACTGTATTTGCATGATACGCCAGCAGCGGCTGATAGAATGGCGGAGCAGTATGAGTCGATTTTGGCGTCTTTACGCGAGGAGATCCCTCAGCTTGATCACCTAAGTTGGGGTTTTTCTATAGATACATCAGGGAAACTCATTGCAACAGGCCACCTAAATCAAACGCAAAAAGAGATTGTAGAAGAGGCGTTGAACAGTAATGAGAAATTGGTGAATGCGGCGCAAGATTTTAAATACCATTTCTTAGAAGGGCTACAAATAGAAAGAGGAAGCGTGGGTACTAGTCAGTATTGGGGAAAATATGATGTTAATGAAGAAAACTTTGCTGACATTATCGATTTTAAAGAAATGTTTGAACAAAGCTGGAGCTCAGCGGAACAGATAGAGTCCTATGGCTACCTGATAAATAAGTGGGAGTGGACTGCGAACATTGCCGATCAATTACAGGCAAGGGCAGAGCCGAAATTTGCCAAATGATATATCTACAGTAAAAACACAAACAAAGTAGCTCAAGTAGCTCATAACATAATGAGTTTTCCACTGTTTTAACATAATAAATACCAGCTTGATTTTAGCTAAGGTTTTACTGGTATTCCTTAGCATTGTTATATGCGCATGGAGCATAAATAAAAAGGGAGGTTTCATAGCAAATTCAACTTTAACTTATTTTTATGTGCATCTGAATAGTATTCGGAATTTGTCACATATCACTGTTATACGACAATTGTCGTACTTTAACGATTTGTAACTTGGTGACATCTGATTAACTTATTGTTATGGTTGAAGGTATTAAAGTGCGTATCTGAAAAGCTGTTGTTATGCGGCAGATATGATGCTGTTGTTATGCGACAGATATGATGCTGTTGTTATGCGACATTTGTCGTAGATAAAAATGTTAACCATCTACTCGACTTCAGTAGCAATTATAAGGAATGAAAGTGAAACAAAACCCTTTCTCATTTTACGATTTTTTAGGCTATATGCTCCCTGGAGCCGTGTTGTTATACATAGTAACATTCGTATTCGGAGTAGATGATCTAGTCACTAGATTGAGTTTAGAAGACACCAGTAACTCTACTGCAAGTCAATTGCTGAGTTTTATACCTGCGGTTATTTGTTCGTATTTACTCGGCCATGTGTTGGCTATAGGCTCGTCTGCATTAATTGAAGCATTTACAAACTATGCTAATGGCTACCCGTCCGAGTTCCTTTTTGATGTTAAGCCGGCAGCTTACCTATCAAGTGATACATGTGGTGGGCAACTTGGTCGTATAGTTTTGTGGCTTCTTATTTTACCGATTTCAGTCTTCAAGTTAGTCTTGAAAGACACTCTAAAAATCAAAATGTTTAATCAAGCTAAGTCACTTCCAAAGCCGCTCCGAGAGGCTACTTTTAAGAAATGTACAGCTATCCTAAGCGAAGATATCAAAGTGGACACTTCACAAATGAAGTTAGAAAACGGGATCGATGGGGATTATTTGAGGCTTCTTTATCACTTTGTCTTTGAAAATTCGGAAAGGCATTCGGGAAAACTACAAAACTACGTGGCACTATACGGGCTAACGCGTAATGTCTCGTTTGTTTTTATTGTGCTTTTTTGGGGCGCAGTCTATTCATACTTTTTTGCAAGCCAACTCAATATTGGGTTAGTGCATATTGGTTCATTTGCTACGCTAGCTTATGTTTTTTATATCGGCTTTGTTAAGTTCTATCGTAGGTATAGCTTAGAGGCTGTAATGGCAGCGAGTGTGTTCAGTAAAAAAGATGGTTAACAAGGCATTTAAGAGTGATTCACAACGCTTGGCGGTTTCGCTTCGCTCAAGTATAGCCAAGCGTTGCTCACACCTTAATGCGGCGTTGGTATGACTCCCTCTGTCAAGTTATACACACTGATCCTTGCCTAACTTTAAGCCATAATTTCCTAACTCGAATTAGAAAGAGTT
>NZ_AUXY01000104.1 GCF_001625695.1 Pseudoalteromonas luteoviolacea H33-S
ATCATTCAAGTCTACGCGTATGATTAAAGATTTTGCTACTCGAACTTGTCCATGTTGCAACAAGCCGCTCAAGCTGAGTGATAGGCTGGCATTGCTTAATCGAGAGCCATTGACCTGTAAATACTGTGCAAAACCATTAAAGCCTAACTTTAGCATTATGCTAATCAATACTTTTTGGCTCAGCACCTGTGTATCAGGGCTGATAAAAACCCATACCGAACTCAATTATGCATGGGCATTGTGCGCCGCTTTATTAGCCGTCAGTGTATTATTACCGGCATTAGATTTGCTCTTCTCACTAGAAGAAGAGCACTCTCACTAAGGCTTAAAGCCAAAGTAGCTTAATGCCAGTAACAATAATAGTGAAACTCAATACAACGCAAAGCGTATTAAATAGCTTATATACACCTGCACTTTTCACATAGTCACCCGCAATTTGCCATCCAGCTAACATGCCATTCAAAGAAAAAATAATGACACATAAGGTGGTTGCAACTTTGAACCAAATAGGCTCAATAAAAGCCAGCAAACTTTGATGATCGGTAACAGGCTGATTTACCAAAAGCCCTATCAAAATCAACGTATATAAAACAATTAAAGCATTACTAAAGCGCTGCAATACCCACTGTTTAGTCCCTGAGCGCGCAATTCCAGTTATAGCCATATCCACACTCCAATTCCAACACTCAATACAATGCCAAGACCAATAGCGACACGGGAAATCATGCAGCCACTTGTCAGTTCTTCACAATAACCAAACTCTTGGATGATATGCTTCACAGTACCTAGGCAATAGTAGCCCAGCGCAGTAAGCAATCCCCACACAATAAACTGTGCAAGAAAGTTTTCAGTGAACAAGACTGATAACGTATTGAAGTTATCTTGCGATTGAATTGCAAAAATTAATAGTGGCAATAAAACAACCAAAGCAGCCCATACAATGACACCACTGACGCGATGCAAAATAGACGCATAGGCTGTAATAGGTAGCGCCATTGTCTGTATCGCCAAATTAGTTGGCCGTTCTTTTCTCATATCAAATACCTAAACTTAAACGTGAACAAATGCTAACGCAAATCATTACCACTTACAAATTTAGATTAATTAATGCCTAGCTGATTAACCGTCTTAAAATAAGAAAAATCAGTATTTATATTGAAAAGCAGTGCAGTAGCGGTGCCACTGCACTGAAAATAGAAAGGGTTAGAAACCTAGCGGGATATTAAATGCAAAGAAACCAACTAATAATGATGTCCAAAACAGTAAAAACGCCACTGAATAAGGAACCATCATCATGATCACGTCACCAAAGCTCAAATCAGGCTTGTACTTACGCATAAAGGCTAAAATAACCCCAGCATAAGTCATCATAGGTGTAATGATATTCGTTGATGAGTCTGCAACACGGTAAGCCGCAGCAATCAGATCAGGCGTCATCGCCGGGTTTACTTGATACAACATTGGAACAAAAATAGGGCCAAGTAACATCCATTTAGACGTTAACCCACCAACAAACAAGTTGATCAGACCCGTGGTGATCACAAAGCCGATAATCAGTAGGATTGGGAACTCTTGTAAGCCAAGTGCTGATAAGCCACTTGCACCAATATAGGTAATATAAGTGCCTAAACCTGAATACCCTAAAATACCCAAAAAGTTATAACAAAAGAATGTCAGCACTAGGATATAACCCATGGTGTTCATTTGCGCGATCATCGCTTGTACGACATCCATCAAGCTCTTGAATTTACCTGTTGCCACACCAAATGCTGCACCAACAATGGTAAAAACTAAGGTGATCAATAGGATTACATTGTTCAAATAAGGTGTGACAACTTTACCTGAAGCCGTTTCGTATGGTGCCAATGGCCCTAAAGCAAGTGCAACCACAAGCCCAAGCGATAACAACAAGCCCCAAAACGCCGCTCTTAACCCTTTTTTCTCTTCTTCTGTTACAGCAAAGTTTGATAGGTCCATGCCCTCTGGTAATTCATAAGGTACATTTTTAAATCTTGGCTCAACAAACTTTTTCGTAACCCATGCCCCAATACCTACCAACATAAATGTCGAAACAAAAATAAAGTAGTAATGCATAGTAGCTGGCGTAAGTGCCTCACCTGTAGAGGACTCAAATGGCACGCCTTGAGACTCTGCAAAGATTTGCGCATTCAAACCGATGATCACATCAACCGGCGTAGCTGGGATCAAGTTAGCACTAAAACCCGCTGACACACCAGCAAATGCTGCCGCCATCCCAATTAATGGATTCTTTCCAAGCCCTGCATAGAGTAAGCCTGCCAATGGGATTAAAATTAAATAACCAGCGTCAGTCGCAATAGAACTCATGATCCCCAAAAAAATCAAAGCTGGCGCTAAGTAAGTGTCTTTTAGACGAGTACCTAGTTTTTTGATAATCGCATTAAACAGCCCTGAGCTTTCTGCAACACCTACACCCAGCATAACAATTAGGATCACGCCTAAAATGCCATTGCCAAAACCTAGCCAGTTTTGCAGTAATGCATTATCAAAAAACCAAACAACATGTTCAGCATCAGTCATATTTTTGATGGTATGCGTGATTGGGCTGCCATCGGCACCTTGGATTTCGAATGTTAACCCGCCGATCATAGCCGTCAGCGCAAACGCACCAACAATAAACCACATAAAAATAATGATAGGGTCTGGAATTTTTTTACCTGCTTTTTCAATGAATGATATCACCCCACCGCCATTCATTTTTGCTGTATCAGTTGCTGACACTTAACCTCCTTAGTATTAAAAAATTTATAATTAGCTGTGCTTTCTCAAGGTACAAACGTGGCATTCTACTCAATTTTTACTCAATTGAGAAAATTTTTAGTTGAATAGAGCTTTTAATGAGTTTGAACAATAAATGAATAATATATTTCAATTTAGGTACTATCGCTCTAAACATAAATTTTTTTAATGAAATACTTTCTACTCTTTCAGCCAGTCAAACGAAAAAACACCTAAGCCCATGAATTAAATAAATTTAATAAAATCATAATCTAAAATAAGAAATGTTCAATAAACAAACAGTTTACAACCTTTTCAATTAGTGTTGTTATAAAAAAGGAACAAAAAGGAAATAAACATGAAAAAAACAAATAAAATATGTACTTTGTCCCTGCTTGCTTTGGCCTGTTTTAATACAAACGCAAGTCCTACTAAAACTATTAGCCTGCCAGGAGATTGGTTTGGTGAATACCCAAAAGTGGAACATTTTGTTCCCGCTTACAATGCTGGTTATTGGAACACAGGGAATGCTCACCAGTGGTATAACAACTGCTATAACTATGCTGCAAACCGCACTTCACCTACCAACGCAAAATCTCAACCAGGCTATGCCAGTGGACACAGAGGCTTTGATTCGAACAGGCGCTCTTGTGCAGGTGTCATGGAAGGTGCTAGAAGAGATGGTTTTACGCCAGTCCCCCGCTCTCAATGGGCAAGTAAAAAAGCCGACACGAGCGGTACCAAAACGCTCATGGCTTTAGTACTAGCACCAAATAGAGACTATCACTGGTACCGTAGAGATGGTAATGGTAAATGGTCTCATAAACCAGGGAGTACAGCCGTGACTAACTTAGATAATTCTGGCCGCATCATTACGGATCCGGAAAGGGCTGATCGCGGGATATACACGACATTTTGCGGTTATTATGAAGGGCAATCATCTATTTTACTACATCGCTTACAGATCTACATTACGCAGAACCGTGGTCGGACTTATGTAACAGGCCAGTTCAGATCTAGATCTAATGACTCTCTCAACCCAAGCCTTGCGAACACCGTAGAGCAACCACAGTCGACGGTCACACTGCTTAAATACTCAGGTCGTGAAAACCCATCCGTACCCATTTCACAACTTGATGATTATTTAAAATACCGTCTCTCTGAAGTCGCAGCTTTACAGGACACTTCCATTATTCGTAAAGAAGTAGCACAACCAGGTGAACCGCTGCTACCAGGAAAACTAGGTTACTCTGGGATATTAATCGATGATGTTGAGGGCGTTTATTTTAATGCTGGTGATAAAGTTCTGATCAGCGAGGATGAGATCAAAGTGCTCAGTCAAAATCACACGCAATCCCATACTCGAATGGCCTCGTCACAGGACCAAGGCCAAGGTATAGGCTTCACTAAATCGCACCTACTTGATCTATCGTTGGAACAAGATCTAATCGATTTTATAGAAGCAAAATAACTAATACATTAGGGTAGCATGCTACCCTACTCACCCGACATTTAGATTGTTTTGACAATAATTAACCCACCTTCCTAAACAGCTACCTATTGGATAAATAACGGCAAAATTATGATTTTATTAATTTTAAATAATCAGCATCTGACAAAAAGCTGCCGCTTAATACGCAAAAATTAAACACTCTTTACAGTACAACTACTTATTACGTCATCATTCGCAACAATAGCCAACCTATATTGCGATTACCTAAATTACCAAATAAGGGTACAGATATTGCTTAGTTCCTAAAAACGGACTTTTGGGACAAACATGCTTTCAATCAATCACTTTTATAACAGACATCGAATGTCTTCACATAAAACAGCACAAGCACAAGAAACGCTCACAGAGCAATTAAGTACAGGAAAGCGCATTAACTCTGCCAAAGACGATGCAGCAGGTTTGCAAATAAGTAATCGCTTAACAACGCAAGCCCTAGTCAAAGAGCAAACTCAACGAAATATCAATGACGGGATCAGCTATGGTCAAGTGGCCGATACGGCCCTCTCTGAAGTAACTGAGTTGCTACAGCGCATGAGAGTACTGGCTTTGCAGGCTGCCAATGGCAGTAACAGTGACGAAGATAGAATAGCGATTAATCTGGAAATGCAGCAAAACATTGAAGCCATTGATGGCGTAGCCATGAATACAGAGATTTTTGGTAAAAAACCGTTATTAAGCTTACAAGAAGAGCCTGAACCCACTCCATTAGATAACGTGCAATTACTTAATGAAGCCTTTAGTAACGGAATATCAGCAACATTACCCTCAGGGTATCGCTCCTTTGGATTGATCCCCGCAGGCTCTACCAATGTGAGAATTTATCTTGACTCTTATGGCGCGAATGATGACCTGCAACTTTTTAATGCTCAAGGCCAACATTTAATTGGCAAAGACTTATCGCACGACAGTGCCAATATAGAAGCCAAATTGTTTACTTCTCAAAACGGTTATCACGGCCACGAAAAGTATGATAGCAGCCTTTTATTCGACGGTGGTGGGTATAACTTTCCAGCCACAAATATGCGGCAAATTAATGGCATGAATTTTACTTTTTCAGGTGATGGCCATGGTGGTGGAGACTATCGCGAAGAAGTCATTATTGATGAGGTGACAGAACACTTGCTCGTCAGTGTTACTGAAATCACAAACGGTGCATTTGAAATAAGAGCTAGCTGGGACTCTATGCCCGACAGTATTTCCGCGCCTTTATTGCCCAGTGCCAAAGATGGTCCTATGCTCATAACGGCCAAAGACGATGCTATTGGGGAAGATGGCTATGTTATTTTTGACGACATAGATGCCAGTGCGCAAAGCCTTAATATCGCAGAGCTCTCAGCGGATACTCAAGCAGGTGCGCAAGCATCTATCACCGCCATTGATGCAGCACTTAAGCAGGTCGGGCAATTTAGAGCTGACATAGGTGCGAAGATGAATGCCCTTGAAAGTATATTTCGCAATCAAAGCAATCAACATACGCAATTAAGCACGGCTAATCAAAAAATCGTAGATGCCGACTTCGCCTACACTATGACACAAAATGTAAAACAAGACATTTTAAAACAAAGCCAAATTGCAATCACGACACAAGCGAAACAAGCGTTCCAAAAAAGTATGACAAATTTAATTCAATTGATAGGGTGATGCAGCATATTGAAACATCGTTTAACAGTGAGTCAGCGCGCAATACTGTGTTCTTTTATTGCACGTTAACTCACTAAAGTAGTCAGAAATCAATGACGCTTTCTAGGTCCCATTCGCACCAAGTCTTTGCCATTTTCAAATACATCTTGGGTTACCCAACGTCCTAGTAACAATTGATGTTTATCATCAAGCACGGCAACAAATGGACGGCCATTACTATTATGAGTGGCTAATGCAACCCCTTCGACATTTTCTAAACCTAGGCCGCCGTTTTCTACCAACAGCAAAAATGCTTCTAATTCTGCTAAGCTCGTTATTTCATCTTGATCAGTGATCATATCTATTTACTCTCTTAATGCTCTCTTTTGCTTATTGGTTATCATTATTTGAATTGATAACACAAGCACATCGGTATTAAAGGCCATTATATCCCGCATTATGCACACCAGCCACTTAGGCATTTATAGGGTGAGCATCAAAACGCTTAAAAAGTATGATTAAAGTAATACATTCAATTATTGGGATTGCCGCGCAACCCACTCTTGCCGTACACTCATGGCCATTAATGCATTTATTTTTGAGGTTGTAATGGCTGAACCTGACAATAAACCTTCTGGCTTCTTTAGTCAGATGCTATTTAACATCATACTCCCAGTCGTGATCCTAACGCGATTTTCAGGAGAAGAACATTTAGGCCCATCTCTTGGTGTCATTGTCGCTTTAGCTTTCCCGGTCGGTTTTGGCTTGTGGGAACGTAAAAAAACAGGCAAGTTTAACTTTATATCCGGTTTAGGGATCGTGTCTGTGTTATTAACAGGCGGTATCAGTTTGCTCGAGCTAGATGCAAAATATATTGCTATCAAAGAAGCCTTGATCCCTGGTGTGATAGGGGTTGCTATCGTGGTAAGCCAATATACTAAATACCCATTATTAAAAACCATGCTGTTTAATGAAAATGTCATGGACATCCCCAAAATTGACTCAGCATTAAAAGAAAAAGGGAATTTAGACAAATTGCCTAAAGTGCAAATTGTTGCATCAAATATTTTGGCAGGCTCATTCTTTTTATCATCAGTACTGAACTATGTACTTGCAAAAATGATCGTCGTCAGCCCCGCAGGCACCGAAGCCTATAACAATGAACTGGGTCGCATGACCGCATTGAGTTATCCAGTTATCGTACTGCCAACCATGGTGATTTTCTTCGTTGCACTTTATTACCTAATTAACTCACTGAAAAAGCTCACTGGGTTAAAAATGGAAGACATGTTTATTGAACAATAAACCAAGTGTGTGCATTTTTGCGATTAAAGGGGCCTAACTAGGCCCCTTTTTCATACCCTTTCTCGGTTTTTTGGTAACCGAGTCAAATCTAACTTCAAAACTTTAGAGCGCCGCTGATAGTTGTACAGGGACTTTTTCTTAGCGGGTAAATCTTCAATGCTTGCACAGTCAAAGCCCTGCTCTAAAAACCAATGTATACTGCGCGTAGTGAGTGCAAACAAAGCTTTATAGCCTTTGCGACGAGCTTTATTAATGACAGTACGTAGTAAAAAACTGCCTCTGTCCGCATCGCGATATTGGGGGTGAACCGCCAAGCTGGCAAACTCTCCAACCTGCTCTTCAGCAAAGGGATAAAGTGCTGCGCACGCAATGATCACGCCATCTCGCTCAATGACCGTAAATTGCTCAATCTCCATCTCAAGCTGTTCTCTAGAGCGTCTAACTAAATATCCTTGTTCTTCCAGAGGCCTTAGTAAATTCAACACGCCGTTAATGTCTGAAATGGTTGCACTACGCAATTGCTCAGAGCTTTGCGGCGCTATCTGCGTACCTATCCCATCGAGAGAGAACAGCTCTTGCAACAAAGCACCATCCTCTTGATAACTAACAAGGTGGCAGCGGTGCACCCCTCCGCGACACGCATCAATCGCTGCATGCAAAAATACCGCAGCGCTTTTACAAGGTGAGTTGCCACCGTGTTCTGTGGCTAACAACTGCTCCGCTTCATTAGGCATTAATTCGGCGACGGCTTCACCATGTTCATCTAAGATGCCCGCTTCGTGACAAAATCCGAGCATTTTGTCTGCATCAAGACGCAAGGCAACTTGAGTTGCTATCTCTTCTGCGGTTAAGTTGAAACTCTCTCCTGTCACAGAGGCTGAAATAGGCCCAAGTAAAACAATACTATTATTGTCCAGCTGATGACGAATGCCCTCAACATCAATACGCCTTACGCGACCAGAGTGGTGATAGTCAACACCTTCATCGATACCTATCGGCTGCGCAATCACAAAATTACCACTGACAACATTCAATAATGTGCCCGACATTGGCGTACTGCTCAATGACATGGACAACATTGCGGTAATATCAAGCTGCATGGCACCGCTGACTTGCTTGATTATCTGTAATGAATCACTGTCAGTAACGCGGATCTGGTTATGAAATTCACTGTGGATCCCAGCATTGGCCAATGCTGTATCAAATTGAGGCCTCGCCCCAAACACCAACACAATTTTAATGCCTAGACTAGTTAATAGGGCCACATCGTTAATAATGCTGCGATAGCCAGGCTGATCAACGGCCTCCCCACCAAGCATGACAACAAATGTTTTACCACGGTGAGCGTTAACATAAGGGGTAGATTGACGAAAACCATCGACAAGTTCAGTAGTACGCACGAGCTAGTTACCTTTTTAGCACTGACAAATCACAATCACACAGAGCTTCATCATAAGGAATAAAAAACCAAAATAAAAGAATTTTTATTCTTAAAAGTTGAATTTTAATTCTGAAGTAAAAAATGATAAATATGGTAACCCACATACAAAAAGCACCATACTTTGTTAAAAACAATAAACTTAGATAAGTATGGCGTGTATTCCACCAGTTATTAATCATCTTAATAAAATGAGCCAGATTAATTATTATTCATAAAATCAAAATCACTATGAACATTGTTAATACCTGAACATTTCTCACTTTTGAAATGACTAATTTGAATTGAACAAAAACACATAGCAGGGTTAGATATATAGGAAGATTATTTTTCAACCAAAAATACAATGATAAAGGAAATGCAATGAACAAGAAATTAGCAACCACAGTGGTAGGTCTTGCAATGGGATTAGGTACTTCTATAGCGGTACTTGCAAGTAATGGTCATGGTTATACACATGGCTGTAATTGGCAGGTACATGGCACTTTAGAGGCATACTGTGGCTATCAAGCTTATGTTTGCCAATGGGGAGGAACCCCTGGACATAACTGCCGCACTATTAAAGCACAATGCATGATTGATTGTGCATAAGCCTAACCCGAGTGATAAGCTAACTTATCACTCATTTACATGCATCATGCCCACACGTGAATAAAATAGCCTGATAAATTCACTAGTTCCTTAAATAAATAATGTCATTAACTTAAATTTATTATGCACATTTTTCACTTTAAAAAACTAGGATCCATATATCTCGAATATATATGAATTTAAATCACCACCTTATTTATTGACAAAAAATACACAAAAACATTACCTTCTCAAGGTGAACAAATTTCGTTCACTAAAACAATGATAAAGGAAATAACATGAACAAAAAAATCGCAATGGCGGTGATCGGCGCAGCAATGGGACTGGGTACTTCGCTTGCTGTATCAGCAAGCAATTTTGCTAATTACACTAATGGCTGTAACTGGAAAAGCTTTGGTACGTTAGAAAACTACTGTGGCTACCAGGCTTATGTATGTCAATGGGGTGGTACACCGGGTTATAACTGTCGCACTATCAAAGCACAGTGCATGCGTGATTGTGCGTAATACGTATGGCCTAGAGCGATAACTGTCGTTATCGCTCACTTATTTATAAGTAGGTAACCTAATGAATATAATAAAATACCTCGCCTTGTTTGTGGTCACTTTAGGACTAGGCTGGTTCGGTGGTACTTATGGCTTGCAAGCTGTGCAAAATATTTTCGCCAGCCAACAAATAGAAAAAGGCGATTATGCATTGTACGGGATAAATGAACAGACACAGGTGAAGCTATATACAACACAATGGTGCCCGTTTTGTAAAAAAGCCACCGAATATTTAGTCAGTCGAAAAATCGAATTTATCAAAGTCGATATTGAGAAAAACCCCGAAGCATTGAAAGAGTTTGAAGCATTGGGGGGCGAAGTTTTACCCATTATTTTAGTCTCTGATGGCTTGATCAGAGGCTTTAATGAAGCCGCACTAGAGTCACAATTAAAAAGTAAAAACTTACTCTAATCTCCTGACCCTAGACACCTTTCATTCACCTGACGTGTTAAGCGTGAAAATGGATAGGCGAGCATGCTCAACTCGCCTCACTCAAAATATGTCGCGAAAATCAATCAGCACATCGCTTGCAAAGAGCACTCACTCTTTGGGGTGTAATGCTGTGTCCACAGCTGATTATTAAAGCGATTATTAGGGTCGAGACGATGTTTAAGTGCAAAAAACGCCTCTGCATTTGGATACGCTGAATGAAATTGCGCTGTCGTCGCATGCAATTGATAGGGTAAATAATAAGTGCCTCCCTCTTCAATAGCAGCGTCAACCAAAGCTCTACTCCAAGTTTGCACCTCTTGCTGCGCATGCTTTGATGTGCCCTGTCGATAATAAACAACAAATGCAAACACCTCTTCTTTTGCCCATGCCAATAGAGACCCAGTGTCCGCATAGGCATGTCGAACAGATACATTGAGGACATTCACCTCATAGCGTGTAAATATATCCGCCATCTTTGCCGAAAAGCGGTCAAAATGCGCAACGGGCACAAAGTACTCCCGCAATGCATACGTGGTGTTTGCTCGGCTACTTGGTTCAAGCTCTTTCACATCATAGCTTGCCTCATAATTACGCCATTGAACCACCTCAAACGCATATTGTACTGGGTCAAACAAGTACTGGCGTAGCCACTTACCAAACTTATAATCAGCAACAAACTCAGTAACTTTAGGTTGCCACCAATAATTGGTATCTTTGGGGATTAAACGCGTTTGGACACTCAGTGGTTTATCCGATGCTAGCCAACTAACACTGTTTACTTGAGTGTAATTTGGTGGGTAAATATCAGCATTATGAAAAATCACACGACTGTCATTTTTAATGTTTTGCTGAAAATAAGCGCTATATTCAGCAATGTTCATTGCCTGGGTTTCTCTGGCGACTTTGACATTTTTAACCAACTCAAGGGTCGCCTCAACAATCACACCTAGTCCACCGTAGCCACCAATCACCCCATAAAAAATCTCTGTATTTTCTTTGGCAGAAGCCGTCACGACTCGACCGTCGGCCAATACCACCTTAATGGACTTTACAGAGCGAATGATAGGACCTTCCCCCATATATCGACCATGAACATTGACGCTTAGAGATCCGCCCACCGTAAAATTGGCATACGTCTGCATGATTTTGATTGATAAGTTTTCTCGGTCTATCACTTCTTGTAAATCCCGCCACCGCATACCGCTTTGTACCGTGATTAGCTGCTGCTCTGGTGCAAAATGAACAACCTGATTAAGCGCCCTCATGTCTATGTGTAAGCTATTCTCTTTGCCTATTTGGCCACCTTGGCTATACCGACCACCACCAATAGAAATCTCACCAGTACTCGATGTAATCGCTTTTTGCACTTCCTCAATACTGGTAGGCTGAATCACCTTGGCGACTTTAATCGGGTTTAATTGAGTGACGTCATTAATCCAGTTTTTTTCTTGCTTGGGCGTTGGTGGGGTTGTCGAAAAGTCAGCAAATATAAACAAAGCAAGTGTGGCAAGTGCCACTATGCTCAGTACAATAAGCGCAGCGACACCTTTAAATATGGTTTTTAATATACTCAAAACAAATATCCTTTTTAAAATAAGCACCCTTTTTAAAATCTTCCGTGCACTAATACATTCAGCAATGGCATTGCTAGCCTAACTTACCGACTCCTTGAGCGTTGCCCGCACACTGGGCACCAAGCGGCGGCTCACGGGCACAGACTCACCACCACTGAGCGATAAAACATGCTGGTTATTTGGCCCGTCTAGTGTGACGACCTCGTTTAAATTAACTAGGTATGAGCGGTGTGTTTTCACAAAAATTGAAGGCAAAATAGACTCTAACTGCTTTAGGGTGCCGGAATAGAGCTTCTCAGTACCGCCTTTCATATACAGCTCAACATAATCACCCGCCGCTTTGCAATAGACGATATCCGTCATCGTGACATAATCTGTTTTACCCGCCACCGACAATTCAAGTTTAGTCGGCGTATTCTCTTGCACATTCTGAGCAAGCTTAAACTCCAGCTTTGCGATGTGGGTCTGATCAAGTGTATTCTGCACTTGTTGCGCGTTATACTCCCTTGCCTGGCGCACAAACAAGTAAGCCAGCAAAAGGGCAATGATCACAAAATAGATAATTTCATGAAAGCTGACTGTCGCAATACAAATGGTCACAGCAACCACACACTGAACGCCAAACCAAACTAACAGCGATTGTTCGCGACTTTGTCGCCAAAATACTCCAATTTGCAGCAAGCTAATCAGCAAAGGAATAAATATGCCCGCAGTGGTTTTAACATCAAAGCCGGGTGCAAATGCAAAAATAGTTAAAGATGAAAAACCACCAATATAAATCCAATGCCAAGCACGGCTGCCTGCCACTTTAAACGAACTATAAACCAGTAAAACAATGCCAAATAAAAACGACAACCCTGACACCAAAAGTAACCGGATGTCTTGCCAAGGGTAATCGTAATTGAATAATCCGCGAGACATCTCCACGCTCAGCTGCATAGCACCAAGCAAACATAACGCAGAAAATAATTTAAAATTTCGCCTTCCCTGCTGTCCAAAACTGATACTCAAAAAATATAAAGCGCCAAGTAAAAAAGCCCCAACCAAGATCAGACCAAGACTGCTAAATGATTGAATATATTGCTTAGGATCGCCAAATTGGCCAATGCCAAAGTAATGAATGGGATAATTGAGCGTGATTAAACTGTGCTGAGCCGATAGGGCTAAAACCAGTGTATTTTGCGCTTTTAACAGGTGTTCAGGGACATACAAAACCTCATCCATTTTTCCCGCTTGCTCTGATTTATCCAAAGCGGGCTGACCATTTTGCCCGATGAACACCCCGTTGAGGTAAACGCGAGACGCCGCTTTAGCAAATAAAAACAACCCGTATGGCGGCGCGAGTTCATCCATCCTTGGTGTGCGCTCAAATTGTAATTTCACCCATATCGCTTGGTTTTGCGGGTCAAGTTTTGATAATGGCGTGGTTTTACATTGCGGGCTTAAAAAATCAGGAGGATAAGAAGTGGTGAACGGACAAACTGTCGCTTCCATACTACGAGAAAGAGGCACCAGCTGTTGAGCGCCATAAGCAAGATTGACTAAGCCACTCACAAACCATAGCAACACCAAATAAAATATAGAATGACTATTCACAACCGCTTGTTTTTCCTTATACCACTTACCGAAGATCCACTACCGTTCAACCTGTAGCCCTTTAATTTAGGGCCATTCAAAGAAGTTTGCTACCCAGTAAAGTGTCTATTGCGTTTAATAAGCACAGACCAATACAGGAGCAATCTTATGCGATTTACACATCATTTAGTAGCCACTTTAACATTGGCTTGTAGCTTTTATAACACCGCTAATGAGCAAACATCCACTGTGCAGCTTTATGAAAACGAAAAACAAATTCAATTCAAAGCAAACAGTGGTGAAACAACGGATGCCGTTGAAGGTCACTTATGGGTACCCGAAAATAGAGCAAATCCGAAAAGCCGTAAAATTAGGATCAACTATGTGCGCTTTCCTGCCACCGGTGAACTATCAAGCCCACCTATCATTTATTTGTCTGGAGGACCCGGTGGTTCAGGTATTGGCACGGCCAAATGGCGACGCTATCCGCTATTTCAAGCACTCAGAGAATTTGGCGATGTGATAGCCCTTGATCAAAGA
The DNA here is from genome assembly GCF_001625695.1 of Pseudoalteromonas luteoviolacea H33-S. Taxonomy (GTDB): domain Bacteria; phylum Pseudomonadota; class Gammaproteobacteria; order Enterobacterales; family Alteromonadaceae; genus Pseudoalteromonas; species Pseudoalteromonas luteoviolacea_B. The sequence goes on from NZ_AUXY01000104.1 coordinate 13,892, forward strand.
GGCACAGGCCTCTCTGAGCAGGCAGCACCTTGCGTATCAAACTATAAAATCCCGTTAGATAAACCCAGTAGCTCAGCGCAAATTACCCAAAGCTACCGCGCTGCTGCAAACGAATGTCTTGCGTCATGGAAATCACAAGGTATTGATATTTATGGATATAACACCATTCAGAACGCGCTAGATATAGATGATATACGTAAGCATTTACACGCTGATACAGTAACACTGTGGGGCATTTCATATGGCAGTCACTTAGCCATGGCCGCCATGAAACTGATGCCAAAGCACATTGATAAAGTGATCATGGCCAGTGCGGAAGGGCTGGATCAAACCGTCAAGCTCCCAGCGCAAACAGATCTTTATTTCAAAAAGTTACAAACAGTCATCGATCAACAAGCACTAAAAACGGACATACCGAACTTGCCTGCACTGATCAAACGAGTACATGCAAAATTAGATGAAACGCCCATGCAGCTTGCCATACAAAATAGAGATGGTTCTGTTACCAAGCTGCTTTTTCAAACTCATCACCTGCAAACACTAGCCAGTAAAATGATAGCGGACCCTAATCACTTCTTAGCAATACTACTGCATATTTATCTTGGGTTAGATAATGGCAATACTGAGCTATTAAATGCGGTGCTTCAGCGTGGTATGTTTAACGATGAGCCCATCACGTTTAAACTGATGCCACTGGCAATGGATATTGCATCAGGGATCTCCGCTGAGCGCTTAGCACAAGTCAAGCAACAAGCACCTACCTCACTGCTGGCAGAGCAATTGAACTTCCCTATGCCACACTTGAACATGCTAGATAGGCAACTCGATTTAGGCGATGAATTCAGAACAGAAGTGCAATCCCCTATCCCAACTTTGTTATTTTCTGGGAGCTTAGATGGTCGTACCTATCCAGACTCGCAAGCGCAAGCGGTAAAGGGTCTTAGCAACCTCACCCATATCACAGTCAATCATGCTGGACATAACTTGTATACCAGCTCACCTGAAGTGCTTGCCCGTATGAAAGCCTTTTTAGCTGGTCGCCACACAAGCAAAGCGCCAATAAACCTGCCATTACCTCAGCTCGTGCTGCCAAAAAGATAAGACGAGCTGCCTAAAACACAAAAGGTTAGGGAATAAAGTGGCCCTAACCTTTTTTAATGTTTATCTCAGACGCTCAGTACTGGCGCTAATAACACTCTTCATCTTTCAAGCTGTATGCTTTACCAAGCTTCACTAGCTCAGGAAAGGCAGTCTCTGGCTGGCTTTGCAGCACCTTGATTGGTAGATTGTCTCCTGCGGATAATTTGCTGTATAAAGTTTCGCTGTCCAACACAAACTCACTGCTGTGCTCCCCTTTATACTGATATTTAAAACCGACGAAATAAAAGACCTCTTCTTTCTCTATTTTACGTCCATCGACTTCTTCAATATACGAATTTACTTCTTCCCGCTTATCCGTGATCACAGCACGAAAATCAATACCACAGAGTTCACAGAGCTTTTTGTTGTAGTAATAACGGATGCTCGATAAACCTGATAACTTTACTATAAAAAAGCTAACACACGTAAATACACAGCCCGCAAAAACTGGTAAGAAAACGATACCCTCATCATCAGTCCAGCCTACATAAATTAGCAGTACACCTGAGGCGAAAAACATCAAAATTCCTATAAACAAGAAAACATGCTCAGCGAGTGCTGAGAATAAACATTTGGTTTTAATATTAAGTGGGATCACCTGTTCCGCCATTATTACTTTCTCCTTGTAATTAACTCATCAAAATACTAATGATTTTTCATTACCAAGTCGAATGAATAAAATGAGATGAATAGAAGGTATGTAACACTGACTAGGCAATCATTCTCATAATGGTAGGAGACTAGACTAAACCATTGCTTATCGCTTTTAATACCGCTTGCGTACGATCTTTCACTTCAAGTTTGGCGAGTATATTTGACACATGATTACGTATTGTCCCCTCTGAGTTACTTAACGCATGAGCAATGGACTTATTTGCCATCCCTAACGATAAGCACTTTAATACCTGAAGCTCTTTGGCTGTCAATATCACTTGTGGGGCTATCTGCTTTTGCAGCAAATAATCCGTCAGTGCAGGTTGCAGTACTTTTCCCCCAGCAACCACCAGCTTGATGGCATCAATGAGTTCCTCGAGCTCGATGCTTTTCAGTACATAGCCCTTCGCGCCCAGAGCCATCGCTTCGACCAGCACGTCGCAATCTTCAAAGGTCGTGATAATTAACACTTTCGGAGCAAGACAGGTACGTTTTTGTAAGGCAGTTAAGACCCCTAAGCCATCCAACTCAGGCATGCGCATGTCTAAAAGCACCACATCAAAATCTCTGTGTTCAAGTTGTTGCAAAGCCTCTACGCCATGTTGAGCTTGGCCATCAACCACAATCTCATCACTTAAATTTAAGAGGTTTGCAAGTCCTAGCCGCACAAGCGTCTGGTCTTCAACCAACAAACAGGAAATCAATGTCCACCTCCTTGTTCAAGCGGCAAAGAGATCACACTGATTAAGCGACTGCCTTCTATCAACTGCTCAAAGTGCCCGTGATGTTGCGCCATACGCTCTTTTAACCCAGACAGTCCATTTCCCGCTTTAGGGAGGCTGGACTCAGGCTGATTGTGCCATGCCTTGGCCATTACATAAGGTTTGTTTGATTGACTAACAATGTGAACTTCAAAATGAAACTGATTTGCCTGAGTATGCTTTAGCGTATTGCTGACCATTTCTTGGCAAAAACGTACGATACATAAGGCGTGCTGCTGTGAAATAAGCGTATCCTTTACCTCAACATCTAGACTACATGACAGTGTTGGCGTCAATGCAAATATGCCCTCTAGCGCCTGTTTTAATAAAGGTTTATCACTGCGCTGTGTAGATACTATATCTCGCACTTCAGACAGCGCTTGCTGGCTTAATTGATGGCAAGTATTCACGGTTTCAGCCACGCTCTTTGGCGCGGTGCGTTTTACAAAATCAAGATGAATACTCAAAGCGGTGAGTTTATGACCCAGCGAGTCGTGTAGCTCTCGTGAAATATGTTGACGCGTTTGTTGCGCCGACATGGCCCCCATCACATGCTGTGCCGCCTTAAGCTCTTTATAGTTTTGCCGCGATTGATAATGCATATTTAAGCTCTCAACAATGCGGCGGCTCACAAACCAGTTCATGCTACAAAAAAATAGCCAAACAACAAATGTGATCCAAGGGATATCACCCTGCCACCTATCAGCATGCTCAATGCCATACACACTCATTGCCAAGATGATGGCTGTCATGATTTTCAGCAACGAAAAATGCGGGCTAAATACCGCAGAAAACATCACTAAATGAATAAAAATGAGAGAGGTCGACGTCAATGGGATAAGAGCAAGTATCAATACAAAATACCCAATAGACACGGCAATAACACGCTCATTTGGGTGTTTTAACACATAAAATAGGAGCAATAATATCGACAAACTGATTGGCAGTTGTAACATCAAGGCTATTGGCGAATTAGCAAAATAGGCACAGGCCGAGGTTACACCTAACCACGAGGCGATGGTTGAAAATCGCCAGTCCGTTGTATGTCTTATTTGAGTATCCATTGCCGTTGGGAGGTTGTTATTTTTTGCATCATTATTGCAAATATCACGGGCCAAAAACAGTGACAGATGTCATAGGTAAAATAGACCATTTGTGACTGGTGAGGACAACCCCGTGCACGCTAGCATGTCAACATTCTCAGCATCAAGGAAAGCAAGCATGTCGTCCACACCACGCTTTTATTTTATCGATAACTTACGTTGCATCGCGCTATTACTTGGCGTGCTATTTCATGCAGCTTTGGCCTACAGCCCTTATTTTCACACCATTTGGCTCAGTGCAGATCCCAACAAAGCCTTTATCTTTGATGGCTTAACCCATTGGCTGCACCTATTTCGTATGCCACTCTTTTTTGTCATCGCCGGATTTTGTAGTGCGTTAGTGATTGTCAAAAAGGGCAATACGCCATTTATAAAGCACAGGTTAAAACGGATCTTGCTGCCATTTTTGATCTTTTTACCCCTAGTCATTGCGTCATTTATTCACGTCCTCAGCTGGGGCGCTGAAATCGCCAAGCCTTTACCGCCTATTTATGCCGCCTTTAGCGCTATTACAGAGCCTCAAGTAAGCACTGCGCATCTATGGTTTTTATGGCTATTAATGCAATTTTGCCTCATACATTGGGCTGTATCCCGTGCAATGAGCACCTTCAAAGCAAAGCTTCCCCTAATAACACTGCCTTTGTTTGCTTGGGGCCTAGTGTTGGGCTTAGCGTTAGTCGTCATCGGCTTTGCGGCACTGCTTTGGCAACCCACGCCATTTCCAGCACCGGATAAACTTTCTCCTCAACCTTGGGCACTGGCTTTTTATGGCGCATTCTATGTATTTGGCATCATCCTGTATCATCATAAAAGCGCGTTAACACGCTCTGCTGGCGCAATACTGCCCTTATTATTGGTTGCGATTTTATCGCTCACTGCCTACTTAATTTACTTACCCGATGCCCCCACTCTCGAGCAAGTCATCGCAGCGGCAAAACAAGGCGCATTGACACCAAGCGGCAAACAGCATGCATACATCGTCGCCATTCAAGCAGTGGCCATTGTCAGCTGGACAGCCCTAATACTGTTACTCGGCCATCACTTTTTAAATCACAAAAATCGCATTAGTCGCTATTTATCCGATGCCTCTTATTGGGTGTATTTAGTTCATGTTCCCGTGCTGCTTTACATACAAATGCCGCTCATAAATGTGACACTGCCTGCTGGTATCAAGTTTTTCATCAGTGTGGCGGCCACCATGGGCGTGTCACTGCTGAGCTACCATTTTGTTGTCAGGCGCACAGTGATAGGTAGGTTATTAAATGGAAACAAGCAAAAAGTACTGTGACAAAGTAAAAATAAGGGGTCATGTAGACCCCTTATTTTTCTTATTATGAAGATTGAGCAACCGATTCAGCGGGCGCTTGAGCTGCGGCTTTCTCACCTAAAATACGGTGTGTAATCGTACCTGCGGTCATCGACCCCGATACATTAAGCGCTGTACGAGCCATATCAATCAGCGGCTCAATAGAAATAAGCAACGCTGCGATAGTCACAGGCAAACCCATTGCAGGTAGCACAATCAGTGCCGCAAATGTTGCACCACCGCCCACGCCAGCAATGCCAAATGAGCTAATTGCGACAATGGCCACAAGCGATAAAATAAACGAAATATCCATTGGATTGATACCCACACTTGGTGCAACCATCACTGCCAGCATCGCAGGATAGATACCCGCACAGCCATTTTGACCAATCGTCGCGCCAAATGATGCTGATAAGTTCGCAATCGCTGGCGGCACGTTAAGCTTATTAATTTGTGTATCCACGTTCAGAGGAATGGTTGCTGCACTGCTGCGAGACGTAAATGCAAACGTCAGCACCGGCCAGATTTTTTGGAAAAACTGCTTAGGGCTCACGCCAAATAAGCCAACCAATAAGCCGTGTACTACAAACATTAAGAAAATAGCCACATAAGAAGCGACGATAAAGCCCAGTAAATTCGTGATATCAGCCAAGCTTGATGTTGCCACCACTTTGGCCATCAAGGCCGCAACACCATATGGTGTCAATGAAATCACCATCTTCACCAAACGCATCACAACGGCTTGTAGCGTCTCTACAAATGTGCGAATTGGCGCTTCTAGCTCTTCACGCTCACTCATTACTTTGCGTGCTGCAATGCCCACCAAAATACCAAAAATCACCACTGCGATAATGGATGTTGAACGCTCCCACGCTAAGTCTTGGAAAATATTTGTCGGGATAAAGCTCAGTAACATTTGCGGAATAGACAAGTCACTGACTGTTTCACTGCGGGACTCAAGCACCGCAATGCGAGATGTTTCGCGTGCGCCCTCGGTTAAGCCTTCAGCACTGAGGCCAAATAATTGCGTAATAAAAATACCGATAAGCGCGGCTATCATGGTGGTGATCACCAGCACTGAAATCGTAATGCCACTGATTTTGCCAAGTGCCCCTGACTTATCTAGTCGCACGACCGCAGCCACCATAGACACTAAAACCAGTGGCATGATGATCATTTTGAGTAATGCGACATAGCCGCTACCGACCACATTCGTCCAATTTAAGGTTTCTGTGATGGCTTGATGCCCTTCCCCCAAGAAAAACTGTAAGGCGAAGCCAAATACACTACCTAATGACAGGCCGATTAAAACGAGGCGAGAAAGCGTAGCCCCTTTTTTCTGGGTTTGAAATAAAACAATGAGGATTGCAGCAAAAACAGCAAGACTCACCATGGCGATGAAGGACATATCGTTACCTTTGAATGATTCGTACGAGAGAAAATCTAAAAAGAAGATAAATCGGAATTTTTATCTAGCGCGCACAGTAATAAATTATTGCGATACTGAAAAGAATGATTCGGAATGATATATATTTTCAAGTTATGGATATGGTGATTTATTGACTGGCTTTGCTCTTTACTGTTCAAAAATCAATACAAACCTGCTCATATCCTAGCCTCAGTGCAGTTTTACATGTAAAAGGCCACGAGTTAGTCGCCATCTATCTCTGCTTGCAGAGCCTCTAACTGCGCCAAAATCGCCAAAAACTTTTCACCAAAGGCCGTTACTTGATACTCCACTCGTGGCGGTAATTCATTAAAAACCTGTTTCTCTAAAATGCCAAACTCAACATTACGCTTTAAACATTGATTAAGTACCTTGGTGGATAAGCCCTCAACTTGACGCACCATTTCACCCGGTCGATTTACCCCAGCATGCAATAACTGATATACAGTCAACGACCATTTACAGCCGTAGATAGTCTCGACCATGCGCGCACTGGATTGCGGTGCCAATTTTCTTGAAAATTTTTTTTCTTGTGATGTCATAAAGATGTACCAAAAAGTACCTAGCTAACCAATTTGTACTTACTATTCAGAGGCTTTTATTAAATTTAATCTTATCACGACTTTTTAAAACAAGAGACGTGATTATGACTTTTTCAAATACAGGCACAGCCCTCATCATTGGTGGTTCAAGCGGCATGGGGTACGCTACCGCCAAACAACTATTACAAACCGGAATTGCAGTCGAGATTGTGGCCAACAACCAACACAAGTTGGATTCAGCAATCAGTGCATTGAGCGAACTAGGCACTGTGACTGGCAAACAAATCAACCTATATGACACTCGGTCAGTGATGGCTTTCGCAGAGGAAGTCGCGAGTTCTTCAACACACTATCGCTACCTAGTTAACGCCGCAGGATACTTCTCTCCCACCCCGTTTGTTGAACATACCCTTGCAGACTATGACAAGTACCATGATTTGAATAAGGCGACCTTTTTACTCACCCAAGCTGTGGTAAAAAATATGCAACGCTTTGATGGCGGGAACATTGTCAATATTGGCTCGATGTGGGCCAAGCAAGCCATCAAGGCAACTCCCTCTAGTGCGTATTCAATGGCCAAAGCTGGGCTGCATGCGTTTACCCAGCATCTCGCAATGGAATTGGCGGATAACAACATTCGCGTCAATGCTGTCGCCCCTGCGGTGGTGCAAACCCCCATTTACGGCGCATTCATACCGCCCGCAGAGATTAAACAGGCGCTTGCCTCATTTAACGACTTTCATCCCATTGGCCGAATTGGTGAACCCGTTGATGTCGCAAACAGTATCTTATTTTTATTATCTGATGAATCAAGCTGGATAACGGGCACCATTATGGACGTCGATGGCGGCGTTATGGCGGGTAGAAACTAAAATATAACAACAAGGCGTTGGCTCAAAAGGGTAACTCTATGCTAAACATGAATTTTGCACAGCAGCTTGTGATAAATACCGCCACTCAACCTTGGCTTGCCAGCCCCGCCAAAGGGGTTTGGCGAAAGCCATTGGAGCGCGAAGACAAAGAATCAGGACATACCACCAGCATCGTTAAATACGAAGCAGGCTCTGCGTTTAAACCTCATCCGCACCCGCTTGGTGAAGAAATATTTGTACTTGAAGGCGTCTTCTCTGATGAACATGGTGACTACCCTGCAGGCACATACCTACGCAATCCGCCAAATAGTGTGCATGCGCCATTTAGCAAACATGGCTGTGTGATTTTTGTCAAACTCAACCAGTTTGCTCCCCAAGACTCAAAAACCGTCAGAGTAAACACCCATGAAACACCTTGGCAGCAAGGGCAAGGTCATTTACAAGTGATGCCACTGCACAGCTTTGAGCAGCAACATACAGCACTGGTAAAATGGCCTGCCAATGAGCGATTTATCCCACACACGCACTTTGGTGGAGAGGAGATCTTGGTCCTTGAGGGTGAATTTATCGATGAGCGAGGTCAGTACCCTCAAGGCACTTGGCTACGGAGCCCGCACTTGAGCCAACATACCCCCTATGTCGTGCAACCTACCTTAATCTTGGTCAAAGTGGGACATCTTGCTATTGAATAAAGCGTGGTGTTTTGACGTTGTTGTCTCTAGCCTTACTTGGGTATAATCCACGGCATCGCACCCTATGTAGAAGTAAAACCGGAGCCCTGATGAAAAAACTCTCTAAAGTGCAAGAAAAACAACAAGCACTCGTACTTGATGTGGCAGATAGACTCGAAGCACAAGCGCGTGAAGAAATACCAGGTATGCTGCAATGTTGGTTTGATATGGAGTTTCATCTATTCCCGAGCTCTTTATTGCTGTGCTTTCAGTTCGAAAATGAACAAGCATTAGAAGCTGCAAAACCAGATCTACTCAAATGGCAGAAGCGCCTGAGTGCCGCCATGGTGAAAAAAGGGGTGATCTTAAAAGATATGCGCAAACACTTGGTGTTTACTATGAATGGACCTGAAGATTAAAGCCTCGTTTATTCAACCGTTCAAGCGGCCGTGAATATGACATTGCCGCCCCTCCTTCATCCCTCCTAAAGAACAGCTAATGTGGTTGAGTGCAGCCGCAGCATTGACACAAAATTTGGCAATAAATTTATAGCCAAATTTATTGACAATGGATTTATTGTCAACATACTTAGCTATAGAATTATTGTCAAAGGAGATTCCAATGGCTGGGCAAGTGGCATTTGGAAAGCACTACTTTCCAAGAGAAAAAGATGAAAATAAAATATGGCGCCGTTTGAACCGTGGCAGCCACCTACTGTTACTTGCCCCTAGGCGTGTTGGAAAAACATCACTGCTTAGGCATTTGGAATCTCAACCTAAAGATGGCTATGTATTTTTATATAACATAGTGCAATCATGCTCTTCAGTTCATGAATATTACAAGTGTATTATTGATAACTTATTTAGATCAGAGTTTACCAACAAACTCAGCAAACTCAGTCAGTGGAGTACTGAAAAACTAAACGATCTAAAGGGAAGTATCAAAGGACTCAACATCAGTGAAGCTGGTATCGAGTTTGACAACCAAGAACAATCTCTAACACACCATGACCTCAAAGCAGTACTTGAGAAAATCAAAATCAACCAAAAGCTCATCATAGTGATTGATGAATTCCCTGACGTATTGGAAAAAATACATGATCAACATGGCCATGCTGCAGCTGAACAATTTCTGGCTGGCTGCCGGGAACTTTGGCAAGAGCCAAATTTAGATCGAAATATACAATTTATTTTCACCGGCTCTATTGGGCTAGATTCGCTTGTAAATAAATTAAACTTGTCTGATTTAATCAATGTATTGATGACCGTCACAGTAACCCCTTTAACTACCGAAAAAGCACTGGCGTTTATCGGCTTTGTCTCCAGTAAAGGGCAAGAAAACCTAATTTTGACCAATGAGATAAAGCGCTACTTGCTAGAAAAAGTTGGGTGGTACATGCCCTATTATATCGAGACCTTGGTATTAAGTGTCGAAGATCATTGCTGTGAAAATGACATTACAAGCCCATCACAGCAAGACATTGATATGGCCTATGAGCAGCTATTCACACAAAACTACCTGTCAAACTTCAATCATTGGGCTGAACGACTTCATAGATTAGAAAAAAGCGAGCAAAGATTTGCATATGAATCGCTTAATCATATTGCTGAACATGGTGAAATCACCTTATCTGACTTACACAATAACAAGGCATCACCAACCAATACTGACGTTAATACCGGTTACGTCATCGAATGCCTAAAGCATGATGGCTACATTTTCGAAAATGGCGACGATGCATTTGAATTTACATCCCCTATGTTAAAAGAGTGGTGGAGGCGCCATGCAGCTAGATAACTACAAAGAGGGTATTAAGCTTTATAATGCCCAAAATACCTCAGCCCATATGGTAAAAAGCAACTTTGTTATCCGGATAAGGCAATATAAGAAGCTGTGGCAATCAATTAAAAATGCCGATATGACACACCCTGAGCAACACTATATTATACAAGGCGTCAGAGGCTCAGGAAAAACCACTATGTTGCGCCGGTTGGCAATTGAGGTCGAAGAAGATCAACAACTCTCCTCTTGGCTCATACCAATCACGTTCAAAGAAGAGGAATATGGGATTAGCTCACTCTTTACATTTTGGGAGCGGATAGCCGAAGAGTTAGCCGAGTTTAACAGCGCCCTGTTTGGTACCTTGTTCGAGAAAGTGGATGATCTAGAGGATAACGAAATAAAACAGCTGATTGCTGTCATCGATCAAACACTCATCACACACAATAAAAAGATTATCTTATTTATTGATAATATTGCCGAATTATTTGAACAGTTTTCGCAACACGAAGGAGAGATACTGCGAGAGGTCCTCACCACCAATAACAACGTCCGCATTTTTGGTGGCTCAGCCGTAAGACTCGAAGCCTTTTTTGACAATACGGCCCCTTTTTATCAATTTTTTACTGTAGAAACCCTAACCGGTTTGAAAAAAAATGAAACGATTGCACTACTCAATAAACTCAGTGAACATGCCGGTGAAAAAGAACAACAAACACTCAAACTACTGTTAAAAAATGAGCCTGAAAAAGTCGAGTCTATCCGCCGCTTAACTGGGGGTATTCCGCGCACCATGGTTATTTTATTTAATATACTGGTAGAGGGCGCAAAGGGCAGCACATTTAGGCTTTTAGAAGAAACCATTGATAAAACAACCCCCCTCTACAAACATCGCATGGACGATTTAACCGCTCAGCAAAAGCCAATCGTCAATGCCATTGCCCTTAATTGGGATGCGATCTCTGTCAAAGAACTCACCGAAAAGACAAGACTCCCCAGCAAACAAATTTCCGCACAGCTCAGGCAACTTGAAAAGCAGTGGATCATCGAAAAAACCACAACCCACACCAAAAACCACTTATATGCTTTAAAAGAACGCTTTTTCAATATTTGGTACTTGATGCGCTATGGGCGTCGTAAAGACAGAAAAAAGGTCATCTGGCTCACTCAATTTATGGAAATATGGTGCTCTGGAGAGGATTTACTAAAAAGAGCCAATGTATTTGCTCAGCAACTTAACCGAGAATGTCACCCGCACGCAGCAGTTATGATTGCCAACGCTTTTGTTTGCAGTGAGCAGCTTCCATTTGACGAAAAAACAAAAATTTCCTCTGCCATCTCTCAATTTTTAGATAAATCAGGGAATGGTAACCTGCAAAAAGAACTGCTCCCGATTGAAAACAGTGCCGTACAACAGGACCAAGAGCTAGTTAAACTACTCAAATTGTTTCGTGAGCATGGAGATAAAACCCCCACGAAAGAGACGCAGGAACTAGAACAGAAACTATTAGAGAGCAGCAATACTCTCATGCTAGGCTGTTTTTATTATATATTAGAGCAATTTGAAAAGGCTGAGCGCTATTTAAAGCAACTTGATGATGCTAGTGCGCGTTTCATGTTGCTGGTCATTTACTCTATACAAGAACAAACAGACCAAGTAATTGAGTTGGCATATAAATGTATTCAGGAAGGTTATTTTGAAGCCGCATTACTATTAGCCTTTGCCTATGAAAACCAACGCGACTTCTCAGAGGCTGAAAAGCACTACCTCTTGGCAATTGAAAAAGAGGTTAAAAGCAGTCAAAGCAAACTAGCCAACTTTTATTATAAGAGAAATAAAATGGAACTTGCTGAAAAATATGCGCTGCTTGCATATCATGCGGATGAGGATGAAGCATTATTTAAACTACTTGCCATCTACCAAAAACAAAGCAAATATGATGAGGCTGAAACACTGGCATTAACAGAGATCAGCAAAGGTAATACCGATGAACGTCTCTATATTTCACTTGTTTTTTCTTGTATATATCAAGGTAAATTAGACGCCGCTGAATCCTACTTACAAACAGAGCAATTATCACAATACAACTTCCTTGCCGCACATTTTTACCTCGCTAAAAATGAACTGGAACAAGCCAAAACACATGCATTGAACTCGTATCAGCAAGATAACTTTTCACCAGCACATAAGCTATTAGCCCTTATTTACACTCAAGAAGCCAAGTATGAGCTTGCTGAAAAGCACCTACTAGAAGTCGCTTCCGAAGACATTTATGCTCAATTAGAGCTAGCAAAACTTTACGTTAAACAGCCACAGCTCAAACCGAAGGAGCATGCCCTTTCCTTAATTGAACAAATTGAAGAGATACCGCAAGCAAGTACACCCCTTGTTATTCAAATTTTATTGTGGAATAACCAATTTGACCAAGCTGCTAAAAAAATGATTCAAACCTTAAGCATCTATACTCAACAAATTGATGATTATGAGGAAGAGTTGATCCAACTGTTTACGTTCTTTTTAGCAAAAGGCCAAACTAATTTAGTTTGTCGTTGGTTCAAAGAGTATGACTTATCAGAGCGTTTTAAACCTCTTTATTACGCTTTGATGTCACTCATGGAAAGTACCTACCCAAATGAGCTTTTGCGCATGGGAAGTGAATTAAAAGAAACCGTCGACGAAGTATTACAACACATAGAGTCTCTAACACAAAAGTATAAATAATCAAGCAGGGCCTTGATTGGCCCTTTACTTTTCATCATCGAGGTATGGATTAAATGACGAAAAGCCAATGATAAAGCTAAATTTCTAGACTACTTGTTTTTGAAAAGTTCTGCCTCTAATATTTATGGCGTTTTGATTTTAAGCTAAAAGATATGCGTAAACACTTGGTGTTTACTATGAATGGACCTGAAGATTAAAGCCACCCATGTTTGCTTTAAAAAGAGGGTAAACACTGCTTAACTCAGTCAGTTTTACTCATATTGCCGCTTTAAACACTTAAAACGGCAATATGGGTCAAATAAGGACGTTCGGCTTGGTTATGCCTCAATCCTTGTATTTCGCTCGATCCGCAGCAGTGCCAAGATCATGGTAAAGTTCATAAACATGCCAAATGTCACACCGATGGCTATCAACTGTGGGCCTACTGCGTCAAACACACTGACCAACTTTTGATCTTGTTGCTTCTCTGCCTGCTTTTGCGCTTCTAGATTGGCGGTATACCTTTTAACAAACCACTTAACGGCATCCATCCACTCCACTTTACGCATATTTTTGTCTTTTAGTTGCTCCAAAGACGTCGCATCCTCAGAGAGATCTTTGGTAAAGGCCACGATGTCTTTCCAAAAAGCATGCTCTTGCGTATTTTTATCCAGCTTGGTAAATGTGCTTTTCAATCGCGTTCGTTGACCAGAGCCTTTCAAAGACTGCTGTCCAAGCTCTTTTGCATACGCATTAATATTGATTTCAAATTGTTTAAAGTATTCATCAATGATTTTAGCTTCTGCCGCCAATTTTTTTTGCTCTTCGATAGAGGCATTTATCGCACTTTCGTAACTGCCACCCTCTTCGTCCACAGCATACTTCTGCTCTTCTTGCTGTTTTAAATAATCAGCTAAGTAGTGGTACGTCGTTTCTTGATTTTCAACATCTGGCCCAACGAGCGCATCCATAATATTTACACTGGCCCCCGTTGTGAACAAAATCGCCGCAATAATCGACACTGTCGCCCAGAAAAAACTAATGTAAGCAACAATCTTGAAGTATTGCCTTTGCCAAAGGTTAGGTTTCTTTTTCTTAGAAACTGATTGAGTACCGCCCGACGCAGGTTTGCTACTGCCACCAGAGCTTGCTTTATTCGCTTTATTTTTAAGCACACTGGTCGCACTTTTACATGCATCTGAAGCACTTGATAAAGATTTTTTAACTGTGTTAGAAAATCCACCTAAATTTAAATTGCTGGATGGTTTTTCCGGTTGAATTGCGCTATCACCACCTTTTAAATATACAATGAGCCCAATTGATTGCAGCTTGTCTAGCTGTATATCTGCTTCTTGTTTGGTGAGGTTTTTAACTAACGCAAACGCTTGTCCACTAAATAGCTTATCGCACGATTGTGGCGATAAACCCATTAATTTGCATAGTTCACTTTTAGCATTATCAATATTGATATTTGGCTGGGTTTGTCCTTTAAATACGATTCTATATGAGGCGTCCATTTAAAGTAATTCCTTTCCTAGAATTAATTTCAAGCGTTAATTTAACAAAACACTGTTAACTTTCAAAGAAATTAAAAGCCATAAAAAGCCTCAAAAACTAAATATTAAATTTTTAATATACAAAAACCACCACACTGGTAAAAATAAAAAACCATATAAAACCACAAATATTTAACTTCACATTAAAAAACCATAAAGACCAAAAATTAATAAATAAAATTAAAAACTCAAAAGATAAAACCCTAGATTTATCACACCTTAAAACCTTCAAGAAAAACCAAACAATGCCCCCTGTATTAAAACCGTACAACACATTCCGCTTTCCTAACTATTACAAGGTCTTTTTCATTTATATTGACCCACCAAGATAGTAGTAAACCCTAATAACCCTGTAGATACTCGGTTTTATAATGCTGTACATGATCATATATTTGCGCCCTATCGTATCTTCAATACATTCAAATTTTTAGCGTTCATGCTAAATAGTTAACGCCTGTTTGCCCCACATACACTGTACGGGTGAATTTATTAAGGAATGGAAAATGAAAAAAACATTTTTAGCCCTGTCTTTTGCAGCACTCTCAACTCACGCGCACGCCGAGCATCAAATTGGCGAGGTTGCGCACAGTAAAATTATCAATAACCAAGGCAAGCAAGTCGGTACTGCACAGTACACACAGGGCAACGAGGGTGTCGTGATTGAAATCATTGCCAATGACCTACCTGCTGGCAAACATGGCATGCACTTTCACGAAGTCGGCACTTGTGTTGACAAGCATCACTTTAAAAAAGCCAAAGGCCATATCATGCCATCAGGCAAACCACATGGTTATTACCATCCGAAAGGCCCCCATGAAGGTAACTTACCAAACCTGATTGTCCGCAAGGATGGTTCAGTGCACGTTGAACTGTATACCGAGTTGGTATCTGTCAGTGGCCGAGGCAACAAACCAGCGCTGCTTGATGAAGATGGCTCTGTATTGATGATCCACGCGAATCAAGACGACCACTTAACACAGCCGATTGGCGGCTCTGGTAGCAGAATAGGATGCGGACTTGTGCTTCCTGGTAAATAACAAAACACATGCCCAAGCACATTGAGAGCTTGGGCTTTGCAAGATGATATAACGCTGAGGTAATTCATTCTAAACCTTACTGTTTGCGTTTATATCTATTTAAATAAGCGATCAATTCTCCTGCTCGATTGCAATACGCAGTAACTCTTTATTTTGCATATGCTGTTCTAGCAAATCAGAAAACTGGGCATCATTGTGTAATGGCGCAAGCAAATGATCATGCTCAAGCGTCCACCACTGCTGATTAAACGAGTCCATCCAGCCCAGCTTAAGTGCAGTATTTAAGTATGCCAAAGCCTGTGAGGTATGCCCTAGCTGAGCATGCACCTGCGCCAATACCAGCTGCGCTTGAGCTCGGTCGAGTATATCGCCTTGCAAAATAAATGTCTTTACCGCATGTAAAAGTTGCTCTGCACTTTCGACATCATGTAATTGCTTTAAGGCCGCCGCGTATAAAGTCACCGCTTGATAATTATCAGCCGTCACCGAAAAAGACTCACCCACGCGTTGGTTTTGCCACTGGGGGTACAGTTGCAAGAGCGTATTTTGAGCTGCCTTAAATTGCGCTGCACGAAACTGAGCGTGTGCCAACTCAAACCGTGCCTGTGCGTTGTAGGGCAGCTTAAACACCCTTGCTTGGATCAATGCAAATATTTGCGCGTCTTGCTGCTGCGAGCCAAGCTCAAAAAGCGTGAGTGAATGCCTAAAGTGGCCATGTAATGGCTGCATTTTGTTTAACAGTGCTTGGGCTGCCTGCGTAGCGCCGACACTCAAATAGGCCAATACTTGCTGTTCACACACCTCGATACTACTACAGCTCTCAAATAACTCAGGTGTCTGTTGCTGCCACGCCAACATGGCTAAAATAGAGTCTTTGCTATGTCGATGCACTTTGGCAAAATCCAGCCACCGCGTCTTTGTATCCGTTTGTTGCAAAAGTGCTTGCTGATACTTGCGCTGTGCCAAGTCCGACTTATTCATTGCCTTTAATAAAAAGCTCAGTTCACGCTTTAATGAGGCCGACAATGGGTTGAGTACGATGGCCTGCTCTAAATGCGCTACAGCCTCTAGTTGCTTACCAAGACGAGCCAATAAGGTGGCGTACCAAAGGTGTGTCATGGCGCTGTTTTCAATCTCAAGGGCTCGCACCAAGGCCGCTTCAGCCTGTCGGTAAAGCGCAAAATCCCCCGTTGCTTTGGCCTTGTCTGACAAAATCATGCCATACGCGGCCTGCCCCATGGCCGAATCAGGGGCCAGTTGCAGCGCATGTGCAATATGGGGCATCGCCGCCTCAATGGCTTTAAGCTCAGGCATGCTGCCATAGGTATGGGACAATGCATAACTCACAGCCAAACCAATATGGGCATCGACATAATCCGGTTCACGTTCCAGACTGTGTTTAAAGTAACCCACTGCCTGTTGCAGCGCATCGGGGCTGCGTTGACGCCAATGGTATTGCCCCATCAGATACCATTCGTAGGCTTGCGCATCGAGCGTTTTTATAATGGGTTTAGAGGAGATTGAATCAGGATAAATCACACCAAGTAAATAAGTACTCACTTCATCTTGCAGTTTAAAACTGTTTTTGCTGTTTTCATCAAAGGTTTTTGACCACAGCAGTTGGCCTGTTTGCGTATCGATTACACGTACTTGTACCCGTATTTGCTCTGCCATTTTTTGTATATTGCCCGTCAAAACAGCGTCAACTTGCAGCGCCTTGCCAACCTCTGTGGCGCTATCACTGCTTTGATAAGCAAATGAAGAGTCGCGGGAGATCACTTTAAGCGATTTAATCTGCGCTAACTGATGAATAATGCCATCCGACAAACCTGTTGCAAAATAGCGGCTATCTTGCATCGGACTTAAATCTTCAAATGGTAAAACTGCGATTGAATTCACATTAACCTGCGCGGTGCTAGCTTGGTCACTTGGCAGTCGTCCTAACCAAACCACCAAAACAATAAGTAACAGCACACACATTGCACCATACTTGATATACCCAAATTGCGCAGTCTTCTCGTTTGGCTGCGCAATAACGTCAACGGGCACTATCAGGACATAGCCTTCATTGGGGATGGTTTTGATAAACTTGGGATTACGCGCATCATCATTGAGGGCTTTGCGGATCTTACTCATGGTGACAGACAAAATATCCGCAGACACCACTTTACCCGCCCAAACCTGCTCAAAAATAGATGCTTTATCAACGGTTTGACCTGCGTGTTTAATTAACAACAGCAGGAATTGCATGCTCTTGTTATCAAGTACACATGTGTGCGACTCGCTTTTTATGCGATTGGTTTTCGGGCATATCTGCCATGGGCCAAGCTGATAGGCATGCACTAATAAAGGCGTATCATATTCTGTATTGGGCACATATTCTGAGCGGCGGTTGTCCATTTAGAGACCTATTTTTATTATTCTTTTACACGTGCGTTAATCACGTTGAGTCAATATGGTGATACAGGCATTGTGCTACGCAAAAATCAGCATATCAATAACCCCTAACGATGTATTTTCTCATTCTCCAAACACATCGCTGAACCACAGGTTAATACTTATACAGATCCAAAGTACTTATAACAAACTGAAAGGTATAGATATATTTTATAAAAAACAGCTAACCTCCCTATTTTGGAAGATTTAAGGTGCTTTAAGTTGTCCAGTACCAGTGTGCATGTCACCTTGATGTCATTGCGTTTAACAAAGAGGCTATTATGAGCAAACCATTACAACCACAAAGCGCCATTGCACTCACGCTATTATTAATGACCAGTACAGCCGCTGCAGCACAAAACTCGCCAAGCAGCACAACCAAGTTACTTTCGGTTACCGGGCCTTATCTTGGGCAAACACCGCCAGGGTTAACCCCCAAGCCATTCGCACCAGGACTTGTTAGCACAGAGCAGACCCTTGAAAGTGAAGTGCTGTTTTTACCCGATATGAGTGCACTGTCTTTCACGCGTTACGAAAAAGGCGCCTATCCAGACTTATATGTCATAAAGCACCATAACAACCAATGGCACCAACACCTTGTCTCAGCAGAGGCCGCCAAAACCTATAACGCGCAATTTAGCCCAAGTGTTGAAACACTCAAGCAGCATGTCGTGTTCAAAGACATCCCCGTAGTTGGCTACACAACCTCATCAGCAGGCACCCAGTTTTTTTATGAATTAGATTTAAAAGATGGCAGCGGGCACATGAGTTATTCGCGCCTTATTGATGGCCAGTATGAAACCCCAATCAAAATGAGTGACGCCGTCAACCAAGGCAAATACATTGCACACCCCTTTGTTGCCCCAGATGAGTCTTATTTAATGTGGGACGCCGAAAAAGAAGGTGAAAGCACCCCAGATATCTACATCAGCTTTAAACAAAAAGACGGCTCTTGGGGCAAAGCGATTAATATGGGCGATAAAATCAATACCCCGCTTTATGAGCAAAGACCCAAGGTAACCCCAGATGGTAAATACCTGTTTTTTTGGAAAGGCGATGTCAAAACCAACGCAGACGGCAGCCGATATGTCGTTGGCGGCCCACATTGGGTCGATGCCAAAATCATCGACACGCTAAGGTCAAAGCAATAATACAAGGCTCATCAACCTGCCCTGCGCACACTTTTTTGCCCTCAACGCAAGTTGGGGGTAAATAGAAATAACAACAATCACCAACTGATATTCTCATTCGCCCTTATTCTAAAACTGAGCTGCGGTTTGGCTTGCAGCTAAGATCTACGCCATAGAAAAAGATACGTTTTTTTCACAAAGAAACTCAAAAACCTGATTCACGCCACAACATTGTAAACAAACCGTTGACCTTTCGACTATTTAGAAATATCGTGTAATAGTTAGCTATAAAGGGTGATAAATTAGAAAGGTCATAATCCTCTAAGTTTAAAACAAACCGAACTGTTTAAATTAAGATGCAACATTGTTAAAATAATATTTTTCATAACTTACAAATATTTCAATTACAACATAGCAAGGAAAAGACTTTAGCAATGGTAGACAAGCCTGCCTGTGGTAACAATCATTGACAGGTTAAAGATTATTATATGGATTTCTCTCTTTTAGCTTGTGTATTAACAATATACTGAGAGCGAATTTACGCTGCTAGCTCCGGTTTATCAAATATGATTTGTTGAGTTGTACAAGGTTAAGTACAGGAAGACGCATAATGAAACAGTCACTATGTTTTATAAACGCATCACTTGAAACGCTTACCTCCAAAAAACCAAATTATATTTTCGATGATGATACATGCAAAACGCTTAGAAAGTTTAGAGTGAAATTGCCTTAAGCAATCATAAAAATGGAGTGAAAAGTAATGAACAGAAACCCCACCCGTAAATTAACGCAAAAAGACTGTCATGCAATTTTTGGTGGCTTAGCAGCCAAAAAAATGCCTAGAATAGAGTCTGTCAAAGGATTCCAAGAAGAACCTTCTATTAAAGTTACGTATTTGTTGGGGAAAAAAGCTAAACTTTAGTCTTGGATAAAAAATGAAACTCTCATATATAATTTTATTAAGTATTGCGGCAATTGCATATTTTTACATTCAGCTATGGGATGATCGCTTAGTCACACCACAATACTTAGTATTGTTATTTATATGCACACTTTATGGTAGATACAAAAAAGATACTAATATGACCCATATCGCTGGATATATATTTGTCGCATCCAGCACAACTTTCATTATCTTTGAGCGTGGCTTGATAAATCATGTTACGCCTGAAGAAAACCCGCTGTTACAAGGAATCGTAATTTATGGAACACAAATGGCTTTCAGTTTGATTACAGTGTGTGTCCTAATATTTCGTGTACAGCTTTCTAGACTAATCTCTAAATCTCCTCAAATCCAATTAACTAATTTTGATGGAATTTTTCATTGGCTATTTATTTATTGTTCATTAATTTATCTACTTGCAATGTTAGAGCATATTGCCTGGACATATTTTAATATGAAGTCGTGGACTTTAATTTATGACAATTTCGAAGGGTTGATCTATATCTCATGGGCACTATGCTGTGGAGGGTTGTTAACCATGATGATTTGCTCACCAGAGCTCAAAAGCAACTCTCAAAAACGAGAGACCTCCTAACAGCCAAAAACAAAAAACCAGATCTCAATCTGGTTTTTTGTTTGCTCTTATCTCCGCCCTTAAAACACTGACATTCCCACCGAGCCATTACGCTAATTTAAAGCGGTTGATCATTCTCATCATGTCTTCTGAGACCTGACTGAGCTCTTCGCTGGCGGTTGCCATTAAGGTCGACTCGCTGGCAAGGGACGTTGAGCCGTCATTTAAATTCGCCACGTTTTGATTGATACCATTTACCGTCATGGTTTGCTGCTCTGTGGCGGCGGATATCTGTTGATTCATGCCTTGAATGGCGTGAACCTCTTGGGCAATTTCATTCAGTGCATCACCTGCTGATGAGGAAATCTCTGAGGTATTTGAGGCTTTTTCTGCGCCTTTACTCATTACCTCTACCGCTTGCTCTGCCCCCGCTTGCAGCTTCTCAATGATGGTTTGAATTTCAACCGTTGACTCTTGCGTGCGCAGTGACAAGGTGCGTACTTCGTCTGCGACTACCGCAAAGCCTCGCCCCGCTTCGCCTGCTCGGGCAGCTTCAATCGCGGCGTTAAGAGCCAGCAAGTTGGTTTGCTCCGCAATGCCTCGGATCACCTCTAATACCGTATCCACATTGCGGCTATCTGCTGCAAGCCTTGCGATCACTTGGCTGGCTTCGCCAATGTCTTGTGCCAGTAATTGCGATTTTTCAATATTGCATTCGATGATCTCTAAGCTTTGCTCGGTTTGCTTCGCCGCTTTGACACTAAACTCGGAAGCGTCCACGGTTCTGCCAGACACCTCGGTCACGGCTGTGAGCATCTCGCTCATGGCGCCCGCAAGCTGCTCGGTGTCGCTTCGTTGTTGATTTAAATTCATATCAACCGATGATACCGAGGATGACAAGCGATTAGCTGAGTCAGACAACTGGGTGCCTGCGGCGCTGACGCTGAGCATGATATCTTGGATAGAGCCAACAAAGCGGTTGAAGTACTGCGCCAAGTCGATCAGCTCTTTGCTGCCCTCTTCTTTTAATCGCTGGGTCAAGTCCCCTTCGCCACTGGCCAAGTCGCGCATCGCAGATACCGTGCTCTTGATGGGCTTTGTAATGCTGCGAATGAAGTAAATCACCAAGGTCGATAACACAGCCAATACCATGACGACATTCATTAAGGAGATCATCTGCGACTGCGCAATGTCTTCTTCTAAAGCGGTAATGTTAATGCCAGTGCCTATCATCCAATCCCATTCGTGAAAATAATCTGCATAGCTGGTTTTGGGCGTCAGCTCAGTGGCATCAGGGGATGTTTTCCAAAGGTACTCAACAAACCCACCGCCGTTTTTACCGGTGGCGTACAGCTCTTCAACAAAGAGTTTGCCGTTCCCATCTTTGAGCGGCAAGATATTGGTCCCCAATAAATGCTTCAGTCCCGATGCGAGCTGTATGCCGTCTTTGTCGGCAACAAAAATATAATTGCCATTGTCAAAGCGCATGGCCGAAATAGATACCAAAGCGAGCCGCTTTGCCTCTTCTTCGCTCAATGCACCACTTTGGCTTTGCTCATAATAGTGGTTGATCACACCCAGTGCGCTTTCAATGATGAGCTGCACACCATACTCGTAATTGGCACGCATATGCTTGTTGGTGTTATGGGCATCCAACAAGGAGTTAGCAAACAAACCAATGGCAAACAGCACCACTATCATCCACGCCCGCGTGCTGATGGGCGCATTATGAATTGAAAAATTCATGACACCTCCTTGTTACTCGTGCGGACCAGTCACTTTCTTGGCAGAAAAGCTGGACTCATGACTGGTATACAAGCGTCGCAATGCATCTTTGCACGACCCTTCATCCTCAGCATTGGTTTCAACATGCTTAATCACATCCTGAAACTGCTGCAATAATTGCTTAGAGTCTGCCTCTGATTTTTGGCAAACGCCGTTCGACTCTTGAGATTTGCGGTGTGACAGTTTTTTACCCTGTGCACGCTTAAATACACTTTCCATAATTCCCCCAGGCATTCCCTGTACACATGGCTATGTTTACATACCACGTCCAGTCATAGCGGATGTACAGTCCTTGTTAAATATTAAATTGATACACGTTGACTCTATTCAAGGCACAATCTGGTAAGTAGACCTTGTTGTTTTTCACATGCAACAAGTACGGCAACCACAACTGGCCTTTGTCTCTGTCAGCGCCAAACCCACTGAATGACTCTAAAAACTCACCAGAGCAATTGAATACTTTTATGGCTCTATTCACTAAATCAGAGACAAATAAGTAGCCATTCTCGTGATCAATACTGGTGGGCAGTAAAAAGCTTTCGCTTGCGGTGCCATAGCCCTCTTTACCAAAACTACGTAACCACTTGCCATGACTGTCAAACACCTCAATACGGTTGTTATTTTGGTCCGTGACAAAGCACTGACCTTGCTCATCGACTGTGATATCCGATGGCGTGTGAAACTCCCCATGCTCAGCGCCCAAGCGACCAAAAGTGTGCACTAAAAATGGCCCGCCGGTATCAGAAAGTCGCCAGCGACAAATACGGTTATTGCCCGAATCCGCAATTAAAATGTCGTTGTTGGTTGGATCTATGGCAATGCCCTGTGGCTGATTGAGCTGCTCATCCCCTGTGCCAAGGCCACCAAATACGGTGTAAGGCACAAGCTCCCCCAAGGTATCGTTATATTGCAAAATGGTCACTATGCCACTGAGGTAGTTACTCACCACCAGCAGTGGCACGCTGTAATCGAGTTGACCTGGCAGCGGTTTAGCTGGCGTCAGTGCCGCTATGCCCAAAGAGCCCGGTAGCATGGGTAAGCTGATCGGTCTGGCTGAATCACTTTTACCGTCTTCAGTGGCTTGCAATTGATAATTGCCAGAGTCCATCATCCAGAGTAAGTCTTCTGGGTCATCAAACTTATCGTTGAGAAAAACCCGTACCATGGTTTGCTGCCACCTTTGCACCCATTCAGTTTGCGCTGACAGCGCAATACTCAGCCAAGATGGCAAACCCGGTGGCTGCATTACTTTAAGCAGCTGATCTTGCAAAGTAAGTTGATGTTCAATCCAGTGTTCAAGTAAAGGCGCATTGCTCGAGTAGCCCGATTGGGTTTGCGTCACATCACCTACCACCGAGGTCACAAAGTGCAGCTGGCCGGGGTTATCCCGCTCGTCTCCAATTGCTTTAAGCACCTTGGTTGAGCGTGACTTTCCGCCTTTGAGCGTGGCAAGATTGACCGTGTGCTTTTGCAATGAAGCTAAAAATGGTTCAGTGATCAACATGGTTTGCGGGTCGTTAAATTCGGTAATTTGCACTGGCGCAAAAAAGCCGTCTAAGCTCCCCATAAATTGACCATTTAAGTCATACACAGAAATCGCATTGGCTTTACCACCGGGGATCAATACGCGATTTTGTATCACGGTCACACCGCGAGAAAGCGCTAAGCCATCAATATAGCACTTGCCTGTGGCGCTAAAGGTCACGCCCTTACCTTGCCAGTCGCAGCGCACGACCGTCGAAAAGCCCGTATTTGAAATGTAAATATGGCCGTCTTTATCTAAACTCAGCCCTTGCGGCCAAAGTAAATGCACCGTATCACCGCCGTTTTCAGGCACTATCTCTTCAATTGTGCGCTCAAATTGGCCATCTTCACTAAAAATCACCAATCGAGATTCACTGTGCTGACCCTCATAAAACTCATCAGCCACACACAACTTACCGTTATGCACCACGATGCCGTTTGGACCTCTCAGTGCAACCTCGGGTTCATTACCAAAGATCTTCACGGTTTTAATCTCTAATGACTCGGAATAAGACAGAATATGCACTCTGAAATTGCCAATATCGGTGACGTATATCCAGTTTTTATCTGGGTGCGTGACTAACCTAAAGGGCATATTAAACTGTTCAGGCCCCGTCCCAACGGTGCCAAAACTTGCCAAAATTTGATCCATCTTGGCATCAAATACCAACACGCGGTTGTGCGCGGTATCCGCTAACCAAACCCGACCAGATTTATCAACACAACTGCCGACTGGCGTGCTTAATGAAAGGTGTCCGCTTGTCGAACACGGAAGCTGCGGCAACTGATCAACAGTTGTCCCAATGTAACTGTGGTATGAAATCCCCATAGTACCTAGCCTGTAAATAAAGAGTCCGTTTAGTCAAGCTTCTACCCAAACCCCGGATAGATCCTTGGCGGTGCAATCAATTATCATTACGATTTTTTGACTGGTTCATACAAAAAAGTAGCAGGAAGAAAACGACTCGCCAGTAAGTCATGTTGGAAAAAGTGCATTTATTAAAAAATTCACATTTGTTGGTATCTAGCACTTCGAGGAGACAGTAAAAAATATCCATTAATTACATATACATGATATGAACGCAGACACGATAAGAAAGAAAAAAGTATGGTTCTATTGTTCGGTACGTCGCAAGATAGAGTTATTAATATTATTCATATTAAGTAATTTAACTCCCAAAAACATTTGTTTAGAAACGAAGTCAGCATGATATTCACTCATCCTCATCTCTGGGTAGGTTAGGTATGGAGTGAAGCAGCAGAGCACTGCTCAGATAAGGTCAATCCCAACTTTTTTGCATCGAGTCAACAACTACGCGGCGCAGTTGAGCTTAAATATCAACCAACCTATCTCACCCCCATACTTTGTCGATTCCATCTAATTAAATTTTCGAGTAAGCTGCCCTATTCCATAAAGAGCCCAGAAGAGGAAAGTGCGTTGGATAAAAGAATTGAACCTGAATTGCCCAGTATTACGCCCGACTTAGATCAGGTTGAAACCTTTAAACAGTCCCTCAACCCATCGAATAAAGCGCCTTTGCCAGACAAAGATCCTGAGCAACCCAGTGTGCCAGCTAAACAATCAGGCTTAATGACATGGCTTGGCAGCGCAGCTTTAATCGCCTTGGCGGCATGCTCTTATGGCCTCTATCAACAAAACCAAGCCACACAAGCACAGTTAATTGAGTCAACAAAACGTATTGCTGAGCTTGAACGCACGCTCTCTGCCACTGGGGAAGAAATGGGTCTTTCAGCAGGTGCAATGCAAGCAAACTTAACAGCCTTAAGTGAGCGCACTGATGAGCTTTGGTCACAAATGGACAAGCTTTGGGCATCGGCTTGGCGCAGAAACCAGTCTGAAATCAAAAAGCTAAAAGAGCAAACAGCTACCCTTGCTAGCAATCAAAGCAAGCACGTGAATACACAATCTGGCGTCGCTACGCGCGTTGATACACTCGCCCAAAGCCAAACTGATTTGGTATTCAAGTTGTCACTTTTAGAAGAACAACTGCAAGCTGCCGAAACCCTGAAAAATCAACTAACCTCCATCAACACAGATTTAGATAAGTTAAAGTCTCACTCTCGCGGCAGTGATGCTAAACAAGTTGAAATTGGCAGTAGCATTGCACAGCTAGAAATGACGCAAAATGCCCTCGCTGAACAGCTGGAGCGACTAGAAAACAGATTAAAAACAGCGAACAGCGCCCCTCAAGCGGCCAACTAAGTAACGTGTTTATTACTGTGGGGGCCTCTTAAGCCTCCACAAATCTATAGCCATCATGACCTGTCTTATCAAAGCGCTAGTAAGCGTTTTTTATATACCACTTTTAAATCTCAGGTATCTAACAGCAAATTAACGGTGCATAAAAATGGGGCCATACCGTGACCCCATAACTTCAGCTTTTGTATTAAGTTAAACAATTAACTTGTTCAGCTCACAAAGCGGTTAAAGTGCTTTTTTCTTTGTCACTTTATTTTTATGACCCAAGATGCGAATTGACCAGCTGTCCAGTGTGCCTGGTTGTGTACTATTTTCAACCGTAACAACTTCGCTTGTCCCATTTCTGTGTAAAGTAAAGTTCAACGGATCACTGCTCATATCTGTAATATGAATCTTCCATTCACCATTGCCCGCATTAGCTTTCTCATTCCAGAATTTATAACTCAACATCAGGTGATCATTATAACCATCTGAGCTGCCTTCGGCCTGCACTGGTAAATTAAGGTGTTGACCGATTAAGTTATTGAAAGGTGACATCACAATACTTCGAGTACCATTTGGAGACTCAAGCTCTACCTTCAAGTCAGAAATACGGGTATGTGTCGCATTGAGACGGATTTGTACACCTTCAATAAACAGATCATCCTCTACTTTAATGCTCGCTGTTGTCTTGCGCGTAGCGTCATCATGGATGACTGCATCGACAGTATTATTTAGTCCATACCATGGGGTCTTAACCAGTTCAGATGGCAAGTTTTCAATGGCAAAACGTCGAACCAGCTCGGTCGCTTTATCTACATCAGCTAAACCAAAACCGTAGTAAGGTGAAAAGTCATACCCAGCAGCATTCGTTGACCACCCTTCAAGGCCTGTCATACCATTTACTTCAATGTCGGCACGTGTCGGGTCAATTTTAGTTGCAGTTTGCGCAAGAATATGGCGAATATCACGAGGCGTTAAGTCATGGTTTTGCTGCTCAGCTGCAGAGATTAATAACGCAATAGCACCTGCAATATTTGGTGCTGAAGACGAAGTACCATTCATTCTAACGGTAAAATCTTCGCGCTGACTACAGTCAAGGTTCGCATCTAGGTTCTCAACGAGAAAAGCACAAGAAATCCGCGGCGTCGCATGTCCTGGAGTTCCCCTATCACCTCCACCAGGAGCGGTGAGAAATACATTACTACCCACTGTCGAATAGCTAGACAAGACACCATCTGCACTAAGCGCACTTACCGCTAAATTCCAAAAGTTAGCCCTCGTGTAAGATGAATTGCCATTTTCCCAAGGTAAACCATGATTACCAGCTAAAGGAACTGAATAACCATAGAAGGTCGCAATATTTTCGTCAAAATAATGCACGCGAGAACCTCTGTATGAATTACCATTTCCCTGCACATAAACCGCAGTTCGAGGGTCTAAACTTGTCGATAGAGAGACCGTCTCATAGATATGTTCTTGCTCTGGATGGCTAAAATACAAGACGTCATTGCCTTGCGCATCTTTTACAGTTTTCGAAAAGGTGAAAGGTATACTGACAGCAGGATTCATACCATAGCTTTTATTAAAAATCCGAACTCTATCCGCTGTTGAGTTATCTGAGGGGTTACCATCAAACCCATGACTCACTTTCCATTGCGCATGGCTTTCAAAAGTGCCCCCCACATTATTAAACGACACCATTTTTGCCTCAGGCGCAACCCCACGAACACCAATGTTATTTTGTACCGCAGCGATAATACCCGCTACCATCGTACCATGATCAGAGGGAGTTGTAGGCACAGCATCAATTAATGGATCATCCACCATATTGGCACTCAAATCGCCGTGACTCAAATCCACACCAGTATCAATCACGGCAACCAAAACATCTTGGCCTTTATGGCCCCACAAATGCGTCTGCCAAAGGTTCAAATCTACACCTGATTGTGTATTACTCAGTGCACCCGAATTAAGCAAATTCCATTGCAACGCCAGCATAGGATCACCGTTTGGATCAAGCCATCGGTGCTCATAATCACGATCTGTTGTTGCCAGTGCATTAACTGATAATAACGCTGAAACCAAACCTGCTAAATATTGTTTTTTTATTCTCATTGAAGTTCCTTTTTTGGGTTCACTTTATTTTCTAGCACCTCCACTTTTAAACTGTCAAGATAATTGCAACATTTATATTTATTTTCTATTACAAAATATGGAATTATGTATTTTTTTATAACTGATATTTATTGATTCAGTCGTAGAAAAATAGAGCTCAACCACATTAACGGTTTTTTGTAATTAAGAGATATAAATATATGTCTTAAATAGAATAATATGAGGGTGTGTGCTGTTTATTAGGCTAACTTGCAATACAACACGGTACTCTGGAGAACGGCCAAGAAAGTGTAGAATAAAGCAGGGGCGATGTTCTCATCGACCCGGTTTCATTTACTGATTTTTTTCGTTATAGATCATCACCTTCTTCTGAAGTACGTGCTTGCCTGTGGCCTGCTTTTGCTAGGATTTCAACATAAAATGACGTCAGGTTTTCTTGCTGTGTTTGATCTATTAACTTGTTGATTTGTGATACATGTACAGGCTGTGCTTCAGCTTCTGTATTACCAAACTTACAATCAAAGTCCCAAAAGTCCGCGCCCTCTGGTAGCGTTTTATTACGCTCACGCTTTAGGTATTTTTTGATTTCAAATTTAACCGCGTCAACGCGTCTTGCTAGTTTTACTTTCGGGTGAGTTAATTCAAATGTTTTTTTCATAATTGCCTTCAAACAAGCCATAGCGATGAAGCGCTAACTTGTTGAGTAATAAGGTGAGTCTATACATGCGCATTGCGCACTAAAATAAATGCCAATAAATAACGGCGTAATTTTACGTTAAATTAGCCGCAGCCGCATCCTCTTTTATGTACACCGACAGTTAAGGCGAGATACTTTCAAGCAAATTTTAGTCACTGAAGGCGCTCTTGTCTAAATTCGTATCACCATAAAATATCATGCTTATTGTGGTATCAAAATTGGTGTTAGCAGACCTATTCGTCACCCGTATTCACACTTGGTATAAACAAAAAAGGGCCAGTAAAGCTGGCCCAAAAAGTAGAATTCAACTTGCCTATGCAAGTTTTCCCGTCAAACTAAATTAGAAGTTTAAGACTTTTTTGACATGGCATTTTTGAGGTAAAACGCCTTTTTGAGTTTCAACTTGCACTCTGTCACCTGCTGAGAAAGCAGAAGCAATATTCGTTACTTTTTCAAGTAAATCAGGCTTGTCATAAGTAACAATGCCATTCATACGACAACTAAACCTACGACCATTGCTATCTGTTGCACTGACAGTTAAGTGGTTTTCACTGACCGTCATAGAAAAAGTACCCGCTTGGCTATCGTCTAACACAGCATCTAGCTTTTCAATGATGATACCACCACCATAATTTTGCTCTGTAATCGTTACTTGTGCTGCTGATGCTAAGTTTGCAGACATACCTAGTACAAGCGCGCTTGCAGCCAAAGCTTTGTTTAAATATTTCATTGTATATTATTCCTTTATACGTTTATTTTCATTGCGGTGCCCGTAGTTAAAAAGACACCAATCATCATCAAAAATCATTAGAAAATCGCATTAATATAAATATATTAATAATCCACCCTAATAAAATATTTGAAATCATTTAGAGAAAAGCAAACTCCACCACATCACTGAGACAACATCACTTTGTTAATTTTTCACTCAATATAAATGTGATAACAAGACCTTTTATTTTATCTATCACCATGACGAAGCTTAGCATATATTATTTAACAACAAAGTTTAAAAAGTAATAAATCATCAACCACAGTTCATATGCAAAGCTGTATTAAATGTGCTGTTAAACTCATCAGGCAACAGTAACCAAGGTTTTATATAAAAACACTGGGTAAAACACTTTGATCTAACGCACCTTGTGATGAATTTACATCGTAATGTGTGGTGATTTATAAATTAATAAATAAGTGATTAATTAAGCCACTTATAATGTGCTCAAGCACAGTCACCTAACTCAAAGCTATTTAAGCCAAATAAAATCAATGAATTAAAAGAGTAGATAACCGTACTTTTTACTGAACAGTGGTTTTTCCACAATCGTTGCACATTTCAATGCTGCAATGTCCGCACTTGGAAATCATCAATGATGAAACTCCCACCCCCTGTGATCTGGCTGTCAACTTGGCGCCCTTATCACTGCGTTAATAATGAAAAAGGCAAAATTGCATAGCCACATTAAAACAGAACACAGAGTAAAAGCATGAATATACCTTCATCAAAACCAGAGTTAGTAAACCCATTAGGTCAGCATATTATTGTCGATATATTCGACGCCTCTAACCTGATTGGTGAAAAGAATATAGAGCAGATGATGATTGACTGTGCTAATGCAGCCAATGCCACCATTTTAAAAACTCACTTACACCCATTCGAAACCAACGGCGGTGTATCAGGCATGATCATTTTGGCAGAAAGTCATATTTCTATTCACACTTGGCCTGAATATAACTTTGCCGCTATGGATATTTTTATGTGTGGTGATGCACAACCTGAATTGTGCTTACCAGTGATAGAAGCACACTTTCAGCCTGGCAAAATGCTCGTTAACTCCCTCACCAGAGGAGGTTCTGTCACTGATGCAGGAGAATTTCAGCCACTTTTACACAACCAATTTCAGCCAACCCTACAAACCGCATAATAAACGGAGTACGCAAGCAAATGACTAAGATTAAATGGCACTACGAGCAAATGACAAGTGGCGTTCACGTTGCACTTCGTTCAGAAAAAGATTTGGTCGATGTGGAAACTCAGTTTCAAGATGTCAGCATTTTTGAAACTCGCCACCTTGGCAAAGTAATGCGCATTGACGATGGCATTCAGGTCACGACCAAAGGTGAGCATATTTATCACGAAATGATGGCGCACGTGCCGATTTTATTTCATGGCAAGGTTAAAAATGTATTGATTGTTGGCGGTGGTGACGGCGGTAGCGCACGTGAAGTATTAAAACACCACAGCGTAGAAAACGTCGTTATGGTCGATATTGACGAGCAAATTATCCAATTGAGCCGCAAGTATTTACCAGAGATAAACAATGGCGCATTTGATGACCCTAGATTTGTCCTGCGTATTGGTGATGGCGCTGACATCATCTCACAGTATAGTGACTGCTTTGACTTAATCATTTTAGATGCCGCAGATCCAGACGGTGGCGCATCTGAAACACTGTTCACTCAGTCATTTTTTGGCAATTGCTTAACTGCGCTAAAAGCAGACGGCATTTTAGTCGCTCAAGGCGGCACACCTTACTTTGAACCTTATATGATGCAGTCTATGGTGTCGCGCTTAACGCAAGCGTTTAACAATCCAGCAGGTATTTATATGGGTGGTTGCTATGACTACTTTGGCGGCTCACATGCATTTATCTGGGCAACACGCAGTGGCACCATTAACACCTTATCACTGGAAGAAATAGAAGCGCGTTACAACAAGGCAGATATTCAAACAAAATATTACTCGCCTGAGGCACATTTTGGCTCATTCTTCTTATCAAAAGACATGAGAGAATATGTCAATCAAGCAGTCAAGTGTGAAAACGTTGATGAGTTATCTATGCCAGAAGCGGGTGATTGGGATGACTATACGCCAGAAACATCCAACGACGATGAAGACGACGAATAAAACTTAGCCTTGTCTGCCAAAAAAGCAGCTGGGTATATATTACAAGCCACTGAAACGAAAGATTATATTCGTCTCGGTGGCTTATTCATTCTGAGCTCACGCCATTTAGCATGAGCTTTACTAGATACATCTAGGTGCCACACAAAGCAATGAAATCACTATTTAAGTTATTCGAAAAACTAGGCCACAAAGACGCTTTTGATAGCCAGTTAAATGAAGCAGATCATAACCTGCCCTTTATTCGCCAATGCACTAAAGAGTTTTCTGGCTGGATAGTGGTCGCCTTTTTTATCTCATTGCTAGGCGGCATTTTACAGATTGTCACTTTCGATTTTTTGGGTGAGCTCGTTGACTGGCTCGATACCGCGAGTAGTAGCGTCACGCTCAATGACAAGGGCTACGAGCTTGCGATTGTCGCCATCGCGATTGCCGTAGTCATTCCCACCATTACCCTAGTTAAAAACCTCGTTTTTCATCAGTTATTAGGGCCAAACCTACAAAAAAATACTTTAATTAAGCTCTATCGTACGCTCATTGCCTCACCTGCAAGCTACCATGAAGAAGACGATCCCGGCTCAACCGCCATAGTCATAGTCGATACCTCTGAAGCCATCATCGATGTGGTATTGCAGTTTTGTGGTTTTGCCGGTTTTTTACTGGCATTTTTGGGCGCTTTGCTATTTTATGTGGGTAATATTGACGGCTGGCTGACACTGCCCTTTTTAATGTGGGCAGGTTTATTTTTAGCCATGCTGTTAGGGCAATGGATCCCTAAAGCCAAAACCACCAACCGACTAGAGGCACAAAGCTGCGCTGAGATCACAGGCAAATTCACAGAGCGCTTTGCCCGTATCCGCACAGTCAAAATGCTCTCAAATGATGACTATGAGCAGCAATTTGCGCAGAAGTGGGCAACGCGTCACCGTAGAGTGGTGGCAAAAGAGTATCGGGTTTTTTCTAATTTTGCGTCCGTTGTAGGACTGCTCAACGGGGCTTTAGTCGTCGGCACCGGGGCATTATGTTTACAGCTTTGGATCAATAACAGCCTATCCATCGGTGAGTTTTCTATGGTGTTAGCCTTGGTTTATCGTGTGATCTCACTATCTGAGTGGTGCCAAGAAGAGTTTGATGCCTTTTTTGTTTCTTGGGGCCAAGTCACCGTAGGCAGAGAAGTCGTCAATGAGTTTTTGGAAGATATTGAACCGCTCGAAGACGAGGGCAATTTCAATGTATCAAACGGCAAAATTACCTTTAAAAATGTTGAATTCGCCTATGAAAACAAAGCACCACTATTTACCGATCTATCTTTAAAAATAAAATCAGGTGAAAAAGTCGGGATCATCGGCCCCTCTGGATCTGGTAAGTCTTCTTTGCTTAATATGCTCTCAGGCATCGATGAAATAGAAAGTGGTGGTATTTATATCGATGGTAAAAATATCGAAGATTACCCAACCGATAAAGTCTGTAATGAAATCAGCTTTTTGAATCAGGATATCGGGTTGTTTAACCAAAGTATTTATGAAAATGTCGCGTTTGGATTAAATAATGTCAGCAGAGAATCGGTCAGACAAGCCCTCAAAAAAGCCAATGCGTTAGAGTTTGTAGAAAACTATAGCGACGCGCATGGTCGAAAAGGGCTCGCTGCTTTTATAGGTGAAAATGGCGGGCAATTATCTGGCGGACAGCGCCAACGTCTAGCATTTGCCAGAGCCATATTAAGAGACAAAAAAATACTGTTATTAGATGAGGCGACAAGCGCTTTAGACCCTGAGTTAAAAGCAGAATTTATTACCTCCATAAAAACACTCATGAAAGGTAAAACTGTTATCTCTATCGCCCACTCCTATGATGTGCTTTCAATGATGGGTCGTATAATAGAGATTAAAGATGGCAAGATTGTCAGAGAAGGTACGCCGTCAGAAATGCTTGGTAAAATGGAATAACTTTAAATATATAAACACGCTTTATTGATATGTTATAGCCGTTTAATTACTGCCAATACGATAAAGGCAAGCAGCGCTTGCCTCTCATACAAATCAGCAATCAGTTGAATTACAGCACCCTGACTGGCGTGTCGGCTCTACTGTATTACAATGAGGCTTCTGTGTATAACAGTGGTAAGTACACTGGTAAGTTTTATACCAACCACCCGCAACATTAGGTGTTACTTGAACAGGAAGCTTAGAGTTGTTGGCGCTTAACGCTTTAATATTTTTCTTATTTACGTTTAGTTTTAATTTCATTTTAATTTCCTTTTATTAAAATCAATTAAACAATACACGCACAATTTTAAAAACTCAACCCGTATTTATGTTTATAATCAATGGGATCTGAGCCATTGATTATCACCTCAACGCTGCAAAAGCGTTACTCTTCTACCAAATAATGCTTCAATCTGCTGTTTAAAGTGCTCACTGCCAAGTATCCACTAGTGTCGATTTATACCCCCCTTCCCACAGACTGCCTGCTCCTTGGTAAGTGTTATTATAATAGCGAACATAGTAACATCCCAGAGACGGCATTAGCTTACTGGTACCTATAGGCGTAGTGGGTATCAACAATAAATGAATATGATTCATCCTTAAAACATAAGTATAAATTTTCATGTGATATTCATTTGAATACTGTTTACGTTTGTCTAAATAAACAACGCAACCCTTCGTTTCAATAAATGTTCTCGGTTATTACCACATTGAATAACGTGTTGAGGTATATTAGGTAAGTTTAATCTTGGTAACCTCGTCATATAATTACTCACCCTTTAGTTTCTTGGCAATGGTCTTTCACTACATCTGTATTAATATTTTAAAGGGATCATTCACTCGGACCCCTTTGACTCATTAGGTTGCGTCGCGGCAAAGCGTATTTCACATTCAAATCACATAAAAAGTGATATCTTTAAGCATTAATCGAAATATAAGAATAAGAATGACTAAACCTTACCTAACCTTGCTTTTAATCTTTTTGATTTGGCCTTGCACACACATAAAAGCACATGAAAACAATGCATTTAAGTACCAAATTGAACAAACCATTCAAGAACAAAAAATTGCAGGGATCACTTGGGCCCTCTTAAACGAAGGGCAGATGCAAATTGGCAGTGCCGGTTTGGCAAATATCGCAAAAGGCTTTGTGATGCATGACAGTCAAAAGATGCATATTGGATCTGTAACAAAAGCGATTTTGGCTGTGGGCATACTACAGTTAATCAGTGAAGAGAAATTGTCTTTAGATACACAAATAAAGACATTACTCCCTGAGCTTGCCATTAAGAACCCTTGGCGAGATAACTCCCCAATATTAGTAAAGCACCTGCTAAATCATACATCAGGGTTAGATAGTGTGCGCATGTGGCAGTACCTAAATACTCAGGTCACGCCAGATACACCGCTTATTAACGCATTTAATAACGGAGATAAAAGTCTACTTACAGCAAGGTTCAAACCAGGCTCACAAGAGTCTTATTCGAATATGGGCTACCAACTATTGGCAATGATCATTGAAAATGTCACAAAGACACGCTACGAAACCTACCTTGATAAGCACTTACTGCAGCCATTAGGCATGCATGACAGCACTTTTTCTTTCCAAACGCAAACTGCAGTGCCGACTCCAACAAGTTTAGCAATGGGATACCATGATTTAATGACAGCGCAAGCCGCTCCACCATTTTTATTAAGAGGTGCTGGCCAATTTACAACCACAGCGACAGATATGGGTAAATTTATGGCACTTATACTCGCTGGCGGAACCCTGCATGGTAAAACATTTATCCTACCTGAACTACTCCCTTTGCTTGCAGGCGCTCATGAAACTAATGCGCACCAAGCTGGCCTCAAAATTGGCCACGGGCTTGTATTTTCAAACCGAGACCGTCACGGTGTCATAGGACACTGTAGGCCTGGAACAACGTTTGGTTTTAGGGCCCATATGTGCGTATTCCCCGACGAGAACAAAGCCTTTTTTTACGCCCTAAATACAGACAGTGAAACAGCAAACTATGCTCATTTTGATAAACTCTTCATCGAACAGCTTCAAATTAAACCAGCAAAAATCACTGAAACAGTCAATGATGTTACGGCTTTGAAAGACAAATCAGGGTTCTACTTTCTAGCGCCTAACAACATGGCCGAATTTGCATTCGTTGACTGGATAGCCAATTTTGTATGGCTCAGTAAAACAGGAAACAACTTGATTATTCACACTTTACAAAGTAAAGACAAAATCATTGCCCCTGTAGGTAAGCAGCTATTTAGAGACATCACTCGCAGCAATGCCACTTATGTTTTTTACCAAAATGATGAAAATCAACCAATGCTTAGTTATGGTCATCGAACATATCAAAAAGGTAGTGTACTCAAATTAGCACTAGCTTGGTCTAGCATACTGCTCGGCCTCACAAGTTTAATTGGTGTATTGCTCGTGGGCATAGCGACTTTAATTAGAGATAAGCACAATAGGTATGCCAATATAAAACTGAGCTTTTATAACCTAATTATGTTTGCCATACCCATCACTTTATATACGCAACAAAGTTTTATGCAATTTGGAGAGCTCACAGTAGCGTCATTCAGCCTCATGCTATTATCTGGGTTACTGCCTCTCAGTCTTACTTGGTCAGCTTACAAAACCAAAGCGTTTCTAACGCAAAGTAAAATATACTGGTTTGATATGGTATGCCTGATCTGTGCTTTACAATTTTGCATTATGCTATTGCTTAATCAACAGCTCCCTATCATTTTTTGGCAATAAGGCCATCTTAAATGTGAGTCTAATTAAAGTTTATAACATCTAATGGCTTGGCAATCATAACCAAATGGCCTATAACCCCGATTTAATCGGGGTGCTTATCTACAATGATCTGAATCAATGAGATCCGAGTCATTAAATAAGTGCTTTTTAAGTGCGATATAACACCTTAACAATATGCCAACCAAACTTAGTTTTGACCAATTGAGGCGTCAAAACTTCACCAGAGAAACAGGCCTTATCAAACTGAGGTACCATGGTGCCGCGTCTAAACTCACCTAAATCTCCGCCCTTTTTACCAGATGGGCAGGTCGAATGCTTCTTCGCAAGAGTTTGAAATTTAGCGCCCTTTTTTAACTGCTTGAGGATATCTTCCGCTTGCTCTTTATGCTTTACCAAGATGTGTAGTGCATGTGCTGTACTGGCCATATGACTCTTTACTCACTGTCTAAATTATGACGTTTTCGATACCGCAATAATACACCAATATGCAACAAATGAAGAGTGCATGAGGCCATATACACGCTTAGTTACGGCATATGTGTTGTACTACTTATCGAAGAAAGAAGGAGTCGTTATCGTCGTATTACCTAACAGTAAATATCTACTATCCCTATATTTTTGTACTGCATAAAATTGGATAAATAACTCATTTAATGCACAAAACACATGCGGAAACACTCGACAATTGTGACTGACCACACAGCAAGATACTTGCTACCTTTTTATCTATATTGATCGAACCACAGGCAGTTTCGTATCTATATTGCCAGCTAAATTACGTTCACTCAAAACATCCATTTTATAAATTGTATTCTTAGATATAAGAGTAAATGGAGAGTAGAACACCCTGAGTACGTGATTTAGCGGCACTTTTCTCATATAACATTAAGTATGGATATCATGCGATTACGCTATAAAACTTGCACACAATGCCAGCAAAGCAAAGCGGTCATGTACCGGTGTCGTTATGACAATAATATTCAATGGCGGTTTATTTGTGGGCCTTGTTTAACCGTCATCAAAAAGCAATTCGCTCAAACGTATCAATACGGTGGTACTTGGAAGGCACGAAAAAAATAAGCGACACATTTAGAAGCTAAGTTGCTCGAAAAGCAAATAACCAGATGAACAACACACAACATCAAAAGATGCACTACGCTAGTAGTATTGGGCAACAATGATGAGAGACCAATGTACAAGCTCATACTTATTTGGCTTTTACTTATAAGCCACACGTCCATTGCCACTGAGACAATTCGCATTCGAGGCAGTCAATCAGAGCATGATAGTACACACAATTACTATGTTGGGCTCATAGAGCTGGCTTTCGATAAAATCAACAAACCAATTAGAATTCAATTTGCACCTTATATGGTACAAGAGAGAGCGTTATTAGAACTACAGTCTAATCGTTTAATTGACTTGTACTGGGCAGGTACCGATCAGCAAAGAGAGTCTGAGTTAGGGGTGGTGCCTATTCCA
The DNA here is from genome assembly GCF_001625695.1 of Pseudoalteromonas luteoviolacea H33-S. Lineage (GTDB taxonomy): Bacteria > Pseudomonadota > Gammaproteobacteria > Enterobacterales > Alteromonadaceae > Pseudoalteromonas > Pseudoalteromonas luteoviolacea_B. The sequence continues at coordinate 52,007 of NZ_AUXY01000104.1, forward strand.
CTGATAAAAGGGCTACTCGGCTATCGCGTTTTTACCATTCATCAAGATAAAGAACCGTTATTCTCTCAAATAAAGTCTTTAAAATCGCTAAAAAATATCACTTTATGTCAGGGGCAGCACTGGCCTGATACAGACATCATGCTAGCAGCAGGCCTTAGCGTGATCACTAACGTCGTCTATGAAAACATGTTTAAGCAAGTTTATGTCGATAGGTGTAGAGCTTTTCCCAGAGGGATTAATGAGGCCTTCTCCGAAGTAGAGAGCAGAAAGCAGATCATGCCTAAGTTAATGGTATTTGATGATATTATTTTACATTATCATTTCCCTATGTACTTTTTTACCCATAAAGACAACATACAGCTCATCGATGACCTGAAGTCGGGTTTAATGCTGGCAATTAAAGATGGCAGCTTTGATAAATATATGCAAACTCACCCTACGACTAAGCACTTGTTTCCTCTGAGCAAGTGGGGCAATAAAACGATATTAACCATAGATAATCCGTTTTTACCTCAGTCGACACCAATTGAAAATAAAGAGCTGTGGATAACACTTGGTAATAACAAGTAACGGCCAGTTGTATAAGTCTTTGAGATAAGAGTTGGGGTGAATACAGATGAGCTTAAGCATACTAAATCGGTATTTAGTTTAGCATAAATTACTGAGCAACAGTGTCATGCGATCACGCCAGAAACGCGCGGCACACTTCTCAAAAGTAAAGCGCTCATATACCAATTTAAATGAGAAATAACATGCTCAAACATCCAATATGACAGTAATTGGAATGCTCTAAGAAGCTAAAATCATGGTTTTGTAATAGCATATCTTTAGTTCACACCAAGAACAGATATGCTATGGCCAAGCTCACGAAAAGCGAGGATATTATTGCAAGCTGGTCTTACGTGAACCGGCTGCCAACGGCCACTGTTAATTACCACCACTTATTCATTAAAATCACTAACAATTAGTATCAAAGAGCCATTACCTTAATTTTTAAAAAAGCAAACCATTGAAAAGTTTATATTTTATTTGTTGGTCTGCTAATTGCTGAATAAGGCCATACTCAGACTTTATAAGATAAGGAACTGTATTTTGGATATCAAAAAAATAAGAAACTACTTAATGATCGCGGTTGTCGCATGTCAAATTGCTCTACTCACTTGGGAGAGCTTAAATGGCGGTGTTGTTACACATCACTTTTTAGCGCAAGAGGACATGCCTGGTTTATCCAATTGGTGGGGGCTATTAATATTACCTACGTTAGTATGGCTTACCGCTTATAGTATTGAACACAGAAGTAATCAGATAAAAGATGAGCAGAGCCGCTTAGCTTTTCGCACCGTAGCCGCGCGCAGCTTCGTGGGCATGTTACTGATAAGCTTGATTCAATCGACCATATTTAGTCTAGGCTATTCATCCATCGCTGCCTCTTTATTGCTGGTCATTGCTTTTATAGCTTTGTTTTTGCCTTTATATCGCATTGAAGCCATCGTCGGCTATGTTTTGGGCGGTGCCTATTTTACTGGCCCGATGATCCCATTTGTTGGCGTAGTGGTGTTTGTATTGGCATCGATGGTCGCACATTTTGGCATCAAACCTCTGATAGTGCGTTTAAAAAACCCAAAAATAATCAGCGAATAGTTGACTTCAAAGACGCCAGAGCAATTAGTCACAAGGTAAACGTTGGCCTTTAAGATCAATTGCTCAGCCCTCTCTACTAGAGAAAATACATCTAGCAAAAAATTGACACCTTAGGTGCCACTCACCTCGAATTAAAATATTTTACCCACTACTTTCAAGGCCTAGCAAAGTAACCTTGTGCAACTTAGAAAGTTTGGTTTGAAAAATGCATTAAAAATTCAATTAGAACAAAATTGCAATTGAGTGGTGTCACAACTATGAATGAAAGCACAAATACAGTGTATGTACTGAGCGGTTACGCAGAATGCTCAGCGCCGCACCTGGGGAAATACAAACTCGGTAATAAACACTCTATCGGCCTATTAACGACCGATAAAAACTACCAAGATAATATCAACCAACTTAAAACCTTCATTAAAAATTTAGGGTGGGACTCCATTACATTTTGCGTGGTTGAAGAAGTCGACGACATCAATGTTTTGTCTAATGACGTGTTAATATCCAGCTTTCAGCGTGCCCAAAAAAATGGCCAATCTTTAGTCGTGAATGACCAACCGATCACTGTGCATTAGTGCAAAATACATCTTGCGGAGCAAGATTACTTTTGCGCAAGGTGATTACGTGCAAAGGGTTAATGACTGCGAGCGCAGCGAGGACATTCTCTTTGCGCAAGGTGAAATGACCCATTTTAACCACACTCACTACTTTAAAAGATCTCGTTGAAAAAGGTTTATGACCACAAACGCAGTGAGAACACTCTCTTTACGCAAGGTGATTACGTGCAAAGGGTTTATGACTGCGAGCGCAGCGAAGACATTCTCTTTGCGCAAGGTGAATTCGTGCAAAATACATCTGGCGGAGCAAGATTACTTTTGCGCAAGGTGAAATGAGCCATTTTAACCGCAGCCTAGCTGCGGCTTTCCACAACCCCAAAACCACATCAAATAATTTGTAGCTATGCCCAACACAGAACGCTTAACCCGCTTGGTGCGTTTTAGTCGCTGATTTTCACATACTCTGTACCAAACCAAGTCAAGCTCTTCACTTGTTTTGAGTTGTTATCAAACTTAATATTAATCGGCCTTATCTTGCTAAATGGACTGCTTCGCTCTGCAAATAAGTTCATAGATATAGGCTGAATAGTAAACTCATAATCGTATAACTGCCCGGTTAAAACACCGTGTGAAGACATGGATATGGCCAATTTACTGTACTTGTCTTGACCTTGATAATTGCCAACGAGCTTAACCAACTCAGCTTTGGTAGGCTGGTAATCATCTACACCTGACTGCTTTACTAACGCATTAATCCCATCAGCTTGTCTTTGCTGCCTTCTATCTAACAGCCACTGTACTCGCTCAGGGTAATCACCTTGGCGCTGTTCAGCCATCTCATCAGCTTTTTCATGTGCTGTTAAATACTGAAAAAACTGCACCATGGTTTTTCTACTCAGCCAACCTGTCATGTTATCCGAATTAGAAAAAACACCGATCCCCACACCTAAATCAGGCGAAAAGGCCATCACTGTGCGTGCACCTGTATAGCCACCACCATGGGTATACACGGTATGACCATCAATATCACACACAGTCCAACCTAATGCATATCCATGACAGGGAAGCTCGTAAGGGTTTCTTGCTTTGGGGTCAAGCTGAGCAACTGATGTATGAGCTAACTTCATCATGTCACTACTAAATCCTGATTTACGCGCAAGTTCTCGGTTTAACTGTAACTGCAACCACTTCCCCATATCTCGGGGTGATGCCACTAAGCCACCTGCAGATTGCATTTTTCCATCGGTTTTTGGCGGCACGATATGCCAACCTTTCTCCTCGCCTTGCCAGATATGATTCCAAGATAAGTGCTTCATTGAAAAGTCAGATGTGCGGGCCGAAGTGTTTACCATTGCCATGGGTGTAAAGATTTCATCCTGCAACCAATCTTGCCATGCTTTACCTGTTACCTTGTGTAAAATGGCCCCATAAATGTTATAGCCTAGATTGGTGTAGTCGAAACCTTCATCACGCTTAACGCTGTGTTTAGCTAATAATGCAGGATAGTCTTTATGATCGACCTCCGTCATATAAGCTTCTAGTGTTGTAATACGGTCTGCCTCGACGGGAAACTGATGCGTAAGCAAATCACTCAGCGTCCAATGATTAGGGTCAACGCCTTCAGGTAGTTTTATATGCGGCCAGTGCTTAGCAATTGTATCATTAAGTTTGAGTATGCCCTGTTTATCTAACTTCGCTGCAAGTAGCCCCATGTAAGCTTTAGTTTGAGAGGCAATATATATGGGTGTATCCAGCGTCAGTGGCAGCTGAGTATCGATATTACGAATGCCCTGCACATGATTTAAAAGCACCTCATTTTTAGTCACAGCAACAACGGCATAGCCTGGTTCTAAACTTGGCACATCCTCGATAAATTGTTTTAATTTTTCTGCTGCCTGCTGCGGTGTCACCGCATAGCTTAGCTGACTCACACCGATTAAAGAGAGAAATAAAATCGCCTGCGCTTTTTTGCCCATCACTAACTCCTAACTGTAAAAAATAAGCAATAGCATAGCCGCACGCCCAACTATTTTATTGTATGGATTTAACCTGCAATGAATTGCTTGAGTTGGCGCGGTGTAAAGCCAATTTCTTGCTTAAACAATCGTGTTAAATGGCTTTGATCGCTAAACCCGCTGTCGTTTGCCACCTCTACTAGCATTTTGTTTTTTGAGAGTAGCTGCATCGCGCGAGAGACCTTGCAACGCTGTTGATATAAGCTGGGCGTACAGCCAAAGTGCTTATGAAAACTTCGCGAGAAATATACAGGATGAACACCAAGTTCTACTGCCAGTTGCGTTAAATTAAGATTATCGGGAGAGCATTCAATGGACTGCTTTGCTTTTAATAGCCAAGCTACTTTTTGCCGCTCAGTTGTGACGGTACTACCTTGTCTAATGGCGAGTAAATCCCACAAAAACTGCTGTTGGAATGAATCGTTATTTATCATTACCCCTTTGACTGATTGCTTGATCATTTGCAGTAAAGGTTTGCTTGTGAGTGGTTGCCAGTGCCAATCTAGCGCAACACCCTCAGCATATTCATCAAAAGCTTGTTTGCTAAAGTTTAATGCAAATATCAGAGTGCCCTGTTTACCATATTGATTTGCATGGCCAAATTCAGCCGGCTTGGTGCAAAGACTAGGTGTGTACACTTGCTGCTGCACGCCGCTGCTAGACTCAGCCAAAGCGCCTGACAGCACGATAGACAACTGATGTCCCTCATGTTCATGCATCGCCATCGTGCTATTCGCAGGGTAGTAATTTAAACACGCATTTAGCCCAGACGAGACATCTACCCGCCTTTGCCTTATATCACTCATTATTGTTTTTATTAGTGTATATATGATTGCCCTAGCCTAATCAAAAACACACCGAGCGACAACCTCAACTAGACCAAAAAGCTAACAATCAATTAATTTTCATACGCTTGACTCTCTTTCCGCCAATAGCACTTTGCTCTTGAACAGGCTGAAAGTTAATAAATGCAAGGTCGAGTTACCCAGCCCTCTTTGATTATTTTTTCAAACAAACCTTTCCCTTTGTTTTACATACCTTTACCAACATAAAACAAACAAAAAAAACACAAAAATAAAACATTTTCAAACCCCGCTTGTTATTTTAATTTTTTTTGTTCGTTCTTTTATATGTGCAAAAAATAATTTTATAACTAGTTATAAATACATTTTAATTTCAAGGAAATAACCTTTTAAATTAAAAATAACTTTATTTGAATTAATATAAAACACAAAGAAGGATACAACATGAAAAGAAATATTTTAACTTCAATCATTTCAAGCGCCGTTCTATTTAGTAGCGTTGCAAGCGCAGATATCTCTATTAATAACACTCAAACTAATTCAATCTATGATGGTTTGATTACTAATAGTATTGAAATCAGTAATAACGTGTACCCTGAAATAGTAATGTTTGGATTTAATGGCTATATTTGTACAGGTACATTCGTTGATTCAAAAACTATTCTTACGGCAGGCCACTGTGCTGCCTCATCAGAATATAATCCAAATAACATAGAAGTATTAACTGGGGAAGCTAAAGGTCAAAGCCCTTCAAATGTCTATGTGCACCCTAATTATGATGATTCAAATTGGCATGGCACTTATCAATACGATCTAGCTGTTCTGAAGTTTGACTCGCCAGTTTCTTCAAGCTACAGAGCATTAGCACCGCAATCAGCCAGAGCAGTAGCACAACAAAGAGCTGCAATCATTGGCTTTGGGAATAATAACCAAGTAACGAAAACAGGTGCAGGCGTAAAGCGCCTTGGTATTGCTACCGTGAGCTATGTTGATGGCGCAATGATATATGCTTACGGACATGATGGTAACAGTGGCTCAAATCAAGATTGGACAAGAGGTACATCCTTAACGGGTGGTGGTGACTCTGGTGGTCCTATTTTTGCTGCTCAGGGAATTTTAGGCGTAACCAGTGGTGGCTCTGTCGGTAGTGCATTTTGGGTCGATATTCATTCTAACGCCTCAAAAGCATTCTTAAATCAATATATCCAATAACAAACAGCCCCCAAATGGGGGCTTTTTAATTATACCAATATAAAATATAGGAGGGTTAGTTTTGAAAACGTTAAAACTTATAACCTTTATCTTGCCACTATCTTGTATATTTGATGCAAGTTCCATGACCGACAGGAATTACAAGGATCGCTGGATTAATCCAAAAGGCGACCCTCTTTTAAAACACCAATGGAATTTATTAAATAAAAATTTCTCGCAATATAATAATTCACCTAGCGACTTAAACCTCTGGCAAACACATATATGGGGACATAAAGGAAAGGATATAAAAATTGCAGTCATCGACTCTGGTGTTGACGTTAAACACCCAGAATTAGTTGATAACTTAATTGTTTTTAGTGATATTAATTCGTCGGCTACTAATGACGCCCATGGTACCAAGATGGCAGGAATTATCGCTGCTGCAGAAAATGACATTGGCATTCGTGGCGTAGCGCCACAGAGTCAAATAGTTTCGTTTTCTGGTATTAATGACTTAGACGATTTTATGGTAAGTCATGGTCTGCATGAAAGCTCATACGATGTTCAAGTGTTCAATCAAAGTTATGGTTTAGCCTGGTCACATAGTGTGCCATATACCTTAAGCACGCCTGAGTTAAATTATATCGAAATGCAATCCGTGTTAAAAAAAGTCTCTCTTGAAAACCCAGCAGATAAACGGAGCGCGATATTTGTAAAGTCAGCGGGTAATGGGTATTTACAAAGCAGTGTTTTTTATCTTGATGCGAATGACAATAGAGTCAAAAAATATCCAAAAAACAGTAAACCCATTGACGATAATTATTTTTTACCTTGGCAAAATGCTAATTCAGACCATGAAAATGCCAACTATTGGAATATGGTTGTTGGAGCCGTCAATGCTTTTGGTGAAAGAACGTCTTATTCAACACCTGGCAGCAGTGTATTTATTTCGGCGCCTGGCGGAGATTCATTTAACACAGGTGTTAAAAATCTTTCAACGACTTTTACCTGCGAACACTTGGAAAAACAAGGCCTTCTAGAGCCTAGCATGTTTATCGGTGATCTAAGGAATGCGCCATTTATCTCATGTACTCATAGTAGCCTACTATTAAAGCTACTTGATGTTGAGCAAATTTATATGCAGCGAACTGGCGCAAAAAGCATTGATTTAGGGCTGATCTACACATTACCAGAGTTTAAGTCGATTGAAGCGACATTAACTGCTCAAGAACACCAAGTGATTGAACAGTTGATTTTGATGCAAATAATAAATCCGCAGTTTAGCAGTGTACAAGGTCATGGATCACTGCTGTCATACATCGCTGAACAGTCAGATTTTAGCTATGCAATAGATGGGACTTCTTCAGCTGCTGCTAATGCAACTGGTGCGGTTGCTTTGTTAATGTCGGCAGCGAATATGCAAAATCATCAGTTATCATCTCGTGATATACGCCATTTATTAGCAAATACCGCTACAAGAATAGACCCTAATCAGAGTGCTATTTCGGTTAACGGTATTGTTGGATTAGAAGGTTGGTCTAAAAATGCTGCTGGTCATTGGTATAGCCCTCATTATGGATTTGGGTTAATTGATGTTGATAAGGCTGTGGAACTAATAAGACGATACACCATCGAAAATTTACCCAGTGACTTAGTTGAATCGACTTGGGCCTCTTCGGCCTTGAACCTATCAGAGATTAAAATACCGGATTCTCAACAGACGGTGACGTCGGTCATTACTGTCAATGATGAACTGTTTATTGAAGCGGTGCAGGTTAGGTTAGATATTGCCCACAGCCGTATATCAGATTTGAAAATAGAGCTGGAATCACCCAGTGGGACCCGCAGTATTTTAATGTCGCCCTTTGGTAATTTAAACGGTCAAGCTTTGAGCTCTGTCATTAATGGCATGCCAAGTACGCAGGGCTATGACGATCACTTGATGCTGAGCTACAAGTTCTGGAATGAGAAGGCCAATGCCGAACATGGTCAGTGGAAGTTGCATGTGACGGATATGAGCGCTGCGCATCGCAGTTTTCAATTATCAGGTCGCCATGGCAATGAGGATGTCGTTATGGATAATAATGAGCAAGCAGGCAGCCTAAACAGCTGGTCAATTCGCATCATAGGCCATCAAGAAAAGATCAGTAAAAATAAAAGATTAAATTAACTATCTTAGGTTAACATTAATCAGTAAGAGCACCTTATCAGCACGTTGGCGGTTTGAGTTATTCTACCGCCAACTTTTTGTATATCTACCTGAATTGATGGCTGTAATCATGATGAACAGAGCGAATGATTTTCTATATGCACTGCGCTCTATCCACCAATAAGGCTTTGCCCTAGATTAATAAAAAGTGCACAAAACCCTATTAAACATTGATTTTTATAGATAAATTTTCTATCCATTTTCTATTTAGCTAAAAATAGGTTTTAAATAAGACCCAATTGGCACTGGCATTTAAGATGCTGTAAAACTAAAACAGGGCCTCTTATTTATGAAACTTAAAACACTAACACATGTTATTTCTCTTATGTTGATAACAGGTTGCACAACACAAATAGAACGTATAGAAAACCCTGAACTTACAAAAAATAAAAAAGGCGCTTATACCAACTTATTCCCAAGTCATTTTACCGATAATGGCCCCCACCATATCAATGATGATTTAGATCTCCTTAAGCCTGAAGAAAAAAAGGTGATTGAAAGAGCATTTTTAGATCCAGTCCCTTCGCATAAATACAGTAAGAGTTATGGCTACAACTTCAATGATTTGGTTTATTCAAGTATTGAAATTAGCCCAGATAGAAGAGGTGAATTAACCTGGTTAGGCCATGCCAGCTTTTTAATCCAACAAATGAATAATGACGCCTTAGTTACCGACCCTGTATTTCATGAATTCGATGGCTTTTTAGGTTGGTTAGGACAGCAATTGAGCACCTCATTTGTTCGATTGGGAGAAGCCCCTGTCAACGCTAAAGAGCTGGATTTTGTATCTGGCGTACTGATCTCTCATGACCATTTTGATCACTTAAGTAACACTACGCTTAATGAATTTAGTAAAAATACACAATTATATTTGCCTTTGGACAGTGCCAGCGATATTGACTACGAAAATGGGCCAATAACCGAAATGGACTGGTACACTCATACTCAGCACAATAAAACGCAAGTGCACTTTTTACCAAGTAACCATAACTCCTCTAGAGGGATGTTTGATACCGATCACAGCTTATGGGGCAGCTGGATGCTAGATGATGGGAAATACAAAGTATATTTTGCTGGTGATACCGGTTACAGCGACGTATTCAAAGATATTCGAAAAAAAATGGGCCCAATGGACGTTTGCTTGATGCCAATCGTCGCCTATCATGAAAGTAAAAGACGTGTACACATGTCTCCAGAAGATGCTATAAAAGCTGCCGATGATTTAGGCTGTAAGGTATTTATTCCATGGGGCTATGGCACATGGACTTTAGGGTGTGAACATGTCCATGAACCTCTTAGACGGCTCGCGTTGGCAGCAGAGCAAACGCCACCCAACTTCATTATAAAAACGCTAAAAATGGGGGAAAGCTTTAACTATCACACCCTACTTAACACAGCCAAAAATTAATTAAAAACCGTCATATTTTGATGACTTAGTTAACCGCTAGGTCATCAAAATACCCAACTTCACTCAGCTCAATACGGTGTTTCTCAATCCAAAACTTTGAGGCATGTATTTTGATGTAATTTTGATATTCAATTACTTTAAGTTCATTCATATACGGCTTCATTTGATAAAGTAACAGAGCACTATGTAGGGCGTTATTATGCTCATAGCTTAATCTCGCACTATCAAATGCCTGCTTCGCAGCTTGTATTGCTCCCCTGAAATCTTGCTGTGCACGTAATACCCTCGCTTTTTGATTAAGATTAAAACTACTTTCTGGCTGCGTTTTGAAAAGACCAATAGCCTCTTCCCACCTATTTTGTTCAATATACCAAGACAGTAAATCTTCAATACTGCTTTCATAAATCCACTGATATTTGGCAAGTTTGTTTAGACCAAGCAGTTTTAAAAAATAAGACTCCGCTTCAACCTTACTCGGTGAAAATAACGCCAAGTGATAATGAATAACCGCAAAGTGTGCTTGTTCAATTTCATGCGCGATCAACAGAGATTTGGCAGTATTTAAGTATTGATAACGGTTTACCAAGTCGCCTAGTTTATGAGATAAAATCGACCCCGTCGTTTGCGCTTTAACCTCTGACAATACATCACCACTTTGCCTCGCATGCTCACTCGCATTACTAATATGATGTTGTAGCTGGCTAGTATTATGCTGCGCATAAGCCAACCACGCCAAGGCTAACTCTATATTATGAGCAACCTTTGAATAGGGCGTTTCAGCTAATAATACCAATGCTTGTTTATAGTATCGTTCGGCATGCTGGTAAGCATGTTGCTGATGAAAAATGCCACCTTTAAGATATAAAGCTAATGCAGTATAAGGGGAGTTTTTTTGCAGCTTGGATTCAATAAGCAGCTTTTCAATCAATGCCCTAGCAACATCAAAGTTTTGATGAGTTATTTCTTGCTTTATCAAATGGTAAATAACTGATAAATCATCTGGTTGACGCTCTAAAAGCAACTGTAGTTTTGCAGCCAATAATGCTGAGTTGGGCTCGTTTAGGTATCCCGAACTTTGTACATTACCAATGGTTTTATCAAGCGCATTCGTCATTAACGCTTCATTCTTTGCAAGAATATAACCGTGCCACTCACGTTCTGCACCCAGCAACTTATATTCAACCACCATTTGCTCATCTAATTGCGATACATACCCGGATAGTAATATTGCTGTATTATTGAGCTGGGTCTGCTCTCTAACCTTATCTGAATAGCGAAATACAACATCTGTATCTATGCCATGGTCATCGCTTTGAAAAAGCTTATTACGAGTGAGCAAAGTGTCAATACGATCAACTTGTAACTCATCCAAAGCTTCTGAAAATGAAAAGGGGATAACGTAAACCTGCCCCTTCAATTGTTTATTAGAAAGGGAACCGTTAGAAGACAATCCAAAAAATAAAACAAAAATAATAACTAAGAGCAACGTAATAACAGAATAAAGATAATATGACGATGTATACCATTTATTCATTAACTGAACTGGGGCTTTTTCCTCATTTTTCAGTTCTTTGGGCTCAAATGACAACTGCCACACGTAACCCTTTTTAGAAAATGTTGTTATCGCACCATTTCCAAAAACACGGCGAAGATGGCTAATATTTTGAAAAACAACCTGTTCAGAAACAACCTGCTCGCCCCACACCTCATCGAGGATCCTGTCTTTACTTAGAATTTTGTCTTTATTTTTAATAAATAAAGCTAATAACTTAGCTTCATTACTTTTTAAATCTATCGGCTTATCGTTTTGGTAGAGCGTAAAAGTATCATCATCAAAATAGTACTTTTCAAAATAATAGTGCATAAGTAATCATTATTTTTATCGTATATGACTTATCACAAAGGCAGGAAGTACCCTGTGGACTCCGCATTATCAACAATCGAACAATAAATTACTAGGATAATTATTAAGTTAGTGGTGATTATTAAATGAGTGGTAGAGAAAAGAGCAAGCCTTAAAAACAAGGATCCTGATCTGCGTCAGGATGACAAATTATGAATGCATAACCTATAAAGGGGTCTGGCCCCTTTGCTCACATCTCGTATTGCTTCAAAATCGCGAGCATATCATCTGGAATGGCCGCTTTTTGCCCTGTTTTCATATTAAACATCACCACAGTGGCATATCCCGTTGTACAGACAGCTTGCTGCGATTCACTAAATGCCTCGTAGCGCATAGTGAAACGATCTTCTTTGATGTCGGTAATGTATGAGCCAATATACAGAGTGTCAGGGAAGGTAACGGGTCGTTTGTATTGCGCGTAGGTATCACGCAGAACAGGACTATGACTGGGCTCAGATAAAATAGAGAGCAACCCGGTTTGCTTTAAAAAATCAATTCGCGCGGTTTCGAAATAACGAAAATACGACACGTTATTCACATGCCCCAACGCATCCATTTCACCCCAAACCACATTAATTTTGGTGTTAACCGCAAACTTTTCGAAAAACTCCTGCATGATCTTGCCTCAAATTATGATTATTTAATTCGAGAGTAGCAACTCATCGTACCAGCTACAAGGTGAGTTCGTGCAAAATACACCTTGCGAAGCAAGGTTACTTTTGCGCAAGGTGAAATGAGCCATTTTAACCATACTCACTACTTTAAACAGTCTTATTGCCAAATATTAATGACTGCGAGCGAAGCGAGGACATTCTCTGTACGTAAGGTGAGTTCGTGCAAAATACACCTTGCGAAGCGAGGTTACTTTTGCGCAAGGTGAAATGAGCCATTTTAAACAGTGCTTAACTCCTTCCCCCTTCCCCCCTCCTCACTCTCCCTTCTCCAAATACCTATTTGCATGCCTTAAACTATGTAAATCATCAAAGCGAACGCCATGTTTTTTCATCACTGGGCGTATTTTTTGACTGATCACTTGTCGAATATAAAAGGGCTGATTTGGCACAAAATGATGAATGGTATGTGTGCGACCAAAATCAAAACAAAATAATTGAAACGGTAAAAACCAGCGGCTGGTGATCACATGGGTTTGCTCTAATACATTCGTCACACCACCATAATAATGCATGGAAGAAGTGATCAAATTCAGCGACGCTGAGCGGATCATATTGGGTAATATCAGTACCACCATTAAAAACTCAGCCACCGCCAGTAACTCAGCCCCCCATGCTGGTAAGGTGAATGGCATCACAAATTGCAGTGCATAATAGGCTATCACCCCATACAAAATCCCAAAGTAAGCCGTCGCTAGCGGCGCACCGGCATTAAAGACCCGAAAAAAATTAAAGCCACGAATTTCTTTACTAAAGCGCTTTGAATTAATAAGTAGCCCTAACAGAGCATCGAGAATAACCACCGCCCGTAAAAAAGGCGATTGAATGCCATTGCCCACCAAACGCTCTTCTAAATCCTGAGAAGTACCAGACACTTTATGATGGTGTAGGTGTATCTTCCTGCGATACCAAGGGTTCACCGTATTTGGCCGCATCAGCCACACGCATAACATCATAAAATTATGTACAAACGGGCGCTGGCTAAAATACTGTTTGTGGAGTAAATCATGCTCAAGCTCATGGGCAATGGAGGTGATCAAAGCCACTAAAATTATACACCCCCACGCCGGTATCGCCGCAACATAGTACAGCGCCGCAACGCCAATGAATGCACACAATGACAACAGCAAAATAACCATGGCAATACCGTTTTGCCATTTAAGAATTGAGTAACGCGCCCTAAGTGCTGCCTCTTCGGCTTTTATCGCCGTCACGATTGCATTGATGTTCTGCTTCGCAGTTAATTTTGACATGGATAGCTATGCTAAATGTTTGATATCAGGATGATACATGAAATGAGGGGGAGTGGGATCAAATGACTCTGACCCCTTTGATTTTCGTGTTTTAAACTAAGAGTTACAAACATCTCTTTGAGCTTGCGATTTTCATCTTCAAGCTCTTTCAAACGCTTCACATTGAGGCTTCCACCCCACCATATTTAGAACACCACTTGTAAAATGTACTTTGACCAACGCCATGGTACAGGCACACCCGATTCAGCTTCTTTAATCATGCCGACTAGCCGTGTTTCGGTGTACTAACTTTTTCACACCGTAAAATTTCATTCTTATATTGATAGAAATTGTACTTATGGACTGTTTCAGTTTATGGGGGAGTTACACAAGCAAACAAACTCACAGACAACGTCCCCTTCCCTTCTATCACGCCTGAAAATAAGTAATTGATGAGTAATGCGCTCGCATGGATGCGAGCCAAGCCATGACTTCGCCAAGGATGGCGAATACATGGCGGTTACGTTCACATCAATGGCTTATTTGAAGAAACAGTGTGATAGTTAGGGCGCCGAGGGGTTCCAAGGGGAGGCCGGCGTCAGCCGCCCCTTGGTTGTCGTCGCCAACGCGACAAAATGTTTAGTTGAAAGCTGCTGTCGATATCTTAACTGTTGTTAAACTGATAACCCTAATAAAAATGGATCCTGACCTTCATCAGGATGACGAAGGCGAGATTGCAGCTGAACCTAATACCTTTGCAAAATGGGTCCTGACGTTCGTCAGGATGACGAACGCGAGATTGCAGCTGAACCTAATACCTCTGCAAAATGGCTCCTGACCTTCGTCAGGATGACGAGGGTGAGATCACAGTTAAACCCAATGCCTCTACAAAATGGCTCCTGACCTTCGTCAGGATGGCGAAAATAAGAACCCCAAAAACCGCCCACAAAAAAACCGCCTTAATCTCTCAAGGCGGTTTTCAAATCAAAATCCATGTCAGGATTTCTCCTGACAATCAGATATCAATTACTCTGCATATGTCTCAACAGCTGGACATGAACAGATCAGGTTACGGTCACCGTATACGTCATCGATACGGGTTACTGTTGGCCAGAACTTGTCTTTTGCAACAGCTGGTACTGGGAATGCCGCGTAAAAACGGTCATATGCACGCTCCCACTCGTTTCCTAATACGTCAGCTTGTGTGTGCGGTGCAAATACAAGTGGGTTGTTCTCAACAGACCACTCGCCAGACTCAACCTTTGCAATCTCTTTACGGATTGAGATCATCGCTTCGATAAAGCGGTCGATTTCAACCTTAGACTCAGATTCAGTCGGCTCAATCATTAACGTGCCAGCAACTGGGAATGACATCGTTGGTGCGTGGAAACCGTAGTCCATAAGACGCTTCGCCACGTCCATTTCAGTGATGCCAGATGCATCTTTAAGTGGACGTAAGTCAACGATACACTCGTGCGCAACACGGTCGTTACGGCCGCGATATAGCACTGGGTAGTGGTCCGCAAGTTTTGCCGTTAGGTAGTTCGCATTAACAATCGCAATTTCAGTCGCTTGTTTAAGGCCTTCACTGCCCATCATTGCGATGTATGCCCATGAGATAGGTAAAATCGCCGCTGAGCCGTAAGGTGCAGCAGATACCGCGCCGTTACCTTCTGTTGTGCCAGCAACATTGATAACGCTGTGGTTAGGCATAAATGGTGCAAGGTGCGATTTAACACCGATAGGACCAACACCAGGACCGCCACCACCGTGTGGGATACAGAATGTTTTGTGTAGGTTTAAGTGCGATACGTCAGAGCCGATGAAGCCTGGGCTTGTCACACCTACTTGCGCGTTCATGTTCGCGCCGTCCATGTATACTTGACCACCGTGCTGGTGAACGATGTCACATACTTCACGGATAGTTTCTTCGTATACACCGTGTGTAGACGGGTAAGTAACCATGATACAAGATAGGTTCTCAGACACTTCTTCCGCTTTAGTGCGTAAATCGTTAAGGTCGATGTTACCTTTATCATCACAACCAACAACCACAACTTTCATGCTTGCCATTTGCGCTGACGCTGGGTTAGTACCGTGCGCAGAGCTTGGGATCAAACAGACGTTACGGTGCGCGTCGCCACGTGATTCATGGTATTTACGAATCGCGATAAGACCCGCGTATTCGCCTTGTGCACCTGAGTTTGGCTGTAGTGATACGGCATCGTAGCCTGTGATATCTACAAGCCAGTCGTGCAGCTCAGTCATCATAGTTTGATAACCTTGTGCTTGCTCAAGTGGACAGAATGGGTGAAGCTCAGCGAATTCAGGCCAGGTTACTGGGATCATCTCCGCTGTCGCGTTTAGCTTCATAGTACAAGAGCCCAAAGAGATCATTGAGTGGTTCAATGCTAAATCTTTGTTCTCTAAACGCTTGATGTAACGCAGCATTTCAGTTTCGCTGTGATACTCATTAAAGTTTGGATGGGTTAGGATCTCGTCATCACGTACCAAGCTTGCTGGGATACCTGTGATGTCGTTTGCCGCAACCTCTGCGTCAAGCGCAGCCACATCAAGACCGTGGCCTTCGCCAAGGATGATGTCGAATAATTCTGTGATGTCAGCGCGTGTGGTTGTCTCATTCAGTGCGATTGAGTACTCGCCTGCGTGGTTAATTGCAAAGTTCACTTCGTTTGCAACAGCACGTGCAACGACCGCGTTTTTGTCTGCGTCTTCAGCCACAACCGTGATGGTATCAAACCAAGTGTCGTGCTTCAGTGCAACGCCTTTTGACTTAAGGCCAGTCGCCAAGATGCTTGCAAAGCGGTTGATGCGCTGTGCAATAGTTTTAAGACCTTGAGGACCGTGGTACACCGCGTAGAATGCAGCCATGTTAGCTAGCAATACCTGCGCTGTACAAATGTTTGAGTTCGCTTTTTCACGACGGATGTGCTGCTCACGCGTCTGCATCGCCATACGCAGTGCATCGTTACCTAAACGGTCTTTAGATACACCAATGATACGACCAGGCAGTGAACGCTTGTACTTGTCGCGAGTTGCGAAGAAGGCTGCGTGTGGACCACCGTAACCCATAGGTACACCAAAGCGCTGTGCCGAACCAAGTACCACGTCTGCACCTAGTTTACCCGGTGCTTTCAATAGCATTAAGCTCATGATGTCTGCGGCAACACAGGCAATCGCTTTTTTGTCTTGTACTTGTGCGATTAGGTCAGTGACGTCCACCACTTCACCTGATGTTGACGGGTACTGGAATAGTGCACCGAAGATCTCGTGATTTACCACGTCGCTTGCAGGTGCGACAACTACGTCAAAACCAAACTGTTCAGCACGAGTGCTTACTACGTCAATCGTTTGAGTGTGTACGTCATCTGCAATGAAGAAAGTATTTGCTTTTTTCGCTTTTGCTACACGCTTAGCTAGGGCCATTGCCTCTGCCGCTGCGGTAGACTCATCAAGCAAAGATGCACTTGCCAAGTCTAGGCCCGTGACATCCATTGTTAGAGTTTGGAAGTTAAGAAGAGACTCCAAACGCCCCTGTGCGATCTCTGGCTGGTATGGCGTATACGCGGTGTACCAACCTGGGTTTTCTAACACATTACGTAAAATAACATTAGGTACGTGTGTTGGGTGATAACCTTGGCCAATGTATGATTTAAATACTTTGTTTTGACCAGCTACTGACTTTAGGTAGCTCAGCGTTTCAACTTCTGTACGGCTTTCACCAATCTTAAGACCTGTTTCTAAACGAATAGAGTCAGGTACCGTTTGACCGATCAGCTCTTCAACACTTGATACTCCAAGCTCAGCAAGCATTTCGCTTACTTGTGCGGCATTCGGGCCGATATGGCGACGAATAAAGTCTTGCTTTTGCTCTAACTGTTCAAGAGATTTGGCGTTTGACATTAGTCCAGATTCCTATGATCCAAATAAAATGGGTGTTCCTGCATTGATGCCTAGCAATGTTGCCAGACAAAGGCCTTGGTAACGCAGTCACAAATAATGCTTTGAGAGTAAACCAAACCAAAGCGGTTTGATTTAACAACAAAAGCCCCAAAAAATGGGGCTTTTAGTCATTCAACGAATTAGTCTTCGTCGATTGAATTTGAATAACCTTCAGCGTCAAGTAGGTTTTCAAGCTCAGACTCGTCAGACGCCTTCACTTTGAATAACCAACCGTCACCGTATGGGTCGTTGTTTACAGACTCAGGAGAGTCTTCTAGCTCTTCGTTGATTTCAACGATAGTACCAGTAATTGGTGCGTAGATATCAGAAGCCGCTTTTACAGACTCAGCAACTGCACAGTCTTCGCCAGCATCTACTTCGTCATCCACATCAGGTAGGTCAACAAATACCATGTCGCCTAGAAGTTCTTGTGCATGCTCAGTGATACCTACAGTGAATACACCGTCGCCTTCAGCGCGAACCCATTCGTGTGAAGATGCGTATTTTAACTCGCTAGGAATGTTGCTCATTTTTTGTTCCTTTGGTCGTTTTAATTGGGCAACCGCCCATTATTCTACTCGTTACAATGATTTTAGATCACTGACTGACCGTTGCGTACGAAGCAAGGCTTCACTACTTTAACGTCTACCAGCTTTTTGCGCATTTCAACTTGTGCCGTTTCCCCAGTTGAACGAGGTACACGTGCCAATGCTACGCTGAAACCTAAAGTCGGAGAGAATGTACCAGAAGTGATAACACCTTCGCCACCTTCTACGATAACTTTAGAGCCACCGCGTAAAACGCCTTTGCTCTCAAGCACCAAGCCAACTAGCTTATCAGTGCTCTTGTCAGCACGTTGTTGCTCAACCACTTTACGACCGATGAAATCACGATCTTCTGGTTCCCAAGCAATGGTCCAAGCCATGTTAGCAGCCAGTGGAGATACAGTTTCATCCATATCAGAGCCGTACAAGTTCATGCCTGCTTCTAAACGTAGCGTATCACGTGCACCTAAGCCAGCCGGACGCACACCCGCGTCTAGCAGTTGCTGCCAAAGCTCAGCAGCATCGTCGTTATGCACAACAATCTCGTAGCCAGCTTCGCCAGTGTAACCTGTTGTTGCAATAAATAGTTTTCCAGCTTGTGCACCAAAGAATGGCTTCATACCTTCAACCGCAGCACGCTGCTCGTCGTTTAAGATAGTTGCTGTTTTTTCTTTTGCATTTGGACCTTGAACGGCAATCATCGCGTACTCAGGACGCTCAGTCACTGTCACGTCAAAATCAGCCGCGACTGCGCCGATGTGCGCCAGATCTTTTTCACGCGTTGCTGAGTTAACAACTAAACGATAATCTGTTTCTGTGAAGAAGTAGATGATAAGGTCGTCAATTACGCCGCCTTGCTCATTCAACATGCCTGTGTAAAGCGCTTTACCTGCAACCGTTAGCTTAGCAACATCGTTTGCCACTAGCTTGCGTAAAAACGCCTGTGCGTCAGCACCTTTTACATCAACAATGGTCATGTGAGATACGTCGAACATACCAGCATCTTGACGCACTGCGTGGTGCTCTTCGATTTGTGAGCCATAGTTGATTGGCATTTCCCAACCGTGGAAATCAACCATTTTAGCGCCAGCTTCTAGGTGCTTAGCATGTAGTACTGTTTTAGAAGTCATACTTGTCCTTCACTTTTTTGGTTTATGTAAGCAATTTAAGTTGCTCACATATAATCGAGCACATAGTCTCGATGGGGTTAATCATGAGCTGATAATCAGCTCAAATGCACGGAATTAGTTAATGCAAAAACCTGCATCGCTTAACTTCTTTTGCCACAGTGATAGTGGCTCTGGCTGCGCGATGAGTTGATGCTGCTGCACACCGTCTTGCAATAGCGTGGTGATGAACACATCGCCACTTTGCTTGCCATAGCAAGCCTGCAAGTCAGAAATACCTAAGCCCGGTGTGAGCGAAAAATGGGTTAACAATGACTCAAATGCTGCCGCACCACTGAGTTGTGCAATGGCCAAATCATCACGGCGCATCAATTCGATGTCATAGTCCTGCTCATGTTGGTCAACCAGCGCTTGCAATGTATGTGCTGCGTCTTGGTCCAAAATGAAGCGATAAGCGGTTTCACTAAAGTAATAAACTGCATAACGATGGCCATTTGCAAACGACCCTTGAATGCCTAAACCCGGTGCAATTAACTTGTTTAAGTTAATGCCAAGCTCTTGATTAAGAAAAGGAGTTGTTTCAAAGCCACTAAAATCCAATACCACCTGACCGGCCAATGCACTGTAGGCATTTTCAGCAGGTACCGTCCCTTGACGATGCTTGGCAAAAATTATTGGAGAAAACGTCATACAACCACCTTAGTGAAATGAAGATAGGCAAAAGTATAGGGGGGGTGAATGGCAACAACAAATTGTAATTATTTATCAATTGATAAATAATATTAATGTATTCGACTTTTATAAATAGCTTTTTTAAATATGAAGAACTTATCAATTGATGGCCTACGGACACTCGTCACGGTTGTAGAGGTCGGAGGTTTTGCAAAAGCAGGCGAACTACTGGGCTTATCGCAACCCGCGGTGAGTTTACAGATCCGCCGCTTAGAAGATTTACTTGGCTGTAAGCTGTTTAAAAAGCAGGGTCAACGCCAAGTGCTTAATCAATATGGCGAGCTACTGCTGCCCCAAGCCAAACAAATGCTGCAATACAATGACGCTATTTTACAGCAGTTTACATCTGAAAGTGTCACAGGACGCGTGCGTCTTGGGATCCCCAGTGAGTTTGCCGCGCGCATTCTGCCCGCCATTATTGGTGACTTTGTCTCTCTTTACCCTGATGTAGCGTTAGAGGTAAAGTCCAGGCTAAGTAAGCATTTACTTTCAGTATCAAGGCAAGATCAATTTGACTTGGTATTGGCACTCAATGAAGAACTTGAGTCTGTCAGTCATCCAATCTTTATGCGTGACCAACTGGTCTGGGTCGGCGACTTAAGCCTCGCAAAAAAAGAAGTCATCACGTTAGTGGCTGCACCGGAGGGCTGTATTTACCGTCGCCGTGCCATCGAAGCGCTACAGCAAAGCGGGCGTTCTTTTCGCATCGTCTACAGCAATGCCGATTTAACCGGTTTAACCGCTGCGCTTAAAGAAGGCTTAGGGATCACGGTACTGGCCAAAAACACCGTGCCCGCAGAGCTGACCTATCAGCAGCATACGCCAGAGCTGCCGAAACTTGGGGAGATTGGGATCAGTTTAATCAAGAATACTCAAGAGTCTGCCCATGCGGTGAACAAACTCGCTGAGTTTATCGCGCTGCGTTTGGCGTAGCGCTATTGCCCGACTGCTTGCTTTACAAACAAGCTTTTAATTGGGCCTAGATTATCTACTAAGCTCAATCCTAAGCCGCGGATCAGCTTTTTAGCCGGATGGGCACCTTCAAATAAATCTTTTAGGCCCTGCATCATCGCGATGTGTTTTTGCGCATCAAGCTTGCGCGCTCGCTCATATTCTCGCAGCACTTTATGCGCGGCGAATTCTTGGCTTTGCTCACCCAGAGCTGTGATCAGATGCGCCGCATCCTTTAGGCCTAAATTCATGCCAAGCCCTGCCAGTGGGTGAATGGTGTGCGCAGCGTCGCCCATTAACACCACGCGACCTTTGAGCCACTGCTGGGCATAACGCATGGTCAATGGAAATACCGCTCGCTCACTTTGCACTTCACACAAGCCACATTGCATATCAATGGCCGCAGATAAGGACTTATTGAACTCACTAGGACTTTGCGCCATTAACTGCTCAGCATGCTCAGGAGACGTAGACCATACGATAGAATGCATATTTTCTTCAGCCAGTGGTAAAAACGCCAATGGGCCAGTAGGTAAAAAGACCTGACGGGCGGTGTGCAGATGTGTGCAATCTGTTTTTACTGTCGCCACAATGGCATGGTGATCGTAATCCCAAAAGCTCAGCGGCATATCAAATAATTTGCGTACACCTGAATTCGCGCCATCTGCTGCCACCAGCAGTTTACTCATCACGGGCATGCCTGAGTCCAACGTGATCAACACATCCGTTTCGGTTTGATGAATGGCTTGATAACGGCTTTCAAATGCCAAAGTGACATTGTCGAAGGCCTGCAATTTATTGTAGAGCGCGTAGCGGATCCCATCGTTTTCAATGATGTGACCCAGTTGTGGTAGCTGCAAAGACTGCGCGTCAAAGGCGATTTTACCAAAGCTATCTGCATCTCTGACATCCATCGCGGTATAAGGCGTGGCGCGACTGGCAAAAATATCCTGCCATACATCTAGCGATTCAAATAGCTGCTGACTGGCCAAACTAATTGCACTGACACGCATACTGTAGTCCTCAGCCAAAGGCTTAGGCGCATTACCTGCATCCAAAACCATGACCGACACATCTTGCTGTGCTAGCCCAAGTGCCAATGTTAAACCGACACAGCCACCGCCAACAATACATACTTGCACTTGCTGCATGAGAGCTCCTTTTATTGCACTCGACCCATTAGCTGTCTGGCTAACGGTGCTTTTA
Organism: Pseudoalteromonas luteoviolacea H33-S; assembly: GCF_001625695.1. GTDB lineage: Bacteria > Pseudomonadota > Gammaproteobacteria > Enterobacterales > Alteromonadaceae > Pseudoalteromonas > Pseudoalteromonas luteoviolacea_B. The sequence goes on from NZ_AUXY01000104.1 coordinate 74,161, forward strand.
AATTAGGGAAGAGACTAATCATCATCAGGCCACAGCTGCGTCCAAACGCTACACTGCGGGACTCATTAGAAAAGAGTCGTACCAGACCATCGGTGAGTGTCATCACCCGACCAATATCGCTATCTCTGGCAATCTTATACGCCTGCGTAAATGCATGTTCGCCCCATGTTGCGATGTCCGAGGCTTGCAGTTGCGATACTAAACATTGAATGTCGCGCATGCCCAAGTTAAAGCCTTGCCCAGCAATGGGGTGGATGGCGTGCGCGGCATTACCAATGACCACCACGCGGTGGTGCACAACACTGGAGATCCGCCCATGCACCAAAGGATAGCGACTGCGCTTACCTACGGCTTCAAACACGCCACCTCGGTAACCAAATTCTTGCTGTAATCGCGCTAAAAAGGCGCAGTCATCAAGCCCGAGTACCTCTTCCAAGGCATCTTTGTTCATGCACCATGCGACAGAAAATCGGTCGTCACTCATTGGCAACAGTGCGATGGGCCCTTGCGATGTAAAACGCTCAAACGCTTTCCCCTGATGACCCGGTGACACTTTCACATTGGCAATTAACGCTCCTTGCTCATAAGGGAAACTATCAAATTCTAAATTTAATAGCCCGCGCGTAGGCGAATGCGCGCCGTCCGCTATCACCAAAAGCTTTGCTTGCAAAACAGGTGATTGCTCCGCATCGAGTTCAACTTCAACATACTCGGTGTGCTGCGTTACAGTTTTTACCTTTGCAGGGCAAAATAAGGTGATATCTTGGTTTTGTAATTGCTGATGTAAAAACTGACCATATGGATTTACCTCAACCACATAGCCAAGCGCATCAACTTGATATTCCTCAGGTGTGATGGAGGCTTTTCCAAAGTGCCCTCTATCAGACACGTTGACCTGCGAGATCCGCTCAGCGAATGACCATGTTTTATTGAATAGATTCAGTTTGCTCAGGTAATCAACAGATTGCTCAGCCAAAGCGATACTGCGATCGTCAAAGCTTGGGTGGCTATTAGCTTTCGGAGCGAACGCTTCTACCACCGCAATTCGGCAATCGGGAATTTGTTTTTTAATACTGACGGCGGCAGTGGCACCCGCCATGCCGCCGCCGACGATAAGGACGTCGAATTGTTGCAAGCCTGATACTCCCAAATCTTGCAGTTAGGCTTTTTGCATCAGTGCTTCAATCTCAGCGATAGATTTTGGCACATCAACAGTTAAGTTTTCATGGCCATCTTGAGTGATCAATAAATCATCCTCAATGCGCACACCAATGCCTTTGTATTTTTCTGGTACTTCAGCATCTTCGTCAAAATATAAACCCGGCTCTATGGTCAACACCATGCCCGCTTCAAACGGTCTGTCTGCCTCGTCCAGTTTATATTCACCGACATCATGTACGTCTAAACCAAGCCAGTGGCCCACTCCGTGCATATAAAACGCCTTGCACGCTTGTGTTTCTATCAGCTCTTCTAAGGTGCCAGAGAGAATGCCAAGCTCAATTAAGCCTTCTGTTAACACACGCACAACTTGCTTATTGGCTTTAACCAGCGTACCGCCAGGCTTCACTTCTTCAAATGCAGCCAACTGAGATTTTAATACCAGATTATAAATCTCTGTCTGTGCTTCACTAAACTGTCCGCTGACAGGGAAAGTACGTGTAATATCCGCAGCATACCCTTCCAATTCACAGCCTGAGTCGATCAAGATCAAATCGCCCTGCGTTAATACGTCGCTGTTTTCGGTGTAGTGTAATATGTTGGCGTTATTGCCAGAACCAACAATGGTGCCATACGCTGGATATCTCGCCCCATTCATCGCATAGTGGTGATGAATTTCAGCTTCTAATTGATACTCAGTGGCATCTGCCTTGGCAAACTGCATGGCACGAATATGCGCTTGAGCACTGATCTGCGCCGCTTTGCGCATCACGGCGATTTCGTCTGCAGATTTAAACAGACGCATTTCATGTATAAGCGAACGAATATCTTTGATGGTTTCAGGGGCTCTATAGCCTTTTTTTGGTGCACCGCGCAGCGTACTCAGTATACGCCACACTTTATCATCAAAGTCTGGATAAGTGCCTTGACCAAAGTACAGCGTCGCGGTGCCATTCACTAAACTTAACAACTCATCGTCAAGCTCTGTCAATGCATGGGTTTCATCCATCGCAAACAAGGTTTTCGCTTGTTCAAAACCAACGCGTCTACCGTGCCAGATTTCTGCCAGTTTATCTTTATTACGGCAAAACAAAGTGCTCAGCCCCTTACCCGCTTTGTCTTTGCTCAGCACCAGCACTGCATCCGGCTCTTTAAAGCCGGTTAAGTAAAAGAAGTCACTATCTTGTCGAAATGGAAACTCGGTATCACGACTACGGGTAATTTCAGCAGCCGCAGGAATAATAGCAACCGAGTTATTATCTAGGTTGTTTAGCAGTCGTGCACGACGTGCTACAAACTCTTCATTTTTTATCATAATTAATGCACTGTTTTTGATGTCGCGCCATTTCCTTGCTCTCGGCCCATCTCCGCAAAGCACAATAGCGCAGAAACTCGAATATACTCGACCACTTCATGGAATGCTTGTTGGTCTTCCTCTGTATCATCGAAATGCGTATCAAGGCGAGTGATCTCACTGAAGTCGCTGATCACTTCTTTTACATCAGCTGACAGTTTGCCGTAGTCTTTTTGCTTTAAGCCAAACCCAAGTAAAAACCCTGACACCCAAGACACTAACGCATTGGCTTGGTCGATAAGTGCTTCATCATCATTTGGTAAGTACACTTCAAAGGTATGTTCAGGATCATTAAAGCGCTCTACCACAAGCTTGTATAACTCAGCTAAAAAGTCTTTAAGTTCAACGCCAAATGCTTGGCCATCGTTGAATACATCGCTGAGTAAACCTAGGTATTCTTTGTCATCAATACTCAATCCACAGGCTAAAATACCGCTGATGGTGCCATGCACTTCTGCAGGTGCGACAAAGATGCCGTGTTTTTCGAGTAATAACTGGGCTTGTTGGTAATCTTTTAATTCGATCATAAGGCTTAATTCTCATTCACTTGATAAGGTTAATGCTACCACTCGAAGTATAGCAACTACAATGCATTGTCTTATTCTGCTGGAAAAAACCCGTCTTTACCGGAGCTAAAATACCGTATTGATTTACTCAGTTTATAAAGTGGATATCTGCTGTGTATGGAAAAAAAGCAAAAGCTGCACAGACAATACTCAGCAGGTTAATTAGCCAGCAAATACGTAAGATTTTTTCATTTTAAGGTTTAAGCATTCGATGTTGTCTTATATACTGAAGGTGTTCCCTAGCTCGCTGGACCGTGGATTATGTCCCTGAGCCGATAAACTTTTTTTAGGAATGCAGTTTATCCACTTTTGCGCAAGCTTGGCATGTACCGAGAAGCCTACGGTGGGTTGTTGCCTTCCGCCTTGAACCTTAGGGTTCAAGGACTTATATCCGCATCCACGCAGCCGGGGACACCTTTCATACCTATAGAATCGCCCGCTTATTTCTTTGCGTTACCGCAGTTAGAAAAATAAAAAACCCACAGAACATAGTCCCATGGGCTTACCAGTCGTATTTAGCTATCGCTTATATTGTCGATTTTCGCTTCACAGGCTGCGCATACATAGACAAGACAAACTCTTTTAGTTCATTTGGCAGCGTTTCAATACTTTGATTAAAGCGTGCTGTTTCTTCACTGCTGCTGTTTGTTTTATCACCCGCTGCTAAATAATTGCTTGAATGCAGATAGTAATTATCAATAATTTGCTTATCGATGATCTGCGCCAGCTCTTCAGGGGTGTCAAAGTCATCCTCAATCGGCGTACCAAATGCAACGTGCACGTTTCCTTTGTCTGCACTAAAGCCATCAATGATGCTCTTGATGTCTTCGCCTTCTTCTTTTTGATATTCACCAAATTGCTGTTTATGGTAAAGCTCTTTGGCTTTTGCTAACGCACATGGCTCATATTGATAAGAGATAGAAACCGGTACCACTTTGAGTTTGCGCACATAATCAGCAAATGGTTCTTTCAAACGTCGCCCTTGTAACTGCAACATTTTCAATAAGGCAGGATCGGTATAATCAATGCCATCTTTGGCACGGCCTTCTTTTTGCGCAATCCAAATAGAATTACCTGACTGCAGTGAATCATAGATATAACCAGACAACTGAGATAGCGCTTTGAGCATTTCTTTTGGCGCTTTTGCTGAGCGTTTAACGATGAAGCTCTTATTTAAACGCATCAGCTCAGTGATATAGGGTACTTGCAACAAGTTATCGCCAATCGCGATACGCACTGTTGGCAAGTTATTCTGGTGAAGTCCCCAGTTTACTAATGCAGGGTCGAGTACAATATCTCGGTGATTTGAGATAAATAAATACGCAGCGTCTTTATCTAAACGGTCGAGTCCCGAATAGGTGACTTTTGACGTGGTACGCTCAACCAACATAGACAAGTACTGCGCCACTTCATTTTGTACCGCTTCAACGTTATTCACCGTCTTCCATTTAGACTTTAATTTTGCCTTTACCAAAGGTCTGCTAATCGCAGAAAAGGCTGCAAGCCACTTTGGTAAGTTATGCTCGGCAATCACATCTAAAAATTGCTCATCGGCCAATAACCTCGCTAGGGCTGCGGGCACTTCATCATCATTATATGGTCTGATATCTGCGTATTTATCCACTAAATTACTCTTACTGATCTGGGCGTATGACAAAAAAACGGCTCATTCTATCTCGCTCTTTATTCGGATGCTAAGAATATCAAGTCTGACCACACTAGGCGGCCCGGCGTTTCATAACATCCATTGCAAACAAACGTAACATAAGCATCACCAACACAAGCGCCATGAGTTGGCTCATCCAGCTTGGGAGCAGTTGATGTTCATGTCCTGCCATGGCAGACACTTCAAAGCCAAAGTGAGAGACTAAATAATCCGTTAAAAATCCAAACACAATCGCGACGCCAATGACGGCCGTAATATAGGCAACAACAGCGCGGCGCCCAAGCTCTTTTGCGACGACACCTATGGTAGCGACATTGGTTGCCGGACCTGCCAGCATAAACACCAAAACAGCGCCAGGAGACACGCCAGCTAATAACAGGCCTGCGGCGATGGGCGTCGATGCCGTAGCACAAATGTACATAGGAATACTGATCAAAATAACCACGACCATGGCTAAAATGCCATCTCCCCACTGTGCTAAAAATGCAGTTGGCACAAATGTTTGGACTAATGCAGCGAAGAATATACCAATTAAAAGCCAAACCATAGTATCAGATAACAGCTTGTTACAACTAAATTTTACTGCTTGCCAAAGCTTACTCAGCAAACTGTCTTCACTCTGAGTCTTGGAAGAACAGCAAGTGCTTACTTCTGTCTCGAATTTTTTATTCTCAGATGCACAGCAACTTGCTTGTTCACGTTCAAGCTTTGGCGCAATGACTGGCTCTTTAGCACAGCAAGAAGCCTTATTATCATCCTCATCCAAATTCTTAGACTGAGTCGCACATGAACAAGCGGATACTTGAGGCTCTTGAGCACAGCATGAAGTTTTATTTACATCCTCATCTAAACTCTTAGGTTGTGTTGCGCATGAAGAAGTGGCTGCTTGAGGCTCTTGAGCACAGCAACTAGATTGATTGGCAGAAGGGTTTTCTGATGTCTCTTTACCTGCCTCATCTTGAGCATCTCTACCGACTAGCAAGCCAGCAGTAATGGCACTGGTTACCGCAGCAATGGGCCTGATAATTGCCATAAATGGCCCAAGTAACGCATAAGACACTGAAATCGAGTCCACACCCGTTTCTGGTGTTGATACCAAAAATGCGGTAGTTGCACTTTTAGAGCCCCCCGCACGCCTTAGTCCAATGGCAGCCGGAATGACACCACAAGAACACAGCGGCATCGGCGCGCCAATAAGCGCCGCTTTAATTGTGGTCCAAAGCCCTTCTTTACCTAAATGACGCTGTAAAAAGTCTTTCGGAATAAACACATTTAACAGCCCAGCCAACAATAACCCAAGCATGAGCCAAGGTGCAGAAATCACAAATAACTGCCAAAAATTACTGATGAATGTCATCTAAATCCTCCAATGCGGTCAAAATTGAGCACGTATTTGCAGGTTCATCGCCACCACAACATTGGCTTGCCAATAATGTTAATGAGCGCTCAAACATACTCAATTGCGCAATCTTTTCTCTTACCCAATCGCGCTTTTGTAATGTAAGTGTTTTTACCTCTTCGCAGCTGTGCATTTGCTTTTCAATTTTAATACTCAGTAATTCATGAATATCCTTAAGATTGAACCCAACTTCCTTGGCGCGCACTATAAAGCGCATTCTATCGACAGCTTGCTTATCATATAGACGATAACCAGCTGCACTTCTTTCACTGGCAGTCAATAATCCTTGCTGCTCATAATATCTTAACGTGTCAGTCGACACACCTAAGAGCTTAGCTAATTGTCCTATTCGAAACATCGTCATTGCTTTCCAACTAAGTATTAAAAACAACCAACAAACCGGTTTTATCCCAGCTGTATTCATCACCATATTTAATAAATTTTAAGCGCTAAAAGTGATACACTGGTGTTTGCAATTTGCTGAACATACACAAATGAACTCTGCAAATGGTGCTGTAAAGTAGAGATATTTAATCCGCCTTATTCAAAAAGGGCCTAAAATCCAACATCACCGTTTCGTCAAATTCATCACTAATACAGAGTATAAACCTTGGAGTTTACTCCAAAGTCAATAACGAGATAAAAATATGAACATTGTTGTTTTGGATGCTGCTACTTTGGCAGGTGTCGACCTTTCTCCACTGCACGCTTTTGGTACAGTGACCACCTATGAATATACCCAACCAAGTGAAGTCGACAGCCGTATCCAGCAGGCAAACATCATTATCTCAAACAAAGTACAATTAAATGCCACCCATTTTGCCATTGCCCCTGATTTGAAATTGATTTGCGTTGCTGCGACGGGCACCAATAACATTGATTTGGTCGCCGCAAAAGACGCCGGTATTGCGGTTACCAATGTAGCTGGGTACTCGACGCCATCGGTGGTTCAGCATACCTTTACCTTGCTTGGTAATTTAATGAGTAATATTCATAGATATGCTGCGGATACCAAGCAAGGCGCTTGGCAAAACAGCAAGATGTTTTGTCGCTTAGATTACAGCATCAATGACATTGCAGGTAAAAACTTCGTGATCGTTGGCTATGGTAACCTAGGCCAAGCAACCGCTAAAGTCGCAGAGGCATTTGGCGCAAAAGTCATTATTGCAGAACGCCCAAACAGCAAGGCGACACGCAGCGGCAGAGTAACATTTGAAGAAGCCATGCAAATAGCCGATATCGTTTCGATACATTGCCCGCTTACACCCCAGACAGAAAACTTATTCAATGCACAGACGCTCGCCCTTTTGCCTCAACATGCCATTTTGATTAATACAGCCCGTGGCGGTATCGTCAATGAGCAAGCCCTCGCGGACGCGCTTGCAGCAAACCAAATTGCTGCCGCTGGCGTCGATGTTTTATCCATTGAACCAGCAACCACAGATAACCCGCTGATCACATACCAAGGCGATAACCTCATGCTCACCCCGCACACTGCTTGGGCCAGTTATGAGTCTATTACGCGCCTAATACAAGGTATTGCAGACAACATCACCAGTTTCTTAGACGGTGGCCAGCACAACCGCGTCGTGTAACCTCACACCGTTCATGCAAATAAAGCCACTTCGTATTCAAGTGGCTTTATTCACTACATATTGTTCATTATTGTTATTTATTAGTGAAAAACAACACCACTCGAAACATCAAAAACCCACAAGTTATTGTTTTTATTAAATAAAAAATTCTGGCAAAGCAATTGCAATCTCTAAGCTAAGTAAAAAATAAAGATCTTGATGATGGATCACACATCAGGTCATGAGGATAACAAAATGAAAAAACTACTTGTCGCTACTGCGCTTTTGAGCACAACCTTATTATCTGGCTGTATTGTTGCCGTCTCTGACGGTGAAGTAAGTCACCACAGCGCCTGGAATAGCACTCACAAAGAAAACAGAGCAAAGATCAGTAAACTTGAATTAGGCTCAAGTTACCAAGCAGTCACCAGTAAGTTTGGTACACCTGACTTTAATGAAGCAGTGTCTAAAGATGGTCACACTTATCAAGTGCTATATTTCGCCACCAACAGAAAGCACTCTGATGGTCAAATTACCAAAGATGAGTGCACGCCACTGGTGTTTAAGGATGATCAGCTTATCGGTTTCGGTCAGGCCGCGGTAGACAATTACTTGTAAACAGATTTGACATACTTCCCTACTTAAAGCCGCATTGTGCGGCTTTTTTCTTAGTCAGCGGCTCACTAAAACAACCCGCTCTTGCTGCTGATGTGCTTGTAATAAAGCTTCATCTGCTAACTCCAAACTGTCATTTTGATCACCAGAAAAATCCTCATGTACATGCACAATCCCCATGCTGATGGTCACATGTGCGCAAATCGGTGAGCTCGGGTGCGGAATAGACAACGCATCTACAGCCTGATGCATGGCCGAGGCCAGTGACATGGCTTGATCTGCACTGCGCTTATTCATCAAAGCAACAAAGCGCACGCCGTCGTATCTTGCAACAAATCCTTCTACTTTCTGCGTCATGCTTTGCAACACTTTAGCAATTTTAACTAGGCACTCATCGCCCGCACTAAACCCGCAGCTATCGTTATATTCTTTAAAATAATCGATATCTACGAGCAAAATAGACAGCGGGACTTGCTGGTCGCGACTTTGATACCAAAGCTGAGCTAAAGTCTCATCAAGGGCTCTGCGATTTGGGACCTCAGTCAACCCATCAATATTTGCCAAACGCTCAAGTAGATCATTTTTTTGCTTAATCGCTAAATGTATTTTTACCCGGGCTTTAACGATATTGGGGCTAAATGGTTTAACTATATAGTCGACTGCGCCGAGCAATAGTCCTCTCGCTTCATCTTGATAGCTGTTGCTTGCTGAGATAACAATCACGGGGATCTGATAACAACTTGGATCTGCTTTTAGTTGCAGTAAAAAATCGAGCCCTTCATCATCAGGCATGAGGATGTCAACAATGATCAAATCAATTTGTGTTTGTAGTAGCCGTTCAAAAGCCTTGTCGCTGTTAGCACAGCTGATCACCAAGTGCTCATCAGATAGCGTATTTTCAAGCACGACACGATTGAGAGGATCCCCATCTAACACTAATATATTGGCCGATTTTTGCATTTAACTTCCTTTTGTTTCCAATAAAATAAACTGCTGAGCTTGGCGGATAAGGCTAATCAGCTCATCTCTCAAAGAGGCGTTTTGCGGTATCACACCTTGATACTCAACTGGCGCATTTACCGCAGTGTCTAAACGAGAATTCGCTTCTACTAATTTGGCATACTCGGCCAAGCGCGTTAACCCTATGCCTGCGGATGCGCCTTTGATGCTATGTGCAATATCTGCCAACTGTTGGTTACTCTCTATTACGAGTAGCTCGTTCACATATTCATCACATAGTTTAGCAAACTTATTCAACATTGTTTTTACCAGACTTGGGTTGTTCATCAGCTGCGCCATTGCAAAGGCTTTATCAAAAACACCTGGCTGAGTGCCTACATAGGGCAACAGTGCTGAACACAGTTCTTGAGGAGAGATAGGCTTTACCAAAAAAGCATTGACACCATGCTTGAACGCTTTTTCCTTTTCATGTTCATGTGCATTAGCCGTCAAGGCAATAATGGGAAGGTCCTCTTTACTTAATTCTTGACGCAATAACTCTGTCGCTTGGTAACCATCAATGTGCGGCATATAAATATCCATAAGCACCATATCTGGCTGAAGGGCTTGACATATCTGCACTATGTCCTGTGCACTTGAAAGCGCTACGACAACCGCCCCATGCTGCTCCAACACCGTTTTAGAGATATCTAGATTCAACGCGTTATCATCCACCACCAAACAAAGCGAATTTACCAGACGCGTTTGACCTTCAACCTCTGTGACGCCTTGCTCAAACGGTGCCAAACACAGAGACTGATAGAACATATGCTGCGGTATCTTCAAAGTGTTCAGTGATGCTTGATGCGCTGACGCCAAGTTTAAATCGCTCGGAACCACCAGCCCTAAGCAGTTCTCAGGCGCGATATCACTAAAATGATGGCACAAATAGCTCATTTCATCAGCATCATCACATGCGATATAAGCAAACTTATCCAACTGTGCCAACGCTTCTCCAAAATTAGCAAAGCAAGTAATGTGATAATGACTGAGATAATCAGGAGGCTGATGTGTCGATATCAAACATATCGTGTCTTGATTGGCCATGAGAGCACGGTTTTGCGTTTGTAGCATAAGCTCAAATTCAAAATTACTACCAACGCCTTCCTCGCTGTGGATCTCAATTTTCCCACCTAACAGCGTTACTTGCTGCTTAACAATCGCCAAGCCTAGACCAATCCCTTCATACTCTCTTGAACTTGACTCGTTGCCCTGAGTAAAGGCATCAAATAGTCGCGCTTGCTCGTCTTCTTTAATACCGGGACCTGTGTCAAATACAGAAAAAGACAGCCACTGCTCTCCTTCTTTGCTCCATTTAGACTCTACCCTTAAGCCAACTTCACCACGTTGCGTAAACTTAACGGCATTCCCCATCAGATTAACCAAGATTTGCTTAATACGCGCTTCATCGCCAACAAATTCAGGCCAAACATTGGCTGCAACTTGCAGGTTGAGTGCTAATCCCTTGGCATCACTTAGTGGTTGGATCAAAGCATTTAAGCTATTCATTAAACTCATGATAGTAAAAGGTTTATTACGCACTTTGGTACGACCGCTCTCTAATCGAGCAAAACTCAATATATCACTGAGCATAGTCAACAATTGCTTTGCGGCGGTTTCGATATGGATTAATTTCTCACTGTCTTGCGGCTTTGTCAGGCTCGGTTTTAAAATCCCAACTAACCCGAGAATCGCGTTAAGCGGAGTACGGATCTCATGACTAATATTGGCAATAAAGCGACTTTTAGCCCTATTGGCACGTTCGGCCTCTATTTTAGCTTTGGTCAGGGCGGTGACATTTTGCACATGGATCACAAAATATTTAGGCTGCTTTTGCTTATCCCATACTAAGGATACACTCAATTGCAGCCACAAAGATGACTCGCTTTGTGACAAGCTAAGCACTTTTACGCCCTTTCGCTCTTCAAGTAATTGATCTAGCACACCATTGAGCGTCTCCAATTCACCTTGAGCAAAAAGCGTACTTAAAGGCTGACCGGTTTCAACTCCACCCAATAGCTTGCGCACAGCACGATTAAACTCTAAAACCATTGCATCAGTAGAAACAAGTAAAATGCCATTGGGTGCATGCTTAATCGCCGCTTTAAAGTTTTGCTCCGAAGCCCGTAGTGCATTCATAGCTTGCTGCTGCTCGCTGATATCGCGGGCAATCCCCAAACTGCCTATTCTGCTCCCCTGTTCATCAAATAAAGGTGAAACACTCACTAAATAGGCCTTGTCATCAAAATCTAAGATCTCAGTCAGTGGAATACTATGGATCTCCATAGCCTGCTCAAGATCCAACAGCGCTAGATACTTTTGACTCACCTCTTGGTGCTCTTTTGCAACCAGATCACTTTGCGCTACCCCAATAAAGCGCTCAAATGCCTGGTTACACCCGATAAATGAACCATCAATGTTTTTAAAATAAATCAGATCGGGTACTGAATTAAGCACGGTATTTAGCAGCGCAGCTTGGCGCTCCTTGGCTTCAAAGCTTCGTGATAACGCTTTTTTCTGTCGCCGTACCTGCTCATCCAATCGTGCATTATGTGTTTCCATCTGTTCGATCAGTGCTTGCCTTTGCACCACAACATCTTTGATCTCTTTAAACCAAGGCTGCCAATCCACTGGTACAGAATAATCAAGCGTTTCTGAGTCGACTAAATCTTGCTTCGTTAGATAATTAACAAAATGTTTGAGTGGGCGAATAAAAACCTGCCCGTTGAGCCATAAAAAGGAGCAAAAAGTAAATACAATAAACAGGGCTAAGAAGCTAAGCTCAACCATGACTTCTTCAAAAACAGCGGCAGTAAACGCACTTTCAGTTTGCTGGAACCTAAGTACATAAGGTGCATTTTGGATATCCCCAGTTAACTCAATGCCACCACGCCATACTCGTGCACGCTCAGGAGAATAGGGCTTTAACAAGCTCGCCGGCAAACTGCTTTGCACCAGCACTTGCTCATTGTCATCTACCAGTGCCAGAGATCCGCCATCAAAAGTCAATTTATCTAATAAAGCCGTCACTTTTTCAGCATTGTAAATCAAAATAATATGAGACTTTCCACCACTATTAATTGGCTGAGCAATACTGAAGTAGGTATTACCAAATAGCCTAGCTTGCTTGCTATCTGGGTTGGTCAGCACGCCCTTTCTAGGGCTAAAACGCCCTTCGACAATGGCAGTTAATAGATGACTTTGTGTTTCATCACGGCGTTTAACGAACGCAAAGCCATGCTCATTAAAATAGGCCACCGCCTCTAACTCACTGATCAATGCTAGCGCCGTATCAAAACTAGGACCCAGTGCCATCACATGCAACCAGTGTTCTAACACATGGGGGGAGGCTTTGTATGTCCCCAGTCCAACCAGCTCTCCGCCTTGCTCTGGCAAACGATGATAATAGTAACCTAATTGCTGGCGTACCTGTTGCTGGACATCACGACTTAGTTGGTATTTGATGGGAGTCTCTAGTCCGCGTTTAATACTGCCGATCACTGTGCTTGCGGCACTGGCAGCTTGATCAACTTGCGCCAATACCGCAGCAAATTGCACCTGGTATACGGCGTATTGACGCTCTAACTTAATATTGAATAAATGAAAACACAGTACAATGGCGAGAATTAAAGGAATTAATAACGCAACACAGATAGATTTTCGATAAGTTTTGAGCGGCTGAAACTCTGACATAATGTCCATTCACTGGCCTGTAGTAGTTCTTTCCATCTTTTTTTGAAAGGTTAGCGAGCAGTGTTCAGATAAGCAAGTGATTCACATAGTAACCCCTATATTTGCAAATAAAAAACCAGTGTATACCAGATACACTGGTTGATATTTATCGGCTAAATATTACAAGTTTTCTTCAGCAAATGAGGCCAATCGACTTCTAACAACACCATTTAGGTTGATGGTCGCACTGCCTTCGAAGTCTTTAAATCGCTCCACGATATAAGTTAGTCCAGAAGTCACTGGTGTTAAGTAATTACTGTCTATTTGCGCCAAGTTGCCTGTACAGATAAGCTTGGTCCCCTCACCGCAACGCGTAATGATGGTTTTCAGCTGTGAAGCCGTTAAATTTTGGCTCTCATCTAAAATCACCACCGCGTTTTGAATGCTGCGACCGCGCATAAAGTTAACCGACTTAAACTGGATATTGGCCTTTTCCATAATGTAATTACGGCTAGATATTGGGCTTTCGTCATGCTTATGCAGCACCTCCAGCGTATCAGTAATTGCAGCCAACCAAGGTGCCATTTTCTCTTCCTCGGTACCGGGCAAAAAGCCAATACTCTCTGCGATTTCAGGGGTATTTCGCGTCACGATCACCTTGTCATATATGCCCTTTTCTATGATCATTTCGAGGGCACTGGCCAATGCCAATAATGTTTTACCGCAACCGGCAGGACCAGTTAATACCACCAGCTCAATGTTGGGGTCTAACAGTGCATCCAATGCCATCCCTTGATATACATTTTTGGGTTTAACGCCCCATGCCTGCTGATGCAGTAACCGTTCGACACTGATGTCTTTTAACGTCACATGTGATTCATCATACCCCACTACACGGGCCGCAAAGTGCTCGCCGCCATCTAGAAGATATTCGTTATAAAATACCTCTGGCATCCGGGATTTAGGTACTTTGTGTAAACTGTACCTCCCTTGCTGCTCAGTTTGGCATTCTCCTACACTTGCCCAAAAGTCTCCCTCAAACTTGTTATATCCTGAGGTCAGTAAGTTAATATCATCAATGAGTTGATCTGTTCTGTAGTCTTCAACAAACTTCAACCCCACCCCTTTTGCTTTGAGGCGCATATTAATGTCTTTGGTTACCAAGGTTACTTTTTTTTCTGTGTATTGTTTTTGAAGTTGTAGCGCACAGTTGATAATACTGTGGTCGTTTTCATTGCCGGGCAGTCCAGAAATACTATCTGGATACAAATGGTCATTTACGATTATGAGCTTGCCACTGCTGGCAGGTTTGTTGGGATCACGCTGTACTTTTGGTAAATCAACGCCCTCTAGCATTTGCTCTGGAGTCGCATTGGTCAAAACATCATCCAAGCTTCTAATAGCAACTCTTGCATCGCGACTTACATCACGTTTTCTATCCTTGATGTGGTCAAGTTCTTCTAACACAGTCATGGGGATCACAACATCATGTTCTTGGAAGGAAAGGTAAGCGAGGGGTTCGTGAAGTAAAACGTTGGTGTCTAGTACATAAATTTTCCGGTCGAGGTCATCTTTTCCCATAGTGCATTCCTATTCGTCTGCAATTTCTATGATTGAACTGTGTATTGCTCGCCACACAACACATCGCTCTAACTTAATTTTAGTCTATTTGTCACAAAAGTCGTTTTCATGACAAAAAACCTTTTGCCAAAATGTCCCTAATTATTTCCACACTCCCCCTGTACCACTTTTTTTAATGATTCAATTCGTATATTTTATCTCCAATAACAGTGATGTTTGACTATGCTTAATAGCCACTATTGCACAATAAAAAACAATCAACGGCGAGCAAACTACGAATATGAATCAGTTATCTTGTAAAACCCACGCAATACCACGCTGTAAGGCACATTTATTGTGTTTTTACAATCTTGAACAAGGCTTTGCTTCTCGGTAACATAGCCGCCTTTTTTCTGCGAAGATGAGAAAACCATGAATTTTTCCTTAGGTCAGCGCTGGATAAGCGATACCGAATCAGATTTGGGTTTAGGGGCCATTGTCGCCTTAGAAGGTAGACAAGTAACCATTCTGTTTCCCGCCAGTGGAGAAAACCGCGTTTATTCTGTACAAGAAGCGCCGGTGACTCGAGTAGCATTTAATCCTGGGGATGTGATCCGCAGTGTTGAAGAATGGGAAATGCGTGTAGAGAGCATCGAAGAGCAAGGGGATCTGCTTTGCTATCATGGTGTTCGTCTAGACACAGAAGAAACCGTCAGCCTAAAAGAAACCTTTTTAGATCATTTCATTAAGTTTAATAAGCCACAAGACAGACTATTTGCAGGTCAAGTGGATAGGTTTGATCGCTATACATTGCGTTATCAAACATGGCAGCACCAATTTAACCGTCAACAATCTCATCTTAAAGGCCTTATCGGCCAACGTGCAAGCTTAATTCCACACCAGCTGTATATCGCTGATGAAGTGGGACAACGCTTTGCGCCACGTGTTTTGCTGTCTGATGAAGTCGGCTTGGGTAAAACCATTGAAGCCGGTATGATTTTGCATCAGCAGATCCTAACTGGTCGTGCTAGCCGTGTACTAATTGCGGTACCTGAAAGTTTACAACATCAGTGGTTAGTGGAGATGTTACGTCGTTTCAACTTACGTTTCTCTATCTTTGATGAAGAGCGTTGCGACGAAGCATTTGCAGACTCACCCAATGTGTTTGAAACCGAGCAATTGGTTTTGGTCAGTCTTGAATTTATCACTAAGAAACGCCGCTGGTTTGAGCAAGCAACGCTAGCAGATTGGGATCTGCTTGTCGTCGATGAAGCGCACCACCTTACCGTAGAAAAAGATAAGCCAAGTACTGAATATCAGCGCATTGCTGAACTCAGCCAAGATATCCCAGGCCTCATCTTATTGACTGCAACACCTGATCAATTAGGCCATCGCAGCCACTTTGCTCGCCTGCAGTTATTAGATCCAGATAGATTCTATGACTATGACGCGTTTGTTGCAGAAGAAAGTAACTATAAAGAAATTGCTGATGCCGCGAATCAACTGCTGCAAGATGCACAGTTAGATGACAAAGCGATCGCGACCATAACTGAGCTTCTAAAAGAAACAGATATCTCAGAACTTCTTAAGCGCGTTGCTGCAAAAGAGCAAGAAGCGAAGCAAGAGCTATTAGGCATGTTACTTGACCGTCATGGTACAGGCCGTATCTTGTTCCGTAACAGCCGCAGTGGCATTGATGGCTATCCCGGTCGTAAAGTCCATGCGCACCCAGTTGACATGCCAAAGCAATATAAAACGGCAATGTCTGTGCTGGGTAGTATGGGCGGTATTCAAACAGCAGAGAAAAGCGCATTACGCGCCCTATTCCCTGAAAAAATCTTTCAGGAGTTTGAAGGTGAAAGTGCCAGCTGGACCCAGTTTGATCCACGCGTTAATTGGTTGATTGAAAAGCTAAAAGAGCTGAAGCACGAAAAAGTACTCTTGATCTGTGCCGAAGCACAAACAGCAATTAGCCTCGAGCAAACTTTACGCGAGCGCGAAGGCATTCGTTCAGCAGTCTTCCACGAAGGCATGTCAATCATTGAACGTGACCGCGCGGCCGCTTACTTTGCTGATGAATATGACAGTGCACAGGTATTGTTATGTTCTGAAATAGGCTCTGAAGGTCGTAACTTCCAGTTCTCACACCACCTAGTGTTGTTCGATCTGCCACTAAATCCAGATTTGCTAGAGCAGCGTATCGGTCGACTTGACCGTATTGGTCAGCAACATGACGTGAATATTCACGTGCCTTACTTTGCCAATACCGCTCAAGAAGTGTTATTACGTTGGTACAACGAAGCGTTAGATGCATTTGAAACCACCAGCACAACTGGTCAATTGCTTTACAAAGAGTTCTCTGAAGATCTGCTGGAATTTATCGCGGCGCATAACTGTGATGAGGAAGAGCTTGATCCATTACTTGAGCAAGTCGCCAAACAAAACAAAGTGCTGCGTGCAAAAATGGAGCAAGGTCGAGACAGATTACTTGAACTGCACTCAAGCGGCCAAGGCCGTGCAGAGCAAATCGTCACTGAGATCGAGAAACTCGATGATGATGTGATCTTGCCAGCTTATATGATTAATGTGTTTGATATTTTTGGTGTAAACCAAGAAGACAAAGGCGAGAATACCATTATTCTTAAGCCCACAGAGCACATGCTTAATCCGTCATTCCCATGTCTGAAAGACGATGGTATGACAGTAACATTTGACCGTTCAACTTCACTGTCGCAAGAAGATGCGCAATTCATCAGTTGGGATCACCCAATGGTTGAAGGCGTTATGGACATGATCTGTGATGATGACTTCGGCTGTGCATCCGTGGCGCTATTGAAAAACAACAAACTGCCTGTCGGCACTTTCTTTGTTGAGCTAATCTACGTTGCCGAAACCTCTGCACCGAAGTCGCTGCAAGTGGGTCGCTTCTTACCGCCTACACCTATTCGTGTGTTGATGGACAAAGCAGGTAATAACTTGGCTGAGAATGTCGCATTTGATGCATTTAATCAGCAGCTGTCAGCAGTCGGCCGCCAAACTGCCAGCAAGCTAGCCAATGCCTTGCAATCAGGGATCCACCCACTTATTGCCAAGGCGACGGATCTTGCCAACCAGCAACTAGACACATTGCAAAGTCAGGCTCAAGCAGATATGCAGACGCGCTTAGGCGAAGAGCAAACTCGCCTAAGTGCACTCAAAGCGATTAATCCAAATATCCGTGATGAAGAAATTCAAGTGTTTGATAAGCAAAAAGCACAGCTCAATGAGCACATCTCTAAAGCACAGGTAAAACTGGATGCGATCCGTTTAATTGTCGTTGCTAACCAGTAAGTACTACTTCAAAAACAGGCAATAAATAGATATTTTATTGTCTGTTTTTATTCCACCACCTTTATCCTATTTTACAATTATTAATTTCATATTATTTTCTGATTTCTTGTCAAGTTGGCTCCCCCTTGATAGCTTGGTTAAGATTCAAACAATCAAGGAAACGATAATGAAAATAAAAAAAATAAACCTTCTTTTGATGCTGAATATCTTTTTATTAACGATAGTCTGCACAAAGCTATACGCTTCGAACACCCCTTCCCCACAAGGCAACTATTTTTTGATTGGTACTGACGTTGACCAAGTCTACAAATTGAGCTTCAAACCCAATAATCAAGTCATTGTAGCGGATGACTTTAAAGTCCCTGCCCAGTGGTTGTGGCAGGCCCAACAACAGATCATGGTAAACTTTTCTCAGCCGCAAACCCGATATCAATTCCCTATGTCAGAAAATGAAACATATGTTCACCAATTGATAGGGCTGAGCTTTAGCACTAACACGCAAGAACCAAGTGAATACACACAGCATATGCAAGTTTGGCACAAAGAAGCGCAAATGGTTGTACAGACCTATACACTCTCTGACCAAGGGCTTTTAGTAAAACAGCGACAACTGAAAAAGTGGCAAACACAGCTGGTAAATACAACTTGGGAAATCGCTAATTTTGATGAAGTCACACATGCCGAAGTAGATTGGTTTAAAGCCAGTAGCTCAGCTTCAGTGACTTTTCATGAAGACGGTAAAGGCACTGTCAATCATTGGGATAACACACAAAGTGACTTAACCTGGAAACTGACAGGTAAAAAACTTGTTCTTCACTATTACCGCAACGAACAGAACGTGAAATTAGTCATTCGCATAGTTGAGAATATTGATGATATTGGGCTGCGCTTTGTTGCAAAACAAGTAAATAAAAAATCCAAGCAAGCAAAGTGGCTCTCCGGCTTCATGATTGAAAAACAGGATGTTGCACTCACTGACGAACAAATTATTGGCCAATGGCGCAAACCCAACGGACGCTTTCATGACTACTACCCAGATCAAATTGCAGTTGCAAGCGTTGCCAACACGGCCTCAAAATGGAAGCTCAACCACCTAAATCAACTTGTTAGAGAAAAACTAGAACATCCAGAGCAAGGGGTTGTACTTAATTGTCCTGATAATCGCTGTTATGTTAGCTGCGAATTCTTTTATGAACTGCTCGCTAAAAAAGGCAATACCCTCTACATTGCTTATCATTTTAACTCAGAGTTTTACCCGCAAGGCCCGTTAAAATTGCAAGGTAAATGGATAATAAAAGTAGAGTATGACGAAGCATTTGGCATCAATGATTTTTCTAGAAATATCTTTGCATCCACTGCAATGAACTTGGAGTACCAAGATCAAATCCACCCATATTTATTTCAGCGTTTACCAGACGAGAGTGGTAATTTAGTCAATAAAGTCATCACACCGGAAGGGACTGGTACGTTCTCAGTAATAGAAGGTAAATTACACACAGTGATTAACCAACAAGAAAGCATTTTTGAGATAACGGAATTTGCGAGAGATGGGCTTTCAGTCTGTCAATATCAGTCTGGGGAGCATTGTTCATTGGGTAAACAAGCAATATTTAAATTTGATCATGAGGCAGGACCATATCCTGCAAATCAGTAACTGAATAGGGGCATGATCAGCCCCTTTTTTAACTTAGAACCACCATAGATATCATCGATTGCAATACTAAACACACTGCATTGGTGCAAATAATGGCTGGACGTTTAAACCTCAAGCCATAGAGCAGCCAAAACATAAAGACCACGACATAACCCAATAAAAAGCTCATCGATAAAGTGCTATCACCTTGGCGATTAAGTTCATTGAGTAATTGTCCAAGCAGTGCAAATGCGCCTATCCCCCCAAACAATACGCCAGCCATATCCCAGTGACGTTCACTACTCATTAAAAAGTGCGCCCAAGTCACTTTCAGCATGCTTCCCTCCCATGCAGCAGCTTTGCATTCCAATTTGTATAGTCATTTATCCTAGCTACAATGTTGGAATGTGATAGCTGGCAAAACCGCCCGACTACCACCACGTCACACCCGGCAGATAATGCTCCTTGTACGCCAGCATCTGAGTCTTCAAACACCACACATTCTCGACAGGGCAAGCCCAGCTTATTTGCAGCCGCGGTGAAAGGCTCTGGATCTGGTTTACCTTGTTGGACATCTTCCGCCCCGATTAAATGCGTGGGTATAGGTAGGTGACATGTTCTCATTCGCTCTACAGCATTATCACGATCCGCTGAAGTCGCTAACGCCCACGGTAAGTTCAACTGCTGTAAATAAGTAAGGAAGGCCTTTGCGCCAGCAATCTCTTTAACATACTTTGCAAATGTGGCCTCAGCGCCTTCTAAATGTTTAACTTCCTGGTGAAGATCCAAGTGTGGTAAGTATTGCTTTACATAATCTTCGAAACGAACACCTCGGCCATCTCTTAATACTTGTTCAATATCGAGCTGATGCCTTTGGCACCAAGGCGCAATGGCTTTGGCAATCGCGGTATCAGAATCGACAAGTGTGCCATCCATATCAAAAATAGCACCTCGGTATTTAGACAAATTACAGTAATAATCCATATTTCCCTCCATCAAAACAGGCAAAAACGCGCAAATAAAAACTTAAAAACGCAAATAAATGCATGAACATGCAAATAATACGCTTGCGATCCCCCTAAGATCAAGTAAAATTCGGCAAAAAAGCGCAGGAACATGCATAATGCTATTGGCGGAACGACATCAATTAATCTTAGAACAACTTAATCTGCATGGCAGGATCACATCTGTGGAGTTGGCTAAATCACTGGCTGTCAGTGAAGACACGATCAGGCGAGATCTCAACAAGCTAGGAGAGTTAAAACTGTTACACCGTGTTCATGGCGGTGCTTTGGTGATGCAAGAAGAGACACCTGATTATTTTGACAGATTAAATACACCCGATCCCTCAAAAAAGCGCTTTTTAGAACCCGCACTCAATATGCTTGAAGCAGGACAAACCATTGTTATTGATTCTGGCGAGACGTGTCGTTACCTCGCACAAAACTTACCAGCCAACTTACCTTTAACCGTTGTCACCGGTTGCCCGCTGATTGTGCAAGATCTCATGCAGCAACCTCAGGTGCAGGTGATCCAAATTGGCGGCAAAATGTTTAAACCCGCCATGCGCACCGTTGGTCACAGTGCCATTGAAATGCTCAAACAGATCCGCTTTGATATCGTTTTTATGGGGATCTGCGCATTTCATGCCAAGCACGGTTTTTGCGTCAGTTACCTCGAAGAGGCTGAGGTATTGCGAGCCACCATTGAGCAAGCTGATCGCACCGTTTTAATGGGACCTCACGATAAACTAGATAAAACCAAAACCTACCAGATTGTGCCTGCGCATAAGATCAATCATGTGATCACCGATGAGGGCATACGACAAGATGTACAAAGCAGTATCCAAGCGCTTGGGATTGAACTAACCATTGTGCCAAGCAACTAGGGTTTACTTGGCCTTTTGATCGTAGCCAGTTAGAATACGCCCGTTTTCGATCAAATTTGGAATTTTGCAGTGCTATTAAATTACAACCCACCAACCGATCCCTATCTAGGTCTCTTATATCAGGACGATCATATGTTGGTGATCAACAAGCCAAGTGGTTTGTTGACAGTACCCGGCAAAGATCCAAAACATGCAGACAGCGTCATTAACCGCATCAATCGGGTATTTCCAACTGCAAAAATCGTGCATCGCCTAGATATGGCGACATCAGGTATCTTATGCTTGGCCATGCACAAAGAGGCACATCGTTTTTTAAGTATTCAATTTCAAGACCGACTGACGAAGAAGCGCTATGTGGCACGTGTACATGGTCGACTGGAAAGTAAAACAGGCTCAGTTGATCTGCCACTCATTTGTGACTGGCCTAACCGCCCCAAGCAAAAAGTTTGTCATGAATCGGGTAAGCCATCACTAACCCATTACGAAGTACTTGAATATGAGCCAAACGCAACACGTGTTTCACTTACGCCCATTACAGGTCGCTCTCACCAGCTAAGGGTACATATGCAATCACTGGGTCATGTTATTCTAGGTGATAGGCTATATGCGACTGGTGATGCCCTCAAAGCCGCAGAGCGTTTGCAGCTGCATGCACAAATGTTGGAGATCTGCCACCCTGTCAGTGGCGAGATGATGCAATTTAATGCGCCAGATCCTTTTTAGGCTCTGGCACAATTCCTACTTTTGATTAAAGAGATCTAAGGCACTGGCCGTCATGGCACGTACCCCAGTTTTTAAAGCCAATGGATAATCTGGCGCAAACTTGCTTGAATGCAATGAAGGCAAACTTGTGCCATGTTTTTGCGCATCGGCATATGCTTGTGGCTCGACGCCCCCTAACCAGAAAATGGTGATCGGAATATTGTCATCCGTGCGCCCGTAAAGGCCAAAATCTTCTCCCGCCATCACAGGCTCAGCTTTCACCACATTCTCAGAACCCAATTCATTTTTAATACTGGCTGTCACCGCATTAGCAAGATCAGGTGCATTATAAGTTGATGGAATGCTCTCTGATTCATGCACATGTACAACAGGCGCTTGCTCAGGCGTCAATCCAGCACTCAAAGCGACCCCTTTAGTCAGCCGCCTTAACGCTGCTATTTGCTGATCTCTCACTTCTCTATCATAAGATCGCAATGTCAGCTGCAATTTCACTTCGTTAGAAATAATATTATGCTTAGATCCACCATGAATCGATCCCACAGTGATCACAGAAGGCTTAAGCGGTGAGATCTCACGACTGGTAATGGTCTGGATCCCAAGTACAATGCGCGACGCTAACACGATGGGATCAATCGTTGTATGCGGGTAGGCGCCATGACCACCTTGCCCTTTTACAGTAATGTCTACAGAATCAACATTGGCTAACGCATAGCCAGGAGAGATGGCAACTTTACCTGCAGGCAGCGATGCACTGACATGTAAACCAAGAACATGATCAGGCTTGGCAAATTTGCTAAATAGCCCTTCTTTGAGCATGGCTTTAGCGCCAGCGCCCACTTCTTCTGCGGGCTGCGCCACCATCATTAATGTACCCTGCCACTGATGTTTATTTTTTACCAACTGCTCTGCAGCACCAATAAAACTGGTCATATGAATATCATGGCCACAGCCGTGCATTACACCGACCATGTTATTGTTGGCATCCTTTACGCGCACTTTTGAAGCATAAGGCTTTCCTGTTTGCTCAATAATTGGCAAACCATCTGTATCAGCGCGGATCATCACTGTCGGTCCATCACCATTTTTCATCAGCCCTACTACACCATAGCCGCCCACACGTTCAGTGACATCAAAGCCCAATGCTTTTAACTCTTGCGCCAAACGTGCGCCCGTTTGCTGTTCTTGCATAGACAGCTCAGGGTTCTGATGTAGATGTAAATACAGCGCTTCTAATTTAGGAAGCGACTGGTTTACTGCGGATTCAAGATTACTAGCAGCAGCGTGATGTACACAGCACAATAGCGCCATTGATGTGAGCAATGTTTTCATAACGTTATTATTATTGAATTGAAAAAGTCGTTCCAGCTTGCAAACAATTGCTGATAAATGCAACTGTTTATGCCATTCTCGCTGGACAAAAATGTTCATAATCTGTGCACTATTGCGCTTTCATTTTGATATGCCTTTGCTAAGCTTAAATTCTACACAAGGGGTTTTTATACTGTGAAAACAATAAATATCAAAGAGTTACAACCTGGTATGTTTGTTGTTGGCGTGATCAAACAAGCCGGACACGTACGGGTAAAAAATCAAGGCTGGGTGAGAGATGAAAAAGGGATCAACAACTTGATCCATTCCGGTGTATTAGAAGTCGAGATCGATCCCGACAAAACATTAGATCAGTCCCAACCCGAACCAGAGATCATCGAAGAAGTGATCACTTCTGCTAAACCAGATCCCTGGCACAAATCCGTCCCAGTCGAAGCTGAGCTTGGCCAAGCTGTTAAAATGTACGAGCAAGCAAAGCAGCTACAAGAAAAGGCCTTCTCCGATATAAAAGAAGGTCGAAAAATTGATATCGCGGAGTTTAAAGAAACGGCTTCAGGCTTTATCGATTCAGTGTTTAGAAATCAAGATGCCCTCGCCTGCATCGCACGGATCCGTGAAAAAGATGGCTACCTGCTGGAGCACTCTTTAAACGTATCCATTTTAATGAGTATCTTTGCCAAGCACCTCGGATTTGATCGCGAGCTCATAGAAGAGTTGGCAACGGGCGCGTTATTGCATGATATAGGTAAAATTAAAATCCCTGATGAAATATTGCAAAAACCGGACAAGCTCAGTGAAAATGAGTTTGCCATCATGCGAGAGCATGCAAAATATAGTCACGATATTGTTAAAGACAGTGGATTAGGTGAAATTGCCGCTGAAATAGCAGGCTTTCATCACGAGAGGCTAGATGGCACAGGGTATCCGTACTCAAAACAAGGTGACGAATTGTCACAGTATGTACGTATGATCTCTATTGTCGATGTCTATGACGCCATGACTGCAGACAGAGTCTACAAAGTGGGTATGGCCCCCATAAAAGCATTCAAAAAGCTCAAAGCTGGGTGTCCACATCAGTTTGATGAGAACTTACTTAACCAATTTATTCACTGTATTGGCATGTATCCGGTAGGCACTTTAGTTAAGCTCAAAAGCCATCGCATAGGTATTGTTGCAGCGAGCAACCCAGTGTCGCCTTTACAACCTGTGGTGAAAGTGTTTTACAATGCAAAGAACATGTTTCATGTTGAAGTAAGAGATGTCGACTTAAGCGATAAGCGCATTGATGATGAGTTAGAAGCCGCGGTAAAACCTGAAGAGTTTGGTTTGGACTTAATCAAGTTTTTCCGCCACTCTATGCTACCTTAGCGCCTTAAGCGCTAAGGTCACTTCTGTTGGGTTATGGGATCCAGTCCTGCATGGCATTGAGGGTAAATTCAATGCCATCAAAGTCAAATAAAGCTTGCTCTGGTGTGATCTCTACTATGGTCAAGGCACCTAGGTTGTCGCCTTCATATAACTCACGGTTATTCACTTTGATCCAACGCTTATCAGGCTCTGTGGCGTAAATATGTGCTTGATAACGCAAAGATGGAATACTATTTTGTAGTTTCAAAGGAAGTAACTCAACCGGTGTGGCTTGTGCTGTTTCTCTGCTACTAGATACCACGTCACTGTCTTCCTCTGACCCCACAGAAAACGTCGGGCGGGTTTCTTCCACAGCTGCTGCAAAGGCTTTTTTCAGCTCATCTGATACACCAGCTAACTCCTCTTCTTCACGATTTTGAGTGCTATTAAACTGATTAGATTGCGGTGCTCCGGTATACGCTTGTGTCATATTCGGATTATAAACTTGCCCTGTATTAGGCATCGCGACAGGTTGCTGTGTATAAGCCATATTTGGCTGCACAATTTGCCCTGCGGCTGCAAATTGCTGCGTTTGTGGCATTTGTGCTTGTACCGGTACATTAACAATTTGGCCCTGACTATTTACAGGGACCAACTGTTGAGAATAAACAGCTCGGCCACTGGCATCGAAGCCCACTTGCACTGACATCCACTGATAGTGAATTTGGTTTTGTACCATAGGTTGCTGCATCAATACCGGTTGTTGCATTGGGTTGGTCATAACAGGTGCAGTAGCTACAACATTGGGAGTTGTAAGTGCAGTGTTTGCGACAACTTGATCAGACGCATTAGACTCAGCCTGAGTAATCTCCGAGTCCGCTTTAACCGCCTCAACCTCTGCAGTCTCTTTGGTTTCCTCAGCACGCGATACTGGCTCAACAGCCACCAGTGTTTGATCATTGTCAGGTGTTTGCACCGACTGACCAAGGAAATACCCTGCGCTTAGCGCACAAATGCTAATAAGCCCACCGCCTAGTCCGAGACTTAAACGTTTATAAAATGCGACCTGTGCAGATTGACGTGCTTGTACATAGTCTTGCTCAGATTTTGATTGTTGTTGTGATTGTTTTAATGCATTAACAAGATAAGACATGGCACACCATTAAAAAATATATGAAAGACCAAAACCGCAGACAAACATTGCGGCCACCCAACCAGACACTAACATCGGCACATTGAGTTTTTTGGTTTGTTGTTCTGGGATCAAATTAAGCGGCAAAGCCTCTTTGGCTGCTTGTTGCGCTATCTGTTTAGTGACTTCTTGCTGCTGAGCAGAATAAGCACCAAGCAAACATCTGTCTGCCAGTAAATTAATAAGCCTTGGGATCCCTGCTGTCACTTGATGAATATAGGCAACAGATTCATTGCTAAACAAGTGATTTTGGCAACCCGCTTTATTCAATCTGTGCTTGATATAAGAAAACACTTGCGACTCAGTCAACGGCAGCAAGTGGTATCTCGCAGTGATCCTTTGTGCTAACTGACGCAACTCGTTGCGTTGCAGTAACTGCTGGAGTTCAGGCTGACCAACCAACACAATCTGCAGAAGCTTTTTATGATCCGTTTCTAAATTAGTCAATAGACGAAGCTGCTCTAACACTTCTGCAGCCAAGTGCTGTGCTTCATCAATAATCAGCATAGTGTGGCCACCTTGCTCATGATTATCTAACAAACGTTTTTTGATCACATCGGTTAATGACTTCAGCGTTGCTTCTTTTGCATCATAGTCAATGTGCAGCTCATCACAAATACTGGCTAACAATTCCATTTCGGACAGTGCTGGGTTTAAAACAAACGCAACCTGCGTAGACTCGGGTAATTGCGCCAACATGCTGCGCGTCACGGTGGTTTTACCTGTGCCCACTTCCCCTGTCAATAATACAAAGCCGCCGGCGTCACCAAGTCCATAGGTTAAATGCGCCAACGCTTCTTTGTGGCGATCACTTAAAAATAGAAACTCAGGATTTGGCGCAATTGAAAACGGTTTTTCCGTTAAACCAAAATAGCGTAAATACACGTGCTGTCTCTTTATTGTTAGAATGCTGCCTATAATGGCAAAAAATCACTTTAAGTTAAAACATTGTTTGCTTAATCGACACTGAATTTTTCACAAATTTAGGAACAAACATTTTAAACTCAAGATGATAGTGCCATAGTGAAACATGAAATAATGACGTATTAGGATAACTATGAAGGTGTATTTGGTCGGTGGTGCCGTCAGAGATGAATTACTCGGCAGACCTATATTAGAAAGAGACTATGTTGTAGTAGGTGCGACAATCAGAGATATGCTCAAACTTGGTTATCAACAAGTTGGTAAAGATTTCCCTGTGTTTTTGCACCCAGAAAGTAAAGATGAGCACGCCTTAGCACGCACCGAACGCAAGCAAGGGCAAGGCTATACGGGCTTTATTTGCGACTTTGCACCGACCATTACCCTAGAAGATGATCTGATCCGCCGTGATTTGACCGTCAATGCCATTGCCAAAGATGATCAAGGTAATTTGATCGATCCCTATCATGGTGAAGCAGATCTCGACAATAAGATCTTGCGCCATGTCAGTGACGCCTTCAGCGAAGATCCACTGAGGATCTTACGTGTTGCGCGATTCGCTGCGCGCTATCACTACTTGGACTTTACCATTGCGGATGAAACCATGCAGTTAATGACTGCCATGGTTCAAGCGGGTGAGCTTAAAACGCTCACTAAAGAGCGGGTATGGATGGAGATAGAAAAATCACTCAAAGATGGTGCTATCCACATATTTGCCAATGTGCTTGCGGATCTGAATGCCCTGCCATTTGTTACACCTTGGCAAACCAAATGGGATCAAACCACTGCTAAGACATTAGCGGATCAACTTGCGCGCTTAGATCCAAGCAACGATACCTATTTAAGATCTGCGTTTAGCCTTTGGCAATATCAAGCTGATCTGAGCCAATACAATCTAGAGCAAGCTCATAAGATCCCAAAAATCTATGCTGATAGCTTACGTGATTTGCAGGCAAACTTACCATTATTACAATCAACCCCTTGGCAAGCTGACACCATCATGACCATATTAAATCAGCTCGATGCATGGCGTCGTCCAGAGCGTTTAAGCGTGTTTATCAGCACTGCACGCGTCATTGATGATCACTGTGCCGACAAAGCCATTAAACTCAACAAAGCATACAAAGCAGCGAGTAATGTCAAAGCACAGGAAGTGATCGCACTGGGTGCAAAAGGGCCAGAAATTAAAGTAGAGATGGATAAGCTGAAATTAAAGCGTATTGAAGCCATTTTGACGCTTTAAACTATTAAGAAAGGGGGCTATCGCCCCCTAGCGCATTAAGCACATTTTTTGCCTAATACATCTTCAACCGAAACAGCTAATTTATCTTTTCGGATCACAATATGCTGATTATTCGATTTAATTGACAAAGCGCCGCCACCTATCGTCATATTATCGCTAATGATATATTCCACTTCATTCTTGTCATTGATTTCATATGCAAGTGACGGTGTTGCATTTTGTAATTGGAAATGACGAAGATTCTCATCATATTTGAAGCTTAAGTCGTTAAATGAATAATTAGGCAGCTCTTTTGTTGCAGCAGCATAACAGTCTTTATTGCCACCTTTGTCATCATTTAGGTGGTCAAACATATGATATTTGCCCTGACTATCAATTACTGCAACCGCTTTATCTCCCTCATAACTTGCATCATAAACACCAACTATCGGTGCAAACTCTGATGTTGCAGGTTGTTCAGTCGTCGTTGAATTATTGACTGTTGGTTGCTGTTCTTGCGCTTTCGGCGTGCTGTTGTCATCACTGCCACCACCACATGCTGCCAGAGATAAGCCTAAGAATACAGGTAGTACTTTTTTCATCATTGTTGCCATATTGAAAATAAATTAATTGGCAATTATATTTAAAACATACCGTTTTAAAAAACATTCTAAGACATTAAGCTATTGAAAAGTAAACCAAAGTAAACATAAACAGTTTATTTCCCGTCAGTAAACAAAAAATTAAACATCGACTTTTCCTGCCAATCAATACTGTATAAAAGCACGATCAAACAGTGCAGCGACATCATCTCTACTTAGTTATTTTTCAATTAGTTGCCTATGAACTGTTTTTTAAGTAAAAATAGCCAACATCTGTCGTATTAAGGAAAAGTGATGTTAGCAGAGGCACTTAGGCGTATTGAGCAAGAAAAACAAGAAAAAACCGGTAGGCTAAATTTAAATGGTCTTGGCTTAACAGCGTTGCCTGAGGAATTATTCGAACTGGTTTGGTTAAAAGAGTTGTGTTTAGGGGTTGAGTTCGCTCATGAGTTAAAGCACAACCAGGGGACATTTATCTCACGCGCATTATTTGACGATTTAAAGCACCATGATACGTCTGGCGGAGAATCCTCATTTGATGAACTACCAGAGCAAATACAGCGCTTATCTCAGCTAGAAGTCCTGATTGCGGAGCACTGCTTTGAAGCTGTGAACCTCAGTTTAATCTCAGAGCTTACGTCACTGCGTGTTTTAGTACTGGGAGACTCAAAGTTATTAAGTCAATACGGATCGGTGCAATTGCCTAATCTGGCAGTGCTGTCACTTGTGCGCAACACCTCTTTTAATTCAGCAATGTTATGCCAGCTTACTGAGCTAAGATATTTAGATTTGTGCGGCAATGTAGACATTCAATTGGCACACCTGCAACATCGACACCATTTAGAGTGGCTTGAACTTTCAAATCTCGATGAATTAGACCTTAATGATTTAGCGGGCAGTCATAATTTACAATATCTAAAATTGTCTGATTGCCCGAAGCTTAAGTCCAATTTTCCCTATTTGTCACGATTAGATACCTTCATACTGGAAACCTGTCAATTCGAGCAAACCCAATCAAGCTGGAATTTACCTAAAATAGAAACTATCGAATTAGTTGATTGTGTGCTTGGTAGCCTTGACATGCTGCGTGAATTAACAGCCCTGATACACCTTGATATCTCACACAGTTATTTTAGCGACCTCAGCCCATTAGAGAACTTGCAAAATGTGCGCTCGTTAGAGCTTGTGAGTTGTGAAATTGAGAACATATCCCCTATTAATGAACTTAACCGCATTCAAAAATTAAAATTGTCCGATAACCTCATCTCTGATTTAACAGGCATAGAGCAACTCCAAAACCTGACATATCTTGACTTAGATAACAATGCTGTTTGTGACATCACACCGCTTGCAAAGCTTAGCGACCTAGAAAGCCTATACCTAGATGATAATCTCATAAAAGACATCACGCCAATTGGACAAATTAAAAAACTAGAACACCTCAAAGTCAGTAATAACCATTTTTTAACAGAGCATGACTTAACCCTAGAGCCATGGGACAACCACCTAGATGCCATTAAAAACTTGCTGCTGCAAACCACCGAAAGCCACAGTCAAATAAAGCTGCCTTGCAAGGTATTATTTTTAGGCAACCACAGTGCTGGTAAATCGAGCTTAGCGAATTATTTGCAAAAGCAAAGCCTCACTGAAAAGACCCAATCGACCCATATTCTCTCCATTCAGCACTATACCTGTGTAGATAATCGCGCAGCGTCACAGCAAGCGATACAAAACTCACTGCCTGATGCCATTTTTTATGACTTTGGTGGCCAAGATTATTACCATGGCGTGTATCGGGTATTTATGCAGCAAAAAGTCCTCACTTGCTTACTGTGGAAGCAAGACTGTAATGGTAATCAGCAAGCAACAGATAGCCGTGGCTACGAGACTCAGCATTTCTCACTGGCGTATTGGCTTGCTCAGTGGCGCGGTATGACAGCACCTGAACGCAAGGTAGAGACGCCTTTATTGTTAGTGCAAACCCATGCTGACCAAGACCCAAAACAGTTAGTCACCTCTGAACCACAATCGCTGACCCAGCACCAGTTTTATGTCTCCCTAAATGACGCAGGTGACACGTCTGTCAATCAGGCCAGCCTAAACTACTTACACACCACATTGGATACATTTATCGAGCAAAGCCGCCGCACGGTAAAGGGAGATAAATGGTATCAAGACTTTATCGCATATGTGTTGGACCGACAGCAAAACCGTATAAACAATGCCCACACATATACTCGCTTGGGCGACTTGGTTAAACAATACCAAGCGGGCTCTGACAATGACAGATTGCACCTGCAAACAGAGCTGAAAAAATGGCACGAGCAAGGGCTGGTTTTATACTATCCCAGTATCAATAAAAACAAGGTGTGGCTTAATCCGCAAGCCCTAACACAGTTTATCCATAGCCACATATTAAGCCTTAAAACATTTGAAAACTCTCAGGGAAGGATACGTAAAGCACAATTCGATAAACTTATAAAACAACATAAAATCGATAAAGACGTTGTCGAACTGCTCAAAAAAGAAAAAGTCATCTTTGACCATACACACACCGATGAAATCATCATCCCCAACTATCTCCCACTGGCCAAAGAAGAGGGCGACCACTATGCACTGTATACCTTCGGTATGGAGTATGCTAGTGCCTTTACTTTAAAGTTTGCGCAATTTATCCCCATGGGACTCATTAACCAACTCATTTGTTACTTTGGCCCCTTACCCGAAAGCAAATTGTTTTGGCGCAACCAGTTACTGTTTACCTTAGGTGTCAACAAAAATGACGATGGGACAAAAAACACAGATCACGCCAGCAAGGTGCTGATAAAAGTCGAGTACCATCCACATATTCAAATCAAGGTCTATATCAGTGGCCACAACAAGGTACGCTCGCAGCATATTCGCTATCTGTATTTTGTGATTATGGCCATGTATTGGGATTTGGATATTCAAACCGATCTCAAGCGCTTTGATAGTTTGTTTAAGCAACTTAAGCAAGGTAGTAGCAAAAAGCGCACACTTGAACTCGAGGAAGTGACACAACAACAATTCGACCACATTAAAACCGTTTTTGAAACGCCACCTAAAGACTTACAGCTATCTTTGGATAACCGTTACTTTGTGTCGGCAACTGAGCTCGCTGAGCACAGCAACTCTACGCAAATCTCGGCTTTTGATACGCAAAAAAATATAATAAAAAACTTAGATGTAGAACCCTATCAACCATTTACACTGAAAGGACTGAATAAAGTGCTCAAAGTATTTATATCTTATTGCCACGATGACATCGCACAGCGTCAAGAGCTTGAGTTGTACCTCACCAACTTGGTGCGAAATAAACAGATTGAGATTTGGCAAGATGGCTTAATTCAACCTGGGGACGTATGGCACACAGAGATTGTCACGGCCCTTGAGGAAGCCGATGTGGTGATTATGCTCATCAGCCAAGCCTTTATTGCATCAGGCTATGTACATGATGTCGAAGTGCCCAAAGCACTTAAAAACTTACAAGACGGTAGCACTAAAATCTTTCCAGTATTGTTGAAAGACTGTGACTTCGCCGACTGGCATGTTTGGCCAGAAGAAATTCATGCTGATTTAGAAAACGAAGAAGCGGTCGCTATGTCCCAATATCAGTTCTTTCCACAAGACGAGCAAAATCGCTTAAAGCCCATCAATCAGTGGGATTATCCTGAGAAAGCATGGACAGGGCTAACCAAGGCATTAAAACAATTAATCAAAGACTTAAATAACGCATAGTCAGCATAAATAACCGCAATGGCAGCCCAGCCTTCGTTGGGCTGATGATTTTACAGTGCACTGTGTACGTATCTTGCTTAACTTAAGCGTTAAACTAACTGGAGTAAGGATACGAGATGAAAATTGATAGTGTATATGCCCCCTACACACCAACGAGACATACTGTTAAGACAAAAGCACAACATGGCAACTCACTGCCGCAAAACACCACACAACCGCCAAGCAGTGCAAAAGCCATCGATATGAACAATACCGGCATGAATGAGCTCAATGCATTGATACAGGCAACAGGAGACGATAGACTCCTGTTCAGGCTCCCTCATGACACCTTTAGATTAGTTGATGGTGAACTCCAAGGTTCTAGCAGTAGTAACTTTTTAGCACAAATTGAAAACGAAATCGCCTTTGAACAAAGCCGAGGGAGTGATACCGGCGAGCTAGAAAGTTTTTTAGCTGTCCTCAAGGAGTATCAAGGTTACCCGCTGCAATCGCATGTCGCAGTGACTGCCTGAATGTATTAAGCGGGTTGAACAAAGGTAGCTGAGCGTGCTTATAAGTAGATTGGAGCTCACTTTTCACAACAATACACCCGTGTAACAAACAAAAACCCGACAATTGCCGGGTTTTTTCAATTTAAAAAGAAGTGTTAATTACTTCTTCTTAACTGCTTTTTTGTTTGGAAGGTCAGTGATTGAACCTTCGAAAATTTCAGCAGCTAGACCGATTGACTCGTTCAGTGTCGGGTGAGCGTGGATAGTCAGTGCCACGTCTTCTGCGTCTGCACCCATCTCTACCGCTAGGCCGATCTCACCAAGCATTTCACCTGCGTTGATACCAACCATCGCACCACCGATAACACGGCCTGACTCTTTATCAAAGATAAGCTTAGTTTGACCTTCAGTACGTGCAGAAGCGATTGCACGGCCAGATGCAGCCCACGGGAATACCGCAGTTTCAATCTTAAGGCCTTGCTCTTTTGCTTCTTTCTCAGTAACACCAACCCATGCAATTTCTGGATCTGTGTAAGCGATTGAAGGGATACACTTAGGATCGAAGTAGTGCTTCTTACCAGAGATAACTTCTGCAGCAACGTGTGCTTCGTGTACCGCTTTGTGCGCAAGCATAGGCTGACCAACGATGTCACCAATCGCGAAGATGTGGTCAACGTTTGTCTTCATTTGCTTGTCTGTGTTGATGAAGCCACGCTCATCAACTGCAACGCCAGCTTTGTCAGCGTCAAGTAGCTTACCGTTTGGTGTACGACCAACAGCAACCAATACTTTGTCGTAACGTACTTGGCCTTCAGGTGCTTGTTTACCTTCGAATGAAACGTAGATACCGTCTTCTTTCGCTTCAACAGCAACAACTTTCGTAGAAAGCATCACGTTGAACTTGTTCTTAACGTACTTCTGGTAAACCTTGATGATGTCTTTGTCAGCAGCAGGTACTAGCTGATCAGCAAATTCAACAACGTCGATGTCTGAACCTAATGCACGGTAAACAGTACCCATCTCAAGACCGATGATACCACCACCTAGTACAAGTAGTTTGCCAGGCACGTCTTTAAGCTCAAGTGCACCAGTTGAATCAATGATACGCTCATCTTGTGGGATGAACGGAAGGCTTACTGGTTGTGAACCTGCTGCAATGATTGCGTTCTCAAACGTCACTGTCTTAGTGCCGTCAGCGCCTTCAACTGCGATGGTGTTAGAGCCTGTGAATTTACCGTAACCGTTAACTACGTTAACTTTTCGCATTTTAGACATACCAGCTAGACCGCCAGTAAGTTGACCGATTACAGACTCTTTCCAAGTACGGATTTTGTCTAAATCGATTTGTGGAGCACCGAAAGTTACACCGTGAGAAGCCATTTCAGCTGCATCGTCGATAACCTTAGCGACGTGAAGAAGTGCTTTTGAAGGAATACAACCTACGTTCAAGCAAACACCACCTAGGGTATCGCGAGATTCAATCAATGTAACATCTAAACCTAGGTCTGCTGCACGGAATGCTGCAGAGTAACCACCAGGACCACCGCCTAGTACAACAACTTGAGTTTTGATTTCGTTGCTCATGTTATTACCTTAACTATTATTCGAACGGGACTCTACTCAACTGAGTATCCGCACCCAATTTGCCTGCCGGTCGCCAAATTAGGGCAAATCCAACAGAGAGAGTTTTTTGTGCGCGAAAGTGTATCATTCGCACTCACTAATGTCCCGTCCAATTATCAGACAGGACACTAAAAATACAACAAAACCGCACAACTTAGGTTGGGCGGTTTTGATTCATCTTACATTACTAGCTGACGAATATCGCTCAGGTAGTTTGCAAGTGTCACAGTAAAGCGTGCTGCAAGCGCCCCGTCAATTACACGGTGGTCGTATGAACAGCTTAGCGGCACCATTAAGCGCGGCTCAAACTCTTTACCATTCCATTTCGGCTTCATCTCAGACTTAGATACACCTAAGATTGCCACTTCTGGCGCATTCACGATTGGCGTGAATGACGTACCACCGATGCCACCTAGGCTCGAGATTGTGAAACAACCGCCTTGCATGTCAGCAGCAGTCAGCTTACCGTCACGTGCTTTCTTAGACACTTCCATCAGTTCACGAGAAAGCTCGATGATGCCTTTTTTGTTCACGTCTTTGAATACTGGAACAACCAAGCCATTTGGCGTATCAACCGCGACACCAATGTTCACGTAT
This sequence comes from Pseudoalteromonas luteoviolacea H33-S, assembly GCF_001625695.1. Taxonomy (GTDB): domain Bacteria; phylum Pseudomonadota; class Gammaproteobacteria; order Enterobacterales; family Alteromonadaceae; genus Pseudoalteromonas; species Pseudoalteromonas luteoviolacea_B. Next base: position 109,381 of record NZ_AUXY01000104.1, read on the forward strand.
TTCTTCAGAATTAGGCTCTCACCGTCTTCTGATAGTGAAGAGTTAAACGTTGGGAACTCTTCAAGAGCTTTTGCAGCCGCTTTCATTACGAAGACCAATGGCGTGATTTTCACACCCATTTTCTTCTTCTCAGCCAGCACATTTTGCTCTTTACGGAACGCTTCTAGTGTCGTGATGTCTGCTTCGTCAAACTGTGTAACATGCGGGATTTGTACCCAGTTACGGTGTAAGTTTGCACCAGAGATCTTTTGAATACGAGATAGCTTCTTCTCTTCAACTTCACCAAACTTGCTGAAGTCTACTTTCGGCCAAGGAATTAGACCCAGCTCGCCACCACCGGTGTTGCCACCTTTAGATAGCTGACCTGATTCAACTTGCTTCACTAGCTCTTTCACATAGTTCTGAACGTCTTCTTTAACAACACGGTTCTTACGACCAGTTGCTTTAACGCGCGCAAGGTTTACACCAAACTCACGTGCTAGACGACGCACAACTGGTGATGCGTGTGCGTACTGATCGTTCGCAACAAATTCATCTTTTTGTGCAGATGCAGGGGCTGCTGCCGGAGCAGGTTTTGCCGCAGGAGCCGCTGCTGGTGCTGCTGTTGGAGCAGGCGCAGCTACAGGTGCTGCTGCCGCTGGTGCACCGCCAGCTGTTTCAAATACGAAGATTAAAGAGCCTGTCGATACTTTATCGCCAGCATTTACTTTGATCTCTTTCACAGTACCAGCAAATGGTGCAGGTACTTCCATAGAAGCCTTATCGCCTTCTACAGTGATGAGAGATTGCTCTTCTTCGATTGAATCACCGACAGATACCATGATTTCAGTCACTTCAACTTCATCACCACCGATATCTGGTACATGTACTTCTTTCGCTTCTGCTACCGCAGCTGGTGCCGCCGCAGGCGCAGGTGCAGCTTCAACAGGTGCCGCTGCTGGTGCACTGCCGGCAACTTCAAATACGAATACCAAAGAGCCTGTTGACACTTTACCGCCAACTTCCACTTTGATTTCTTTCACAGTGCCTGCAAATGGTGCTGGTACTTCCATAGAAGCCTTGTCGCCTTCTACGTTTAAGATTGACTGGTCAGCTTCAACTGCGTCGCCCACAGAAACCATGATCTCCGTGACTTCAACTTCGTCGCCACCGATATCTGGTACGTGTACTTCTTTAAGCTCTGCCGCAGGTGCTGGCGCTGCTGCAGGAGCCGCTGGCGCTTCTGCCGCAGCAGGTGCTTCTGCACCGGCTGCGTCAAAAATCATAATCAAAGAACCTGTTGAAACTTTATCACCTTCAACAACTTTGATTTCTTTAACAGTACCCGCAGCAGCTGCTGGTACTTCCATTGAAGCCTTATCGCCTTCAACTGTGATCAATGACTGATCCACTTCAACCGTGTCACCTACGCTTACTAGGAGCTCGGTTACTTCAACCTCATCGGCACCAATATCTGGAACATGAATTTCAATTGACATGTTTTTGCCTCTTATGCGTAAAGTGGGTTAGCTTTTGTTGTGTCGATATCAAATTTCTTGATAGCGTCAGCAACAACTGATTTTTCAACCTTGCCCTGTTGAGCAAGTTCGTTAAGTGCAGCAACAACCACATAACCTGCGTTCACTTCGAAGTGACGACGTAGGTTTTCACGGCTGTCTGAACGACCGTAACCGTCAGTACCTAGTACCTTGTAAGAGCTGCTTGGCATGAATGCGCGTACTTGATCTGCATAGTTCTTCATGTAGTCAGTCGCTGCAATCGCTGGAGACTCACCAAGTACAGTTGAGATGTAAGGTACTTTTGCATCTGCTTCTGGGTTAAGCATGTTGAAACGTTCAGCATCTTGACCGTCACGAGCAAGCTCGTTGAATGACGTCACAGAGAATACATCTGAACCAATGCCGTACTCTTCGCTTAGGATTGCACCCGCTTTACGTACTTCGTTCAAGATTGTGCCTGAACCCATAAGTTGTACGTGTGCTTTCTCACCTGCGTTTGACTCAAGCTTATAGATACCTTTACGGATACCTTCTTCAGCGCCTTCAGGCATTGCTGGCTGGTGATAGTTTTCGTTCATCAGCGTTAGGTAGTAGAACACGTTTTCTTGCTCTGGACCGTACATACGACGGATACCATCTTGCAAGATAACTGCTACTTCAAATACGAACGTTGGGTCGTAAGAAATACAGTTAGGAATCGTACCCGCTTGAATGTGCGAGTGACCATCTTCGTGCTGTAGACCTTCACCGTTTAGCGTTGTACGACCTGCTGTAGCACCTAATAGGAAACCACGTGCTTGTTGGTCACCTGCCATCCACGCCATGTCGCCAACACGTTGGAAACCGAACATAGAGTAGTAGATGTAGAATGGGATCATCGGCAGGTCATTTGTGCTGTATGACGTTGCAGCAGCAACCCATGAAGACATTGCACCTAGCTCGTTGATACCTTCTTGAAGTACCTGACCTGATGTTGCTTCTTTGTAGTAAGAAACGATGTCGCGGTCTTGAGGCGTATAGTTCTGACCATGTGGGTTATAGATACCGATTTGACGGAATAGACCTTCCATACCGAAAGTACGCGCTTCATCCGCAATGATTGGTACGATGTTTTTGCCAACACCCTTGTCTTTTAACAAGATGTTTAGTGCACGTACGTAACCCATTGTGGTTGAGATATCACGCTTTTGCTCTTCAAGTAGCGGCTTGAACTGCTCCAATTTTGGTAGCTCAAGTGCTTGTGTGAAGTTAGGTAGACGCTGTGGTGTGTAACCGTGTAGCGCTTTACGGCGTGCGTGCAGGTATTCGTACTCTGCAGAGCCTTCTTTAAGCGTTAGGTACGGTAAGTTTGCAATTTCTTCGTCAGAAACTAGATCTTCTAGACCTAGGCGTGAGCGCAAGTGCTCAACGCTAGACATGTCCATTTTCTTAACTTGGTGTGCAATGTTTTTACCTTCCGCAGCTTCACCCATGCCATAACCTTTTACAGTCTTAGCTAGGATAACTGTTGGACGACCTTTCTCATCTTGCGCCGCTTTATAAGCTGCGTATAGTTTAGATGTATCATGACCACCACGCTTAAGTGCGAAGATTTCATCATCCGTCATATCAGCAACCAGTGCTGCTGTCTCTGGGTAACGACCAAAGAAGTGCTCACGTACATACGCGCCATCTTTCGCTTTGTATGTCTGGTAGTCACCATCGATTGTTTCGTTCATTAGCTGAAGAAGCTTACCAGTTGTGTCTTTCGCTAGTAGCGTATCCCAACCTGAACCCCAAACAACTTTGATTACGTTCCAACCAGCACCTTTAAATAGGCCTTCAAGTTCTTGAATGATCTTACCGTTACCCATTACTGGGCCGTCAAGACGCTGTAGGTTACAGTTGATCAGGTAACATAGGTTATCTAGCTTCTCACGCGCTGCAAATGAGATTGCACCACGTGATTCTGGCTCATCCATCTCACCATCACCTAGGAACGCATATACGCGCTGCTCGTTAGTCTCTTTAAGACCACGACCTTCTAGGTACTTAAGGAAACGTGCTTGATAGATTGATGCGATTGGACCAAGACCCATAGATACTGTTGGGAATTGCCAGAACTCAGGCATCAATTTAGGGTGAGGGTATGAAGAGATACCTTTACCGTCTACTTCTTGACGGAAGTTATCTAACTGCTCTTCAGTTAAACGACCTTCAAGGAACGCACGTGCGTAGATACCCGGTGAAATATGACCTTGGTAATAGACTAAATCACCACCGTCCTTCTCGTTTGGCGCACGGAAGAAGTGGTTGAAACACATTTCATAAAATGCTGCTGAAGACTGGTAAGACGCCATGTGGCCGCCTAACTCTAGGTCTTTTTTAGACGCACGAAGTACGATCATGATCGCATTCCAACGTACGATAGAGCGGATACGGCGTTCAATCGTGGTATCACCAGGATATGCTGGTTCTTGGCCTGCCGGAATGGTATTTACATAGTTTGTAGTAATACCTGTAGGCATGTCCACGCCATCTAGGCGGGCTTGCTCTAGCACTTGCTCAAGTAAGAATTGCGCGCGTTCTACGCCTTCTTCTTTCACAACTGACTCAAGCGCTTGTAACCACTCTTGGGTTTCTAACGCGTCAACGTCAAACTTATTGACTTCAGACATATGGAGTGTTCCTTATGTTTTAAATGCAAATTTATTCAATGCGTCAATGACGCAATCAAGCATAATTGCTCGATTTTGCTTAAAAGACCGAATTTACCTAACTTATTGCTGCTTAGTGCGACGTAGACTCCGCTCAATGCGAGAGCGTTCTCTACCCGCTTCAAGTAATGCTTCTTCGATGAAGGCTAGGTGTGCGTTACTCGCAAGCCTCGCCTTTTCCGGATCCCCTTGGATCACGGCATCCATCAATACCGCTCGGTGCTGTGCAAGCTGTTCGCTCACATCTGACTTTTGCACCAACACGGTTAAATTCTGCAATACATTTTGCTCAAGTAACGTTTGCATTCCTCTCACTAAGTGCAGTAACACCACATTATGTGACGCTTCTGCTACAGTGAAATGAAACGCATTGATTGCTTTGGCTTTTAGGGCTAAATCATCCCCCACCTCAGCGATATTGTCATAGCTTTGCTTTACTTTATCCATGTCATTGTCTGTGCCTCGAAGCGCAGCATAATAAGCAGCGATACCTTCTAAGGCATGACGGAATTCAAGTAAGTCAAACTGAGACTCAGGGTGTTTACTGATCAAGTCAAAAAGTGGATCAGTTAACCCTTCTTCTAGCTGATTTTTAACGTACGTACCGCCACCTTGGCGACGCGTCACTAACCCTTTGGCTTCGAGTTTTTGAATCGCCTCTCTTAACGACGGGCGGGATACTTCAAACTGCTTAGCAAGTTCTCGTTCGGGAGGAAGCTTTTCACCAGGAAGCAATGATCCTTCTAAAATCATGTTTTCCAATTGCTCTAAAATCACATCCGAGAGTTTCGCAGCTTTAATCTTCAAAGACATTGATAACACGCCAGTTTGGGTTATATCCACCAGCTAAGTAAGAAGTCCCTACGTTACATCGTAAGTCTTTAAAACTTAGCAATATTTACTTAATCATTTAGTATATTGTGACCAGACAGGTAAATTGGTCATACCAAATTTGGACAATAAGTTATCAAAATCAAGCTCGGCTGTCAAAATTACACCTTTTCATCGCTTTTAATATCCTTTTTTTGACATCCATTCAGATTAAACTTTATACAATTAAAAATGATTGCAAAGAAAAATAAAAATGGTCAGACCAGAGGAAAGGCGAAATACAAATTAAAACCAATTGGCAAATTTAAATAGTATGAAGAAACATGGTGTTTTATTGAATGGATAATAAAAGAGGAGGAGAAGCTGTCCTAAAATCAACGTCAGGGGGGACAACTTCTCACAGGGTTAACTTGTGCTCATCTCTAACTTCCTCTTCTTCGCTTGTTATCATTATATGTTCGTGATTAGTGTGCATTTCAGGTACAAACTAACCCGTTCGATTATGAACCAAGAAGTTAAGGTAATGGTACTGTCAGAAAATACAGGAATTGTAATAATGAGCCTTCACTAATTGCAGCATCGGCCTGTTCTACTACTTTGGGCTTGCCATGAATGGCCACTCCTAAGTCAGCTGCGGCCATCATGACAAGGTCGTTCGCACCGTCACCAATCGCGAGTGTCTGCCCTGGACTCACTTCATAGCGCTCACGTAAGGCATTTAACACCTCAGCCTTTTTCTCAGCATCCACAATCTCTCCGATGACACGGCCAGTAAGACGTTGCCCATCGATTTCTAGCGTATTGGCATATACATGGTCTAGATCCAATCTAGATTGCAACGCCTCTGCAAACCAAGTAAATCCACCCGATGCAATTGCTAATCGCCATTGATGTGCTTTTAACACCTCACACAGCTGCTTTATACCCAACATTAAAGGTAGATCTTCTTTAAGCGGTGAGATTAAACTCAATTCAATCCCCTGCAACTTCGCCACTCGCTTGTGCAGACTTTCATTGAATGCCAATTTACCAGCCATGGCCTCTGCGGTGACTGAAGCGACTTCATCATATACGTCTGCCAAACGCGCAATTTCATCAATGCACTCTATCTCAATCACTGTTGAGTCCATATCCATGACCAATAGACCTGGAGTATTTAATTGAGGCAAAATAGGTAAGATCGCCCCCTGACAACCAAGTTTGCCAGCGGCTTGACGAATGTCTGATTTAGGCCACTCACCAGAGGGAAAATATGCCATGATGGCGACACCGGCGGGTAAATCCTCATGTGCTTGGTACGCACATACCTGTGTAGGCACGATATTGACCAATGCCAAGGCGTTTAAAAACTCAAGTAAAATTGACCCTGTAATAGTCGTACCAAATAACACGATACAGTGTGCTGAGTCCTCTGCTAATCCCCCCTCTTTCACAGATTGGGCATTTTCAAATTCATACCACTTTGATAAGGTAAGTTGATTTTCAACAGGGCGGACATCAAGTTGGTCGAGACTTGGCATATTTAGCATTGGCATTGAGCACTCCTAATAACGGTATAGGCTCTTTTTAACATCTAATGAAAATAAAGTCAGCCAACAAGCTGTAACTATGAAAAATACACAAGCGAACACCTTTTTACAGTCATCAAAAAGTAAACGATTACTGAGACTTATTATCGCAGCGGGCTGTTTGATTGCGCTGTTATGGATTGCGACCAATACCAGTTTTCGCTCTCACCAGTTACTTCATACAAATGCCAACCATACTGGACAAAGCTTAATCAATCAGTTTGCATTAAATGCGATTGAACCACTGGCGAAGATGGATAAGGCTAGACTCAAAACATTGAGTAATCATCTCGCTAGCGATGAGTACGTGTTATCTGTGGCGGTTTATAATCACAAGGGAGAATTTGTCATTGGCAATGATGGTATCACTCAAACACCTGTGATTGCAGGCTTGCCAGATGGACTTGCTGGGATCAACCCGAGTAAAGATGCCATTGTCAGTACCATTGTCGATAACGAACGTACAATTGGCTTTGTCAGTATTGAATACCTGACTGACGCCGCAATGAATGAAAGCCACAAGCACTTTCACCAGCTTGGCCGTATCGTGCTACTCATGCTCATTATTGTCGGAGTATTTACTTGGCAAATAGGCAGAGCATTGACGCGACGTGATGTCAAAAAGCACATTAACAAAAGTGCACAAGAGGATAAGACCGAAAAAAATACTAATGAATGATGTGCGCTAGCAAAACTCTCTCAATGCAGTGAAGGCTACAGTCAACTAACAGACGTCAAAGCGAAAAAAGCTCCCTGGACGATTTATATAGAGCTTGTGCAATGACTTCTGGTGGTTCAGTACGCAACTGACATACCTGTTCAAAAATATCCACCAAACGCACTGGCACATTTATCTGTCCTTGAAACCCATAAACCGGCATTGATGGCGCATCGGTTTCTAATACGAAATTAGATAATGGCAAGCTGCTAACGACATCACGGGTCTTTCTCGCGCGTGCATAAGTTATCGTGCCACCAATGCCCAGTTTAAATCCTAGCTTTATATAATACTCAGCTTGCTGCCGCGAACCAGAAAATGCATGGATCACACCACCAAATTGAGGGACCACTTGCTTAAACGCTTGTGCAATTAAGTGGTGACTTTGGCGATGATGAACAATGAGCGGCAAGCCTAATTGATTAGCCAGTTTAATATGCTCTTTAAATAAGACTTGTTGCAGTGCTAAATCATCGCAATGACTATCAATACCACACTCGCCAATGGCGATCAGCTTTGCTTTGTGTTGCGCTGCCAAAGCAGCCAAGTGTGGCATGTCTTCTACACTTCGCTCAGTCAAAAAGTACGGATGTAAGCCAAATGCAATATGACAACTTGGATGTTGCTGTTGAAACGCCAGTAAACTTTTACTTTGTGTAAGTGATATACCTGGCACCACAAACCGCTCAATGCCAGACGCTTTCGCATCTGACATATATTCCGTTAAGTTATCGGCAAGTTCGTCAAAATCCAAGTGACAATGACTGTCTATAAATCGCATTTACGGATTTAAACGCTCAATAGACCAGCTATCATCTGCTTGCTTCACATACATAAAGCGATCATGAAGACGATGCTCTCCACCTTGCCAAAACTCTATTTTATGTGGCACAACACAGTATCCGCCCCAAAAATCAGGCAAGGGAATATCGCCTTTAGCAAACTTACTTTTCATCCCTTCAAATGTTTGCATCAATGCCTGCCTTGATGACACTGGACGCGATTGCTGAGAAGCCCAAGCAGCTAGCTGGCTCTCTTTTGGGCGAGATAAAAAGTACTTTGCCACAGCTGCTGTGCTCATAGACTTAGCTTCACCATAAACAATCACTTGTCGCTCAATTGCATGCCAAGGGAAATGTAGAGAGATTTTATTATTCTCAGACAAATCTTGTGCTTTTTTTGAGCCCGTATTAGTAAAAAATACGAAGCCATTTTTATCTAGATTTTTGAGTAATACGATCCGCTGCGAAGGCTGACCATCTTTATCAACAGTCGCAACCACCATGGCTGTTGGATCTGCACTGAACTTGGCGTCAACCGCTTGCTTCAACCAAATCTCAAATTGCTCAATAGGATCATCTTGCAAAGTTTCTCGGCGCAGCCCACCTTGCATATATTCTCTGCGGATATCATCTAATTTCATCTTGGCGATTCCTTAGCATATTTCAACAACTTCTCTTTGCGCTCAAAGGAAGTATTACATAAACAAAAAGCCGCCTAGAATGGCGGCTTTTTCAACATTACACATAGATAAAGCTTACATTTGCTCCATCACTTCAATGCCTAACAAATCTAGACCTGTGTGTAGTGTTTTAGCCACTAAATTACATAACATCAAGCGACTTTCTCTTGCTTGTTCTGTGACATCGTCTTTCAAAATAGGACACGCCTCGTAGAAAGACATATATAAACTCGCAAGCTCGTATAAGTAACCACATAATACGTGTGGCGTCGCTTCATTGATCATTAGATCAAGCACTTCTTCTAACTGCAACAATTTAAGCGCAAGCGCTTTTTCTTGCGGCTCTATGATAGCGATGTTACCAGCCAAGGTTGCACTATCCACATTTGCTTTACGGAAGATACTCTTAACACGTGTATATGCATATTGAAGATATGGTGCTGTTGCGCCTTCAAAGCTCAACATCGTATCCCAGTTGAAGATGTAATCACTGGTGCGATGCTTTGATAAATCTGCATATTTAACCGCGCCAATACCTACTTTACGAGCGATCTCCGCACGTGCTTCTTCTGACAGCTCAGAAGCGCGCTCAGCAAGTTTATCCGACGCTCGGCCAACCGCTTCATCCAACAAATCTGCAAGCTTAATCGTACCACCTGTACGAGTTTTAAATGGCTTGCCATCATCACCCATCATGGTACCAAACAGGCTTGGCTCATAGCTGGTTTTTTCTTTTAACAAACCTGCTTTACGCGCTGTGATCTCAACTTGATTGAAGTGAAGACCCTGACGTGCATCCACAAAAATCAAGATACGGTCAACATCAAGCTCATTTGAACGGTAATCACACGCCGCTAAATCTGTTGTAGAGTATAAGAAACCACCACCTGATTTTTGTACGATAAATACTGATGGCTCACCATCTTTATTCGCTAATTCATCAAGGAAGACCACTTGTGCACCTTGGTCTTCTACCGCAATGCCTTTTTCTTTGAGCAGTTCGATCACACCATTAAGACGCGCGTTATATGCACTCTCTGCTTTGATGTCTTCACGACCAAGGGTTACGTTCAGCTTTTGGTAGACTTCTTCAGAGTGTTTTACTGATGTATCGATGAATAAATGCCACAATTTTTCACAGTGCGCATCGCCACCTTGTAATTTTACAACATAGTCACGGGCTTTATCCGCAAAACCTTCTTCATCATCAAAGCGTTTTTTCGCATCACGATAAAAGCTCTCTAAATCAGCTAATGCCACCGCCTCAAGATCAATACCTTGCTCAAGTAAATCTTCAAGGTGTGCGATCAGCATACCAAACTGAGTACCCCAGTCACCCATATGATTTTGACGGATAACTTTATCACCACGGAATTCAAGGGCACGTACAACGGCATCACCAATGATGGTCGAACGCAGATGACCAACGTGCATTTCTTTTGCAAGGTTTGGCGATGAATAATCCACAACAACTTTATGTGGCGTTGCGTGTTCTGCTACACCAAGTTTTGCATCTTGGTTAGCCGATTCTAAGCTAGATGCTAAGAACTCAGGTTTTAGATGAATATTGATAAATCCAGGGCCTGCAATTTCAGTTTTTGCAGCAACATCGTCGATATCTAAGTTATCAATGATCTTCTGTGCAACTTCACGCGGATTCGTTTTTAATGCTTTTGCGGCACCCATTGCACCATTGATTTGGTAATCACCAAATTGCGGGCGAGTAGATTGTGTAACCGCTGGGTTAGTGCCTTCTGGAATGCCCGCAGCTTGCATCGCTGCATTGGCTTTTTCAATTAATAGAGTTTTGATATTCATTTGTTATCCTGTGATCCTTGCCAGCCATCAGACCAGCAAGGTTAAATTCAATTTAAGCGCTTATTAGTGTTCACGTGTATGATGGAACTTAACATCAGGATAGCGTTCCATTGATAAGTTTAAATTTACACGGCTAGGTGCAATGTAAGTTAAGTTATCACCACCATCAAGGGCCAAGTTTGCTTCACACTTGCGTTTAAACTCAGCCATCTTCTTATCGTCGTCACACGTCACCCAACGGGCTGTTTGTACCGCTACACTTTCGTAAATAGCATCTACGTTATATTCAGCTTTTAGGCGCGCTACAACCACATCAAACTGAAGCACACCGACCGCACCTACGATTAAGCTATTATTTTGTAGTGGTCTAAATACCTGTACCGCACCTTCTTCTGACAGCTGTACTAAGCCTTTTAGCAACTGTTTTTGCTTAAGTGGATCTTTTAAACGAATGCTACGGAATAATTCTGGCGCGAAATTTGGAATACCACTGAATTTCAGCTTCTCACCTTGCGTGAAGGTATCACCGATCTGGATTGTACCGTGGTTGTGCAAGCCAATGATGTCACCAGCGTATGCCTCTTGAGCACGCTCACGGTCGCCCGCCATAAATGTTACCGCGTCGGAGATACTGACTTTTTTGCCAATACGTACATGGTCCATCTTCATACCTTGCGTATATTTACCCGATACAATACGCATAAAGGCAATACGGTCACGGTGTTTAGGGTCCATATTTGCTTGAATTTTGAATACGAAGCCTGAGAACTTTTCTTCTTCAGCTTTTACTTCACGCTCTTCAGTTTGACGTGGCATTGGCGTTGGCGCCCACTCAGTTAAACCGTCAAGCATATGGTCAACACCAAAGTTACCTAATGCTGTACCAAAGTAAACAGGTGTTAGCTCACCCGATAAAAATAGCTCATGATCAAACTCATTGGATGCACCGATCACCAACTCTAGCTCTTCACGAAGCTGTTCTGCTAACTCATCACCGATTTCGGCATCTAGATCTGGGTTGTCTAAGCCCTTTATGATGCGTTTTTCTTGAATGGTATGGCCTTGACCCGTTGCATATAAAATCGTTTCATCACGATGAATGTGGTAAACACCTTTAAACTCTTTACCGCAGCCGATTGGCCAAGTGATAGGTGCACACATGATATTCAGTTCTGTTTCGACTTCGTCCATCACTTCCATTGGGTCACGGATATCACGGTCAAGCTTATTCATGAAAGTCACGATTGGCGTGTCACGTAAGCGAGTAACTTCCATTAATTTACGTGTTCTATCCTCAACACCCTTTGCCGCATCGATCACCATTAGACATGAGTCAACAGCAGTCAGCGTACGATAAGTATCTTCAGAGAAATCTTCGTGTCCCGGAGTATCGAGTAGGTTTACCAATGCATCATTATACGGGAACTGCATCACCGAGGTTGTTACCGAGATACCACGCTCTTTTTCCATTTCCATCCAGTCGGATTTTGCGTGCTGGTTTGAACCACGGCCTTTTACCGTACCGGCTTTTTGTAACGCCTTTCCGAATAAAAGTACTTTCTCTGTAATGGTGGTTTTACCCGCATCCGGGTGAGAAATAATGGCAAAAGTACGGCGAAGCGATACTTCTTGCTGGATACTGTTGTTTGACATTGAAAACTCTACTTTTGGCTTATCTGAGTGTGACTATTCACTGATAACACTCGGCTGTGAACACATATCCGCGTATTGTCTCTGATCCTGACTATTTTAACAACTTATCGGCGTATAAATTGCCGATAATCAGCTTAACTTTTACACAAACAAAATCGATATGCTCAGTATTAAGTGAAATTCGACTATTTTTGGCAATGAATATCAACTGACAACTCAGTGTTGTATTTAAATTATCAATTCATCATAAAAGCCACACTATACAAATGTGCTCAAGTTGCTAGGATAAGCGCCATCAACACATAATAAAAAAATAACCAATGACAAAACTCTTTTTAATTCCAAAGCCTAACCCGCATGCAACGCTGCGATTATTTTGTTTTCCATATGCTGGCGGATCTCCTAGTATCTTTATGCCGTGGCTCAATCAACTTCCAGGCAATGTTGAGCTTGTATTGGTACAACTGCCGGGGCGCGGTGCACGGTTAATGGAAGAACCTCACAATAAAATGAGCTTAATTATTGATGAGTTAATGCAGCATAGTAGTTTTATCACTCAAAAACCTTGCGCCTTCTTCGGTCATAGTTTAGGAAGTAGAGTAGCCTATGAGCTCGCGTTAACATTACAGAAAGATAATCAGGTATTACCTTTAAAAATCATCGCTTCAGGCAGTCGTGCACCACACATTGCAAGTAATAAGGCACCGACCTATCATCTACCTGATCCTGAGTTTATCTCCGAACTACACGAGCTCAACGGTACCCCTAAAGAAGTACTAGATAATGCGGAACTCATGGAGTTATTTTTACCTCTGCTGCGTGCTGATTTTGAAGTTGCCGATTGTTACCAAGCTGAAGAACTGCCGCTTCCGATCCCCATTGATGTCTTTTTCGGCCATGATGATATCGATGTAACGACTCCTATGGTTGATGCATGGCAGTCACTATCAGCTTTACCAATTACAAAACATGCATTCAATGGCGACCATTTTTTCATTAACACCCACAGTGAACCGGTGCTCAAAACAATATCGCAACTACTTTGTTCACTCTAAGCAAGGCTCTAGCGAGCCTCTGCCTACCCTTTTATTCGTTTTTTATCCTACATTTTCACTAACTTTTTTCCGCAGTCATAGACGTAGGTACAAATTAACATTTATTATATAATACTAGGTTAACATTCAACCTATAACTGTAATCACATATATGAAGAAGTAAGGCTGATGGAAGGTCAAAGCCGTGTTATTCAGAGAAAAAGGAAAACAAAAGTGAGAAATGTATTGGTGTTATCTATGCTGATACTCACTCTAAGTGGTTGTAAAAGCTTAGTTGAGAAAGGACATAATCTGTTCCAAGCAGGCATGTATACACAATCAGCAGAATACTATGAACAAGCACTACAAGAAGACCCTCATGACATTGAAGCACAAAAAGGTCTACTGCAAGCTCGTAATAAAATTCTAGATAAAGGCCTAATTGATGTGCGAATGTTACGGTTAGGTGGCAACCCAACTGGTGCTGCAATTAAATTAGAATCTTTGTTGCGCAATCAAATAGCATGGCAAATTGAACCATTTGGACCAATCGCTAACACACAAACGGAAGAAATCGACTATGCAACCCTGTGGTTAAAGCAGCGTGCTGCGCAGCTTGGTCAATCTAAGTTCCCAGATCAATTCCGCTATTTTGAACATAGATATGCTTTTTTAATCAGCAATGCTCAATTGCACAGCCTATTCACCACTTATCGTGCCGCTTTGCAAAATAAAGCCCACGCTCAGTGCACGCGTATGTCGACTAAAACAACTAATGAACGTTTTTACTTACGCCAGTTTACAGAAAAGTATTGTATGGCATGGGATCTACCTCAAGAGTTGGCCGTTATCACACAAGACCCAACTCGTTACTCGAGTATCAAGCTTACACCTCGCTTCAGAGTGAATTTGCATCGCACGAGTAGGCAAGCAAATTCGCTCAAAACCGCCTCGTCAGAATTAAAGCAAATATTCAGAGAAAGCCTGTGGTATAACCCTGTGGGGAAAAACACATTCAAGCTCAAATTTGACGCAAACCTAGAACACACAAGAAAAGCCAAACTTGTTAATCGCCATACTCACTTCACACTCGTTGAAGAAAAGCAAAGCAAAGCCAACCCTTCTGATACATTAGACGTCGAAGTAAAAAAAGCATTTCGCTATCCTGTCACCGAATTCACAGAGCAATTTAGTGTCAATGCAAAATATGAAGGCATCATTGCCCAACAACAGATAGAGTTTAGTATCGATGATAGTCAAACACACTATACGCAGAGCCATCAGGCTGATTTTCCTCAACTCAATATCAAGCCAATAAAAGCAACCTTTTTAGATGTAGACAGTAAACTTGATAAGCAACTGACCACACTACAACAAGATTTTAAATCTCAGTTAGAGCGAGTGTGGATTGACACCCACTGTAATGGCTTAATCGGCGCACAATATGGCGAATATATTTTACGTTGTGGAAAAATCGCACCCGACAATCAGTTTGTGAACAGTTGGTTTCAAAAACAGTTTGGTTTGAATTACCAAGAAATGGCGACGTTGTACGCGCTATAATTTTAGTTGCTTTTATCGACAAGGCAATAGGGCTTCACCAATGGCTCGCCTTGTCGATAAAAAGGCGATGGCGTATTTTTTCTCAGCAATCGCCAAAGCACTATTTTCAATACCAAATTAGCCACCACCCGTTTATGTGACCAAGGTCCTTTGATTTCTACTGGGATCGCTGCATTTGCAAATTTACAAAATACACTGCCTGAGGGCGGACCTACAACATCATCTAAATTTTCTTCTATGCAACTGTGTAATAGCCCAACCAATGGCCAACGCGCGTTCATGGTATTTCCAAGTGGACTATTGCAACAGCTGGCAAACCATCGGTGTACTCCCTCTCGCGTGACGGTCAGGCAGGCAATTTCTTCATGCCCATGCGTAAATGTGAGCTGTGATGCACTCACTTGAAACACATCTGAACCGCCATATTCATTGAGCACATTTTGCTGTGCTAAATGCCCAACAAAGGCTTGGCAATCATCACAATAACAAACCACACGATTGTGAAAAAGCCGATTGCCACATGAAACAACACCGCGCACTTTGCCACATTGGCATTTCACATTCACACACTTGTCCATTGTATTCTCCACTGGATTAGGTTTGTTCATATTGTTGCTTTTCATACACTCTAACAGTGCTTTACAACACAATAAAATGCAAGTGGCGCTTGGCCTAGAGCCGGCTTCATGCTAGTTTGCTGCAAAACAAAATAAATTTGGGAATTACTATGCCAAAGGCCAGTGAAATAAAAAAACATGCGGCGATTGAGTACAATGGTCGCGTCATGATTGTACGTGATATTGAGCGTTCAGTACCACAGGGTCGCGCAGGTGGTAGCCTATACCGTATGCGCATGTACGATGTTGTCAACAATGGTAAAGTAGACGAGACGTTTAAAGCAGAAGAAATGCTTAAACTCGCTGATTTAACGCGTCGCCCTGCGATGTTTTCATATATCGATGGTGAAGAGTATGTCTTTATGGATGAGGAAGACTACACCCCTTACCACCTCAATAAAGAAGCGATTTCAGAACAGGTTTTATTTATCAATGAAGATACTAAAGGTCTATCTGTTGTGGTTGTTGAAGGCAGCCCTGTATCGGTTGACTTACCTTCCAGCGTAGAGCTCGTGATTGAAGAAACGGCACCATCAATTAAAGGTGCATCTGCCAGTGCGCGTACAAAGCCGGCAACACTTACGACAGGCCTAATCGTCCAAGTGCCTGAGCACATTTCAACAGGTGATAAAATCAAGATCAACACGACTGAAGTTAAATTCATGAGTCGTGCAGATAGTTAATTTTACCTATCGAAATAAACAAGCCGGTTATTCCGGCTTTTTTATTGTCTTTGTAACTTAACCCCCTACTTTTTTCTGTTTTATCACTCCTTTAATGTAATTAATGCTTTGAATTGCTGTTATTTTGTGCCAATAATAAATGGAACGTTCCAAATAATAACAATCAAGAGAATGGGAGTTAATCATGAAAAGGTTTGCACTTTGTGCTTTGGCACTTGCTATCCAGTCTGTATCTATACACGCGCACACAGGTCATACACATTCGCCATCACACAGCAATGAAATCAACGAATGGCAAGATAAAAACAACTACAAAAAAGGCCAACGAGTCACGCACCAAGGTGCAATTTATCAAGCAAACTGGTGGTCTGAGGGCGATTCGCCCGCCATTAATACTTCGGGGGCATGGCAGTTTGTACAATTCATCAATCATGAAAATAATACCCCAAACCCTTGGTTGCATGCTCAGGTGTACACCAAAGGTCAAATCGTTGCCTATAAGGGCGAGTTGTTTGAAGCAAAATGGTGGACATTGAATGAAGCCCCAGATGTAAGCCAAGTTTGGGCTAAAGTTGCCCATGATAAAAAGAACGATCCAATTTCACAAATGAGCCTAATTAGCAATGACATTGTGCTCAGTGAACAAAAAGCAGAGTCACCTGCAGGCGAGGCCATCGGTAATGCTTTTGATGGCGATCCCCGCACTAAATATGTCACACTCAAACCACAGGGGTGGGTGCAAGTCTCTTTAGCGCAGCCACAAAGTCTGGCGAAATATCAACTCACATCAGCAAACGACGCACCGGGTAGAGATCCACACACATGGACGCTGCAAGGTTCTAACGATGGCGAAAACTGGCATGTCATTGATACACAGTCCGAGCAAACTTTCAGTAAGCGTTTCGAGCAAAAAAGCTATCATTTAAATACGGTCAAGCCTTATCAACATTATCGCTTTGATATGACTCACAAGGGCACGGATGATTGGGGGTATGATTTACTACAAATTGCTGAAATTGATTTATTTACCAACACGCAACTCCCTATTGCCGGTATTGCCAGCGATGCAAGCACCGTATTTATTGGTGAAGCATTAACGCTAAAAGACACCAGCCTCAATCAACCAAATAGCTTTGAATGGCGATTTGAACAAGGCACACCAGCAACTAGTTTGGCCAAAGACCCACAAGTCACCTTTAATATACCCGGTGTAAAAACAGTAGAATTGGTCACATATAATTGGCATGGTCAAAGTGACACGGCTAGCCACAAAGTGAAAGTGGTTGACCCTGCAAACCCTTGGCACGGATTTGCTTACCCTGAAATCAAATTTGCCCACGAAGATACGCAAAGCGAAGGCTATAAACGCATTCACAGGCTATTTCCTAATTTAGAAAAAACCATCAATGACGTTACATTACAAGTAAACCAATATTTATATAAGCACTATGGTGAATCACCTGAGTTTGACTCTGTCACATTTAGTCTTAAGTGGATGGATACCCTAGCCTATCGAGCTGGCTCTGGCCGAAATATGGAAATTGCGTTCAGTACCAAATACATTACGGAATCTTTAGCCAATGCCAGCGATGAAGAAGTTATTTACGAATTGCTCGGTGTGTTTTGGCATGAGCTTGTTCACGGTTATCAACACTTTCCAACAGGCGCAATGGCCGATGGTAATGAAACTCACGCCATTGTTGAAGGCATTGCCGACCTTGTTCGGATCCGAGCTGGTTTCCACGCCACACGCAGCCCCTCACCGTCTAAAAACTGGCTAGGGGGTTACACCAATACCGGGTTCTTTTTATCATGGATCCAAGACAATTATGATGATGATTTTACCTATAAGATCAATCAAATGGTGCTAACTAGTCAACGTGAAGGCTGGGAGTGGACATTAGAAGAAGCACTTAAACGCATCTTAAATCAGGATATTAATACCCTGTGGCAGAAGTACCAAGCAACACTGGGCGCAGCACCTGAAGCCCCCGCAATCCCTGAAGATCAAATTAGCTTGGTGAGTTTAGGCACAGATATAAGTGCCTCAGCACAGCCTGCGGATCCTATCTATGATATTGCAAAAGCAATCGATGGCGACCGTTATACTAAATATCTGACGATAAATAGTCAGTCTGAGGTAACCTTTTCTACCCATGGTGCAGGAAAACTTAAATCCTATAGACTCACTGTCGGCGATAACCAACCAAGCAGAGATCCAAGTGCATGGACCTTATTAGGCTCTCAAGATGGTGTCACATGGCATGAGGTGGATAGCCAATCTAGTCAAGTATTTAGCCAAAGGTTAGAAACGCGAGAATTCTCAGTCGATCAAGTTCCAAGTTATCAATACTTTCAATTCAACTTCACCAATAGCGGGCAACAAAGCAATGGTGAGTCAGTATTTCAAATCGCCGAAATAGACTTATTAGCTGATAAAGCCACAGTAACTTTACCCGTCGTATTAGAAAACTTTGTTTTGCTTGGCGGTGAGATCAGCGCTGAGTATGAAGGGTTTAGTCAATGGGGCGAGGGCTATCAAAGTGCATTTGATGGCAATTATGAAAACAAGTATGTTGCGCTTACGGACAAGGGATGGCTGCAATTTGTTGCCAATCAACCTCATATCATCAGTGCATATAGCATAACCAGTGGTAACGATGCGCCGGAACGAGATCCGTCAAGCTGGACGTTACATGGTTCAAATGACGGCGTGCACTGGCATATCTTGGATACACGTCAATCTGAACAATTTACTGAACGCAATCAAACACGCACTTTTCGTATTGAAAACACCACCGCGTTTACCCATTTCCGCATTGACTTAACGCATACCGCCACTGACAGCAATGGCAATAACTTACTTCAACTATCAGAAATAGGCTTTTTTAGCGCTAAATAGTTAAAAAATCGAGGCAAGGCTTTTTACCTTGCCTTTATTCCGTGCCAAGCCTTGCACTGTTACAGTGCATTTTAATTAATCTTAAACATCACCCGACACAGCGCAAAAACTTGAGAAATCAGGCAAGCCATCATATGATCCAATATTGCACAGTGAATGGATCGTTTGACGGATTTTTAAAGCAAATATGGATATCGGGAAAGATGAAAACCAGTAAGCTCAGTATCAGGTTACTTTGGTATATTACACCACTGGTGATTTTGCCTTTGCTGTTTTTAGGTGGCTTTACGCTCACCAATGTTACGAGCTCTACTCAAAAGCAAGCAAAACTGATTGTCGGCCGTTTTGTTGAACAGCAGCAGCAAAAAATGTTCAATTACATGGAAATATACCAGTCGACCACAAAGCTGCTTTCCACATCCCCTGTACTCAGTGATTATCTACTCTCTCCGCCTGATACAGAATCACTACAAAAAAAACGCTTAGGCGCTTTGCTTACGTCATCAGATGAGCAGAAACTTAAAACAAAGCGCTTGGGTGCGCTTATGGATGTCTTTGCAAGTTACAGTGAAGCCTATCCAGATATTCTCAGTATCAATTTGGTCGATGCTGATGGTAAAAGCCATGCTTTCTATTCGAGTAATTTAAGTTTTGCGCCAGATGATTACCCGTTTTTTGATCAAGTGCTCAAAAGCAACTTAAGGCAGCAACAGTATATGCTGCCCGCCAAAGAAGGCGGAACACAACTCTATTTTGTGCAACAAATTTATAGCGTAAACTTTCATTTGAAAAGACCGCAACGCCAAGGCTATATAATTGTTCGTGTCGCTCCCTCAATTATCAGCAGTAGTATACTAGAGGCGCCCTATGACAATACGTTAAACTTATTGGTCTCTACTCAAGGAGAAGTCCTGTTCTCTTCTGACGGGCAGTTCACATCGACTTATCTGTCTGACGAAGAAATGGCCCAGATAAGTTCTTTGGCTGATAGAGGCAAATTAGATTCCGTCGTACTACCCTCGGTAGATGGACTCAAGCGCATGACCTACAGCGCGCAGCTCAGCGGTGGTTATTATTACATTTCCACGATCCCCAAAAGCATTCTCTACCAATCTGGTAAAGCGATCAGCTTGATCACCGCTTTAATTGTCATTCTCTCCGTGGTTACCTTACCAGTACTCATCTTTATTGTGGTACGGAATCTACTGCTTACACCGATTGAATTGCTAGGCGAGGCAAGTCATCGTGTCGGTGACGGAGACTTGTCTGTCTCGTTGCCAGCCCATGATGACGACGAAGTTGGCATCTTGTTTGATGATTTCAATCACATGGTAAAACAGATCCGTGATTTCCAAGGCGAATTAGAAGACTATAAACTCCATCTGGAAGAAAAGGTGGAAAGCCGTACCCGAGCGCTAGAAGAAATGAATAGTCAGCTTGAAGTCGCCATCACCGAAGCTGAGCAAGCCAACCAGCTTAAAAGCCGCTTTTTGGCCAATATGAGCCACGAGATCCGCACCCCTTTAACTGCAATCATGGGCTTTACTGAACAGCTGCTGCACAACCCTGGCGCTAAAAATTCAGATTTACACTTAGACACCATTTTGCGAAATTCAAAGCATTTATTAGAACTTATCAACAATATCCTAGATTTATCTAAGATTGAGGCAGAAAAGCTCGCGGTTGAAAAAAACCGCATTGAGTTCCTTCCTTTATTAAAAGACATTGAATCCATCATTCTGCCACTCGCAGAAGAAAAGCATCTTGAGCTTAATCTCAATTACGCCTTCCCGCTACCAAAAGTGCTCCACAGTGATGAAACGCGTTTAAAACAGATTTTACTTAACATTGCCAGTAACGCCGTCAAATTTACCGAACAAGGGTTTATATCTATTAATATTGATTTTAATACCCAACACGATCAGTTTATCTTTACGATTAAGGACACGGGTATTGGTATGTCAAAAAGTGAGATGGAACGTGTATTTAAACCGTTTGAACAGGCTGATACCACCACTACGAGGCGTTTTGGTGGCACAGGGCTTGGTTTGTGTATTTCCAAAAACCTTGCCCAATTACTTGGTGGCGATGTACAGGTCAGCAGTGAGCAAGGCAATGGCAGTACATTTACCATTACCATCTCAGCGAATCATGCAAACCAAGACATTGAGTGGATTGAATGTGATACCCACACTCACAGCCAAACCAGCAGCTCGCAAAAACTCGCTGAGACGCAGCTTGAAGCAACAATACTCCTAGCAGAAGATAACAAAGATAACCAAGATCTGATCTCCTTGTTATTAAGCTCTTGGGGGCTCAAACCCGATATTGCCAATAACGGCGCAGAAGCGGTGGAAATGTCTCTCATCAATGATTATGACTTAATCCTGATGGATATGCAGATGCCAGTGATGGGGGGCTTAGAAGCGACTGAGATGCTTAGGCATGCCGCTTATGATGGTCCGATTGTCGCCCTCACAGCGAACATCATGAAGCACGATATTGATACCTACTTAGCAGCAGGATGCAATGCCACACTAGGTAAGCCCATTGATAGAGAGAAGCTAGGCGCGGTATTACTCGAGTTTTTAGAGCTCGCCAGCGAAAATGCCTCTAAGTGGAATAACCTGCTTAAAAGTGAAAAGTTCCTGCAGATAAGCCAAAATTATCTAGAGAAGCTACCTGAGCAACTAGACCTTGTAGAAGCACTTTATGAAAACCAAGAATGGGAATCGCTGCGCGCTCTGGCGCATAGCTTAAAAGGCAGTGCTGGCTGCTTTGGTTTTAGCAACATTCACAGTGCTGCCGGAGATTTAGAAAATAGCTTACAAGGTAATAACAAAGCACAGTGGCAATACACCACACTGCAGCTTACTCAAGCAATTCAATACACGTTAGACAATGAGAATGTGCAACTGCAAGCTGTTCGCTAAGCGCATATAAGCTTTATTCACTCTGTGAACTGTAGACCCATTAAAATAGCGTCTTCTTTACCAGTTTGTGTCGGGTAGTAGTTATTTCTTCTACCCATTACATTCAGACCCACCTTTTCATACAAAGCAATCGCTGGTGTATTCGATGCTCTGACTTCAAGAAATAGGTTTTCCGCCTGCTCATCTCGACACCAAGTGATCAAGGCCTGCATTAACTCAGTTGCAATCCCTTGGCCTTGGCTATTTGGATGCACACAGATATTCATCAAAGTATAATCAGGCCCCGCTCGCTCAGCGATAAAATACCCGACCAATCCCTGCTCACTATCGCGACACATATTAAAGTAACGTCCACCAATACATGAGATGAGTGTTTTTTCGCTCCAAGGATGACTGTGGCAAGCATTTTCAATCTCCATGACCTTATCTATCGGAAATTGTCCGAGCGCGTTTTTATGCAGATATTGCATGAGATATCACCTGCCATAAGTGTTGCTTTTGCTGGGCATTTAATGTGTCGCTAGGCAGCATCAGTGTACTGCCGTTTAAGGCGATTGAATCCCCTGACACCACCACTAAGTCAGTACAATTTAAAGCAAGGGAAATGTCTGCTGTCAATTGCGCAGGCAGCTGCAAATGGATTGGGGCATTTGACCCATCTTCCGAAGCCACTTGTGTGTCATAGCGCGCTTTGAGTTTGAGTGGTGTTAAGCCAAGTAATTGAGCATGTATCGGATGCATGATAAAAACACTTTTTATACTGAGTCTAAATGGTAGTAGTAAAAGATTCAATTACGTGAGAAAAGTAAGAAGTGGCAGGGGCGGCAGGACTCGAACCCGCAACCATCGGTTTTGGAGACCGCTGTTCTACCAATTGGAACTACGCCCCTGCAATGTCGACGCATTATAAAGAGCTTTTAGAAAAGGTAAAGAGGTAAAATGCATTTTTTTGTTTGTTTGCGCTTTTTATAAACAAAAAGGCGAATATTTATGATATTCGCCTTTTTTTCATTCAATTAGCTTGTACTAACTATCATTATTCCCACTCGATAGTCGCAGGTGGTTTACCGGAGATATCGTAAACGACGCGAGAAATACCATCGATTTCATTAATGATACGGTTTGATACTAGACCTAAGAAGTCATAGGGTAAATGTGACCAACGCGCCGTCATAAAATCAATTGTTTCTACACAGCGTAATGACACAACCCAGTCGTACTTACGCGCATCACCCATTACGCCTACCGATTTAACCGGAAGGAATACTGTGAATGCTTGAGATACTTTGTGGTAAATGTCTGCTTTATGAAGCTCTTCTATGAAGATAGCATCTGCACGACGAAGTAAATCACAGTATTCTTTCTTGATTTCACCAAGGACACGTACACCTAGACCTGGACCTGGGAATGGGTGACGGTAAAGCATGTCGTAAGGTAAACCTAACTCAAGGCCAATCTTACGTACTTCATCTTTAAACAACTCGCGAAGTGGTTCTACTAGACCCATTTCCATATCGTCAGGCAGACCACCTACGTTATGGTGAGACTTAATCACGTGCGCTTTACCTGTTTTAGATGCCGCTGACTCAATGACGTCTGGGTAAATCGTACCTTGCGCTAACCATTTAGCATTTTTCAACTTTTTAGATTCAGCATCGAATACGTCAATGAAGGTATGACCAATTGCTTTACGCTTATCTTCAGGATCAGAAAGACCAGCCAAGTCATTTAGGAACTGCTCTTCAGCATCCACTTTGATGATATTCAGGCCAAACTTATCACCAAACATCTCCATTACTTGCTGACCTTCGTTTAAACGAAGTAAACCATTATCAACAAATACACACGTTAGCTTCTTACCAATCGCACGGTGGATAAGCATAGCCACAACCGATGAATCAACACCACCTGAAAGACCAAGGATAACTTCGTCATCGCCGACTTTTTCTTTGATTCGCTCAACCGCATCTTCAATGATCTGCGAAGGTGTCCAAAGCTTCTCACAGCCACAGATATCAATCGCAAAACGCTCTAACAAACGAGTACCTTGCTGCGTGTGTGTTACTTCTGGGTGGAATTGCACACCATAGAAACGTTTTTCTTCCCAAGACATTGCCGCGTGTGGACACGTATCCGTTTTCGCACTTGTTACAAATGTGTCAGGGATTTCAACTACTTTATCGCCGTGGCTCATCCATACGTCAAGTTGACCAATGCCATCTTCGATATGATCTTCAATCGCTTCGAATAAAGCACAGTTACCAACTTTTTCAACTTTTGCGTAACCAAACTCTTTCTTATCAGAGCTATGTACTTTACCACCTAGCTGCATCGCCATTGTTTGCATGCCGTAACATACACCAAGTACAGGTACACCTGCTTCAAACACATACTCTGGTGCTCTTGGGCTATTTTCTTCTGTGGTTGACTCTGGACCACCAGACAGGATGATACCCTGAGGGTTGAATTCACGGATCTGCTCTTCCGTTACATCCCACGCCCAAAGTTCACAGTAAACGCCAATCTCACGTACACGACGTGCAATTAACTGCGTGTATTGAGAACCGAAGTCTAAGATCAAAATACGGGAATCATGGATGTCTTTGCTCATTGATAATCTCGTTAGTTAGGAAACGATAAAATTAGTAAAGCACAGCTAACCTGCTTTACCAGAATTAAAAAGGGCTAGCTGCTGCTAGCCCTGACAATTTTGCGGGCTCAACGCACGTTGGCCGGCTTAACCTAAGCGATAGTTAGGCGCTTCTTTGGTGATTTGTACATCGTGTACGTGAGACTCACCCATACCTGCTGACGTAACACGTACAAACTCAGGTTTGATGTTCAGCTCAGCGATTGTTGCACAACCTGTTAAGCCCATTGCACTGCGAATACCACCAATTTGCTGGTGAATGATTGCAGCAATTGGGCCCTTGTATGCAACGCGGCCTTCGATGCCTTCTGGCACAAGCTTGTCTGCTTGGTTGCTCTTCTGGAAGTAACGGTCTGAAGACCCTTCTTTTTGGTTCATCGCACCTAGAGAACCCATACCACGGTAAGACTTGTAGTAACGGCCTTGATACAGTTC
This sequence comes from Pseudoalteromonas luteoviolacea H33-S, assembly GCF_001625695.1. Classification (GTDB taxonomy): domain Bacteria; phylum Pseudomonadota; class Gammaproteobacteria; order Enterobacterales; family Alteromonadaceae; genus Pseudoalteromonas; species Pseudoalteromonas luteoviolacea_B. The sequence continues at coordinate 134,443 of NZ_AUXY01000104.1, forward strand.
AACTTCACCCGGTGACTCTTCAGTACCAGCAAGCATTGAACCAACCATAACGCACGCTGCACCAGCGACAAGCGCTTTAACAATGTCACCTGAATAGCGAATACCGCCATCAGCAATGACAGGAATATCACGATCTTTCAGCGCTTCAACAGCATCTGAAATAGCTGTGATTTGTGGTACACCACATCCTGTAACGATACGTGTTGTACAGATTGAGCCAGGGCCAATACCTACTTTAACGGCATCTGCACCAGCATCTGCAAGGGCAAGGGCACCTGCGCCTGTTGCAACATTACCCGCAACAATTTGTAGCTCTGGGTAAGCTGCACGCGTTGCTTTAACGCGGTCAATTACACCTTGAGAGTGACCATGAGAGGTGTCAATCAATAAGATGTCCACACCTGCTTCAACCAATGCAGCGATACGCTCGTCAGTACCAGCACCAACACCCACAGCAGCACCAACACGTAAACGACCTTGTGCGTCTTTACATGCGTTCGGCTTTTCTTGTGCTTTTTGATAATCTTTAACAGTGATCATGCCTTTCAGTGCGAAAGCATCGTCAACCACTAAGATTTTTTCAATGCGGTGCTCGTGCATAAGACCAAGGATCTCTTCACGACCTGCGCCTTCTTTCACAGTTACCAAGTCTGCTTGTTTTGTCATCACTGACGAAACAGGCTTGTCTAGCTGAGTTTCAAAACGCATATCACGACTTGTCACAATGCCTTGTAACTGGTTATCAGCACCCACAACAGGGAAGCCTGAAAACCCTTTTTCTTCAGCAAGGGCAATTGTTTCAGCAATTGTTTTGTCAGCTGTCACTGTGACCGGGAAAGTAACAATACCTGCTTCGTAAGTTTTTACTTTACGAACATTGTCGGCTTGCTCTTCGATGGTCATGTTTTTGTGAATAAAGCCAATGCCGCCTTCTTGCGCTAAGGCAATCGCTAAGCGTGCTTCAGTAACTGTGTCCATTGACGCAGAAACAAGTGGCAGATTAAGCTCGATATCGCGTGTCAGACGAGTTTTAAGACTCGCTGTGTGCGGTAGAACAGTTGAATGAGCGGGTACTAGTAGTACGTCGTCAAAAGTAAGGGCTTCTTTTGCAATTCTTAGCATGTGTGCGGCTTCTCTCAAGTGAATTCTGAGTATAAGGAATTGCGTGCGCATTTTATCAGCGTTCCTTATGTGAGTAAACAAAATTTAGCAAAAAATGTGCTAAAGTGTCTGTGAATTTTTTATGGAGCTCGGTATGTCGTTGCCACAAAACAACAAAGTTTATACAGTTTCGCGACTAAATCGCGAAATTCGCGGTTTATTAGAACAAGGTTTCGCTTCTCTTGAGTTGACGGGTGAAATTTCAAACTTTGTCGCCCCCGCTTCCGGCCATTGGTACTTTTCACTCAAAGATGAAAAAGCGCAAATTAAAGCGGCGATGTGGCGAGGTAATAACCGATATTGTAAATATCGCCCAGAAAATGGGGCACAAGTACAAGTCAAAGCCCGAGTCTCTGTGTATGAACCCCGTGGAGATTATCAGCTTATCGTCGAACAGATGGCACCTGCCGGAGAAGGCTTACTGAAGCAACAGTTTGAAGCGCTACAGATGCAGCTCGCCGCTGAAGGGCTCTTTAATAGTTTCCATAAAAAACCACTTCCGCAACAAATCAATCGCGTTGGTGTTGTCACCTCCGCAACCGGCGCTGCCATCAAAGATATTTTGTCTGTGTTAAAGCGCCGAGCTCCTCAATTAGAAGTCACCATCTACCCCACCCTAGTACAGGGAAAAGGTGCTGGAGTGCAAATCGCAGAAAAGATTGCACTGGCAGACAAGCGCAGTGAAGTCGATATATTGATAGTAGGTCGCGGAGGTGGCTCGCTGGAGGACCTGTGGTGCTTTAACGAAGAAATCGTCGCCCGTGCTATTTTTACCTGCAATCTCCCTGTGATAAGTGCTGTAGGCCACGAAATAGACACCACCATCAGTGATTATGTCGCTGATTTACGTGCTCCTACCCCCTCCGCAGCCGCAGAGTTAGTGAGCCCTGATAGTAGTGAGCTGATAAATTATGTAAAGGATAGAAAACAGCGCCTTACAACTGCATTAAAACGCAAGCTATATGATGAGCAACAACATATTGCACGGCTGCAACAGCGATTAAGTCTGCAGCATCCTCAGAACCAATTGATGCAACAAGTACAGCGCATCGATGAATTGCAGCAACGTTTGATACGAGCGTGGCAATATCAGCAACAAAAACACCATCACAAAGTGAATGTACTTGACCATACCCTCCTAAAATTCCACCCTGAAAAGCGCTTGAATGAAGCCAAAGCAAAGCTACAGAGATTGGAATCAGCCTTGCACAATACCATGAAACAACAGCAAAGCCGCCAACAAAACCTGCTGGCGCTACTTGCTGCTAGACTTGACAGTGTCAGCCCTCTGACAGTGCTATCTCGAGGTTACAGTATTACTCAAAAAGGCAAACATGTGCTCAGTTCGGTATCAGAGGTCAAAACCGGCGACGCGCTTATTACACAGCTCGCAGATGGGCAACTACATACTAAAGTCACTGCAATTAAAGAAAAAGGCGAGTAAGTTAGTACTCGCTTTTTAATTGTTCACTGGTTTTTAAACTCAGGTGTATCTGCATGACGCCTTGGTTTTGCACAGCGGTCACCGTTTTAAACTGCTTCATCCAAGGCATGTTAAGTAAAGCATTGTGGAGCTGCTGCCACCTTGGTGAAGTACTATTTGATTGCGACGCAAAGTTGAGCTGACAAATATGCTGCCTACATTCTACAGATAGCATCTCGACATCATCATGCAGACTCGCCTCATATAAAAAGTCTTCCGCAAATAGCTCCACTTCCGAGGCCCACACTTCATCGCGCCGCTGGTGTGCGAATATATTTTTCAATTGATTTGGGACGTTATAACTTGAAGGTGAGGACTCACTGGGGTGCAATAACTGCGCTTTCAAACGTGAGTTTTCTTGCTCTAATTGCTGATTGCGTTGAACCAGCTGTTCAAGTTCTGTGGTGTGATTTAAAACAGGTAGCGCATTACTGTGCGTTTCTCTTGGTGGAACGGGAGGAATAGCTTGTTTCAGTATGTGTTCTTCAGCCATTACGCGAGTGGCTTCATTCAAATGAAGTACTTTCTCTGACGGTGCATCTTGAGCGCCCAGATCAGTATGGCGTATTTCATAAAACCCACAGGTTAGCAAAACACCCGTGGCAAACGCATATACCAAAGAGCTCTTCGAGCGCATCAGACAAAGCGCAACTTAAAGCATGGCGCTGGTATGAGAGTCATTAATTCGACTAATCGCATCATCTAAGAAGTTTTGATCCATGCTCTCTGCAGGGCATGGGCAATTTGGTTTACCGACCACTTTGGCAGGGACACCCACTACCGTGGTATGCGGTGCAACGGCTTTTAATACTACCGAGCCTGCGCCGATGCGCGCCCCTTCACCGACTTCAATGTTACCAAGTACTTTTACGCCAGCACCAATCAAAACACCTGCACGGATCTTAGGGTGACGATCACCTTGCTCATTACCCGTACCGCCGAGCGTGACTGACTGCAAAATAGACACATTATCTTCAATTACCGCGGTTTCACCAATGACTATACCAGTCGCATGGTCAAGCATAATACCATGGCCGACTTTACAAGCAGGATGGATGTCAACGCCAAAAACTTCAGAGGTGCGACTTTGAATAAAGCGGGCGAGTTCTTTGCGCTGTTGTCGCCACAGACAGTATGCGAGACGGTGTGCTTGTAATGCATGAAAACCCTTCAAGTTTAATATCACGTTAAGATAACTATCGGCAGCGGGGTCTCGATCTTTAACAGCTTTTATATCATGAGCCACATGAGTCAGCATTCGATCGCAATCAACAAACGCTTGATCAAACAATTCTCGAATCGTAAATGCAGACACAACGGCATCTGAGAGCTTATTTGCCACAATAAAACTCAACGCTGACCCCAAACATTCGTGATTGAGCACACTTGAATAAACGTGACTGGCGAGTAAGGGCTCTCTTTGTACAAGCTCTTGGGCTTCTTCTCTCAATTGTTGCCAAATTTCGTGTCTCATAATTTCCACATGTCTGTCATTTACCATCATTTATTATCTTAGCGTGCATCACCCTTTGATAGCACTAGCCAGCCTCGAATTTCTAGTTATTAATTATAACTGAAGGTTCCTATAATGGTGTTTTTTTTACGCGTATGCAACTTAATGCTAATCAATAAAAACGCCTCGCATAAGCGAGGCGTTTGTTCTGTCATACAACTTAGAGGGTTATTTAAATAAATCCTGTGCTTGTATGACTTCAATGTTGTTTGCAGGCACAGACAGCTTATAGCTCTCTACTATCTTGTCTTCATCAAGTAAAGCCTGTGGCTTGCTGACATTGTACTTCAGCGGTGACACCTGCTCACTAGCAAGACGCTGCTTCATGTCTTCACCGTCACCTGTCACAAACACATAGTGCATATTCTCAGTTTGTAGGTTTTCACGGATCACACGGTTGACGTCATCTAAGCTCAAACTCGCGAGCTGTGAACGCACTAAGCTTACAAACTCATCGGTGTTATAGAATTGGCTATCCAATGCATAACCAAGTTGTCTATCCTGACTCGCCACCAGCTGTGGCACATAGTTGTTTAAGAAATTACGCGTTGCTTCAAAGTCTTTTTCACTCATCCCTTGCTTAATCATCTTATCAAGCTCATAAACCGCGACACGAGTCGCAAAATGCGCGTCATTATTTGAGCGCAGTGGACGTAACCAAACTTGGAAGATCTGCTCAGAGCGACCTAAGTTCGCATCAGGCATAGTTTGGTACATGCCGCGTGGGAAGTATTCTATGTAAGCATAATCGCCATAGTTCATGCCACGAGTCTGACGAATTCGGTCAAATAAGAAAGCGCCTGAATTACGGTGCTCACCAAAGTATGAACGTACTAACCATAACGCAGTCCAATCTTTGCTACTGCGAACAGTATCAATTGGGAAACCAAATGATACTGCCGTTGATTTAGCGCTTTTCTCGACTACCGTCGCATGGATCCCTTCTAGCGCAGGCGCATCAGCAACATTTAAACGCTTTTCTTCACCTTTTGGTAAACGCGTTAAGTCTTGTATCAATTGCGCCTTCAAATCGTCATTTAACGCACCTGTTAGACCTAGATTTAACTTCGCCTGAGTGAACTGGCTGTGATAGAAATCCTTCACATCTTGCAATGTTAGGGCTTCTAAATCTGACAAATCACCTAAATTAAGACTTTCATAGGCATGACCTTGATATAACTTATGATAAAGCACCTCTTTACCCAGCTCTTCATCATTGGACGACTTTAAGTCTGAATTAATGTTATCAATCAGTTCTTTTTTCAGGCGGCTAAAGTCATCTTCTCTAAAGCCTGGATTGAGCAGTTGCTCACCTACTAATGCATACCACTGATGTGCATTATCTTTATGCACACGACCACGCAATGCAATCATTTCTTTATCTACTTGATGAGCAAAGCTACCCGCTAGCGGGTACATGGCTTTTTGAATTTCTTTATATGACTTAGTTGCACTGCCACCTTTGGCCAGCATTGCTGCGGTCAAAGCAGCAACCCCTTTTTTCCCTACCGGATCAGCCGCCGCGCCCGTGTAAAATAACCAATTCACGTCAACTAGCGGTGAATTTGACGTTTTATCAAGTACAGTAAAGTGCTGCTCTGTAGGGCGGTTTAGCTCATCCGTCAGTGCGTCAAGCGCTACTTCTTTATCAAAACCAGCGATGTCCGCTTTTGCTGACATGGTGACGGTATTGCGTCCAGAATCAACAAAGTATTTGTTTGCGATGCGGCGAATATCTTCTGGGGTGACTGTGTCTGCCGTTGCATACATTTGGTTAATAACTTCAGGATCACGTTCAAAGTGCACATAGCTTGCTAGCATAGATGCAATTGCTTTTGATGAGTCTAAATCATTGGCAAAGCTATAACGCTTATTTGATTTAAGTGCCGCTAGCTTACCTTCATCTACTAATTCCGTGCGTGCCGTCGCATAAGTACGATTAATTGCATCACGCACGGTCACAAGGTCTTTTTCGTCTTCGACTTTAACGAACACATGTAAAAGGCCAGGATCTTTTGTTTCTGCATTATAGGTAATCAGTTGTGTCGCAATTTGCTTATCTACGACCAACTCTTGATATAACTTGGAGTTTTCTGAGAAGTACAGCTCAGAAATTAAGTCTACTGCAGCGCGATCTTTTTCCGTTGGCTGCCAAGCTGGCCCTTTGTAAGAGACTAGCAACCAGTGGCCCGGTTGGCCCTCATTGACGACGTGCTGGTATTTTGCTGCTTGCTGCTTTGGCTCGACTGGGATCTCTGCTTGATATTCACCACGCTGCCACTCACCCCAGTGCTTTTTCACCATATTTACCGTGGCTTGTGGCTCTACATCACCTACGATGATGATGGTCGCATATTCAGGCTTATAAAAGCGCTCGAAGAATAAATCCGCATAGGCCATTTGATCTGGCATTGCCTCTATATCTTCAAAAAAGCCCATCGTAGTATGTTTATAGGTGTGCTCATCAAACGCCTTTTCACGTACAGCACCTAATAATTTACGAAGTGGATTGGCATTATTTTTAAGATATTCACCTTTTACGGTCAGCGCCTCAGTACGGAATTGCTCTTCGCTAAAATGGAGGTTTTGGAAAATATCAGATTGGATCTCTAATACTTTTTCTAAATGCTCTTTAGAAAAGCTTAAATAATAATTGGTGTAGTCGTTGGTTGTATAAGCGCGGTTATCAACCCCTGAGTTTTTGATGATGTCTTTGTAAATTGCTTCAGGATATTTTTTAGACCCCTTAAACATCATATGTTCAAAGAAGTGTGCAAAACCTGTTTTGCCATCTTCGATTTCATTGCGCGAACCAACTGATACTGGGATCTGTAAAGATACGACATCAGGATAATCAGTCTTAACCACCATCACGCGTAGACCATTATCGAGCTCTTCCAAGACATAGTCTTGAGAAAATACTTTATTTTCAGCTGTATTGACCACAGCTGCAGCATTGCTTTGTAGACTATTGGTGTTATTTGCGTTATTCGCAGCACAACCACTCAGTGCCAAGGTAACAGCAAGGCTGGTCGCCAAAAGCTTAAATTTCATATGTGTCCCTAAATTTTCATTTTGTCTCTGTATGCCTGTGCAAAGCACAGGTTTATTCCCTGATTATGCCTCAAAGAAAGGAAAAATCTCATATATCACGATAAATGATGAAAAAAACTTAACTCGGGTTACATTAAAAATTTGCATCATAATGTTCTTTAATTTCAGTACTTATGAAAAAAAATCATATTTAATGAAGTAAACTCAATAAAAAAATCTATCTAGACGTCTAAATGGCTGCTATATTTACCCTGTAATGATGAATGAGCGGGAATGAGGACATGGCTTTAACGCTGCAAGAGAAAATATTAGACCCTAACCAAGGCGTCTATTTAATTGGTACAACCCCACCTAAACTAGGAACAGACAGCGAACAGCTTCAAACGATTGCCACTAAGCTGTTAAATCGATTGCATGAAATCGAGTATGATGGAGTGGTTATTTACGACATTCAGGATGAAAGTAGTCGTACACAGGTGCCAAGACCTTTTCCTTTTAAGCAAACAGTCGACCCGGTTGAATACAGTAAATTAGTCCGTGATTTATCTAATCTAGACGTGATCACCTATAAAAGTGTTGCACAACGGGACAGAAAAGAGTTCACCCAATGGTTGCAGAAAACAAAACAAGACTTTGGCTTGAACAACCTTGTGTTAGTGGGCAGTCCATCTTCAAAAGGCGACGTAAAGTTAGGCTTACCTGAGGCTTATCAAACTTTACGTGAGCATACACAAGACTTTTTCTTGGGTGGTGTCACTATCGCTGAGCGCCATGCAAACAAACGCAATGAGCATGAGAGACTAATCGATAAAACCACCAAAGGCTGCGAGTATTTCATATCTCAAGCTGTTTATGATGCGCAAGCAACGATTGATTTATTAACCAGTTATGCACGTACTTGCCGTCAGCAAGGCAATGAACCAAAGCGCATTATTTTGACCTTTACTCCCTGTGGTGGGCAAAAGACACTAGAGTTTATGCAGTGGTTGGGTATCTCAGTGCCAGAAGCAACTAAATGGCGCATGCTAGATGCTGACAATACACTCAATGAATCAATAAAAATTTGCCGTGAGAATTTAGATTTAATTTTACGAAGTTGCGCGCACTTGGATATTCCACTTGGCCTAAACATTGAGAGCTTAACCAACCGCAAAGAAGAAATTGATGCCTCTATCAATTTGTATCGCCTACTCAAAGCCACCATGGAATTGCAACTGGCAGAGAAGCAAATCGCTTAATCATTTCAGTACACCATTCATCTCCTAAAAAGCCCCAAAATGGGGCTTTTTTTCATGGCGACTCAGCGCTTAAATCGGAGATCCTGGTGGCATGGCCAAAGGCGCATAGTTTGCAGGCCACTTACCTTCTTTTAAGAAATACTGAATATGCTCGCCTAAATAGAGCGAAAACGCATCCGCTTTGCTTGGGCTTGAAAACAACGACTGTTCTGTCGTGTCCTGCGCGACTTGTCGCAAATAATAGCGAAGCTGTGCTTGCACCTCTGGTGCAACCTTATCGCTCAGACTTAGATCCGCCATACGATAAGCCGTTAAATACTGAACGCGTTGGTTCAACTTTTTCGCCATAGTAGATTTTGCATTCGCTTCAAATACATGTGCATGGATCTTTGCCAATACTTCATCACTGCCTAAATAGCGGTCATTGCGCGCATACTGCTGAGCGACGCGATTTAAACGCTCGGCATTCAGTAATAACTTGAGTGTGTGCTGGGTTGCCATTTCTGGTAATGCCATAGCATCTAACGTCAAACCAGTTCTGCCATGAACACTTTCGCGATTTCTCGACTCACCGTAAGCCTTGGGTGGGATCACCGCCAGTACAGACTCAGGAATAATCAGTGACTCAGGAGATAATGTCTCCAACAGTGCCTGCAATGCACCCACTTGCTGTGTTTTTGCCACAACATGTGCACCTTTTACTTTGTCTTCACCACGTACTTCATAGTCGTAATCAACACCGCCTATCAACTTCACAGCAGACTCAACTTGATACCTGTGGAATAAATACAGTGGCACCAACTTTTCTTCTAACTGTGATAAAGCAACGCCTTTTTTGATGTTATTAGGGCCAAATTGAGCCAGTGCTTGTTGGCGAATGCCCATCACGCGACGCAGTTCAGCTGTTGGGTCTTCACCGTTATCCCACAAGTGTGCCGTCGGGTGAGCACCGCCTTGCGGTCTTGCGTCCGCATCAGAAATATACGCCAACCCCATGTCGTTGGTCTGCTTGATCACCTGTGCCAGCGCTTGCGCTTCATCTGTGGCACGATAGTCACCATAACCGTATTTGACCGCTTGAATATCCCAAGCGCCCATACCAGAGGCATAACCTTTGCTCACATCAAGCTGTCCATCATTGGTGAATTGCACCAGTGGGTGCGGATAATCCATAACGGATGCGCGGCCATCTGCTGATGCAGCAAAGTTATGAGCAATACCTAAAGTATGACCAATTTCATGTGCACTGAGTTGGCGAATGCGATCCAGCGCCATATCATGTAGCTTTTTGGTGACTTCATCGCCTTGGATAAAAGGCGCAGCAAGGGCTTCTGCAATGAGAATATCTTGACGCACTCTCAATGACCCTAATGTCACATGTCCTTTGATGATTTCACCGCTTAATGGATTGATAATAGATGCACCATACGACCAGCCACGCGTCGCTCTGTGAACCCATTGGATCACGTTATAGCGCACATCCATCGGATCTGCATGCTCGGGTAACATTTTCACTTCAAATGCGCCTTTATAACCAGCCGCTTCAAATGCATCATCCCACCAGCGTGCCCCATCAAGCAATGCGGTTTTTACCGGCTCGGGTACACCGGGATCTAAATAGTAAACAATCGGTTTGACTGGCTCAGACACTTTTGCGGTAGGGTCTTTTTTCTCTAAGCGATGACGCGGAATATAACGAACATACATCGAGCTTCCTAAAGGTGCCGAGTAATCTTTGTGCTCAATGCTCCAAAACCCTGACTGAGGGTGAAACTGACGTGGCTGATAGTTTTCATCAGGCAACTCAATAAGTGAATGACGCTGATGCACCGTGATGGCATAAGGATCTGCCACGGCTTGACGCACATGCTTACCAGGATTGCCGCCTTTAAACGTCAGCACAGCCTCTAACTCGGTGTTTTTTACAAAAGCCTTTGAGCGCTCAGAATAAACCGCGCTGCGACTTGCATCTAGACTGTAACTACCTTGCTCAGTGGCTTTTAACCGACGCGATACACCATGTACATCAGATAACAGGTAAGGCGTGTAATCAATTAAGACACTGTCATTGTCCTCAGCAACCACTTTAAAGCCATGCAAGATACTTGATGCAAACGCCTCTTTGACACTTTGCTGCTCGGCATGATTATCTGCACTGGCGCGATAATACGTATTGTTAGCACGCAACATAACTTTATTACCAAAGCGCTCAAACTGTACCAAATGTGTACCACCCAGCTGACCTCTATCCAACCCGATATCATTGGACCCAACGCCATAAGGCAAACTGTGCTGTAGTAAAAAAGGCTGTGCAAATTTATCTACATCTAGGTAAATTTTACCGCTGCTTTGATCTGCATAAAATGAGTAAAACCCAGGGAAATGGTTAAACTTATCAGTAAATTCATCAATAGACTTAATTGCTGCCTGCGCATGCGTTATCATAGGCAGCAACAAAGCCGAAACGAGATAAGGGGTAAAGCGTCTCTTAATCATAATTTTGTCTTTGTTATTTTCATGTTTTGTGATTGTTTTTTGGCTAGTATATAAAATTGTATACAAAAAACAGTGATTCAAGACGAAATTCAGCGCAGTTCGCAGTGCCTCTCTCACATTAAAACCACTGCGACCCGACAAACGTTATCAGGATTTAAAATATGCGTAGATTACCGCCGGTGTTATTTGAAGATGGATGTTCTAGAGAGTTAGTTTCTCTTATCCGTACTCTTTTGGCCGCTTGTAAAGAGATCTCCTTCCGTGTAGGACAAGGTGCACTATCAGGTGTGTTAGGTTCTACCCTAGATGAAAACATCCAAGGTGAGACCCAGAAAAAATTAGATGTTTTATCAAATCAGCTAATTAAAGACATCTTGTTAGAATCTGGCTACGTAAAAGCAATTGCGTCTGAGGAAGAAGACTATACTGTTGCAGGCGATCCAAACGCCAAATACATAGTGTCTTTTGACCCACTAGATGGCTCTTCAAACACAGATATCAACTCATTAGTTGGCACCATTTTCTCGATTATGGAAGCACCTGAAGGTTCAGATGCAGCTGATCCGGCTATTTTTATGCAACCAGGTAAAAACCAAGTTGCGGCTGGCTATGTACTTTATGGTCCTTCAACAACACTCGCTTTGACCACAGGTAAAGGCACACGTATCTTCACACTAGATAAAACACACGGCAGCTTCTTGTTAACCGAAGACTTTGCAAAAATCCCTGAAGATACGCAAGAGTTTGCAATTAACGCCTCTAATCAGCGCCATTGGCAACCTGCGATGAAAAATTACATGGCCGATTTATTAGCAGGCACAGAAGGCCCTAGAGGCAAAAACTTTAACATGCGTTGGATAGCTGCCATGGTTGGCGATGTGCATCGTGTATTGTGTCGCGGTGGCCTATTTACTTATCCTGCGGATACTAAAAACCCTGAAAAGCCTTACAAGCTAAGATTACTATACGAAGCAAACCCAATGGCAATGCTTGTAGAACAAGCTGGCGGCCTAGCACACACAGGTGAGCAACGCATTCTAGACATTGAACCAAATGCAATCCACCAGCGAGTGGCGGTTATCCTAGGTTCAAAAAATGAAGTTGAAACTTGCTTAAACTATCATAAGTAACTTCATCGAATGAGGTCATTCTAGCAGCGTTAATAAACGTGTGAGTTTGGCCTCGTCTATGCCACCCATAACATCTGGATCTGACAGAGCATAAAGACTCCCCTCCAGTTCGTCAACGTTATACTCCTCACGCTGCAATAAAACATTCGCCCATAGCTCTAAATCTGCAATACAGATCTCTCCATCAATAGTGCGCTGCAGCACCTGTTTGAAAGTGGCTACCGACAAACTATACATACCGAGCTGCTGCTTGGCACCTAACATAATAGAGATTGCATCATCACGATGCTCACCAAACTCTGCAAAACAGCTAACCGCCTCTGAATAATTCACTCTGTCCCCATTGATTAACTCGCTTGAGCTATGTCTAGTTCAATACCATTCATATAACCCAGTAATTGTGCCTGACTGACCTCATCTATCGCAACATCAGCAACGCTTTGTCCTTGAAATAAAATAACGGCACGATCACACAAGGTATCTACTTGTTGTAAATTATGACTGATCAGGATGATGGCTATCCCCTGTGAGCTAAGCAAGCGGATCAATGTCACCAAGCGCGCACATTGCTCAGCCCCCAGAGCCGCCGTTGGCTCGTCCATAACAATGATTTCAGCACCAGCATACACAGCTCTTATAATCGCAACCGCCTGTTTTTGACCACCAGAGAGTGTATTTACAGGAGCGTTGATATTGATCAGCGGCATGCCAAGTCGCTGCAATAGCTTTTTTGCTTGCCTTGCCATGGCTTTTTTATCTAACCAACCTAGCAGCCTTAACATCCTATGTTGATGCAATATTTCGCGATTTAAAAATAAATTTTCAACCACACTGAGCCCTTGTACCAATGCTAAATCTTGATGGACGACGGCGATTCCTGCTTGATAAGACGCACTTGGGGAGCATAAAGCGCGCTCAATTTGACCAACTTGGATCTTGCCCTTATCAGGCTGAGTTAACCCAGCCAAACACTGCACTAAGGTCGATTTACCTGCTCCATTGTCCCCAAGCAAGGCAACCACTTCACCTCGATTAACCGTAAAGTTAACCCCGCTAAGCACATTGATACCTTCAAAGCTCTTATACAACCCACGGACTTCTAGGGCCACTTGGTCTAACGCAGTACGCTTCATGATTTTTGTGCCCTTGTTGTGATGGTCACAGCCACAATTAAAATACCGCCTTTTACCATCATCTGCTCATTACTAGAAAAGCCGCTGAATATTAGCGCATTATTAATACAACCGAGCAGCCATACCCCCAGTACAACAGCGAAGATATTGACCTTGCCGCCAAGCAAACTACAACCACCAATGATCACAGCAGCGATAGCGACCATCAAGTCAGACTCACCAATTGTGTATTTGGCGCTTTGCATTCTTGCCGCATATAGCAGACCAGCAAACGCACAAAACCCGCCACACAATGACATGGCAATCATCCGGACTCGAGATACATTTAGCCCCATTTGGTGTGCTAACGATGAGCTTACTCCCACTGCAAATAAATGACGTCCAAAACGAGTTTGGGTCATAATTAACGCAGCAATCATCACCAGCCCTGCAAGCCACAACAAAAAAATAGGCACACCCAATACTGAGCCATGGCCAAACAGAGTAATAAAATGGGTATGAATAATTGGAATAGACTGAAGATCTGAAATTTTCCTTGCAAACCCAGTCAAAACGCCCAACATGCCCAAGGTCACGATTAACGGTGGCAAAGCGAAACGTTCACACAAATAGCCGTTTATTGCCCCAATACACACGCCTAAAGACAATGCAAATACGACGGCCACCGGCAGGCCATAAAGCGGTAACAAAAAAGCAGCAGCCATACCACAAATAACTACAATTGCACCGATTGATAAATCAATATATCCAACAGATAAAGCGAAGCTTAAGCCAATTGCCATGACCGCAACCGGCGCGGTTTGGAGTAAAATATTTAATAGATTTGCCGCCGAAAAGAAAGCCGAGCCGGACAGCGATAATATGAAAATCAACATCGCACTCGTACAAGCATAATATATGAATGTCTGTCTATTGAGCTTACTGAGCATCGCTCCCCCTATCTTGCGTCAGAGTATCCGCTTGAGATTGCTTTAATACTGTTTGTAAAATTTGTGGTAGTGGAGTCTGAAAAGCAAGCTGCCAAGAAGCGGCGATATTATTGGCAGTCACCGCATGATAACTTACTTGTGTGTATAAGGGTGTCGTAACCCCAGTAGCTGCGCCTGCTCCAATTCTTGCCATTAAGGTTCCGATCTCGAACGGACGATCAGAGACTGTGCCATACATATTGCCATGCAAGGCCATATCAATAAGGTTATTCGTGCCCAAATCATGGGTGATCACTTTAATGTCTTTACGATTTGCAATCCTAAGTGCCTCAATCACCCCTTCAGCAGCAGCATCCCACGATACATAGATGGCGGAAATATTTGGGTTCTGGATGAGCATGGCTGAAGTGAGCTGCGCTGTTTGATTCTTTCTCACAAACCCTTTTTGTACGCTCAGTTCTATATCATCGTATTGTGCAAGTGCATGTACAAAAGCAGCATCGCGTTGGTTGGTAATATAATAATCAGCCTCGTGATAAATCATCCCTACTCGGCCATGATTTGAGATAGCTTCTGCAACTAGCTTGGCAGCGGCTTGTCCCATACCCTCAACATTATCACCAACTAACCCAGCATAATCTTCACCATGCATAAAACCGGCTATTGGATTACTGAGTAGCACCAATTGCGTACCACTTCTACTTAGGCGCAAATAACTGGGCTTAGAGCTAAAACTATCAATACTCAGCGATAACAAAATATCCGGCTCTAAAACGGCCAATGTCTCCAAGTCTGTTATTTGCTTTGCAGGATCATAATGTGCCTCAGTCACAGCCAACACCTCGATCCCCAACCGCTCAAACTCTTGTTGGGCACCCAATGTCACCGCATTTACCCATGGACTAGAGCCATGCCAAGCCATCGCCGCTGTAAGTTTTGCAGTTTTAACATCGGCTTCTTGCTTCGTTGATAGGACGTAACTGGTATTGCTATGTGCATACTGAGCTAACATCACAAAAAACAAACAAGCCCATGTACGTAGTCGCAGTTTTGTGCAGTATTGAAGGCAATATTTATACATAAAACAACAGCACTTCACTCAATAGTTCCTTTAATGAAAACCTGATTCAGTACATTTGATCAGCATTCCTATGTTTGTCAAATGATTTTACTTAACACTGAATGGACTATCTGAGGAGCTAAAGCATTTAAAGTATTCGAAAATAGTGCCATGTGTAATAAGATAGAGTGTCTTGAATATAATTTAGATACGTGTCGACGAAAAAGGATACAAAGTGAAAGGGTCAAATGCTAAACAGAATAAAGCCGTTAATTTACGTTTAGTATTGACGCAAATTGTCACGCTAGGTCCAATCTCTCGCGCTGATATTGCACGAAATACCCTACTAACTAAGCAAACCATCACGAATATGGTTGAAGCCTTGTTAGCGGTCAATCTCGTTGAGGAAATCGGCGTCAAGAGGACAGAGAGCGCAGGCAAACCGTCAAAAATGCTGTGTTTAAATAAACATGCAGCATTTACCTGCGCAATGAGAGTGAGCCCCAATTTATTAGAGTTAGGCCTGTATTACCTCAATGGTGAGTGTCATAACCAAACGACCAAAGATCTAATAACTCAGCCTAACGCCCAAGACATCAAGCAAGAGTTAGAAAAGTTCATAGCGACATGTGATATTAGCTTTGAAGCGATACTCGCTGGCGGCTTATCTATTCAAACGGACCAAACTGATGCAATATCTCAGCATCAAGTTAATCAACAGCTACAATCACAATTAAGTGAATTACTTAATCTACCTATCGCATTGGAAAATACCGCATCGGCATGTGCGGCTTACCAAATGCTATTTGGCGAAGCCAAAACATTACATAATTTTGTGTATCTGCATTTGGGCAACACAGTAGAAGCTGCGGTCGTATATGATAGGCAGATCATGCTTGGACAAAACGGGCTGACTGGGGCTATCGGCGATATATTTGTCACCCCCGATCAAGATGAAAGCACAGCAGAACTTGGGACTTTAAATAAATACGCGTCGATTAACGCACTAAAAACCTTTCTCGACGGCTGTGATGAGGACACGATCCCCATTGAGCAATTAGATCCATTAAGACACCCAATGAGTAAAAAGTGGATAACGCAAGCCACTGAGCCGCTGCGAATTGCGATTCACACCTTAGAGTCATTGCTGAATACTCAGACTATCATCATCGGCGGTGATATCAGTGAAGCGTGCCTTGATGCACTTATTTCTTCACTGAGGCCTTTTATTCCATCTATTGCTCAACTTGGTAAACGGGACATAGTCAGACTCATAAAAGTCCCGAATATCGATAGCATCGCACTGACTGGTATTGCAACACTGCCTCTACATGCCGCGCTTAATAATAAAAACATGCAAACACTTTATATCCCCCCTTTTTGGTCAGGTAATACATTGCAAAGCACGGTTTTTTCACAATAATTTGTGTACAACAAGCTAATATGAAGGGCCTATATCAATCGGTGCGCCTTCTAGCTTGCTCCATTCACTCCACGAGCCATCATATACCTGTAGACGTGTATAACCGCATTCTGTCGCGGCTAAAGCCAAAATACATGCCGTGACTCCTGAACCACAGCTAAATTGGAGCATTGTTTTGTTTGACTCTGCGCCCAGCGAAGCTAAGCGCTCAGCTATTTCAGAGACGGGTTTTAACAACCCCTCTTCAGTCAACAAACTGCTATAAGGTAAATTAACACTATTGGGGATATGACCTTGACGCCCTTGACGAGGTTCACTTCCCTTACCCTCAAACCGTGTTGCACCTCTGGCGTCAAACAGTAAAGTATCTTGGCAGTTTATCCCGGTCAGAACCGTTTTATGGTTTATGAAAAAGTGCGGCTTTGGTTTTGCTGTAAAATTACCAAGATTTTGAGCACTAACATAGTCAGAGACAGTATCAAAGCCACACGCTTGCCAATGCTTTAACCCTCCATCTAACACATACACATGCTCAAATCCCATTGATTTAAACATCCACCACGCACGAGCAGCACTAAACAAACCTTTATCATCATATACAATGAGCGTGTCCGAGTTATTTATCCCTAGCTGCCTGGCCTCCGCTTGAAAAACTCTGCTTGAACACATCATGTTAGGTAGTGTCGATGTATGGTCGCTAAAGGTATGACTTATATCGAATCGAAGTGCACCAGGAATAATCGCTGCAGGCTGATAGTCACCTGACTCACCGGGCTTCACAATACCTGAATCAAGAATAATCACATCCTCTTTATTTTCGGACAACCACTGACTACTTTTTAAGTTTTTTACCATTTCGAACACTTATTTAATTAGTTTCAGTTAATTTCTAGCACCGCAAGCGCTATACTAGGGGGCTTTAATGCATATCTCAAATAATGTTTATGGGTAATCAAATCATTGATTCAAGTCAAGTAGATGGCGCTATCTTAGTTGTGTTGCCAAAGTTCATCGGCGATGCAATCAATACCCTACCAGCTTTAGAGCTTTTGAAAAAACTATATCCCACGCAACGCGTTTACGTGCTGGGCAGGCCATTTATGGCACACTTATTCACTCGCGCAGCGCATTATGGTACTGAGTTTATTAACGATAAACGCTATTGTAACGAACAGAAGCATAGTCTGTTCAAAATGGCCAAAGAGCTAAAGCAGCTTGATATTTCCATCGCGGTATTATTGCGCGGCTCACTTCGAGAAGCGCTACTACTCAAGCTTGCTGGTGTTAAAAACGTTATCGGCTATGCACAAAATGCAAGAAGCCCACTACTGAGTCACGCATTAAAACTGAATCAATCTGAGCACTATATTTACCGTTATTGCCAGCTTATCAATATTCCTCATGGCCGACCATTCAAGCAATTTAGCGCCCCAAAGTTAATACCTAAAAAAACAACTTGTGCTTTAAGTAAAAAACGTAACGTCGCGCTCTACCTTGGTGGTTCAGTTAAAGGGGACCGTCATTATCCCCATGACTTGTCACTAGAATTAATCAACAATTTAGTCATGCGTGATGATATACATCTGTATTTATTAGGTGATAAAGCGGAGCGAGAGGAAATGGAAACACTCAGATTCAAAGCGGGTGAAAATGGAGAAAAAGTCACAAACCTTGCAGGCTCAATGTCACTGGATATATTAGTTGATACCATCGGCGCTATGGACGCGATGATTTCTATTGATTCTGGCCCAATGCACATTGCCTCTGCCTGCGGGACGCCGTGTGTCGCCGTTATTGGTCAAGGCACGTCACCTTGGTCTAATGTCGCACCAAAGCAAAGTAATTTGATCGCACTTCATCATAATTCAATGTCTTTATCTAAACCACATATGATAAGAGACATCACCCCTAAAGCAATTACTGACGTGCTCGCGACAGTATTCTAAGCATACTTATACAGCCTTGTGATGTTGCCCTAACCACTGAGTAAAATCATCCGCCTTCAACGGGCGACTTAGGTAGTAACCTTGCGCATAGTCACACTTCATTTCTTCTAGGAGTTTTAGCGACTCTACGTCCTCAACCCCTTCTGCAACCACAGAAAAACCAAGTTGATGCCCTAAGCTGATAGTAGAGCGGACAATGCATTGGTCCTGATGCGACCCAGCTAGCTTTAAAATAAACACCTTATCGAGTTTCAACTCGTCAATTGGCAGCATTTTGAGGCGCCCTAAAGATGTTTGCCCAACACCATAGTCATCTAGAGAAATGTGGACACCAATCTCTTTAAGCGCAATCAAAGCAGCAATCCCTTTTTCTTCGTTTTCAATCATGTCACGTTCGGTCAGCTCAATCGTGATGAGATTGGCAGGCACGGAGTATGTTTTTAACATGGCCAAAAGGTGAGGTATGAACTCAGCATCCGCAATATCTTGCGCTGATACATTAATTGCTGCTTTCATTGTTAGGCCTTGCGAAGACCACGCCGATATCTGTGATACAACGGTCCGCAGCACCCACTGCGTTAAGTCAACGATTAAACCTGATTGTTCCGCGAGGTCGATAAACAATTCCGGTGAAACCCACTCTCCATTGCTACGCTTCCAGCGTATCAAAGACTCTACTTTATCAACTACGCCTGTACGCATATTCAACTTTGGCTGAAATGTCATAAAAAGCTGCCCATCATCAGCGACCAGAGCTTGCTTAAGCTCATCGACAATTTCTAACCTTTCTAAATAGGCCTCATCTTCTCCTGTTTGATAAAAATAGACATCCTCTACGCCATGAGAAGCATTGTCAGCAGCGATTAAAGCGCGCCGGATACTATCATCCGCGTTATCGGCTTGCTCTGGGATATGCACCACACCGACACTAAAGCGTAAATTTATATCAAAGTTGTGAACCGTATAACTGGGGTTGAGTTTTTTCAAAAAGCTGTCAACGCATTGCTCCATCGTTGAGTCTGACTTAGCTAAAAGCACCGTTAAAAACTCATCTCCACCCAGTCTTACATTAAGCCCCTCAAAATCAGCGGTGACCTGCTCGATACGCTCTGCTACAGCTTGAATACAACTATCTCCAATACGTGGGCCTAATTTATCGTTAATATGCCTAAGTCCTTTGATATCAATTACCAGTAGATAGTAAACCTGCTCAGTTGAGAATAGCGCATCTAATATCGGCAATGCCGAAGTACGATTATAAAACCCAGTTAAAACATCATGACTTGCTTGATAGCGGATTTTCTTTTCCCGTGCTTGAATATCATCGCCCATCTCATGAAAAGCATCGACTAGCTGACATATCTCTTTAGTAGGGCGCGTCTCGTGAATTTGCGCATGATAATCACCTTTTGCAAAGCGCCTCGCCATCACTGTAAGCTGCTGAAGCGGAGTCGCCAAATTACGCGCTAAAAACCCACTGGCGACAAAACCAAATAACATCGTAATACAGGAAAGAAACACAATCGTCAGGACAAGTTGGTCAAACTCTTCATATTCAGCCCGTAAATCAGCGCTGAGCACTAAGCTAACAGGCACAGCAGTTAAAGAGGGCAAAGCAACTTCGGCATTGACATAAATAGGATACTCACCAAACCACCGGCTAATTTTTTGATCGTGCAAATAAGTAAACAAATCTCTATCTTCAGGCAGTTGAATAGAGCTTGTTTTCATCCGCTCGCCTTGGCTAATGAAACTCATCTCCATCCCCGTCAGCCCCTTTAACTGTTCTGCTATGGGCTCGTCAACGACAAAACCAACAATCGTAAATGCAATGGTTCTGGGTGCTTTAACTGGTAAAATGATGGCCTGGTACAATTTTTTATCTAACACCACAAATGCAGAGCGTTTCTCATATGCGAGTAGCTCTTTCACTAAGGGTCGCATATCTTGCGGCAACTCAAGCTGATTTTGATTGGTAGAAATAAGCTTACCGCGTACATCCAATAGCAGCATCAGCTCTGCATTAATTCGCTGACTATGGTTATACAGCACGCTACTTATCGTAGAGGCATCTCTAGTTGCGACGGCTTGTTTGAAGCCAAAGTCCTGAGTCAAAACAGATGCAGCCGTCACCAATAATCGTTCTCTGGCAACTAAATACTGTTGATAGACGCTCTGTGCTTTTTGAATATCCTGTTGCACTTGGCGCTCTTTGAACTCACTGGTCGACCACCAGAAGCCCGCAAGACTGGCTATCGCGGTTATCAATACGAGGCCAACACACAGAATAATTATTCGGTTTTTAAAACTTGTGCCCATAATGTTCCTTTCAGATATCAACGAGTAGAGATTGCAGACGGTGATATACAGACCCAATTATTGGACCCATATTATGCATTCATTGATACACAGTTATGGCTAATCCAATTTACAGACCGTTATTTTTAGTAATATATTTCATTTATTTCAACACTCGTCACGTTGCTACTATTACTTGCCAAAATTAAATCGATGCTTGCCATTAAAAATATAGCTGAAAGCCATCAAATCGTGTGCTCTAGTTGAGAAAAAACGAATATTTAATACTTAAAAACGCACTTAACAATAAATGCTCTTTATCAAAAGCACTCTTGGAACAGTGAGGTACTCTCTACTTGGAGATGTTGTATTGCTCAGTACAGTTGCTGGGAAAAGAAAATCGAAGAAGGGGGCACGAATACCTAGCAATCAGTTAAATTATTGACTGCTAGGCATCTTTAAACACTAGTCTATAAGAGCATATTGCTCATCAAGAATAGCGATGACCTCTGCACGAGGGTCTTGAGGGATGACAAGATCTTTGCCAACAATTTTACTCGCAATGCCAACATATGTGTCTGATACAGACATCATCACATCTTGTGGTAATTTATAAGACTGGGCCAAAGATTCTCTTTCAGGCATACGATCTTTATTTAGCAATACGTCACTGTCTGGCACATTGTTAATTAATAACTGGCGGAAGCCTTCTTTCGAGTTTTCCACAATCTTGCCATCGCGATAAGCTGGGCCATCCCAAATTCGAGAAGAATCTGGCGTACCAACTTCATCAATGTAAATTAAGCGAGTTTTGCCATCTGAGTCTTCAACATAGCCAAACTCAAACTTGGTATCAACGAAAATTTGGTCAAGTTTATTTAACTCTTTAGAAATCAGATTAAAGCCATCGCTGAGTAACTGCTCATAACGTGTGACATCATCAGCTGATTTAAAATTGAATGCATCTAGATTGTCAGTGATATTAGCACGCGTAATATTTACATCATCAACTTCTGGCACACCTTCAACACCTGAAATAATACCTTTAGTCGAAGGCGTAATTAGTACTTCTTCTAATTTTTGGTGAGCTTGTAGGCCTTCTGGCAGTTCAATACCGCAGAAATCTCGAATGCCTTTGCTGTAGTCACGCCACATGCTGCCTGTAATGTATTGTCTGGCAATTGCCTCAACGCGAACGGTACTCGCTTTGCGAACAATCCACACGTATGGGTGAGGAATATCAACAATATGATTACCGGCAAGACCTGCTTCATCAAATAATTTGAACCAGTGGGCTGCAACGCTGTTTAGTGCAATACCTTTACCTGGTACACCATTTAAGCCATTTTCACCTTGCCAGATGCAATCGAACGCAGAAATACGATCTGAAATAACCATGATCGCAAGCTCAGTTCCATTAGGAACATCATAGCCTTTTTCTTCGATTAATCTGGCACTGTCTTGATCGGTTAACCAATAAACCGAGCGTACTTTACCACTGTGAACTGCACCTTTAGTGCGAATTGGTAGATCGTCATTGACGTCTAGAACTTTGTAGCTACTCATTGTATCTCCATAGAGAACGGCTGCATCTTGCTAAAGGACGCATAATACAGAGGGGGTTATAGAGGGGTATGATAATCGAGCACAACTAAAATCACAATTGTTTAACGCAATACTAGACCAACCTAGCGAAACTTAGTTTAGTCCTGCGTTGTTCTACGCTAACATGAACAAAACTCGGTACTAAGAGATGGTTACATGATCCATATATCAGATCTCACGTTCAGCTGGCCGGGGCAATCCAACCCGACACTACAAATCAAAGACCTACAAATAAAAACCGGCGAGCGACTGTTTTTGCATGGCCCCAGTGGCAGTGGCAAATCGACATTACTCAGCTTACTTGCAGGCATTCAGTGCGCCCAGCAAGGCAATATAAAAATATTGAATGAAGATCTTAGCGCACTCAATGATGCCAAAAGAGACAAGTTTAGAGCCGATCACATTGGCACTATTTTTCAAAACTTTAACTTGCTGCCTTATTTAAGCCCCATAGATAACGTTGTCTTAGGCTGTAATTTTTCTAAACGTAGGCAAGCAAACTTAAAAACTGAGGGCGCCACTGCAACATCACAAGCAACACGGTTACTCGCTGAATTAGGGTTAGATGAGAATACTCAGCATCGTGCAGTTAATGAACTGAGTATTGGTCAACAACAGCGCGTTGCAGCAGCGCGTGCCTTCATAGGACAACCTGAGCTCATTATCGCCGATGAGCCTACTTCTGCACTGGACGCAGATAACAGAGATATTTTTATTAAACAACTTTTTGAACAAGCACAACAGTATCAGGCTACGATATTGTTCGTCAGCCATGACGTAAGCCTTGCACCTTTATTTGATCGAAAAGTAAGCCTAGCAGAGATAAATGGAGCGAGCCTGTGACATTAATCAACCTCGCATTTAAAAGCATCATAAATCGAAAAGCCAGTGTGCTTCTTACCCTCTTTACTATTGCAATTAGTGTCATGCTACTACTATCAATAGAAAGAGTAAGACAGGAAGCCAAACAAAGCTTTAGCAATACAATTTCAGGTACCGATTTGATTGTGGGTGCACGCACAGGAGATATTCAACTCCTACTGTCCAGTGTTTTTCGCATTGGTCATGCAAATAATGGCCTGTCTTGGCAAAGCTATGAATATATCAAAGCACAAAAAGGCGTGGCATGGACAATCCCAATCAGCTTGGGAGACAGCCATAAAGGCTTCTCAGTACTTGGTAGTGACGAAAGCTACTTCAAACATTATCGCTATGGCAGTAAACAAACGCTACAATTTGAGCACGGTAGGCCTTATCACAACGCACAAGAAGTGGTTATCGGCAGTGAGGTAGCAAAGCAGCTTCACTACTACCTAAGGCAAGAAATTGTGGTCGCGCATGGCATGGGCAACACTAGCTTTCACCATCATGATGACAATCCTTTGGTGATTGTGGGTATTTTAGAACCGACAGGGACACCAGTAGATAAAACATTGCACGTGCCACTCAAAGCCATTGAGTTGATGCATGGTCCAAAGCACAGTATTCAACACATCGCCGGGCGCAAAGACAGCTCTGAGGACCACGACCACGACCACGACCACGACCACGACCACGACCACCAGAGTCATAACTATGAAAACCTGAACAGTCAACCTGGAGATATAATCGGTCAGCCTAAGCAAATTACCGCTTTCTTAATGGGGTTTGACTCTCCTTTCTACACATTACAAATACGCCGAAATATCAATATATATAAACCTGAGGCACTTTCTGCCATTATGCCAGGCGTTACTCTCAGAGAGCTTTGGAGCATGCTAGATATCGTGGAAAAAATCTTACTTCTTTTTTCCGGTGTGGTTGTATTGATAAGCTTACTCGGTATGCTAACAACTTTATTATCGTCACTTAACCAGCGCCGCAGAGAGCTCGCAATACTCAGATCTGTAGGAGCCAGACCTAGACATATATTTGCTTTAATGACCAGTGAAGCAGTCCTGATCACGGCACTTGGATGTATGTTAGGCGTTGTACTGTTCTACTCGCTGATAATAATTGGCAAAGGTATACTACAAGCACAATTTGGTATTTCTATCACAATATCCATGCTTAGCAACTATGAACTACTCCTGCTAGGCGTTATTATGGTGTCAGGCACATTTATCGGTGCAATTCCTGCTATTCGAGCGTATTTTTACTCACTCAATGATGGCATGAGTATCAAAGTTTAAGAGGATTTTTATGTATTCAACCCGATTAGCATCTTGGTTTATCTCACTCACAGTGATGTTTATGTCTTTGTCCGTGATGGCAGCACCACCTAAAGAGATCTTTTGGGACGACTTAATTCCTGAAGGTCACGAGCAGATCAGCAATCAGGAGGCCGCTAGCCATGATGGCGATGATAAAAACTGGGTGCAACCCGATTTAGATGCACCAGTAGTAAAAGCACTCGATGGTAAAAGCGTTAGCTTGCCAGGCTTCGTGGTGCCTCTTGAAGGCAATAGTGAAGTCATTACTGAGTTTTTACTCGTGCCATATTTTGGAGCCTGTATCCATGTGCCACCGCCGCCGCCTAATCAAATCGTGCACGTGAAGATCAAAGACGGTGTCCCAATTGACAGCCTATATGATGCCATAACCGTGACAGGTACCATCAAGGTAGAAAGTCATAAAAGTGACCTAGCGCAAACTGGCTATACAATGAAAGCCGTTGGTGTTGCACCTTTCGAACTTTAATCTGTATCGAGGGAGTAGATATACTTCCTCGTTTCCCTTCACAGCAACCATTCTCCCTCAATCTGTCCTTCACAAAATAAACTTATTTCCCACTCAACATCTTTAATATATCGCATCTTGTAGGTTAGATACGCGAGGCTTGCCCAACATGATGCAGAAAACAACCTTTATGGGTGAGAGACCATAGTGCAAAAGGTTAATGACAACGAACGCAGTGAGTGCATTTCTTTCGCGCAAGGTGAAATGAGCTAGTTTAGCTGTTGCTGTGGGAATGTATTTAGCAGGAGTAAAGGGTAAAGCTGTGAAGGTGGCTCCCTTCACCTTGCGCTTATCATGTAAAAGGTTCGCGACATTGAACGAAGTGAATCCGCTCTTTTTACTTAAGATGAAACGAGCAGTTTTAACGAGAGGTAATCAATACAGCACTATAAACGCAGCAACCAACTCAGAATAAGCAAAGCATGGATCCTGAAACGAGCCGTTTTAACCGCTGCTGAGGAAGTCTTGAGTTTACCTTGTCGGCGGTGAAGGGTGTTCACTTCACCTTGCGCTAATACCAATCCGCTTAAATA
>NZ_AUXY01000105.1 GCF_001625695.1 Pseudoalteromonas luteoviolacea H33-S
GCTGATTGAAAATCTCCCGCAACGGTAAGGTCACCTCAAAGGCTTCGCCACAGCGGGCGGCCAGTTTAATGGCCAGCAGGGAGTGGCCCCCCAAATCAAAGAAATTATCCCCCAGACCGACTCTTGCTATGCCCAGCAGTTGCTGCCAGATAAGCGCCAAGGCTTTTTCTGTTTCAGTCTGCGGCGCACTATACTCAACAGTGAGTCTATCAAGGTCCGGCTCCGGCAACGCATTGCGGTCGAGCTTACCGTTGGTGTTTAGCGGTAAAGCGTCTAGGACAACAAAAGCCGTCGGCACCATATAATCTGGTAATAACTGGTGTAAATGCGCACGCACTTGCTTAATCAACTCCGCATCCTGCTGCCTAGGGGTACTACTCACCAGATACGCAGCTAGCTGTGTATTGTTGTCACCAACTTCACGGGCAAGCACCACAGCTTCTTTGATCTCGCTATGCCCTGTCAGCGCATGCTCAATTTCCCCCAATTCTATGCGAAAACCCCGCACCTTTACCTGATAATCCGCTCGCGCAATAAAGCCCAAAGAACCATCCGCAAGCCAGCGTACCAGATCTCCAGTGCGGTAGAGCTTTTTACTGCTACTGCTGTCCTCTTCATCATAAAAAGGATTGATGACAAATTTCTCCGCCGTCAACTCTGGACGGTTCAAGTAGCCTCGGGCTAACCCCAACCCCCCTATATATAACTCCCCGACCAAGCCCACAGGCACGGGATTAAGATCAGCATCGAGCACATAACACTGCTTATTATGTAAAGGCTTTCCAATTGGGGTCGTTGGGTTAACTTCAACGCCCAAATGATGAGCAGAAGCAAAAACCGTGGTTTCCGTCGGCCCATATACATTGGTAAAGGCAATGTTCGGATAGCCCTGAACCGCCTGTTCAACGAGCCTAGGATCTGCCTTTTCGCCGCCAAACAAGACGTTTTTCACCCCAGTACCCCCTAAGGTGCCATTGAGGATCATTTGGTTAAACAAGGTAGTTGTGGTGAAAAAGGTATCTATGTCATTGGCCATTAATGCCGATTTAAATAACTCGCTATCTAAAATATGACTCTTTCCAAGCAGACTCACGGTCTTGCCGTTTAACAGCGAAAAGAATAAATCAAACACAAAACCGTCAAAGGCATAAGACGATAGGCTAGCAACATGCTCCACCTCAGATACCGCCACATAACGGTTATTCATGGCAAAAGCAATCACCGACTCATGTGCTACCATTACCCCTTTGGGCTGCCCAGTAGAGCCTGAGGTATAAATCACATAAGCTAGATGAGCAGGGGTTAACCCCGATACGCTTAAGCTCTGTGCTGACATTGATATCAGCTCGGCCTGTACTGCTTCATCATCTAGGCATATTACCTGACCATCAAACTCAGATAATTGCTTCAGCACACTTTGCTGGGTCAGTACCAGTGCGACGTTCGTATCGCTAAGCATATAGGCTAGTCGCGCTTTTGGATAACTTGGCTCAAGCGGCACATAGGCTCCCCCAGCCTTGAGGATACCCAAAATACCGACCACCATATCCACCGAGCGTTCAACACAAATTCCGACCAAGGTTTCCGCTTTCACTCCCTGTGCTTTCAGGTAATGGGCAAGCTGATTAGCGCGGCGGTTTAACTCACCATAACTGAGACTTGAATCGTCACAGATCAGGGCTGTTTTCTCTGGATAGTGGCTGGCCTGCTCTGCAAAGAGTTCATGAAGACAGTACTCCAATGGGACTTCTGCCGCGGTATCATTCCAGCAGTTAAGTAACAGCTCTTGCTCCTGTGCCGTTGTAAGCGCATGGCTAAAGACATCCTGCTCAGGTGCCTGCACCAAAGCGGATAACAAGACTTCAAAATGCGTCGCCATACGCGCTATTGTGTCACGCTCAAACAAGGCGGTATTAAACACCCACCTCAAAGTCAACCCGTCCGGTTTTTCCGCAACATTTAAAGTTAAATCAAACTGTGACACGCCCCCCTGTTTTGAGTCTAATGGAGATAGACTTATTCCCGGTAATGACAAATTGCCTTGTTCATTATTTTGCAGCGCCAGCATTACCTGAAACAAAGGACTGTGACTCAGGCTACGCTCAGGCTGTAGTCGCTCGACCACCTGCTCAAAAGGGACCTGTTGATGGTTATAGGCATCCAGCAACATTTGTTTGCTTTGTGCCAAAACATCAAGAAAAACAGGCTCTCCGGATAAGTCACTACGCAGTACTAAGGTATTGACGAAAAACCCTATCAAATCGGCCACTTCCATCTGTTCACGGTTTGCTACAGGCGTCCCAACCACGATATCTTTTTCATTACTGTAACGAGACATCAACACAGAAAAAACAGCATGCAGCCCCATAAATAAGGTTGCCTCTTTCGCCTGACAAAGCTTTTTTAAACTTGCTAACTCAGTTTGAGCAATGCAAGACACATAGGTTTCACCGTTAAAGCCCTGAGCTGAAGGCCTGGGCTTATCCAGCGGCAAGTTATGCAAAGCAGGCAAACCCGAAAGTTTGTCTTGCCAGTAAGCCAGTTGCTCGTCCAGCTTATTAGACTGTAACCACTCTCGCTGCCAGTGGGCATAGTCAGCATACTGGATAGCTAGCGGTGTCAAGGGGCTCTCTTCTCCCTGCACATAGGCGCTATACAAACGACTGAACTCATTTACCAGTATTCCCATTGACCAGCCGTCTGAGGCAATGTGGT
The DNA here is from genome assembly GCF_001625695.1 of Pseudoalteromonas luteoviolacea H33-S. GTDB lineage: Bacteria > Pseudomonadota > Gammaproteobacteria > Enterobacterales > Alteromonadaceae > Pseudoalteromonas > Pseudoalteromonas luteoviolacea_B. Next base: position 2,716 of record NZ_AUXY01000105.1, read on the forward strand.
GCATAGTGACCAGCAGTACATGTTCCCGACCAGATAACTTAAGTAACCTAGCTCTCATCATGAGATCTCGGCTTAGATCAAAGGTGGCTTCGGCTTCGGCCAAAGCGGCCTCTTCAACCTGTGTCTGCTGCACTTCTTTTGGCAGTTCCGACAAGTCAGTTAGCGGCACGTCAAAACCGCATTTCTCCGTGATAATTTGTAACGGCTGACCTCCATCTGCAGCAACAAAGCACGTACGCAAGCTTTCATGGCGCGCCACTATGTCGGTAAATGCCCTTTGCATTGCTCCTTCATCTAAAACACCGTTTAGCTTCAACGCCATCGGCATATTATATTGGTGGCTACCACCGTCGAGTTGATCTAACAACCATAACCTTTGCTGGGCAAAAGATAAAAATTCATAATCCCGGTTAGACGTAATCGTCAGGGAATGAAACAGTCGAAGAATATTTTCTTTTTGCTGTTTGAGAAAAGCGGTTTGTTCTGTCTTCAACGCGCCAGGTATGGCCTCAACTTTTAATTTTTCGCCAACCTGCTTTACTTCAATGCCGTTTTTTAATAATTCTTTTAATTCGGTTAACAGTGTCATAGTTCTATTTCTTCTAATTCATCCTGATTTGAAATCATCTTATTTCTTTGTGGTATAACGATTTGCTTTTCATCAAATAAGTTGTTTTCTATAATTTTTGCCTGTTTTTCAATGGTATTGTGTTCGAAAAAAGTCTTAATAGGGAAGTTAATCGCAAAAGCTTCATTGACACCTGCGACAACTTTCACTGCCAACAGGGAGTGGCCGCCGAGCTCAAAGAAGCTGTCAGTAATACCTGCTTTTTCTAAACCCAGCACCTGCTGCCAAATTTCACTCAGACGTATTTCCGTCTCAGTTTTAGGGGCAACGTACTCTGCCCTTAAGGCTTCTATATTCGGAGCCGGCAGCTTGCTTCTGTCAATCTTGCCGTTGGTGGTCATAGGCAATTCTGCTAATAGAACAAAGGCCGAAGGCACCATATAATCTGGTAATACTTGGCACAAATGCCCGCGCACTTGCTCAATCAACTCAGCATCCTGCAACTCTGCGGCACTGCTCACCAGATAGGCTGCTAGCTGTGTATTGTTGTCACCGACTTCTCGGGCAAGCACCACGGCTTCCTTGATCTCGCTATGCCCTGTCAGCGCATGCTCAATTTCCCCCAATTCTATGCGAAAACCCCGCACCTTTACCTGATAATCCGCTCTCGCTATAAAGCCCAAAGAACCATCCGCAAGCCAACGCACCAGATCTCCAGTGCGGTAGAGCTTTTTACTACTACTGCTGTCCTCTTCATCATAAAAAGGATTGATGACAAATTTCTCCGCAGTCAACTCTGGACGGTTCAAGTAGCCTCGGGCTAACCCCAGTCCACCTATATATAACTCCCCGACCAAGCCCACAGGCACGGGATTAAGATCAGCATCGAGCACATAACACTGCTTATTATGTAAAGGCTTCCCAATCGGGATCGTTGGGTCAACTTTATCGACAAAATGATGAGCAGAAGCAAAAACCGTGGTTTCCGTCGGCCCATATACATTGGTAAAGGCAATGTTCGGATAGCCCTGAACCGCCTGTTCAACTAGCCCAGGATCTGCCTTTTCGCCGCCAAACAAGACATTTTTCACCTTAGTCCCCCCTAAGGTGTCATTGAGGACCATTTGATTAAACAAGGCGGTTGTAGTGAAGAAGGTATCTATGCTATCGGCCACTAATGCTGATTTAAATGACTCACTATCTAAAATATGATTCTTCCCAAACAGGTTCACGGTCTTGCCGTTTAACAGCGAAAAGAATAAATCAAACACAAAACCGTCAAAGGCATAAGACGATAGGCTAGCAACATGCTCCACCTCAGATAC
>NZ_AUXY01000106.1 GCF_001625695.1 Pseudoalteromonas luteoviolacea H33-S
AGCGAACGCTCATGATAACCAGACTTTTCCTTCCAGTGTTTTAAACCAAATTGATGCATTAATATTATGGCGCTGTTTCTCGGATGACCTTTCTCCCAATATTGAGCATTTTCCCTTGGGGGGATCCGAGCTACGGCACCTTTAGACGTAATTTCATCATAGCAATCACGCGTATCATAAGCACCATCACCGGTTACTCTGTCAACATTTCGGCGTAGTGGCCGCAGTAAATCACCTAACACCTCACCATCCGATACATTCACCATTGATAGCTCTGCACTGACAATGTCATGACTGGCTGCATCTATAGCCAAATGCAATTTACGCCAAGTTCGACGCTTGCTGGCTCGGTGTTTTCGGGTATGCCATTCGCCATTACCATAAACTTTTAGGCCAGTGCTATCGACA
>NZ_AUXY01000107.1 GCF_001625695.1 Pseudoalteromonas luteoviolacea H33-S
GGGAAACCAGTGGTTTTTATAAGTGTTGAGAAAATAGATCCAACTCCCTAACAACAGCACAGAACCTAGATTCCAATACAGCTCATTGATGGTCACCCGAGTCGCATATTTCTCTGAACTGGAAATGCTGCCTTACCTCCAAATGAGGGAGGAGGGAATTATCAGGCTTTGCTAAGGTAACCTTGTTCACAGTGACTATTAAATATTTACTCTTCTGGTAAGTGTATTTGTCGAATTTGTTGTGAGCATTGAGCTTCAGCCATAAACAACCACTCATAGTAAAGTTCAATGATACTCTCTTTCGAATATTGCATCGTTCTGACACAATCGCCAATCACTTTACTTCGCACCATTTGCCCAATATTTGATAGGCCTTTAGCAGTACACAGTATCGCTTACATGTATCTGTCAAAATATAAGTATCCATCAAACCAGAAAAGTGAAGGCATATGTTCAATTTGCTGTGCGCAAAGCCAAAGTATCCGCAGCCCCCTAGTCTATATTCCATACGAAGACTTATATCATCAATATTAATAACCAGAGGTAATGTTTTGACTTCGGCTAGTTGAATACCTAGTTAGGTTAGATACTTAGGGTAGCCGGTAAGTCGGTCTTTAATATAGAGGGGTTATTGACCGCCTTCTCTGCATCAATCAAGGTACCTAAATAAGCGACCTTAATACTGATATTAGAGTCTATTATGCAGAGTATTGACAACTATACGCGAAGCGCTGGCATTCTTTTCGCGCAAAAGGCTAGCGACAGCGAACGAAGTGAGTACGCTTCTTTTGCGCAAGGTGAAATGAGCGAGTTTAACCGCTATGCAAAAAACCCGCTGCATTTCTGCAACGAGTTTGACGTACATGGATGTACTAATGTCGATTAGATTCATGGATGAATGCTGTTAATCGACCTTTATTTGGCGCTTTTGGTGCGCTACGCAGTAGAATGTCCTACTTTCACATGGACGAAATGAGACCGAAGCGAAGCTTCGCAGTTATCGTGTAAAGGGATAATGACAGCGAACGAAGTGAGTACATTCTCTTTACGCAAGGTGAAATAAGCTATTTTAAACAGCGCCGATTGAAGTATTGGCGCGATGGAACCCAGCTTCAGGGATGAATAGACAACGCAGAACTATCTACAAAGAAATAACGTAATCCAATAAAACAAAATGAGCCGTTTTAACTGTTGTTGAGGGACTCTATTTAAAAGGAGTAAAAGCTGTGAAGGTTGATCCCTTCACCTTGCGCTATTGTGCAAAAGGTTAGCGACAGTGAACGAAGTGAGCACGCGCTTTTTACGCAAGGTGAAATGAGCTATTTTGGCTGTTGCCGAGGGACTTAAAAGCAAAAAACCCGTCGCATTTCTGCAACGGGTTTGACGTACATGGATGTACTAATGCCGATTATTAGATTCATGGATGAATTAAGTGCAAAGTACAATGACATAGAGCGAAGCGAGTGCATTAACTTTGCGTAAGGTAAATTGAGCCGTTTTAACTGCAACGTGTTTCTTTAATTGGGCCCTTGGTGCGCTGCGCAGTAGAATGTCCTACTTTCACATGGACGAAATGAGACCGAAGCGAAGCTTCGCAGTTATCGTGTAAAGGGATAATGACAACGAACGAAGAGAGTACATTCTCTTTACGCAAGGTGAAAAAAGCTATTTTAAACAACGACG
>NZ_AUXY01000108.1 GCF_001625695.1 Pseudoalteromonas luteoviolacea H33-S
CGAAGTTTCGCAGCGCGAAGATGTGAGGTCATGGATGACCGATGTAACCGAGCTCCACGCATGGGGAGCGGCTTAGCTTTACTGTTAAAAAGTTTCTACATCACCACAGGTGGTTTGATGTATTCGGATAAATTTTTGGGCCAACAAGAACAAAATTAGATCCTAGTTTTCATCAGGATGACGGCGAATAGAGGGCATTGTAAAGGCAGCTTTGGTGGTGCTTACCCACAAATCTGCATATTCTCACCTCCGTCATTCCGAGCTTGCCTCGGAAACCATTGGTTTTTTCGATGAGAGGCCATTAGTAAAACCTGTAAACACAATTTCCCTGTTAACCGAGCATCATGGAAATCGAGATCGATTCTCACTGACAGGTTTGTGAAAAATGGTATTTATTAAGGTGAATACAGCGAGTAACAACACAAGAAAACAGACACATAACAAGCCTAAGAAAAAAAGAGCTATGTTTAACAGTAATGTTATTAATGCCCCTATAATTGGTGCGCCCACTATCGCAGTAAGCCAGTCTTTGGTTAGCCACAAGTAAAACACGCAACCAACTGTATTTAATAGGTACCACTGATTTGATGAGAAGAAGATATAACCACGAGTGAGTATCATATCAAGTAAGTGAGCAATTTTATCCGTTGGCAGTCTATCCATTGGTAACTTAACTTGTTTTTCAGTTTATATGATTTAACTTAGCAGATAACAGCTGTTCAATGAATAGACTAAGCCAGACTTTGAGTTAGTTAAAAAATAGCGTGCTGCGCCTAATTTTTGTCGCGGATCAATGACTTTCTCACTTTGCTTTGATACATTTTGTTCACGTTAATTTTACTAAAAGTGATTTATGCAGGCTAAGGAAGAGCAATATTTTAGATATATTGAGGCGGTGTTATTTTGGCAAGGAGAGATCCAAACAGGCACTTTTCAAGATAAGTTCAAACTATCAAGACCCAGCGCTCGGCGTTACTTAACAGACTTTATCGCACGCTATCAAATTGACGCGCATTATAACGAGTCTGAAAAAGCCTATGTATTGGCAACCCCCTTTACACCAAATTATATTTCCCAGGACTTTACCGAGTATGCCAGTTTAATTGGTGAGCAGTATGTTCACAACTTAAGTACCTCGACGATTGCAACGCTCCCTTTACCTCATAGAAAACTCAACCCCACTATTTTAAGGCCCATATTAAACGCTTGTCGCCGACAAAGTGCGCTCGATATTCGCTATCAATCGATAAAAGATGGTGAAGAAACCGAACGCATTATTCGCCCACATACGTTAGTGAACTCGGGGTTGCGATATCACCTAAGAGCATATTGTGAGGGAGTAGGGTTTAGTGATTATTCGCTGTCTCGAATTTTGTCGGCTGTTCCAGACTTTAAATGTAAGGCACAAAAGTACAAACAAGATGATGAAGCATGGCAGCAGGAAGTCACGTTAACCATCATGCCAGATCCGCGTTTAAGTGATTATGCTCAGCAAGTCATTGCCCATGATTTTGATATGAGCGCCAACAAAAAACAGCTCAAAACCAACGTGGCGCTGCTTAATTATTTGATCAGTATTTTACGTTTAGATGTGCAACACCCAAGCCCAGAAGCTCAGCAAATTGTGATGGACCCTGAATGTTATCGTGAATTGAGGAACAATAAACTGCTTTGGAATAGTTAGTAATCAACAACCTAGTAAATTTTTTACTGGTTAAATTAGCAGAATTGCAGTGCAAATACTTCAGGTATAACCTAATCACGTCAAAAGCAAGGAATGTGCAGTGTGAGTGATTTTAATTGTGAAATTTTTCAGTTCTGGGGTAAAGCAGATGACCATAATACGTTGCCTGCCGTATGTCATATGCTGGATGTTGCCTTTGTTGCGAGAGCAATTATCAATCAGCTTGCAGAGCAAGAGCGCGCTATAATAATTGACCCTTTTTTATCTATTGAAGGCGTCGATGAAGAGGAAGCAACTTCAATTGTCTTATTGCTCATTGCATTGCATGATATTGGTAAAATTACGCCGGGTTTCCAATATAAGCTTCCTGTTGAGCGAATCGATAAGTTGTTTAATATACATCATTTTAGCAACTTCGAAGGCGCAGAAACAAAACATGGAAATGCGGGTTTTGTAATTCTACACGACTATCTATGTGACAAATATGCTGTCAATAAAAACACCGCCAGAGTGATGATTTCTGCTGTGGCCAGTCATCATGGCGTATTTGTAGCAAATAAAGCCCAAAGTGGCTCATGTGGTGATAAAAATTGGGAACAATTACAGGTGACTGCCATTGAGTGGCTTGTAAGTTATTTTTCCTTAGACCTTCATTTATTAAATGGTTTGCATAGTAAATCTTTGACGCCGACATGGTTTTCGTACATTGCTGGTTTATGTTCAGTTGCTGATTGGATTGGCTCAGATAAATCTCATTTTTGTTATTGTGAGGCGCAGGAATATGTCTGTGAAAAAAGGCAGCATACAGCAAATGCGCTTGCTGATGAATTAAACATTAAGCGTATCCTCGCTACAAATAATCCCTTTAGGTTTACAGGTGTGTTTGCTTTTAAACCAAACGCTTTGCAGCAAAAAATACTTAAAATTATAAAGAGTAAGACACTGCCTTGGATAACTATCATTGAAAGTGGTATGGGCAGTGGCAAAACAGAAGCTGCGCAGATACTTGCAGATCATTTTATACGCCAAGCTGGGCATTCTGGACTGTATGTCGCTATGCCATCACAGGCTACGGTGAATCAGCTATACAAGCGCATGCTAAAATTTCTTCAACATGAGGCGTTGGGATATCAAAATGTTGAAATGCATCTAAAGCACAGTAATGCTGATTTTGAACCAAACTATGAAGCATTAAGGTTGAGCAGTATTGACTCCTCGAATGAGAAAAATAGCGCACTTTCTGTTAGAGCAAACCAATGGTTTACGTCAAAAAAGCATGGCTTATTGGCGGGTGTTTGTGTCGGTACTATTGATCAGCTTCTGATGGCAGCAATGTTGTACAAACATAATTTTGTCAGGCTATTTGGCCTTGCAAACAAGGTTTTAATACTAGATGAAGTCCACTCATTACAAAGCTTTCAACTAGATCTGCTTAAAAATACTTTATATTGGATGGCTAAGTTAAAAGTCAGGGTCATCATACTGTCGGCTACTTTACCTCGGACTATGTTAGTTGAGTTAGTTAAAGCATATGGGCAAACAGTAACAAAAGAGGTTGAAGTTGAAAATAAGCCATACCCAAGAGTCACAACATATAGCTCGGGGGCTTTAGCACATTCCCACACAATTACTGATGATAAAGATCTCTATGAAAAAGAAATTGTGAGCCGCCCCCCGAGTAAGTATGAGATCAAGTTGCATGCTACGTCGCCAACTCAATGTGTGAGCACCATGGCTGATGATGTTTTAGCCACTGCAAAGAAAGCAGGCACAGGTGTATTTGTATGTATCTTAAATACAGTTTCTAAAGTTCAGGAGCTGTCGAAATTAATTGCACGTCACTGCAGTGAAGTCCCTCATAGTGGGATCGAGCTTTTAACTTTTCATGCAAAATACCCGCTGGCTACGCGTTTATCGATAGAAAAAATGATTGAACATTTAGTTGGTAAACATCCAGAGGATCACAACTCAATTAACCCAAATCGACCTGTAAAAGACAAATGCTTAATTCTGATAGGAAGCCAAGTGTTGGAGCAAAGCTTGGATTATGATGCATGCGAAATGTTCACTCAAATAGCCCCCATTGATTTGCTGCTACAGCGAGTTGGTCGAGTTTGGCGTCATCAGGTCAATAACCCTGTACGGTCAGAGTTCACTCAAGTACCTAGATTAAATGTTTACTTACCTTCAATGGATAAAATTCCAAACGACTATGGAGACTGGTTTGGTCATGGTGAAGTACTTATTTACCCATCACACATATTGGCTGTTACAACGCGCTTGTTATGGGAAAGTGCCAATGTCGAAGGGAATGCATTTGAGATTGATATTAATCGAGATATGGATAATTGGATCAACCGTGTTTATGCAGATGTTGAGCAGCAAGTAACATGGCTTGAGCAGGAGTATGATAAAGCGTTTGAATACAGGTTAGATAAACGCACGCAGTTTACACTTGCTAAGAATATGATGTTTGATGCGGATAAAAAGAGCGTAAGGGATTTATTAAAGTATAACAATAGTGAAATTGACCATGATGAAGTTGTACTCAGTACGCGTTTAACCAGCATCAGCGTGCAATTGGTTTTTCTCGTCGTTGAAGAAGGCAACGTGATTCCAGTAACCGAGTTTTCCATTTATAAGCAAGGTGTGCAGGGACTAGAGGTTCTATTATCAGAATGCAAACAAGAACAAGAATATGAGATTGAATGGCAAGTTAAGCAATGTTTGCAAAAAAGAGATATTGCTCGTTTAAAACAATCCATGATCTCTATATCCCACAGTAAATGGGTTGCCCATTTTAAAGAGCTAGAAGCACAATGGCCGTATTCATTTGTAGCGAAAAGCGTATGGCAGCGCTCCCCCGCTTTATTTAATTGCACCCCCGTGATCTTGGATAAGAGCCTTGTCTATCAGGCTGAAGGGGTAGGTGAGCTTAAATTAGATCCGAAGCAGGGTCTTATTGTGAGTAAAAATCGCGTGAATAGCTAGGTTTAGATTACATATGTGAAGTTATAAACAGTAAGGAATGTTTCCATTTTAATGTGGTTTCATTCTGTCTAGAAATGGATTTACATAAGGAATATGAAAGAACATGAAATACGATTTACTAAAAGAAAGCTGGATACCAGCTATGGATAAACAGGGGCATACCCGTGATTATTCAATTATCTCTATACTGGAAGCTGCACCAAGGTTGCAGCGGATAGTCCATGAAAAACCACTGGTTGTGGCCTCAGTACAGCGTTTGTTGCTCGCTATTTTATATCGCAGTTATGGCTATCTCGATATGGACGAGTGGGATGAGATTTTCGAAGCCGCTGAGTTTGGCAGCCAAGTTATCAATTACTTGTCATCGCCGCGTTGTGAAGCGCGATTTGATTTGTTTTCAGAGCATTATCCTTTTTTCCAAACTGCGAATTTTACAAAAGAGGGAGGGGCGGCAATACCTGTAAAAAAATTGTCTCCTGATTTTGCGTGTGGAAACAATAAAACGTTATTTAATCATATCTCTGATAAGCTCACATTTTCATTGTCCCCTAGAGATACTGCTCTGCACTTATTAGTCTGCCAATACTTTAGTTTGTGCGGTGGGAAAAGTGGAAGCTCAATACAGTTTGGGGAACACCCTAATTTGGCAAACTCCCCCTTAATAGGCGGAGCAGTAGTGATGGTTGAAGGTGAAAATTTGTTTCAAACCTTAATGTTAAACTTACAAATGCCAAAAAATGACGACTGGCTTGACCATAAACTAGATATGCCCGTCTGGGAACAAAATGATATAGAAGCCCCTAAACCAAGGCCCTTACGAGGACTAACTGACTACCTTACATGGAGGTCACGTCATATCCGCTTACTTCCAGATGAAAATGGCTATGTTTCTTCGATGTATTACGCACAAGGCCTGCCAAATCCAAAAGAAATACCAGAAGAACCTTATTTTGCATACAGGCTAAATAAAAAAGGCTTAAAGTTTCCTGTTTCAATCGGTTTTGATCGGGCATTTTGGAGGGATACAGCGTGCCTTTTTCAATATGTAAAATCGATTAATACTGGTATAGAGCCTCAAGATTTAAGACCAGCAGGTATTCAACTTATAGCGGCTGAAGATAATGATTTGATTGAAAGTCTTAAGCTAAACTGTCAATTGATTGGTCTGGAGAATAACAAAGGTAACCCTTTAAGTTGGTTTGAGGAACGTTTACCTTTACCATTTAATTTGATCGAAAAAGATAGCGCCTCACATAATCAATTTAGTACTCATTTACTTAAAGGGTTAGAAACAGCTGAAGCCATTCATGCTCAGTTGTTAAGTGCAGTACGTACTTTTGCTTCACATTTACTCCCTGAGGGTGCAAGAGCACAAGATGTGACGACTAAGGTGGAATCAATCAACCCCAGTCGCTTTTATTGGCCTAAGTTAAATGGAGCATTCGAACAGTTTATTTGGGCCCTTAGCAATCAAGGTAAACAAGCCAAAGAAGATTGGGTAAAGATTTGTAGAAATATAGCGTTGGAAGCATTTGAAGGTGCAACAAAAAGTTGGTGTTATGGTGGCGTTAAGGCACAAAAAGGACTGAGCCTCGCTAAACAGCAATTGGAAGAAGCATTATATCTTAGGCCTTGGCAGCGACATGTCTACTGGAGCCAAGATACACAAGAAATCGTAAAAGAATTATATCGATGGGGAAACCCTGATACTCCTCGCAGAGATATTTTGGCAGCACTGCGTAAATCTCTTGATCTTCAAAAAAGCTCACAGCTTGCTTATATGCCGTATTTAGGACCCTTACTGTCTGAACAGGGGGAGCGTGCAGAGATGCAAGCTTATGTTGCGGGGTTATTTGCCAGCCATCATAAAGTCTATGAAGAATCGAGCCACAAGAGCCTAGGTACACTATGGCGTCATGCGGATGAAAGCAAACGTCCGAGTATGAGCCTTCGCTTTGAATGCCTTCTAGAGTCCAAGGGCGATCAGCTAAAACACATGCTGCGCCAAATGGTACAAATTCTCAAAAGCAAAGACATTGCGATTGATTACCGTACCTTGATGGAAGACCTTTACCACTGGGACAGCGACGACAAACGCATTCAATTAAAATGGGCCAGAGATTACTGGGCTAAACCAATTCAATCGGAAGAGCTTGAAAGCTCAGCAGATACAACACATTAAAAAGGAGTTTCTTATGTCATTTATCGAATTTCACTTATTACAAAACTTTGCGCCAAGTAACTTAAACCGTGACGACACAAATACGCCAAAATCGTGTGTATTTGGTGGCTCACAGCGAGCTCGTATCTCTAGTCAATGTCAAAAACGTGCAATTCGTACTCATGGAGTATTTAATGATGCCGTTGTTGCGCATCAGGGAGATCGTGCCGTACGTACACGAAAATTAGCCATTGATATTCGCGATCATTTTGTGGCTTTAGGCAAGTCAGAAACGCAAAGTGAGGCCGTTGCACAAAATTTGTTAGAGCAGGTTAAACTGAGTGTAAGTAAAGAAAAAAAACACCTATTTAAAACTGAGTATTTGTTGTTTTTAGGATTAAATGAAATAGCGGCGTTGAAGACGATTGCTGAAGAGCACTTTGACGAACTCCAACAAGAAAAACTAGATAAATCTATCACAAAATCCGTGAATGATGTGTTTACTAAAGGTGGTAAATCTTTCGCAGCAGATATTGCGCTATTTGGTCGTATGGTCGCCGATAACAATAACATCAATGTTGACGCAGCGTGTCAGGTTGCGCATGCAATTTCAACTAATATCGTAACGCCCGCCATGGACTTTTTCACCGCAGTGGACGATGAGCTACAAGCGGGTGAGCAAGGCTCTGGGATGATGGGCGGTGTGTACTTTAACAGTGCGTGTTATTACCGCTATGCGCAAATTAATATTGATAAATTGGCTGCAAATCTCGGACATGACAACGAACAAGTGTTTGGCGCCGTTCAAGGGTTTTTCCGTGCACTGGTACAAGCGGTCCCCTCTGGTAAACAAAATAGTTTTGCGGCACAAAACCCCCCGAGTTATGTCAAGGTGAACGTACGAAAAGACGGTGCGCCATGGTCTTTAAGTAATGCATTTACGCAAGCTGTGGTGATTGATAAACCTGATGAAGCAGAACTCGAGCAGCAATCGGCACAAAAATTAGAAATGTTCGCTAAAAAGTTATCGTCTATGTACGGTGAGAGCGGCTTTATCTTTGAAGGGCGCAGCACCTATATTGATAACCTAGAGGAATATCAAGGTAAAGACTGCGGCACAATCTCTCAACTTGAAGCGCATATGCTCGATGCACTGCAAGGTGCTTTGGAGTGTAAATGAGCACATTACTGATCCGGCTCGCAGGTCCGATGCAATCTTGGGGTTTAAAGAGTGCCTTTGAGCTGCGTAACACCCAGCTTGATCCTACTAAAAGTGGGGTTATTGGTCTTTTGTGTGCGTCACTTGGCCGAGAACGCAATGAGTCATTAGAAGACCTCACATCGTTACGTATGGGCGTTCGGATAGATAAACCAGGTGATTTAGCATTTGACTATCAAACCGCGCTTAATGTGGCGAAAGCGGATGGTGGAAAACCTGATACCCAGTTGTCGCATCGCGCTTATCTTGCTGATGCTGCTTTTTGGGTTGGTTTTGAAGGTGATAAACCGCTGCTTGAACAGTTATACGATGCATTACTTAATCCAGTATGGCCGCAGTTTTTGGGTCGAAAATCTTATTTACCGGGGATACCTCTGGTTGATCCACGTAATGCGCTCGTTGATGTGCCTTTAGAGGAAGCCCTGCAGCAAGCCCCCAGAATGATAGTCGAGCATGAAACGCTTGCCGATGTCCCCGTAAAATATATTTATGACAGCGAGCATAAAACAGGGACTGAGCAGCGGCATGATGTGCCATTGAGTTTTGAACTAAACCAAAGAGCTTTCACATTTAGATGCGTGAAAAGCCGTTGGGGGTTAGTAGATACAGAGGAAGTGCTTTATGTCTGAAGAAGTTTGGTATGAAACGCGCTTGTATTTTGACCCTGAGCAGCAAGGCGAAGATATTGGCTTTTTGCATCCAGAGGATTTATATCTGCAACATCAGTGGGTTTGGCGCTGCTTTGAGCAAAGCGACCTGACTCAAGCTGACTTTATGTTTCGTGTGGACATGACGCTACCTGTGCCTACGGTGTTTATTCGTTCGAAGCGGCAGTTAAAAAAATCGATCCAAGGTTGGAAAGCCCTGAAGAGTAAAGATATTAAACAGTATGCAGGTGAATGCTTGGTGCAGTTTTCATTACGCGCTAATCCTACCGTGGATATTACGCTGAAAGGGGATAAAACTCGTCGTCATGATGTGTTGATGCATGCTAAAAAGCAAGCTCAAAAAACTAACGTGGATGTGAGTAAAGCTGTCGATGCTGCGGCCAAAACGTGGCTAGAAAAAAAGCTAAAACAAGGCGGTTTGGAGTTGTTGAGTCAATGTATTGAGTTTAACAATTATAAGCAGCATAAAATTGTGAAGAAGAATAACTCAAAAGCCATTCACTTAAGCACTTTAGACTACTTTGGTGTCGCAAAAGTGGCGGATGTGCAAAAGCTTGAGCAGGTGTTGTTGTCAGGCATTGGTCGCTCAAAAGCGTTTGGCTGCGGTCTGTTACTGATAAAACCATTGTCATAATTTCAAAAGGCGAGCTTGCTCGCCTGATATTTTGGAGTGCAAGGAATGGCATTTCTTCCCTTAAAACCAATCCCCATTAAAGATAGAAACTCCATGATATTTATCGGTATGGGTCGGATTGATGTGCGTGATGGCGCTTTCGCTGTGATTGATGAAGTGAACGGCGAGCGCATGTTAGTTCCCGTGGGATCTGTGGTGTGTATTATGTTGGAGCCCGGTACGCGAGTGAGCCATGCTGCGGTCAAGTTGGCAGCAACCACAGGTACTTTGCTGATCTGGGTTGGAGAGGCTGGTGTGCGTCTATATTCTGCTGGTCAACCCGGTGGTGCCCGTTCAGATAAATTGTTATATCAAGCAAAGTTAGCACTGGATGAGGGCTTACGCCTGAAGGTCGTGCGAAAAATGTTTGAGTTAAGATTTGGTGAGCCTGCACCAGAGCGTCGAAGTGTAGATCAGCTTCGGGGCATTGAAGGTGCTCGAGTTCGAAAAACTTATGAGCTACTTGCAAATCAGTATCAAGTTAATTGGCAAGGTCGCCGTTATGATCCAAAAGATTGGGCAAAAGGAGATGTTATTAACCAGTGCATTAGTGCCGCTACATCTTGTTTGTATGGCGTGACCGAAGCGGCGATCTTAGCTGCTGGCTATGCCCCGGCCATTGGCTTTTTACATACCGGAAAACCTTTGTCTTTTGTATATGATATCGCCGATATCATCAAATTTGACACAGTTGTACCCGTCGCATTTAAAGTAGCTAAAAAACGTCCACACTCGCCAGATCGCCAAGTCAGGCTTGCATGCAGAGAGGCATTTCGCAAAGACAAAGTGTTGCAGCGATTGATCCCCCTGATTGAAGAGGTTTTGGCCGCAGGAGACATTAACCCTCCTGAGCCGTATGAAGATGCGCAACCTCCAGCAATACCTGAACCAGAATCTATTGGTGACGATGGCCATCGCAGCGGTGGTCCATTATGAGTATGTGTGTTGTTGTAACGGAAGCAGTACCGCCTAGGTTGAGAGGAAGGCTCGCTGTATGGCTGTTGGAAATCAGAGCGGGCGTATATGTGGGCGATATTAGCCGCCGTGTTAGAGAAATGGTGTGGTTTCAAGTCGGTGAGTTAGCCGAAAATGGTAATGTAGTAATGGCATGGGCAACTAATACTGAGTCCGGCTTTGACTTTGTCACTTACGGAAAAAACGCCCGAATGCCAATTGATTTTGACGGACTGAGATTAGTGAAATATACACCGCAAGAAAGCTCTTCTATTGATGATGAATAATTGTTTTGCTCTTTAAAAATATGGCTATTTAAAACCTCATATTGTACCTAAAATTTTTGGTAGATTTTTATTCGTTAAATTTACTTATATAAATCAATGGTATAAATTTAGAGTGTTCCCCGTATGCACGGGGCTAAACCGCATCTGCCAACGCAGGTTTGCTTTTAGCCACTGTGTTCCCCGTATGCACGGGGCTAAACCGGCTGGTAACTTGTGAACTTTTCATAATATTTTCGTGTTCCCCGTATGCACGGGGCTAAACCGGTACTATTTTATTTTGGCTGTCTCAAGATGTAGTGTTCCCCGTATGCACGGGGCTAAACCGGCTTGTGATCACGGGTTGGCTGTTTAATCCATCGTGTTCCCCGTATGCACGGGGCTAAACCGAACTTGCGCCGGAATATGATTTTGATATGAGTGTCTTCCCCGTATGCACGGGGCTAAACCGCAAACTGGCAACCAGTTTTTCGTAGAATGACCGTCTTCCCCGTATGCACGGGGCTAAACCATTCCAATGATTCTTCATAGCTTTTTTGAGTTCGTCTTCCCCGTATGCACGGGGCTAAACCGCTGTAGCACAAAATGAGGCCTACAAATCGTCTGTCTTCCCCGTATGCACGGGGCTAAACCGGTGTAACAATGCGAGTGACGTGCCCACACTGCGTCTTCCCCGTATGCACGGGGCTAAACCGAAACCGTTATTGATGTGCGCGTAGGATACGATGTCTTCCCCGTATGCACGGGGCTAAACCGCGCCTAATTGAGTTAGGCCAAGAACGAAAAGCGTCTTCCCCGTATGCACGGGGCTAAACCGTTTAAAGAACTAGCTGAGTTCGCGACCCCAGACGTCTTCCCCGTATGCACGGGGCTAAACCGGGTAATCACTGGCATTATAACCATGACTTATGCGTCTTCCCCGTATGCACG
>NZ_AUXY01000109.1 GCF_001625695.1 Pseudoalteromonas luteoviolacea H33-S
ATTTTTCATGCTCTTGCCCTGCATTTAACCCCTTTTCAATAGTTTATACCTTGAAGGGCAATAACTAACCGAGCTCAACTCTGAGGTACTTAGCCATGCAGACCACCCCATCTAACTTTATAATCAAGGGGATACATAATCATCGCGAGGAACGACCAAGTTCACACTAAAAAATAGCAGTAAAATGCACAAGTTTAATAAGTTAAGAACCAGATAGGCGCAGGCTATGGGTTGAGACGAGAATGCATTATAACCAACACATATTGAAACTTATTTTGTATTGTCAGATATGAGCTTATACCTAATTTTAAAACTCTAGAAAATAGTGAGTCTGCTAGCATTCAGCCAAACACCTTGAATCATTAGACGATATTCACCAATTGAGTAAGGTCGCTTACCCTATATTATGCTCTATTTATGATCCTTGGGTGGGAAGATATTAAAGATTTCGGGTACTGACCTTTAGATAGGTTAAGGCAATATACTCCATTTAAACACGTTCTCCCGTGCATGACTCCTTTACTAGCCATATTAGTCAGCTGACGGAAAAACCCTTAAACCCTCTTACTCTCAATAGCGGCTTCCACTATCCATATGGTAAACGCATTTGCATCGAAAAATGGTGTCTTTATGGTGAAATTAAAAACGATTAATAATTATTTAGATACACTTTTAAGAGATGGAAGTGAGGTTAAACCATAAGTTAAAATCATAAAAATTGGCTTTATTAACATAGAATAAAACCAATCAATATCAAATCACATTAGATTTTATCCATATATATAATATGAACTCACTAAGGCATAGACATGGGCACCACCAAATTCGTTTGGAAACATTATTGGGCCTCGGCAGGTAAACCTACCGTCGTGACGTACCTCAAATTGGAAACCTTTTGGACCGCCCCCTCTGATAGACTCATATACACACATAGTCGCTACTACATTTCTTGATGAAGCAACTACTTCAACTGTTGGATTAGTAGACTCTATAGCAGGTCCTGTAGAAGCATTACCCGAAAAAGAAGCGACCGTTAGTAGAGATGTTGCAGCTAGGGTTTTAATTATTTTATTTGATTTTATCATTTTAATTCTCCTTATTAAAAAACAACCTAAAGATATTTTAATACACACACGCGGTCAACTAAAAATAAACACGAAATTAACCAAACCTTAATTTAATTAAATTTTTCATATAGACTTATAAAAACATGCTGAATGTTTACTCGCCACATTCTTTGAAAGCTATTAGTTGATCAAAAAAACACAAACAAATGTTAACAACAAATTCCCGAAAGGAGTCTCTTATGTCTCTCTTAAAAGTAAATACGCCTTCATCTACAGGCACATCTGCACATCAATATATATCTATAGGTCTAAAATATGCTACAAAACTCACATAGTATTGTTTTATACGCGCTTATCATGTTTGTGGCTGGGCTTGGGATCCCAGTCATGGCTGCCTTAAATGGTGGATTAGGTAATAAGTTACAAAACACGGCGCTTGCTGCGACGATTTTATTATTTGTCGGGTTTTGTATTGCGCTTATCTACTTATTTGGTAGCAATGGCATACCAAAATCACTCTTTGTTAAAGATACACCTTGGTATTTTTATCTCGGTGGATGTTTTGTCATGTTTTATATTTTAACTATTACTTGGGTGGCTCCGAGGTTTGGCATTGCCAACGCCATTACATTTGTATTACTTGGCCAACTGGTTGCAATGACATTGATCGATCACTTTGGCTTTTTTGGTATGACCCAGTTTAAGTTAGATGCTAAAAGACTAGCTGGGGTGGTGTTTATGGTTGTTGGGATCTTGCTTATACTCAGCAAGCCACAAAGAAACTAATTGGCAGGTAAGCTTAAAAGCAGAAAATATTACTACACATAAAAAAGCGCGCTTTATTACTTAGAGCGCGCTTTTGATTTTTCATGATATACACGTATTACATAATACTGTAAAAATCTTTATTCTGGTTTGGCAAATAACCACGTCATTTCAGTTTCACAAGATTGACCTACTTCATATTCACAAACTGTAACCCCCTGCTGTGAATAATCTAATAACTCGAAGGTCCAGTCTTTGTCATCTAGTTTAAAACGCATTTGTCCGTCAACGAGAGTAACTTGGTGTGTTTCACCGAATATACCCAGTGTATATACTTTTTTACCATCAACAATGCTCGGCTCAAGTATTACTTTATCGTCCTTACGTTGCATCGATGGATCAAGGAAGTAAGTGCGAGTATAACTGAAGAACTCTTTATTAAATCCATCTAATTCCATATCATCTTCTTGCTTTAAGATGACCAGTTCTCTTTTCTCTTCTTGATAACCACTCGCGTGGTTTTCAGTAAACTCTCGTTCAAGTACAACCATGTCGTTTTCAGCAACGAGTACGCGCTGAGACAAGCCTTCCACATTTAAGCATAGACTTTCTGCATCAGAGCATGTCACAGATTGTGGTTCACTGTTTAAAGTAAAGTCTAATGCTTGGCCTTCAGTTGCAATGAAGCTTGAAGCCCAAGTGAAGTTGCTAGAGCCATAATTGACATTTAACGTGCCATTTTCAAATAAATCGAAAACGAAGTTCTCTGTATTTCTGCCGACTTCGCCAGTCCAACGCCCTGTAAAGTCTATTTCTTCTTCAATTGTTTGTTCTTGAATGAAGATACCGTATTCAGTATGTGAATAATCAGGGTGCTCATTATCTGACGAGACGAATGCATAGCCACCAGCGATTTCTTTAGTAAACCAGAAACGCACGGTACCGGTTTCATCTGAGTCATCTCTTGGGTACATAAGTTCAAGTACACCGTCATCTGCGATGCGCCAAGCTAGCTCTTCACGCTCTCCTGAATCCGGGAAGTTTTCGAATACTTTTCCATCAGCCTCGAACTCGAAAATACCATAACCTTCGTTACCTTCACTCTCATCACTTTGGAAGCGGTCTAAGTACCACATACCTTGCGTCAAATCTTCTACATCAATTGACGGCATGTCACTTTTAGAGACTAGGTTAGTAATGTACTTGTTATGGTGAGCAACTCGATGACCATTACCTAAAACTTTATCGCCAATTTCCTCCACTTCTACTGTCTTATAGGCATCATTTTCACCTAACACAGTTAAGTTCAGAGTATTGACATAAATGGACTCAATGCCTTCATCAGAGCTAACTTTACGGGTTGCTAATGAACTTGAAAGCTCTATAGTGACAGCATTTGCAGTCTGCTCCCAGTGCTCTACTGATACAGTGTTAATTGCAGTAAGCTGACCTTTGCCATCTTCAGTTAAATTAATGTGCGTCGCAGGACTATCGTAGTTGTGTAAGTATTGTAAGATGAATGCACCACTAAGTGACTCCACATCTTGGTCAATTAGGTCTTCATCATTTTCAAGCGCTTCTTTTGTTTTATCAAACAGAGTCGGATCTTTTTCTGTGATAATAGTGTGTGCTTGATTAATTGATAAGTCATCGTCAATAAGATCTAACGTTGACTCAACCCCTTCAGGTAAATCAATATCATCATTGTCGACGAACACTTTAATTAAGGTTGCTAGTTCTATCTTTTTCTGAACATCGACACTCGAAAGTGCTGCTAAATACTCTTCATCAGACTCAAGTAAATCATCAAACGACGCCATAAGTACATGCTCAGCCGTCGTAACGTTAGTGACGTTTACAGAGAAGTTTTCTGAGCTATCAAGCGTTGCGTCTTCGCCAGCTTGCTCAACCAAAGACTGGATAGAACTAAGCTGTGAAACAAAGCTGACACTTTGCTGCGTATCAACCCCTTTGGCAAATACTGTCACAAGCTTATCTACTTGGCTCTCATCAACTTCAATTAGCGCAGAATATGCACCCTGACCATCTGCAGAGGTGTTAAAAACTTCATCACCAACTTTAATTTCAACTTGCGCATTCACAATCGGCTTATCGGTAACAAGACCGGTAATTGTTACGCTAGAGACTTTACGTTTTACAGTCACTGCAATCGAGCTTTGCGTCATTGCACCATTGCTATCAGTTGCCGAAACAGTGAAGTTAACTAAATGGTCTCTATCAATATCAGGGACAGTTACGGACAACGTCGCAGCATCACTGCCTTCCATAGAGATTGCGAGCTCAGAATCATGAGACCAAGTGTAAGTGATTTCATCTCCATCTGGATCTGTTGCCTCTGCAGTTAACGTGAATACTTTTTGCTCCAAAGCCTCATTTTCACCATTAATGCTTACAACAGGAGCTTGATTAACTTTAGGTACCTCAGGCTCAGTAGGCTCAACTACAACATCGGGATCAGTATTATCCTCGGTATTATCCTCGGTATTATCCTCGGTATTATCCTCGGTATTATCCTCGGTATTACCCTCGGTATTACCCTCGGTATTACCCGTCTCAGCACTTCCAGTGTCTGTAACAGAGCTATTAGTATTATTTGAATCAGATGCAACATTATCATTCGGTTGAGCAGAAGATTCAGAGTCGCTGCCACCACAGCCGACTAACAGTGAAGAGGTAATTAATGTTGCTAAAAGAGATTTCCTAAACGCATGCAATTGCATGTTACTTCCTTAATGTAAATTGTTATTTTGTTTTTCCAGCTGCTAACAAGCATATGCTTGTCAGCAGTCACGTCCATAAACTGTGTAACTTAGTCAAAATGAACCAGTCTAAAATTTACTTTAGAACTAGTAGCTCCACTGCAAACCCGCAGTAATAGAAATGTTCGAGTACTCAGTATTTGGCACGCGATATCTACGTCCATTGACTTCTTCTGAGACAGCGCTTCTTTCTTTATAGTAAGTATCGATACCAGTCATAAACGCGATATGCTCAGCAACTTGATATCGCACACCAGCTCTGGCCATCACACCCCAACCATTGAAGCTATCTGTAAGAGAAGTTGTTTCAAATTTGGTATTTTGCACATGGCTATAAACAGGAACCGTTATTTCGCCTTCCGCATACCAGCTCAAGTTTTCGAAAGATTTTGATAATTTACTGTCGTATCGTGCGCCCAGAGAGGCAAGTACGCCCATTTGATCTTCAGTTACGGATACCACAGAAACAATGGAGGCTGGGTTGTTCTGCAATAGGTCGTCACCATCTTTAGCCTGTCCAGGTAGATCGAAACGAGCGACGGGATCATGTTCATCTCTAGGTAAATCCTGTAGCGCCTGATCAAAACGGGTAGCACCAGGATTAACAAATTTAAAGTTCGAACGCGTAAAACTTGAAGTATAAATTCGCATCCCCATGGTTATTTGCATAGCTGGCGTATAGTTGTATGCACCCGTAAAGGCTATTTCATTAGCTTTTACTTTAAAGTCATTGCTTTGAATAGCGCCAAAGTCTTTTAATGACCAGGTTTCTGAGTCAATAGACGTTGCGATGGTCGCCGCACTTCCAATGTAGTATCCCCATTTATCATCAATACCTGTATAAGAAAGTTGTCTGATTGTTGGGTTTGTCACTGACACTGACTGAGAAAGCTCACCGAATCCTGCCACGTCAGACAAAGACTCATTATAATTTATCGTTTCAAACCCAAGTCTGATTTCACTGAAAGAAGGAAGAGGTTCTGCATTCACTGTCGTATCCGCATTCACTGCGACACTACTAAATAGCCCAAACAAAGCGAGAGAGTATTTCATTGCTGTTTCCCAATAGCATTTATTCAACGTTCATGTTGTTTTATTAATTACGAGGGAACTGAGCTCTAATAAGTAAAAGGAATATTGGACATGCAAAATTTGCAGCGTTCGAAAATCGCCACCTAAAGCAAAAACTCTATCCCTGTACTTATGGCCCATATCCATGGGCGCGCATTAGATAAAAAAGATTAAAGTTTTTCAAGTATTTTCATGCAGATAGGGGTAAAAAACACATAAAAACCATATCCATTACAGCAGCATAACTACAGAGAGAATAACCACACATATATGCAACATTTATAATATAAAATCCCACCACGTACATTAATGTAAACAACCTTACACACTCGTTAACAAGATAAATATTTATATGCGTAGTTATATTCCCACAGGCATCATAAAGTCATGAATAATTATGCAGTCCACAATGTATTTTTTTGAAACTGCAAGATACAATCAGATTAAATAAGCATAATAATTACGATGTAACCTTTGGAGCATGCCTTGAAGACAAAAATTTTAATCACGCTTTGTGGGTGGCATTTTATCATTGACCGATTAGGTGAACAGACCTGCAAGAGTATTTGGCAAGCACTAGTCAATAACCTTCAAAAAACGAGTCATGTGACAGTATTAGAAGACAATTTCATGCAAGCTGAATTATGGTTTGAGAGCAACCAATTTGATGATAGTGATCATGCAGCTCACCATATTAGCCAACGACTATGTAATGAATTAAATCAGCTTGTAGACACTTCATTAGTCCGTTGCTCAGACATTCAAGTGAGTGCGCAAACTGTCCCTCATGCAAGCTCTAGCCATGAAGTGATGCGAGCAAACAAAAACTGTGTAATGAAAACGCTTTATTCAGACAGTGCAACTGAACTTAACGATATTTTGTCAAACAACCGATTGGAGCCTTACTGGCAAAGCATTCAGCATGTTCAATCCGAAGGTCTATTTGGCTATGAAGCCCTCATTAGAGGCCCCTTCGATTCAAGCTTACACCGAGCAGACAAGCTTTTCGACGCAGCCTTGGCCAATGGACAACAAGATGAGGTTGAATTACACGCATTACAAACACATCTTAATACACACACGGCAGTGTGCAGTACACAAAAACCCTGCATGCTCACGGTTAACATATCGCCAAAATTGCTTTTTAGCGAACATGTCACCCACCTCCTGCACAACCATGCCTTCCCAGAGTATATTTGCCTCGAATTAACGGAGCATGTACCCGTTAATGATTGGGCATCTTTGCAAGAAAAAATGACCTCTTTACGTCAACTTGGCTATCAAATTTGGCTTGATGATGTTGGCTGTGTTTTTTTTGAACTAGAGACAATCAATATCGCAAAACCGGATGTCGCAAAACTGTGTATTACCATCATCAGTCAACTACCCAACAATCAACATATCATCAGTGAATTAAAACAAGTGATCCAAGCTGTACACCAGTATGGAGGAAAGGTCCTCGCCGAAGGCATAGAACATGAAAATCAACTATCCATCGCAAAATCCATTGGCGTTGATTTAGCTCAAGGTTACTTTTTCGATAAGCCCAGCCCTGTCAAAATTCCCGACTAAACAACATATTAAACGGCATTTATAACGTCATTATGATTACGCTTATTGATGCCCTTTATCGCTTACAGTTCCGTCTTCTTCTGTTTTTCGATGTCATAAATTCTTGATGTACCGAATATATGCTAGCGCCAGTCCCAATCAAACGATGCCTTTGCGCACACAATTAAACATGGAGTATAAAATGAAGAAGGTGAATTTGAGCCTAATAGCCTGCTCACTGATGGTATTTCTGAGCGCTTGTAGCGGTGACGATGGCAAAAATGGGTTAGACGGCCTAGCTGGTAATGATGGCGCTGATGGCACGTCAGGGTCAGATGGTAAAGCAGGTCTTGTCAGCCTCGTAAATCAACAAAAACTGAGCATGGCAGATAGCCAATGCTTTTTTGGAGGCATCGCCTTACACTCAGGAGTTGATATAAACAGTAACAGTCTTTTGGATGACTCAGAAGTAAACCAAACCAACTATGTGTGTACACCTACACCAATTAACGCTCAAGGTAGTAAACTGCCTCATTCCGCGCTCAGAACAGATTTACAAAACGGCAGTATTGCAGGAAGTCGCTTCGAGATCCGAAATGGAGGCTATGGCTCAGACATGGTGGCTCATCCAAGTATCAAGCACCAATTTTACGCGCTGACCGACCGCGGCCCTAATGCAACTTACACCGGTGATTATGGTAAAGGAAAAACATTTCCGACACCTGACTACACACCTAGGATTGGCCTATTTGAGCTGACAACCTCTGGAACTGTGGTCAAATTGAGAAATATTTTACTTAAGCGTCCTGATGGCACGCCAATCTCCGGACTACCAAACGCGTCTGATCTAGGCGGCACTGGCGAAACACCTTATACAGTAGATGGAAACCCTATCCTAGTAGATCAAAGTCAACCATATCATGAAACACAAAATCCTATAAAGTTAGATAACTATGGACTTGATGGCGAAGGCCTTGTGGCGCTATCTGATGGTAGCTTTTGGGTGAGTGATGAATACGGTCCACACATTGTCCATTTTGATAATGAGGGTAAGGAAATAGAGCGCATCAATGCATTTGCTCATGACGAGCGTACAGTTATCACACTGCCTCACGAGTATGCAAAACGCAGAGCAAATCGCGGTATGGAAGGACTCGCAATGACCCCTGATGAAACAACCCTAGTCGGTATTATGCAATCAACCATGTACAACCCTGACAACGCGGTCAAAGCGCTCGATATTACTCGCATTGTTACAATTAACTTAAAAACCAAACAAATTGGCCAATACCTCTACCAGCAAGAAAAAGCGCAAAATTCAAACTCTGGGATTGTAGCGCTGTCAAATACCGAGTTTTTAGTGATTGAGCGTGACGGTGCTTTTTATGGACAAACGCCAGACGCGATGAAACGCATCTACAAAATCGACTTCACTGACGCCACCAATTTAGAGCAAATCACACCGAACAGTACTCTGGTACAGGACGATAATTTAGGGTTACTCATTGCTGGACAAACTTTGGAGCAAGCAGTATTAACATCAGGTTGGGAAACACTGACGACACATGGGATAACCCCCGTCAGTAAATCATTGGTGTTAGATCTCATACAAGAAGTCCAATATCCTCATGATAAGCTTGAAGGCATGTGGTTAATCGATAATAGTCGCTTAGCTGTACTTAATGATGATGACTTTGCGACATGGTCAACAGATGGCGTACTTGAACAAAAATATTTAGATGCAACAAAATCAATGGTAGATAGTAATACGCTCTACTTTTTTGAAAACCTTGCACTAGATAAATAATATGACTCGCGGCTGCGGCCGCTTTCCCCATTATACCGCTCAATCATAACTCACTTTAAATATGTTCATTACTCACACGTTCAGGATTAACTTTATCTTGATAAAAATAAATTTAATTAGCCCAAAATATGCGTATACCTAAAATAAATAATGAAAAATCACGGCTGACACATAGACTTTAAACATATAATATCTATATAAAAATCATGGAAGTAGTATAGTAGTATATGTCAATTGCCATTCAAGATATCCCGCTCAAAGAACACACCAATGTAATTAATGATGCTTTAGGCCTTAGCCCATACGCAAAATCTCTTGGTAAATTTATACAGCACTGTGCTACACCAATGACCATCGCAATTCAAGGTGATTGGGGAACCGGTAAAACAAGCTTAATGCGCATGATAGAGCATGATTTAATTGAGTCAGACGTGCCAGTCGATCAGGTTTGGTTTAATACTTGGGTCTTTTCACAGTTCAATTGCAGTGACGACCTGCCTATTTTGTTTCTAGAAACCTTTATATCTTCACTCTCAGACCACGATGAAGGTGAACAAAATGCCCCAAGCAAAGCAGCAATGTTCTTATCGACAATAAAACCATTGGCTTTTGGCGCTGCAAAAGTAGCCGCGAACTACGCCACGGCGGGCATTTCTTCACAAATCCTTGCTGAATCTGAAAACCACGCAAACAACCAACAAGACAATCATGCACAAGAATCCGGGATATCGAGCACCTCAGCAATTGCGAATTTAAAAGAGCAAATCGCCATAGAAGTAAAAAATAAAATAGAGACGCATCAACTTGATAGGATCATCGTCTATATCGATGATTTAGACCGTATTCCTCCGAAAAACGCCATCGAGCTTTTAGAAACAATTAAGCTATTTACCGACATTGAGCATCTGGTATTTGTACTTGCACTCGATTTTGAGGTGGTAAAACGGGGAGTAGAACTAAAATATGGCACCACCAATATCAGTTCATCGCAAAGTGGTAAAAGCTTTTTCGACAAGCTCATTCAACTGCCCTTTCAAATGCCTGTTATTGAATATAAAACACATACTCGAGCGTTTTTAACTGAGCTGCTTGGTAGCATTAATATGCAACCTCTGAGCGAAAAGAACATGCAGCACCTAGAAAACTTGGTACTCAACTCAGTCGGCCTCAATCCAAGATCGATTAAGCGTTTAATCAATATTATTTCACTGTATGTCATTCTATATTCAGAAACTGCGACAGAAGATAACGAGACAGAAACGCCTGAAGATACCTATATGGTTATTTTTGCAATGTCATGCCTGCAAAGTGCTTTTTATCCGGTATATCAGTTTCTGCTTGCGAACCTAAATAACTATGTTTTCTATCATCTTGCTAGCCACAATTACTACTTTCCTGAAGAAGATGAAGAGCTATCATTCATCGATGAAAAGTTTCTCTCTATCATTCGAGATCCAAGTAATGAGCTGATTGGCCGAGAGCGAGATATGATCCGCTTTTTCACTACCTTTAATGATATTCTTGACACGGATGAAAGCGGGTATACCAATGAAGAAGAATTCAATAAAATCACTGCCACGTTTAAAAGGCTGTCTTTATATGACCCACCCGATATAGAGCTATACAGTAATAGCTATAATACTCATCAAAATTACTGTATAGACGCAATTCAGGAAGCTTTTGAACGATTATGTGATAGGTTAAGATTTAAAGACTTCGACTTGATTTTTGAGGTAGATGAAATTCCTGAAGATCATGATGAACATTGTGAATACTTTTATCAAGCACTTAGTGTTGACGCAAGGGTAAAAGGCCTAGACGTTAAATTTACGGGGTATATGTCATTTTACCATCCAAATGATGAGGATTGCCTTGATAACCAAGTAGAAGGCCATGACATAGATAGTGCTAAAGAAATTGATAATTCACAAGAAGTACAAACACTCATTGACGAAGTAATTAAAAATAATTCGTCGCCTGAAGAAGAGCAGATCAAGTCAAAAAATCTTGATTTTGAAACCTACGACCTCGAGATACAGATACATCTAGAGACCTTTGAGTTCATCACTAAAGACTGGGAAGGTATAACTCAAGAGCTCAATACCAAATATGGTAAAGACACCCCCTATGGCTTTGAGTTTGAGTTTGAGTACAAACAGGACACAGGCAATCAAGGAATGTTTTATATTTATAAAAAAATTGATAATTATCGCATATCAGATCAAGGCAAGGAAAAAGAACTTGTCGACACATTATTCAAAACCGTTGCCATTTTACTTTCCAGTGCGTCAAAAAAGTAATGTCATACTAGATAATTAATACTGTTTAATAAAGATAAAATAAGGTCGGCTTATTCGGCCTTATCGTGAAGGTTTTCGCTTCAGGAAACCAGTGAAAACGCATAATATTCAGGGTTAATTTATCATACACTCATTATCCTTAATCATGTCTTAAAAATACAAAAATAAAAACCACATCAATAAGTAAAATGAAGGAACCGTTGTCGTGTTTAAACAGTGCATATTATTCATACTTTATATATTCTCTCCACTGCTATTTGGTGCCGAAGTGTTTACGCACATCGAAAAGCATCGAGATAACACATGGACTGTGACCTATCACGTTGATACACCAATAAATAAGCTGGTATTCAATAGAACACCCGATAACTCAAGAGTGAAAAGATGGCAGCCCGACAACTCACACTATGAAATAAGTTTTAACAAAGAGATTGGCCAAGAAAGTGTCTCTAGAAAAGATGGGCGCCCATTCACTGAGGTCAAAATAAAACTCACACCAACCTACACACCATTACCAAAGGAATATGCCCCATTCTCGCCATTTTCAGATGAAGGCATGTTACTTCATTCAGGGCGCTTTTTTGCTTGTGCATCAGTGTGTGCTGACAATGCCAACACATGGCCAATCGCGATTAAAGCGCCTTTCAACCATATTATTGTTGATGGCAAAGTGCATAAAAATAACGTGCAGTGGATAGGCAAAGACAGTGGTCAAAAGATCTATGTTGGTCATGAAGCCCCCATTGAAGATGCGCACTTTGTCAGTTTAATTGATGGCCGCTTACCTCCAACCTTAAAGAAGCACATTGAAAAAGATTTGCCTAAATTGATGGACTTCTTTGCTGATAAAATGGGCACATTAGATTATCGACCTGCTTTATTCGCTTCATTTAGTGAAACCAATGACGGTCGATATGGTCATCAAGGTGGCACCTTATCTGATCAAATTTTCCTGCATTGGTATGGAGAAAAAGCCATCGAAAAAGTGAATAGTGAGTCTATTTTTTGGTTTTTTGCCCATGAGGTAGCGCACCTTTATCAAAAGCAAGGATCTGACATTGAAAACCCATCAGAAGCATGGCTACATGAAGGCGCTGCTGAATTTTTAGCGGGAGTCGCGTCTGCAAACGTGGCAAACAATACTGGCTTGCTATCTGAAAAAATACTGAGTGCACAGCGTCATTGTCTTGAAGGGTTAAAACAAGAGCCCAACTACATCCGCGCTGTAAAATCTAACTCGCGATTACATTATAATTGCGGACTTGTACTTATAAATGAAATCAATCACGCCATTGTAAAAAAAGGCAAGCAACTCGATATATTTGATACATGGCAGAGTTTTAATCAACAAATAGAATCAGGTAAACCCGCATCTGTGGCAACGTTTATAAATGGCATACAACCACACTTATCGAGCGAGCTGGTAAATTCAATGACTCAGTTATCTCAAAGCACTGAGTTTGATGCTTATGCATTTTTTCAAACACTCAATGTGGCAAACAAAGATAAAACGCTTTAGGTTCTGAAACTTATTTGTAGTAGCTCATATCTGATCTGACATTTTTAACTTATTGATTCGATCAAATCGTACAGTTGATTAGGTCTGCTATGAGCGAAAAGCAGACTGTCGTTCTAGCTCGTTTTTGGACATTAATGAGTTAGTACTGGAGCTCTAAACCGCAAGCTTCGCATAAGCTGAGCTTGCGCAAAACTAAACTTATTACTTTTAGTCCTATACAAAATGATCATAAGGAAATTGCACGCGTTGAAGAACTTCAGTGGACGTACGTTCAGTTTGATTAGGGCTACGGCCTTGCATTCGCCCTCTTTCAGAGATCAAGTGCAAGTTTTTCCTTGATCTAGAGCCAATAACGTAAAGAAGCTTCTTAGCACTCTCCACCGAAGAGTCATTAAAATTAGGAACTAACCCCTCAAGTAAACCGAATGATATAACTGTGTCATATTCACCACCTTTAACCCCGTGGATAGTAGAAACTTTTATCCCACTTCTCGGCTTAAACGCTTTGCGAAATGCTTCTATATCTGTAGCAAATTCCTCGCTCTCTCTGCGGAGCCTGTTTATTCGATCTTCTGTACTACTCAAGAAAGATTCATAGTGCTCTTGCAGCATTGGATAAAGAGAATAATCAACCCCTAAACTTTCGAATACCTCATCGAAGAAAGAGCAGAGGTAAGTAATTCCGTCTACCTCGTCAATTGAAACTGAGTTAATTGATTTTAGGAGTTCTTTCGAAGTGAATGGACCTATGTCCACCATTGCTATTTCTAAATCATATAAAACTTCAGATGCCCACCTAAGACGTTTTACATACATACTAGGGGAAGGCTCCGTGAGAATAATTCTTGTAAGCTTATACCAAAAATTCTCAATATCTCTAGAGAAGGGCACTAAACCGGGGCCATCAAAACTATATTGAGGCAATCGACTCACTAAATTTCGAGTTAACGCGGCTAAATGCGTCCACCAAGGAGCAATGACGCAAATCTCACTCTCTGATATATTACAATTTTCAATGTTGTGTTCTATATATCGACTTACCTGTTCAACTAAGTCATCTTTGTGAGTGACTTGATCATAGGTTATTGTACTCTGATAATCCCTCTCACTACCTTCTGCACTAGTTGCGCTAGGGCGAACATTATAATTACTATAATAGTCTATAATTTTTCGGGAGCTTCTATAATTTTTATCCAAAGACATTGGAGTAAATGAAGCTGCGGTTAAAGATTCAAGTTCCGTATGAGATATTGCATAACCACCTAATGATGTGTATATGGCTTGGTTTGGGTCTCCTACTATAAATGTTGTCATATTACTCGGATTAGCTCTCATAATGCTAGCTACTATTGAGTACTGTATCTCTTTAGTATCTTGATACTCGTCTATGAAGAAGTAAGAAAAAAGATTAGATAATATCTTTGATATAGCAGCCTTATTACATAAAAGTTCGTAAGAGAAATACAATATCTGTTCAAAATCTATTTGGCAATTATTGTCTAGATGTTGATGATAAGCTTCCAGAACATTAGTAGCTAAGTTCCCACCACTTCCCGTAATGATTAGGCCTGCTGGTGTATAAAAGTGCGAACATTGATGGTAGGTAATATATTGTTGAGGCTGTAATCCAAAACAAATATTGGTTATAATTTCTTCACTATCATATGAGTTAATGACTTTGAAACCGTTTTTAAGCTTGTCATGGTATACCCCATAAGGTTTTATAATCCACTCCAAGCAAAAAGAATGGATCGTCCCGATCCATAGCTGAGAAGTTTCAACTCCTAGCAGCTCTATTCTCTCACGAATTTCATCAGCAGCACGATTCGTGTATGTAATGGCCACAATCCATTTTCTTACATCGGTCAACTTAGACAATTCAAGAGCTATTTTGTACGTTAATGTTCGTGTTTTTCCACTACCAGGGCATGCTTCAAGGAATACATTACCCGCTTGTCGAATAGCATCAACTTGATCATCATTAAGATCATCTTTATCCCATACAAACATCACTAAATCCTTTCTAACAAATGATGATTTTCTGTTGGGAAATCAGCGATAAATGAAGCCTTAAGCTCATTGATATCACCTGTAGACGAATCGAATACATCCCATTTGGGCGCAAATACTTCGATACCTGTTTCCAATGGTAGCAGATAAGATTCACACCGAGATTTTAGCTCCATGTCTCCATCCTCCTCGGCTTTTTTTATATACTTTTTACCTTCAGCGACATGCTCCTTAATAGACTTAAATCGATAGCTTAGTATTTTAAGAGTAAGATCTGGATTAAATTCACCATGTGCAAATCGGATTGCCTCAAGAATGTACTCTGGAATTGCTACTTTAAAGTTAATCGCCTTCCCAAGAGTAATAGCAAACCAGCCCTTACCTTGATGATTAGCCATTGTTAATGCCCTCATCCCAGATATGGCGATATCTGCATTAGATAGATCTTCCTTGGCTGTGATTCTTGTTGCTGGATCAACGTAAACGTCTTCAACAACATTTTTAAGATATACGCTATTTGAAGACTTAATAAAATCCACTTCAAAGGTGTGTTCCGCATAGAAAGGGCTTAACCAAGAGTTATTATCACAGAACTCATCAAGTATAAGTTTACGGTTAGCGCCTGACTCTTCTGAACCTTTAGCTTTTCTCTTTTTCTTCTTTAAAGGCTCACTATCCTCTTCTTGGATTTCAGTATCAAAAAACGCAGAGTCGAGGTCAGTAATAATACTGCAACGTTTCCTAATACGTTCATCATTAAAGAGCATTGCGATATTTTCGAATCCTGTACTTCTTATATTGACAAGACTAATTCCCATTTCATCCAAGCTTATACCTGTTGACTTTTTAAACAAAATTGGTACTAGGATCTCTTCTGCATCCCCTTCAACTAGAATGACACTTCGCGCGAATAATAGATTGCTTCGAATAGCATCTAGATAACGCTGAACGAAGCCAGTTTGCTCATTGGTTAGCCCCTTAGCAGGTTGGAAAACCTCACAGTTTCCATCTACCAGACCAATAATGTTCATGTTTTTTATATTGCTAACTTCTGAAATATGTGATGAATGGGTCGAATATATAATTTGAGTATTTTCGTATTTGATGTTGTCGAATAATGACTTTTGAATATGCGTATGAATATGAGCTTCTGGTTCCTCAATCAATAAAAAATTTGCGATTGATTGATTAGCTCTTTGATATTTAAACTCTAAAATTCTTAATGTGAGGTATAAAAGATTAGCGCCACCTAAG
Organism: Pseudoalteromonas luteoviolacea H33-S; assembly: GCF_001625695.1. Taxonomy (GTDB): domain Bacteria; phylum Pseudomonadota; class Gammaproteobacteria; order Enterobacterales; family Alteromonadaceae; genus Pseudoalteromonas; species Pseudoalteromonas luteoviolacea_B. Next base: position 16,125 of record NZ_AUXY01000109.1, read on the forward strand.
CTCATTTCATGAATAGCACCTTCATGCTCATCATTTGACTCTGCAACAAAAAGCTTCAAGGATTGGAATAGCTGGTCTGAATCATCTGTTAAGCTTGAGCGGATCGAAATTGAATTTGGAGAATACGTATCTCCAACTGTATCATCTACCGTTGATGCTATGTCATCTCGAACATCACAAACGTCATTTAGTCCTTCAATATTCTCATTCAAAGTACCAATCAACTCAGCTATTGGTTGAAAATCCTCTTGGGAAACTTCACCCGATTTATTTTTTAACAGTGTTAGCAGTGGGTTTGTTCTATTGTTGTGGAAGTCTGAAACCACATCTCTCAGTGCCTTGATGAAAGTGAATGAAACCTCATTCGGCATATTTAGGATATATGGTAGTCGTATCCCAATTTCTGGGTTGTTTAATTCATTCGGAAAAACAACAGCATCAAAGTCACCAACAATAGCTTTATATACTTCTGGATCAGCAAAGTTCGCAGTACTTTTCCCAGTTAAAACCGTTTCATAGTCATCTATTGAGATATCATTTAAATACTCTTCTAACGCTGTAGTGTCGCCTTCGGTGATTGTTGAGATAGCTTGGCGAATATGAGCTTTAGGTCTGAATATGAGGTTATAAGTTGCTTTGGTTACTATTTCTTCTTCGCCTTCAATGTTCCCATTTCCGTGGAGGAACAGTGACTGGCTCGCTTCATCACTAGAAATATCATCGAACTCACAACTTATAATAATCCAGTGACCTTTCCAACTACCTAGCGATCTACAGAAATCACCCTCAGACAGTTTTGTCGACGACCTAGGCATGGAGTTATCAAGCAGCAATCTCATTGCACGAAATAAGTTGGTCTTACCTGATGCATTCTCGCCAATTACAGTGTTGATACCTTTATTAAAGTTAAGTTTGACGTTCTTAAAATTACGGTAGTTAACTAGGTTTAATCTACTAATATGCACTTTGTTATCCTTTGCTTACTGGTACTCAACATGATATTGCTGCCTAATTCATCCGATAGTTAATATACCATGAAGTGTATACAGCGAGGATTATTTTTATCACACGGGAGAATATCTATTCAACTTTCACACAACTGGTAATTAATTGTACTTTCCCGTAAATAGAAGAGTTAAAAGATAAGTTGTTGTATAGTGAATTTCGTCTTTTAAAATTTCTAAAAATTAACAAAACACGCTTTGGGGCAGGAACGAGTTACGCCTCAAAGTCCAATGTTGACACTTAAGTGACTGTCATATTTTGCTGAATCCTACTAATCGAATCTGATAGATCAAGTTAAAACTTATTCAACTTTTTAGAAAATGAACATTTAGTCTGCTCATGTTAGCCAAATGTTCCGCTCTCAAACCAACAAATCATTGCTCTGGTTTATTGGTTTTTGAAACCCTAATCTCATCGAGGGCGCTATCAAATCCGGTTGCAAAGTTCCATTTAAAGCTTTCACGTATTTCATTACGCAGTTGCTGCTTTTTATCGCCTTCATCTTCTTTACTCGCCTCGATTTGCAGCGCTAAATCATCTAAAGACACAGCATCAGCGCCAGTAGTCTCGCCCTGCCACTGCTGCCATATATCACTTCTTTGTGACGCATTCGTCAGTTGCAACATATTGACTGCATCATTGACGAACTCGAGTCCTTGCTGGTTATGCAATTTGAACATATCACCCATCATGGCTGTGCGCTGCATATCAGAATCGGTATTGTAGGTGTAATAAAGTTTAACCACGTTTTCATCATCAATATCACTGCCCTGCTTTGCATGATAAAAAGACGTAAATGCTAATTTGTCTGACTGAGTGCCAAAAAAGCTAAATAGCGCATCCGTGTGCGCATGTTCTTCACTTAATAATGTAAATAGGCTTTCTTTGTCATTGTCATTGTCAGACACCAGCGCGGCCATATCCAAAATACCGCGTGTCGCCAAGTAACTTCTTCCCTCTATACCCTGTTTCAGTTGAGTAAGTTCATCCATGGTGAACGCTTGAGCCGCATGGGTTAAATCTTCAATCATCTTTGCACCAAGCGGTTCTTGTGTGATAAACGCATGTGTAGGGTGCGCCTGATCAGGTTTATATAAACGCTTATCTTCTGTAGTGCCCCACATAACCCCAACAGGATAGCGGTTGCTAAGTGCCCTATCTGCTAACTCTTGCTCTCCCAAATCAAAGACAGACTTGGTTAAATCCAAGGTCACTGCCAATTTATCATCTGATAAAGCGCTGAGATTGTTAATGTAATCACTAACTGGCTCTTGGCCGCTCTGTTGCTGAGACACATATTGCTTTGACAGTGCAAAGGCGCTGTCTATCACAGTTTCAATTTGCTGGTCAGTGAGTTTATAAGCTAACGTTAAAAATGACTCATCCACAGGCAAGTAACGCAGCTTAGTTTGATGCGAGGATGACATTCTCTCAAAGATTGCCATAAAATCCTCCACCTGCGCTTGTGATGACAAACCACTATAACTTGTCACCTCACCAGCTTCATTGCGCTGTGCGCCCCCTGATAAATCTGCGGCACCTTGAATAAACGCAGGTTTGCTTAAAAGTGGATGGCGATTGATAGCTTGCTTAGACAAAGACACCGTATCCGCACTCACAGCGCTATTGTGCGGTTTATCATAAGAGGGGCTCATTGGCACAGAGGCGTAACTCAATACACCATTTGCAGACGATACTTTCATAATAATCCTTATTATTCAATCATCTTAGGGTATCGGCAAACGGCTAGAATACTTAATAAAAAATCACAAAGTTTACATTAGTTTCGCTGTACAGGTGCTTCAACTTGCTCACTGAGCACTGCTGACCACTTATGTTTTATCCTCGTCATTGTGCCGTTTTCTGTGATCCGCTGCCTGCCCAAATCAAACTGTTTTAAAAGTTTTTTTGCCATCGGATTGCCGTATGACGCAGCGATAAACTCTTTATTGCTATCAAACATGGGGAGTTTGACAATTTCATTCTCTAAATTATGTTGCTGCAGTACAATATCCCAGACCCCTTCATATCCAGCAAAGCCATGCACGCGTTTACTTTTTAACATCTCAAAACCTTGAAATATGCCACCAACATCATACTTTTTAATGTCAGTTGCCTGAGCCCATTTAGCACCGTAATTAAAGCCACGCATTTGTGCAATGGTTTTACCATCGAACGTAGCGAGCGAGTCCCACTCAATAGGTTGCTCTTTTAATACATATATACGGTAATAGACTGTATTAACATACTCTTTTGAATATCGATATATCTTAAGGCGTTCTTCGCTGATGCTAACGGGGAATATCAAATCAACACGGCCATTATCGAGATAAGTCAGTGCTCTGGCCCAGGGCACAACCCATAGCTCCACGGTATAACCCATTTCATGAAAACTCTCACGGACTACATCCCACGCAAAGCCTTTAAATACAGGGCTGTCTTCACCCGGTGCTACTCGCACAACATGCGTATCACCATTATCTAAAAAACCAAATGGCGCATAATCAGGTAAGGTAATAACCGACACAGTCTTAAGCGCAGCATGGCAAGCAAAACCAACGGATAAATATACAACAGTCAATGCTCGCAACAACAGGACCATTTTGCCGCCTAAATAAATCGCTCTTATAGAAAGCTTAGTTAAGTTCGCCATTTATGACAAAGCAAATATCGACAGAGCAAGCGTCTTTCAAAGTTATAAAATACAGCCTTTAGTATTAAATTAACCTTTAAAAACCCTTCATTATGTACTAGTTATATCTAGGCCTTGTACACTAGTTCAGGCAAAGCTTGTTCTTAAGCCTCTCTCATGCACAACAATAATAAAACTTAATGGGGATACAATGCGGTTGAAAATGTATATTTTTACACTGATTCTGATAATGAATTCGTGGCTCGCCATCGCGACAGCAGATGTCGATTATCGATTGCCAACGCATGTCCACCTAAAGCATCAGTCAGTAAACTTACAAATCGATCCCAGTAGCCCCACTTTTTCAGGCTCGACTGAACTCAACCTGATACTCGAAATACCCACTAAATCGCTCGCATACCACAGTAAAGGCCTTGATATCACACAGGCCTCACTTGTTTATCAAGGTAAAAAGTGGCCACTCAATATAACAAAGCCAAATCAGTATGAAATTGTCACCCATGCATTACCCATAGAAATCAAAGGCGATGCAACGCTTAAAATAAAATACCGAGCTGCAATATCTGACCATGTGGAGGGATTGTATCGAGTTCAAAATGACAAAGGTCAAGTGTATTTACTATCACAGTTCCAATCGATGGAAGCGCGCAGAGTATTTCCAACACTGGATGAACCAGATAAAAAAGCGACATTTAGCTTTAACGTTACAACGCCAAAATCATATACGGTACTTCACAACACCCAAGCAAGCTCTGTCACGTACGAGGGTGATGCAAAAGTCACTCAGTTCAATAAAACTCCAAAAATGAATACCGATATCCTTGCACTGGCAGTCGGTCAATTTGCACAGCAGAAACTAACTAAAAACAATCTCAATACCATGGTATACAGCCCTGTGAGTCATAAAGCTATGCTGCCTCCTTATTTTGATAAAGTTGTCGTAGATTCCGTCTCCTTTATCGAAGATTATTTACAAAGCCCCTTCCCTTTCCAAAGGCTCGACTTTGTAATAGGCAATTTTGGTGGCATTGCAGCGATGGAAAATCTCGGTTTAGTGGCATTAAATGAAAATCAAGTCCCCTCCTCAGATGCAACTTTGCGTGCACATTGTCAGTTTAAAAAGCTCATTGCCCATGAAATCGCCCACAGTTGGTTTGGCAACGACATAACCATGGCATGGTACGATGATTATTGGCTTAATGAATCTTTTACTGAGTTTATTGCCGCGAAGGTGGTTAAGACTCTCTATCCAGACACCGCATCTTGCACACATGTACCGCAAGCAAAGGCATTCAATGACGATAACCAGCATGCAATCCCACTGATTTTTGATGTTAAAACACGTGAAGATACAGTGGCATATGGTCAACTTTATTACACCAAAGGCCGCGCTATTTTAGAAATGCTTGAACAAGCTTATGGCGCTGAAGCACTGCAACAGCGTTTACAACTTTACGTGAAAAAATTTGCCGGTAAAAATGTCAGTACGGACCAGTTTTTAGCCCTATTACCCGAGACTAAACTACAAAACATGATCACCAGTTTCACCCAAAACACCGGCTACCCACTGGTAACCATTTCCAAAAGAGGTGATCATTATGTATTAGCACAAAACGATTTATTAGATAGAAACGATATGCTCTGGACAGTTCCAGTATCACTAAAGTTATGGGATGGAAAACAAGTCTCCACACAAAAGCTGATATTAGAAGGCGCTGAACTTAAGATTACCCTCCCCGCCAACGTCCAAAGCATATTCCTAGATACAAATGGTGCTGGCTATTTTCGTTATATTGATGGTACAGGGCTTAAAGAGTTTCCTTTTGACAAGCTCAGTCCATCCGAGCAGGCCTCCTATCGGGATAATCAACAATCTATGGCAATCAGTGGCCACATTGAATACATGGCGTATATTGACAGTGTGGTGCGGGAATTAAACCAACTGCCACTAGACTCAGAACAGGCCAATACACTCATCAACGAATTGCACTACGTATTTATTGACCATATACAGCTTGGCCATCAACAGCCATTCGCTCGCTATTTAAGTGCACAGATCACGCACCAACCAGACTGGGAGACTCTGCTTAAAAAGCCATATGGTGGAGACGTATTACAGTTTTTTGGCCTTTACTTAAAAGCACCTGATGCAATAAAAACAGCAAAAGAGTATTACTACAGGCCAAATAGTCAGCAGCACCCGCATTTAGATAAAATGATTGCCGTGCTTGCAAGCAGCACAACCAATGCTCAGTACCAACAGTTAGTCACACAGTTTAAGCAAATGCCCAGTCAGGTAAAAGACAGCATGTTACCAGCACTGGGATATGTGAATAATGCCGAGAAAGTGAAACTGTACTATGACTTACTTCTTAGCGATGCGACAAAAGGCATGGTCATCGACGTGAACTTTCAATATCCGGCTTTCAATCCTGCTCTCAGAGTCATTGCTGCCGATTTAATCGCAAAAAGAAAAGATAAAATCATTGCTCGAATTACGCCGGCTTCATTACAGTGGTTTCCATATAGCTTCATTACATCCTGCTCTAAGGCGCAGCAGCAGGCTGTCAGCAAGTTATTTAATACTTGGTTGCACATTGAGGGACTCGAAGAAAAGCTGAACGTCGTCATGCATAATATTGAGCAATGCACCAAACGCTCAAAAAAGATAAGCCAGAGCATTGCATCAATACACTAAATACAAAGAGCTGAATTCAGCTCTTTTTATTTATCCAAAAGTGCGCGCTTTTTGATAGGCAGGCCGTGCTTGAACACGAGTTAAATAAGCTTGAATATGGGGTCGATTTTCCAGTAGCTTTAAGCTGCCTGCTATTTCTAGTGAAATCGTCATCATGATATCTGCAGCGCTAAACTCATCACCTGCAAAATACGCTCGCTTAGCCAAGGTCTCATCAATGTAACCAAGATCTAAACTCAATTCTTTCGCAATATATCCATCTAATGGCGCGTCACCCGAACGAGCTTCCATTTGCATCAACAAATAGGTGATCAACGGCAGCCCGAGCGAACCTTCTGCAAAATGCAGCCACTCTAAGTACGCATAGTAAGTATCGTCGTCTTTAGCTGGACGAAGCAAACCTTCACTACTTTGATCTAGAATGTACTCCAATACGGCACCTGACTCACACAATACGTGACCATTATGTTCAATCACAGGGGCTTTATTTAGTGGGTGTACTTCACCTAAACTAGGCGGTGCTAACTTGGTACTTTCATCTCTTTGATGATGCACAACCTCAAAAGGCATTTTGAGCTCTTCAAGCAACCAAATAACCCGTGTCGAGCGAGACTCATTCAAATGGTGAACGGTAATCATTACTTAGCTCCTTACCCAGTCAGTTTATTCACAAGTAACTCGCCGACTGCGTGCGCACTGGCCGGGTTTTGCCCTGTGATCACTCTCTCGTCTTCTATTGTAAAGCTCTGCCAAGGCTGTACTTTATTAAACTGCGCCGCCAATCTTGTTAGTGACTCTTCTAACAAAAATGGAATGTCGTTAATGGTGCCAAAATCGACTTCTTCTTCTCGCGTGAATGACGTGACTTTTTTGTCTGCCAGTAACGCTTTGCCATTACTTAACGTGATAGGCAATAAAGCCGCCGGCCCATGACATACCGCCGCAATCAAACCACCCGATTCATAGTGTTTTGCTGCCAAACTACTCATAGTTGTGTCTGTGGCTAAATCGCTTAACAAACCAAAACCACCTGGGTAAAAAATAGCGTCATAATCATCTATGTTTACGTCAATAATCGGTTGCGTATTGTCAACTTTTTGCATGAATGCCGTATCTGCCAGAATATCACTATTTACTTGGTCACCTTCTGCATCTGTGCCGTATAACGGCGCTTTACCGCCTTTGAGTGACACAATATCAAACTCAATGTGATTGGCATTGAGCACTGCAACAACGTGAGTGAGTTCAGGAGCATACGTTCCGTTAGGCTGATCAGTATCTCCTAACGTGGCATGATTAGTGACTGGGATCAGAACTTTTTTCATCTCTACTGTCCTTTGGCTTAAGTTATCTTGATTAGTACTGTATATTTTTTCCAAATAAATGATAATTAGCTAAATCAGTGAAACTCTTTTGCTATTTAGCAAAAATAGTTCTCTCATTTATCAAATTTAAACTTAAGAGTAGGCGTTTTTTTAATGGATAGCTTTGATGGTGTTTTTGAATTTGTAGCGGTTGCTGAAAGCGGCGGGTTCTCATCAGCTGCAAAAGTACTAAATTGCAGCACCAGCCATATCAGTCGACAAATTTCTCGACTCGAGCAACGTGTAGGCTGTAGCCTGTTTGCCAGAACAACAAGACAAATCAACCTCACAGAAAATGGCGTCTTTTATTATCAGCAATGCAAGCAGCTGATCACTGGCTTGCAACAAGCCAATGAGCAACTCGCACAGCAACAATTTAATTTAAGCGGCACTTTACGCGTCAGTGCCGCAGGCGGTTTTGCTGAAAATTACATCGCCCCTGCACTGATGGCATTTGCCAAGCTTCACCCTGAACTGTCCATCGAAATCGACTTTAACAGCCGTATGGTTAATTTTGTTGAAGATGGCATCGACTTCGCCATTCGCTATGGTGAGCTCCATGACTCAAATTTAATTGCTCGCAAGCTCATCAGCCGCTCAATGATGGCTGTGGCAAGCCCCGAATACTTAGCCCAAAACGGGACACCCACTCACCCGTCTGAGCTTAAACACCATAACTGTATTATTGCTAATAACGATACATGGTCATTTTTAGTGGATGGCACAAAGCAAGGGTACAAGGTAAAGGGAAACTGGCGCAGCAACAATGCGAACGTTGTGGTGTCTGCTTGCATGCAAGGGCTTGGTATCGCCTATATGCCAGAACGTACTTTTGACAGCGCCATTGAGGCAGGGCAACTGACGCCTATTTTAAAGCCATTTTGGAGTTCGGGCGCAACGAGTTGGATTGTATATCAAAACCGTCAATTTCAGCCGCTACGTGCGCGTTTGGCCATCGACTATTTACTGCAACATTTTCAAGACTTTTGATCAACCATGCTCTAATTAAGCTGTTATAAAGTGTAATGTTTTTTCTTGGCACTCAGGATTACTATCAAAGACGATATTAACCCATACTCATCACGTATCAAGCGTGTTTAAGGAGAAAGTCGATGTGTACTCGAGTGCTAAATAACCTCAATCGCAAGTACATTGCAACAGCTAGAAACATGGACTGGATGTTCCCTTTACCTACTAGCTTATTTACCTTTGATAAAGGCCTAAACAAAATAGGCATGCCCATTTCTGATAACAAAAAAGATAACGAAAAAGCGCTAAAATGGTGCTCAAAATATGCCAGTGTCGTTGCAATGGTCGGTGACGAGCAAAGTGGCTGGGCGTCTTCTGATGGCATGAACTCTATGGGTCTGGCCGCAAACGTACTCTACGATTGCAATGCCACCTATGCGAAAGACCAGCCTTGCAAAGAAGGACAACTGAGCGTGCTGCGTTGGGTGCAATATGTTTTAGATAATTTCGTTTTTGTAAAAGAAGTTGTCAGCGAATTCGAGCAACAAAAAATTGAGTTGGTGTCAGCAGATGTGCCAAACAGTGACGGCAAACCTGCAACATTACACCTATCTGTATCGGATGTAACAGGTAACTCTGCTATCATCGAAGTGTACAACGGTCAGTTTTACATTCACAGCAAAGATGAGTATGTCGTGATGACCAACGACCCTAGTTATGACCAGCAATTAAAAATTGATGCATATTGGAAGTGGCAATGGTCAGATGAAAATATTGCCGCCAGTCACACCATACCGGGTGGACCATTTTCTGCAGACAGATTTGAACGCGCATTATTCTATATTAGCCATATGAATGCCCCGACCAGCCATGATGAAGCACTCGCTCAAGCAAAATCAGTTGTGGCGAATGCCTGTGTACCGCTTGGATATAATGTGCAAATGACTGAAAGCCCAAACATTTCAAATACGCTTTGGACAACGTTAGTCAATCACAGCGAGCAAAAATATTACTTTAGTAATGCTCGTACCGCCAACACCATTTGGGTGGACCTACATACATTTGATTTTAATGAGCCAGTGAAGTGCTTAGATATGGTCACCATCAGCTCAGACAATCAGGTCATCAATAATAGCTATGAAGGTCAAGTCAACGAGCTACTTACACCTGTGCTCGACCCATACAGCCCCAACTTATTCATCCCAGATGAGATATGCCGTATTGGTGCCTAACTCATATGTGCTCAGCATCGGATCCAACCGATGCTGAGTAACAGCCGCTCTCCTTTCTCTACCCTAGACACAGAATGTATACAGCGATCAGGTCGAAACAGCTTTACTCTGTCAGATTCATAAAGTGGCGACTGACACACAAACTCGCCACCTTTGTTGGCTTTTTTCAATACGAGATTCAATCTAAAGTGACGGCCTGAAGAGACTTCATCAACATGCTTAGGCACTTCACAGCCTTCTGGGAACTTAAGTAAATAAACATCAAACTTAACAGGCCAATGTGCGCCCATAAGTAACATTTTATGATAGCCAGATTTTTGTCGACCAACTTGCCACTTGAATAGCTGTTTTAGCACCATCTCTCCCTTTTCAAACTCAAATATAAAGCATTAATTTTTATCGAGGTGAGGATTCTTAATCACAAAGCCGCGTTCAGTCCCTGAGATAAAGCCTACTTTTTCATATACCCCGTGGGCGGCAGTTCGAGTTTCACCAGACAACAACATGACTTTATAACACCCTTGCTGCCAAGCCAGCTCAACAGCAGCCTCTATGACCTTTTCACTCAGTCCTCTGCGCCGAAATTGCGCCCCAGTAATAACATGCTCAATAACGGCAAACGGCCGCACACCATTAGTTAGTGTCGTTACTATCGCCAGCTGGCAGGTGGATGCTATCTCACCGTCTAATTCAGCAACAATAAAGTGGTTATTTTCATCATGCTCAATGATTTTCCAACCTGATATTAAAGCATCATGAGACGCTTCTGGATCATGAGGCCTGAGCTCTTTAAACAGCTTTACTAAACCAGTTAAGTCAGATTGCGTTGCCACGCGGATAATCGCCATTTTACTCACTCCTTTTAAGTCGTCTCAATTGCCTTATTAATCTGCATTTTATAGTGTCATAAGTTGCAAGCGATTGACTACTCTAATACCACTATCTCATTTTTACTGGACGCCAAGTGTGAAAATAACACATCGCCAGTTTTGGGATTGAAATCTGAGAATATATCGATATTTCTTGGCCCTTCATACAGCACAGTTTTTACTTGAGTTTGCATATTAACCTGCCAAATTTTGCCATTTCTTGAAGCAGCAAAAATCAGCTCACCTTGCACATCGAGAAGTTGATTTAAACCTAATGTTGCCGTATCAATCAGCGAGCTCAAATCAGAACCATGATTCACATAAATGTTGCCATTTTCATTGAGTATATAAAGCTGCTTCTGACTACCAACTCGAGCACTGTTCACTTTATTAGCTGTAAACAAGCTATATTCATGGCTACTGTAATCATACAAAACCAGTTTAAACGCGTCATTCACGACCGCTTTTAGTAACACGCGGTTTTCACTCAGCGCCTGATAAACGTCAACAATTTCAAACGGGGTCGCAATACTTGTATGCTCCCCATTTAAATCCAATAAATGTAACGAATGTCCCGCTGCGGCAATGATTACACTGGCGTTTTGTGACCAAACAAAATCTTGTAAATAGTGGTTTTTAGTAAACTGACTAAGCTGTAAAGGCATGACGTCTGATGCTCGCTCTTTTGCCGCCAGCCATACTTGCCTCGAACCACTGCGATCAGAGATAAACGCGATATGCTCCCCATTTGATTGCAACTGCGCATTAAACTCGTTTTGAGTACTACGCGCAAAGCTTGTTAGTTCAGAGTGATGAATATTGCCAAACCCAAGGTCGTAATCAAACGCCCCCATAGAGGCAACTAAAGTATGGCCATTAGGGTGAAACTTGGGTGTATAAATATGCTCGGCCATTGGCAAAGTGTAAGCATGAAACTGCCCATTCATATCAACTTTGTACAAACCGTTATTTGCAGCGGTGATCAGTGACTCTTCACTCGGATGCCAACTCAGCTGCCAAAACTTAGCGTATTTATGCTGGGGGTTTGGCTCAAGTTCAATGCGATTTTGTGCCTGTGTCTCCATGTCTATCGTAACCAAGCTAAATCGATTGATGGCATCGCGCTCTGATATCGCAATCTTATTTTGCATATATCCATAATCAAGAAAATAAAGCGTTTTATCTTCCGGCTTGTAAAGAACGCTTACCTTATTATCTTTTAACGACAAGATACCAACGTGTTCTTCCTCAGATCCTCTATTAATAAATGCAATTTTGTCATCTGCTATCCATACTGGAGAATCATAATCGTTACCATCACAGGCTAGCAAACGCCGAGATTGCTGCGCTTGTGTTTTCGCCACTGAAAACGACAATGCACGAAGTTCACTACAGCCGGTCAACTGCTGCGTTTGCTGGCACGCTGCAACACTTGAAAAAACCACTTGCTGACCATCTGGCGACCAACTTGGCGCACCGTAGTAACCAACTTCTTTGGTTAATCGGTACTCTCGATTGGTTTTTCGGTCTTTCGCCCATAGTTCATTCTGACAACCACCTAAATGACGTTGAAAAATAATATAGCGGCCATCGGGTGAAAAGCTGGGTTTGATCTCTCTGTAGTCTGTTGCGGTTAACGCCTCAAGCTTATTGATCCTAAGCACACGCTCTGCGTTATTCATCGGTGGCATTAACTGCCAAGTAAGTAGACTAACAACAAATAAAATCGCGACTCCCAACCCCCATTTTTTGAACGGAGGTCCAGCTGTGCTTTCTGATAGGGCTTGTTTGCTTGGACACGCATTCATTAATAAGTCGTTTTTTACGGCTCGTTTAGTCCATTGCACACTTGGTATTAGACTATACCCAATTTTTGGGTGAGTCATAATTAAGGCTTGCGTTTTGACATCATCATTGAGTACTTTGCGTAACTGTGCAATACAGCGTTGGATGGCATTTGGGCCAACCACCATGTTTGGCCATATCTGCGCTAAAAATTGCTCATGTGTGACAACCTCGCCTTGATGCTCTGCCAAAAGAGCCAACACTTGCAAGACTTTTGGCTCGACACTATGTACTTTGCCGTCAACACGAATTTGAGAGCGGTACATATCTACGTGGAACTCATTAATGTAAAACTCTTTCAAAGCAAGGCTCTCTCTAACTCAATCATATCCCTAACCGCTAGCCAACCTGATCCCAATGCGGCCCAATACCGACCATTTTTTAACACGCTTGTACCTCTATGTCATCATTTTTGCGCCATAAATTCTTAACCGAATAATCAATAACCCCATGATAAAAATATAAATATTTTTCCACAGCAAAGCATCAGCTTCCCTTCATTGCACTGTTAAACATCATATTGAAAATAGTGGCAACGAGATAACATAGAGGACACATCTTTGAGAAATACATTCTTCAAACTGGCAATGATGGCATCACTCGTGATCGCACCTTGGGTCAAAGCACATGCTAATTACTCACACAAAAAACTAAGCGACAATGTACATATTTTGACAAAACATTGGAAAACCATGAATTTAGGATTTGGCATCGTCGTAGGCAAAGATGGATTGCTATTGATCAACAGCATGGTTGCCTATGATGTGAAAAACTTTGAAGCTGAGCTAGAAAAGATATCCCCTTTACCCGTTAAATACGTTATCAACAGTAACTATGATGGTAACAATACCCAACTAAATAAACACTTTGCAGACAAAGGGGCCACCATTATCTCGCACAAAGCGTTGAAATATCGCGATGTTTACACCCAAATGCTCATTGGAGATGAGTTTAGTATGTATTTTGGCGGGCAAAATATACGGACGATCAAAAGTGAGGGGCATTCGTATGGCCAGATAAATATTCTCTTAGAAGATGCTAACGTTTTGTTTACCGCGGATAGTTTTAGGCATGATTGGCTCACTTATTTGGGCCCTAAAGGTTTAACGGGTCACATAAATGGCCTGCAAAAAACGCTCAGCTTCATCGACGAAAACACGGTGATCGTTCCCGGTGGCACCTATAAAAACGAGCTGCTTTTTAACAAAATACATATTGTTGAGCAAATACAGCACAGTCATGCCCTCAAAAGCTTAGTGACCAAGTTAGTAAATCAAGGATTAAATCCAGAGAAAATCGCGCAACACGAGCAAATTACTTCGTTCTTCAAGCTGCACTTTCCTAACCGAACATTTAACCCGATCCATCGAATTCGTGCCATCACAAACTTTATACAAGCGGCTCCGTACGAGCTGAATAAACAAGACAAAAGTGCCTTACTTGGCTTTTACAAAACCCAGCAAGGACACATGTTTGAGCTCATTCTTCAAGGAGAGATCATAATTGCAAGAAGTGAAAATCATTTTATTTTCAGCCTCAAAGCAATATCACAAAACACACTCAGGTTATTAGATGGTGAGGAAGGCGAAACATTTCAAATCGTGCGTAATGAAATGGGAAAGATCACCGCCATAAAACCCGATCTAAACTATAGCTGGAAAACTAAGTATATCGGCGAGCAAGCTTGGATTAAGATAGACAAACAGCGCATTGAACATGTTAAAACACCGCGCTAGGTAATGCATCTGTGCTTAAAAGATAGTGGTCGACACTTTACCTCTATCTTTTTCAATGACCGCAGTACAGTTAACACTTCAGGCTCATCAAGCCTTCACCTCATATAACTCCAATGGTAGCCCATCAGGGTCTTGGAAAAAGGTAAAGCGCTGATGTGTATATTCATCCACTCTAACCGGCTCAGTTGCAACATTATGTGCGTGTAAATGCGCAATCACAGCATCTATGTCTTCAACTTGAAATGCCAAATGGCGCAGCCCTGCGGCTTCAGGTCGACTTGGGCGTTTGGGTGGGTGAGGAAATGAAAACAGCTCTATTTGACGGCCATCGGGTAATGCTAGATCTAACTTATACGACTGCCTTTGCGCACGATAGTTTTCCGCAAGTACTTTGCAACCTAGTACCTCTGTGTAAAAAGCCTTAGAAACTGCATAATCAGTGCAAATAATTGCTATATGATGAATACCCTTAAGCATACTTAACCACCACTAAAATTTAATATTCGTCATAACGGGGTAACAACAGACTAGGTTACGCCTAACAAGAAAGTTGTTCTAGATTATAAATGAGTTAAGCATTACTTTCAGGTAAAAGTACATATGGGAATAATCGCGCTACTTAAATAAACCCAAAAACTAACTCCAACATCTGCCCTCCTCGCCGTCTACAACCACGTATTCAATCATGATAAAAAAGCTAAAAACCAATCAAAGTACATTTAAGATCAGCCATACCGATAAATATATTAATAAAAAAACAGCTAAAATCATGACATACCATAGAATTAAAACATTTTAAAAAATAGAAAAGTAAAAACGGTAATATATTGATAAGGTGAGATATAAAATCAAAAAGCCATTTAAAAAGTGATAAATTATCGCTCTTAAAAAAGCACATTTTTAATCAAAAAACTCCAAATTAATAGAAAATAACATTTTACACCCCCATCAATATATGTAACAAAATAAATCAAAAAGGAGACCTGTTTAACCTGAAATATTTACACTACCCGCTCACAATTGAAGGAGATAAAATGTTAAAAAAACTAATAACAACAAGCATGTTGCTAGCTCTTGGCTCAGTGACACTCCCCTTACATGCGCACACTAGTTCAACAGACAGTGTCAGCTCATCGCAACACATGTATAAAGACTATTCTGTCTATTTTGCCAATGAAGAGCAGAGGATTGAATATGCGAGAAAGTACCATGGGCAAATTGTCGATACCTTGCACAATGCGCTTATTGTTTCGCTCAGCGATAAAGAGTTTTTATCCGCTCGTTCCTCTGGCGACATCATTTTAGAACACACGCCACCTCAACCGATAAACCGTGCAGCAAATGCATTGGTTAAAGCAAGTCAAAATACACCAACTCCGGCCCAAGTATCTGGAATACCTAATTTTCCATGTTATCCAACGCTTGAAGAAACATATGAACTTGCCGAACAGCTCGCCGCAAAATATCCAAACTTTGTCGAGTTAAAGCGTATTGGGCAGTCATGGAAAAAAGAACAGGGTCTTGGCGGCCACGACCTCACAGTGCTGGTGATAAAAAATAAAAAAAGAAACAAAGATAAAAAACTCCCCACTATGTATATGCAAGGCGCTCTGCATGCCAGAGAATATACAGCAGGTGCAACAACCATCAAGTTTGCACAGCACCTGTTAGAAAATAGACGCACGAACCCTGATATCAAGTGGATTTTAAACCAGAGAGAAATTCATATTTTACTAATAGCCAACCCTGACGGTCGAAAATATGCAGAGCTTGGTAAGTTATGGCGAAAGAACACCAACACCGCCTATTGCGCCACGAACGAAGAGCAAATCGGTGCAGACTTGAATCGTAATTTCGACTTTGGCTGGAACTCAACACCCTATTCCTCAGATGAACAATGCTCTAATACATACCAAGGCCCAGTAGCGGCATCAGAACCAGAGACACAAGTTATACAAAGCTACATCAACAGTATTTTTGAAGATAATCGCGGAGAGCTAGACACAGACGCAGCGCCGCTGGATACCGCAGGGCTATTTATTGATATCCATAGTCATGGCGGTATGATCATGTGGCCATGGTCACACTTACGTACTCCTCCACCCAATTCAACGGGTTTATCCATGTTAGGACATCGACTGGCTGCCTATAATGGCTATGCGGCGTTTCAGGTAGGCAATCGCTTTCATGTTAGCGGTTCTGCCGACGGCTATGCCTATGGCCAATTAGGTGTTGCATCTTTTACCTATGAACTGGGAAGAGAGTTTTTTGAGCACTGTGGCAATTTTGAAGGTGAGATCTTCCCAAACACATTAAAGTCCCTGATTTACGCAGCAAAAGTTGCAAAAGCCCCTTACAAAATATCAGGCGGCCCTCAGATACTTGATTATAAATTAGAAGGAGCCGGCAATGTGGCAATACCACCAGGTACCCCCATCAATTTAACCGCAGGCATTTATGATGACTTCTTTGGTAGACAAACTTATACACCATTACCACCAAGCCAAGCGATCAAAAAAGTTAAACTGATAATTAAAAAGCAAGGTGAAGGCATTGTACAAAGGCTTAAACTCCCTGCAGCCGACGGCATTTATGACTCACCGCAAGAACAGTTAAACTACGCACTCGATACAAGTGACTGGGATGATGGTCGTTACACTTTAATACTTAAAGCTCAAGATGTTACCGGTCAATGGGGCGTTAAATATGCGAAATACTTGACGATTGATGATGATGCAAGTACACAAAATCAAGCGCCAGTTGCCGATTTTACCCCGACTTGCACTTATGGTACTTGCCAATTTGACGCATCAAAAAGCACGGATGATAAACCAGGCTTAAAGTACCGTTGGTTTATTGGATCTGAAACATACCGCCAAGAGTACTCAGGTGAAAAGATAGAATATGTTCATGAAATGGCAGGCACTTATTACGTCACGCTGGTGGTAGAAGATGCCAATGATATCTCAGCAGTAAAACATGCCGTATTCGACTTGGATGGTAAATATCTACCAATTGCCAACTTCACCTATCAGTGCAGCAATCTCACATGTGAGTTTGACTCATCCAGTTCAACTGATCCTGATGGACAAATAACCGAAAGACTATGGAACTTTGGCGTCGATGGCCTCTACCTGCCGGGTAATGTGAAGGAAACTTTTACCTTCCCAGTAGCTGGGGAATACAGAGTGGCATTTGTAGCCTATGACAATGACGGGCTCTACCATGAAACCTTTCAATTCATCACCGTAAACTAAAACAACGATATAATGCTCAGCAGCATAGGTGCTGAGCATTATAATATCGGTCATTACTTAGCCAACATCATTTCTTTAGCCACAATTGCAGCGGAATACATAAACATCGTAGAGACAATACGCTCATCTTTAATCACTGCTTTTTTATCTTTCATCGTGTTTTTGTTTTGCGCAATCGCACCATTTTTATTTAATTGCTCTTCAACTAAGAATGGCAATAAGGTCCCTTGCTTTGCCCAGCTTTTACGTCGCTCAGTCGAATTTGGAAAGCCCGCGACTTTTTTACCTTTAATCATAAACTCACCTGAAGACAACTTTACATTTGAAAATGCACCAGCGCCATGTCCCGCTGAACCAACAATGCCACCCGCCTCATAAATATCGGCGATGATTTTTTGCAAATCTTTATTGCTTGCTACGTCAAATAATGGGCCGTAGCCACCACCTATATACACACCCCAATATTGGCTTGGGTCAATTTGAGATGGACTCAAAGTATTATTGGTTTTTTCAGTAAAGCCTTCATATTTCATGGTATAGGCACTGATACCGTAGGCTTCCATTTGAAACTCGACTTTACCGCCTTTTGGTGAGACAAAATCAACATCAACTCCATGACTTACAAAAACATGATATGGCGGTGCCACTTCCCATAAATTGTTTCTTGCATCGCTTTTATCTGGATCTCCCATATGTACCAAATTAGACGTGATAATCAGTACTTTTTTTCTATCGTCAGCCAACAAATCAAAAGATAGTAAACCACACAATAACAACAGTAGAGAAAATAAATACTTCATTTTTATCCTTATTATTTTTTAACTACATTAAGCTTTGACGCTAATAAAAACGAAAAGGTTTAAATATAAATAACAAAATTTCAAAATAAATTTTAATCCACATTGTCAGCAGTAAACTGGTAGAGCAAGAACACTATTGACTTACTTTTTTTATACATATTAACTTGTACTTGGGTTCTACCCTACTTGTGTTCAAAAATTAAAAGGAAAATTAATGAATAGAAAAATACTATTGTCGTTATTTAGCGCTTCTATGTTAATCAGCGCAAACGTGAGTGCCTATGATCACAATGATCCTAATTTTCGCTACTACCTTGTAACCTGCTTAGATAAAACAACCCATACAAAACTGTGGTTCGATATCTCAAGGTACTGGGAAAATGCATGGGTGCCTAGATGCCGTGCTGAAAACGGTTACTTGGACGTTGAAAAAGTATATTGGCAAGTAGAACGTTAAAGCAAAAATGAGTGCAAACCTAGCTCAATTAAATATCAATTGATTCACCAACGTTTGCACTCTTAATGCCTGAACTCACCTTAAAAATGAGACACTTTGAAAATATCAAAGAGCCATTACTAATTCCTTAAAAAGAACAGGTGTTAACCTAGGCCCTAAACACTTTATAGTACAACTGCTAACTCTGTAATAAGCACATTGAATGTATTCAAATACCGTCTTTCGTTGATCTATTCCTTTCTTCATACACAGCTTCAATAAACTACCGGAATTTTCATTTACACCTCACTTCCAAAACGATATAGATAAGCAAAATATATTTCCGCACTCAATAGGGAGTCAATCGGCTCATTACCTGCAAATTTTCTACCATTACCAACGGCGAATACAGGTTCAGTCGCTAAATGCCATGAGCATCTCAGTCGTTGCTTTTATCACTGTACTTGCCAACTTAATGGGCGATTGCACTACAAAATAAAGCAAGCAGCATCGTTTCCAAAAAGGCTATGACGGTACTTGTTCCACATTTACTCACACAGTGGCAATTTCCAACCCCTAAAACGTTCTCTGTTATCAATGATTGATGGATACTCATCACTTGATATCGAATTACTAATTATTTGATTCTTCTCTTTTACCGCTTTCAGTAACGTATTCAAATAACAATATCATTTACAGCCTTAGCCTTTGTCACAAACAATATAGCGATAAATTCATTCATTGCAGAGCTATCTCACATTGTTTAATTAGAACCTTAAACCAGCTCAGGATTCAGAGCGAAATTCTGCAGAAAACGTAGAAGTTCAACATGCTTAACCTGTACTCGATACTTATCAATTCCTGTATGCCTATAGAACAGCTTAAATGTGGGCATCCTGTGAGCAATACCGACGTATACTTTATTTCTTTTCAGCTCACGTTGGTAATTATCTTTTTTGCAGATCTGAGAGATTAAAATTCCCAGTATAAAAAGGGTAGAAATTTGCCAACCACCCTATCGGTCAGCTGCAGTTCACGCATAGTATTATTGCTTTATGGTTATGTACTAGGACATACTGATTCAGCAGGGCCTTGTTGATCAAATAGGCCTTTACTGACAGCCTTGTTATTTTTACCTATATTCAGGCATACCTAGCCTGTTCATCGTGTTGATCACCTTGGCTTTAATCATTACTTCTGTGTGTTGGCTGTTGAAGGTGCGGCTTGTTAATTTGTCACCCGTAAGCTGTTTAAAACGATAAACGCCTGTTTCAGCCAGCGAACGCTCATGATA
>NZ_AUXY01000110.1 GCF_001625695.1 Pseudoalteromonas luteoviolacea H33-S
TACTCGTTGGGATGATAAGTACCCTCAAATCAGCCGTTCATGGCGAAGCCACTGGAACAACCTGAACACGTTGTTCGCTTATCCGGCTGATATCAGGAAAGCGATTTATACGACAAATGCTATCGAATCACTGAACAGCGTCATCCGTAAAGCGATTAAAAAGCGTAAACTGTTCCCAACTGATGACTCTGCCAGAAAGGTGATTTATCTGGCGATAATGGAT
>NZ_AUXY01000111.1 GCF_001625695.1 Pseudoalteromonas luteoviolacea H33-S
TACTGCGTAGCGCACCAAAAGTGCCAAATAAAAGAAAGCCCGATTCGAAAGAGTCGGGCTTTTTTGTGCTAAATCATCTCGAAAGTTGTAGAGCTCATGCACATTGATAAAGAGACGAATTAGCGCAAGGTGAAGGGAGCAACCTTCACCGCCGACAAGGCAAACTCAAGATTTCCTCAGCAACAGCTAAAATAGCTCATTTCACCTTGTACAAAAGAAGCGTGCTCACTGCGTTCGCTGTCGCTAACCTTTTGCACGATAAGCGCAAGGTGAAGGGAGCATCCTTCACCGCCGACAAGGCAAACTCAAGATTTCCTCAGCAACAGCTAAAACGGCTCATTTCACCTTGCGCGAAAATAGCGTACTCACTTCGTTCGCTGTCGCTAACCTTTTGTACGATAGCGCCGATGATAGTGTGGGGGGCGGCTAGCGGTGGCTTTCCCATGTGAAAGTAGGACATTGCCAGCAAAGGTTGCCCCGGGCAATTAAAGGTCAATAAACAACATTCATTCATGAATCTAATCGACATTAGTACATCCATGTACGTCAAACTCGTTGCAGAAATGCAGCGGGTTTTTTGCGTTTAAGTCCCTCAACAGCAGTTAAAACAGCTTATTTCACCTTGCGCAAATTGAACGTACTCGCTTCGCTCGTTGTCGTTACATTTTGCACGTTAATCACCTTGCACAAATTGAACGAACTCGCTCTGCTCGCTGTCGTTGCATTTTGCACGATATTTACCTTGCGCAAAAAGAGCGCTCTCACTTCGTTCGTTGTCGCTAACCTTTTGCACTTTACTTGCAGAAAAATAATTTAAGCGGTTTGTCATTATATTGTTGCATTACACCATTGAGCCTTCACGTTTTAATATGGTGTTTTTATCAGAGGTGGAAGGGAGATAAGAAAAGGTGGCCTGTTATACAGCCACCAAAACGCCTTGGATGTGAAAATACGCGGGAGCTGTTACAAACTACGTCCACACCAAACAATGCGTCCAGCTACGCCGTGATGCTCTGCATTTTGGGAGTTGATTTGCCAGCAGGGATAATCAGGGTTATCACTGATCACTGCAATATGATCTGATTTTTGTTGAAGTCTTTTAGCCATTAATCCATCTTGAGTTTGAATAATATAAACTCCCGCCTTGCTTGGTTGCTGTTGGCTTAAATCAACCAGTACCATATCACCATGCTCTAAAGTTGGTAGCATACTATCACCACGTACAGAAACAAAAGCCAAGCGGTCGCTATGAACTCCTAGCTGTGATTGCAACCAACGTTTATTCAACGCAAATTGCTCTGTGATGTCTTCTTGGCCATTAATGGCACCAAAGCCAGCACTGGCTTCTACGTCCAATTTAGGCACTACGAGTAGATCATCTTGACTATGTTGAGCTGGTGCATCAGCAGCTTGTACACCGGTAAGTAACCAATTTAAGTCCACAGAGAATAAACTGTATAGGTGTTCAAGGTATGCCATTGATGGGCGACCCAGCCCTTGGCAAATACGATAAATATGTGAGGGAGATTTACCAGTTAATTCGGCAAACTGACGTTTATTACCGCCAGAAAATTGCTCAACTAGGGTCACAAAACGGCGAGAAAATGCGGTACTCATGAACTTACTCTCAGTAGCAAAATAGTCAAAGAGTGAAGAGTACGCGTGCCACTTGTCGGTGTACAGTAAAATAATACGGGTAGCTAATATTTCAGCTTGTGATATGAAAAACCAAAAAAGTATATTAGTGCAGAAAAGGCGATATATAGTCGCCTTTTCTCTTATTCGTAATTATTCAAACTTATCTTGGCAAGGCTGAGAACCAGGGCAAGTCCAAGTGCCTAAATAACCACCCGCTATGTGTGGAGTTTGCTTTGCATCGATAGGACGCTGGATCGAAAGAGATTTGACAGATTTTTTTGATAGCTTTAAACGCATGATGAAATTCCTGTTTTTATTTTTGGTGCTCAATTTAGCTTTCAAAGTATTTTTACATATTATTCTGCTAAATGGAGGGGATTGTTATGTGCTTCAATGCACAAATAGTAACCTACATTACCTTTCTAATAATGTAAATAATTTTTAACCATGTCGTAACTATTTGGATGTTCTTTCAATTCTCATTGGCAATCGAGCTGAGTTGAGTACAATTACATTTTGTTTCTTATCTTATCGATGTCGCTATGCAATTTGATTTTTCCCCCATTCAGCAAGTTTTTTCACAACTAACAGAGCTCCCCAATGAGGCTGTACGCCTTTTTCACGGCAGAGGCCGCTGCTATCCATCGTTAGAACAGCTCTCTATTGATTTCTTGTCAGGTCAAATTATGTGCACTGTATTTAAGGAGCAGGGTGATGCTTGGATGGAAGGTCTTCGTGACTGCTTAAACACTTTGATCCATAGTGATGTTGCTCAAAAGCAACTTACATGTGTCTTCATCCAGCATAGGTACCGTGTAGATAACGCTGTAGAGATATTATTTGGTCGCCTTGATGAGCAAGTGGTAGTCACAGAAAACGGCTTAAAGTTTGAGTTATCACTTGGTAAAAAACAAAATACGGGATTGTTTTTTGATATGCGTAATGGCCGCGATTGGGTGAAGAAGCAAAGCGAAAACAAAAAAGTGCTTAATTTATTTGCCTACACTTGTGGCTTTTCAGTGGCAGCAGTGGCTGGCGGGGCCAAGCAGGTGGTTAACTTGGATATGGCAAAAGCGGCGCTGAATCAAGGCAGGCGTAATCATCAACTCAATGATCATGCATTAGACAATGTTTCTTTCTTAGGACATGACTTATTTAAATCTTGGGGTAAATTGCGCAAGTTTGGTCCGTATGATCTGGTGATCATTGACCCTCCGACATTTCAAAAGGGCAGTTTTGCACTGACGAAAGATTATCAGCGCATATTACGTAAACTTCCCGAGTTACTTTACCCTGGTGCAACAGTGCTTGCTTGTGTGAATGATCCTACAGTGCAAAGCCAGTTCTTAATTGATGAAATGCACAGGGAAGCGCCTTCGATGACGTTTATAGAGCGTCTTGAGAATCCGCCGGTATTTGAAGATATTGACCCGCAAGGCGGATTAAAGTGTTTAGTTTTTAGTAATGAACACGCTGTTTTATAGTAGCGTATTGATTAATCGAGAAAGACCTATTTTAGCAGCTACACTTAAGTAATGATTGTGTAATTAGTTAGGCGTCTGTGCGAATCTATTGCTTGATAAGTCTTGTTGCGCTGATAGCCAGTTGGCATGTATCGGCGGCTCAGCGCTCAGTGGATAAAATCAATTCAGTATGTGAAACCAACGCTAAAGTGGGAGTGGTTGCTGGCTGGCCTCCATTGACCAGCGTCACCGAAGAAGGCGTGGCGCAAGGTCTAGATATAGATATCGCTAAATTAGTATTCGAACGTGCAGGTATGTGTGTTGAGTTCGTTCGTTTGCCATCAGCTGCTCGCAGTTTTGCACAGTTAACAAAGGGCGTTGTCGATGTTGTGTTGATGGTCAGTTATACCTTTAAGCGTAAACAGTGGGGATACTTTACTCAGCCCTATCGCACAGAAAGAATGCGGCTATTTTCCCTAAAGCCGCCTGAGTCAGTATATTCTTTAATGGCTTTGCTCAGTTCAGAGGCAACAATTGGTCTGAGCATTGGCTCTTATTATGGGGAAGAGATTAAGTCTCTTGCCAATCAAGAACGATTTGGCAATCAATTCATTGGTATTTCAACCATTCAACGGCGCATTGAGTTGTTGGCTAAGCAGCGTGTTGATTTTATTATTGAAGATGAAATCGTTGGTAACTATCTTAGTCAAAAATGGAGTGATAAACCGATCTATATTTGGGACTATTCAGTCCATGATAATGAAGTGCACTTTTTATTGCGTAAAGATAAGTTCTCATCTTCACAACGCGTTCGTATTGATCAAGCGATTGATGAATTACATCTGCAAATATCACAATTGGTATCCCGTTACCGCCAACTCGGGCAAGCTAAATAATGTTATCCATAGTGCCACGCTTTCTGTGTACTTACGTAAATTGCACCGCAGCTTCTGGAAAGGCAATACACTTCCCTGCTCTATGCTTGTTATATTATTCTTAATTCCTTTCATACCGTCTCTACTTCATAGCTTAGACCCGTGAAACATTACAATCTTTCAAGTTGTGAGTTGCAATCGGGTGTGGGTGATTTTTGTACAGTTTGTTACTCTGAAAGCGGGCGGGTTTAATATTGGATAACAGCCAGCCAGAGCTCGCCATCAAACGCTGGCTAACAACATGGAAATAAAGGTATGAAAACACTCAATTTAGCAGTCATGGCCGCATTAGGCCTCATCTGTGTGCCAACGATGGCACTGGACTGCAGTCAATTAAGCAAGTGGCAGTCAACAAAAGTGTATACAGGCGGTATGGAGGTACAGCATTTAGCTGCCAAATATACCGCAAAGTGGTGGACACAAAATCAAGACCCTGCGATGTATTCTGAGCCACAAAACGTATGGCGCAAGGAAGGGATCTGCGACCCTATTGGTGCGCCATTGCCTATTGTGAAGCTTGATGCACCATTGGATCAAAGCCGCCATATAATTGCTTCTCCAGTTGTCATTAACGCGACAGCGAGTCACCCAATGAATGTGCCAATCAAACATGTGGACTTCAAAGTCGATGATGTGGTCATTGCGACGGACAACACAGCACCTTATGAAGCAACATGGACAGCGACAGGCTTGGGCGAGCATGTGATCCAAGCTGAAGTTGTTGATGATGAAAATGGGCGGGCAAGCTCAGGCAAGCGTATTATTACGGTTGTCGCGGACGATGTTATTGTGCCTCCCAGTGGTTTTAAGATTGTAGGTTACTTTCCTAGCTGGCAAGGCCTAGTTGCCGATATTCAATTTGATAAGCTGACGCATATTAATTACTCCTTCTTACTGCCCAATGCTGATGGCTCATTACAACCACTTGAAAATCTTGCGAAGATGAAACAGCTAGTGAGTGCTGCGCAATCATCTGGCGTAAAAGTAGGGATTGCGGTAGGCGGTTGGAACGGCGGGGATGACAGTGCGTTTGAGACTTTTGCCAGCAGTGCACAAGGCCGTGCTACATTTATTCGCAATCTAATGGCTTTTGTTGAATTGCATCAGTTAGATGGCGTTGATATGGATTGGGAATATCCAGACCCTGGTAGCTCAGCCAATAATTATGCGCTGTTGATGAAAGAACTCAGTGTTGAGCTCAAAGCAAAAGGGAAGTTTTTAACCGCTGCAGTCGTTGCTTTAGGCTACACTGGGGGTGGTGTTTTGGAGTCGGTATTCCAAGATGTTGATTTCTTGAACTTGATGGCTTACGACGCAAATAATGCGGATCATGCGAGCTTTCAGTATGCATTGGACTCGATAGCATATTGGCAAGGCCGCGGGTTAAGTAAAGAGAAAACCGTTTTGGGTGTGCCTTTTTATTCTCGCCCGACATGGCAAGCTTACCGTACGCTTGTAGCACAAGATGCTGCCAATGCTTGTCGTGATACTGATGGCACCTCATATTACAATGGCATTCCAACAATACGTGCAAAAACTCAGTTAGCGCTTGATAGCGCAGGTGGCATCATGAATTGGGAGCTATCCCATGATACAAATGGGCCTGATTCTTTATTGACCGCTAAGTGGGAGGTTGCACAGGGCATTGCGCCAAGCTATCAGTGCGATGGCAGTGGTGGGCCGGATAAGCCAACACAGTGCGTGGATATTCAAGTCGATCCAAATCAATACGTCGCACACCCTGATTTTCCGAATGGCGATCATGCAGCAGCTGGGCAGCGTATTCGTCATCAAAGCAGCGTGTATGAAGCGAATTGGTGGACGCGCTCAGTACCTGGAAGTGACGGTAGTTGGCAGTTTATCTGTCAGTATTGATGGCAACCTGAGCAGGTAATATGAAAAAAGCCGTGCACCCAGATGCACGGCTTTGATTGTCATGATAAATTTTTGCTTATTTAGTGCAAGTTGGATCCTTGCCGATGAGTTTCCAAGCGCCATAAAGGCCTGATTCACCTGGGATATCGCCACGAGTCCAATATCTTGCTTCATATTCTGAACCACGGTAGGTGACGCGATCTGGCCTGACATAAACGGCATTTGCATCCCATGTGCCATTGCACACGTTGGAACCATCTGTTGCCGTAGCGAAAACACGCGCGACATATGTGGTTGTGCTACCGTCTACTTTAAAAGTTAACGTGGTTTGTGCAAGGCCTGGTGTTGCAGCGCTAAATTCAACGCTTACCTTACAATTTTGGTTTTGGGTGAGTGTACTTGCTGAACACGTATCTACTGTAGTCACCAAGTTGCTCGTGACACCTAATGCAGCAACATTTAGCTGGTTGAAGGTAAATGTCGGGCTACCAGTATTGGTGATGGTAAAGGTATGCCTTACCGTATCACCAACAACAAAATCAGCCAGTGTCGTTTGCTCTTGATAGCCAACCTGCACCGGAACCGTCCCATTTTTGATTGACTCTATCCATTGGTCGTATACTGCAACATCCGCATACACACCATAGTTTTCTGGACGAGCACATCCTACACCCCAGCTTACTATGCCTAGTTGAACTGTTTGACCACCAGATTGAATTACAATTGGTCCGCCGCTGTCGCCGTTACATGAGTCTTTTTGACCCTGTGGGTAGCCTGCGCAGAATTCAGTGGCGCCAACGTTACTGTAATGACCGCCAGTTTGACGACATATCGCGTCAGAAACCAATGGAACATCTACTTCATATAAATTAGTTGGACGTGTACCGCCTTCTTGCAAGCGACCAAGTCCGGCTACAGTAAGTAAATCACCTTCACGTGCGTAATAATCTATAGAAGATTGTGCAAGTGTGACACTCGCGCCCTGTGTTGGCACTCGAGTTAGCTTTAATACAGCAATATCGTTGTGTAGTGTTGAATTATTATAGTTAGGGTGCATATGCACTTGCTCAACTGCAATGCGATCACCGTCATTGCCGCCAAGGATAAAGCCGGCGACCTTAACATTTAGTTCGCTCGCCGTTCTGTTACGCACACAGTGCGCAGCCGTTAGTACATAACCGTCACCGATGTAACTACCACCACAAAAAGCCGTGGTACCATTTGATCTGAGTATTTGTGTGTAAAACGGCCACTCAGTGGTATCCGCTGGGATACCGCCAACAATGTTGGGCTGAATATCATCGAGTGCTAGTGCGGGTAAACTGGCCACAATACCTGTGGCCAGCAGTGTGTGTCGCATTACACCTTTGATGAAGTGTGTTGTTCCTTTCATGTTGTACCTATGTTGTTCACTTGTTAGACAAATTTAAGATACAACTAAATGTTGCGATATGTATAAAAAATGTGATTGAAATGATTTCAATGGGTAACGTGTTATTTTTTATAAGTGCATGTCTTTAAAGTGATAAATTTCTATCTTTGATGAAATGTTTATATTTAATGTAAATATTAGTTTACTTTTTAAACATACCTTAATTTGCAAAGTGATGACCAGAGTGCAGAGTCAGTAAGTATGAACATGAAGGCAACTTGCCTGATGTTACCTTTTATCGCTTCCTCCAAGTATGTCCTTTTTAGATAAGTTATAGTCATAAAAGACTTTTTGCAATGCGATATGCTTATTTCTTAGGAGGTGCCTGATGTCTCAAGTTGTTGGCTTTTTTATTTACGATGAATTTCAAACTGTTGATTTAGCGGGTCCACTAGATGCTTTTTCGACCGTGAATGATCTACTGTCAAAAGAAGTCTATAAGTTGGTCACGCTCGCGAATGACATTAGGCCAATTCGTGCTGAAAGTGGTTTGAAGACGTTGGCCGATGACACGATCACAAATTGCCAGATGCTTGATGTGTTGGTGATCATTGGCGGACGAGGATGCCAAAATGTTATCAAAGATCAAACCGTGATGGCACAGTTACGTAGGCTGGCACAAAGCGCTCAGCGTATTGTGAGCATCTGTACAGGCGCATTTATTGTTGCAGCGCTGTGGCCCCAGCGTGCACTCACGTTGGCAACCCATTGGGATTTTTCGCAGCGGCTCGCGGCGCAATTTCCATGTGTGCAAGTGGTGTCCGATAAGCTCTTTGTTCAAAGTGATGAGGTGTATTCTTCGGGCGGGCTTACAGCGGGTATTGATCTTGCTTTGAGCCTGATTGCAAAGGATCATGGCGCAGCGATGGCGCAACGCGTTGCACAATATATGGTGATGTATGTGAGGCGCAGCGGCGATCAACGTCAGTATTCTAGTTTATTGAATGCGCAACAGACCTTGTCACAGCGCTTTCAAAGTGCCATCGAGTTTGTGCAAGATAATATCGATAAGCCGTTATCTGTTGAGATATTGGCTGAGCAAGTTGCGTTGAGCCCACGACATTTCCAGCGGGTTTTTACAGAGAAAATGGGGATATCCCCAATGCGTTTTGTACAAAATTTAAGGTTGGAAAAAGCCAAGGGGTTATTGTGCACATCTGAACACTCGATAGCCCACATTAGCGTGTTGACAGGATTTGGTTCACCTCCGTTATTAACTCGAAAATTCACCCAAGCGTATGGCGTAACGCCGACCCAATATCGCGAAAATTTTACTGCAGAGGTTAACGAATGAAAAAAATAATCCTAGCATGGTTAATGTGTTTGTATTGTATAAAAGGGTCTGCCCACTCGACTGATGAAAATGCATTTCATGTCGGTGTCTTGTTATTTGAAGGTGCACAGGCCATTGATTTTGTGGGGCCCATAGAGGTGTTCGGTCAAGCAGGGTTTAGACTGACGACAGTAAGTAAGACGGGTAATGAAATCACCACAGCAATGGGGTTAAAGGTGACACCCGCGCAAAGTTTTGCAAACAACACAATGTTTGACGCGGTGCTTATTCCTGGCGGTAATATCAATGGTGCTTTGATCAATGATGAACAAGTACAAAATTGGATTAAGGCACAAAGCCGCGAGGCAGATTATGTGATGTCTGTGTGCAATGGCGCGTTCATTTTGGCCAATACAGGATTGCTGAATGGTCTTTATGCGACGACCATTGAAAAAGCGTTCGACAGTTTTGCACAGCAGTACCCTTTGGTAAAGTTGGCAACAGATCAAAAACTCACTGATAACGGTAAACTACTCACTACGGCGGGGTTATCTTCTGGTATTGATGGAGCACTATCCTTGGTAGCAAAAGTGAATGGCATGCGTTCTGCGCGTACTGTGGCGGCAAAAATTGAGTATGATTGGACGCCAAATGGGGGTTACATTCGCGGAAAAATGGCGGACCGCATACTGCCTGAGTTTAATGACCTACCAGAAAGTATCACTTTGGCGTCTCGTACTTTCCATTATGGCGATGAGCAAAATTGGTATAAAGGTTACACATTTGATTTAAAAAATACTCAATCTTCAGCGTTGTTCTCATGGCTCAACCAGCAAATGACTAATGCAGGATGGCAAGCGGCCAGCACAGAAGATACTCGCGCTTGGTCAAAGCAAGTAGGTGAAGCACAGTGGCTACTGCATATGAGCATAAAACATCAAACAGGGTCACTGTACACGGCACAATTGACGCTCAATCGCCAAATTTAGTTTATCGAAGGCGTCGCGCCTTGTTGCATAAAGCAGCTATCTAATATGGATTCGGTTAAATGATTCACCGCTAAAATGAGCTCGCCGTAACGGTGAGTGTGTTGCCAAATCTCAGCACGCAGTGCATTGATATCAGCACTGCGTGATTGGTTTTGGCAGTACGTTAACACTTGCAGGCCAAGTTGAATGCTTTTTTGGTGTTGTGCCAGCATAGGCTGCAGTGCTGCCAAAGTACTTGATTGCGCAAATGTGGTCTTGAGTTTGGGGATATCAGCTAACCAACTTTGATACGCATTTTGCAGTGTTAAATAACGCGTTGGCGTGTCGTTTGTTTGCAAGTGCAGGTGCCACTGACGCAAATACAGGCTCTCTGCGGGGAGAAAATCAACTAAGGCAGCTAAGGGGGCGAGCTGGTGGTAGAGGTTTTGCTGATATTTGACATGATGGCGGGTGTAATACTGAGCTTGCTCGACCAGTTGGCTAAAGCGTTTGAGTGCGTCAACATCTCCTTGAACACTCAGTGCTGCAAGTCCCTGCTGGTGTTGAGCTTGATGTTTGAGGCCAATACGTTGAACAGCAAACTGGTCCAGTGTTTTTAAGCGCTGATACATCTGTTGCTCATCTTGTAAGCTTTGGGGTGACCAGAGTCGTTCAGCGATTGCATAGAGTCTTGGCCAAATTCTGAGATCAAGATTATAGGGCATAACCAACTCAGTCCATATGGTTGCCTCACCACCGAGTATGCGCTTGGCCGCCTCTGCATTAGACATGGTTGCAAATTGTGTAGGGTTTAGCTTAGGCACGTCAGATAGTGCGCTGATATCATGCTCATAGGGAGTATTTCCTATCAATATTTGGCTTTGTTCAGGTTGGTTTTTGACAAAACTAAAGCGCACAGGGCCCATCCAAGTATCAATGTCAAAACGAGTGACATTGGCGAGTGTTTCCAGTTGCTCTATTGCAATTAATTGACGGCCGTTGATGGCCACATAGCCAATTTGGTTGTTATTGTTATTCGCCGCTAACGCAAAGTGACCAGTGACTGGCGAGCCCTTGAGCCGAGAGATGGTAAATTGCCATGCCTGCCATTGTGCATCGTGATCGATGGCATCTTGTGTGATGGGTTTTTGTGGCATCGGATCATTGCGGTAGTGATAGCTGGTGTACTGAGGTTGGTCGATGTAAAAACCCGCAGACAGGACGCCCTTATGTCCTGCATTGGTTAATTGGGTTAGGGAGTCAAACCCGCGCCAAGATTGGATAACCACGGCATTGTTAAGCGCTGGTTGAAAGATCTCATCCCAGCCCATCAGCACTTTGTTGTGGGCGCTCAGTAGTGATTGCACTTTGAGGTTGAAGTGGTTGTGTAATGCAACGGCTGAATTGAGTCCCTGTGCTTGCATATACGCCAAAACCGCTTCGCTTTCTAGCCAATGATCAGGTTTCACTTCATCACCCCCGATATGTACGTAGGGATCAGGAAAAATAGCAGCAAGTTCCTCGATGATATGTTTAATGAATACGTTCGTATTGGGGTTACTGGGATCGAGTAAGGGTTTAAAAACCCCCCAACCGCGCTCCATAGTATAGGGACCTGGCTTGGCCATGAATTCTGGGTAAGCCACAGCCAATGCAGAGGCGTGTCCGGGTAAATCAATCTCAGGAATTACACGGACCCCACGGACGCTGGCATAGGCAACTATCTCAGCCATTTCAGCTTGGGTGTAGTACTGATCATCGGAGGCGAGTTGTTGTAGTTTTGGGTAATTAACACTGGCAAATCGCCAGCCTTGATCATCGGTGAGGTGCCAATGCAAAACGTTGAGTTTGGCAGATACCATGCCGTCAATCTGGCGCTTAATATCATCGAGCGGGATAAAATGTCGAGCACTGTCGATCATTAATCCTCGCCATGCAAATCGAGGCGTGTCATCAATGATCATCGCGGGGATCTGACTTGGAAACTGATAGGCTAATTGCCTGAGTGTTTGCAACGCATAGTTGATCCCCCAATATTGAGAAGCATGGATCTTGATGCCTTTGGGGGTGACGGCTAATTGATAACTTTCGTTTTGATTTATACTCGGGTGCAGTGCTGAAGTGCCCGTGATTTCAAAAATGATATCAGCTCGGCCCATCTTTTGCGTGAAGCGTATGTTACTGAAGGTATCTCTGAGTTGTCGCTTCAGATATTGGCTGCGTTGTTTTGATAAGTTTGGCAGGTATACACGCAATGGCATGCTGGCGTTAAATGTTCCTTCTTCTAATGTGATACTGTGCGGGTAGGGCATCAGATGCAAATTAGACTTGGCTGCCCAAGCAGGTAAGTGAAAAAAGCCAATGATGAGCAGTACAAAACGCAGCATATCTATTCCTTGCTTGGTTATCAGAACACCAGTGTGGTGGTTTTTTATCCATTTAAGTTACCAAAATCTGACAGAAAAGCACACTGTACTTTGGTGACTAGGCCTTTATGTATTGTTTGGGTGGCACACCCAGTACTTTTTTAAATGCGGTATTAAATGCGCTGCTAGACTCAAACCCTAACTGCTGAGCAATGGCTTGTTGAGATTGTCCAGCGTTGAGCATTTCTACTGCGCGCAGTGCCCTGAGTTTTTGCTTCCATTGGCTAAATCCCATATCAAAGCTTTTGTGAAATAAGCGATTTAATGTGCGACTTGATGCGCCGACAGTTTGCCCCCATTGCTCCAACGTGAGTGGACTGCCTGGATTGGCGTAGAGCTCAGATACAATTGGGTGTAAGCGTGAGTCTTGAGCTCTGGGAATAAAAAAGTCGCTGGTGGGGGCCTGCTCTAGGCGATCGATAAAGACTTCGACAAAGCGCAGGGTTTTATCATCTAAAGTGTAATCATCAGACCAAGTACAGATCTCCAAAATCATGGCTTTTAATAACGGGTCGACAACCAAAGATTTAGCCTGACTACCCAGTACGCATTGATACTTTTGATCTATGTACACACTGCGAAAATGTCCGCCATAACGACAATAGGTTTCGTGTGCGACATTTGGTGGGATCCACAGTGCTTGCTGGGGTGGGATCACAAAGCTGCCTTGCGGTGTGAAAATGGTCATGACGCCGTCACTGATATAAGTGAGCTGCCCCCAATTATGGCTATGCTCTTCAACATGTTCCCACTCCGGCATGGTCGTGGCACGGGGAAATACCGGTCTGCCTAGCTGTGTGCGTTTAAAGCGAGACTGTACTTTTAGCCATGGCTGATTTGTCTGTTTTGATAAATTCTCTGTCATATTTTTGGATTTTGGCCAGCATTAATTGAGCATATACTAGACAGGCGTTTCACTCAATGTGCTTAGGATAGTAAATGGAAAAACAAGTATTTGGGCGGTTTACCCCCTCACCAATGAGCTTTTTAGTGTTAGCTAGCATTGTTATGGCAATGGCATTTGCTGGTTGGACTGCCATGTTAAATAACTTTGCGGTGGAGGCGGCAGACTTCACTGGCGCAAACATGGGTATGTTGCAATCTTTACGAGAAATTCCCGGCTTTCTTGCCTTTACCGCGGTGTTTATCTTGTTGGTGTTAAAAGAGCAAACTTTTGCTTTGGTAAGCCTGTGTGTGTTGTCTATTGGGGTGGCTATCACCGGATTATTTCCGACTATCTATGGCTTATATGCCACCACAGTGCTGATGTCGATTGGCTTTCATTATTTCGAAACACTCAATCAATCATTGAGCTTGCAATGGTTTAAAAAAGACGAAGCTGCTGAGAAGTTAGGTAAGCTCTTATCTATTAAATCAATGGCTGCGCTGGGAACATTTGCGGTGATCTGGGTTGGATTTACTTGGTTGCAAAGTGACTATGTGTGGATGTACTTGTTAATTGGTGGGGCAGGCCTTGCCGTGACGATATTTATGGCGATGACGCATCGACAGTTTGTGGCTGCGTCACCACAGAATAAAAAGCTTATATTGCGCAAAGAATACAGCTTGTATTACTTGCTGGTATTCTTTTCCGGTGCACGTCGACAAATTTTTATGGTGTTTGCAGGCTTTTTGATGGTTGAGAAGTTTGGCTATGACGTCGCAGAAATTACCGCCTTGTATATGCTTAACCACGTCATTAATATCTTTTTGGCGCCAAAGATAGGCAGTTGGATAGGGCGCATTGGCGAGCAAAAAGCGCTGACGGTTGAGTACACAGGCTTGACCCTGGTATTTGTCGGATATGCGCTGGTGGAGTCGGCACAGTTAGCGGCAGTGCTATATGTGGTAGACCATATTTTCTTTGCGATGGCCATTGCATTAAAAACGTATTTTCAAAAGATTGCGCGACCTGAAGACATTGCCGCAACGGCAGGGGTGAGCTTTACCATCAACCATATTGCCGCTGTAGTGATCCCTGCTAGCTTTGGTGTGGTGTGGCTATACGACCAATCATTGGTGTTTTACTTCGGTGCTGCACTGGCTGCATGTTCTTTGTTCTTAAGTCAGTTTATCACTCCGCACTTACGTAAATTAAATGCCGCTGAAGCAGCTTCAAACAGTGCATGATTTAGGTTGTACAGTGAGTTTTGGTGTGAGTTGAAATAAAAAAAGAGCAGGAAAACCTGCTCTTTTTGCGCTTTAAAGGGCTTTAAAGCGAATAGCTGTGCCGCCACTGGTGGCCAGTTGCAGTGTTAAATTGTCTTTGGCGGTGACGATTTGCTTTTTGATGTCCAGTGCGTATGGGTTATCTTGCCAATTGGCACCTTTGCCATCTTGATAAATGTGCGCTTCGTAGCGAGTATCTGCTGCTAAAAAGTCGAGCTTCACATCAATTTTTCGCGCATGTTCATCTGTAATTGCGCCCAAATACCAATCTTTACCTGTGTACTTGCCGCGAGCACGTTCTTGGCGAGCAAATACCACGTAGTCTCCCACTTCACCAGCCAATGCGATACTCTGTTCCCAGTCCGTCGGTACATCTTTGATAAATTGAAATGCATCCGGTTTTGCGAGGTAATTTTCTGGTAAATCAGCTGCCATTTGTACAGGGCTATATAACACCACGTATTGAGCAAGTTGTTTTGCGAGTGTGGTTTGTGGGCGGTTTGTTTTATCACCTAGGCCGTTAAAGCCCATGTCAAAAATACCTGGTGTAAAGTCCATTGGGCCCGATAGCATGCGTGTGAATGCCAGCATGGGAATGTGCTCTGGTGGGTTAGGTGGCGTACCCCATGCATTAAATTCTTGGCCGCGCGCGCCTTCGCGGGTCATCCAGTTTGGATAAGTACGGCGCAATCCTGTGTCCTTGATGGGCTCATGGGTGTTAATGCTGAGCTTGTATTTTGCAGCAAGCTTAATGTTGTCTAGGTATTCATTGACCATAAATTGACCATCATGCCATTCAAACCGAGCATGTCCGCGCTCATCGATGCGTTTGATATTACCGCCATCCGCGACGTACCCCGTTTTAATTTGGCTGACATTATTTGTTGTGTATAACTTAAATGCTGCATCCATTTGGTTGCGGTAGTTACTGACGTTGCCAGAAGTTTCGTGGTGACCAATGAGTTTTGCACCAACTTTATCTGCATGGGCCTTGATGGCCTTAAAGTCAAAGTCAGGATACGGCTGGGTAAAGCTAAATACATCGCCATTATAGAACCAGTCTCCGTCCCATCCGGTGTTCCAACCTTCAACCAATACGCCATCAAAGCCATGCTCTGCGGCAAAGCTTAAATATTCCTTGGTGCGCTCTGTAGTGGCGCCATGTTTGTCGCCGCTGCCCCAAGTGTGCTTGCCGATATGCATGCCCCACCAAATCCCGGTATATTTACCTGGCTCAACCCAAGACACATCACCGAGTTTGTTGGGTTCATTTAGGTTTAATATCAGGTGTGAGTTTAATAGGTCTTTGGCTTGCTCACCAATTTGAATGGTGCGCCATGGGGAATTAAAGCGGCCGTTAGTTTTCACCGCGATGCCATCAGACCATGGTGTTAAATCGCTAATGAAGGTACCCGGCCTGCGCTGATTCAGTGTCATACCGGCATAATCTACCAGTGCGGCTTCATGAATACTTAAGTGGACGCCGTGTTTGTTTTTAAACGTAAAAGGCGTGTGCAC
Source organism: Pseudoalteromonas luteoviolacea H33-S (assembly GCF_001625695.1). Lineage (GTDB taxonomy): Bacteria > Pseudomonadota > Gammaproteobacteria > Enterobacterales > Alteromonadaceae > Pseudoalteromonas > Pseudoalteromonas luteoviolacea_B. Next base: position 15,698 of record NZ_AUXY01000111.1, read on the forward strand.
ATGGGCAGCATCATGCAGTGGCGTGGTATTGTAAGTGTATTCATAGCGGTTCCAGCCTCGCGCTGGGATCCACCATGCAGTGCTGTCGCCACTATCCGCAATGCTGAATTCAGTCAGCTCGCGGGTAATATATCTGGCTTCATCTTGATTGACTTCATAACGAAATCCAAGGCCGTTATCAAAAACACGAATACGCACTCGATATTGCACCGCTTTGCTGTCTTTATCGGCAAAAGTAACCAATAGCTCATTGTGGTGATCGACAATGTTTCTCGCCTCACCCCAAGGTTGCTGCCAAGTTTCATGATGCGATTTACGCTCAGCACTGCTGATATACAAGTTATTTCGCATTGATGGCGCTCTGGCAAAGTCAAACCCCAATGTAGAAGGATTGATCACTGTTTGACCTTTAAAGGCAACTTGATATCTTGGCTGAGTGTGGTCATCACTGATAGTGAAGGTAAGCTGCTGGTCAGGGGATGAGACGTTAAAGTTGGCAGCATATACAGTCGGTGAGAGTGTGAATAAGCTGACCGTCAGGCCAACTGCTGAGCAAAATGAACTTGAATAGCGCATGTTTTTTTCCATATGGCAACGAGTTACTGTTAGCTTACGGGCTTAGTTTCAGGCCCTAAATGGTTTGCATACGTATTCAAAATTAAAATGCGATGAATGCATAATTTACGTCGTCCGGTCTATACTCAAATGAAAAACAAAGCCGGATAAGGATTGTGCTAGATGCAACTGACGCAGCAAGTAAATAGAGTGACTACAAAGCGAGCAGGGTGGCAATATGGGCTCATGCTGAGTACTTGCATGGTATCATCGTGTGTATTGGCAAAGCCTATCACCGTGCAGGTGAAAGATGCTGAGGGAGAAGCGGTTAAAGATGCGGTGGTGTGGTTTGAAAGCAGCCAGCTACCACTGTCTGCCAATACACTTCAACAAGCCTACAAAATGGGCCAAAAAGAGCGTGCTTTTACTCCACATATTTTGGTGGTGCCCAAAGGGGCCGAGGTATCTTTTCCTAACTACGACTCGATTTTGCATCACGTTTACTCATTTTCCCCTGCACAACCGTTTGAATTTAAGCTGTATCGTGACAGCCCGCAATCTCTCAACTTTGGTAACACCGGCGTTGTTGAGTTGGGCTGTAATATTCATGATTGGATGTTGGGCTATATTCTGGTGGTAGACTCCACCTATTTTGCGCTTACCAATGGAGAGGGGAAAGCCACTATCGAGCTTCCAGATACCCCAATTGATAGTTTAACCATGCAAGTCTGGCATGAAGGATTTGCCAATCTAGATAAACCTGAGAGCCAGACCATAACAGTATTACCTACTTCCAATTCTTTGATCTATCAACTTGATCAGTCGTTGTTTAAGCCCAAAGAAGACTTCTCAGATGAGTTTGATGATTATGAATAAAGCCACTTTACATACGCTTGCTGCACCGTCAATGTGTTTACTGCTAGCCGGACTTATGAGTGCCCCGATACACACCTATGCTGCACAGCATAAAGGGCAAATTCAAGCCAGTTGGCAATCAAGTAGTGCTTATCCGTCTTGGTATGCATGGGGAGCGTCGGTGAACCGCTTTGGGCAAGGAGATGATGGCGTCAACATTAGCAGAGCGTTGTTGCAATCTCGCTTTGAGTTGGGCGATAGTTGGGCTGCGCACAGCAGTGTGCAGTATGTGCCCGACCCTGAGGCCAAAATTGGGTTTACGGAATTATTTGCAGAATATAAACCCGTCGTAGAGGGGGCCTATCAACCACAAGTGCGTGTAGGTGGGTTTTATCCGAAAATGTCGTTGGAGAATCCGGACATTGGCTGGTCTTCGCCATACAACTATGGTTACTCTGCTATCAACGCATGGCTTGGCGAAGAGCTTAGAGTGATAGGTGTCGAGGCCAGTATCAAGCGCAGTGGTAAGCGGTTAGCAAAACCCAGCTTACACAATTGGCAATGGGTTGCGGGGCTTTATAAAGGTAATGATCCCCTTGGTGCTGTGCTGGCATGGCGCGGGTTTGCACCACATGATAGGCAATCTGTTTTTAATGAAGTACTGGCATTGCGTCCAACAACGGGCTTTATGACACCGCAATTAAGCAAGCAAGCGTGGCAAATAGAGCCATTCACTGAGATTGATGGCCGTTTTGGATATTATGTTGGGGCACATTGGAGCTATCAAAACCGCCATGACTTGCGAGCATATTGGTATGACAATAATGGCGATCCAGAAGTGCTTAATTATAAAACGGGTCAATATGCTTGGGACACCAAATTTTGGAGCCTGGCGTATAAGTACAAGATCACTAAGCAAACACATGTGATTGCCCAAGCAATGGCGGGGAATACGGCGATGGGGTTTTCTCGCGGCGTAGATAATGACTTTGACAGTCAATTTATACTGCTGACGCATCGCTGGCAGGCATTTAGAGTAAGTGGCCGTATTGAGCAATTTAGAGTTCAAGATATGGACCATTGGGCGTTTGACCCTAACGAAAGTGACGGCGGGGCTGTGACCACGACCGTTAAGTGGCGTTATTCAAAGAGCTGGCGCTTTGGTGTTGAGTTTCAATACTTAGAGACAAAAGTGGCCAATCGTGCCGATGATAATTTGCCTACCCGTCAGCAAGAACACTTATGGCGACTCAGCGGGGAATATCGCTTTTAGATAGCGGCTGAGGGGACAGCCGCTTTTTGACGGGTTAGTCACATAGCCTATTGAGACCATTGAGGGCCGCAACACGATAGGCCTCTGCCATAGTTGGATAATTGAAGGTTGTATTGACAAAATACTCTACGTTATTGCCTTCGCCTTTTTGCTCCATAATGGCTTGGCCGATGTGCACAATCTCAGAGGCACGCTCGCCAAAGCAGTGGATCCCCAAAATTTCTTTGGTTTTGCTATGGAATAGTATTTTCAAACTACCTACTTCAGTGCTGGCGATTTGTGCTCGTGCAAGGTGTTTGAACTGTGCTCTGCCGACTTCATAAGGGATTTTCGCTGCGGTCAGCTCTTGCTCTGTTTTACCAACGGAACTCATTTCTGGGATAGTATAAATCCCAGTTGGAATATCGGTGATCAAGCGCTCATCACATTGACCGTTTGCAATGGCATTGGCGGCAATACGGCCTTGGTCAAACGCCGCACTCGCAAGGCTTGGGTAACCAATGACATCGCCGACAGCATAAATATTGTCAACTTGGGTTTGATAGTACTCGTTAACACGCAATTGTCCGCGACTATCCGCTTTGAGACCTACAGCGCCTAGGTTCAAGCTATCAGTATTACCCGTTCGACCATTGGCCCATAAAATACAATCGGCTTTTACTTTTTTACCAGACTGGAGGTGCAAAATGACGCCTTTGTCACTGGTCTCTACTTTGGCAAACTCTTCGTTGTGACGGATCACGATGCCACTGTTCCAAAAGTGATAGCTCAATGCATCTGAGATTTCATCATCCATAAAAGAAAGCAATCTATCTCGTGTATTGATCAAATCAACTTTCGCGCCAAGACCTTTAAAAATGGACGCGTACTCACAGCCAATCACCCCTGCACCGTACACGATGACGCGCTGCGGATTGTGCTCAAGGCCAAGAATGGTATCACTATCGTAGACGCGCGGATGATCAAAGTCGATTTCAGGCGGACGGTAAGGTCTAGAGCCTGTGGCAATGACAATGGTTTTCGCGGTGAGCACATCTTGAGAGCCATCTAGGTGCGTTACGCGCACGGTATTGGCATCAACAAAGCTGGCTTCACCTTGGTAAAGGTGAATGCGATTGCGATCATAAAAGCTTGATCGCAAAGAGGACTGCTTACCAATTACATCACTGGCATGGTTTAAAATGTCTTGAAACGTCAAGCGTTTTGGGCGCTCGGTAAAGCGATATAAAGGATTGGCTTTGTATTCGATAAGACGACTGACTGAGTGTCTGAGTGCTTTGGAGGGAATAGTTCCCCAATGAACGCAGCCACCGCCGACAGATGTTTGCTTTTCTATGACTGCGACTTTACGCTGGCTTTTTGATAAGTTCATTGCCGCGCCTTCACCACCTGGACCTGTGCCGATGATTATGGCGTCATATTGATAAGATTGTGAGGGTTGCTCGCTGGGTGTGTCTTTGGATTTAGTCACGGCCTCGCCTTACTTGCTAATTGGGGAGGCCGATAAGGGTGCGGGTTAGCTCGCTGCGCCTTTTAACAGCCTCGAGTTTAATGCCAACCATGCTTGTTTTTGTGAATGCCACGCTTGCTCTAATTCAGAGTATTGTTTGTGTAGCGCGGATTGTTCACACTGTTCTAAAACGGCATGTTTTTTAGCTTCGAGTAATTGCCTTTGAATTGCACAGAAGTTCTGTAACTTTTTCAAAAGCAAATCATATTCTTGTTGTAACAATGTAAGCTTATCTTGTGCTAAAGGCAATTTTGCAAGGGTAACTTTCGTTTTATTCAACAAGGTTTCCGCTTTGGCTTTTTCAATACGCTCCACCGGTGTACGCTTTAACTTACTGGCAAGGCCAAAGAATGACAGAGCACGGATCATCCATTTCGTTGGGTCGTAATGATACCAGCGGATCCCATTACGGTAGTCGCTTGCAAAAATATGGTGGAAGTTGTGATAGCCTTCACCATAAGTTAGTAACGCCAAGAAGCCATTGTCACGGGCTGTATTTTTCTCTGTGTAAGGGCGGCTGCCCCAAATATGTGCCAGTGAGTTGATGAAAAATGTAAAGTGTTGCGATAGCACTAAACGTAGTACACCGGCTAATAGCAACATGCCAAATACATCGCCCAGTGCCAGTCCAAGCAGTAATGGGATACCAATATTAGTCAGTAGTACGAGTTTTAAATAATGTTTGTGCTGCCACATTACGATTTTGTTACGTTGCAAGTCGCGCGCATTGTTGTAATCACCATAGCTTTCCCCTTGGTAATCACGCAGCATCCAGCCAATATGGCTGTACCAGAACCCACGGGTAGCGGCATAAGGGTCTTTGACTGGGTCATCTACCTGACCATGGTGTACGCGGTGATCACTACTCCAATGAAGAATACTATTTTGCAAAGCAAAGGCTCCGCCCAGCGCAAAAAATACTTGGATCACAGGATGTGTTTCATAGGCCTTGTGCGCCCAAAGGCGGTGGTAACCAGCGGTGATAGACATGCCAGCGTAAAACATACAGGCAATGAATGCTAGCCAATGAGTGAGGGTATAACCATATTCAAACCCGTACCAAGGCACCAAGGTCACGGCAGCTAAAAAAGACAGACTAAAGAAGATGACATTAGTCCAAATAATCGGCGGTTTTTTCATTTTTTAAAATCTCAGCGTACACTTGTACGCTAAAATAGTATTTCATTCTTGCGCCGTCAAGTATTAGACTGCCCAATTAGCATATTGGGGTAAATAAATTAGGGGTCATTCATGTCAGGTGTGCGCGCACAACAAAAACAAAAAACTCGACAAGCACTGATAGAAGCAGCGTTTAATCAGCTCAGTGCTGAGCACAGTTTTTCTAATTTGAGTTTACGTGAAGTGGCCCGTGAAGCGGGGATTGCGCCAACCTCGTTTTATCGTCACTTCAAAGATATGAATGAGTTGGGCTTGACGCTGGTGGATGAAGCTGGCCTCACTTTAAGGCAATTAATGCGTCAAGCAAGGCGACGTATTGCCAGTGGTGGCAGCGTAATAGATACCTCTGTGCAAACTTTTATGGAATTTATTGAGACGTCAAGTAACCAATTTCGATTACTCTTAAGAGAACGTTCCGGCACTTCCCCTGCTTTTCGTGCAGCAGTCGCCAGAGAAATAAAGCACTTTATTTTAGAGCTTGCACATTATCTTGAGTCAGAAACCAAGGTGGACTCTCATCATGCTTACATGCAGGCAGAGGCTATGGTGACCTTGGTATTTAGCTCAGGTGCCGAAGCACTTGACCAAGACCAGCAACAGCGCGCTGAGTTGACTGCCCGTTTAATATGGCAACTTAGGTACATAGCAAAAGGTGCTGCGGGTTATCAAAAAACCTCGATTTAAAATTACCAATTACTTAAACCATATAAATAATTAATGTCTTGTCCAATAGCGATATAAATCGCTAACGGACACTATGTTCAATTCTCAATATTTATTTTATGTCTTGTTCCCTATTTAATATTTAGTGGACTAATACATTTAACCCATTTATTCAGCTTATTCTCTTTTTTTTACTTCTAAAAACACAAAATTGATTTTTTATCATTATTGTTATTTTGTTTAGTTCCTTTTTGATTCCTGTTACTTTATTGTAATTTCCCTATTGGGGTAGTGGGTTTTGTGCCTTCAGTATTCACTTTATATTTTCATTAGGTGCTTTTTTTTAATTTTTGATGTAATTACTCTATACAACCCAAATTCTATATAGTATAAAATGCGTTCAAATAATGTTGAGCAATGTTAAAAAGTAATATTGTTGTTTGTTACAATTAAAAGGATGGATTGTATGAAACATGTGGCTGCTTTTTTTGGCCTTTCATTAACTATGTTGCCTGTGTGTACTGCCTTGGCAGCAGTGGAAAAGACTTCACTGTATAATAAGCAGTTTTTATGGCATGAATTGGAAAGCTCACTTCTTAAACCCACAGAGTTTGCCTCGACGAAAGCTGAATTAAAAACTATTAATAATGATCAAAATATTCAATATAAACTTGTTAAAAGTGTTGGTAAAGGCAGCACCTATGACCATTATCAAGCGTATTTTAATAACCAACCTATATTAGGCAGTAATCTTGTCGTAGCACGCAATAGCAACGGGTCAATTCGACAAACTATGGGTAAATTACTCTCTGGTAGTGCTAAGGCGAAAACTGCTGTATACCATGATGTGATGCAGCCTACTTTAGAGCAAACAATCAGCGAACTCAGTGTGCTCGAAGGGGCTAAAATTGTCGATATAATGACAGCTTATACATTGATAGATGGTGATTTATTGCCTGTTATTCAAGTTAAAACTAGGCTGCATGGGCGCAGTGAGCGGTGGGTGCTCGATGGCAATAACTTGGCTATATTATCAAAGCAAGATGATACTTTGTATGCAGTTGCTCCTGATTCATTACAAGAGCAAGGGTATCAAGTAGGCGGTGGTATTGGTGGCAATACTAAGCTTGGTGCAATTTGCTTTTCACCTAGCCCTAGTAGTATGAGTAACTGTACAAGCTATCAATATGATAGTTATAACCCTGTCGGCCAAGAATTGTTGTTTGAAGATTTAGATCGCGATGCGATTTTTGCAGAGTTCAATGGATTTCCATTTGTTATCAAAAAAGAAAATGGAAACTGTATTCTTGAAAATCCATACGTTACCACTTTTGATATGGAAAAGTCTGAGACTGAGCCTGCTTCCTATGTCTGTCAACAGAACAATGAAAACTTCGTTAAAAGTGAGATTGATACAAACTACAATGCACGCTTGAGCTACAGTGCAGTCAATGAAGGACATTTTAATGGTGGCTTAGTGATGCAGTTTTTCCATAAAAAGTTGCGTGAATTGTTTCCAAACCAGTCAGTAGATTGCTCTAGCTCAGGTTATTGTATTAAGCCGCTGCAGCAAAAAGTAAATCACCATACCATTTTTGGTTCTAATTTCGCTTGGTGGGACGGTGCCTACGTTAATTATGGCCCTGGTGACAATGGTTATCAGTTTTATTCATTTACTGGATTGGGGATCGTTGCACATGAAGTTGGGCATGCGATCACTGAATGGAACTCAGCTATTGGTGCCAACAGTCATATCGACTATGCCATTAATGAAGGTCTATCAGATATCGCAGCACTTGCTGCCCTTGACTATTTTCAGCACGCAGCAAGCGGAGCTTATACTCAATCCCAGTCATTTGTAGATATGTTTATAGAACAACAGGGACAATATAGTACCAACCGTAAATGGTGGTATGGCTGGGATATTGTAGTTGGTGATCATGCAATGAGGTATTTCGAACTGCCTTCATGGGATGGCAGAAGCATTGATCATTGGAAAGACTTTACCAGTGCCAAAACAGGCCATGACAACGGAGGTGTATTGCGAAAAGCTTTTTATGAATTGGTAAAAACACATAATTGGAGTATTCAACAAGCATACAATTTATTTTTACGTGCCAATGCTTCTCAATGCTTATTCGCGGGTATGACAATTAATGAATTTGGCTTTTGTTTAATTGATCAAGCGAGTCATATCACAGTTGATAATAAGGCTGCGGAAGAAGTCATCAGTGACATTGCAGATAGTTTAGCTGGGGTTGGTATTTCAACGGGTATAGGTTTATCTACCTTAGATGCTGATATTTGGTTGAATTATAACACTGTTAATTATGATTTAAGCCGTCTTAACCCTGGCACAATTACACAAATTGAAGTCCATTGGGGTGATGGTCAAATAGAAAAATGGCATCAAAGTGATAACACTGCAATTTATCCATTCTTGAAGCGCAAAAAAGTGCTGGCAGAAGATCAATTAGTGCGCTTTGCGCTGCATGTGACGACAGTAAGTGGCACAACATCCTCAGCCTTTAAGCACTTTTTTACTCGCAAAGCCGAGGCGTGTGCGCCCTATATGACTAATGATGTTTTATACACTGACTCCATTTCGTTTGGAGGACATGAGTTTAATGGGTTGCCAGCCGGCTATACACCATATATAACTTCGCCTTTTGCACTGGCAACAAAGCAAGATTATACCATTAACTTTTCTCAAGATTTAACGGGTAAACTGCTCGATGTATTTTTTGATTACAATAAAAATGGCAAATTGGAGTTGGACGAAAACATCGTTAGCGAACAAAGAATATCTGGGAAATCGGCGTCTTTTAATATTAATCAACAAATCTCCCCGGGCATGGGAGTACTGAGAATTGCTATTTCAACTGGAGAATTAGATTACTATATTTGGGATGGTTGTGGCCTTGTTGATAATAGCCAAGTACTTGATGTGATGTTAGATATGGATTCAGTTGCATTGCCAATTATTGCTAACTTTGGCATTGAATATCTTGAAGGAAATCGCGTTAAATTCACTAATAGCTCTCAAGTAAATCCGAATAAAGCGGTTAGTTATCTGTGGCAATTTGGCTTTGATAATAAAACTAGCCGTGTAAAAGAGCCTAGTATAATTGAGTACCCAGAAGGCGGTGGTCAGTTTGATGTATCTTTACAGGTTAGTTATGACGATAACAGTGACTTGGATACCAAATCAAATAAGGTTTATTTGGCGCCCATAGAACAGTGCCCAGCTAAAATCAGATATGCGGACAATGCAGGTGTTTTATATATAGATGAACTTAAATTGTTCAACTATAATACCGAGCTTGCAATATTACCTAGTGCCCCAGGTTATAATCCGCAAGGGTATAGCAAAGCTGTCTTAGAAAATTTCAGTATGGATCATAAGTCTAATTTGAGCCTTGAAGTCATGACTAATTTAATTCCGCGCTCTACAGCAGAGAGCCTATTAAACAATAGTAATCGTGGTATTCGCTTTACAATATGGCTAGATGAAAATCGCGATGGCGTTTTCAGTGCTGATGAATCAAGTTTTGGTAATGATCCCAATTATGATTATTGGCTGGACAACAGTACTTGTCGCACTCTCAATGACCAAGAGTATTGCCAGATTAAGGCCATCAAGTCTATCAATCTACCGCGACTGCCTTGGTATGATAGGTCGAAGAATTTTGACATTCGCGCAAAAATAGAAGAGCACCCACAGTATTCTTATAAAAAGGATGCGTGTAACTTGTTTGATTATGGGGAAATCCACGATCTCCAGCTCAAAGTTACACGATAAATATCACTAAATCGCTCGCAGTCATGTAGGCAAAGGTCACTTTGCCTACGAGCTACTTTGCATCACCATAAAAAAAGGAAACTTTATGAAACTTGTTAGCCTAGCAGTGATCGCTGCTTTGGGAGGGGCTTCGTTGTGTGCAACTGCTGCGCCAGTCCTATTTGAAAACCCAACAATTCAAACGATTGTCCAGCCGGATGCATCATTGAGTGAGTTTGAGCAGGTGAAACTTCGTTTAGGCCAGCACGGCTTAAACGAGAAAAATCGTCCGCATTTATTCAAGGTATTAAGAAATACTGAGCGCAAAAAAATGCAAGAAAAAGAGCAGGGCTTAGCCACAACTAGTTTGGCAGAGTCCTCAAATGCGATGTGTACAACTTCGGATCAAGTCTGCTCTTTCTTTAAAGACTTAGGCTTTAAAATTGCTACTGGGACGGATCAACAGGAGTATATATTCGTCTCTGCAATCAACAGCGAAGCAAGTTCTACCGTGTACACTTATATGGACTTGACTTTAGTTAATGAAAATAACCAACCTATCACCGTCCCTCGTGTTTTAGAGTACTTTGGCGAGGGGAGTAGTACACAAAAGCGCATGGATATTAGTTCAGTTGGAAAAGTGAATGAGGTCTTACCTAAGTTAATGGCAGCAGAGAGAATTTACGCCAATACATGGGTAGTGGTTGTGTATATTGATGCAACAGGTGCGGAAGTTACTGAGGCGAAACAGATGCGTATAGAGTATCCAAAAGAGACGATACTTGCTGAATTAGGCTATGTGAGATCGTATGCAACAGCCCGTGATTTACCAATGCAAGCTGCTATGCATGACCCTAACAATGAAATGTCTATTTTACCTAGTAGTAGCTATTACGATAGGATTGACAGATATGCACTTATCCAATATGACATTATAAACCCTAAAGATAAAAAAGAGATCAAAGACGATAAAACTCTAAACCGTATTAAGGTATGTTTAAACCGTCGTTATGACGACTGTGATATTGACGCTTATTATGACCCAGGCACCCCTAATGAGCAGGTAAAAGTGGTTGTTCCTTTCACAGGATACAGAGATATTCTGGGTAAAGTAACCAAGATTTACCGTCCTGATTGGTCGACAAAAAATGTTACTTATGATGATAAAGGCAACCCAAATTACATCATTAACCCAAAAGGTGAGCAGCCTTTTGGCCTCTATCATGGTTCTGAGATTTTTATTCAAACTAAAGAACTCGGGGGGGCCTCTGTTCTTGGTGCTGGATATCAAGGTTCTAATTATTTATTTTCAGATTACATCTCTTTAAAGCTTTTTAGAAAGCCAATTGGAAAACCAAAAGAAGGTCAGCCGCAAAAGTATATCGATGTTACTCGTTTATCCTGGAATATTCCTAGATCGAAAGGTATATTTGGCGATGCACGCCTCTATGGCCGTTATGAAGATGCACACTGGATCATGAACTTAGCGTTTGAAGTTGAGCAGCAGTTTGGACCAACAAAGCAAATTAGACACTTTGCCTATGTGATTGGAAGCCAAGATATGCCGAAACAGCAAACGTTTGTTGACATTGATCATCCACCGCTGCAAATGGTGTTCAGCTGTTTGGCAAAAGGGTCAAAAATTAAGCTTGCCAATGGTAAAGAGCTAGCAATTGAGCAGTTAAATGTAGGAGATACAGTGCTAGGTGCTAGCCAGTTTGCGCCAAATGTCCATATGCCACTAGAAATTAAGGATATTTCTATAGGTTCTGAGACACAGCCAATGGTCAAATTAACCACCGAATCAGGTAAAGAGCTTCTGCTTACTGAGTCTCACCCTGTTTTAACGCAAGCTGGTGTATCAGCTTGGGCTAATAAGGTTCAAGTTGGCGATCGCATTCGAACGAGTAATGGTCTTGAGTTGGTAAGCAAGGTAGAGGAAGTGAAGTACGATGACCACGTCTATAACCTTAAGTTGGCAAGAACAGCTGATGATCCTAACCATAGCCCTGGTGAAACCTTCTCTATGTTTGCAAATGGACTGCAAGTGGGCGATTTAGCAATGCAAACAGACAATGAGTTTGAAGAGGTTGTTGAAACAGAACAAGATGTTCTTAAGCGCATTCCTGAAGCGTGGCACAAAGATTACCTAAACAGCTTGAACAAATAGGACACAAATTAGCAGAGGCCTAATCTAGGCCTCTTCACGGAGTGAAAACAAATGAAAAAACATAATTTCATTAGCCTTGCGCTGGTTTTATCTGCAGTTCCAGCCATTGCTCAAGTATCAGATTCCCCACAGACGCTAAGTGAATTAAAAGCTTTATCAAGTGAGACAAAAAGCATTGATTTAGTGCCGCTTGGCACCGCCTATCAAAGCAAAGGGGATGTTTTATTAGGGCTTCAATCTGTGCAGGGCACAGCCGTTGAACACTTGGGTAATACCAATATCGATTTTCGAGTCGGTGTTGATTTAAGTTATGAGCAAGCACTAAAGCTGATTGACGGCAAAGTCGATGCTGGCTTTAAGTTTCCAGCGGTGCGTGTTGATGCTGGGGCAAATTACGCCAAAGATATCAGTGCGGATAGATACACAGGCACCTATAGCGTGTATTCATCAGTGAAGCCCAAGTCCCGTATTTTGATGCCAACAGGTGAAGATGGGTATCAACCAACACAGGCAGCAAAAGAATTGGCGCAAGCATATCCTGGCAATAAGGCTGCCAATTTAGGAGATGGCTTTGTTCAAGGATTTGCTTACGGTTCAAATGTGGTTATCAATATGAAAATTGAATACCGCAATGAGGAAGATAAACGCAATATTGGTGGTTACCTAAGTGTTGATTGGATTGGCAACATAAAAGTCGATGGTAAATTACAAAAGGTTGATGAAGAAAAGCGTCAGTCGGTAAAAATTTCGATCAGTGGTTATCAAAGTGGCGGCGATCCTAACCGTCTGTTAAATATTATTCCCAATGGCATCATGCGGTGTACTTTGCTTAATCCAGAGCCTTGTTTCAATTTATTTGAAGCTGCAGTCAATTACTTAAAGTCAGATTACATCAACCAGTTTGATACGTTAGATGATTACAACATCACTGAGAGCTATATCACTAGGTACCTAGATTCAGGAGCAGGCTTACAGCAATTGATCCCAGATGCAGGTTACACCCCAGTGAACTATTTGACTAAATTGGTCATTAAGGAATTAACTGCGCGCTGGATCGAAGAGCGCCTAACCTACCGTAGATCTAAAAATTTACAGCGTTACTATGCTGCACAATTCTCTCCAGAGCAGCTAGGGCAATTGCAGCAAATTGAGAACTCTAGCCGTGCCAATGCAAACTTATTCGCTGACATGGTTGACTACTGTGAGCGCAACCCAGAAGGTAATTATTGCATTGATTATGAAGCGGGCAATCTCACTTATTATCGAGATTACAGCGCGATCAGCGACGTATTAAAGTAAGGAAACCATCATGAATAAGCTAACAACGAGAACATATGTTTCGTCAATCGCGCTTGTTTCTTCATTACTGGCATTGGGCGCGCAAGCTCAAACACAAAAAGATGAATTAATACAACAAGCCCAATATAGTGAATTAGGCGATGTACTCACGCCTGCTGAAGCACAGGGTCGTTTTGCTTGGTTAAATAAGTGCTATGACGGCTTATTGGTTGAAATGTGGGAACAAATGTTCGATACGCGGGAAATCATTCCAAAAGACCAAAAAATTCAGCAGCTGAGGGAACTTTGGTTGTCCCAGGAAAAAGTGGCGGCGGGGCAAGCTCAATATGTTACTTTCGCGAATGAAGACTTTACTAACCCATATGAATGGACTGCTGGAACAAGTGAAAATCAAGCATGTACTATTATGCCTCCAGAATATCAAGCGGTAGCGTTGAAAACAACAGTATTAAAGCATAAGTACTGTGAAAATAAGAGTTATAACAGTGAATGGGAGTGGATTGAAAGTGTTAAGGTCGACGGCTTTGAACATGTATCTGGTTCTCATAACCATACAATGGTTTCAGGAAAAGCATTGACATTATCCGCCAACAAGCGCACACAATTTACAATTACGCCAGGCAAAATTATACCAGAGTACCCAGGTTATTTTGCATTACGAGCTTGGGTTGATTGGAATCACAATGGTACATTTGAAAGCAACGAAATGATACATCACTCAACTGGCGAAGGGGTATTTGAATTTACCCATGATATACCTACAGATGTACCTAAAGGCATTACTGTCATGCGTTTGGCTTTGGATGCAGGTGGTGGTTTCAACAACGCATGTACACGCATTCAATATGGCGAAGTTGAAGATTACCTGGTAACAGTTCGTTAAGGAAAGATGATATGAAACCTATTTATTTATCAGTTATTGCGATGGCATTAACTGGGCAAAGCGTCGCAGCACAGACATCCGCTTCAGATGTTTCAAGCTCAAACTTATCAGGCTCTGTGATCTCAGGACTAATTAACGATCATGTTGCGATTGGTACGGCGTATGACAGTCAAAAGAAGCGTTTTCTCAATGTGCAGCCGGTATCAGGGGTGATTGATGAAACCTTTGGAAACACAGAACTTAAGTTCAAAACCGGCATAGATATGAGCTACGATGACATGCTCAATACGCTGAACGGCAGCGTGGATGTCGATGTCAATTTCCCTGTTGTGCGCGTATCTGCGGGTGCCTCTTTAGCAAAAGAAATGGCGTCTAGCACGTATTCCAGTTCCTATACTTTCAGTGCGGCAAGCACACCTAAAAAGCGTTTGTTCTTACCCAAAAATCAAAATCAGGGCTTTGTGTTGTCACAAGTGGGTAATGACATTGCGAACAATCACCAGACAAAGCTTCAGACCTTGGTGGGCGATGAGTTTGTTACTGGCGTTGAATACGGCGCGAGTGTGCTAGTAAACCTTAAAATAGATTACGGGAGCAACAAAGATAAATCAGAGATTGGTGGTTATCTCGACGTTGATTTGTATGGCGGTATTTTTAAGGTTGGTGGTCAGCTTAAATATCTTAAAGATGAAACTAAGTCATCGGTAAAGATTACAGTTCGTGCAGTACAGCAAGGGGGAGATCCTAAGCAATTATTGAGCGTGATCCCAAATAATATCATTACTTGTTCGTTAGATAATCCAAAGCCATGTTTTGATATGTTTTATGAAGCGGTTAAATATTCAAAAACAGGCTTTAATTCACAGTTGAATAGCTTGAGCGATTATAACGTTGTACGTTATTACACCACGCGCTATGAGAACTCATCACTGGCGCTACGCGGCTTAGTTCCTGAGTACCAAATTGTGCGAAATGCGACTAAGTGGTTGACGACTGAGCTTGAAGATGACTTTAAGCAAGCGATTTTGGATGAGCAGCGGGCTGACAAACTACTCAATAGTTATTATGCGTATTTACCGGAAACACAGCGTATTGCCGTTGAGCGTATTAAGAATTTAGCTTATGACAATGCGTGGTTTTTCTTTAATGCAGCACAGTTTTGCCGCGATAACCCGTTTGGGTATGCGTGTGAAAACAAAGTGCAAGAAATGAAGAGTGCCTGTGTACAGCGCGGTAAAGCCTGCCCTGCAAGTTATAACGTGACGGATTTACAGCTGCCAAGCACTGATCAGCAAGACTGGAAGCAGTGTGAGTTAGCCAGACAAGAAGCTGTCAGAGCTGGTGTGGTCACTGAAGAGGAAAGTGCACGTTTTCGTAATCTACGTTGGGCACCTACCTTTATTGAAGCCACAGCACCTGCGCGCGGGATCTTAAACTGGCGTTTATGTGAAGGTGCACTTAGCACTTATGGCAATGCCTTTGCCCAATAAGCTGAATATAGCCGTATAGTTTCTGAGCTATACGGCTTGTTTCAAGGAGCGGATATGAAAATCTACTTGGCAGCCATTGCTTTGTTGTCTTGTTTAGCTCATGGCAAGGTGTATTACAGTGAAAAAATTACAGCATCGGATCTGGGGAAGAGTTTCAATTTTAACAGTCACACTGTTGAACAGCCTTGCTTGCGAGGAGATGTTCAATATCATCCAAGCTTATCTGGTCGCTTAAACTATTTTCAAAGAGTCGATGAAACGTTAATTCGGCGTCGCACATTTGGTGAAGTACATGGCGGGGTCAATCTCTTTATAATCGCTGGTAGCGTATCGACTTCCATGACACACCGTAATGCGACTGACAGCTTGTCATTGACTTCACAGTTACATCTTGAGTTTGAGGAAGGGTATGACACGCTGGAAAATCGCACATTAAATAATAATATAGATATTGGAAACTGTGGTCATAGTTTTATTTATCAAGTGAACTACGGTCGAGATCTTTTTGTAAATACCAGGCTTCACTTTAAAACTGAAGAAGACTACAAACGCTTTGTAATTAAGGTCAAGATCCGTTTATTGTTCTTTAAAAAAACTTTTACCAAAGTTAAGGAGATTGAAAAGTATGCAGAGAATGCTGTTTTTAGCGTAGACGTGAATTCTAATGGACCGCTACCTGTTAGGTTACAAAAGCAACTCAATGAACGGCCGACTTATTGTAGTGGTAGTAATATAAGTCCCTGTCTGGATACTCTACATGAATTGGTTTCGTATACTTTTGATAATGATGGGTTAGCAAAAGATTTAGACTCATTAGAAAAGGTGCCTCGCAGCTTTGTCGTAAAAAGTTTCCAAGACTCTGGTCATTATGGCGCACAAGATTGGGTAGCCAGCCGGACTACCGAAGATGAGATGATTTGGCGACGAGCGGATAGCTACTATGGCAGAGCGGTACGTGATTTAGAGCGTGCAAAAGCGTTTTTACAAGTCGCGACAGATGACGAAAAAGTGCAAGCACAAATTGATTATGATCAAGCAGTAATAAAGTTAGCTGATGCAGAAGCACTTAAATCTCGCTGTTTTGAAAATCCACTTCTATCAGAGTGCCTTAGCCTTTAGCTTAGGCAATTTACAGAGGCTAGTCATAGCCTCTGTGGCTCAAATATCAGACCAAAATACTTTCTATTTTTTGTAACGCGCTATTAACATGCTTGGAGGCACAAGATATACTGGTTATGGCAGTGATGTCTTTTGATATTACTGAATTATATATATCAAGGAGCTGATATGAAAAAGTTGATTTCTACATTATTGATCACACTTGCGTTGCCGTTGGAGGCCAACCAACTCGATTATTTTTGGGATTTTGGTGACGGTACAGTCTCACATCTCGCTGAACCTGAACATCAATATGACGCTGTCGGGATTTATTTAGTTAAAAGGCAAGTTTATCAAAATGGCGTTTTGATTAAAGAGAGCGAAAAAGAGGTTGATTTAGTCACTCCAAAGATTGTTGAGCTAGACATTACCTTGCCTGAGCTAATTACTGAAGAAGAGCAAACTCAAATCACGGCACAGTTAATTACAAGTGAGCCATTGGAGGCAATTCGATACCAATGGTACTTAGATGAACAGCCACTTAGTGATGCGTTAAGTGAGCCGGTGTTAGACCACGTATTTAGTGAAGCCGGAACATATGTACTGGCATTGAACCTGCTATGGGAGCAGGCGACTGTAAAGTCACTTAAGGTTGATATTCTTGTTGAAGAGCAAACAGATCCGGGCGATGGTGATACAGACCCAGGTGATGGTGATACAGATCCAGGCGATGGTGATGCAGACCCAGGCGATGGTAATACAGACCCGGGCGATGGTGATACAGACCCAGACGGTGGTGACAAAGCCCCAAGCGATGGTGACAAAGTTCCTGATGATGAAGGTGGCGACGATGGTGATACACCCGATAGTAACAAATCACCAGATAGCGGTAGCACCGATGACACTGCCAGTAATCGTGTCGAGCAAAGCAGCGGAGGAGGCAGCTTAGGCATTGTGAGCTTGCTCGGTTTATTATGCTTTGCCCTTCGAAGACGAAAATAAATGAGAAAAACCGCCTTTTTGGCGGTTTTTTTATACACAATATTTAATCTATCTATAAGCGAAGTTTGTAGACTCGCCTTATATCTCCTTCCCTTTTTATGCATTATTTAACCTTATTTTCAGGTTTTTTTGGTGGTCTTGTTTTTAAATTTAGTATCCGATCACGTATTGTTGAAAATTTTATGCTTGATCTGTGCTTTTTGGACGTGTTACAACATAGTTAATACATCAACAGGTACGATTGCTCACAATGAAAAACATCATGTTACTGACAACTTTGCTTAACCTCTTACTGATTAATTTAGATAAGGGCGGGGCTTAGTTGCGTGTATGAGCAACCAAATAGCAAACCCCGCCAATGAGCGGGGTTTTTTATTTTGCGCGAGCGAGGAAATAGGAATGCAGGACAAGGTTTGGATTTTTGATACAACGTTAAGAGATGGCGAGCAAGCACTGAAAGCGAGCTTGACAGAAGAAGATAAGATTCAGTTAGCGCATACCATAAGTCGACTGAATGTCGATGTGATGGAAGTGGGCTTCCCAGTGTCGAGTCCTGCTGATTTTAGAGCCGTTCAGCGTATTGCGCACGAAGTAAAGGGACCTGTTATATGTGGCTTAGCTCGTGCAATGCCAAAAGATATTGAAGCCTGTGGATTGGCATTGCAAGGGGCCGAACGACCTCGTATTCACACCTTTATCGCGACTAGTCCGCTGCATTTAGAGCATAAATTACGCAAGTCTCTAGATGACGTCATCGATATGGCGGAGCGCTCAATCAGACAAGCTTTACAGTATACCGATGATGTTGAGTTTTCTTGTGAAGATGCTGGTCGCACGCCATATGCTGATTTATGCAAGGTGGTTGAACGCGCTATTAAAGCGGGCGCGACGACCATCAATATACCTGACACAGTGGGCTACACCACGCCTGATGAGTTTTCAGCCATTATCCACCATTTGCGTAACAACGTGCCAAATATTGATAAAGCAAGATTGAGTGTACATTGCCACAATGATCTTGGTTTAGCGGTTTCAAATTCGATTGCCGCCGTGCAAGCAGGCGCGAGGCAAATTGAATGTACCATCAACGGAATTGGGGAGCGTGCAGGGAATTGTTCACTTGAAGAAGTGGCGATGATCATGAAAATGCGTGAAGACCATTTAAAAGTACAGACAGATATTCGCAGTGAAGAAATTTATCGCGCGTCTCGCCAAGTAGCGACAATTTGTAATATGCCGGTACAGCCAAATAAAGCCATTGTAGGCGAAAACGCGTTTGCGCACAGTTCCGGTATTCACCAAGACGGCGTTTTAAAAGCGCAAAATACCTATGAAATTATGGCACCAGACATGGTCGGCGTGCCGAATAACCAACTAAACATGACCTCTCGTTCTGGCAGACACGTCATCGAACACCGCTTATCAGAGCTGGGTTATCAATCACATGACTACGATATGGACCAGCTTTATACCAGCTTTTTGGAGCTGGCGGATCAGAAAGGCACTGTGTATGACTACGACCTAGAGGCCATGATTTATTTTAATAAACTCGCCGAACAAGATGAGTTTTACCAGTTACAGTTTGTTAATGCATCTTCTAATTCTCAGTCCATTGCTAGTGCGACTGTGGGCATGAGCCTTGGCGGTGAACTCATTCAAGAAGCGGCGACAGGCAATGGCCCAGTCGAAGCTGCATTTTTAGCGATTGAGCGGATCACAGGTCAAGCTGTAGAGATGATTGAATATAACCTAGAGGCGACAGGTCAAGGAGCAAGCTCACTTGGCCAGGTGAACATCATTGCAAAATGTGATGGTCGCCAATATCACGGCGCAGGTCTTGCTGCAGATGTCGTTGAAGCATCAGCGCGAGCCATGATCCGTGTTTACAACTTAATCGATAGGGCGCGAAAAGTGTCTAACCTTAAACAACAAAGGAAAGCAGGATGAGTCAAAAAAGTTATCAAGTCGCAGTCTTGGCAGGCGATGGCATAGGCCCTGAGGTAATGGCTGCTGCCCAGCGTGTGCTTGAACGCGTGAGTGAAGAATTTGCGTTTCAATTAAATTTGGTTCATCAAGCCATTGGCGGCGCTGCAATCGATGAATTTGGTGAGGCATTACCAGCACATACATTGTCTGCATGTGAGCAAGCCGATGCAATCTTGTTTGGCTCTGTAGGGGGACCAAAATGGGCTGATTTACCACCGGAAAAACAGCCGGAGCGTGCATCTTTATTACCACTTAGAAAGCACTTTGGTCTATTTTGTAATCTTAGGCCTGCGCAGCTTTTACCGGCCCTGAGCGCGGCATCGCCACTGCGTGAAGACATCAGTGCACAAGGGTTTGACATTTTATGTGTGCGAGAGCTAACAGGTGGGATCTACTTTGGTGAAAAGGGCCGTCAAGGCAGTGGTGACAGTGAGTTTGCTTTCGATACACAAAAGTACAGCCGTAAAGAAATTGAGCGCATTGCACGTTTTGCTTTTGATGCCGCACGTTTGCGTCGTAATCATGTTACATCGGTTGATAAATCAAATGTTTTAGCATCCAGTGTATTGTGGCGAGAGGTCGTGATTGAAGTCAGCCAAGATTATCCTGATGTCACGCTTGAGCATATCTATATCGATAATGCTGCGATGCAGTTGGTGAAGCAACCTAGCCAGTTTGATGTGCTTTTATGTGACAATTTGTTTGGCGATATATTGTCTGATGAATGCGCCATGATAACCGGCTCTATGGGGCTACTACCGTCGGCGAGTTTAAATCAGTCTGGGTTTGGTTTGTATGAACCTGCTGGTGGATCTGCCCCTGATATTGCAGGCAAAGGCATTGCAAATCCAATTGCACAAATCTTAAGTGCCGCTTTAATGTTGCGTTATTCACTGGGTGAAGATGAGGCAGCCAGACGCATTGAAAAAGCCGTCGCAGAAGCCGTGGCACAAGGGGTGGGTACGCCAGATATATATCCACAGGCAGGGTATACCACGCAAGATGTTGCGCAAGCGATAGTTGATCGTATTTAAGATCCGTTTTTAAAGGAAGGATGTAGCAAGTGGCACAGACTTTATACGATAAGATTTGGCAATCCCATGTGGTTGCGCAAATTAATGAACAGACTGATTTACTGTATATCGACAGGCATTTAGTACATGAGGTGACGTCCCCGCAAGCATTTGCCGGTCTGAGAGAGAAAAATCGCCCAGTACGTTGTCCAGGAAAAACCTTCGCGACCATGGATCACAACGTATCAACCAAAAGCCGTTCGATTGATGCGGCCAGTGAAGTGAGCAAAAATCAACTTCAAGCGCTGGCAAATAATTGTGCTGAATTTGGTGTCGAGCTTTATGATTTGGAATCGATTAATCAGGGGATTGTTCATGTCATGGGGCCTGAACAAGGGATCACATTACCCGGCACAACTATAGTATGTGGTGATAGCCATACGTCGACCCATGGTGCTTTTGGGGCATTAGCACATGGTATCGGTACCTCAGAAGTAGAACATGTTTTGGCAACGCAAACACTGCAGCAGAAAAAAGCGAAGTCACTCAAAATTCAGATCAACGGTTTACTGCGACCAACCGTCACCGCAAAAGACTTAATTATGGCTGTGATCGGTGAGCTCGGCACCGCTGGTGGTACCGGTTATGTTGCAGAGTTTTGTGGCACTGCCATCGAAGCCTTGTCGATGGAGTCACGTATGACGCTTTGTAACATGAGCATAGAGATGGGCGCAAAGGCCGGTCTAATTGCCCCTGATGAGATAACTTATGCCTATTTGCAAGGACGTCCTTTTGCACCAAAAGGTGACGATTTCACTCACGCCGTTGCGTATTGGAAAACGCTGCATTCAGATGAGGGGGCGCAGTTTGATCGCGTGGTTGAAATGGATGCTGAAGACATTCAGCCTCAGGTGACGTGGGGCACGAGCCCCGAGCAAGTGATTGGCATTGATGAGTTGATACCAAATCCGGATGAAGAGCAAGATCTTATCAAAGCTGACTCCATGCGATCAGCACTGCGTTATATGGGGCTCGAAGCTGGGCAGAGGTTATCTGATGCTAAAGTTGACACGGTCTTCATTGGCTCTTGTACCAATAGCCGCATTGAAGACTTACGCGCTGCTGCAAAGATAGTTGAAGGTAAAAAAGTCGCTCGAGGTGTAGAAGCGCTGATAGTACCGGGCTCTGGTTTAGTAAAACAACAGGCTGAGCAAGAAGGGCTCGCTGATATTTTCATGGCCGCGGGCTTCGAATGGCGTGAACCTGGTTGCTCTATGTGCTTGGCCATGAATGACGATAGATTAGGTGCTGGCAAACGCTGTGCATCTACGTCGAATCGTAACTTTGAAGGCCGACAGGGTCGGGGTGGACGAACCCATTTGGTTAGTCCGGCAATGGCGGCTGCGGCGGCAATCGCAGGTCGATTTACAGATATCCGAGGAGCGCAAAGATGAGCAAGTATCATAGTGGGTTAATGGCGCCATTGGATAAAAACAACGTTGATACTGACCAAATTATTCCTAAGCAATTTTTAACGTCAACGAGTCGAGATGGTTTTGATAAAGCACTTTTTTACGATTGGAGATATTTAGACAGCGGCGAGCCTGATCCAGAGTTTGTGCTGAATTTTGAGCGTTATCACGGTGCTACGGTCTTATTGACTCGGGACAACTTTGGCTGCGGTTCGTCTCGTGAGCATGCACCTTGGGCACTTAAGCAATATGGCTTTAGTGTGATCTTGGCAGAAAGTTTTGCAGATATTTTCTTCAATAACTGTGGCAACAACCAGATGCTGTGTGTGGCATTGTCAGCTGAGGTGTTAGATGGTTTATTTGCGGTGTGTGAATCGCACCCGCAAGTACACATAGAGATTGATCTTGAAAACCAAGTGATTTGTAGTGAGCACTTTGCTGATATTCCCTTTGAGGTCCGTTCGGATATCAAGGCGAGGTTACTCAGTGGTTTAGATTTTATTGGAGAAACAGAGCAGCTTAATCACTATATTGATGCCTTTGAGCAAAAGCTACAGGCTGCAAGGCCGTGGCAATAATTCTTGAGTTCTAAACCAACCATCGCATTTTTTTGCCATTATGCCAAAGGCGTTCTAGTCTTTGGCTTTTCATATTTAGGAACAATTCGATGAATAAGTTTACAGCTTCTTTATTAGCTGCAGCGACCGTAATCGCTAGTAGTGCTGCTATTGCTCGCCCTGCGCCTCTTGTCTCTATTCCAACTCATGATGCTTTTTTTGATAAAATTAAAGCGCATTGTGGTAAAGCATATGAGGGCAAAGTAACAGTAGATAATCAGGGTCCTAGCGCATTCAGCGAAGAGCGGTTGGTGATGCATGTTCGTCGTTGTAACGAACGTGAGTTGCAAGTTCCATTTCATGTTGGTAAAGATGCATCGCGTACTTGGATCATTACTAAAACAGGCAGTGGCCTGAGCCTTAAACACGATCACCGTCATAAAGACGGTAGTGATGATAAATCTACTATGTATGGTGGCCACACTGTCGATGCCGGTTTTGACAATGTGCAATCATTCCCAGCTGATCAATATTCAAAAGAATTGTTCATTCAGCATGCTATTCCACAATCAATGGGTAATACATGGCAGATGTTTATCTATGATGATAAGTTTACTTATCGCTTAGTACGCGAAGGCAGAGAGTTTAGAGTTGACTTTGATTTAACTAAACCAGTTAAAGCGCCAAAAGCACCGTGGGGATATCAAGACTAACCTTGGTGTTATCAGCCAGCATCTCAAACTTGGATGCTGGTCTCTAGTAGGTTATTTTTCCTCTTTTACACATTTCACTTCAACGCGCAGATCTGGCTGATATGGGCGAGGGTAAGTTGGTAAGCGATCAAATTTTTGTACGCCTCCGTGCAATAATATTTGTGGTTTGACGCCACCGCATAGCTTTTGACTATGGCGCAATAAAAACACACTTTGTTGCAAAAAATGCTCGTAAGAATCCGATTTTATCTGTAAGTAATAATGGTCATCGTTATACTTAATTTGTTCGTAATGTACTTTGTGATCAAAATCATAGTACTTTTCAGTAACGCCGAGTTTGTTTGGCGTGAAGTTACAGGCACTGAGTAAACTAAGAGATATAATTGTGAGTATTTTTACGGCGAGTTTATTGGCTAAAGTGTTGCTAGGCTGCATATTTACAATCAAACCATTGATAGAGCATTTATTTACTAATTGTATCAAAAGGGGCGACAATTGTTAGAACGTATAAAGCTATTTTTAAATAAATTCGATTCACAACCTGAGCATCCTGCACCAGTAGATTTTGCAACTGCGTTAGGTGCTTTGATGGTTGAGGTGATGAGGGCTGATAATGATATCGCCCCTGATGAGTTAAAGATGATAACTAAGCTGTTGCAGCAGCACTGTCAGTTATCAGCCGATAACAGTGATCTTATCTGTAGCAAGGCACAGCAGTTGGTTAATGAAGCAATTGATTTACATCGCTTTGTGAAGGTCGTCAATGACAATACCAGTGAAGAAGCGCGTATTGAAGTGATTGAGTTGCTATGGATGGTTGCATTTGCAGATGGCAAGTTAGATCCACAAGAAGACTATACTGTACGCAAATTAGCTGGTTTGATGTACGTAGCGCATGGCGACTTTATTGCCGCCAAGCTCAATGTAAAAAATGTTTTGGGGCTACCAGATTAGTGAGCCACAGCACCTGCTTGCAGTTCATTCTGACAAGATTGGATCGCTTCTTTAATCATAAAGTTCACTAACGTTGGTGAAATATGGTACATTTTGGCGATTTCTTTCTGCTTCAAACGACCATCTCGGTAAAAGCTGACCACGTTTTGATGGCGTTTAGATAGCTTACCAATGGTGCTATTCACCTTGTCTGATAGTTGCGCATCAATATACTTTTCTTCAAGGTTTGAGCTCTCGTCATCAAACTGTTCATTTTGAATAGACTCTAAGTCCACTAAAGACTCACGAGTTTGTTTTCGGATCATATCAATGGCAATGTTTCTCGCAACCTGATAGCAATAGCTTTTGGTATTTTTGACCTGACAATCTTGGCATTTAGACATACCTGATAAGCGTAAAAACGTATCTTGTAGGGCATCCTCGGCCAGATATGGGCAGCGTAAGATGTTATTCAAATAAGCCAGTAATTTTGCCTCATTCTCAGCAATCACTTTAGACCACTTGTTGCACAGCTGCACTGTATTCACTCCTATTTGTCTTGAAAGTTGATCCGTAATAGATAATGCGAATTATTATCACTATTATGTTATTTTGATCTTCTATTAACAGTCAAGTGTTTTATGCGGCTTTGATAATTAAAGGAAAATTAACTGTGAATTAATTTTGGTTTTGTTTGCTTAACTTTAGTTGCTTATTTTGCAACAAATAATCTTGTTATTTTCTTTGGTTTTTTACGGTTTGTATCGTCTTGAGAGCACGGGTTTAAATTTTCGAAGCGTTTAAGAACTTAAGGAAAGTTATGAAGTTAAAATCTACATTAGTACCAATTTTGGCAGCATGTACCATAACTGGTATTCATTTCGGCGCAGAGGCGAGTACGTCGTCAATGAGTCTGAGCGAAGATGTCAAGATCACACGTACCGAGCATGGTATTCCGCATATTCAAGCAAAATCTTTATTTGGCTTAGGCTATGGTAAT
Organism: Pseudoalteromonas luteoviolacea H33-S; assembly: GCF_001625695.1. Classification (GTDB taxonomy): domain Bacteria; phylum Pseudomonadota; class Gammaproteobacteria; order Enterobacterales; family Alteromonadaceae; genus Pseudoalteromonas; species Pseudoalteromonas luteoviolacea_B. The sequence continues at coordinate 41,130 of NZ_AUXY01000111.1, forward strand.
GCGTATGCCCAAGCACAAGATCATGCCTGTATTTTGGCAGATGGTTATGTGCGTGTTAAAGGCGAACGCGCCAAGTATTTGGGTCCGCATAAAAACGGGCAAGATAACTTTTTTGTTAGCTTAGATTTAGGCTATAAAATTATTGACTTACGCGGTCGAGTTGAGCGCGAATATGCCAATCTTTCAGCAGATACACGATCACTAGCAGAGGGTTTTGCTGCGGGTTATAACCAGTACCTACAAGATGTAAACCTAGGTAAAGCGACTTTGGCGCCAGCATGTGATGGTAAAGCCTGGGTGCAACCGATTGAAGGCGTAGATGTCGTTGCGTCAGTGTTAGCGTCTGCAGTTCAGAATAGCATTGGCCGTTTATTGGTACAAATTCTTCAAGCAAATCCGGGTACAGGCACAGAGTGGCTACCAGTGATTGCGAAGCAAGAAAGTGAGGAGTCACAGCCTTGGTTAATGGCAAACAACACAAATTATAAGCCAAAGCAACTTACACAGGGCTCAAATGGTTGGGCATTGGGTCATGAAGTGACTGATAATGGCCGCGGTTTATTGCTTGCCAATCCACATTTCCCATTTAATGGTAACCTGAGATTTTGGGCTAACCATGCCAGTGTAGAAGGCGACTTTAGCACCATGGGTGCGTCAGTGGTGGGTGTACCTGGGATTGTGAATATCGGCTTCAACCAAAATATTGCTTGGACACATACCTACTCAGCAGCACGTCATGAAGTCATCTATCAGCTTGAGTTAAACCCTACAAACCCGCTGCAATATAAATTTGATGGTCAATGGCAAGATATTGAGAAGAAACAGGTTAATGTTGATGTCTTAACGCCAATGGGCGTGATCACCATGAAGAAAGACTACTTCACGACACCCATTGGTTATGTGCTTGAAGATCAGAAAAACTTCAAGTGGGATGACAAAAATGCCTATGTTGTGCGCGATACCAACTTAAATAATTTGGAAGGGATTGACCACTGGCTGGCAATGAACCGCGCTAATAACCTAGACGAGTTCATCGATACCTTTAAAACGCTAGATGGTTTGGCGTTTAACAATACCCTTGTGGCAGATAATCAAGGTGAAGTGTTCTACATCGATGATTCTAACGTACCAGATTTACCTGCGATGGGTGAAGAGCTGCTGCGTTCACATCCGGTGATTTCACAAGTGTATAAAAACACGCGTATGGCTGTTTTACCGGGTACTAGCAGTGCATTGGTCTACCAGCAAGAAATTCCGTACGAGCGTGCACCTAAATTACGTCGTCAAGATTATGTACAAAATGCCAATAATTCATACTGGTTAACGAACCTAAATGAAAAATTGACAGGCTACTCGCCGTTGTATGGCCATACTGATTATAAGCAAACACGTCGCACGCGTTATAACTTAAACTTACTGCGTTTTGCCCGCGGTGCAGATGGTAAATTTGACCGTCATGAATTAGAAAGCATCGTCACAGGTACCAGCGCGTCGTTTGAACTTTACAAACCAACAGTGATGGCTGCATGTGCATTGTATGCAGGTCAAACGCTTAAAGTGACTGATACTTTAAGTATGCCTGTCGATCCAGCATGTCGTGCATTTGCAAAATGGGATGGCAAATTTAATGCAAACTCGGTGTCTGCGCCACTTGCAAAAGAGTTCTTTAGCTTATTGGAAGATGAGAACTTACTAGTGCAATTTAATCCAGCATTTCCTGCTGTGACGCCAAGTATTGTCAAAGCGGACAAAGCAACTTTGGTTAAGTTATTGGCTGCAAGTAAGCACCTTGAAAATGCAGGCTTCGCCATTGATGCACCATTGGGTGAGTTACAGTATTTGCAAAAGGGTGACCGCCGCATCCCTTGGCCAGGCGCTGAGCACAACAGTGGTGGCTTTAATATTTACTCAACAACCAATGCGATGGATCTGACCTCATTTTCACCACAGTTAGCGCCGCCGTTAAAAGAAGTGTTAAACGAAAACTGGACAGTGAGCACTGGCTTGAGTACAGATGGTTATCCAATCAACTATGGTTCTAGCTGGATGATGGTGGTCGGCTTTGATCAGCACGGTCCGCAAGCCCGTGGTCTGTTGACTTACTCACAGAGTAATAATCCAAATTCACCACACTTCTCTGATGCCAGTGAACACTATGCTGCTGGCAAAGGATTGATTGATTTGCCGTACACAGATGCACAGATCAAGCAAAATAAAGTCAGTGAAATCACACTTAGCGTGAAAAAAGACTAAAAATCCTAGACTGTCGCGCGTCACAGTGGCGACAGTCTAATTTTTGGAAAAATGTGATGAGCTTTGACAACGAAAATGGCACTTTTAAAGTAATCATTAACCACGAAGAACAATACTCTTTATGGCCGAGTTATAAGACGATACCCGGTGGCTGGCAAGACACAGGTGTTAGTGGCGATAAAGCAACTTGCCTTGAACATATCAAAACCCATTGGACTGATATGCGCCCGTTAAGCTTACGCCAAACTATGGCGCAATAGGTCAGGCCAATAAGTGAAATTGAGTCATATAATCAGTGAGTTAGGCAAGCCCGCACACTGACATTACAGACTCAACTATCACGTCACATTGCGATCAGGCGGACTCCCGCCATAAAACACTCAATTACTTAAGCGCATTAAGCATTCTCTCGACATAGTGTGAGCGGTAAAAGCACCAAACACGATGCGCATTGCTAGTTATATCTCATGGAGTAAATCATGAACGCCATTACCATCATGGATCATTTAGCGCAGCATGTTGCGCAGCAGCCAGACAAAACGGCGCTGGTATGTGTTGATAAAAAAGCACACACACCATGGAGCTATGGAGAACTGTATGCACAGAGCTTAATGGTGGCCAGTCATTTAAAAAATCATGTTGTGGCAGGCGACAGAGCGCTGATCTTGATGGATACCGGCATTGAGTACGTGACCAGCTTTTTAGCTTGTCAGTATTTAGGTGTGACTGCTATTCCGAGTTTTCCACCAGAGTCGACCAAAGCCCAGCATATTGCACGTACTGTGGGTATTGCAGAAGATTCAGAAGCGGCACTTGTGCTAACAACAGCACGCTATACTGCCACCGTCGAGGCATTGGTTGAGCAAGTCCATGGCAGCAAAATGCTGGTGATTGACGAGTTTTGTGAGCAAATCGAAGACGTTGAGCGCTACTGTGCCAGCAGTGATGACATTGCATTTTTACAATATACCTCAGGCTCAACGGCCAAACCCAAAGGGGTGATGGTCAGTCATGGCAACTTGATCGCCAATGAAAAAGCCATTGCTGAAGGCCTTAAGATCAGTCGCGATGATTCCATAGTGAGCTGGTTGCCGCTGTTCCATGATATGGGCTTGATTGGTGGGCTACTGCAACCGATTTACTCAGGCTTTAAATTGATCTTGTGCTCACCGCGTTATTTTATGGAGCGCCCAGCACGCTGGTTGCAGTTGATTTCCCAATATCGCGCGACCATCAGTGGCGGCCCTGATTTTTCTTATCGCCTTTGTATTGAGCGCATTAAAGACAAGCAAATTGCAGACATTGACTTGAGCAGTTTACGGGTGTTTTTCTCCGGCGCAGAACCTATTCGTCACGATACTTTACTGAATTTTGTCGACAAATATGCAGCGCAAGGTTTCGATAGTAACGCGCTTTACCCCTGTTACGGTCTTGCCGAAGGCACTTTATTTGTGACCGGCAGTATTCCTGCACAGGGCGCGGTTATCAAGGCATTTGATAACCAAGCCTTGGCATCGGGTAAAGCGGTATATCAGCAAGTTGCAGATACGCGTGATACTGAAGAATATGGTCACCAGGTTGGGTGCGGCGTACCAGCCAGTGAACACCAAGTGCGCATCACCTGTTCATCCAGTTTCGATGAAGTTGCAGAGGGCGGTATTGGTGAGATCTGGGCGAGCGGTCCAAGCATTGCTCTTGGGTATTGGCGCAATGATAAAGCCACACAAGAGACATTTGTTGAGCACGCTGGCAAGCGCTGGCTGCGCACTGGAGATGTTGGTTACATTCATGATGGTCAACTTTACATCTCTGGTCGCCAAAAAGATTTGATCATCATGAATGGTCACAACGTCTATCCACAAGATATTGAGCGCGCAATTGAAGGCGCCATCAGCTTTGTGCGTCAAGGCCGTGTCTCGGCATTTCCGGTACCAAGTGAAGAAAGCGGCGAGGGCATAGGTATTGCCATTGAAACCGCCAATGTGTATCGCAATGAGGTGCCAGCGCAACAAAGCGCAAAAATTATCAGAGACTTTATCATTGAGCAATTTGGTCATTGCCCTGAGTTGGTGGTGTTATTAGATCAAGGCGGATTGCCAAAAACCTCCAGCGGTAAATTACAGCGCAGCGCGTGCATGAAATTACTCAATGAGGAAAAACTGGCGACCTACGGGGTATTTAACCTCGCTCAATTACAGCAGTTATCCATCAGTCATGGTGGTGAAGACCAGCAAGACTGGGATACCCTCACACATACCTTGGCTGAGTTGTGGCAAGAAGTGCTTCGCTACCCAGTGAACAGCAATGATGCCGATTTTTTTGCCTTAGGTGGCAGCTCAATTAAGGCTGCTTTGCTACTGGCAAAAGTACAAGAGACATGCGAGTGCCAAATTGATCCGACAGCGGTATTTGCTGCGCATAAATTTGCTGATTTTTGCCAGCTGGTACGAGAGAGTATCAATACAAAAGCACATCAAGTGGCGATCCCTGCATTGGCCCAAACCGCTTACACACTGAGCGCACAGCAACAAAGACAATTGTTCTTATGGCAACTTGAGCCTACGAGTAGCGCATATCACATCGGTGCCAGCTTAACGCTGCATGGGGATGTCATCGACACACACTTACAAACTGCGCTTAAACAGGTGTTAGAGCAGCAAGGCGCCTTGCGACATGCGTATGTGAAAGATCAAGATGGACAATGGCAGCAGCGCTTAACCGAGCAGCAGTTGAACTGGCAGTCGCTTGATGTGACGACGCAGTCTGACGCGGATATTGCCGCATGGGTAGAGACATTTTATCAGCAACCATTTGCGCTGGAACAAGGCGAAAACTTCAGAGCTGCGCTGTTAAAACGCGCAGAGGGGCGCTTTGAGTTGGTGCTGGTGATGCACCATATCGCCAGTGATGCGTGGAGTTTTGACCTTATCCTTGCGGATATTAGCCGCACTTATCAGTTGCTTGCTGAGGGTAAGACGTTAACTCACGTACCGGCGGCGATTAATTATGGTGACTTCGCCGCTTGGCAGCAGCAGTGGTTATCCAGTGCCGATGCGCACAGCCAGCTCTCGTATTGGCAGCAATTGTTGCAAGGCAGTGATGATGAAGAGTTACTCACGCCTCAGCATATCAGGCAGCCTAATGGCCCTGCACCGATGCAAAGTCAAACACTACAATTGTCTTATCAAGAGGTTGAACAGCTTCAAGCGCTTGCGCATCGCCATGGTGCAAGTTTATTCATGTTATTGCTCACTAGCTTGCAGGTGTTTTTCTATCGCTATGCTGGCAAACGCACGCCGCGCATTGGCGTGCCGGTGGCGAATCGCCGCTATTCAGAGTTACATTCTTTGGTGGGTTTTTTCATCAATACTCTGGTGCAGCGCAATACACTCTCTGCCCAGCAAAGTTTTGTTGAGGTGTTAGCGGCAACCAAAGAGCAGGTGATTGCAGCACAACAAAATCAGGATTTACCGTTTGAAAAATTAGTTGAAGCACTCAACCCAGACCGTAGCCTAGGGCAAAACCCGCTATTTCAAGTGATGTTTAACCACCTTGAACAGGACGTACAGCAGTCGCTTGACTTGCCTGGCGTTGCGGTGGATAAAGTCGCGGCACTGCAATCGCAAGCTCAGTTTGATTTGAGCATAGACTCGCGTCTATTAAATGATGGCGCCTTATTGTTGGAGTTCCAATATAACGCAGCCCTATTTGATACTGAATATATGCAATCGGTGGTGCTTGCCTTCAACACTGTATTGCGCAATGCGGTGGATGAACCGACGACAGCGATAGGCAATTTAGCAACCCACACACAAAAAACACAGGCGATCACGCAAGGCCTTGGCGCTGTGGTGACATTACCGGATATGCCTTGGTTAGATGCCATCAGTGAGATTGCACAACAAACGCCTGCGCGTACCGCGGTGATTTATAACGATCAGCACTACAGCTATGAGTGGCTTGAGCAGACCTCAAATCGTTTGGCCCATGGCTTAATGGCAAAAGGCTTAAGCACAGAATCTGTCGTTGGTGTGATGCAAAGCAGAAAGCCACTGATGCTGGCCAGTACGTTGGCATGTCTTAAAGCGGGAGCCGCTTATTTACCGCTCGATAAGCAATTCCCTGCGGATAAGTTACAGCATATGCTCACTGACAGTGGCTGCCAAGCCATACTCAGTGATGACACCGAACTGGCGGTATCATTTGACGGCATGTTATTGTCGCCACAAACCCTTTTGGGTGAGCAGCATCTCAATACGGGGGCATCAGCAGTAACACGCCATTGTCAGCAAACCGCATACCTCAATTATACGTCCGGCTCCACAGGTAAAGCCAAAGGCGTTGCCATTGAGTTAGGCGCATTGTCTCGCTACATCGAGTCGGCCAAGCAGTTTATCCACTTACAAGCGGATGATGTCGTGCTGCAATTTGCCACTGCGAACTTTGATGCGTTTGTTGAGCAGCTCTTCCCAACATGGGCCGTGGGCGCTGCGGTATTACTGCGCGGTGATGCCTTGTGGGATGCTGATACCCTTTATCAGCAGGCACAAAAGCATGATGTTGCAGTGATGGATTTAAGCGCTGCGTATTGGCGCAGTATCAGCGCCAGTTGGGCACGCAAAGCACAACAAGCCGCGCTTGCATTACCTAAATTAAGACAAGTTCACTCAGGCGGTGAAGCCATGTCTGTAGCGGGTATTCAAGATTGGCAAAATACTGGCTTGTCGCAGGTACGATTACTTAACACCTATGGCCCGACTGAAATCGTCGTTGAAGCCGCAATCCACCCTTGCCAAGATTTTGCTACTCATGGCCAAGAGAATCAGTCAGTACCCCTGGGTCATGCCTTGGCCGGACGTAAATTGTATATCCTTGATGATAACTTGGAGATAGTCCCCAATGGTCAAGTGGGTCAGTTGTTTGTAGGCGGTGATATTTTAGCACGAGGTTATTGGGCACAGCCGGAAATGACAGCGACGCGTTTTATTGCGGATCCATTTAGCGATGATGGCGCGCGCATGTATGCCACGGGTGATATGGTCAGCTGGCAAGGCGATGCCTTGATGTACCACGGGCGCAACGACCATCAGGTAAAAATTCGTGGTTTTCGTGTTGAGCTAGGTGAAATTGAGCAGCACTTGAGCCAATTACCTGATGTAGAGATGGCAGTTGTGGTCACGGAGCAGCAAGCGCATGGGCTGGGTTTAATCGCTTACATTCAAAGTGGTAAATACAGCGATGAAGGATTCGCAGAGAAGCTCAAAAGGGCGCTGGGTGAGCGCATGCCTGCATATATGGTGCCTAGCGATATTCTGGTGCTAGAAAAACTGCCGATAAACGCCAGCGGTAAGTTGGAGCGCAAACAGCTGCCTAAAATTGAGCGTGTGGTTAAAGCCGTGGAGCTTGCGCAAAATGACACCGAGCGCGCCATTGCTGAGATCTGGCAAAAACATCTCAAAACTCCAGATATCGATCGACACGCTAACTTCTTTGATGTTGGCGGGCACTCGCTACTACTGATGGCAGTGTATGAAGAGCTGAAACTTCAATATCCAAATTTACAAATGACAGAGTTGTTTGCGCATCCAAGTATTGCCAGCTTGGCGACATTGCTTGGTGGTGCGCAGTCAAACACAGCCCCTGTTACCCCTAAAAAACCAAGTGGCGCGAAACAAAAACGCGGCATGGGCGCGATTGCCGCGCGAAAAAGAAAAGCAAGAGAATCTTAATCATGTCAGAGAGTAATTATAGCGAATTAGATATTGCCATCGTCGGTATGGCTGGCCGTTTTCCAGATGCCGATAATGTTGATCAACTTTGGCAAAATGTCAGAGATGGCCACTGCGCCGTCAAAACATTTGATGACAATAGCTTAAAGGCGGCGGGCGTCAGCGATGAAGATCTTGCGCATCCGGATTACATTAAACGCGGTATTCCTTTTGCGGGGATGGCGCAATTTGACGCGGCATTTTTTGGCTATACCCCCAAAGAAGCGGCGCAGCTTGACCCGCAGCAACGGGTGTTTTTGCAAACCTGTTGGCATGCCTTAGAACATGCTGGGATTACCACCGACACCAGTAATTTTACCGGTGTATTTGCCGGTTGCGGTGTGACTGCGTATTTATTGCAAAATCTATTGGGTGATTCACAGCAAGATATCACCAGTTTACTGGCGCTGACCAATGGCAACGATAAAGATTCACTGGCCACGCGCATCAGCTATGAGCTGGATTTAACGGGTCCGGCAGTGACCGTACAGACAGCATGCTCTACGTCTTTGGTGGCGGTGCACATGGCGTGTCGTTCACTGCAAAACTATGAGTGCGATTCGGCTTTGGCTGGTGGTGTATGGTTAAACTTAAATAACGAGCAAGGCTATCATGCCCCAACTGGCGGCAGTTTATCACCCTCTGGCCAACTGAGCGCATTTGGTGAGCAAGCGGATGGTATCTTGATTGGTAGCGGCAGTGCTGCTGTGGTGCTTAAGCGTGTGGAAGATGCCATTGATGCAGGCGACCACATACTGGCTGTGATCAAAGGGTCTGCAATCAACAACGATGGCAAAGAGAAGGTCGGTTACACCGCACCAAGTGTCACAGGACAAGCGAGTGCCATTGAAGCAGCGCTGGAATTTGCCGATATCGAGCCAAGCTCAGTGGGTTATATTGAAACCCATGGCACGGGCACAACCTTAGGCGACCCGATTGAAATTGCCGCGCTGAGCCGCGCCTACGGGGAGTGTGATAAGCAGCAAATTGCCATCGGTTCCATTAAAGCCAATATTGGTCACTTGGACTCCGCGGCGGGTGTAACCGGTTTGATTAAGGCGGTGCAAGCACTGCGCCACAAAACGCTACCCCCCAGTTTGCATTGTGAGCCACTAAACAGCAAAATCGACTTTGCGAATAGCCCATTTTATGTCAACACCACATTGACCCCATGGGAAAGTGATTCAGTGCGCCGAGCGGCGGTGAGTTCACTGGGGATGGGTGGCACCAATGCTCATGTGATATTAGAAGAATACACAGCAAATGAGGCGCAGCATAGTCACACAGCGCCTTGGCACATTTTACCTGTGTCTGCGAACTCGCAGTCAGCACTGGAAGCCCAGCGCCAAGCGCTGGCTATCAAATTACAGCAAAATCCAGATGATTTAGCACTTATCGCAGCACAATCGCAGCATAACCGTACCACTCAGGCTGTGCGTCATGCCCTAGTAGTCGACAGTGCAGAGCAAGCGCAGCAGCTGCTAGTTCGTGATGTAGTTGGTGATAAAGCGGGCGCTGCGCAAGTGGCGCTGATGTTTTCAGGACAAGGGTCCCAGTATGTGACCATGGCTAAGCCTCTGCTTGAACATATGCCTGAATTTAAAGCCCAGTTTGATGATGTCATCGCTTTATTTGATAGCACCTTGCAAGATGAATTACGCCGCGTATTTACTCCCAATGATGATGAGCTTTTGGCCGCCAACCAGTTGCTAGGTCAAACGCGTGTGACTCAGCCGGCTTTATTTGTCGTCGCCTATGCCATGGCTAAATGCTATCAAGCCCACGGCATACACATCGAGGCCATGCTTGGTCACAGTATTGGCGAATATGTGGCTGCGAGTCTCAGTGAGGTGATGAGCTTAGACACCGCTGTGAAATTGGTGACGGCCCGCGGCGAAGCGCTACAAAAAATGGCACCGGGTGCCATGTTATCTGTGATGAGCGATGCGCCAAGTTTACAGCCGTATTTAAATGCACAACTGGATATCGCAGCGTGTAATAGCCCGACCAATACTGTTGTGGCGGGGTCTAAAGAAGCCATTAAGGCGCTGCAAACTGAGCTCAAAGCCGCCGATATCAGCGTCACGCGCTTGCATGTGTCGCACGCTTTCCACAGCCATTTGACTGAGCCTGTTTTGGGTGAATTTGCTGAAGTATTAAATACTGTGCAATTGAATGCACCGCAAACGCCATTTGTGTCCAACGTAACAGGGACTTGGATCACGCCAGAGCAAGCGACTTCAACACAGTATTGGCTAGACCATATTCGCCAAGCCGTGAATTTTGTTGAGGGCGTGAAAACACTGGCAGCTAAGTGCAATGTGCTTGTTGAGGCAGGCCCTGGCGATACGCTACAAAAGCTGGCCAAGCAATCGATTGAAGGTGACATTACGCTACTCAATTCCATTGCCCATGCGCGCGATTTAAAAGCGCCTATTCCACCTTGTGTGAAAACGCTGGCAAAACTGTGGCAATTGGGTGTGGCGATAGATTGGTCTGCGGTGTCATCTAATCCACATGGGTTAGAGATGGCATTTCCAGCATATCAGTTTGATAGCACAGAATATTGGGTTGATGCGACACACAGCACAACACCAGTGACGACCCAAGCTGACAGTACAGGTCCTGAATTATTAGCGCCAGTTTGGCAGCAGCAATTGAATACAACTCCAGCGCTTAACCAGTTCAACAGCGAAAAGGTACTCGTGATTGCGACAGATGCGCCAATATTGTCGCAGTTGACCACTGAACTCAGTACAAAAGGCGCGGAAGTGGTAGTGGCATGGCAGGGGGATGAATTTGTCTCACTGGAACAAGGTCAATATCGTTTGGATTGCCAAGATGCCAATCAATTAACAGCACTTTATGAGCAGCAGAGCTTTACGCGCATTGTGGATTGTCGTTTGCTTGATGAGTCAGGGTGTGGTTATCAGCAGTTATTACCGCTGGCCAAATGGCTATTGAGTCAAGGCACACTGCAGTGGACTGTGGTGGCCAGTGAATTATTCAGCGTGTTAGGTGATGAGCAAATATCGGCGGACAAAGCCACAGCGCTTGGGATAACGCGGGTGATTGGCATGGAGCAAACCGCCATTGATTGCCAGCTGCGAGAAATCACCACCGCGCAGCGCGATAGCGCTCAGTCACACATTGCGGCGCAATTGGTTGCAGATATGGCCAATGAAGCAAAAGAAATTGCTTATCGAGGTCGTCAGCGCTTTGTCTTAACTGAGCAGGTCTTACCGCAAACAGAAATTGCGGCGAATACAGCGTCGTCGCCAGTGACCTTTATTACAGGGGGCCTTGGCGGTGTGGGCTTAGTGTTAGCTAAGTTATTGGCTGCACAAGGCCATGCTTTAATGCTACAAACCCGTGCAGAATTCCCTGACAGCGAGCAGTGGCCTGCGTTGCTCAACGATGAGCACACCGACAGCAAGCTAACTGATCAGATCCACGCACTGCAAGCACTTCAAGCTGCTGGTGCGCGTGTCGCTGTGGTCACCGCTGATGTGCTGGATATTGCGAGTCTGAATGTCGCCATCAGTCATGCGGAGCAATCATTGGGCCGTATTACTCAAGTGATCCACGCTGCGGGCTTACCGGGCGGAGGCATGTTGGCTCAAATGACCACCGAACAAGCGTCGCACAGCATGGCGGCGAAAACCCGCGGCACAGATAACCTATTAGCTGCGTTTAAATCACATCAGCTAGAACGGATGATTTTATGCTCATCTTTGGCATCGGTTTTGGGGGCTTTGGGTCAGAGTGATTACTGTGCTGCCAACAGCTACCTTGATACCGTAGCGATGCAGCCTCAGCCATTTTTAGTACAATCGGTTAATTGGGATGCCTGGGCAAATATCGGCATGGCAGCGGGTCACAGTGTTGGTGAAGACTTTGGTATTGATGAGCTAGCGGCCAAAACCTTATTGGATGGTATTAGCCAATCGCAGGCGCCGCAAATTTATGCTGCAAGCCTGTCTTGGCAGGCCCGTGCAGATAAGGTGGCAGAGCTGACAGAAAAGTTAATGCAGGCAAAATCTCCTGCGCCAAAAGGGCACAAACGTCCAGATCTTGATACCGAGTTTGAAGCCCCGGAAAGCGAGCTTGAACTGCAATTGGCAGCGATCTGGAGTGAGTTCTTAGGCTTTGACGAAATTGGCATTTTCGATAATTTGTTTGAACTTGGCGGCGACTCGTTGATAGCCATACAAATGTTGGCCAAGGTCAAACAGCAGTTTGCCGTTGAGATAGAGCCTGCTACTTTCTTCGAAGATCCAAACTTAGACAATCTCACTTTCTTAATAGAAGAGCAGTTGCTGAGCGAATAGAGGCTGACTTGAAAGCACTGTGACTATTTTTTGGGAGGCCAAATTGGCCTCCCACTTTATTTTTTTCCTCTCCCAACGTCTAGCTGGCATTAAGGGCAAATTTACCGACACATCCAAGCAAAACGCGATGTAATCACCACAACCCAAACAACCTAATAAAGTAACAGCAATGCAGCAAAGATGCCTTGCTTGAGTTGCTGTGTATGGTGGTGAGTGTCATGTGGTAGCGAGCCAAAACCAATTGCAATGTGGTTGAGTACAGGCAAAGCAATACTTTGTTTTTTATCTCGACCGACACACAGCAGTGCATAACAATCGATAGCCAGGTGGGATCAGCATGAGCGAGCAAAAGCGCAGAAGAAGACGCGAGCGCGGTGGCGCATTAACTGAAGAACAGCAATTAAAACTCAAAGCCAAATTGGCCGACAGTCAATCTAGAGCCAAGCAAAATCAGTTAACGGTGCGCGAAGATAGAAGCGCTAAAGTGCCATTGACACCGGCTCAGCAACGACTTTGGACTGCGTGGCAGTTAGACCCAGCAGACAGTGTCTACAACTTAGCGGGCACCTTGTCTTTTCAAGGGCAGTTAAACAAAGCCTGGGTACAAGCAAGCTTTTCGCACTTGGTGGCAAAACACGGCATTTTAAATAGTCGTTTCAGTGAGGAAGCGGGCAACACGGTTCAGCAGTTGCAAGCAGATCATGCCTTTACTTTTATTGATGTGCCCAGCCAAGATGATACCGTGCAGCAGGCATTTGAGATTGCCGACCAGCCTTTTGATTTAACCGCAGAGCCTCTGCTACGTGTGGCACTGCTTGAATCTTCGGGTGAGTGCACTTTGCTGGTTGTGATGCACCACATTGTGACTGATGGTACGTCGATGCAGCAGCTATTTAATGAATTTATTCAAGCGTATGCGCTGTTGCAGAGTCAGCAGAGTTTACCAGAGCTGACGCCGCAAGCCGATTATTTAGATTATGCTTTGTGGCTTGCACAGCAAGATCACACTGCATTATTAGACAAGCAATTAACAGACTGGCAAGCGGCGCTTGGCGACGATTTTGAACCCCTGCGGCTACCTGCAAACAGCTTGGCAAGGCAAGGCGGCAACTACCCCATCACGACCCAATCGATGACGCTGCCCAGCAATTTATGGCAGCAAGTGCAGGCACTGACCAAGCAGCACCAAGTGACGCCGTATTTGGTGCTGCTCAGTGCGTTTCAATATTTATTGCATCGCTATAGCGACCAACATGATGTCAAAGTGGGCGTGCCCATTGCCAACCGCCACCATGCGCAAACACATGGTTTAATTGGCTTTTTCATTAATACCCAAGTGGTACGCTTGGAAGTGGCACCACAAGATAGCTTTTCAGCGTTACTGGATAAAGCCAAGTCGTTTTCGCAGTTTGCGCAAGCCAATCAAGATTTGCCTTTTGAGCACCTGCTTGATGCCATTAAACCGCCACGCAGCACCGGGAGTCACCCGCTGTTTCAGGTGATGTTTAATTATCTAAAGCGTGACAAAGGTGCGATGGACTCACTGCAAGGGGTAAGGCTCAAAGATACCCAGGCGCTGCGCTTTTCAATGCCTTTTGACTTGCAATTGGATGTGATTGAAGAAGTCAGCGGTGATACCACGCTACACCTTTATTATGCCAACACCTTATACAGCGAAGCATTTGCCAAACATTGCTTGGATGAACTGACTGCGTTGCTCAGTGCGGTCTCTTCACACCCAGCCTCGCCACTACAATATCTAGACTGGTATCCAGCGCACAGACAGCAGAGCTTAGAGTCGTTTTCAAATGGCGAGTCAGCATTTGAATGGCAAGACTCTATTGCCGACATCATCAGTGCGCAAGCCCAAAAAACACCTGAGCAAAGTGCATTGATCTTTGCTGGTGAGCACATGAGTTATGCACAGTTTGAACAGCGCACCAATCAATTGGCACACTGGTTGATTGCCCAAGGCATAGGCGCGGAAGATCAAATTGGCGTGTATTTTGACCGCAGTTTCGAAATGGTGATTGCGCTTATCGGGGTGATGAAAAGTGGCGCGGCCTACGTCCCATTGGACCCCAACTTACCTGCTGATCGCGTTGAATACATTGCGCAAAATAGCACCTTTAAATTGGTGCTGGGAAATCGCGACAATCAGCAATTTAATGTACCGTATTTTACTTGGTCAGCGTTGTCAGAGCACTTAGCGGCGCACCGTGGTGACTATCCAAACGTCACTATTTTACCGCAGCAAGCGGCTTATGTGATTTATACTTCAGGCTCAACGGGCAAACCAAAAGGCGTGGTGAATCACCACCATGCTTTGTACAACCGGATCAGCTGGCAGGACCAAGCCTATCCGATTGGCAGTCAAGATCGCGTGTTACAAAAAACGCCATATGGGTTTGATGTTTCTGTGTGGGAGTTCTTCTGGCCGTTGATGCGCGGCGCAACCTTAGTGGTGGCTGAGCCGGAAATTCACAAAGAGCCCCGTGAGCTTGCCGAGCTTATTCAAGCCAAGCAGGTGACCTTATTGCACTTTGTGCCTTCGATGTTACAGGCCTTTATCAGCGAGCCACTGGCACAAAAATGTACCAGCATTAAGCATATTATTTGTAGCGGTGAGGCGCTGCCTGCGGCTTTGCAAGCCGATACGCTTAAGCTGTTACCGCAATTGGAAATCCACAACTTGTATGGTCCAACGGAAGCGGCCATTGATGTCAGCTATTACGAATGTGATGGCCGCGCAGACAAAGCGGTACCAATCGGTAAACCGATCGCCGGATGTGAGCTGTGGGTGTTGGATCAGCAACTGAACCTCAGTCCAATTGGCGCTGTGGGTGAGCTTTACATTGGCGGTGTTGGTCTTGCACGTGGTTATGCAAATCGCCCTGATCTCAGTGCGGAGCGCTTTGTTGCCAACCCGTTTGCCCATGACGGTAGCCGTTTATATCGCAGCGGTGACTTGGTGCGTTGGAATGAGCTGGGTGAACTTGAATATCTGGGTCGAACCGATCATCAGGTGAAGATCCGTGGCTTGCGTATTGAGCTGGGTGAAATAGAGACGCAATTGTTTGCCCAAGATGGCGTAAAAGAAGCCGTGGTGGTGGCAGTCAGTGGCCCCAATGGCGGCGCGAGATTGGCAGCCTATGTCAGTGGGTCGTCTTTAGATGAAAGCCGTTTACAGCAGGGTTTGAGTGATGCTTTGCCAGATTATATGGTGCCTAGCAGTATCATGGTACTGGATGCATTGCCGCTGAGCAGCAATGGTAAAGTGGACCGCAAAGCATTGCCTGAGCCTAAGTTGCAAACTCAGCGTGCTTATCAAGCACCGCAAGGGGAGCGAGAAACATTACTGTGTCAGACCTGGCAGCAGGTACTAGGGCAAAGCCCAATTGGTCGTGATGACAACTTTTTTGCCTTGGGGGGAGACTCGATCCTGAGCTTGCAAATTGTGTCAGCGATGCGCCAGCATGGTTTTGCACTGAGCGCCAAGCAAGTATTTGAAGCACCGACCATTGCCCAGTTAGCCAAAGCGCTGAGTGAGTTAAGCGAGGCAGATAAAATCCCGCAAGTGGTGAGCGGCGACGCGCCATTACTGCCGATTCAACACACGTTTTTTGCCAGACAGCCCAGTCAAATTGATCATTGGAACCAAGCTATTCGCTTGACGCCACCTGCGCCCATTGGCTTGGCACAGTTGAACGACAGTGTACAAATGCTGATCAAGCATCACGACAGCCTGCGTTTGCAATTTCAACATCAAGGGTCATGGCAACAAACGTATCGTGATTACGATGAGGCGAATTATCGCGAAGTGGTTTGGTATCAGCAGACCACAGACAGCGAATTTGATACGTATTTGCTCAATGCCGCTGAGCAGGCACAAGCCAGTTTAAGCATTCAGCGCGCTGACTCGCTGCGGGCTTTATATGTCCACAGTGAAAGCCGACAAGCCTTGATCTTAATTGCCCATCACTTGGTGATTGATGGTGTCTCTTGGCGTATTTTAGTGGATGACTTATTGCAAGGCATTGAACTGGCTACTGCGGGCAAGGCAATTGCACTACCCCCAAAAAGCCACAGCTATCAATATTGGGCGCAGCAGTTGCAAGCCTACCCGAGTGCTCACGCCAATGAGTTTGCCCTGTGGCAAAACCAGCAGTGTGATGCCCTTGAATTACCTAACTATGTGGCAGAGGGCGATGCGACCATCGCCAGCGCAGAAACTTTGCAAGTTAAGTTGAGCGAGTCACATACTCAGGCCTTGTTATCACAGGCATCACGCCCATATCGTACACATATTGATGAACTGCTGTTGGCTGCTTTGAGTGTGGCATTGAAGCTGTGGACAGGCAGCACCGACGCACAGGTATTCTTAGAAGGGCATGGCCGTGAACCGTGGCAGTCGCAATTGGATCTAAGCCGCACAGTGGGTTGGTTCACGTCACTGTATCCGGTGAAGTTAAGTTATGGTGATGATTTGGCACAGACCATTATCAGCACCAAAGAGCGTTTACGTGCACTCCCCAATAAAGGCATCGGGTATGGCGCATTTAAATATTATGGCAGCGAAGCACAGCAGCAGGCGCTGCGTACAGAGCGTAAGCCGCAAATTGAATTTAATTATCTAGGTCAGCTAGATGCCAACAACAATGCGCAGTTAGCCGATTGGCAGATGAATACAGACGGCGTCGGTAGCAGCATTGCTGCACAAAACCCGCTCAGCGCCGACATTGCAATTAATGGCGCTATCCAAAACAGCCAGTTACAGTTGGCCATCAGCTACAGTGGTGCACGGTTATTATCATCGGACATGGCTGAATTTGCGCAGTACTTTGAGCAGGCACTCAGTGAAGTCATTGATCATTGCCTTGAGGCTGAAGTGAGATTGACACCTGCGGATGTGCCATTGCTGAGTCTATCTCAAGATGAGCTAGATGCACTGCCGATTGCCCCGTCGTCGGTGTCGAGCATTTATCCGTTGTCTGCGATGCAGCAAGGCATGATGTTCCACTCCATGATTGAGCAAAGTGCTGCGTATCTGAATCAATTAAGACTGGATATCAGCGGCTTGGATGTAACGCGTTTTAAGGCAGCATGGCAGCAAGTGGTGGCGCGACATGATGCCTTGCGCACAGGCTTTATCTCTGGGACGCAACAGCCTTTACAGTATGTCATCCATGACGATCAAATCGTATTTGATGAATTGGATTGGCAAGCTGAGCCTGAAAAATCAACCGATAAACTGGCCCGCACAATTTTAGATACAGGTTTTGCGGTGACCGAAGAAGTCGGCTTAATGTCGTTCACTTTGGTGCAGCAATCGGCGCAACAGCATCACTTCATTTGGACTTACCATCACATGTTGCTGGATGGCTGGAGCAGCACGGCGGTGCTGGCTGAAGTCATGATGGCGTATCAAGGTCAAGCATTACCTCAGCCCGGTGGTCAGTATCAAGACTACTTAGCATATCTTGCCAAACAAGATGAGGCGGCGGGCGATACGTATTGGCAAAGCCGACTTGTACAGTTAGACGACGCCTCTTATCTGACGGAGCTGCAAAACCGTGATGCCTTGGACAGCCAGTTAGGTTATGCGCAGCACACTTTGCAGCTTGATGAGTCACAAGCGGCGCAGTTACAAGCCTTTGCGCAGCAGCAAGAGATCACGGTTAATACCGTATTGCAAGGTGCGTGGTCATTGCTATTGAGCCGCATGTTAAATAAATCGGCGGTGTGCTTTGGTGCAACAACCTCAGGTCGACCTGCCGATTTAGTCGGTAGCGACAGCACTGTCGGCTTGTTTATTAATACATTGCCGGTGATAAGCACCCTCGACAATGAGCAAATTGTGGGGCAGTGGCTCAAAGCCTGCCAGCAAAACAGTATGCAAAGCCGTGAATTTGAGCACACGCCTTTGTATCAAATTCAAAAATTGGCGGATGGACAGGTGAGCTTTGATCAGCAAGGTCTGTTTGACAGCTTACTCATTTTTGAAAACTATCCAATTTCAGAGACATTAGATGCCAATGAGCTGGGTGGGGCAAAGTTTTCTCTGGTTGAAAACCGAGAAGAAACCAACTATCCACTGACGGTATTTGTCGAAACCGCGCAAGGGCTGACCATTAACTTTGCATACCAAGGTTGGCGTTTGAGCACTGAATTTGTGGCGCATCTCGCAAATAACTTGGCGCGTCTACTTGAGGTGCTGCAAACACAAGTTGAACAGCCTCTTGGGCACATTCAATTGCTCGATGACGCAACGCAAGCTGAGGTGAAGCAGCTCGGTATTGGTAAATCACAAACCCTGCCGAGCAGCGATGCGTTGGCAATGTTTGAAGCACAGGCAAAGCAAACTCCTCAGGCTATTGCGGTGCAAAACGAGCAAGGTGAGCAGCTCAGTTATGGCGCATTGAATGGTCGTGCAAATCAATTGGCGCAGGCGCTGCTTGCAGCTGGGCTTACCACAGAGATGCCAGTGGCAATCAGCATGACCCGCGGTATTGAGATGATTGTCGCGATACTGGCGGTGAGCAAAGCGGGTGGCGTGTATGTGCCGATCGCGGTAGAGCTACCAGAAGAGCGCCGCGATTATATTTGTCAGCACAGCGGTGCAAAGTTTGCACTTACTAACTCAAAGGTGTCCTTTACTGAAGATGTGACCTGTTTAAACGTCACAGATCTGCTACTGACATCATGTGACGAGGGCAACCTCGATGTGCAGCGCCATCACCACCAACTGGTATATACCCTTTATACTTCAGGCTCCACAGGTTTACCAAAAGGTGTGGCGATCAGTCACGGCAACTTAGTTAATTTCTTGCTAGGTATGCAGCAGCAACTGGGTTTGGAGAGTGCGCTTAATGCATTGGCATTAACCTCGTTGTCATTCGATATCTCTGGGTTGGAAATTTATCTACCGCTGATAAGTGGTGGTACGGTTACCGTGGCACAAAATGCCTCGACGCTAAGCGCTGCGTTACTGGCCGAGCAAGACTTAATACAAGCTACCCCAGCAGGTTGGCGCAGCTTGCTAGAGCTTGATTTATTAACACAAGTGCAGGGCAAGCGAGCCCTGTGTGGCGGTGAAGCCCTACCTGCTGAGTTGGTGGCGGATCTGGCACAAAGTGGCGTTCAACTTTGGAATATGTATGGCCCAACCGAAACCACCATTTGGTCAAGTTGCTATCAGGTGACACAGGCGCCAGTGCATTTAGGTGATGCCACCTTAAATACTCAACTGTATGTGTTGGATAACCAATTAAACCTGTGTCCACAGCAGGTGGCTGGTGAGCTGTATATTGCTGGCCTTGGCCTTGCCCGTGGCTATCTATCTCGCCCTGACCTCAGTGCTGAGCGCTTTGTGGCAAACCCGTTTGCTGATGATGGTAGCCGTTTATATCGCACTGGCGATTTGGTGCGCTGGAACCAAGCTGGTCAGCTTGAATACTTAGGCCGTACGGATCATCAAGTGAAGATCCGCGGTTACCGTATTGAACTGGGTGACATCGAGGCGCAGCTGTATCGCTGTGATGGAGTCAGTGAAGCGGTGGTCGTTGACGACAACAGCACGGGCACAACACAGCTGGTGGGCTATGTGTCTGGTAAAGCACTCGATAGCGAAATGATTAAAACCACCATCGCCCAGTGGCTACCTGATTACATGGTGCCTGCACTGGTGATGACGTTGGATGAAATGCCGCATAACAGCAATGGCAAAATCGATAGAAAAGCATTGCCAGCACCACAGTGGCAAGAAACACAGGCGTACGTTGCCCCGCAGACAGAGACTGAGTCACGCTTAGCCACTATTTGGCAATCTGTATTAGGCGCAGAGCAAGTGGGCCGAGAGGATAACTTCTTTGCCCTAGGTGGAGACTCTATTAAAGCACTGAGTGTGGCGAGCCAAGGTAAGCAATCAGGGCTTAATTTTGAACTCCCTCAGCTACTGAGTACGGGCAGTCTTGCCCAATTAGCGGCGCTGATTGATGGCAATGAAGCCAGTGCCAAGCCGGTGCTACAGCGTCAGGCACAGAGGTACGCTGGACTGTCGTTTGCCGAGCTGCGTCAGTGGTTTTTATGGAAGCTATCACCACAGAGCAGTGCGTATCACATTAAAGGCGGCTTGATGCTGCAAGGGACGCTCAATACAGAGGCACTGCAAAGTGCGTTGGACTTTGTCAGCAATCGTCATGATGCACTGCGTACTGTGTACGTTGAAGATCAAGACGCGCAGGTATCGCAATATATCGCACCGATTGGCCAATGTGCCTATCATGAGTTTGATGCCTCCAATGGCGCGGACAGTACTGCTTGGCGTGCGGACTTTGTGGCACAGCCATTTGTATTGACCCAAGGCAACCTGTTCAGAGTTGGTCTGATAAAACACAGTGATACACAGCACGAACTGGTGGTTGTGATGCACCACATTATTTCCGACGCGTGGTCATTACAGATCATTATTGACGATTTTGCTAAGGCATATCGCGATGCGCTCTCGGATAAGGTGCTACCTACCGACACCGCAAGCGTGCGCTATAGCGATTACGCACAGTGGCAACGGGCTTGGTTAAACGACGAGGTGAAAGCTGAGCAGCTCAGTTATTGGCATAGTGCCATTGGTGATGACTTATCTGCGCTGCGTCTGCCAAGCGATATAGCGACGCAGCAAAGTAGCTATCAAGCAGTGACAGAGCAAATTCAGCTAGATGATGCACTAAAAACAGCCTTGGCTGACTATGCTAGAGTCAACAACACCAGTTTGTTTAATGTCTTGATGACCGCACTGAAAGTGTTGCTCCATCGCTATAGCGGGCAATCAACCATTCGTGTGGGTATGCCGATTGCCAATCGCCATAATGCGGGCACTGAATCCCTGGTTGGCTTCTTTGTGAATACCCAAGTGATCACCACGCATCTCTCAGGGGAGGTGTTATTGAGTGATGCGCTTGAGCAGGTGAAAACACACTTATTGGGCGCACAAGCGCATCAAGATCTCCCATTTGAGCAACTATTAGATAGCCTTGATTTAGACCGTGACCTTGAACAGCCGTTGTTCCAAGTGATGATCAACCATCAACGCGTCGATGGGGAAGCGCTGCTTGCACTGCCTCAGTTAGAGGCGAACCCCGTATCTATTGCTGCCAGCGAAGCCCAGTTTGAATTGGTACTGAACTGTTATGAAAACAGCGAAGGGCTCACCAATATTGAGTTTGAATTTGCTAAAGAGCGCTTCAGTCCGGTGCGCCGAGCAGAGCTTGCCCAAGCACTGAATGCGGTATTGACTGCGTTAGTTGATACGCAATCACAGCGCATTGCCGATCTTGTGCTGCTTCCAGAAGAACAGCAAGCGCAACTGCATGCCTTGAGTCAGGGACAAACACTCACGGCGGCGTCTTTGGTGACGTCGCAATTAAGTGCGATGGCAAAACAATACCCGCATAATACTGCACTGAAATTTGCCGACACGGCATTGAGCTATCAGCAGATCGCAGCGCAAAGTGATCGTTTGGCACATTACCTGTGCGCACAATCTTCTCCGGTTGTGGCGGTGCGTTTTGCCCGTGGCATTGACATGGTGGCTGCAGCCTTAGCTGTGTTGAAGTCCGGTGCGACATACGTGCCGATTGACCCAAGTTTGCCTCTTGAACGCCAGCAATACATTGCACAGCAAAGTGGCGCTGGTTTATTACTGAGTGATGATATAGCTAGTGAATTGAAGGGGGTGCCTACCCATACACTGGATGAGTCTAAGCTCAGCGTGTATCCGACCACGGCTCTCAGCAACACTATTTTACCGCAGCAAACGGCCTACATGATTTTCACATCGGGCTCCACAGGGTTACCAAAAGGCGTGGCTGTCTCTCATCAGGCACTGGCAGATCATTGCTATGCCATGCAGCAGTATTATCACTATCAAGTCGGCGATCACGCTTTGCTCTTTGCCTCAATGGGCTTTGATGCGGCGCTGGAACAGCTATTAATGCCATTGCTAAGTGGCGCACAATTGAGTGTGGTTGACCCGAAATCTATGGGCCCAGATGCACTCGTTGAATACGTGGAGGCTGAGCAAGTCACCGTGGTGGACTTACCGCCTGCGTACTTGCGTCATGTGCCAAAGCTGGACTCAGTGCGTTTATGTATTGTCGGCGGCGAAGGCTGGCATCAAGGTGACTTTAAATTGGCTCAGCAAAGCTTGCCACAAGCACAGTTTGTTAATGCCTATGGCCCAACCGAAGCCGTGGTGACGCCCACACTGTGGATGGGCGATGCCAAGTCTTCTGTTGATGGTCGTTACGTCCCCATCGGTAAGCCGGTCGGCAATCGAAACGTATATGTGTTAGATAGCGACTTGAACTTGTTGCCACAGGGGGCTGTGGGTGAGCTGTATATCGGTGGCAGCTGTTTAGCTACAGGCTATGTGCAGCAAGCGGATTTAACTGCCGAACGATTTGTGGCGAACCCGTTTAGCGACAATGGCACGCGACTCTATCGCACCGGTGATTTAGTGCGTTGGAATGCGCAGGCACAGTTGGAATACTTAGGTCGTGTTGACGATCAGATTAAAATTCGTGGCCACCGTATTGAGTTAGGCGAAATTGAAGCGCAGCTCAGCGCACTCGATGGCGTGGCACAAGCGGTAGTTTTGGTGCAAAGCCAGCAGGAGCAACCTGTGTTAGTGGCATTTGCAGTCAGTGATAAGCTGACTGGCAGTGCGCTGCAAGTTGCGCTGCGTGATCGCCTACCTGAGTACATGATCCCACAAGCCATTGAAATTGTGACGCAGTTACCGCTCAATCAAAATGGCAAGGTGGATCGTAAGCGCTTACCAACACTCACACTTGTATCGGAGCAAGGTGCATGTGTGCCGCCACAAGCGGGTCTTGAGCAGCAGATAGCACAGATTTGGCAATCACTGTTAAATGCCCCACAAGTGAGTCGACACGACAACTTCTTCGCATTGGGTGGGGACTCCATCAGTGCGCTGCGTTTGGTGCCTAGAATTAACCAATTAGGTGATTACGGCATTGAGGTAAAAGACATTTTCAATGCGCCTGATTTGGCTGCTTTAGCCCAACTGACTGCGCAGTCTGAGCAGGGAGCAGCGCGTTTAGCACTGGTACCTGTTGAGCGCACAGAGCTAATGCCAGTGTCAGCGGCCCAGCAAAGCTTGTGGCTGACGGACAGAATGAGTGATGCAGCAGACAAAGCTGCGTATAACATCGCAGGGGGCGTATCTCTCAGTGGTGAACTAGACATTCAGGCGCTTGAGTTGGCATTTAACCAGTTACTTGCTCGCCATGAGGTGCTGCGTACTCGCTTTGTGAATGTAGAAGGCGAGCCGCGCAGTGAAGTGCTTGAAAGTGTACACTTTAACATTGCTGTTGAGCAGGTTGAATGTGCGCAAACGGCGAGGCAAATGCGCCGTGACTTTGAGCAGCAAGGTTTTGATTTAAGTACCGCACCATTGATGCGCGCCAAAGTGCTGCAACTGGGTGCAAATAGCTATCAATTATTGGTCAGTATGCATCACATCGTCAGTGATGGCTGGTCGATTGCCAACTTGGTGCAAGAGCTTGGCGTGTTTTATGCCGAGCAGCTTGGAGACAGTAGTTTAGTCGAAGCGATGGCGCCGCTAGAGGTGCAATATGCAGATTATGCGCACTGGCAAAATGCCCGTTTAGCTTCCGAAGAGGGGGCTCAAAACCACACATTCTGGCAACAACAGCTTGAGGCGGCACCTCAGCTCACCACGTTGCCGCTGCATTTCCCGCGTCCTGACAAACCGAGCAGCCAAGGCGAGCAGGTACGTTTTGATATTCAAGCTGATACAGCGGCGCAATTGCAAGCATTGAGCGAGGCGCATCAGGTTTCCTTATTTGCCTTGTTAAAAGCCAGCTATATGGCGTTTTTGAGCCAGCAAACGGGGCAGCAAGACTTAGTGGTTGGCACACCTATGGCAGGTCGAGAAACACTCTCGCTTGAGCCATTAATTGGCTATTTCATTAAGGTGATGCCACTGCGCGTAAAAGTCAGTGCAGATGATAGTCTTATCAGTTTGGCAAAGCAGGTTCAGCAGCAATTTTTAGCGGTGCAAGATCACCAGCTGCTGACGCTTGAGCGGATCATGCAATTGGTGGATACACCGCGTCAAGCGGGCACCTCGCCAATCTTCCAGCAGTTGTTTGTGATGCAAAATACACCACAGCCACGCTGGCCTGTTGACGGCATGGAGATCACTGATCTGCCAAGTGGTGAAGTGAGCAGTAAGTTTGACTCAGGCATCTTCATTGAGCCGAGTGAAACTGGGTTCAGTGGTAATCTGGTATTTAAAACAGATCTCTACCTGAAAGATAAAATGGCGACCTTGGTCACTCAGTGGTTGAGTCTGTTGGATACTTTGGCAGCCCACCCTGAACAAGCTTTACCTAAACCTAAACGCAGTAGTGGCGCTAAAAAACGCAAGTCTGCTAAGTTTGGTAAATTGAAAAAGTAAGCTGATTTTTTAACGTTACCCCAAAGCCAAGGTCGCCATGTGATCTTGGCTTTTTCATTTGCTGGCCAGTGTCTAGGCAAGTAAAGCCAGATTCTTGTGTGTTTTCCTTAAAAAAAATCCGACCTTGCTCGTCATTAAGAGACATCCCTAGCGTGTGGGCAAACAATGCCCAATGCAAGGTGCTGTGAAACGCACAGCTTATGCCAATGTGATTGGCTGAAAACACCTAGGGTAAGCACATTATTGGTTAATTCATAATGGGCTGTTTGGATGCAACCCTGTGTGCCAAATGGCTCCAACTTTACTGCAAGAGACATTTGGCATGATGCAAAAGTATATTGATGCATATCCGCAGGGCCTTGGCCTGAGTGTTCAACAAAAACAACACCTATCAACACATGAAAACAGTACACCTGCAGTGCACAGTGTATTGGTGCCGATCGCGTCAGATTTAAGCGTGTCAGTGATAAACCAGCGAGCGACAGACATTGCTCAGCAGCAGCTGATTTTGCAGTTTGCATTTGTGCAAATCGAGGGGCAAGACGAGATCCAACAGATGCCTGCCGAACTTGCTCAATCCGTTTGTGAAGCACTAGACAGTACTGCGGACTTAACGGCGGTGGAACGCGCCAAGCTTATTCCCGTGACTATAAATGCAGCGCAAGGACACAATATTCAATTAGGTCACTTTGAGGCTCAGCAACAAACCTATTTATTGGTCCATGCCAATGCGCTGGTCTTAGATATTGCCAGTGTTTATGAATATATTGATGGATTAGTGCATGGCACAGAGTGTGATGATGAGGTGATCCAATACCCAGACTTTTTAGCCTGGGTGGCAGAGACAAATTCTGCGCCAGAAGCGGCTCAAGGGGCGGCTTACTGGCAGCAAGTGGGCAGCAAATTACAGCAGCTTGATAAGCACTTTCACTTACCTTATCGCAAAGCGCCTGAGGTCAGTGATAGGCAAGCTCAGCAAAGTCAGGCGTGCACTTTGGACTCATCGTTATTGCAGCGCATTGATAACTTGGCCGAGAAACTTGAATTGGACGCTGATGTCATATTGCAGGCGACGTGGTGGTTATTGCTCGCTAGGATCAGTCAAAATAAGGGCTTTATCGCCGGTTGTGGCTACGATGCCAGACAGATCAGCGAAGAGCTTGAGGGTGCACTGGGTGTGTATCAATTGCATTTACCGCTGGCCATTGAAGTAAACCCCACACACACGCTCAGTGCGTGGTTGACTCAGTTTGACTTCCAAAGTGAGCAGCATGTTGAATGGGCTGAGTCCTTTGCTGGCCTTGCCGAATATGGCATAAACACTACGCCGAGCTGTTTGATGCAGGTATGGCATGGTGAGGCGCAGGGTCAGCTGCTGCGTTTAGATGATGGCAGTGAGCTGCATTTAATGTGTGTGTTGCAAGAAGATGAGGCGGTACTCACACTGCGTCATGATAGTCGAGCTTACAGCGCGGATGCTGTGCAGGCACTGCTTGCGCAATATCAACACTTGTTGATGCAATTGGATAACCAGCTTCACACGTCAATCGGTGCATTGTCCATTGCGACGGAGCAAGAGAAACAGCGCCATTTGGGACTTAATCGTCCTGCGACTGATGTGCCTTTGCTGTTTGATAAAATGACGCAGTTCGCGCAGCAAAATGATGTATTGGCACTGACCGATGGGCAGCAAAGCCTTGATTACGCAGCATTAGATAACCGTTTGCTGCGCATTGCCCAGGTCCTGAAAAATAATGGCGTAGTCAGTAATGACATCGTCACTGTGGCTTTGCCACGCAGTTTTGAGCAAGTTTTGGTGATTTTAGGAATTCAACGTTTGGGCGCGGCTTATTGCCCTGTTGATCCGGTGTGGCCCGAAGCACGCCAAGCACAGATCATCTCTGCGGCGAGCGCCTCGTGCCATATTAGCCAGCAAGGCAGTGACCATGCTTTGGGTTTAGCGGCATTACTCAGTGAGGCTGAACAACTGACTACCGTGGACAGCATTGCTTTACCTAATGCTCAGCAAGCAGCTTATGTGTTGTTTACTTCAGGCTCGACGGGCACCCCCAAAGGTGTGGTGATTGAGCATGGCCAATTGGCCCATTATT
Source organism: Pseudoalteromonas luteoviolacea H33-S (assembly GCF_001625695.1). GTDB lineage: Bacteria > Pseudomonadota > Gammaproteobacteria > Enterobacterales > Alteromonadaceae > Pseudoalteromonas > Pseudoalteromonas luteoviolacea_B. Next base: position 68,095 of record NZ_AUXY01000111.1, read on the forward strand.
GCTTTGGTTCCAGTGAGGCACTTAACTTGGGGGCTGAGCGTTATGGCTTGACCTCAACCGTGGCGGCGGACATTGGTAATACCTGTTTGTTTAACGCTTTTTATAATGGGGGCAGCCTTATCGTCGCGCCTGAGCAAGCGGTGAGAGAAGGGCAGGCCTTTGCGCAATTTGTCACAGCGCATCAGGTTGAGGTGGTGAAAATTGTGCCTTCACATCTGCAAGCGTTATTGGAAGCTGAGCCCAAAGCACTGCCGCAAAAATTAATTTTGGGTGGAGAGGCGAGTGCGCCGACTTTACTACAAAAAATTCATCAACTGAGTCCAAGCACAGAAGTCTTTAATCACTATGGTCCTACTGAGGCGACCGTCGGGGTGTTGTCTCACCAATATCATGACTTAACCAGTTTTGCTGGCACTGTTGCCAAGTTGAGCAAGGTGTTTGCAGGTACCTCGATTTACATTCTGAACGAGCAAGGCGCGCTTTGTGCCATGGGTGAGCAAGGTGAGTTACATATTGCGGGCACACAGTTGGCCCGTGGTTATCTTGGTAAAGGGGAACACGAAGGCTTTATTACTGACAGTCCGTGGGCACCACGCCTTTATCCTACAGGTGATGTCGCCAGATATATGCCCGATGGCAGCATCAGCTTATCTGGCCGTAAAGATGATCAGGTGCAAATTCGCGGTTTCCGTGTTGAGCCCAATGATGTTGCCGCTGCTGTCAGTCGCTGTCTTACTTCGGTAGGCTGTTATGTCACCGCCCATAAAGTGGCTGGTCAAACCGCGTTAGTGGCTTATCTGACAGGATTCAGTTATCAAGGTGAGGCAGCTTTGGGCTTATTGACTGGTGATGTGAACCAATACCTTCAAACCAGTTTGCGTGAACAGCTACCTGAAGCCATGGTGCCACAGTTTTTTGTGGCACTTGAACAGTTGCCGCTGTTGGCGAATGGTAAGGTTGATCGCAGCCAGCTGCCAGACGTTGCAAAATTACAAACCCACCACTACGTTGCGCCCAACTCGCAATTAGAAACATGGTTAGCGGATGCGCTGGCAAATATTCTTGAGATTGACAAAGTTAGTTGTGATGCAAGCTTCTTTGACCTTGGTGGTCATTCACTGGCGGCCATTAAGCTGGTGACGCGCATCAAGCAGCAGCTGCTGATGGATGTTGAGCCAACCTTGGTGTTTGATAATGCCACCATAGTGAAATTTGCAGCGGCGTTAAGCGCACAGCATAGCAACCCGCAAAAATTAGAAAAAATCGCCATGACGCAATTAAAGCTGGCAACGTTATCGCCCGAGCAGCGCAAAGCGCTGCAGCAAAAACTCGGCTTGGGCAGCTAGTACACGTAATCCATTCAACTTTGTATATGGGAGTCGATGACTCCCTTTTCCTTTTTTCGAGATACACATGAACAACGACGATATTCTTGATGTGCTTGCAGATGAACTGGACCTTGAATTACTTGGTGAGCTGCTTGCTGAGCAACCAGAGGCTGACAACCAGATCCCAAAACACCCAGACACGTTTGGCAACCTGTCTTTTCAACAGCAAAGGCTGTGGTTACAACAGCAATTAACCCCAGAGTCGATTTCGTACAATGTTCCCCGTGCCTTTTACATTGAGACGGCATTGGACATCGACAAACTACAAGCAGCGCTGAACGCTTTGGTAAATACCCATCAAGCGCTGGCAACGCGCTTTAGCAATGACAATACACCAAGGCAGTATTTGGTTGAAGAGGCACAGGTGCCCTTGTCGATATTGACGTTAGATACATCGTTGCAGGCATGCGCAGCGGTTGATGTGTTGGGCTCGAATATCGTCACTGATTGGTTTGCTCAGCCGTTTGACTTGGGTTGTGCGCCATTAATGCGCGCCGCTTGGATAGCGTACGGCAAAGGCGGGATTTTACTGTTAGATAACCATCATATTGCCAGTGATGGATGGTCCTTGAATTTAATTTTACGAGATTTAGTGCGGGCCTATTTTGGTGAGCCTCTCTCACCAACTGGGTTGCGATATTTAGATTACGCCCAGTGGCAACGCGATGCCCTTGCGTCCGAAATGGGACAGCAAGCGTGTTCATATTGGCAAGACTATGTGAATTTTGAGCCGCAACACCTTGCACTACCCAAAGCGGAGCAAGCGGGCGATGAGCGCTATGCCGTGGTGACAAAAGCGCCGTTATCTGCCGAGCAAACCCATGCACTGAGACAGCTTTCTCAGCAACATAACCTGACGGTTTCATCGTTAACTATGGCGCTGTATCAGATAGTGTTGTCGCGCTTTAGCGACGCACAGCAATTTTTATTGGGTGTGCCGACGGCTGCCAGAAATCATCCGGATATTAGCGAAATTGTTGGCTTTTTTGTCAATACGCAGCTGTATAAAAATGAGGCATTGCCCGAGCGTACCTTGGTGGAGGTTGCCCGAGCGGTACAACAGCATACCCTGACTGTGATTGAGCATCAGCTTATTCCATATGAATGGCTGGCTAGGGAGCTTGGCTGGCAGCAAATGGGTGAACAAAGCCATTTCCAAGCCATGTACAACTTTTCAGAGTACAAACCCAGCAGTGATGGACCGATGCCACTGCCACTGACGCCCATTGTGGTCGACAAGTTTGAGGCCAAGTTCCCGCTCTCGTTAGAAGTGATTGAGCAAGCAGATAGCTTATTGATCCAATTTGAAGGCGATCCAAAATACTATGACATGCCTGTGTTGGAGCGCTTGTTGGCATCCTTTATTGCATTTGCCTCCAAGCTGACCAGCTTGCCAGATGTGGTGCTTGGGAATATGGTCGCAGACGCGATGCCAGTAAAAGCTGAACCCGTTGCGCCAGCCGCGGATTATTTGTCTTTATTGGCGCAGAATTTTGCCACACATCAGAACCACATTGGCGTATCTGATCTGCAAGGCACTTCACTGACATATGCCCAGCTTGATACACGCAGTGCGCAATTGGCTAATTATCTATTAGCTGAGGGCTTGCACAGCGAGCAAAAAGTCGCGGTGATGTACGAACGTGATGTGGATATGCTGGTAGCCATGCTGGCTGTATTACGTGCTGGTGGCGCTTATGTGCCTGTAGACCCTAAGTTACCGCAATCACGCATTGACTATATCCTCTCGCACAGTGGTACGCAGCTGGTGCTGCACAACCTCTCAGAATCAGTGGCAACAGAGGTTGAACAGTACAATACAGCGACGTTATCTTTGCAAGGTTATGCTGATACGGCCCCGGCTATCACTATTCACCCTGCGCAATTGGCGTATGTGATTTATACCTCGGGCTCGACCGGTAAGCCAAAAGGGGTGGCCATTAGCCATCAAAACCTCAGTAACTTTTTAGCGGCTATGCAGGAAAAATTTGCTTTGCAGCGTGAAGATACGGTGTTGGCACTGACGTCCTTGTCGTTTGATATTTCAGGCCTAGAGTTACATTTGCCGCTTTATGTGGGAGCGAAGGTATGCATTGCTCAGCAGCAAAATCAGCTCAGTACCGCCATCTTGGCGGATGTCTCAGTGATACAGGCAACACCAGCGGGATGGCGTGCCTTACTGGCGCAAAACTTAATTGAAAAACCAGTACTGGGCCTGTGTGGGGGGGAGGCACTCCCCGCTGAGTTGGCAGTCGAGCTACTCGATAAGCAAGTGACTCTTTGGAACATGTATGGACCGACAGAAACCACCATTTGGTCTTCTTGCCAGCAGGTTGTGACACCCCAAATTCACCTTGGTGAAACCGTGCGCGCGAATCAATTTTATGTTCTGGACAACGCTTTAAACCCCGTGCCAGATGGCGTTGCTGGTGAGTTATATATTGCGGGTGATGGCCTCGCTCGTGGCTATTTAAATCGCCCTGAACTCAGTGCCGAGCGTTTTATTGCTAACCCGTTTTGCCAAGCGGGCAGCCGTTTGTATCGCACCGGAGACTTGGTGAAATACAACCACGCAGGCCAGTTAGAATACTTGGGGCGCACCGATCATCAGGTGAAAATCCGTGGTTTTAGAATTGAGCTAGGCGAAATTGAAGCGCACTTTTATCAACAGCCAGCTGTGACTGAAGCCGTGGTAATCGCGGAAGAGTTACCAACCGGCACGCGTTTGGTGGCCTATGTGGCAGGGCATGGACTTGAAAGCAGTACACTACAAGCACAATTAGCAGCGCAATTGCCACATTACATGGTGCCAAGTGTGATCATGGTATTGGATAAATTGCCCCTGAATAACTCAGGTAAAATTGACAGACATGCTTTGCCAAAAGCACATGATGGCCAAAGTGAAGGCTATGTTGAGCCTGCGAATGAGCAAGAGCAGCAATTGGCCGAAATTTGGCAAACCGTTCTCAAGACCTCACCGATTGGCCGTGAAGATGATTTCTTTACCTTGGGTGGCGACTCCATTAGCGCCCTGCAATTGGCCAGTCGCATCAATGAGACACTAGAGTGCAACTGCACAGTAAAAGATGTGTTTGATGCACCCAATGTCGCGGCTTTAGCCTCGTTATTAAATAAAGTAGATAAGGCTCAGCGACCTCAGCTGGTCAAAGTTGCAGCTCAGCCGAGTTATGAATTGGCACCGGCGCAGCTGAGCTTGTGGTTATCGGATCAACTGGTAAAAGCGCAAGACAAGCACGCGTTTAATATTTCAGGTGCGGTCACACTCCGTGGCGCGCTGGATGTTGACCTGCTACAGCAAGCGTTTGACTTAGTGATTGCGCGCCATGCCTCGTTGCGCATGCGCTTTGTTGAGCACTTGGGTGAAGCCAGTATGCAAGTCAGTGAGCAGCTTGATTTTAATCTGGATGTGAAGGTACTGACGGATTTAAATGAAGGCGAGCGCACAGCGCAAAGCCAGCAACTACAGCGCGACTTTGAAAATCAGCCATTTGATTTGACAAACGCGCCGTTGCTGCGCGCCATGCTTATTCAGCTTGAAGAAAACGAGTACCAATTGTCGGTCAGCACACATCATATAATTTCCGATGGCTGGTCGATGAGCGTATTGATTGGCGACTTGGCTACGGCATATCAGGCACTTGCTAGTCAGCAGCCACCAAGTTGGTCGCCATTACAGTTTGACTATGTGGATTATGCCAGCTGGCAGCAAACGCTACTCAGTGGGGAGTCCGGGGACGCGCTGAGAGCTTATTGGCGCGACCATTTAGCCGCGGCACCGGCAAACAGTGCATTGCCAAATCACTACCCGCGCCCTGCGCAGTTGAGTAATGAAGGGGGGTTAGTGGTTGGTGCATTTGACGTAGATCAAACCAAGCGCTTAAAAGCCTTTGCCAGTGAGCAGCAAATATCACTCAATGCCTTGCTTTTATCTGGTTATTTCTTGTTCTTACATGCCATCAACGATAAGCCAGATGTGGTGGTTGGCAGTGACTTTGCAGGGCGTGATAACCCAGCGCTGGAAGCCTTGATTGGCTTTTTTGTGCGGGTATTACCACAGCGAAGTCAGCTTAATGAAGATTCTTTAATTATTGATTTTATTAAACAAACGCAAGACTTGTCACTGCAAGTGATGGCCCATCAAGCGCTGGGCTTGGAGTCATTGACTGAATTAGTGGACGCCCCAAGGGTGAACAATATTCAACCATTAGTACAGCAGTTGTTTGTTATGCAAAACACTCCACAGCAGCAGTGGATGATGGATGACATTCGTCTTGAACCTGCGGATAGCCTCAGTGCGATTAGCAGTAAATTTGACAGTGCGCTTTTCGTCATTGAGGCGGATGAGTTGCAATGTCAGTGGGTGTTTAGAAAACAACTTTACAACCCTGAGAGTATGCAGCAATGGTTGGGGCGTTGGCAGCAATGCGTATTGCAACTCATGGAGATGAGCGAACAGCCTGTTCGTAATGTAATTTCGCCAATGATTCAGGAATTTAAAACTATGCAAAAAGCCGCCCGCGGAAATTCATTTTCAGGATTAAAGAAAGGTCTAAAAAAGCGTGCTAAGGCACCAGCTGCGCCAATAAAAACGTATTTTTTACCAGACACTGAACAATTTCCTATTCTCGTCGAGCCGACGTCCCCTGATCTTGACCCAATTAACTGGGCAAGCAATAACCGAGATGTGATTGACGGTTATTTAAAACAGTACGGCGGGATTATTTTCAGAAACTTTGCGCTGCAATCTCCGCAAGAGTTTGAGTCATTTGCCGATGCGATCCAGCCGGGGTTATACGGCCAGTATGGCGACTTGCCGAAAAAAGAAGGCGGCAAAAAAACCTATAAGTCGACGCCTTACCCTGAACGCCAAATGATCTTGTATCACAATGAGAGTTCTCACTTAGATAAGTGGCCGCGCAAGCAATGGTTTTTCTGTGAGTTGCCATCTGTGGTTGGCGGTGCGACGCCGATTGTAGATTGTCGCCGCATGCTCAAAGAATTACCGCAAGAGCTGGTAGAAAAAATTAAAGCCAAAGAGCTGCTTTATGTACGTAATTTTATTCCGAATCTGGATGTTGCTTGGCAGGACTTTTACAAAACTGACGATAAAGCCGAGGTGGAAGCGCGTTTGACCGCCAGTAATACCGAGTTCCATTGGCTAGACAATGGTGGCTTGCAAACCCGTACTAAAACCCATGGCGTGATCAAGCACCATCTAACGGGTGAAGCGTCTTTCTTTAACCAAGTACAGCTGCATCACGAGTCTTGTTTAGAAGAGAGCGTGCGTAAAGACTTAATAGAAATGGTTGGCCACGAGTACTTACCTCGCAATGTATTTTTTGGTGATGGGACGCCGATTAGTTATGAAGAAATGGCCCTGATCGGTGAAGCGTATGAGCGCTGTGCGGTGCGATTTGCTTGGCAAAAAGGTGACGTGGTAATGCTTGATAACATGTTAGCAGCACATGCCCGTGACCCTTACGAAGAACCAAGAAAAATCGTTGTTGCGATGGGGGATATGGTGTCTCAACAACAATTGGCTGACGCCAACACAGCGCAAGCAGAGCAGGAGTGCCTAGCATGATCACAGAGTACATCGAAGAATATCAACAAGGTGTGGTACTGACAGCAAACCAGCAGCGCTTTGTCACTGAGGGCGAAAACACGTCAGCACTGGTACAGTTATTAGTGCCTTGCTCAACCAGTTTGCAAGAGATCCAGCGCTATGCTGATGAGCTGGTGCAATCGCATTTAAGTTTGGCTTCAAATTATCAGCAAGTTGAGGGCTTTAAAGGCCTACGCGCTGTGCCAAGTACTGATGCCAAAATACAAGTGGATAACATTGAGTGGGCACAGGTTGGTGTGCCTAGTTTGGCACAGTTGGCGGTGATTTCTCCCGTTGAGATCGCACCTCATACGGGCTGCAATCTTCATCTGACTCGCATCAATACGCCAGAGCAAAGTTATTTGGCGCTGCGCGGTTTTGCCGGTGCGTTGGACTTATCATCACTGGAACTCATCGCTGCTATCATAGCAGGTCAACCGGATGATGAAGAAGCGCTGCAGTTTCCTGATTTTGTTGCCTGGCAGCAAGAGATGTTGCATGACGAAGATGGCTTAGCAGGCCAAGTGTACTGGCAAAACTATTTAACAGGGGATATCCCTGCACCATTGCAGTTGCCATACAATATGGGCACGGTCAGTGAAGGTGAGCGCAGCTACACGCAAGTTCAAAATGAGATTGATACTGCGCTTTGGCAAGGTGTTGAACAGTTTGCACAGACAATGGAAACATCGCCGCAGAACATTGTGCAATATGCATGGTGGTGGTTGATGGCGCGTTTGGCAACGACGCCGCGTTTTTTGACCGCACTGCATTATGATCCCCGCCTTGAAGACGAAGCATTTGAAGGCGCATTGGGCCGATATGCGAAAAGCTTGCCGCTTATCGTTGAATATCAGCCAGAGCAGAGCCTGCACAGCTGGTTAGGTGCGCTAAACGAGCAGTGTGAAAATCATCGTCAGGTGGCGCAGAGTATTTCTTTGGCGCAGCTCAATACCGCACTTAATACGACAGATGCCGTACTGCTGCCGCTGCACAGCGCGCAGCCTGATTGGCAGGTGAGTCAGCATCACGCACTGAACTTAGCGGTATCTCAGCAGGGCACGCTGACATTAAATTACTGCCAAAATAGTTTTTCTGCAGCTGCTGTGAGTAGTTTGCTAGCGCAACTGGCTCAGGTATTGCACGTTATTCACTCTGCCGAGGTGCATACCCAATCTTCTGAGATCAGCATATTAAGTGATGGTCATAAATCACAGCTTTTGGCCATCAATGGTGTGCAATTGGCAACGCCTGCTGAAACAGTGATCGCACGTGTCGCGGGCTTTGCCAGCACAGATGCTGACTCTGTAGCACTTATTGATGCAGACAGCACACTCACTTACGGCCAGTTATGGCAACAAGTTGAGCGCACAGCGAAAGGGTTAAAGGCCAGACAGCCTGACTCAATACAGCCGATATTACTCTTGTTGCCAAGAAGCACTGATTTAATTGTGGCGATGCTTGCCAGTATGCGGGCAGGATTTGGCTTTGTGCCATTAGACCCAAGCTGGCCGCAGGCACGTATCGACAAGGTCGTTGCCCAGTTCGATAATGCCACCCTGATAGCGGAGTCAACGCAAACAGGCGTGACAGTGCAGGCATTGCAAGCAGACAGTGATGTTGTGTTGCCAACACTTGCGTCACTTGAAACCCGCCTTGCGTACAGTATTTTTACGTCTGGCTCGACGGGCACGCCAAAGGGCGTGCGTATCGGCCAGCAACAGCTGAGTGCCTATTGCGCGGCATCCTCTGAAGCACTGGGTTTGTCAGAGCAAAATAACTTTGCACTGACAGCAACCGTGGCAGCAGATTTGGGGTATACCTGTTTATTTAATGCGTTATATCTTGGCAAGCGGTTGTGTATTGCCAGTGAAAAGCAAAGTATGGACAGCTCAGAGTTTGGGGCGTTTTTATCTGAGTATCAGATTGATTGTATTAAAATCGTACCTTCTCACTTACAGGCGCTGTGCGACTTAAAAGCACTGCCTTATTTCCCGCAAAAAATTGTACTAGGTGGCGAAGCCTGTCCAAACACCTTCTTGCGTTCACTGCAGCAGTGGGCACCGCATAGCGAAATTTACAATCACTATGGACCAAGTGAAGCCACCATAGGGGTGATGTGTCATCGCTATGTGGCAGGCGACGGTGGTGTGGCGAAGCTCAGCCAAGTGTTTGCAGGCACGCATACGTATGTGCTTAACCAAGCTGGGCAGCTGTGTAGTTATGGTGAAGTGGGCGAGCTATTTATCGCTGGTGCGCAGTTGAGCGACGGGTATTTGGGTCAGCCAGAGCATCCCGCTTTTACCGAGCACAGTGAATTGGCCCAACGCCTTTATGCTACAGGCGATCTCGCCCGTTACATGCCGGATAACTCAGTGATGATCTTGGGGCGTAAAGACGACCAAGTGAAAGTACGTGGCTTTAGGATTGAGCTAGGTGAAGTGGCTGCCTGTATTGAGCAGCTAGAGGGTATTGAGCACGCGCTTGTGGTGGCAGACAAAGTGGATGGACAAGTGCGCTTAAATGCCTATTTGATTGCTAATCAGTATGAAGGTGGGGCATTGGATAGCGACGCGACGCAAGCACTTAAAAGTGCCTTGTCACACAGTTTACCTGAGGCGATGATCCCTTCTGCCTTTATGGTGGTGGCACAGTGGCCGAGATTGGGTAATGGTAAGATTGATCGCAAGGCGCTGCCTTCATTTGCGAGCCAGACACTGGCTTATGAAGCGCCGCAAGGGGAGTTAGAAGAAAAACTCGCTGCGGTGTTTGCAGAAGTATTGGAGCTAGATAAAGTCAGCCGTAGCGCGTCATTTTTCCAATTAGGTGGCCACTCCATTGCGGCCATCAAGTTGGTTAAGCGCTGGGCCGATAGAGAGGCGTCAGATCTGCATTTTGATTTAGGTGTATTGTTCCAAGCACCGAGCGTTGCTAAATTGGCCGATGTGCTTAGCACAGAGGCAACTGAGCAGATCACACCATTGAATAGCCATAAAGCAGGTAATCGTCAGGTTATTTGTTTCCATGATGGCTTAGGGTTATCCCTGAGTTATCGTGCATTGGCAGAGCATTTGAATGATCAGGTCAACCTATTTTCCCTTGAACCTAATAGTGCCGATCTTGCTGTGGATGATTTTGATGCGTTGGCGCAAAGTTACGCGGACAAACTCATCGCGCAATTTGCTGGGCAGCATATTGAGTTGTTGGGTTGGTCTATGGGCGGCTTATTGGCAGCAAAGGTGGCCACCTTGTTGGAAGCAGCAGGGCAGCGTGTCACACAATTGTACTTGGCAGATTCTTGGATCCCAACCGCACAAACACGCAATGTCTCTCAGTTAGATGCAGTCAGCGAATTTTTAACGCTGGTAGTGGATAATGGCGGCGAGGCGTGGGCGCAACGCATAGATGGTTACTTTGCGCCTCTACTTGTTGATAACGAGCTGGACAGCGGCACGTTAAGCGCACATTTGCAGGCATTTTGGCAATCTGCTGCTGACGCGTTACCACTGCCTTACAATGCGATCACCGCACAGCAATTGGCGGATACTTTTACCAAGAGTGAGCGCTTGAAAGCACTGCGTGCGGTAAAATGCACCTTACCAAGCCTGCCTGAAACATTGTCAACGCATGTCTTGTGGTCAAAAGAGCGTTTGGCCAGTGACATTGATGTGTACAGTGCAAAATTGACGAGCAATGGCGCATCAATGGTGATTGAACAGCTAGATGTTGGACACCAAGAAGTGGTGCGTCATCCGCAGTTATTGAATGCGGTTGCGACTCAAATGAGCTAACGCTAGCCACTTACAAATAGGCTGATTTATAGGGGCGTTTGGGTAACAAACGCCCCTTTTCTTGTTTTTTGTCTTATTTTTCTAAATTTTTAGCAAGGCTTCTCGTCCTGCCAAATGGTGTGGTTTTGGCTGTTAAAAACTGACTTTAAATGGACAGCCTGAAATAAACAGGAAGGAGTTTATGGATAAAAAAACGCTAACCCGGTTAACCAAACAGCATTCCGTTTTAGGGGCAATCAGCGCCTGTATTCTCACTATTGTTTTTGTCTGTGGTAGCTTACTTTTTTTCCGAGGGCAATTGCTAAACTGGCAGTTTGCATGGCATCAAGATCAACATGTTGAGCGTGATATGTCATGGCAAAGTGCAGTCACTGACCTGATGGCAAAAATCCCTAATTTTGCGCAGCAGCGCATTACCTTGACAACCGACCCTCAGCACCATCACTTATTTCAAATTTACGTCGGTCATGACGACCGCCTGCTTTATAACAATCAAACGCAACAGCTTTTTGGCCAAGACAGCGCACAACAGCAAGCTGCGGCAGATTTTTTGTATTTTTGGCATATTAATTTTATGACGCATATCGGCACAGACATCATAGCGTTAGCCTGTATTTTCTTGATTATGGTCACCATCAGCGGCATTTGGATCCGCTGGCGTGATTTGGTGAAAAAATTCCATCAATATCGTGCTAAAGGTAAATCTCGTGATGTGTTTAAAGACAGTCATGTGTTGTTGGGCTTGGGTGTGTTGCTGTTTATGTTGATGTATGGCTGGAGCAGCGCTTATTTTAATGTTGGCTATGAGATAAATGCGCCGATATACCATAAATATGCTGATAAAAGCGGCGAAAGTTATTGGGATGAATTGGGCTTTCCTCGTAAACCGGACAACTATGATATGGACGCTAAGCTTAGCGCAGCGCGCCTTAATCAAGTGATCACTGATTATCAACAGGCATATCCTGATATGCGGATTGCGCGCTTTGATATCTATCCTGGACCTTGGATACGTTTGCGCGTAAGTGGCGAGTCTGATCGCAGTTTTGAGTTTGTCACCGCCTTTTATGATGTGCACGGTAACTTGCTGTATGAGCCACAGCGAACGCCTGTGAATGATGTATACAACATCATGATCCAGCTACATGAAGGGCATTTACTCGGTAAGTCTTCCCACTTATTGTATTTCATCCTGTCTTTGATGGCGATTGCCGCCATGTTAATTGGAAATTTGTATTGGTTGGCGATTAGAGAGCCTAAGCGTGCTCGACAAGTCTTATTTCGATTACAGCGCGCATGCTTAGAGGCGGGCACCTGCGGCGCATTATTTGCAATTGCATTGCTGTTGGTTTGCACTCGATTATTTAGCCAAGGCGAGCCATTAACTGCGCTGACAAATCAGTTGATTGTGATTGTCAGCTTACTCGGCTGTGGTTTATTGACAGTCTACTTTAAGCAGGCAAAAGAGTCTGCCCATATGGTACTGCAGATAGCGGGTGTGTTGTTTTTGATTCTGCCTTGTATCGATGTGATACGCCTGCTGTTAGGGCATGAGATTTATAGCTTTGTTAGTAAAGGTTTACTCACCGCAAATATCGCTTTTATTGCTTTGTCTGGCTTGAGCTTTGGCTTAGCAACGATTGTAGTGCGAGTCACAGATAAAGTGAAAAAACGCACAATAGACTTGGAGCCTGCTAATGATCGCCTTGCTTAGTTTCTTGTTAATTGGGTTTGTGTTATTTGCCTGTTCCAAGTATTGGCCTTATCGCAAACTTGCCGGCGTAGTAAAGGTTTCTGAGTATATGACGTCATCTCGCATGTTGGCAGTGAGCGTGTTAGTTCTGAGTGTTTTTTATTACTTTCAACTCGGTTTTATCGCGGCATTATTTTTGGTGTTGTTTGCGCTGAGTATTGGTTTACCTGTGGTTGTGATGATGGGCCATCACCGTGGAACAACGCCCATACTGATATTACTCATCTTAGCGGCTTTTGGTGGAGTACTGTGATGCGGGTATTAAACGTTGCGGTTCTATTGGGGTTATGGGTTGGCTGGCTGCTGGTACGAGGCAGTATTTGGCTAAGCTTAGATCTATTTGGCTGGGATTTTCATACCGTGATCACAGTGACAGAATTGCTGAGCATTATTGTGATTGCAGGTGTCGCTTTTCACTTTTCGATGCAAGCCAATTACAGGGCTATCTGTTTGCTTGCGGCCAAGTATTTAACGCCCATGGCTGGGCTATTTGTTTTGTTATTTGGCATAAACCTAATTCACTAAATTCTGATAAATATCAGCAGTATAAATATAATCATAAATATTTTTAAATTGTAAATAATTGATATTTATGCACTTATTGTTTAAACCTTATTTTTGTCAGAATAAATGACATAAACGCGCTAAATTTTTTTTGTATGGCTTCGTCTGCCCATGAGTAAATCAGCATTTTTATCTCGACTAGGATAAGGGAGTCAAACGGCGTATGAAGCAATATTCTATGATTGCAAAAGCGGTGTGCATTGGACTACTAGCAAGTAGTTCTTCAGTAGTATTAGCAGACGATGCTAAATTAGATATGGAACGAATTGAGGTGGTTGGCAAACACCACCGCGATGTAGGGGCAACTGGACTGCCACTTGCAATCGGCGATACGCCGCAGTCAATCTCTGTGATTGACCGTGAGTTCATGGACTTCCATGATATTAACTCAATCGGTGATGCCCTCACTCACAGTGCTGGTGTGTATTCTGAAACGTCACTAGACAGTCGTGAGCGTTTTGTTTTCGCACGTGGTTTTGAAATGAACCGTTTCTTAATTGATGGTATGGGTACCGCAGCACGTGCTAACCAAGCAACGATGTTAGACACGAGTGTCTTTGAGACGGTGGAAGTTATCCGCGGCTCAACAGGTATGCTACAAGAAATTGGTCAGCCTTCTGGTACTGTGAACCTAGTGCAAAAGCGTGCATACAATGGCACCGGTGGGTATGTCACGGCAGAGTATGGCTCGTGGAACAAGATGCGCGCCGAAGCAGATTTCAATACCACATTGACTGATAGCGGTTCAGTACGTGCGCGTGCGGTTGTTGCATTAGAAGATATGGATTCATTTGTTGATCGCTACAATGCCGACCGTAAGACATTATATACAACGCTAAGTGCTGATATCACAGATGCATTACAGGTGTCTGTTTTTGCGAGTTATCAAGATGACGGCCAGACTGCTAAGTCCGATGGTTTGCCACTACAATTTGCCAATGGTGACCCGATTGAAATAGGTATCGAAGCCAATATTTATCCTGATTGGGGTACTCAAGACTCGACGCAAGATAGTTTGATGGGTGAGCTGCGCTATCAGATCAATAGTGACTGGTCTGTTGTGGCTAAGCTATATCAATCATCAACTGATGAAAATAAAGTTTATACTGGCTTAGATTGGCATCCGGCACCAAACGGTGACTATGCCGTATTTACTGATGTCAAAGATGCTGATTATGAATCAGACCGAGCAGAGCTTGGCGTCAATGGCCAGTTTGATTTATTTGGCCAAACGCACACATTGAATGTAACTGTGGCGGATACAAACTTTGAAGAGTTGAACTATCAATATCGTCCGCTGTCACGAGTTACTGGTAATTTAGCGGCTGAGCATAGAAATGAATCGCCAGAGCCTAAGCCTGCAAAGCCGGATTATAACTATGATAACCCAATTCTACGTACTGCTGATATCGGTTCGCAAAGCGCGCGTGCGGCGTTGAATTTACAGGTATTAGATAATGTTAACGTGTTGTTGGGTGCGAATCGTAAAGAGGTTACATCATATAGTAATATCGTAGGCACTATCACCGATAAAGAGTTTTCAGATACCAGCCTTTACTATGGTGGTGTATACAAGGTAAATGAACAAGTAACCGTTTATGCGAGTTATACAGACATTTTTGACCAACCTTTACATTATGACAAAGCTGGTAAGTTATTAGATCCAGTCAGAGGCGAAAACCAAGAAGTTGGCTTTAGATTTTCTAACAGTGAAAACACCCTAAGTGTAGATGTTGCTTATTTCAACATTACTCAAGAAAACTTCGCGGTTGTAGCGGGTAAAGATGAAAATCAAAACGTTTACTATTCTGGTCAAAGCGGTGTCGAGTCAGAAGGTTACGAAGTTGAAGTATCAGGTTACTTCACTGAACAATGGTTTGCGTCACTGTCATTCTCTGATACGGATGTGACCAATCCAAATGAAAATGAAGGTCGTGTTTCGCGCGTTGTACCAGAGAAAATGGCAAGCTTCAGCACCTTTTATGAATTTGATTCGCTAAGAGTTGGTGGCTATGTCAATTATGCCGGTGAGCGCGAAGGCTTTACAGGTTTTGGCCCAATTTACGATTATGTACCAGTGGATTCACATGTCTTAGCAGGCTTCTCAGCATATTATGAGTTCAATGAATCATTGAGTGCAAAATTCAATATTCATAACCTATTTGACAAAGAATACGATGCGAAAATTGCCTTTATTTCGGTTCGCCCAGGCGACCCTCGCAACTTCTCTGCGCAAGTAACTTATACATTCTAATACGCGATACGAAGTGCCTACGGGTACTTTGCAGTGTATATTCGCAGCACAAAGCCTCACTCATGTGGGGCTTTTTTGTAGGTAATCGTTTGATGACTGTAAGTTAGAGGGAAGTGAATAAAAAATGGAGAAAAAAGCCACCCGCTAAGGATAGGTGGCTTTGGTGTGTGTGGTCAAAAAGTGGCGCCACCATCAATGGTGAGTATTTGCATTGTGGTGTGCGAAGATAATTTGGAGGCGATGAACACCGCGCTATTGGCAATTTCTTCAGGGGTCGCAATTTTTTGCAATGGAATACCGAGTTTATATTGCTCAGCAAAGCCCTCTATCACGCGTTGTGCGCCCTGATCATCTTGCCACATGCCTGTTTGCATGGGAGTTAATGTTGAGCCTGGTGCGATGACATTACAGCGTATGCCGTAGTTTGCCAGCTCAATGCCTGCGGTAAGCGTCAGTTGCGTGGCGGCTGCTTTTGATGCGCAGTAAGCCCCCATGTGTTGTCTGGGCGTGTTCGCAGCGTTGGAGCCAATGGTCACAATGCTGCCTTGATGCGTGTGTTTAAAATGCAGAGCGCACTGCTGAATAAACACAAACAGGCTGGTTGCATTGACGTTCTGGCAGTGTTGCCACTGGGTGAGGCTGAGCTCATCAAGTCCGCCCATTTCAAGCACACCAGCAACATACACAAGATTATAGGGGGCTAACCCATACTGGATGAGTTCATCCAAGGTTTGAGTGAGCTGTTCAGGCTTAGACAGGTCACAGTGAACTTGCTTATACAGCATGCTGGTATCGCTAAATTGGCGGTCAAATCCAATGACTTTGGCACCTAGTGCGGCAAACTGCTTGGCGACAGCCAGACCGATACCTTGTCCAACGCCCGTCACCCAAACAATCTGCTGGTCGTACTCTGAAGTGAGTGCATGTTGAAAATCCATCTATGAGACCTCTAAGTTACCCTGACTAAGCTGCTTGCATAGGGATTTGAGTGGCAGTTTTGGTTGAGTCGCCCACAAGTGTGCAGCATTAAATATGCGGGTTTGGATGCTTTTGACTGCGTCGCTGTCGTAACGCGCAACATTGCTGTCAAAATCTACCGTTGCCGGTGTATCGCCCAGTAAATGGATCTGCAACATAATATCGTCCGTGGTCCCTGCACTTAATATGTGGCTGCACGTTTCTATGCCAGCATATTTAGGGGCGCTGGCAAATGGCAATAAATTAATCGTGGGGCCAATAATATTTAAAGATTTGCCCTGTTTTTGTCGATCCCGCTTGAGCGATTCAACACGGTAGCTTTGCACTTTCTTTAACGCTCTAATTTGCTGGTTGATGTGCTGTGCCACAGTCGTTAAATTATCTCCATCATTGAGCGCCAATGGCAGAGGCAAGACGTTGCTTTGCACACATGGGCTGCTCAGCTCGCTAATGGCTTGGCGGTTCATCATCACTAATCCCAGCGTAACGTGACTTTGCTGATGCTGCTCAACTAAGGTCGCCGCGATGGCTGCAAGCAGTATTTCACTGCTGGTTGTGTTGGTCACCTGTGCCGCAGATTGGATTGTATGCCAGACAGATTGTGAGAACGAGCTTGTCAGGCGATGATTCGGCTCAGAGACATCTGTTTTTTCTGTGCTATAAGAGTAGACATTGTCTGCGTTGTCCAGCCATTGATTGAGGGTCTCTCGCGCCTGCTGTTGCTGCGTTTTATACGCTTCACTTTGCTGTAATTCGAGCAGTGTTTGTTGCCCTGTGAAGCGCAGATTTGGCAATGGTTTGCCTTTACTCAGTGCATTGTAGCAACGGTTTAGTGACTGTGAGAATAAACCAAAGCCATAGCCATCTAACAGCAGATGATGTGCCACGATCAGCAAATAATCTTGCTGTGGACCGCGCAGCAAAAATAACTTCATTAATGCTTCTTGGCTAAGGTCAAACGGCTCAGCCAGATGCGGCTTGGCAAACTGCTGAGCAAAAGAGAGCACATCTTCTGGGTCTTGTGCAATATCTTGGCAGAGAATCGTGGGTATTGTGTTGTCATGGTGAAGCTGAGGCGTATAACTGGCATCGCTGACAAAGCGACAAGCAAGCATATCGCTTGCTTGCCAAACATGTTGCAATGCGTGTTGTAGCCAACTTGCCGAGATCTTACCTTTAAACTCTAAGCACTCGGCAACATTAAAAAGCTCACCCCGACCACTGATGGTATGCAGCAACCACATGGCGTGCTGCGAGTCAGTAAGTGGAAGAGGATACGTCATTAGTCTTCCTTACGCTCTTCAAGTAATTCAACCCAAGCGGCTAGAGTTGGGATCTGTGCCAGCTCAATAAAGTTGGTCTCAATACCTTGCTGTTGCCACAACGAGATGAGATTCATCACCTGCACGGAATCTAAGCCGTAGTCGATCAGGCTTTCATGTTCGTCAAACTCATCTTCTTCGCAGTCAATCAGCGTTAAAATATGGGCTTTCAATCCCTCTAGCGAAGTCAGATCTTGAGTCTGAGTGCCTAAGATTTCTGACATGGATACCACTTTACCGCAGCGCTTGGCGACAAAGTTCAGCGCCATCATGTGCTCTTCTTTAGTGAAGTCTGCGATGGCATCGGCCACCAAGAATGGTTCAATATCGCGCATAAAGGCATCTACAGCGGTCGTCATAACGCCAATGTGGCCGTAGATCCCGACAATGAGTAACTGATCGCGTTGCTTGTCACGTAATTGCTGTTCAAAATCACATTTTTGAAATGCGCTGTAACGCCACTTGGTGAGCACCACATCTTTGTCGGTTGGTGCTAAGGCATCAACGATAGGCTGCTGTGCTGGGTCCTGTAAACCCGCGCCCCACATGTCAGATAATAAACCGCGTTCATGTTTGCCTTGCTTGATTGGCTGAGCGGTATAGTACACAGGAATATCATGCTCATAGCAGTGTGCTTTAAGTGCTTGAATATTCTGGATCATGGTGTCGATCAGTGGATTGTCATCGCCATAAAAGCCAACAAAATAATGTTGTACATCATGGATCAATAAAGCTGCGCGATTGGGATCTATGTCCCAATCCACTCGATTTTCAGGTAATTCTGCATCGCGTGGTAACGGGTAGTGATTTAACTTTGGAATGCTCATGGTTTTCTCTGTTATTCGAATGTGGCGCGCAAGGCTTTTTTATCGACTTTGCCTACGGCGGTTAACGGTAGTTGGGTTACGAACTTAAATTTATCGGGTACTTTGTAATCGGCAATGCCGAGCTGGCGCAGATATTTGCGCAGAATAAGCGTCGTCAATTTGATGTCTTGATCAGCTACCACAAAAGCGCAGCTCTTTTCACCTAGCGTGTCATCTGGCATGGATACAATGGCTACTTGCTGAATATTTTGATGGCCAAGTAAGTGATTTTCGACTTCTTCCGCTGCGATTTTTTCGCCGCCTCGGTTGATTTGATCTTTATCTCTCCCTTCGACAATTAAATGACCTGAGGGCAGCTGTTTGACAATATCGCCTGAGCTGTAGAAGCCATCATTGTCAAAGGCTGAGGCATTATGCGTAGGCGACTTGTAATACCCTCTAAATGTGTAAGGGCCCCGTGTCATGAGACGCCCAGATTCACCTGAAGGGACATTGTTGCCATGCTCGTCGACAATTTTTATTTCATCATGCTCACTGATCGGACGCCCTTGTGTGGTTAAGATCAGTTCGGGGTCGTCATCATAGCGGGTATAATTTACGAGCCCTTCTGCCATACCAAATACTTGCTGCAGCTGACAGCCTAAAATGGGGGTGACTTGTTCAGCAACACTGCGACTGAGTTTGGCGCCGCCAACTTGGATCACTTTTAAACTACTCAGATCATGTTGGCTGGCTGATGCATGCTGTAACCATAATTGCAGGGCAGGTGGTACGAGCGCAGTGTGCGTGATGGCATAGTGCTCAATCCGGCTAAAGCAAATAGCTGGGCTTGGATCGCTGGCTAAGATCACCGTGCCGCCAGCAATAAACACACCTAACGCCCCCGGAGAGCTTAATGGAAAGTTATGTGGTGCAGGTAGAGCACACAAATAGCGTGTCTCTGCATCTAGCTTGCAGATCTCTTTACTGGCAACCACAGAATACAAATAGTCATTATGGGTGCGCGGGATCAGTTTGGGTGTGCCTGTGCTGCCACCAGATAGCTGGAAAAATGCAACGTCTTCAGGGTTGAGATCAGGGGCTTCGAAAGCATGCTTATGCAAATAACCCTGCTTAAGTTCACTATTGCCTTTGCTGTGATCTGTGATGATCTTATTTAAACAAGCAAAGCGATTAAATAATTCATGCGTGAACTGCTCATCACCAAATAAAGCATGTGCAGAGGAGACGATCATGGCTTTGGGCTGCAAGATCTCACAGTAACTTTGTAACTCTGTGCGCTGATGATTGAACAGAGCGCATACCGGGGCAACCCCCAGTTTGATCAAAGCAAAGTAAGTGATGTAGAACTCTATGCAGTTAGGCAATTGCACGACAGCAGTATCACCTTTTTGCAAACCCTGTTGAGCGAGGTAGCCTGCAAGATTATCACTGTAAGCATTTAACTCGCTGTAACTAAGCTGGCGCTGGCCATCCGCCACGGCAATGCCCTGGCTATTATTTTCAAGCTGATCAGATAAAATACTGGTCAGCGGTTTATCTTGCCAATAACCTTTGGCTCGGTACTGTTGAGCCAGCTCAGCTGGCCACGGAGTATATTCAATACGCATAATATTACTTGTTAAACTGAGTATAAGCTTGCTGAACAGACAATGCGTTCAGCATGGTTTTGAGTTTCGCTTCTGTCTCTAGCCATTCAGAGCTAGGATCAGAGGCGGCGACAATGCCTGCACCTGCGAATAATTTGGCAACATGTGCTTTGAGCTCTCCACATCGGATCACCACCACCCACTCACCATTACCGTGCTGATCGCACCAGCCTATGATCCCAGAGAAGAGGTCTCGACCATGACCTTCAAGATCCAGAATATGCTGATAAGCAGGCTTAGTGGGTTTGCCACACAGCGCGGGAGTAGGGTGCAATTGATTGGCAAGATTTAAAATATGGGTGTTGGGATCTTTTAAATGGCCAGAGATCACCGTCGATAAATGCCACATGGTGGCGGTGTGCAGCAATGAGGGCTCTGCTGGGATCGATAAGTTGTCGCACACAGGCTCCAATAATTGACGCATGTCATCAATCACGACGGCGTGCTCGTACCTGTCTTTCTTAGAATTAAATAACGCTGAGCGTCGCTGTGCTTCGACTTTGCTGCACGGATCTCTTGGGATAGATCCTGCTAATGGGTTACTGGTTACCGTTTCATCTTGTTTTCTGAGTAGTAGTTCAGGGCTGACGCCCATCAGCACAGAGTCATGTTCCGTTGGAAATGCAAAGTGATAACCTGACTGGCTTTGTGTCAGTAATTGATTTAACACATGTTTGCCATTGATAGGGTGTTCGAAGCCGAGCTCAACCTGTTTGCTGAGTACGATTTTTTCTAACAGACCTTTGTCAAACAGGTGCTTTGCTTCTGATACGGTTTGCTCAAAGTGTGCCCTGTCTTGCAGATATCGGATCTCGGTAAGCTTATTTTCTTGATGATTACTATCAGCAGTTTGGGTATTTAACCACTGACTGAATACGCTTTTATCCCATTTGGCAACTTGCTTGGGAATGATGAACTGTGCTGTTTGATATTTGCAAAAAGGTAGCACGCCAAAGGCAATCACGTTCTCGCTGTCGTCTTGGTGTGCTTGTAATTGTGCTTTTAGCTCATTGACTAAATAGTCTGTGTTGGCGATGGGGAGATTAAAACGATGTTTAATGCCATGGCCAAGCAAACAGCTTTCACCGGAAACAAATAGACAATCTTGATCTAGGTGGAACTCACCCAAAGACTGAGCCTGCGCTAAGTTAGATATTTCGCCTGCATGCATAATTAAACCTTTTTGCGTTGTCATTAAACTGCTGCCGATAAAGCGGTCAGCCGTGAATGTGTGTTAAAGACGTGTCAATCACAAAAAGATTTAGTGCTCTGATGCATTGGCATCTGTGCCTGTCATTTGGGCAAGGTATATTGAAAATAAATTTTCTATAAAAAGTGATTTATTATCATTGGGATAAGTTTGATGGGGTGGCAATATCAGCGCGCTGTTTTTTGCAGGTGATAGGCGGAAATATAAATCTACTCTTTGCTGTGAATTTTTACGCTGGCTTCTCGTCCTGTATCTAGTCCTAATCTTGAATTAACAAAAGAGAAGTAACGTGCTTGCTAATCTAATTCGCGCCACCTGGTGGCGATTTATGGCAACAGCCATTACCAGTACTTTGTTTGGCTTAGCCAGTGTTGCCTTAGTTGCGCTGATCAATGAAATCATCAATAGCTCGCCTGATGCGCGCACTGAGCAGTTTACCTACTTTGCTATTTTGGCTGTGGTTGGCGTCGTCTTGCAGCTTTGTTCCAAAATATTCGCAGAGCAACTGACTGAGCAAAGTCAGGCGACTGTGCGTAGTCAAGTGGCTGAGCATGTGGTGAATGCCGAATTTAACGATGTTGAGGCGCAAGGTGCTGGTAAGATTAAATCTTGCCTAACCGAGCATAGCTTACGTGTATCAGAGTTTTTCCAGCGCCTACCAGGTATTTTGACCAACGCCATGATAGTACTTGGCAGCTTTGCGTATATGGCTTGGTTAGATTGGCGGGTGTTTATTTTTGCAGTACTTACTTTGGTAGTGGGCTCAATTGGTTACAGTTTGGCTAACGCGACTGCATTTAAAAAAGTCACCGAAGCTGCAAAAATTCAAGACGCTTTATACGATCAATTTGACTCTATTTACGATGGTGCAAAGGAACTCAAACTGCATAAATCTAAGCGTCGTATTTTTGTTGAGCAGGTGATTGGTGACACCATTTCTTTGTTGCGTAAACGTCGAGTGCAGGGAGCGACCATTTATCATTATGCGGCCTCTTGGGGGGGCTTTAGTATTTTTGCATTTATTGGTGGCACCTTGTATTTCCTAGCGGGTCAAAGCACGGATGAAACCAAGGTGATGTCGGGATTTGCACTGTTGTTTTTATACATGCTTACGCCGCTTGAAGTGATGTTAGCAGCAATCCCAAAAGCGGCCGCAGCTAAGGCCTCTGCCAATACGATCACTGAAATGAGGGCGCAGTTACGTTTAATCGCTCAGCAATCGTCATCGCCGCTCACTGAATTTAAACAGATTGAACTAAAAGCGCTGAGTCACGGCTATTATCATGAGCAGAGTGACGAAGTGTTCGCACTGACACCCATAAACTTAACGTTAAATCGCGGTGAGATCATTTACCTTGTTGGTGGTAATGGCAGTGGTAAGACGACGTTTGCTAAGCTTCTTTGTGGGTTATACCCGGCAAAAGAGGGTGACTTGTATGTGGATGGCAATCATGTCAATGCTGCGCAGTTAGATGGTTATCGCCAATTATTTAGTGCTGTATTTAGCGACTTCCACCTCTTTGATAGACTATTGGACTGTCAGGATAAGGTGCTGCAAGAGAAAGGCAATAAGTTGATTGAAAAGCTGAATTTACATCACAAAGTGGCGATTAAAGACGGTGCATTTACCACCCAAAAGTTATCTCAAGGACAGCGTAAACGTCTTGCTCTGGTGGTGACTTATCTGGAAGACAGACCATTTTATATCTTTGATGAATGGGCCGCTGATCAAGACCCCGTGTTTAAGGATGTTTTTTATAAAGAGTTACTGCCTGAACTGAGTGCAAAAGGGAAGACCGTTTTTGTGATCACCCATGACGATAAATATTTCCACTTGGCAGATAGGCTACTGCGAATGGAAAATGGGTGTTTGACAGAAGCGAAAAGTGGTCTGGCAAATCAATTGGCGATGTAAAAAGGCTTATAGAGTAAATAAAAACGATGCAATCGCATCGTTTTTATTTACTGAGTCACTTAGCCGAGATGCACACACTCGGTGAGCACCATTTCATCGCTACTTTGGTAATACACAGTTATTTCAGTGCCTGCAGGTAAAGTTGGGTGCAAACTGGCCGTTAAGGCAAAACGCAAGTGCTTAACATCGTGGTCAATGAGCTTTGCAGCATCAAAACCAAAGAATGTTTGCACCACGCTATATAGCGCCTTATAAATACTTTCTTTTGCAGAAAACACCAAAGTCAGTGGTTTTGGATGATCTTGACCCAGTGCAGCAAAAGCTGTCGCTTCATCATCCCGTAAAATTTGGCCACGCAGCTCATTTTCTTGTTTATCAGACATCATATGCTCTATGTCAATGCCAAGGCCTAACACGTCCACTTTGTCTGTGGCGATTGCCATTGCGACCCCTTTGCTGTGAGTGATTGAGCCATTAACCCCTTCAGGCCAAATAGGCGCGCGACTTTCGGCGCTTTGTACCACATAATGAGGGCGTCCAAGTTGCTGTATTGCGTTGGCGGCACACACGCGCCCTGCAAGGTACTCAGCTTTTCGTTTTGCCACGGCACGACCTAACTTACTTGGTAGAGGTTGGTTAAAATGTGCAAAGTCAGCGTCCTGATATTGCTCTGGGCTAAATGCCATGCAGTGATAAGCAAAAGGCAATTGAGGTTGAAATGATGACATGGGCATGATGTGCATATAAGACTCCTTGGCTGAACCGCCTTAGTGTCTCTGATCACCTTCGTGGATGCAAGCTAGGTAACTGACGGATTAAACTCAGTTTTTACTAGTCTTCACTTTCATAGGCGATACAGCGAGAGTACTGCAGCACAATAAATTGCGTGGTTTTTGGATAGTAAAGCACGCACTGCTTTTCGCGAAGTTGTAGTTCAAATGCGCTAATGGGGAGCGCAGATAATTCGGTATAGCTCATACCTGCCGTGTTCTTAACGGCAGATTGCCCATACGATAACAGCAGTTGTGGCGTGTGAGTAAAAACATCAATAGCGAGGGTTGGTGTACTCCCTCCTTTTAGTTTTACAATGGCATCACCGAGTTCTTGCAGTACGGAGGGGGTAACCTCTGTGAGCAGTGCTGGTTGAATGTTATTAGTATCATGGCTATTGCTACAGGCACTGATAAACAGTGCCGTTACAGTACTTATGAGCAGTTTTGCGTTCATCACTGATCCATGTTTATATCTATATATACAGCACCGTGTTTAAGCGGCTGGAAAGGAACAGTAAACGGCGCAACGTCGTTCATGGTGTCTGGCGCGGTGGCTGTTTGCGAATAAGATGTGCGCCCTTGACGCTCAGGGGCTGGGCAGTTGCCTGTGGCGATATGATGCAGTGCCCCAGCAAATAGCCTTTCACTTTTATCGCCTAGATCTTTACTAAAATCATCATCTAGACGACAGCCCGGTACTTTGGCATCAAGGCCTGTTTCGCCTATCACGCTGGCCTGCGGTGTAATGATGAAACCATCTTCGTAATCACCAAACCCTTTTGCGTTAGCGGATTTGTTTTGAATGGTATAGTACACTGTGCCGCAGTTCTGCTCAGGAACAAACCCAAACGGCTTACCTCGAGTATCGTCACCAATTAAGATCACTTCAACATCGATTCCACGCAGTGCGTTAATGACACTCTCACTGGCAGAGGCGGTATCACCAGTGCTCAGCACATAAACACGTTTCATTTGCGGCGATGGAAGTTGGTCGTTGTTAAGTCTCAGCGTTGTCCAGTTAACAGACTGATTGATAAACTCAAGCGGTTCATTTTTACTACTTTGCTTATCATTATGTGTTTTGATAGAGAAGTCACGGCCATTGGACTGGCTGCCGGCTATCATATAACTGAGCTGCGATGCTTGAATGACAATACCACCGCCATTGTAGCGCATATCCAAAATGAGCTCGTCGATATTGTCTTGGTTAAATTTTGCAAATCCGTCAATTAAGTCATCCTGTGCACTCGCAACAAATTGATTAAATTGCATATAACCAACTTGCTTGCCTTGATGCTCAAATACTTGGGTGTTTTTCACTGGCACGAGTTCAAGATTTTGTGCCGTCATCGTAATCACTTTTTCCTGCCCATTACGGTCGAGCAAAGTGAGTGTAACGACTTGATTTGGCTGCGGTGTAAAGGCGGTGAGAATTTGTTCTCTGTCTTCGTTCGTGAAAGTTAAAAAATCTATGTCACCTACCTTAAGGAGTCTGTCACCGCGCTGCACACCGGCATCGGCGGCTGGGGTATTATCATTCACATAAGCCACATAGGCCATACGAAATTGTGGAATAGTCCATGAAAGGCCAAAACTTGCGGAGACGCCGTCTTGTGATTCTTTTTTATAGTCTTCATAACTTTCGCTGAAATGAAATTGATCTTTGTCTTGACCACTGGCCGTTTTCTGGAATGTTTTTAACTGAGCAAAGTAAGCGGCAACGGTTGAGAAAGTATTTGGATCATTATCAATCACCTCATCATACCAAAGATAGGTTTCATGACTAAATGAACGCAGCCACATTTTCTCATGCATCATGGTGCCAGCAACATCAGGGTATGCGGTATTCTCAAACGGGTCAATGCCACTGCGAGGCGATTCACAGCGGTGTGCAAACTGCGAAGAGGGAGAAAATTGACCAGCTTGCCAAGTCGGTGCTGTGGTATCAGGCGTGGGTGCGGGAGTGGGAGTGGTTGGTGTGTTTACTGTGTTGGTACCACCAGAGCCGCCACAACCCGTCATTAAGGTTGATGTGAGTGCCATGCCAAGTGCGAGGTATAACGTGTTATTGCTCAATCTCATATCTATTCCTAACTATTTACCACACTGCCCTAAATGACTAGACCTGAATTAATGTGTGATGCTTTCAATTGTACTTGCAATATCAATATTAGAACCAAACTATCAATTGCGGCTTTGGATTACAATCTAATTGGCGTGTGTTACCAATTTAAATACACAGAGATGAAAACTTTCATGTTTATGGGTAATTTAATACTCAATTTGTGCCCAGGCCTCAAATAATTTCTGTTGTTTATCGCTGATGGTCAAACCATAGGTTTGCTGCATATAAAAATAGGCGTGTGCAATTTGCTTGCGGGCTGCTGGAGGGGGCTCAATAACGCGTTGCTTAAAATTAACCTTCACTGCGCAATTGCCATGTCTAAAGGGCGTATCTGGCAACATACCAAAACGATAGTTACTGCGATCCCCATTTATTTCCCCGATTGCGGGGGCCAAGTTATTAGGATCGGCCTCCATACGACGAAACAGGGCGTTGACTTTACGACAGTTGGCGCGACCACCTTCTTGCCAGCATTGCAGTTGATGGCCGAACTCCCATGCTGGCACTATGTGCTCCCATTCAATTCGGGTTGTACGGCTGTTGGGCTTGCCATTGCGTGTAATTGGTTTTCTTGGCTGATAACCGCATTCTTGTGTTATCGGGATGAGCTTTTTTCCCTGTCGGGTGATACCACACCCGCAATATAACGTCTTGGCTGTATCACTGAGCTGCGAAGAGAGATGTTTTTTTGCCTGATAGAAGCTGGTGAAAGTATCTGCCGCCGCTGGGTGTGTGTAAAGCAGTAAAAACAGCAAGCAACTCAATGGTAGAAAGGGCATGTCTCTCACCTTAGGTGAACGTCGAAACTGCCCTTAGATTATCCTATTTTTTTGCTTAATTGTAGTTAGTTAGGTTGGCGGCGTCTGCGTCGCCAAGGGGGGGATTGTAATAACAAGATAAACCCTGAAATACAAAACAGTACGCTGGTAGCAGAGAAAGAAATAAGCAGTGGGTTATTGAAGTCATCTCTTTCGTCATAGTCCATGATATGCAGCATCCAAAAGAAATCAAAAATGCGCCATATTGTGCTGCGCACAGTGATCACTTGTCCGCTATCAGCGTCAAGATAAATAGTAGTGCTGACGCTGTCAGCAAATACAACTTGCCAAATATTTTTTCGATATTGCACCTCTCTTGGTCCTTCAGCCAAAAATGTCGCTTGTGCAATTTGGGCTTCGCCTAGATAATGCGCTTTGGCTTGTTGCTCAATTTTAGCTTGGTTGGGTGCTTGAAACAATGCGCCTGTCTTACCATTAAAATAAGCACTTGTATTGCCATTTAATTTGATGATTGGGGTATCTAAAAAGTGTGTGTATTCAATGCTGTTAAGCCCTGTAACTTGCTGCTTTAAGCTGTCTAAGCTTGCGCTGTAATGCAATGCATTGTAAGGGTTGTCTAGCTGTCGATTGGCGAGGTGCTTGCCATGTACCATTTCTAACGGAATGGCGCTCATTACAAGTCCACCAAGTAGCCAAGCAAATATTTGCAGAGCCAGTAAATAACCAAGGTATTTGTGTATTTTTCTGGCGGGTTTTAATGCGGTTTTGATCATTGCTCTGTTTTTTAGTCAAAATTGCTGATAGCTTATTGAAATTGGCGTAAAATCCACAGTGACAAATTGTCGCACCCAAAAGTATGACTTATTGTGTACATTGCAAATGTCTATGCTAGCGTGCAGACAGAGTATAAACATAGGGCCTAAGGTCCACTCAAAGCAAGGTAACGCATTCGCAATGTCAGAAATCCAATTTTTAAATGTCGACTTAGAGTTAGAATCCAAACATGACATCTCCGCTTTGGTTGCAGATTTGAAGCGCAATGCGGTTGTATTGCACTATGACAAAGATGAGTATCGTGAACTTGCGCGTATTGAAGCCAGTGTTGAAGTGAGTAGCCCAAATAAAGCGATAAATCATCTTTGCGAACTCATAGAGTCATGTTCAAAAGCGGCGCTTAAGCAATGGCTTAGCTGTAAAAAACGCACATTTGATATTGGTTTTGTATCCGGTGAAGCACCAAAGTGTTATTCACAAGCAATTGATGTAGATACTTTATTAAGGATCTCTGCGATTGGCGCAGGGATTGAAATTACCCTTTATCCTATCGAAAAATAACCTCGCTTTGTTACTGGGCCTCATAGTTCGAGGCCTGTTGATCCCCGCTTATCACATCCACGCTTACTTCCAACTACACTACAAAATATTTTAAATACAATAAAATCATTAGCTTATTTTGTATGTCTATAATGATGATACCTTTGGCGCGAGTTAATTTTAATGAGACTAAGCTCGATGCGGTTAATTATTATCCATAATGAATTATTGCTAAAAAATTTATTATTTCAGACTCCCTAAAACTAAATCTTTATCTATTAAATTCATATATATAGCAAAAAGTTAAAAATTTACATGTTAATTCATTATTAATTTCTTGATAAATTAAGTGGGCTGTTTTAATGTGGCTATGCGAGTAAACACACTTTAATCGCTGCTTTTGAGTAAACACACGGATTATTTCAAGGAAATGTTATGCATAGGTTACTAAAGTTAGCCTCAGTGACTATCGCTATGGCTTTAATGAGTGGAAAAACGCTAGCACAATCGCTTGATGTACAGTCAAGTTTAGAATCTTCGTTGCATTCGGTTGATAAGTTTAATACTGCAAGTTTTCAGGTCGCCGACATTAAACGCGTTGTTGCCAAAGCCGTTGCCCGAGATATTATCAGTCACGAGCAGGCTTGGTTAGGACAGCTGAATAGTTTCAATAAACTTAATCTCTCAAAAATGATGCTTTCCAGTGATGTCTCAGCTCTTGGCTCAAAGGCCAGTGGATTGACGCGTCAATTGAAAGGCTTACCAAGTGGCGGTCATCAAGTTTTCCAAGTCCGTTTAGCCGATGAAGCCATGCTGGATGCTTGGCAACAAGGTCAGTCACCTTTAGTTGCATTTGCGCCTCGCGGTGAAGATACACAGT
The DNA here is from genome assembly GCF_001625695.1 of Pseudoalteromonas luteoviolacea H33-S. GTDB lineage: Bacteria > Pseudomonadota > Gammaproteobacteria > Enterobacterales > Alteromonadaceae > Pseudoalteromonas > Pseudoalteromonas luteoviolacea_B. The sequence goes on from NZ_AUXY01000111.1 coordinate 97,243, forward strand.
GGCTACATGTCGAGGCTTTTGATAAACATGGCCAGCTCCATTTACTCGATGCGACACAATTACCACAGCAGCCAGTATTGGTGGTTGAACTTGATAAGCAAATCGTGCACAAGGCGGGAATTGCGGTAATGCGTGAGGTGTTTACTCAGCACCAAATCAACCATTCCTCAGTGGATGGTACTGCGGTGCTCAACTCATTACACGCTGATACAGCTATTTCTACCTCAGTGATCAATCGTATTCGGCTCAATGATGACAAAGAGCCTTGGATATCCGGTGCGGCAGAAGTCTATGCGATAGTTAATGGCGTCAGCCCAAGCAGAGATGAACCTGTGCTCGATGTTGTCGATTTGCCGTATCTAGATCATGATGGGCAAGACTATGCGCCGAACCAAATTTTAATTCATTGGGAACGTTATCGTTGGCAAGCAGCTGATGTATTGCTGATGGAACACGACGATAATACCAACTACCAAGAATTGGCAGTGGCTTTTTTAGATGTGGTCACTCAAGCGATGAAATTGATCCCCAACCCCAAAGTGCAGGGCTATGCCATTATTCCTCAGTTAACCAATGAACTGATCAAAGCGATGCCGAGCCACTGGTTTAGCAATGATGATGACTATGTTGATGTGTTTTACACCCTATTTGAAAACCGCAGGTACTCCAATTTAATGGGGGCCAGCAACAATGCCAAAATGACTTTATCTCCCTTAACGATAGAGCCTAGGTAAGTGCGCTTTTAAATCGCAGCGGTGGTGGAAGATCGATTCGATTTATAAGTTAGGAACACGGTTACCTTACCTACTTTAACACTCACGTAGACTCTGCGCTGAGTATGTTATGCGGCCTAATGGAATGGGCCGCTTTTTTCTTTTTTTATGCTTACCAAATCAGGTCTACAAATTCAGGGTGATCCACATAAGGGTTGCGATTGCCTTGATATTCATAGGCCGCTTGATTACGCGCGCGCTCTATATCATCGACAGGATCCTGCTGATGCCAACGTTTAAGCATAGTAATCACCCAAGTTTCATAGACAAGTCCTGACGTACCATTGAGCACATCACTGCCGTAACTTGATTTGTTGTGCCAGCTGGCAATGACATTTTCATAGCGCGTCGCCATATAGAAATAAATTCGCGCAAAGTCACCTTTGAAAGTATCAATGGGCTCAAATACCGTGCCGTTATAGCCAATGCCAGATGCGCTCCCGACTTTACTGCCATTAGAAGAGGTGTAGCTGGCATTGCCTACTTCACCAAATGGAAAGCTATTGCGCTTAGCATTCACATAGCCATCGGAGGCAACAATATGGTGTACGTCTGAGTTCATTGGCTCCACTTTGCCACCAAACCAACTTTTTGGAAAAGAGTGTTCACGGTTATAACAGTCTCCCTCACCACGATAACTGCCACACTGATCGCCCACCGCAACAAAATTAATGGCATCAGCATTTGTTGGCTGCTCGGAATAACGATCAAGTACAGAGTTATCTTTTTCAAAATAGCGGTCGCGTTCATGTTGGTCGATGAAGGACCATAAAGCACCATAGCCTTGGTTGTTGTGGTTTTTAATGATGGCGTGTAGTTCTGATTTGAGGGCAAGGCCAGTTAAGCCTGCAGCAGTGGCATAATAGCCTGTGGGATCTTGGCCGTTGCCGCCGTCATTACCTAGGGTAAATTGCTTTTGTTCTTGATTGGTAAATTGCCCACCAGATATCAGGATTTGACCATTATGGAAAAACTCGTAACGGCCATTACCTTGGGAGCAGCAAATACCATCACCGTAGCTGTCTAAAATCGTGAAGGTATAGGTATCATCGGTTAAACACAGGGTCTCTGTGATGGTTTGATTATTACTGTAACCACTGCCATTTTTTATGACTTGTCCAGCTTTGTTTGCAAGTTGCCAGCTGGTTTCGCTCGCGTAGTTATCAGTTTTGAGCGTAAAGCTCACCGTATTGTGTTGGCAGTTTTCTGGTGGGGGAGGTGGTGGTGTCGTTGCTGTGCCTGTGCTGTAGTTGTCGACATATACGACTTCGCTACCGTCAAACCCGGTGACATCGTAAAACCGCAAGCCAACTTCAATGTTTTTTGAAGTACTTGCCTTGTATTGATAGTTTATTTGTTGCCATTGAGCTGTTAGCTGTGAGTTTGAATATCCTCGATAACCATCAACATATAGACGGGCTTTGATTCCCCCTTCGGTGTGATAAACCCAGGTGCTGAAGTCATATGTTTGCCCTGCAACAACGGCAATGCTTTGGCGAAAATCTGTATTGCCTTGTGTTGCAGTATTAACGGTAATGGCGGCCGCTGTTTGACCGGCTTGCACAGGCGTTGTAACTGGAGATGTTGTGATCCCAGAATCAATGATAGACCAATTACTCGGTCTATCGTATTGCCATTGTTCAAAGCTACCATTATTGATTTGCGCTTGGCTGCCTGCACTAAAAATTGTTGCTAAAACAGCTGGTTGATAATATTTTTTTATTGTCCTATATATTTTCATTGTGTTCTCTTATTGTGTTGGGCTGATAAAACACGGAAGAAGAACTGCACCTCCGTTATTAAAATGTTAATAAAAAACAGATCAAAAAATAAACACTTCTTTTAATCTGTTTTCGTTGGTGTTTTTTTCTTTTCATAACTAAAAAGAATAACAAAGCAGATACTGTTCTTTTTGTTGAGGGATAGGAACAGTATCCTGCATGCTATTAAATGACCTGCACACTAAAGTGCCAGAGCAAGTAAATCGAAATGGGTTACGGGGAATAAACAATGTTGTTAAGTCAACTGAGTGCTGCGGCAAGTCCGCTTTCACAAGAACAACTGCAAAAGTTACAGGGGTTAGTGGCTGAACTAAACCCTATTCAACAAGCTTGGGTGAGTGGTTACTTGGCTGCAAATGCCAATACTGCGGCGCTTGGAGGCGTGCTTGGTCAAGCTGCGGCACCTGCGCAAGATACTGCGCCATTAACTATCTTATATGGTTCGCAAACAGGTAATGCAAAGGGCGTTGCTGCTCAGCTAGAGGCACAGGCTAAATCACGTGGCCTAGATGCTAAGTTGGTGAACATGGCGGATTATAAGCCTGGCAATTTAAAGAAAGAAAAATTCATTGCTGTTGCTGTATCAACGTACGGTGAAGGTGAGCCGCCAGAAGACGCTGAAAATCTACATGAGTTTTTAGTCGGCAAAAAAGCGCCTAAATTAGATGGCGTTAAAATTGCGGTGCTAGGCTTGGGAGATTCAAGTTATGAATTCTTCTGTCAAACGGCCATTGATTTTGAAGAGCGCCTACAAAAGCTAGGTGCTGAAAGTGTCGTTGCGCGTGCTGATTTAGACGTTGACTATGAAGAGCAAGCTGAGGCGTGGATTGCATCAGCACTTGATGCATTTGAGCCAGAACTCAAAGCGCAGCAAGCTGCTGGTGGCGCAACGAATGTTGTGAGTGCCCCGTTTGGTGCACCGCAAGCTGCACATAGCCAGTATACAAAGCAAAACCCATTTACCGCTGAAATTTCATCGGCTGTGAAAATTACCGGTCGTGATTCAACCAAAGATGTACGTCATATCGAAATTGATCTTGACGGCTCTGATATTAGCTATCTGCCAGGCGATGCATTAGGTGTGTATTTCTTAAATGATGAAGCACTGGTTGATGAGGTACTTAGCACATTAAATATCGACCCTCAGAGCGAAGTAAAACTGGGTGATGACACCTTCAGTGTGCGCGATGCACTGATTGAAAAACTTGAACTGACTCAGTCATATCCTGGGTTTGTTGAAAAGTATGCGACGGCCATTGGGAATGAGGAATTGGCTAAGCTAGTAACAGACAAAGCAGCGCTGCGTGAATATTTAGAAGCGCGCCAGATCTTTGATGTTATCAAACAAAACCCAAGCGAGATTGCTGCGCAAACACTGGTTGAGTGTTGTCGCAAACAACAAGCGCGCTTGTACTCTATCGCGTCGAGCCAAGCAGAGGTGGAAGAAGAAGTTCATCTAACGGTTGGTTTAGTCGAATTTGAAGCATTTGGCGAGCAGCATTTTGGCGGTTGTTCTGGTTTCTTAGCGCATCGCGTTGAAGAGGGCACGAAAGTTAAGGTGTTCAGTGAGCACAATGATAACTTCCGTTTGCCAAGTGATGATAACACACCTGTGATCATGGTTGGTCCAGGTACAGGTATCGCGCCATTTAGAGCATTTTTACAAGAGCGTGATGCGCGAGAAGCTGAAGGAGACAATTGGTTGCTCTTCGGTAACCCGCACTTTACACAAGATTTCTTATACCAAGTAGAAATTCAAGGGTATGTGAAATCAGGATTGCTAAGTCGAGTTGATTTAGCATTTAGCCGGGATCAGGCAGAAAAAATTTACGTTCAAGACCGCTTACGTGAAAAGGGCGAAGAAGTTTTTGCTTGGTTAGAAAAAGGAGCACATTTCTATGTGTGTGGCGATGCTACACGTATGGCCAAAGATGTGCATCAGGCGCTGTTAGACATCGTGAAAACCTATGGTGGTAAAGATGATGAACAGGCCGAGCAGTATTTGAAAGAGTTGCGTAGTGCTAACCGTTACCAAAAAGACGTCTACTAATAGACGTCATCACGCACTTTTACCGTCACTGTATAGAATTTAGGAAAAACCATGAGCAATCAAGATTTTAAGCCCAATAGTAAGCACGATCCTGAGGCGAAATTTGCTGACAACGAACGTTTAAAAACAGAAAGTCAGCACTTACGCGGTACCATTGAAACCGATTTAGGCGACCAACTAACTGGTGGCTTTACTAAAGATAACTTCCAGCTGATCCGTTTCCATGGTATGTATCAGCAGGATGACCGCGATATTCGTGCTGAGCGTGCCAAGCAGAAGCTAGAGCCGCTGCACAATGTGATGTTACGTGCACGTATGCCTGGCGGTATCATTAAGCCTGAACAATGGCTTGCCATTGATAAGTTTGCAGAAGAGAAAACGTCTTACGGCAGTATTCGTCTGACAACACGTCAAACATTCCAGTTCCATGGTGTGTTAAAGCCGCATATCAAAGAAATGCACTTAACCTTGCATGATGTGGGTGTCGACTCAATTGCAACTGCGGGTGACGTAAACCGAAATGTATTGTGTACAACGAATCCTGTAGAGTCAGAGCTTCACCAAGAAGCGTATGAGTGGGCTGCGAAGATCTCGGAGCACTTACTGCCAAAAACACGTGCTTATTTAGAGATCTGGTTAAATGGCGAGCGCAAAGATTCAACAGAGCTAGAGCCAATTTTAGGTTCTACTTACTTGCCTCGTAAGTTTAAAACCACGGTTACTATCCCACCGAATAACGAAGTGGATGTGCACGCGAATGACTTGAACTTTGTTGCGATTGCTGAAGAAGGCAAGTTAGTTGGCTTCAACGTACTTGTTGGTGGTGGTCTTGCAATGACGCACGGTGATGTGAACACCTACCCGCGTCGTGCTGATGACTTTGGCTTTATTCCACTTGAGCATACGCTAGCAGTGGCAGAGCATGTTGTTGGTGTGCAGCGTGACTGGGGTAACCGCGTAAACCGTAAAAACGCAAAAACCAAATATACACTAGATGCATTTGGTATTGATGCGTTTAAAGAGGAAGTGGAGAAGCGTGCTGGCGTCAAGTTTGCTGAGAGTCGTCCATATGAATTTACTCACCGTGGCGATCGCTTCGGTTGGGTTGAAGGCATCGATGGCAAACATCATCTGACGTTATTCTTACAAAGTGGTCGTATTCTAGATTATCCAGGCCAGCCTCTGAAAACAGGTTGTCGCAAAATTGCAGAGATCCACAAAGGTGATTTCCGCATGACTGCAAACCAAAACTTAATCATCGCGGGTGTGGCTGAAGAAGACAAAGCTGAAATAGAAAAAATTGCCCGTGAGCACGGCTTAATTGATGACACGCACACCGAACAGCGTAAAAGCTCAATGGCGTGTGTGGCACTTCCTACTTGTCCACTGGCGATGGCAGAAGCGGAACGTTATTTACCTGAGTTGGTAGAAAAAACAGAAGCGCTATTAGCAAAACACAGCATTCCAAACGATGACATCATCATGCGTGTGGTGGGTTGTCCAAACGGCTGTGGCCGTGCGATGTTGGCGGAAGTGGGCTTTATTGGTAAAGGTCCAGGTAAATACAATGTTTATCTTGGCGGTAACCGTGAAGGTACGCGTGTTCCTAAGCTTTATCTAGAAAACGTCAGTGAAGATGTTTACCTTCCTGCGCTGGATGAGTTGATAGGTCAGTGGGCTGCTGAGCGTCAAGAGCAAGAGTGCTTTGGTGATTTTGTGATCCGCAAAGGTATTGTTGCGGAAGTTAAAGTTTCAAAAACAGATTTCCACGCTTAATAATAAGGGCCCGATAGGGCCCCATAATAGGACAAGCTATGAGCGAATTTAAGCAAATATTAACCCTAGATAAAGCAACACAGCAGGCATTGCTTGCTGATGCGAATGGCATGCTGGCACAAAAAAGTGTCGAAGAGCGTGTTGCTTGGGCGCTTGAGAATCTGCCTGACACCCATATGCTGTCGTCAAGTTTTGGTATTCAAGCGGCGGTGATGCTGCACCTCGTATCACAGCAAAAAAATGATATTCCTGTGGTCTTAACTGACACCGGTTACCTATTCCCAGAAACTTATCAGTTTGTGGATGAATTGACTGAAAGGCTGAAGCTAAACCTCAAAGTGTATCGCAGCGAATATAGTCCAGCTTGGCAAGAAGCTAAATTCGGTAAGCTGTGGGAGCAAGGTGAAGAAGGCATTAAACACTACAATACTTTGAATAAAGTTGAGCCAATGACACGTGCACTGCAAGAGTTGCAAGTTGGTACTTGGTTTAGTGGCCTGCGTCGTCAGCAATCTTCAACGCGCTCTGATAAGCAGATCCTAGAAATTAGCCGAGGTAGTGTAAAAGTTTACCCTATCATTGACTGGCATAATCGAGACGTTTATCAGTACTTAACTAAGCATGACTTACCTTATCACCCGCTTTGGGAGCAGGGGTATGTGTCTATGGGGGATGTGCATACGACGCGTAAACTAGAGCCGGGTATGACTGAAGAGGAAACTCGCTTTTTTGGTCTTAACCGTGAATGTGGTTTACACATTGATGGTGATGGCATCTAAATGTTTTATGAGCCGCAGCATAGATTGCGGCTTTTTTATTAACTTTTCAAAACCACGCAATTCTACCTGCCATTTCCAACTCATTTTCTATTGATAATTTTTTGCCCAATTGTCAAACTGTGCGCAATACCAAGCTATACTTTACAAGTGTGGCCTCAAGTGAAAAAGGAGTGCCGAAATGAAATCCGCAAGTTATATGTTAATTATGATGATGTTAGTTGGACTCGCGTCATTATTTATCATCAAGCGACCTGACGGTAAGCCCTATCTCAGCATTGATATGATTTTTGGCAAAGCACAGCAAGAAGCAAATGCGTTGTTCGATAAATCAAAGCGTGAGCTTAATGATGCGGTTAATAGTGCGAAAGGGATGATGGATGGCGAAGCGGCTAAAGCGTCACAAGCGACCATTTATAAATGGCAAGATGCCAAGGGAAACTGGCACTATTCAGATAGACCAAACACCCGTGTTAATAGTCAAGTACATACTTTGGACCCGACGAAAATAACCATTATGGCGGCCGAGAATACCGATATTTTGAAGGAAAAAGCACAGAATACGGACGGCTTAGAGGGTAAAAACGGTATTAACAGCATGAATCCCAGTGAGGTGAAAAAGCTGGTGCAAGATGCGCAAAATGTACAAAAGCTAATGGATCAAAGAGCGAAACAGCTTGATGATACATAAAATCAAAATGATGATAAAAAAGGCGACATAGATGTCGCCTTTTTTATGCAGCAATAAGCTGATCCGCGACAGACTGAGCCAGAGAGAGACTAGCCGTCAATCCCGGCGACTCAATGCCAAATAAATTAATAAGGCCAGGAATGCCGTGAATATGCCTATCTTCAATGAAGAAATCTTGTGACCCAGTTGTTTGTAACTTAGGTCTTATTCCCGCGTAATCAATTTGTAATTTACTCTTTTCAACCTGTGGCCAGTAGCGCTGTATGGCTTGATAAAACTTATCTAAAGCGCTGTTATCTGTTGCGTAATCAATGGCGTCGATAAACTGAGTATCTGGTCCAAAGCGTAACTGGCCTGCTAGATCAATGGTGGCGTGTATACCGAGTCCATGCTGCTCTGGCACAGGATAAATCAGGTGCTTAAATGGATGTGCCCCTTGGTAGCTAAAATATTGTCCGCGACAATAGTGAATAGGCGGTATCTTTGCACTGCTTAGCCCTTCAATTTTTGCCGCATTGTGCTGTGCAAATAGGCCGCCTGCGTTTATCAAGTGGGTGCAGCTGAGCGTGAAGGTTTGACCCTCACACTTGAGTGTTACCAAAAATCCCTGCTTTACTGGTGTTGCACTGATAAATTGTGTATTTGCTACAAAGTGCCCTTGGTTTTGCTCCAGTTGACCTATCAAGGAGAGCATCAACTGATGACTGTCGATAATGCCGGTTGAGGGTGAAAAGAGCCCTTCTTTGGCTTTTATCTGCGGCGCTTTTTGTTGCAGCTCTGCTTGGCTTAGCCAATATAGGTCGTCTACACCATTTTGTTCGGCCTGCAATATGAGCTTTTCTAGCGTCTGTATTTCAGCATCGTTTTGCGCTGTGATTACCTTACCGAGCTGTTTGACCGGCACGCCATAGTCTTTACAGTGCTGATAAAGTAGCGCTTTACCTGCGACACAATGACACGCTTTTGCACTGTCGGTGGGGTAATAAATACCAGCGTGGATCACTTCGCTATTGCGGCTGCTGGTGTGCTCTCCAAAATGTTTACCTTGCTCAACCACGAAGACTTCTCGATGCTGGCTAAGCTTGGCTGCAATGGATAGACCGACCACACCGGCACCGATGATCAATGTATCAATATGGTCCATGATGTTTAGATACTTCGCTGCTTGTCTGGACGCTCAATCACAGCAGCAGTCATACGTGACACACAACATAATTCACCTTTGGCATTGGTGATCTTCACCTCCCATACCGACGTGCGTTTACCCAAATGCAGTGGCTTGGCGGTGGCGCGCAATGTGCCGTTTCGAGAGGCTTTTAAATGATTGGCATTGATCTCTTGGCCAACACAGTAAAAGCGCTCAAAATCAACGACAAAGTTTGCCGCATAGCTAGCGACAGTCTCTGCTAAAGCTACATTGGCACCGCCATGCACCATACCGATTGGATTGTGGTGATGGACGGTCGCAGGCATGGTGGCCACTAAATAGTCATCGCCAATTTCATCGATTTCGATGCCAAGGGTGGCCATTAATGAGCCTTTACCGTGTAAGCCTTTATCTAGAGATTGGCAAAGTTCCTTGGTAATGGGTTTAAACCAAATGCTCATTGCTTGAGAACTCCTTGTTATCCAAAAGAAATAGGTTTACGGCCTGTCTTACTGTCGACCTGCCCCTGTTTTTTACGCTTTTTATTCCCGCTTTTTCTTTTATTAGCTGTACTTTTTGTTGTGGCGGTTTTAGGCGCTTTAGGTGGTGTAACAGGTTCGGGAGGACGCGGATTGGGGATTGCATCTTCGGCGAGCGTCAGCATAAAGACCTCACCGTCAAAGTGCAGCGTGTCACCAGAGTAAATTTTTCTGCGTTTTTGCGTGCATAGCTCGTTATTCACAGCAATGTAGCCGAGGGTGATCAGCTGTTTTGCCTGTCCGCCAGTTTCTGCGAAATCGAGTACTTTGAGTAAATTGCAAAGCTCGATGGGTTCTTCTTCAAGTTCAATTTCAACGTATTCTTGATTCATATCACAACTCATAATGCGACTTTGCGACAGTATACCGTGCAGTTAAGATGAATGACGAAACTTTTTCGTGATTGTTGTGGTCTTTAATGTAATTGCAGCATTTGGTGTGTATTTTGCTTGCAACTTTGATTGATTCCATTTTGACAACACAGGGAGATCAACCATGGGTATTCGCTCTAAACTAAAAAAAGAGCTGATGAATTTGGACGCACTGGGTTTAATGACCGCCGATGACGTGCGTGCTTACCTTAATGTTCACCTTAAGATTGCGCGTGATAAGTTCTCGCTGATCTCACGTTTCAACACGCATCACAGCCAAGTCCAAGCGGGTTTGCCGAGCACTGAAAAGGCGTTGAAATTTGAACGTCATAGATTATTTAAAGATGTGCTTTACCCAAAAACGGCGGTTCAAAAGTGGCTTTCGCAAGCCTGTCAGACATGCGGATGAGTATGACCTCAAGGTGCACCAAATTCGATCATAGGGTGCACTTGTTTGTGTCGAATATCACAACATAGCCTTAAACGGCAGGTACTTTGTTGGCTTTTTGTGTGTACTCTAAACTTAAGTTGATGTTTTCCAATGCTGGCTTGAAGGGCAGTTGATAGCCTTCGATGGCGACCACAGGAAATTCATTGAGCAGCTGCGCATACATTTTTTGCGTTTGTGGAAGTAATAAAAAGTCGATAAATGCCAGTGCATTCTCTTTGTTTGGGGCATGTTTTGCGATGGCTGCCGTGGTGGTAGAAACGGGCGTTGTCCCATTTGCCATTTGCAAAAAGTGCATTGCAAGTTGCGAGGCAATTTTCACTTCCTGCTTATTATTCGACTGTTTCATCATATGCCAGTAATAATGATTTGCCAGTGCATATTGGCATTGTCCTTTGGCAAGCCCACGTAGCTGATCTCTATCGCCACCTGAAGGGCGCTTTGCTAGCAGTTTGTTGGCGTTTTTTATCCATTGAGTATCTTGTTCACGATTGCCTGATAGCAAACTGGCAAACAAGGTTTTGTTATAGCTATGACGCCAATCTCTAACACAAAACTTGCCCTGCATGTGCGGCTCACTGAACTGCGCAAAGTAGGTTGGAATAAATGCACTGGATGTATCGTTTTTTCGGGTGAATAGTGCACGGGTTCGCATGGAGAGGCTCACCCAGTGCTGATCTGGATCTTTAAACACATCAGGCAGAACAGACCAACCTTTTAACTCCGTCATCGGCTGTAATAGTGCGCGATGGGCACTGAGTTGCACCAAATCGGAGCTGAGAATCACATCTGCTCGAGACTGTGCACCGTCGGCTTTTAGACGTGAAAGTAAAAAGTGAGACTTGCCATTGACCAAGTTTACTTTGACCCCACTGTGTTGTTCAAAAGCTTGCAGCATTGGCTTGATAAGTTCGTACTTGCGGAACGAATAGACGTTAAGTTCGTCATCGTTGGATAAAACTTGGGTACTTAGTAGCAAAAACGGGTAAAAACAACAAAGTTTACTTTTAATCATCGCAAATAAGAATTATTATCAAGTGGTGCAATGGTACAGTGTTATGAGCGGATGTCTAGAGTAAAAAAGTGGGAAAAATTCTTTCAATCACCAATTAAGTTTGGCGGTTGGATTTACAGCATATACTTGTTCGTGATCTGCTATATGGCGGTGATTTTCCATGATCATTACACTCAGCGCAGTCATCATCAGCTTGAGCAGCAAGTGTCGCAATATCAATCTAGAATGGGTGAGCAACTGCAGCGTTTTGCTCATTTGTTATATTCGATAGAAGCTTATCTAAGGGCAACGCCAGAGATCACGCCGGAACAGTTTTATCATTTAGCCCAATCTCAATTAGCGGGTTTAGAGCTTGAGTTAAGTTTGGAATCCTACGCCGTTATCGAGCGGGACCAAGTTGCTCAGTTGGAGCAACAGTATCGTGAATTGGGCTTTTTCGATTTTACGGTACACTTGCCGCACACGCAAAGCATTCGCTATTTAACCATGGTTAAGACTGCGCCAGTGTCTGAGTTTGGTCATTTGCTAGGAAGTGCCGTAGCGATATCGGATACGTTATCTGAACGTCTAAAAAACAGTGAGTTACAAGCAGTGAATTGGCCGATGTCTGATCGTTGGAGCGTTGTTATTGAGCAATTTCACAGTGCTAGTATCGCGAAGGCATTGGGTATAGGCTTTGAGTTACAACACTTATTGGAAGGCTTATTCAGTCAAGTTTACCAAGACAATGGCCATCAAGTTAGAGTACTGTCTGGGGATAAATTACTGTTTACATCAGATTGGCAAAGCCATCATCAATTATCCGATAAGCAACCGGGTATCATTGAAAATATGGACTTTTTTGGTCATCAGATTGAAATTCATCTCTATACGCAAGAACAGCTTGAGCCTTCATTTTTCAATAATTATTCGCTGATCATCGCCATGGTAGTATTAATTGCGGCTGCGCTGGGGTTGATGGTGTTGTTTCAAGTACGTTATTTATCAAGACAGCATCAAACGGTGAATACGCTTGTAGAAGAGCGCACGGCAAGCTTGGCACAGGCGAACGATCAATTAAAACATGCCTCTGACAAAAGGCTATTTGCACTGCAACAGCAAATTGTTGCTGAGCGCAAATATAAAAGTTTATTTGTTAACAGCAGTGAAGGACTATTTGTCCTAGATAAACATGGCGTGCTGGTAGATGCAAACCCGGCTTTTAAAGCGTTGCTCAGTGGTCAAGCGTCACCATTTAATGGCCTGAAACTCAGTGATTTAATGCTCGATAGTGACTTTGCTGCGACGTGGCGCAAGATGGTCTCAAGGTTTGAGCAGCACGATGAATTGGAGTGGTTAGCGGGTTCAAACCACTCTAGTGGCGTTTGGTTGCGACAGACTGGCTCATGGATCTGTCATAGTCATGACACCATCTATGAAGGCCGTGTGACAGATATTACGCAGATCAAGCTATTTAATGAGCAGCTTAAATATAAGGCCCAGCATGATAGCTTAACGGATTTGCTAAATCGGCAGACTTTTTTACAGTTGGTTGAAGCTTGCCGAACCCGCAACTCGGGTCAATTTGTTTTACTCTATATCGACCTAGACCGCTTTAAATTGATCAACGACACATTAGGTCATCTTGCTGGTGATAAGTTGCTGGTTGAATTTGCTGCTCGGATGCGAGAATTGGTTGGCAGTTATGCGGATATTGCGCGTTTAGGTGGCGATGAATTTGCTGTATTGCTTGATGCGAATGCATTGCAGGCGCCTTTAGAGCTGCTGCTTGAAGATATTTTAGTTGCCGTACGAGAGCCATTTATTTATCAAGGGAGCAGGCATTCGGTCAGTGGCAGCGTTGGTGTGCGTCGTTTTACGGCGCCTTGTCACAATTATGAAGCAGAGAAGCTATTGCATGATGCCGATGTGGCGATGTATGAAGCGAAAAAGCGCGGTAAAAATGACTTTCATATCTTTACCTCGACCATTGCTGATGAAGCTGCTCGTCGTTTATTGATTGAGCGCGAATTACAAACGCTGAATATGGACACTGAGTTGTCACTGCGATTTCAGCCTATTTATTGTCAGCTCGGAAAATCCATTGTTGGGTTTGAAGCACTCCTGCGTTGGCATAGTCCAAAGCTTGGTATAGTCAGTCCTGCAGAGTTTATTCCAATTGCTGAAGAGTGCGCGCAAATTGTTAAATTAGGGCATTGGGTTTTTTCTCGTGCTATGCAGTGTGTGCAGCGCTTTCCCAATAAACGCATTTTTATGAGTGTGAATGTCTCGCCTTTACAATTGCAACATAAAGGGTTCATGACTTGGTTACTGCAACAATTTAAGCAGACAGAGTTAGACCCTACACAATTTAAAATTGAACTCACTGAATCGGCGATGATGGCGCAGGAAAATAGCTTGATTGCGCCACTGCAAAAATTGCATGAGATGGGTTTTGGTATTTATATTGATGATTTTGGTACAGGTTATAGTAGCTTATCTCGCTTAAATGTATTGCCTGTAGATGGTTTGAAGATAGATCGCGCATTCGTAAACGGAATTGAGAACGTGGGGAATCCACGCCAGTTGATTGAGGCTATTTGTGCCATCGCTAACAGCTTCAACCTCACAGTGACAGCAGAAGGGATAGAGCAATCTGCGCAGTTGTCGGTATTGTCTTCTCTTTATTGTCAGCAAATGCAAGGCTATTTGATGAGTAAGCCTTTATTAGAAGAAGAAGCTTTGCATTTACTGTATCTTGAGCAGAACAAAAAAATTGCCGAGTTTGCCAGTTAATAGGTTGACCTCAACTTTGCTTTAGGTTTTATCTTGCTGCGCGAATGATAGCGCGATATAAAATTAAGCAAGATTAAAGGAGGTGTTATGACACCGTCGCAATTGGCACTGTATTTATCTAAGTTAGGGTTAGAAACACCTAAGAATTGTAATTTAGCGTTTGTTGAACAGCTGATAAAAGCCCACCTCGCGCGGTTTAGTTTTAGCAGTATCAATGCGATGCAAGATAAACTATTAAGCTTAGAGTTTGATGTTGTATTTGCTCGTGTGGTTGAAAAAGAGCAGGGCGGTTACTGTTTCGAGCACAATAAAATCATGATGCTAGCATTGCAATCGCTGGGTTTTGATGTTTCTCCTTTGCTCGCCAGAGTCTTACTGAATGGTAAATGGGACAATCCACGCTCACACCGCGTGACGTTGCTTAAATACAACCACAGTGAATATTTAATCGATGTGGGTTTTGGTAGTAAAACGCCACGTATTTTAATACCCATTGATAATACTACTGATGTATGCGATGAAAACGCCGTTTACCACATTGAGCGTAGTGCACAGCGCGCAGTACTGACGCTCACATCTCCTAAATCAATGCCCTTGTATGATGTTGAATTCTCAGAGACCTTTGAAAGTGATTGCGATGTGGCGCACTTTCATTGTCATCAGCATCCAGACTCACTGTTTGTAAATCACTTAGTCTTATCACGGATGACGAAAACAGAACGCCATACGCTAAATAACCTGTTATATGTGTATCGCAATGAGGAAACTGCAGAGGTTCACGAGACCTTGATTAAGGATGTTGCGCAGTTAAAGGCGATTATCAAAGAAGCGTTTTTATTGATTATCTCTGAGCATGAAATCAACTGGGTGTATGATAAAGCAGCTTTTAATATGTCAGAGATGCACTAAGCAGCTGCTTAGTGCATCTAGGTACTTAGGTTTTGTTCATTTGCTCTATAAAGGCCGTGGAGTCGGCAATTGAGCGATTCATATCTGTGATCAGCCCCTGAATATCACGCTTTAAATTGGTAAACTCCCCTCTGATTGCCGCAATGGCTTGCGCATTGAGGTTGTGTTTTAGATATAAAACATTGTCTTTCATAGAGTCGAGTACGGGCTGCATTTTTGACTCGCTTTTGCGCATCGAACGTAGCAGTTTGTCATATTGCCTTTGAGTTTGTCGCAGTTTTTGCTCGCTACTGCGTTTTAATTTTGGATTGCTAAACTGTTCAAGTTCCGTTTCCCATTCTTCAAATAAAGCATCGGCAACAGACTCTACTTTATCAATATTGTCAGTGACAGATTGTGCTGCTTTTTCACTCGCTTCAAAGTCACTATTCAATTGCTCGTAGACACTTTGTAACTCTCCACCATCAAAATCAATGAGAACGGATAAGCGCTCAAGTGCGTTTTGAAACTCTTGTTGAGAGGTTTGTTGAGATTGCTGAGTGTCTTCAACGCGATCAACAAGAATATCACGTTTATGTACACCAACCTGCTCCCACGCAGAATAATAAGCATTTTGCGCACTTTTACAGCCACTCAACAAGGTGCAAGCGGCAATTAAAGCATAAATTTTTAGGTATTTTAGGGGCATACTTTATCCTTTTACTTAATAGGGCTACTTTAAATTATGAAGTGGATTGGTAAGATGTGCAAAGCAATCATCAATGTATAAATAATTATGAAACAACATTGGCCACAAATAAAAGCGCAAGCGCGCGTAGTTTTAAATGCGCAGCCCAGTTGGTGGCGGCGTTTTTTCCAGCGCTGCAAAGAAGATCAGCTTACTATTAATGCCGGTTACTTGGCATATGTCACCTTACTTTCTCTGGTGCCGCTCATCGCGGTGGGGGTTGCAATTTTCACTGCATTCCCTGGATTTGAGAATACCCGTTTGGCAATCGAGAACTTTATTTTCACGAATTTTGTCCCGACTTCTACTGATACCATAAAGGCGCATATCAGTGCGTTTGCCGGGAATGCAAACCAAATGACCGCAGTGGGGATTAGCTTTTTGGCTGCGGTGGCATTGTTACTGATCCGCAATGTGGACAGTGCGTTAAATCGCATTTGGCGCGTTGAGACTAAACGTCCGCTGATGATTTCATTTGCGATTTATTGGATGGTATTAACGCTTGGGCCGGTGTTACTGGGAGCCAGTATCGGTGTTACCTCTTATATTGTGTCTTTGGTATCGTTCGCCGATCAAGGGATCCCTGGTTTTAGTGGTTTGCTATTAAAATTACTGCCTTATGTAATTTCAATGGCAGGCTTCATTATGCTCTATACTTTAGTTCCAAATACACGTGTGTCGTTTAAAGCCGCGATACCGGGCGCATTATTTGCTGCCTTTTTATTTGAGCTGACGAAAAGAGGGTTTGCTATGTATATTAGCCACTTTCCGTCATATGAGGTCATATATGGTGCGCTGGCAACTATTCCTATTTTATTTGTTTGGGTGTATTTATCATGGATGGTGGTGTTATTAGGCGCTGAGTTTACAGCTTGTTTAGCCGAACATCATGAACAGGAGAGCGACGCACCTCAATCATGAGGTAAATCCATGACCCTACTGTATCAGCCAACAGAGCCGCTGCGCAGTTTTCATTTACCGCTTTCTCACGGTCACCAGATGCACGTTGAGGAATATGGTAACGCTGCAGGCGTTCCGCTGTTGGTTTTGCATGGCGGCCCCGGAGCTGGGTTGCATAGGGCAGCTCAAAGCTATTTTAATCCAAAGCGATACCGAATTATTTTGTATAGTCAAAGGGGATGTGGCAACTCTTCCCCTCAATCACTTGAGCACAACCACACCGCATTACTTATTGATGATATTGTGACGCTATTGGATTATCTCGACATTCCACGTTGTGTTTTCGCAGGTGGGTCGTGGGGCGCGACGTTAGCCTTGTGGTTTGCAATGCAACATGTTCATCGCGTATCCGGGGTGATCACTTGGGCGAGTTTTTTCTCGACCTCATCAGATATCGCTTGGTTATATGGTGACAAAGGTGCGGGAGCTCAGTTTTATCCAGAGCGCTTTACTCAGTTTTCACAGGGACTCGCCTCACATCAGCAGGTGTTATCTCATTATCAACAGCAGTTATTTGGCGACGATGAATTATCACAGCACAAAGCGGCGCAGCTTTGGCATGATTGGGATATGCAATTAAGCGTGGAAACACAATTACAGCGGTATCAACTTCCCTCACCGGTACATATTGTCGCCCAAGCTAGATTAATGGTGCATTACATGTCTAATCAATGTTTTTTAGAAGATGAAGCGCTATTTAAGCATGCTCATAATTTAAAAGCTTTGCCTATTTGGATGATCCACAGCCGCCATGATTTAGTGTGTCGTTTTGCTATGGCACAAAAATTTGCCGCATCATTGAATGCTCGGCTACTTATTTTAGAAGGCGTTGGGCACTGCACGTCAAATCAAGTATATTCGGAGGCTATTCGCCGTGCGGCAGACTTACTGCTGTGCAAAATTGATAAAAACAGAGGTTAAAGTGCAAGGATTAATTCAAAGGGTCAAGTGTGCGAAAGTTGAAGTTGATGGAAAAGTTGTTGGAGAAATTCAGCAGGGCATTTTACTTTTGCTCGGTGTTGAAAAAATCGATGAGGAGCAAAATGCGGATAAATTGCTGCATAAAGTCAGTAACTACCGAATTTTTACCGATGATGCAGGCAAGATGAATTTAAGTCTTAAAGACATTGGTGGTGAATTATTGGTGGTTTCACAATTTACGTTAGCTGCCGATACGAAAAAAGGCATGCGACCCAGCTTTTCTTCAGCGGGCACGCCAGAGCAAGCAAAGCGACTTTATGAATATTTTGTTGAACAGGCTAAAGCGCTTGGTATTACGGTGGCAACAGGACAATTTGCCGCAGATATGCAGGTGAGTTTGTGTAATGATGGGCCGGTGACATTTAATCTATCTGTCTAGCGTTCAACAACGATAATATGATTAGCATAGCCGGGCACTTGATGTATATGTGGCTTTTTTCCGAAGTTGATAATGAGCAAGTGTTCTAGCTGTTTTAACTGTGATTCGTGCTCTGCAATAAAGTTGATAAATAGTACCCCCTGCTCCGACAGCTTATTGCGTAGTAGGGTGTAAAATTTGTGCTGGTATAAAAATCGTGGTGCATCCAATTCACTGAACAGGTCTAAAATAATCCAGTTAAAAGGACGACTATGCTCAAGCTCTAAGACTGTGTAGGCGTCACTGCAATTGACTTCACTGATGTGATCCCCGCCAAAGTAGCGCTTATAGCAGTGTATAATGTCGGGATTGTTCTCGACAGAAATGACCTGACAATCTTGGTGCACGCTATGCAGATAGTCTCGAATAGCACCCGCCCCCAACCCTAATTCAAGTACTCGGTCTGGTGTCGGGTATTTTTGCCATAGGTCATCCAACACTTGCAAATGAGGGAAAAGCAAGTGCTCCGGGTGATTCAGTTCAACGATTGACTGTAACGTATTGTTTATCAATAGCCAACGAAGCGTTTTTTCTTGTCGAACTTGTATGCTCGTTTTTCCGTGCTTATGCCAATATAACAAGTGGCCAAGCTCGTGGCTTTGGGCGACAAAATCGTTGCTGACGGTTCCTGATTCAGTTAAAAAATCTTGCATAGTTCCATCAGCATAGACAAGGATTGAGGTAATTCCACTGTGTTTAGATGATTTTACACAATTAGTCGATGATTTTGTGTTGAACATTTCCTGTTCAGGATTTTTCTTGTAAGGTAGAACACAAAAATGGCACGCGCATGGGTGTGCATCAAAAGGAGTAAATATGTTTCCAGTCATTTCGCCGCAGAGTAGCCAAGATTGGCAAGACTATTATCAATTGCGTTGGCAGGTACTCAGGGCACCTTGGGATCAACCAAGAGGCTCAGAGCAAGACGATTTAGAGCAAGATGCTGAGCACAGGTACATAAAAAACAATGAAGGCGAAGTGCTGGCAGTTGCGCGTTTACACTTTAATAATCACCTTCAAGCACAAGTGCGTTATATGGCGGTGGGCGAAGGGCACCGAGGTCAACATCTGGGTAGCCGATTGCTACATGAGCTGGAAAAGATTGCTTGGACGCAAGATGCGCAGGAGCTGGTGTTGTTTGCCAGAGAGCGCGCTTTGGCATTTTATGAGCGTCATGGTTATAAAGTGGTTGAAAAAGCACACCTTGCTTATGGTGATGTACAGCATTGGAAAATGGTCAAGCAAAAGCCATCAGAGCCAGGTTGGTTCAGACATCCAGATTGGACACAAGTGTTACAAGATACGTGGCGTGAGTCTATTCCTATCAGTGATGCTATGGGCATTAAAGTTGAAAGTTACACTGATTGGCAGTTCTCGACAAAAGCGGACTTGAAAGCCAACTTGAATTTGCACAACTCGATGTTTGCAGGCTCGGTTTATAGCATGGCGACTCTGACGGGGTGGGGTGCAACATATCTGGCGTTAAAAGAGCTTAATCTCGAAGGTGACATTGTGCTTGCGGACGCTGAAATTAAATATCTTAAACCGTTAACGACAGCGCCAGGCGCTACGGTGACTTTGTCTGAGTGTAGTGGCGAATTGTCAGAGCTTGAAACTGAAGGTAAAGCCAAGTATACAGTGCCAGTCAACGTATACGATGGTGATGTCTTAGTGGCGAAGTTTTGCGGTGTGTTCTTTGTAAAGCGTTAGAAAAAAGATCCGGTCAAGTGCTTCTTGACCGGACTGATACGGTTTAGAGTAAATCTGTGATGGCGATACCTAGGCCCAGTCGTTGGATATGGGCGTTGTAATCGATGAGACTTTCTCCATACCCGTTGAAGTATTGTGCATAGCCACGAACGCGCCCTGAAATAGGGAATGACCAATCTAGTTGAACGGCACCACGGTTATCACCGCCAGCATTGTTTCGCAGCATCATCCCCACTTCATGATCATTGTCAAAGCGATAGGCACCGCTAAGTTCAAAATAGCCCATATATTTGTGGATATCCGGATTATCATCGCCTTTTGCTAAGTTATCTGCTGGCTTTTCATCTTCAGGTAACCTGTACCAAGGTTTGAAGCTAAAAACGAAACCGTCATATTCCCAAATGAAATTAGCATAGATACGGTTCCATGAACGTGAGTTAGGCTGGCTTCTGCCATTTGACTGGTGTGAAATACCCAGTACAAAAGCCATCTCATCGCCCCATAAGACATTTTCATCATCCAAGAAGTTCACCCAGAATATTTCTGGCTCATAGTTGGTTTCTCTAAAGGGAGATGAAATGTCTTTGTTATAAACCTGCCAATAGGATTGTAGTGTAACGCCCATATAAATGGCCTGATCTTTATCTTCGAAGTTGTGATAAATCGGCAGCTTTAATGAAATTTGATATTTTGCTTCAACGTTATCAAGTGGCTCGCCTTCTTTATTGGCTTTATCAGCAAAGCCATCAAATGGGCGATTATTGGGGTTTTTGATGTATGAGACTGGCAGAATATAATTTCTATGGTGCGGGGTCAGCACATTGCGGTTTTCTTCAGTGACACGTTCTCTTGCCATGCGTTTGTCCAGTTGGCTCAGTGCACTCACTTGCTGCTCACAATACTCGCGTACCTCTTTAATTGTACGGGTATCATCACCAGAAATGGCCTGATTTAAAATACATTGATTGAGGGCAGCGACCTCATCTTCTGAGGTACTTGCAGCCTGTGTGCTTTGGGCACAGAGAGCCAAAAACAAGGCTGCTGAGAGCTTAGTAAAGTCCATATTTAATTCCAACAAGAAAGAGAGTTTCCAAACAAAACAGACGGGTTATTCCGTGTGCAATAACCAAGATTCATTGGCCGCTATAGTATAAGTAAGTGGTGCAAAAGCCCAGCATAATCAACACAAAGGTGGTAAAGCAGAAGCGGAGTGCTCATACAGAGCACTCAAATGAGATTAGGCCTCGAGTCTTGAAACGACAAAGTATGGATTAAGGTAAGAGTCTTTTTGATTATAGGTCAGTGGCGAGCCATCGATTTGGCTAACAGTTGCACCGGCTATGCTTGCTACTGCGTGGCCTGCACCTGTGTCCCACTCGCTGGTTGGGCCAAGTCGAGGATAAATATCTGCTTCGCCTTCAGCCACTAAACACAGCTTAAGCGAACTGCCTTTGGGCACCATTTCCACATCATCAAATTGTGCGAGATAGTCTGCTAATTCAGTTGATGGGTGTGAGCGAGAGCCAACAACTTTGATGGTGCCTTGATTTGGCTTCTTAGTTACTTTGAGCTCAATGCGAGCTTCACCGCATTCTCTAAATGCGCCAATGCTTTGTGCAGCTAAGTAGCAAATGTTCAGTGCTGGGGCAAATACCACCCCCATGGTTGGCTTGCCCCTCTCAATCAGAGCAATGTTTACAGTAAACTCGCCATTCTTTTTTATAAACTCTTTAGTGCCATCGATTGGGTCAACTAACCAATAGCGTTGCCAAGTTTGGCGCTCTTGCCAGCTGATATTGGCACTTTCTTCGCTTAAAATGGGAATGTCAGGCGTTAAGCGCGAAAGGCCTGCGGTGATGACTCGATTAGCAGCCAAATCAGCTTCTGTCACTGGGCTATCATCATTTTTAAACTCGATGGCAAAATCTTTGGCATAAATTTGCATAATCTCTTCGCCAGCGAGGCGAGAAAGCTCGACGAGTTCTTCGAGCAGGTCGGTATCATTCATAGGTTATCCTTGCTACTGGATGATATTCTTATCTTTTAAGTAATCTATCAGTTGCTGGACGGACTGCTCAAGTGAATTCTCACCTGTGTTCAATCTTATTTCAGGGGCAACGGGTGGTTGGTAATCAGAATCGATACCCGTGAAATTCTTGATTTCACCTGCACGGGCTTTTTTGTATAAGCCTTTCGGATCACGTTGTTCACACACTTCCAGCGGTGTATCTAAAAAGACTTCGATGAATTCACCGTCTTCAACGAGATTTCTCACCATATCTCGTTCTGCTTGGAACGGAGAAATGAACGCGGTCAGTACGATAAGGCCTGCATCAACCATGAGCTTACTTAGCTCACCTACTCGACGGATATTCTCGACACGATCTGCATCACTGAAGCCGAGATCTTTACATAGGCCATGCCTTACATTATCACCATCGAGTAAGTACGTATGCACACCACTTTGGTGAAGAGCACTTTCAAGGGCATTGGCCACAGTACTTTTCCCTGAACCAGAAAAGCCAGTGAACCAAAGGATCACAGGTTTATGGCCTTTGAGCTCACTGCGATGTGTTTTTTCAACGGCATAATTATGCCAAACAATATTTTTATCCATGAAGCTATCCATTAAAAGGGAAAGACCAATGGGATCAAGGTCAGGACGGTAATAGAATAAATAATTGATAGCGGAACGCCTACCGTAACATAGTCTTTTATGCGGTAGTTTCCGGCACTATACACCATCAAGTTTGTTTGATAACCAAAGGGTGAAATAAAGCTGGCTGACGCACCAAATGCAACAGCCATAATAAAGGGGAGTGGATCTACGCCAAAACCAATGGCTAGTGCATAGGCCACTGGAAAAGACAATGCAGCAGCTGCATTGTTGGTGATAAGTTCCGTAAATACCACTGTCATCACAAAGATGGCGATAAAGGCACCATATGGCCCAAAATCTCCGAGTAATAAAAAGAGGGCATCAGAGAGCTGAGCAGCCAAGCCGGTTTCTATCATTAATTTGGCAAGGCCAATTGCGCTGCCGACAATCGCCAGTAACTCAATAGGAAAACGGCGTTTCATTTCGTTCACCTTGATGGTGCCAAGGGCAACCAGTGCAAGTAGCAGCACCATCAGGCCTTTTACTAAAGGCACGATGTCAAAGATACCCAAGCCAATGACCGCTGCAAATCCAATTAACACATGGCCAGATTGCTTTTTAGTTAAATGTGTTTGTAAATCTAGTCCTGAGATATACACAAACTCGCGCTTAAGATCCGGCAGATTATAAAAGTCACTGCCAGGCGCCAGGATGAGTGAATCACCAGCTTGTAACTTCACTTTACCAAGGCCGCCTTGTAAGCGGTCATGACCACGGCGAATGGCAATAACGGCGGCATGAAACTGCTCGCGAAAACGGATTTCTTTAATGGTTTTACCAATATATTTTGATGACTGACTCACAACGACTTCGACCAAGTGTTCTACGTCTTTTTCGTGTTTATCATGAACCACCTGAAGGCCGTCAAAGCGACGTAATAAAGGCACTGATTTTATGTCGCCAACAAAGAGTAAAACGTCTCCTTGGCAAATTTCTTGCTGTGGGGTGACAGCGCAAATGCGTCGTTCACCGCGGATAATTTCTGCTAGGAATAAGTCTTTTAAATCACGCAATCCATTTTCTTCAACAGTGCGACCAATCAGCTTTGAATCTGCTGCGACTTTACCTTCTAAATAAAAGGGCACTACTTCTTGGTCTTCGGTACCGTGATCAGGCAGAAACTTAAGCAGTAATAGTATGGTCATTAGACCCACGACAAGTGCGCCAATACCTACTAACGTGAAATCAAAAAAGCCCAGCGGAGCCATGCCAGCATCAACGGCAAAGCCATTGACGATTAAATTTGTTGATGTGCCAATGAGGGTTAATGTACCGCCTAAGATTGCGGTATATGATAATGGCAAAAGTAATTTAGAGGGCGAATGTGTTTGGCTCTCTTTGATGGTACTGATAAGCGAAGCCACCACCGCAGTGTTGTTCGTAAAAGACGATAAAAACGCAGTAGAGAGGCCAAGTTTCATCACTGATTTGGATAAGCTGCCACTGGCAAGTGTGCTGGCAAGCTTTTGTACCAAGGTGGTTTTTTCAATGGCAATAGAGACTAAGATCAGTAAAACAAGGGTGATCAAAGAGGGGTTGGCGTAGTTCACCAACATAGATTCCAACTCGATTAATCCGGTTAAATAACTCACGCCAATGGCGCTGACGAATAACCAAGCTGGATTGAGTCGTGTGCCAAATAAGCACACGACTAAAGCGAGCATAATGCCTGTTAAGATGATCTGATCAACTAGCACGTTTTTCTCCCAATAACAGGCATAAATCCACTTACTTCAACTTACTGATATCAAGCGCTTGCCAGTGTGGGAAGTGCTTACGTACCAATGCGTTGAATTCAAGCTCAAAAGCACTGAACTCAGTGGTTGCTGCAGACTCTTCAGCCAGTAAAGCTTCAATCATACCTGCACCAATTGTTAGATTGCTGATACGGTCAATCAGGATGAATGAGCCTGTTTCGTGGTTGCTGCGGTAGATATCTGCCACAATGCTTTCCGTTAGCTCAAGCGTAACAATGGCAATTTCATTCAATTGCAGTTGCTCAGCTTGGCCTTTCTCAAGCGTGTTCACATCAATAGTGTGATCAATCTTACGTACGATGGCTGAGGTATTTTTACTACCCAACTTGAAGTTGTAGTTTTTACCCAATACAAGTGGCTCTTCGTGCATCCACACGAGTTTTGCTTGGATCAGGTTAGTCACTGAGGCTGTTGAATCGGCTGGGACAATTACGTCACCACGACTAACGTCAATTTCGTCTGCCAATGTAATTGTAAATGCTTGACCAGTCTGCGCTTGCTCTAGGTTACCATCAAAAGTGACAAGCTCTTTGATAGTTGAAGACTTACCAGATGGTAGGACTTTAACAGCCTGACCTGCACTTAATGAACCTGATGTTAGCGTGCCTTGGAAGCCACGAAAATCTAAGTTTGGACGTACCACATACTGTACTGGGAAGCGCGCTTCAAAAGCATGGTTTGCTTCAGCTGCTGGAGAGTCTTCCAGTAACTCAAGTAGTGGCTTATCAGTGTAGTAAGGTGTCTTTTTAGAGCGTGTTACTACGTTGTCGCCTTTAAGAGCAGACATTGGGATAAACTTGATATCTGAAACATTAAGTTGCTCAGCAAACTGCAAGTAATCTGCTTTGATCTTCTCAAAAACCGCTTCGTCAAAATCAACGATGTCCATTTTGTTGATAGCGACAACAAACTGCTTGATGCCTAACGAGTCACAAATAAAGCTATGACGTTTAGTTTGTACCTGCACACCGTAACGAGCATCAACCAAGATAATCGCTAGGTCACTTGTTGAAGCACCTGTAACCATGTTGCGGGTGTACTGTTCATGTCCAGGGGTGTCAGCAATGATGAACTTACGCTTTGCCGTTGAGAAATAACGGTATGCAACGTCAATGGTGATGCCTTGCTCACGCTCAGCTTGTAGACCATCTACAAGTAGTGCTAAATCTAGCTCTTCACCAGCGTTACCCACTTTCTCGTTATCTTTGTGAAGTGCAGCAAGCTGATCTTCATAAATTTGATGGCTGTCATGTAGCAAACGGCCGATAAGTGTCGACTTACCGTCATCAACGCTACCACAAGTCATCATGCGTAATAAGCTCTTGTCTTGTTGGCGAGACAGATAGGCCTCAATGCCCAGTTCTCTTACTTCATTTGCTGTCGACATTAGAAATACCCCTCGCGTTTTTTCTTCTCCATAGAGCCCGCAGAATCGTGGTCAATAACTCGACCTTCGCGCTCTGATGATGTGGATAGCAGCATTTCTTCGATGATGCCGGTTAATGTATTGGCTTCAGATTCAACTGCACCTGTTAGTGGGTAGCAACCTAGTGTACGGAAACGCACAGACTTCATTTCTGGCACTTCACCTTCTTCTAGTGGCATACGCTCGTCATCAACCATGATCAATGTACCGTTACGCTCAACCACAGGGCGCTTATCTGATAAGTACAGCGGGACGATTTCGATGTTTTCTTGATAGATGTATTGCCAAATATCAAGCTCTGTCCAGTTAGATAGCGGGAAAACACGGATACTTTCGCCCGGGTTAACTTGGCTGTTATAGGTATTCCAAAGTTCTGGACGCTGATTTTTAGGATCCCAGCGGTGGTGCTTATCACGGAATGAGTAAACACGCTCTTTCGCACGTGATTTCTCTTCGTCACGACGTGCGCCACCGAATGCTGCGTCAAAGCCATACTTATCAAGTGCTTGTTTTAAGCCTTGGGTTTTCATCACGTCAGTGTGCTTGGCTGAGCCGTGTGTAAACGGGCCGACGCCCATGGCAATACCTTCAGGGTTCTTATGAACAATCAGGTCAAAGTTATATTCTTTTGCCAAGCGGTCGCGAAACTCAATCATTTCACGGAATTTCCAGTCTGTGTCTACGTGTAGTAGTGGGAATGGAATCTTCGCTGGGTAAAATGCTTTACGAGCCAAATGCAGTAACACTGAAGAGTCTTTACCAATAGAGTAAAGCATCACTGGGTTATCAAACTCTGCAGCGACTTCGCGAATAATCTTTATACTTTCAGCTTCAAGTTGCTGAAGGTGGGTTAAAGCCATTGTTCGTCGTCCTACTGTTAATTAAATTAATTCTATTAAGCTACTTGGGTAATAGGCTGTGCAAAGCTACTGATTTGCTCCGTTTGCCCAAACCATGCTAATTCTTCGTGTAGTGCAGCCACCTCACCAATGATCAACAGTGCGGGTGATTGGATGTTATGCTGCTCTATTTTTGCTGCCAATTCACCGAGTGTGCCGCGAACGACACGCTGTGACTGACGTGTGCCATTTTCAACAATGGCAATGGGTGTTTCAGGTGCTCTACCATGTTCTAGTAGCTTGGCCTGAATATGCGGTGATTTAATCACACCCATGTAAACAGCCAAGGTTTGGTTCGATTGCGCAAGACCACGCCAATCCAACTCTTGACCATCTTTTTTACAGTGCCCAGTGACAAACTGAATAGCTTGTGCATGGTCTCTGTGTGTCAATGGGATACCTGAATATGCACTGCAACCTGCCGCTGCGGTGATACCTGGGACAATTTGATATTTAACGCCGTGTTTAGCCAGTACTTGAACTTCTTCGCCGCCGCGGCCATAAATGAATGGATCACCGCCTTTGATACGGCATACCTTTTTACCTTGCTTGGCAAAGTTCACTAGCATTTGGTTAGTATCTTCTTGTTTAACACTATGGTTGCCTGCTTTTTTACCGACACAGATTAAATCCGCATCGCGTCTCACCAGCTCCATAATTTCATCAGACACTAAATAGTCATAAACGACAACATCAGCTTGCTGCATAAGTTGCAGGGCTTTAATGGTCAGTAACTCAGGGTCGCCAGGACCTGCACCGACCACATACACCTCGCCTTCTGGCGCACTAGGCAGTGTCAGCATGTCATTAAGTTGCTGCTGTGCGCCTTGTTCATCACCTACTTGTACTTTACTGACGACGCTTGAGTCAAACACACGCTCCCAAAATTGGCGTCGGTCTGAAAAGGTATTGAAGCGAGACTTGACTTGCTCTCTAAAGTCTCCAGCCAGTTTGGCTAATCTTCCAGTATGATGCGGGATCAAGGTTTCTAACTTTTCTCTGATCCTGCGCGCTAATACAGGTGCTGTACCAGCACTTGAAATGGCGATTGTGATAGGGTCTCTATCAACAATCGATGGGAAGATAAACCCGCATTTAGGTTGGTCGTCTACCACATTGACAAAAATGTTTTGCGCATTGGCGGCGTCAAATACGGCTTTGTTAACCGCTTCGTCATCAGTCGCGGCAATGATCAGCATCATGCCAAGTACATGATGAGTATCAAAATACTCTTTAACCAGGCATAACTGGCCCTGTTCAGCAAGCTCGACCAGTTCAGTACAAAAATCAGGGGCGACAACAGTTACATTGGCGCGTGCTTTTAAAAATGCTTGGCACTTTCTTAGTGCGACGTCACCACCACCGACGACCAATACTGGTTTATCGTCTAATTTAGTAAATATCGGTAAATATTGCACAAAAATTCGCCCCTAAATGCATAACCTTGATTTAAGCCAACTCAAATGACTTAGTAGGAGAGCAGAATATAACGCCCTTAAAAGACGAAAAAATAATATTAACCCAAAATATATAACTAAAAGTTATATACAGCCTTTGATTTTGGTTTAAGGCTTATATTTCAAGGCCTAGTTACTAAAATGTATCCATATTAGCAACTTATAGCAATTGGTTATGAGATATAATCGAACGTTCAGAGTTGCACATGCTTTATTTTCGATAGCCGACAGGAGTGTGTTGCGGACAAATGTCCTGTAGGGCGGGCGTGTAATTTATTTTACTGGGTGTATACGTATAGAATTTGTTTGATAGCTATTAAACCATGGGGTGGTTTGAAGTTTTAAGGAGACGTAATGAGTACACAGCAGCAAGCTACGGCGAGCAATGCGATACGCGTGCTTGAACTAATGGATTTAACTTCGCTTAATGACGATGATACACCGCAAAGTATCATTGCGATGCTAGACAGCATTGATGCAAATATTGCATTGCCCGCCGCGGTATGTGTATATCCGCAATTTGTTACGTTGTGTAAAGCGGAGTTGGCATCACGGGGTTGGCAAAGTATCAAGGTGGCGACGGTCACGAATTTCCCTTGTGGGGAGCAACCACTTACTCAAGTGCTCGCGCAAACACAACAAGCGATTGACGACGGTGCTGATGAAATAGATTTGGTGATGCCTTATAACCAAGTAATAGCTGGTGATCCGGATACACCGTGGCAATATGTGCACTCAAGTAAAAAAGTCTGTGGTACTTCTATTAAGCTAAAAGTGATTATCGAAACTGGTATATTAGAACAACCAGAATTAATCGCACAAGCCAGTGATATCGCGATTTTAGCTGGGGCCGACTTTATTAAAACCAGCACAGGTAAAGTGCCTGTAAATGCGACTTTAGCAGCTGCGCAAGTGATGATTGAACGCATTAAAGTTAATGGTAAAGCGGTTGGCTTTAAAGCGGCTGGCGGGGTTAAGACTGTTTCGCAAGGGCTCCCTTACCTTGATGTGGCAGCAAATATCATGGGCCATGATTGGGCTCAGCCATCCATGTTTAGATTTGGAGCATCTAGCTTGCTGGCAGATGTAAAAAAAGTAGTTAAGCAGGATTAAGTGCATCAATAAAGCGATGCATTGTATACATCGCTTTATTTTTGGTTCTCGTTAACTATTCACGACAGTTTGTCATACAAAATAGGCGAGTTTGATCTGACTAACACTTGATATTTAATCTAATTCCACCAATATCCCTTATATTGCTGCAGATAATCGTGCTTGTAGCGATGACTTTTGTGTTAAATATGATGGCTTGCAGCTGTGTTTAATAACTGATTGAAAAACAAAAGTTGTGAAAATCGTACGATGTATAACTTTTACACTTGTTTTCAGTTTGTTCGTCAGTATAATGGGCATCCACTTTGCAGGGGCGTAGTTCCAATTGGTAGAACAGCGGTCTCCAAAACCGATGGTTGCGGGTTCGAGTCCTGCCGCCCCTGCCACTCAATACTTTTTAGTCCAAATTTAAAATAATGTGTGTTGCACTCGTCGCTTATTTGTAAATTTGGATTTAATGGATTAACCCTGTCTAAGACAGGGTTGTTGTGTCTGTATTTAAGGTAAAACAATTATGAGCACTAATGTTGAAAACCCGTCTAGCTCGATGGACACGGTAAAATGGCTAGTTGCAGTTGTACTACTCACTGGCGCAGTAGTTGGTAACTATATGTACGCGGACATGTCTGCGTTAGTACGCGCAGTTGGTGTTGTAGTTGCTGTGGGTGCCGCTCTAGGTATCGCTGCGACGACTGAAAAAGGTCGTACTTTTATTGCTTTTGCAAAAGAGTCTCGTATTGAGGTTCGTAAAGTTGTATGGCCTACGCGTCAAGAAGCAACGCATACTACAATTATCGTGATGGCAGCAACTGTAGTAATGGCACTTATCCTGTGGGGATTAGATGGCTTGCTATTCCGTGCTGTTGGCTTTTTAACTGGATTGGAGATCTGATCCCATGTCGGATGAGAACAAAGAAAAGAAATTACGTTGGTACGTAATTCAGGCGTTTTCTGGTTTTGAAAAGCGCGTTGCTCAAACTATTATTGAGCACATTAAAATTGAAGGCTTAGAAGAAGACTTCGGTGAAGTACTAGTACCTACAGAAGAAGTTGTAGAGATGCGTGCTGGTCAAAAGCGCAAGTCTGAGCGTAAATTCTTCCCAGGTTACGTCCTTGTTCAAATGGTGATGAACGACGCGACTTGGCACTTGGTGAATAGCACACCACGTGTAATGGGCTTTGTTGGCGGTACATCTGATCGTCCTGCACCAATTAGTCAGCGTGAAGCTGATCGTATTCTTAACCGTCTACAAGAGAACGCTGAAGCGCCTAAGCCAGCGACGCTGTTTGAGCCGGGTGAAGTGGTTCGTGTTATTGATGGTCCATTTGCAGACTTCAACGGTGTTGTTGAAGAAGTGGATTATGAAAAGAGCCGCTTAAAAGTGTCTGTACTTATCTTCGGTCGTTCAACGCCGGTTGACCTTGAGTTCGGTCAGGTAGAGCAAGATACTTAATTTGCAGTATTTTTGTACTATTGCAAAA
Source organism: Pseudoalteromonas luteoviolacea H33-S (assembly GCF_001625695.1). Classification (GTDB taxonomy): domain Bacteria; phylum Pseudomonadota; class Gammaproteobacteria; order Enterobacterales; family Alteromonadaceae; genus Pseudoalteromonas; species Pseudoalteromonas luteoviolacea_B. The sequence continues at coordinate 127,883 of NZ_AUXY01000111.1, forward strand.
AATAATTGAAAAAGGCCGCTGATTAAACTATAATCAGCGGCCTTTTTGTAGGTAGACTACGTCTGCCACGAAAAGAAAGAATTTTTTAATCGGGAAGCCGTTTGAGTACGCGTCCTCGCGCGCACAAGGCTAAGACCCATTTAACGAGGTTATTAACATGGCTAAAAAAGTTGAAGCTTTAATCAAGCTACAAGTTGCTGCTGGTATGGCTAACCCTAGTCCTCCAGTAGGTCCTGCACTAGGTCAACACGGTGTAAACATCATGGAATTCTGTAAAGCGTTCAACGCACGTACAGAGTCTATCGAAAAAGGTGCACCAGTTCCTGTAATCATTTCTGTTTACAACGACCGTTCATTCACTTTTGATATGAAAACTCCACCTGCATCTTACCTTCTTAAGAAGGCTGCAGGTATCAAGTCTGGTTCTGGCCGTCCAAACACTGAGAAAGTTGGTACTGTAACACGTGCACAACTAGAAGAGATTGTTGAGACTAAACGTCCTGACCTTACTGCTGCTGATATGGACGCAGCTGTACGCACGATTGCAGGTTCTGCACGTGCAATGGGCTTGAATGTAGAAGGGTAATTGAGAATGGCTAAATTAACTAAGCGTATGCGCGTAATCCGCGAGAAAGTTGACGTAACTAAAGAGTACGAAATCAACGAAGCTGTTGCTCTTCTTAAAGAACTAGCTACTGCTAAATTCACTGAAAGTGTTGACGTTGCTGTAAACCTTGGCATCGACGCTCGTAAATCAGACCAAAACGTACGTGGTGCAACTGTACTACCACACGGTACTGGTCGTGAAGTACGCGTTGCTGTATTCACTCAAGGTGCTAACGCAGACGCTGCTAAAGAAGCTGGTGCTGATTTAGTAGGTATGGAAGACCTTGCTGAGCAGGTTAAGAAAGGCGAAATGAACTTTGACGTTGTTGTTGCTTCTCCAGATGCAATGCGCGTTGTCGGTCAACTAGGTCAAATCCTAGGTCCACGTGGTCTTATGCCTAACCCTAAAACTGGTACTGTAACACCTAACGTTGCAGAAGCAGTTAAAAACGCTAAAGCTGGTCAGGTTCGTTACCGTAACGACAAGAACGGTATCATCCACACTACAATCGGTAAGGTTGACTTTGACGCGAACCAGCTTCAAGAAAACCTTGAAGCACTTATCGTTGCTCTTAAGAAGGCTAAGCCTTCTCAAGCGAAAGGTACTTACTTGAAGAAAGTAAGCATCTCAACGACTATGGGCGCGGGTGTTGCTGTAGACCAAGCTACTCTAAACACGCTTCTAGCGTAATTTAGATTTTAGCGTTTACATGGCGTAAAAATTAGACTATAATTTTGCGCCATTTCGTTGAGAAGTCACTTCCAACGAAGCAAAGAATTCGGGTTGAAGCGCATAATTTCGAACTGTTGTTTATCAAATTTGGTCTACAATAAAATCGATAAATTGCGTTTCCGTCCAAGACCGTAGGTGTAACCTAGTTACTTAATCTTCCTACGTAGACGGTGTGAATCCCAGCTAGATTTTTCCTAATCTTCTGGTTCTCGCCGTAAAAAGCAGCTCAGAGTCATTTGACTGTGAGTAAAGTAGAACTGGGGACTTGTTCCCATATTAACCAGGAGTAACACCCATGGCTTTAAATCTTCAAGACAAAAAAGCAATTGTTGCTGAAGTCAACGAAGCTGCCAAAGGTGCTCTATCTGCAGTAGTTGCAGATTCTCGTGGTGTAACAGTAGATGCTATCACTGCGCTTCGTAAAGAAGCTCGTGAAGCAGGCGTATGGATGAAAGTTGTCCGTAACACGCTTGCAAAACGCGCTGTTGAAGGTACTGATTATGAGTGCCTTAACGAATCGCTAGTAGGCCCAAGCCTAATCGCTTTCTCTTCAGAGCACCCAGGTGCTGCTGCTCGTATCTTTGCTGATTTCGCAAAGAAAAACGAGTTGTTCGAACTGAAAGCGGCTGCATTTGAAGGCAATGTTGTTGACGTAGATATGCTTGCTAAGCTACCTACTTACGACGAAGCTGTTGCACGCTTAATGAGCGCTATGAAAGAAGCGTCAGCTGGTAAATTGGTTAAAACAATTGAAGCTGTACGTGTTCAGAAAGCTGAAGAAGCTGCTTAATCGCACCTTTTACTCTTTCACCAATAAATTTTTTGAACCTCATGGGTTCGTGATTAATTAGGAAACTTAAAATGTCTGTAACTAAAGACCAAATCCTTGACGCGATTGCTGAAATGTCAGTAATGGAAGTTGTTGAACTAGTTGAAGCAATGGAAGAAAAATTCGGCGTAACTGCAGCTGCTGCTGTTGTTGCTGCTGGTCCAGCTGAAGCTGCTGAAGAGAAGACTGAGTTCGACGTAATCCTAGCTGGCGCTGGCGGTAACAAAGTTGCTGCTATCAAAGCTGTACGTGGTGCAACTGGTCTTGGCCTTAAAGAAGCAAAAGCTCTTGTTGAGTCTGCTCCTGCGCCAATCAAAGAAGCTGTTTCTAAAGAAGAAGCTGAAGCACTTAAGAAAGATCTTGAAGAAGCTGGTGCTGAAGTTGAGATCAAGTAATCTAGCATACGCTAGGTTCGCTGCCTGAGAAATCAGGCAAGGGCTGGTGATTTTTTAATCACCGGCCCTTTTGCGCTCTAGAGCGAAAGTATTACTATTGCGCAATAAAAACCTAAATTCTTCAAGTTTTTCAATAATTTAAACCTTTTGGGAAACTGTTGGGTTTAGGTAGACAATTTAGATGTTGTTATCATGGCTTAGATGCCAATGAATGCTGTTCTGCATGAACAGGTTGGGTCAAAGATCAGCAAGCTGAGGAACCCCATGGCTTACTCTTATTCTGAAAAGAAACGTATCCGTAAGGATTTTGGTAAACGTCCACAAGTTTTGGATATACCTTTCCTTTTGCAAACGCAGTTGGAATCGTTTAAAAAATTCATTACGCCGGACGCGGATGGCGATACTGGATTGGAAGCTGCATTCCGTTCTGTATTCCCTATCAAAAGCTACTCGGGCAATTCTGAACTTCAATACGTGAGTTACCGTATCGGAGAACCAGTATTCGATGTAAAAGAATGTCAAATTCGCGGCGTGACATATTCTGCTCCACTTCGCGTTAAATTACGTCTTGTGTTAATGGACAAAGAAGCTCCAGGCACAGTCAAAGACATTAAAGAGCAAGAAGTTTACATGGGCGAGATCCCGCTCATGACAGACACAGGTACTTTCGTTATTAACGGTACCGAGCGTGTTATCGTTTCTCAGCTACACCGTTCACCTGGTGTATTCTTTGATAACGACCGCGGTAAATCACACTCATCGGGTAAAGTGCTTTATAACGCACGTGTTATCCCTTACCGTGGTTCATGGTTAGACTTTGAATTTGATGTTAAAGATAACCTTTTCGTTCGTATTGACCGTCGTCGTAAGCTACCGGCTTCAATCATTTTACGTGCACTAGAGTACACAACAGAGCAAATTCTTGATCTGTTCTTCGAAACTACGAGCTTCGAAGTAGTAAACGGTAAAGTGATGATGGAACTAGTACCATCTCGCCTTCGTGGTGAAACTGCTGCATTTGATATTAAAGATGCAGACGGTGAGGTATTGGTTGAACAGAGCCGTCGTATCACAGCTCGTCACATCAAAAACATCGAGAAAAAAGGCATCACGCAACTTGAAGTACCACATGAGTACATCATTGGTCGCGTAGTTGCTAAAAACTACATCGATGAGTCAACAGGTGAGATCATTGCTGAAGCGAACGCTGAATTATCGCTAGAGCTAATGGCTGAGCTTGTGAAAGCGGGTCACACTAAGATCGATACGCTTTACATCAATGAAGTAGACAGCGGTGCGTACATGTCAGAGACAGTTCGTATTGATTCTTCTTCAAACCGCCTAGAAGCATTGGTAGAAATTTACCGCATGATGCGCCCAGGCGAGCCACCAACGAAAGATGCTGCTGAAGCACTATTCGATAACCTATTCTTCTCTGAAGAGCGTTATGATCTATCAACGGTAGGTCGTATGAAGTTCAATAGCCGTGTTGGTTATGATTCAGATATAGGCCCTGGGACACTGTGCAAAGAAGACATCGTTTCTGTTATGAAAGTCCTTATCGACATTCGTAACGGTAAAGGTGAAGTGGATGATATCGACCACTTAGGTAACCGTCGTATTCGTTCTGTTGGTGAAATGGCTGAAAACCAATTCCGTGTTGGTCTAGTACGTGTTGAGCGTGCTGTACGTGAGCGTCTAAGTCTAGGTGATCTAGATAACGTGATGCCACAAGATCTGATCAACGCTAAGCCGATTTCTGCAGCTGTTAAAGAATTCTTTGGTTCTTCTCAGTTGTCACAGTTCATGGACCAAAACAACCCGCTTTCAGAAGTAACGCACAAGCGTCGTATTTCTGCATTAGGTCCGGGTGGTTTGACACGTGAACGTGCAGGCTTCGAAGTTCGAGACGTACACGTAACGCACTACGGTCGTGTTTGTCCAATCGAAACGCCTGAAGGTCCAAACATCGGTCTAATCAACTCATTGTCAACGTATGCTCGTACAAACGACTATGGTTTCCTAGAGACTCCATACCGTAAAGTTGTTGACGGTATCGTTACTGACGAAGTTGATTACCTATCTGCAATTGAAGAAGGTCAGTTCGTAATCGCACAGGCGAATACAAACTTGACTGAAGAAAATCAGTTCGCAGAAGAGCTAATTCCATGTCGTCACAAAGGTGAATCAACCTTTATGCTTAGCGACAGCATCCAGTATATGGATGTATCTCCACAGCAGGTTATCTCTGTGGCAGCGGCACTTATCCCATTCCTTGAACACGATGATGCAAACCGTGCATTGATGGGATCGAACATGCAACGTCAAGCAGTACCAACATTACGTGCTGATAAGCCGTTAGTAGGTACAGGTATCGAGCGTACACTTGCAAAAGATTCAGGTGTAACAATCGTTGCTAAGCGTGGCGGTGTAGTTAAGTACGCTGATGCGAGCCGTATCGTTGTTAACGTTAATGAAGATGAGCGCGTTCCAGGTGAAGCGGGTATCGACATTTACAACTTAACTAAGTACACGCGCTCGAACCAAAACACATGTATCAACCAAAAACCAACTTGTATGGTTGGTGAGCCAGTAGTACGTGGTGACGTACTTGCTGATGGTCCTTCAACGGACTTAGGTGACTTGGCACTTGGTCAGAACTTACGTGTTGCGTTCATGCCTTGGAATGGTTACAACTTCGAGGATTCAATCCTACTTTCTGAGCGAGTTGTACAAGAAGATCGTCTAACTACGATCCACATTCAAGAGCTACAGTGTATCGCTCGTGATACGAAGCTTGGTCCAGAAGAGATCACAGCTGATATTCCTAACGTAGGTGAGTCTGCACTTGGCAAACTAGATGAGTCTGGTGTTGTTTACATCGGTGCTGAAGTGAAAGGCGGCGATATCCTAGTAGGTAAAGTAACACCGAAAGGCGAAACGCAGCTTACACCTGAAGAAAAACTTCTACGTGCAATCTTCGGTGAAAAAGCATCTGACGTTAAAGACAGTTCTTTACGTGTACCTAACTCTGTATCTGGTACTGTTATCGACGTTCAAGTTTTCACACGTGATGGTGTTGAAAAAGACAAGCGTGCACTGGAAGTTGAAGAAATGCAGCTTCGTGAAGCGAAGAAAGACTTCAACGAAGAGTTCAAGATCCTTGAAGGCGGTATTTTAAACCGTGCGCGTAAGCTACTTGTTGAATCTGGTCAAAATGAAGATGCAATTGCACTTCTAGGTGCTGAAAAGCTACTGACTCAGAGCCTTGCTGATGAAGCACAGCAAGCAGAACTTGAGCAACTTGCTGCACAGTACGATGAGCTTAAAGCTGAATACGACAAGAAGTTTGAGAACAAGCGTCGCAAGATCACACAAGGTGATGACCTAGCGCCGGGCGTACTTAAGATTGTTAAAGTTTACCTAGCTGTTAAACGTCGTATCCAACCAGGTGATAAGATGGCTGGTCGTCACGGTAACAAAGGTGTTATCTCGACAATCGTACCAGTAGAAGATATGCCTTACGATGAAAGAGGTCGTACGGTAGACATCGTTCTTAACCCACTAGGTGTACCATCTCGTATGAACATCGGTCAGATCCTTGAAACGCATATGGGTCTGGCAGCACGTGGTATCGGTGAGCGCATCGAAGACATGATGAAAGAACAAGCGGAGCTTTATGAGCTACGTGATTTCATCAAGAAAGCGTATGAGCTTGGTGACTGCCGTCAAGAAGTAGACATTGCTAGCTTCTCTGATGACGAAGTTCGTCGTCTAGCTAATAACCTTAAAGGTGGTCTACCAATCGCGACGCCAGCATTCGATGGTGCTAAAGAAAGCGAAATCAAAGAGTTACTAGAGCTGGGTGGTTATCCATCAAGTGGTCAGGTTACGCTTTATGATGGTCGTACTGGTGATGCGTTTGAGCGTCAAGTAACTGTTGGTTACATGTACATGCTGAAACTAAACCACTTAGTAGACGACAAGATGCACGCGCGTTCAACGGGTTCTTACAGCCTAGTTACTCAGCAGCCGCTGGGTGGTAAAGCACAGTTCGGTGGACAGCGTTTCGGTGAGATGGAGGTATGGGCATTAGAAGCATACGGTGCTGCCTATACACTACAGGAAATGTTGACAGTTAAGTCGGATGACGTAAACGGTCGTACTAAGATGTATAAGAACATCGTAGACGGTAACCACAAGATGGAACCGGGTATGCCTGAGTCATTCAACGTATTGTTGAAAGAAATCCGCTCGCTAGGTATCAACATCGAGTTGGAAGAAAGTTAATCCGACCGGCAGCTCTACTGAGCTGCCAATCCGGACTGTAACTGTAAAGAATGAAGGGGTGAGCAATGCTTGCCCTCAAGATTAACTCCGACAGGAGAGCTAAGGTGAAAGACTTACTTAAGTTTCTGAAGCAACAAAATAAGACCGAAGAATTCGATGCAATTCGCATTGGTCTTTCTTCGCCAGACATGGTTCGCTCATGGTCATACGGTGAAGTAAAGAAACCTGAGACAATCAACTACCGTACTTTCAAGCCTGAGCGTGACGGCTTATTCTGTGCCCGTATCTTCGGCCCAGTAAAAGATTACGAATGTTTGTGTGGTAAATACAAGCGATTAAAACACCGTGGTGTTATCTGTGAGAAGTGTGGCGTTGAAGTTACACTAACTAAAGTGCGTCGTGACCGTATGGGTCACATTGAACTTGCTAGCCCAGTTGCGCACATTTGGTTCCTGAAATCACTACCGTCTCGTATTGGCTTAATGCTTGATATGACTCTTCGTGACATCGAACGCGTACTTTACTTCGAATCTTTCGTAGTAACAGAGCCTGGTATGACAACGCTTGAGCGCGGTCAGCTATTAGGTGAAGAAGAGTACCTAGATGCACTAGAAGAGCACGGTGATGAGTTCGAAGCTAAGATGGGTGCAGAAGCTGTACTTGATCTACTTCGCGAACTAGACCTTGGTCAGCTAATCGCAGAAATGCGTGAAGAGTTACCTACAATTAACTCTGAGACTAAGCGTAAGAAAATTACTAAGCGTCTTAAGCTTATGGAATCATTCCACCAATCAGGTAACAACCCTGAGTGGATGATCATGAGCGTGCTACCAGTACTTCCGCCAGATCTACGCCCACTAGTACCACTAGATGGCGGTCGTTTTGCGACTTCAGATCTGAACGACTTATACCGTCGTGTTATCAACCGGAACAACCGTCTGAAGCGTCTATTAGACTTAGCTGCACCAGACATTATCGTACGTAACGAAAAGCGTATGTTACAAGAAGCGGTAGATGCATTACTTGACAACGGTCGTCGTGGTCGTGCGATCACGGGTTCTAACAAGCGTCCACTTAAGTCGCTTGCAGACATGATCAAAGGTAAGCAAGGTCGTTTCCGTCAAAACCTTCTTGGTAAGCGTGTTGATTACTCAGGCCGTTCTGTAATCACAGTTGGTCCAACGCTTAAACTTCACCAGTGTGGTCTTCCGAAGAAGATGGCACTAGAGCTATTTAAGCCATTCATCTACGGTAAGCTAGAGCGCCGTGGTATGGCGACTACCATCAAAGCTGCGAAGAAGATGGTAGAGCGTGAAGTACCAGAGGTTTGGGACGTACTTGATGAAGTGATCCGTGAACACCCAGTTCTATTGAACCGTGCTCCTACACTTCACAGACTTGGTATCCAAGCATTTGAACCGGTACTAATCGAAGGTAAAGCAATCCACCTACACCCATTGGTGTGTGCGGCGTATAACGCTGACTTCGATGGTGACCAAATGGCGGTACACGTACCGTTGACATTAGAAGCACAGCTTGAAGCACGTGCACTAATGATGTCTACAAACAACATCCTTTCACCTGCAAGTGGTGAGCCTATCATCGTTCCTTCACAGGACGTTGTACTAGGTCTTTACTACATGACGCGTGATCGCATCAATGCGAAAGGCGAAGGTATTGCGTTTAAAGACCCGAAAGAAGCTGAAAAAGCATACCGTACAGGTAGCGCAGAGCTTCACGCACGCGTTAAAGTTCGTCTAACAGAGACTATTGTTGACGAAGAGACTGGTGAGCGTTCGGAAAAAACTCACGTTGTCGATACAACAGTAGGTCGTGCGATCCTTTCATTGATCATGCCAAAAGGTCTACCGTTTGAGCTTATCAACAGAGCACTTGGTAAGAAGCAGATCTCTGGTCTTCTTAATGAGTGTTACCGTCGCCTAGGTCTGAAAGACACTGTTGTGTTTGCCGACCAAGTGATGTACACAGGTTTCCACTATGCGATGAAGTCAGGTGTATCTATCGGTATTAACGATATGGTTATTCCACCTACTAAGACTGAAATCATCGAGCGCGCTGAAGCTGAAGTTGCAGAAATCAACCAACAGTTCCAGTCTGGTCTTGTAACAGCAGGTGAGAAATACAACAAAGTTATCGATATCTGGTCACGTGTTAACGAAAACCTTTCACGTGAAATGATGGCGAACTTATCGAAAGACACTGTAGTGAATGCACAGGGTGAAGAAGAGCAACAAGACTCTTTCAACTCAGTATTCATGATGGCCGACTCGGGCGCACGTGGTAGTGCAGCTCAGATACGTCAGCTAGCGGGTATGCGTGGTCTAATGGCACGTCCAGATGGTTCAATCATCGAGACGCCAATCACAGCTAACTTCCGTGAAGGTCTAAACGTACTTCAGTACTTCATCTCGACGCACGGTGCACGTAAAGGTCTTGCCGATACCGCACTTAAGACAGCGAACTCGGGTTACCTAACTCGTCGTCTAGTAGACGTTGCACAAGATTTGGTTATCAACGAATCAGATTGTGGTACGTTAGAAGGTCTAGTAATGAAGCCGCTAATCGAAGGTGGTGACGTTGTAGAACCACTTCGCGAGCGTGTTCTAGGTCGTGTTGTTGCTGAAGACGTATGTAAGCCAGGTACTGACATCGTACTTGTTGAGCGTAACGTAATGCTTGACGAAAAACTGTGTGACCTTTTAGAAGAGCACTCAGTAGATGAAGTTAAAGTACGCTCTGTAATCACTTGTGAAAATGACTTTGGTGTTTGTGCATTCTGTTACGGTCGTGACCTTGCACGTGGCCACATCATCAACCCAGGTGAGGCAGTCGGTGTAATCGCTGCTCAGTCAATCGGTGAGCCAGGTACACAGCTTACGATGCGTACGTTCCACATCGGTGGTGCGGCATCAAGAGCATCTGCTGAAAACAGCGTACAAGTTAAAAACAACGGTAGCATGAAGTTACACAATGCAAAATATGTATTGAATACTGATGGCAAGATCGTTGTAACTTCACGTTCGACTGAAATCACGGTTATCGATGAGCAAGGTCGTGAGAAAGAGCGTTATAAAGTGCCTTATGGTGCGGTTCTTTCTATACAAGATGGTGCTGAAGTTAAAGGTAATGATATTGTTGCTACGTGGGACCCGCATAGTCACCCAATCGTTATCGAGCATCAGTCAAAAGTATCGTTCAGCGATATTGATGACTCAAACACAGAAGCACAGACTGATGAGCTTACTGGTCTAACGCGTGTTGTTGTTAAAGACTTAGCTAAGGTGAATGCGAAAGAGCCTAAGTTAATCATTGAAAACGAAGAGCGTGGCCTACAAGAAATTCGTCTACCTTCATTCACCACGATTGAAATCACAGACGGCGCAACTGTTCAGCCGGGTGACGTATTAGCACGTATCCCGCAAGAAGGTTCGAAGACTCGTGATATCACCGGTGGTCTACCTCGAGTTGCTGACTTATTCGAAGCACGTAAGCCAAAAGATCCTGCAATCCTTGCAGAGATCACAGGTACTGTGAGCTTCGGTAAAGAGACGAAAGGTAAGAAGCGTCTAGTGATCACACCTGAGCAAGGTGATGCTTACGAAGAGATGATCCCGAAATGGCGTCAGCTTAACGTGTTCGAAGGTGAACAGGTTGCTAAAGGTGAAGTTATTGCCGATGGTCCTGAGTCTCCACATGACATCCTACGTCTACGTGGCGTGACTGATGTATCAAACTACATCACGAACGAAGTTCAGGAAGTATACCGTCTACAGGGTGTAAAGATTAACGATAAGCACATTGAGACGATCGTTCGTCAGATGCTGCGTAAGTGTATCATCATCGACGGTGGTGACACTGAGTTCCTAGCAGGTGAGCAAGCTGAAGTTGCACGCGTTAACATTGCTAACCGTGAACTTGAGAAGCAAGGTAAGATCCCAGCGAAGTTTGAAATTCAGCTGATGGGTATTACTAAAGCGTCACTAGCGACTGAGTCATTCATCTCAGCAGCATCGTTCCAGGAAACAACACGTGTCCTAACTGAAGCAGCTGTAAACGGTAAGAGCGACGAGCTACGTGGTCTGAAAGAAAACGTAATCGTTGGTCGTTTGATCCCAGCAGGTACTGGTTTTGCGTATCACCAAGAGCGTATCAACCGTCGCAAAGAAAGCGAACTACCAGTTGAAGAGCAAACAGTAAGTGCTGAAGAAGCGTCACAAGCGCTAACAGACGCACTTAATGCTGACCTACTAGGCGGCAACAAGTAAGCTCTAAAGACGATATAGTCGATATTTAAAAGGCCGCCCAATAGGGCGGCCTTTTTGATCTTGCGCACAAATTAGCATGAAGCAAAGAATATTGGTGTCATCTTGATGTCTTATAAAACTGTCAATATTTAGCGTTTTGCAATGTTTCTGATTGAGGGATAGATAACGAGATAATGGTCTGACACGGTTGAATCGTGGTTGTGCTATTTCATGTTATCGGTTTTTTGAGATTAGACATATTGTCAGTGAGTGGGCGTAAAAAACCACAAAATCGACGAAAAGTAGTGCTGTAAAATGGATTTTTATTGACAGGTTAATCTTTGCTCATTAAAATTCGGCCACCCATTTATTCGTTCCATTAAAATGGAAGGAAAATTTGGGTCGATTTTATTTTTTCAGTAGTAATTTTAACTAATCAGGAGCTATTTAATGGCAACTATTAACCAGCTAGTACGTAAGCCACGTCGCAGCAAGGTTACAAAGAGCAACTCTGCTGCTCTTAAAGCTTGTCCTCAAAAGCGTGGTGTATGTACTCGTGTATATACAACTACAGCAAAGAAACCAAACTCTGCATTACGTAAAGTAGCGCGTGTTCGTCTTACGAACGGTTTCGAAGTAACTTCTTACATTGGCGGTGAAGGCCACAACCTTCAAGAGCACAGTGTAATCCTTATCCGTGGTGGTCGTGTTAAAGACTTACCAGGTGTGCGTTTCCACACTGTACGTGGTGCGCTTGACTGTGCGGGTGTTAACGATCGTAAACAAGGTCGTTCTAAGTACGGTGCAAAACGTCCTAAGGGCTAATGGTTCTCCGTTAGTAAGGCCAAGCACTTAAGTTTTAATATTGAATAATTTGTTTTGGGTATTCGTTGAAAAAAACGAACCTGAAGATATCGGAGAGATAAAATGCCTAGAAGACGCGTAATAGGTCAACGTAAAATTCTTCCAGATCCGAAGTTCGGATCAGAACTTCTTGCTAAATTCGTTAACGTAGTAATGTTAGACGGCAAGAAATCTACTGCTGAAAAAATCGTATACGGTGCGCTAGACGTGGCTGCTGAAAAATCAGGCAAGTCGCACCTAGAAATCTTTGAAGCTGCACTTGAAAATGTACGCCCTGCGGTTGAGGTTAAGTCTCGTCGTGTTGGTGGTTCTACATACCAAGTACCAGTTGAAGTACGTCCAGTTCGTCGCAACGCATTAGGTATGCGTTGGTTAGTAGACTCTGCACGTAAGCGTGGCGAGAAATCAATGGGTCTTCGTCTTGCACAAGAGATCCTTGACGCTGCGGAAAACAAAGGCACTGCGGTTAAGAAACGTGAAGACGTTCACCGTATGGCTGAAGCGAACAAAGCATTCGCTCACTACCGTTGGTAATCTGCCCAAGACCTTTAAGAGGATATTATGGCACGTACTACTCCAATTGAGCGCTACCGTAACATCGGTATCTGTGCTCACGTAGATGCAGGTAAAACCACCACGACAGAACGTGTACTTTATTACACGGGCTTATCTCACAAAATTGGTGAGGTGCATGATGGTGCTGCAACTATGGACTGGATGGAGCAGGAGCAGGAGCGTGGTATTACCATTACTTCTGCTGCGACAACGTGTTTCTGGAAAGGTATGGATGCTCAGTTCCCTGAGCATCGCATCAATATCATTGATACTCCAGGACACGTAGACTTTACTATCGAAGTAGAACGCTCTTTGCGTGTACTTGATGGTGCAGTTGTTGTTCTTTGTGCTTCATCAGGCGTACAACCACAAACAGAAACTGTTTGGCGTCAAGCCAATAAATACGAAGTTCCTCGTATGATCTTCGTTAACAAGATGGACCGTACTGGTGCAGATTTCTTGGCAGTTGTGGATCAGGTGAAAGACCGCCTTGGTGCGACACCTGTGCCTATTCAGTTACCTATTGGTGCTGAAGATGAATTTAAAGGTGTTATTGATCTCATTAAAATGAAAGCCATTAACTGGAACGAAAGTGACCAGGGCATGACCTTCACTTATGAAGAGATCCCGGCAGAGCTTCAGGATTTAGCTGAAGAGTGGCACTCTCACTTAGTTGAAAGTGCAGCTGAAGCGACTGAAGAACTAATGGACAAATATTTAGAAGAAGGTGAGTTGAGCGAAGAAGAGATTAAATCTGCGATTCGTCAACTAACATTGAGCAACGAAATTGTGCCAATGTCATGTGGTAGTGCATTCAAAAACAAAGGCGTTCAAGCTGTGCTTGATGCTGTGATTGAATTCATGCCTTCACCAACAGAGGTTAAAGAGATTCAGGGTATCCTTGAGGACGACTCTGAAGCTACTCGTCCAGCAAGTGACGACGCGCCGTTTGCGGCGTTGGCGTTCAAGATTGCGACAGACCCATTTGTTGGTACATTGACTTTCTTCCGAGTTTATTCTGGTACAGTTGGTCAAGGTGACTCTGTCTATAACCCTGTTAAGGGCAAGAAAGAGCGTTTTGGTCGTATTGTTCAGATGCACTCAAATTCGCGCGAAGAAATTAAAGAAGTTCGCGCCGGTGATATTGCTGCTGCGATTGGACTTAAAGACGTTACCACTGGTGACACGCTTTGTTCTCAAGATTCAGTGATCACACTAGAGCGTATGGAATTTCCAGAGCCAGTGATCTCAGTAGCGGTAGAGCCGAAAACAGTCGCTGATCAGGAAAAAATGGGCATTGCGCTAGGTAAACTAGCAGCAGAAGACCCGTCTTTCCGTGTTGAAACTGACGAAGAGTCAGGTCAAACGATCATCTCTGGTATGGGTGAACTTCACCTAGATATCATTGTTGACCGTATGAAACGTGAATTCAACGTTGTATGTAACGTTGGTAAGCCGCAAGTGGCATACAGAGAAACCATCCGTGGTTCTGTAGAAGCTGAAGGTAAGTTCGTACGTCAATCTGGTGGTCGTGGTCAATATGGTCACGTATGGCTGAAATTGGAACCAATGGACTTTTCTGATGAAGACGCACCAACTTACGAATTCGTTAATGAAATCGTAGGCGGTACGGTTCCTAAGGAATATATCCCAGCGGTTGATAAAGGTATTCAAGAGCAAATGAAACAAGGTGTGCTTGCGGGCTATCCTCTGTTAGGTGTGAAAGCGACGTTATTTGACGGTTCTTTCCACGACGTTGACTCAAATGAAATGGCCTTTAAGATCGCCGGTTCAATTGGCTTCAGAAATGGTGCTTTAGAAGCGCAACCAGTGCTTTTAGAACCTGTTATGAAAGTTGAAGTCACTACCCCTGAAGAAAACATGGGTGACGTAGTAGGCGACTTAAATCGTCGTCGCGGCATGATCGAAGGCATGGAAGATGCTTTTGGTGGTCTTAAGCTTGTCAATGCACAAGTACCACTGTCTGAAATGTTCGGTTATGCAACTGATTTACGTTCTGCAACGCAAGGTCGTGCTTCGTACTCAATGGAATTTTCCAAGTACGCAGAAGCGGCGAAAAACGTTGCCGACGCAATAATTGCAGCTCGCGCTGTTAAGTAATTTTAGTTCGGTCCGGTCTTAGGGCTGGACTTTAATTTCTTTATAGGAAATTTTAAAATGGCAAAAGAAAAGTTTGAACGCGTAAAACCGCACGTTAACGTTGGTACAATCGGCCACGTTGACCACGGTAAA
>NZ_AUXY01000112.1 GCF_001625695.1 Pseudoalteromonas luteoviolacea H33-S
TATCTAATTAATGGGGTTGAACCGGGAAAGTTGGTTCTCTACCACCGCTGCTACCAGAGCATGTATATCCATTATTACTAGCATAAGATGAACCACCTGCAATATTAGGGGTTTGATCTTGGTTTACTGGGTTTATTTCATTTAACTTTTTTAGCTTTTTTTTCTTTAATGAAAACTTCATTTTTTATCCTTGAATTTTTATGATTATAAAAACGCTTCTTTGCGTTGAAATTACACTACTACGGTGTTCCTTTTTTGTAAACTTTTATTTTTTATTTTTTATTTTTTTATTTTTAAATATTAATATTTTTATTTTTTGAATTTTGAAGGTGTGAGGTTTTTTAATTGTTTTTGTGGTTTTTATTGTTTTTCTATTTCTTTATGAAGTGTGGGGGTGTAAAAGGTTTTTTTATCTTGAAGAGAGCTAAAACACAACTAGATAGTTAGCTAACATTCATAACTAGGTTGATGGATATAGATAAAATTTAACAGAGTGCCTGTTCTTAACCAAAATTCTGCAATATTTAAAATGTTACCCGCATTTTGTTTTATAATTATTATTATGATTTTATTTTAAGTTTTTATTTTTTCAGAGGTGCTGAGTTATTAATTTTAATGGTTTTTCGCTTGGTTTTTGTTTCTTTTAAAGGTGCCGTTTTATTTCTGTAAAGTTAATGTTTACAGAGGGTTTTTCTAGAATCCTTGTTTTATAGTGTGTCAACATGGGTTTATCATCGAAGTTGGGAAATGTATTATGTCAACTCCAAATTGGTAATGGTCTATGGGGTTTTAAATACTTGATCACAACGCAATTGTCATGGAAATATTTTATTGTTAAGAGGCACATAACTTGCCCCTAACAGACCTACCTAATTAAGGGTATATTTCCCCTTTGGCTTTACAAGCTACAACACCTACTTTGTAAGCTGGTGGGTGAGTGACTCTAAAGCACTCTGTTATTCTTACTTTTTTTACATTGGGATATCGGCGTCCCAAATTGAGAATAGCATTATCTTTGGCTGCATCATAATTTAGGTGTTCAGCCTCTCCCCAAGCACTTACGGCCTTTGCATGAGCGGAATAACTTGTAACTCCAATAATTAATCCTGCAATAGTAGGAATCAATTTATATCTCATATTAACTCTCCTTATTTGACATTTGAATACTAAAATTAATCAATATATGTTATTCGTCAATGGAAAGGCAGTGAATTGTTCTTATTTTGATGTGTGTAAAAACTATACGAAGGTTCGTTAAGTTTAAGAAACTGTCATGGGTTAATTTATTAAATGGCGGTTGGTTGTGACTATATTTTGGTACTACATCAATGATTAAGGGCCTTGTTGGTCAAATTGGCCTTTTCTAATTGCCTTGTCACTTT
This sequence comes from Pseudoalteromonas luteoviolacea H33-S, assembly GCF_001625695.1. GTDB lineage: Bacteria > Pseudomonadota > Gammaproteobacteria > Enterobacterales > Alteromonadaceae > Pseudoalteromonas > Pseudoalteromonas luteoviolacea_B. Next base: position 1,383 of record NZ_AUXY01000112.1, read on the forward strand.
TACTGATATTAAAGCATATCTAGCCTATTCTCAGTGTTGATCACCTAGGCTTTAATCATTACTTCTGTGTGTTGGTTGTTGAAGGTGCGGCTTGTTAATTTGTCACCCGTAAGCTGTTTAAAACGATAAACGCCTGTTTCAGCCAGCGAACGCTCATGATAGCCTGACTTTTCCTTCCAGTGTTTTAAACCAAATTGATGCATTAATATTATGGCGCTGTTTCTCGGATGACCTTTCTCCCAATATTGTGCATTTTCCCTTCGGAGTACGAGCTACGGGACCTTTAGCCGCAATATATACAGCTCAGCTTTAGAGCAAACAAGTTTTAATACTCAGTTGAAACCTTTGTTGAAACAAGCAATAAAGCATTTTTATCCTAGTTGTAGAGTTGCCCACATACTGACTGTTTTACATAGCCGCCATAGTAAAGTAGCAATTCAAGTGTTGAAGAGGGCTCGGGGTAGAAAATGCGAGTGGAATGTGTTTAGTATTGCTAAAAGGAGAGGGGGAAAGCTCGCCATAATGCTCTATACTCAACAGGTGTAGCGCGGCAAGCTTGTCATATGATCGAACGTTTTAACCTCTTTTTTAACAATGTAATCAATACTGGTTGCGACAAAGACGATGTCTATGCGCATAAGATCCGAGTCTGTAATATTTTCGCGCTCTTGTCTTGTACCATCGTTGTGTTGGATGCCTGTCTGTTTGTCTTCTTCTATACATCCATTACAGCTGCTTTAATGAATATGCTGCTGGTAGTCGCTTGTTGCTTGGCACTTACGTTACAATTCTACAAACATCACTACTTCGCAGGGCTATTACTTTTTCTCAGTGTTATAAGCTTTATCCTTATTCAGGCTTACTGGGTTATTGGAAACGAGGTTGGAATTCAAAATACTTTTTTGACCCTCTTACCTATGCCATGGCTGTTACTTGAGGGAAGCCGGCGAAGCACAAAAATACTCTTGTCCGTCCTTTGTTGTAGTTGCTACCTTTTTATTGAATATCACCAGCCGATTGAGCCGATAATAACTTTACAGGGTACACATAAAGGCGTTTTACAAATACTGTATGAATTGCTCGCTATGTTTGTGTTAATTTTAATTGCAGTTACATTTGATAATGACCGCTATAAATTTGAAAACAAGCTGAAAAAGATGGCGATGACAGATGGTTTGACTGGCATTGCCAATCGAAAAAAGCTTTTTATCGAGGGTGCTAAGGCACTTTGTGCGGTTAAGCGACATAAGTTACCATTTTGTGTTGCTCTCATGGACATAGATCACTTTAAAAAAGTAAATGATAATTATGGTCATAGCCATGGAGATGCTGCGTTGAAAATAGTGGCAAAACTATTAGCAGAAACTACACGAGAAAGCGATATCATTGGACGATATGGCGGTGAGGAATTTGCCATTATATTACAAGGCACAGATATAGCTTTAGCAATCGATAAGTTGAATTTAATACGTAAAAAAATAGAAGTAGAACAGATTTGTTATGGTGGCGTTTGTATCAATTGCACTGCAAGCTTTGGAGTTACTCAACTGAAGAGCTCAGGTCAAGATTTAACCGAGCTGTTTGACCAAGCAGATGCGGCATTATATGACTCTAAAGATAAGGGGAGAAATTGCGTATCTGCTTACTAATTACTTTATATATAAATGCTATACGTACCTATCATCAGCTGCTTTATTGGTTGAGCGTAAAATACACTACATGATACAAACGGATTGTTTATAAATGTTAATAGCTTTTATAGAACGTTCAAAATTCTGCTTCAACTTAAAAAGTTTAATATTAAGCTCGTTATCTAATACTCTTTTAAAATATGTTGCTAGCTTGGATAAGAAAAAATTCTAGTTGTGCATTTAAATTTGCTACTTTTCTATTGGTTAGTGCTTACTGTTTTAGATAGATAAGCTGATTTGCGGAGAAGTGAACCACATATTGGTATGAGGTTTTAAATGAGCAAGGGAATATAAAGTATTGTGAGTATTAGGGAGAGCTTCCTCACCCCTAATACTTAAACTTTGAAAAGTTATACTTCGCCAACAGCCTGACAAGTGACTACACCTACTTTGTAAGCTGGTGGGTATGTTACTCTAAAGCATTGTGCGATACGTATATTTCTAACGTTTGGGTAGCGACGCTTTAAGTTGAGTATGGCACTGCCTCTGGCAGTATCATAGTTTAGGTGCTCAGCTCCACCCCAAGCGCTAACAGTCGCTGCTTGAGCCGCATAGCTGGCTAGCCCAAGCATTGAACCAGCAATAATAGATAACAATTTACGTGTCATTCTTACTCTCCTTGTTTGATATTTGAAGATTATATGTAGTGCATTTTGACTACTCGTTATTTGGTTGTATATGTTCTTCCATTTCTCATACGAGGCTTGGAGGTGCAACCCAACCAAGCCCTAAGTATTTATTTAGCAGTCTCGATGAAATCAACTAAATCTTTCTCTAAAGATAAGTCAAGTAGAGAGGATTTAATGATGCGAGAAGGTAACTTTGATGTGGCAAGTTCATTTTTATTTGTACTTAATACTTTAATCGTTCCTTCACTAATTAATACTTGGTCGCCGGGGTTAAAGTACACACCTTTAGTGTCATTGATCAACAAGCCTTTATATCCCAATATACTTGGTACAAAGTCTTCTCCTGGTTGTGCTAATTCTTTACGAAGGATTGAAGTATCTTGTAATTTGGCAACTTCAGATATGCGATATTGTAAATAATCATTTAACTTTGTCAGTGGCAGAGAAGGGTTTTCACGACCAGAATACTTGAGTACCGTCACTGTTGAAGCTGTACTGTCTTGCTTCGCTATGTCTGCCTCAATATTTGAGTTTGCTGATTGAAATGTACCGGTGACATAAATATTTCCTTTATTTTGTTCTATGTACGGGCCAACAAAATCAGCAGGAACAGATGAGTAGTTTTCAAAATAACCACAAAACTGAGTGTAAACACCGCGATCAGCACGTTGTGGATCATAAATCGCTCTGTTTGAGTTGTCTAAATTGGTCGCATTTGTTGAACCTGGTTTATGTGACCATCGACGATTGCTATCTCGGCGATACCAGTGATAGTCATAATGTGGTGCCAATACGAGTGCACTCAAAGTCAGGCTATTGCTAAAATTTGATTTTTTGTAATTCCATAATGAACTAGGTACTTCTCTAAAACCATCTGCTTTGGCACCTGCGATGACACCAGCACAGCTCGCCCCATTGTCAGAATTGAACCCTCGGTGGCCCTTAGCATAGCCAGGTTGAGATTTGGCATTTGTTGGAGAGATACGGTTAGCGGCGTAATTGTAGCAGTTATTGTAACGCTGGTGATTGCCTCCGGTGTTCCAATAAGTAGGGTGGTACCCAGGGATAAACGGATATATCCGAGAAGATGACTCTGATACTAATTCTGCCAAATTAAATTGTGTGCTACTTACTTCATTTGCACTGACTGCTTGGGCTGCAGCGCTACTAAGCAAGGGGAACAAACAAAGGCCAATAAATTTATTCATAATTAAATATTCCTTTTATATTGAATTTAATTTTCGATTTGAGCATTGATTATCTTTTATGTAAATGGTTTGTTTGTTTTTTTGATATGAAAAAATTTCTACTAAATTTTTCTTATTTTTATCACAGAATTGAAAGTCAGCCAGAAATCACTGAAATGGGTTTTAAAAAATGTTTCAGAGTCAGCTAGTTGGTTACAAATCTAATATCAATATTTAGCTGGTGCAATATAGTGGTAATTTCGGACTGTGTCTTTTGGGGGGGTAATAAAAAAGGAAGTTTGCGATAGAGATATTAGGGTAATAGCGAGTATAAGTACGTTATATTGTCAAAGTAGCTGTAATTAATTTTACAGCCCAAATCTACATCAGATGAGTAAAGAAAAACATCATAATTGGCTTAAATTATGCTTCAGGTAGATATTCTTAGTAGAATTGATGGGAATTACATGTATATCCAAGGAATGGGGCAAAGTTATGCCGCTCGTGAGCATTACACCGCTCAGAATAAATCAGATCTAAAAGCCAACACTCGCGCAGCAGGTACCCTAGCTAGTCATGATGAAGTCATTAAAACTGAGCAGCGTATCGATATGCGTAATATCTCACCTAATGAATATAACGAATTAGTCCGCTCTGGCGTAGCAGACTTGCCCGTTCCCATGGTGTTGCCCGGTGGGCGTATTTACCTGGATGGACGTCAGGCTGATATGGGAGACGTTAAAACAGATTATATCGGTCAAATTGAACAGTCTATTGAGTTTAATCAGGATATCGGTGACTTTGATCAGATTGCGTTTTTAAAAGACAGGTTGGCAATTGTAAAAGGGCTGCATGGTCAAACTTTTATCCCTTCGACGTTTAGCCAAAGCGTAGACATAAAAGCATGAATTAAGTCTTTTGAGTGAAGAATTGAGTCGAAGTTGGTACAATATTTTAGCGGCTATTGATATGATTGAAAAATGAAGTCGTGTCTAAATCTGCTCTTCATAACGTGCCTCTAGCGCTTTCGTACTCCGGTCCTTTTATATCGAAAACCCCATATATTAAGTGTCATTAAAAGCTACCTTTTTCATAGTTAATGGCTTTTCCGAGCTGATTGACTTTTCTTCGTACTTTCATAGATTTACTACTTTATTGGTATCGGTGTAATACTTTGTAATTAATTTTCTTATTTTATGTGTCTAACATGTTGGCTCAATAATTAACCAAAATGGGAATGAGGATGAACACTATTATTGAGCTAGCTGAAGCACATCAGCAATGTCGTCGGCAGGCGATTAATCTAATTGTGAGTGAAAATCGACTGTCGGATCAGGTCTCTAACTTACTTTCAAATGATTTGGCATCGCGGTATGCCGCGCCATTTTATGCGGGCACAGATATCTCTCAAGAGATTACTCAGCTTACAATTGAGAAAACCAAGTCAGTTTTTTCTAGCAAATTTGCCAACATTTCACCCACCTCAGGCAGTAATAGCTTAATGGCTGTTGTATTTGCTTTAACTGAGCCGGGGGACAAGGTTGCGCGTGTCCCGCCGTTTTTCCCTGGTGGCGGATATCCATTTCAATACGAAGTATTCCATCGTCAGTCGTTACCGCTGATCTTCGATGATGCACAGTGGCAACTAGACAAACAAGCATGTATTGATTTGTTGTTTAAAGAGCAGCCCAAGCTGGTTATTTTGGGCGCGTCCATCTTCATGGTGCCAATGCCGGTAAGAGAGATCAGTGAAGTCGTTCACAGCTATGGGGGTGTTGTTGCCTATGATGGCTCTCACAGTTTGGGATTGATTGCTGGTGGTGAGTATCAAGATCCGCTAAATGAAGGCGCTGACATTTTATTTGGGTCAACACACAAAACCTTCCCTGGTCCGCAAGGCGGACTCGTCCTGACTAACTCCGAGCTGTTGCATAAAAAAATTGAATTAGTTTCTAACTTTACGCCACTTAATGGCCCAACCATGATTTGCAACCCGCACCTTGCCAGAATTGCCGCACTTGGCTTAACGCTTGATGAAGTGCCTTGGCAAAGGTATGCCAGTCAAATTGTGAAAAATGCGCGCGCGTTTGCAAGCACCTTCAAACAAAATGGCTTTACCCTCAGAGGAGAGGCGAATCCAGATTTTGAAAACTCGACATACTGTCATCAAGTTTTACCTTTACTCGACAAAGAGACGGGCGTTAAGCACAGAGACAAACTTAAAGCGCATGGGATTTTCTGTGATGGCTTTATGCGTGTGGGAACCGCAGAAATTACGCGACTTGGTTTCACTGAACACGATAGCGCGCACATTGCTCAGCTGATGTGTGACGTAGTAAACAGCTCAGAGCCTTTGTTAAGCGGGGTGAAGGACCAAGTAGAGTCGTTGGTACGCAATCATACAGAGATTGTAATGTAAAAGGAGTAAAAGCCATGCACTTTGCAGAGCGTTTATATCCTCAAGCAAAGCTTGAAAACCTTTTATCTGCAATTAGCCCTGCGCGCAACGTGATTGATTTGAGTGTTGGTGAGCCGAACGTGCCTTTAAATCAGCAGATTTTATCCCATATTCCTGATGGGTTTGAAGCACTTGCGCGCTACCCTAAAGCGTCCTTGCAACAAGCGTTGTTAAACACGATCCGTGACTGGTTGTGCAAAAGGTATTCGCTTGATGAAAGCTCAATCGATGCGCAATCACAAATAGCGGTGCTGGCGGGTAGTCGGGAAGGGATTTTTATGATGCCCATTGCTTTGTTTAACCGTGAATTACAACAAGGGCTACCGATTACGGTTGCGATGCCAGATCCGGGTTACCCGATTTATCAGGCCAGTGCTGAGAATGTTGGCGCAAACATTTATTGTATCACCCAAGCACAGATAGCGCAGCTGACGTTAAATGGGAGTGATACCTTCGCTAACTGGGCGGATATTGATTTGATGTTTGTCTGCTCGCCTAATAATCCAACCGGTGAAGTACTAACAATACAGCAGTGGACTTGCTTGATAGCGTTAGCGAAAAAGCACCAATTCGTTTTGGTTGCAGATGAATGTTACAGCGAGATCTACGCTGAGCCTTTTAAGCCTGTCGGATTGCTAGAAGCGTGCAAGCATATTGGCAATGACAGTTTTGAAAACTGCCTTGCTATTCATAGTTTGTCGAAAAGATCTGGGCTGCCAGGTTTAAGGTCGGGGTTTGTCGCGGGTGATACCAAACTCATCAAATTGATTCAAGGTTATCGCAATTATCACGGCGTTTCTTTGTCTCCAATTCAATTAAAAGGCTCTGAAGCCGCATGGTCTGATGAGCAGCACGTCGCGATAAACCGCGCGATATATCAAGAGAAGTTCGATGTGTTTACTGAGTTCCTTGGAGAATATTCTGCTTATGAACTTCCTCAAGGTGGCTTCTATATTTGGCTAGATGTGGGATGCGATTCTGAAAAGTTTTGTCAGCATTTATACCAGCACTATGGCGTAAAAGTATTGCCAGGGCATTACCTTGCAGTGAGTGATGAGGTAAAGCATGCGGTGCGCCAGTACGTGCGAGTAGCAGTGGTTTGCCATAAGGGTGAAGTGGAACAGGTAGCCACTGCAATTAAAAAGAGCATTGCATTTTTTAGTCATTCGAACGTTGTTGGCGACCACGTCGCTTAAACCATGAAAAGGAAAATCACATGAGTAATTCAAATTCATCTAATACGCCCATCCGAGCGAACACTGTAATTATAGGATCAGGATTTGGTGGCAGTGTGGCTGCACTGAGGCTTTGTCAGCAGTTAGAAAATACCAATGAGCGCGTTGTTTTATTAGAGCGCGGTAAAGACTGGTGGGGTAATTTAACAGGAAAAGGCAGTCAGGCAAAAAGCGATGCAGAGCCATTACCGCCATTTTGTAATTATCGTCAACCTGATGGACGCGCTGCGTGGATGGCAACAGAAGAGCCATTTGGCACGCCTGTGGGGGATATCACCCTTGGCTTAAATGACATTCCGCTTAACTTTAACGATGGCGAATTTGCCAAGCGACCGGTGAAAAAATACCCCGGATTAGTTGAAACCATTGAAGCGGAAAATATGACGGTGTGGGTTGGTGCAGGTTTGGGCGGTACATCACAGGTATACAATACGATTTTCCAAAAGCCCTCAAAAGATGCGTTCAATCTGGCATTTAGAGATCCAGAAAATCAAAGCACTAAGCTACTAAGTTACGATGAGATTGCTGATCAGTATGATGTTGTTGAGTCAGTAATGAAGCCTAAAACCATGATAGATACGGCTCTTGATACCGATGCAACTTTGCAATTTAATCAAGTAACAAGTGCGCAAATCGATCAAAGCAACATTCAAACTGAAATGGCGAGCCTAAGCGAAAATGCGAATGACAATCCAATCTCTATTGCTGCTTCGCCGGATTACCTCTCAACTCGGGTGTTTTTAGAGCAGGCGCAAAAATTACAGGCTAACAAACAAAAATATGACCTCGCGTCGGTAGAGCCTAAGTTTAGTACCTTGGCACTAGATTGGTCTGTGGTAGCCAATGAAGTATCTGGCTCCATGCTACCTTCTGCAACGATTGGGGAGATGTGGTATGGCATGAATAGCTACCATGAAGTTGATAAGTGTAGTGGCAAAACGTTTTATGGCATTAAAAAAAGTCTAGATCAAAATTATCTTGCGCAAGCAAAGGCGACTGATCAGCTAGATATTGAATGTTTGAGCGAAGTAACGAGCATCAATCGCATTGCTAAAGGCGGTAAGGGGGAGTTTGTTTATCGGATTGCGGTAAATAAAATCAATGAAGCCGATGTGGATGCACCACAGCAAATTATTTATGAAGCTGACAATGTCATTATGTCAGCAGGTTCTATGCACACAGCACGTTTGCTGCTCGAGTCCTCCAACTCACCGAGCCTAACAGATGTCACTAATACTGGACTACCAGAACTGAGTCATTATGTTGGTAAATTCTGGGGACAAAATGGTGACTTATTTGCTACACAGTTTTGTAATCAAGATGTACGCCCAGCGAATGGTGGCCCGGGCTCTGCTGAGTGTGATTTCTTATTTGGCGATAAAGGGCAGCAGCCCAGAGCCTATTTGGAAGAAAATCACGCGTCACCATTTACCAAGATGGTGGTTTACCCAGTTTGGTATGAAGAAACCGTGTCTATCCAAAATACGCTCATGATGGGCGTCTGTCGTGAGACCGCCCCTGGGCAGTTTGTAAAACAGTGTGATGGTACGTTTGGCTTGTCATATCCACAGACACTAGAGATTGATGGTAAGTATGAAGGGGGGATGGGCGATTCGATCAATACAGCATTAAAGACATTAAATGCGTGGAAAGAAACCAATACTGCCAATTTGAGTGAGGACGACCAGCGCAAACTAGCCCGTTTTAAAGGGTATCGCGGTCCACTACATTGTAGTAACAATACGCAGCGTACATTGGTTGCAAACTCAGATGTTGAAAACGAACATTTCGATGTGGCTTATGGTATGACTCCGCACCCATTAGGCGGCTGTGTGCTAGGTAAAGCATGTAATGACTATGGTGCACTTAAAGACGCCAAGGGCGCTGTTATTCCTGGGTTGTACGTGGTTGATGGTTCACTCATCCCTGGTAGTACAGGTGCTTGTACGCCGGCTTGGACAATTGCAGCCGTAGCTGAGCATTGTATGGCAGAAATTGCGCCGGAAATTAAGCAAAAAATTACCTATTAATACTAAGGAGGGTAAACACATGACTGTTGATTTTGAAAATGATACTAAGCTACCAAGCAAGCATGGCTATGACGGTGATTATGCAAATGCACTGGCAGAATTGAGAAGTGGCATTAATCAAATAGATAAGCAACTTATCAGTCTAGTCGCAGAGCGCTTTTCTAAGATATCAGAAGTCGGCGATTTAAAAGCCATTTTTCATCAGCCTGTCGAAGACAGTAAGCGTGAGCATTGGGTATTAGATCAAGCGCTTGAAAACGCAAAAAGAAATGGTGTATCTGAGTTTTTAACAAGGGAGCTGATGGATGTATTGCTAAAGTACTCAAAAGCCACGCAAGCTAAACGTGTTCGAGGTTTGTAAATACCTTACTCATTCTATGCCGCCGCCCAAGTATTTGGGCGGTTTACACTATGTTAGCAGCTTTCATTTTTGGTATTTTAATTATAAACCTTGCACCATTCGCTTGATGCTCATAACCTATTTCGCCATTTAAAACATGGACGACTGAGTTATAAGCGATATTCAGACCCAAGCCTAAATTTCCTTCGCTGAGTTGGCTTGTATAAAAGGGGTCAAACATATGCTTTTGATCATCCTCAGAAATACCTATGCCATTGTCTTGATAGGTAATCAGCACATAATTACCATCATTTTTGACTTCAATATCAATGTGTTTAGATGATTGCTGTACAAAACCATGGGCACAAGAATTGTTTACAAGCTGAGAAATGACCTTTATCAAAGCCTCTGGATGAGAGTGAATATCTACGGTATCGCCAGTAACTGTTAAAGCAACATCAGATTCGATGCTTTGTGAAATAAGAGTGCACCTTTGAGTCAAAAAGCCAAGTACTTCAAAGTTGGAAGCGTCACTGGTATCTAAATTCGCTGCGATTTGTTTAAAGCGAGCGATCATATCAGCAGCGCGTCCTGAATTGTTGGCGGTTAGAGCCAGCATTTCGGATGCTTCTTCTAAGAAGATTTTTAATTGTGTTGCACTGAGCGTTTGATCCGACAGAAGTTGACGTATTTCTTTTAGCTTTTCTTCAAGGCACGAGGCCGACGTGACAACAAGCCCTAACGGCGTGTTAAGTTGATGAGCCATGCCTGATACTAAAGTCGTCATTGCTGCCATTTTTTCGGCTTCTAATAATTGTTTTTGGGTCGCTTTTAAATTGTCTAGCGTTTCAATTAGGATAAGGTTTTTTGTTTTTATTCGCCGTACAAAATAGCCAGTGAGTAAGATAATTATCACCATGGCGATGATCATGATGATTAACTGTGTTTTAACTGCTTGGGTATTGAGCTGATGAAGCGCATTTTCTTGGGTCAGCTTGGCAATATCACGCTCTTTTATAGCTAAGTTCATTTGGGCCGCATGAAAAGCAACGCCTATTTCAGCTTGTCCTTGTAAAAACTTGAGCTTGCTCTGCATCAGCAAAGCGGATGTGTTGAGTGCACTTTGCAAGTCGTTGACTTGCTGATAGTACATCTTGAGCAGTTGATAGGCTTCTGACTTTTCTTTGTGTCTGGTGTGTTCATCACTTAACTTGATGATTTCTTCTAAGCGTGTTTCTGTGCCTTGATACGCTTTTTGTGAAAGCTTAATCTTCATGAGGTCTATTTGCGGCCCAATACTATCAGCGATGGCATTGCTGTCCTTGCGTATTTTTGTCGCGCGTTCTAAGTGTTGTTTTGCCAGTTCAAGTTCACCTAACGCGATATAGGTTTTGCCTAGGTTATGGTGGGACCAAGAGCTATGGTACGTGAACTCGTTTTGCTCTCTAAGGCTTAAGCTTTGCTTGTGAAATACCAATGCTGTTTGATATTCGCCTAGTCCAAAATGCGCTTCTCCTAGATTGTTCAAACCAACTGCCATTTGTTGAGCGAGGTCTCTTTGTTTGGCGTCTTGATAAAAGCGTTGAAAATAGGACTTTGCATCTTCATAGCGGCTTAACTTTAAATAGACATTACCGATGTTATTTTCGGTTTGTCGAAGAAATAGCTCAGTGTCCATTAAGGCCGCTAGTTTGTAGCTTTCCAGGTAGTTCTCAAGGGCTCTTTCATATAACCCCATGCGAGTTAATGCACCTGCTGTGAGGCTATAATAACTGTATAAAATGGTGGGATCTGAGACTTCGATACTCATTTTTTTGCACTGTGACAAAGTTGATATTGCACTGTGCATGTCATCGGTTTGAATTTGAAACCAAGCCTTACCGTACAACAAACGGATTTTTTGTCTGGTACTCAGCTGTTTATCGAACTTAAATAAAAAGTACTCGGTGGTTGATATGGCTTCAAGGGGGGATTGAGAAGATGCACTGCGTATTTCTGCTCTGATCTCTTCAAATTCAGCCTCGGTGAATGCTGCAGCGAAGGCATTGAGACTAACAAACAACAATATCCAATTAATACAACGTAACAACATCAAACGTTGGCTCTCTAATCAACTACTGAACACTAAGCATAGCAGTTAGGCTTTTTTTGACACGGGTCTATTTGAAGAAAATTAAATTAATAAAAATATTAATTTCTAGGTACTTATACTTTGGATTAGTTAAGCGCTGAAAGTTATTCAGCGCTTTTATGAGCACTAGGCTATGATTTTTTTTAATGCTGCGACATGTGTGTTAAATGCCGTTCTGCCATATTCTGTGAGAGACACCCAAGTACAGGGACGGCCTTGGTTGCTGCGTTTTGACGTCACGATATACTCAGCTTCTTCTAATACTTTTAGCTGCTTTGATAACACGGAGTCGCTGACATCTAGCTGTAATTTAATCAGTTTAAAGTCGAGCTCTGCGCTGGTGGCCAGCATGGCGCAGATCTGTAAGCGGTTTGGCGCATGGATAATGGGGTCTAGATCACTCATTAGGGCGCTCCGCATTGATAACTTCACCTGTCGGATACATTCGTTGTAACCAAACAAGCACACCACCACACATTAGGCCGCATACCCAAGGAATAAAATTCAACTCAGTAAATAGCGTAAGCTCGCGGCTTATAACAATCATTACTGCAAAAAATAGTGCGCTATAAATGTTGAGTTTTTTACTGGCATTGGAACGAGGCAGTATGACAGGCTTGATCCCTAATAAATGACAGCGGTATAAGTAAATTGCGACAGAGAACGCAAATACGGCCCCGCCGACGATCATCATTAAGGCCCATTGATTTTCGTGTCGCATTAGGCCATATCCTGCGACAATCGCGCCATAGCTCAAACCTGTGATAGCACTTAGCCACATTGGCGGGCGGCTATGTTCAATGGTTTCTTGCTGTGTTGTGTGAATGCTTGAAAGCGCTTGTGTTGCTGCATCTTTATCTATTTCAGTGATGTTATTTTTTGTATCTTTCATTGCTCGCCGTCCTTAACTTTCCACTATGGAAACTAAAATTTAGCCTACACTTTCCAACTTGGCAAGTAAAAACTTTCCATAGTGGAAAGTTTAATAAAAAACGACGTCTAATGAGTGAGTTACGAAAGCATATTAGGAGAGGTTAAGCCTTGCATCCAAAGCATACGTAATTTTTTTGGGTCCATTTTTACCGGTTGCTGAGGTATGTCAGAGAAGAATTGCTTAGCCAAATGCCGACCTATTGTTTGTGCTGTCGTAGTTTTGTTTATTCGCGTTTGGTAAAAGTGACTTAGTGTGTCGGGTATCGCTTCATGCTGATTGAGTAAGTTGGTCAAATGCCAGACATCTTCGAGCGCTTGGCTCGCTCCTTGACCAGAAGTTGGCAGTGATGCATGGGCAGCGTCACCGATCAGCACCACATTGTTTTGATGCCAGTAAGGGAGCGGTTCTAGATCGTGGACAAAAATATGATTGCAACTATGCATATTTGCCGTATGCAGTATTGTGTTAATCGCCTTTGGCCAATGTTTAAATCGACATTGTGCTTCGTTGAGACACTGTTTTGTTGTGTAATTGTTATTTATGTCACAGGCCCAAGCAGCGGCCCAATAACATGAGTCAGCTGTTGCTTGGACGATGCCAAAGCGAACGCCATTTTCACGAAATTCCTGAATAGGGTTGTTCTTGACACTGGCTGGGGTCGGACTGGTGCCAATGAGGTTGATAAACCCTTGGTAAATAGGCTCAATTGGTGGTTGAAAAATAGCGGCTCTTACTTGAGAGTGCATTCTGCCATCGGCACCGACCACAAGGTCAAACTGGCTAGCAAGTTTAGTTATATCTTGGCTATCAATTGGCGTATTAAAGTGACACAAGATATTGAGTTGCATGACCTGCTCATACAAGCAAAGCATTAGGTCTTTGCGTAAAATGCTGATGCTGGGGTAGCCACATTGTTGACTGAGTTGTGAAAGATCTAATTTTGAGAGTACTTGCCCTTGCTGGTTCATTTGCTGGACGCTGCATGGCTGCACTCCAATTTCAGAGATGGCCTTAGTTAACTTCATTTTATCCAACACATACATGGCATTAGGCCATAGCGTCACGCCAGCTCCAATTTGCGATATTTCACTGCGTTTTTCGAACACCTCTACATCAAAGCCTTGTTGTGTGGCAAAAACAGCCATGCTTAGACCTGCGATACCTGCGCCAATAATTGCGATACGTCGAGTATTTTGCATTTTTATATCTCCATTTAATTCTTAGCCAGACTTTGACAAATATAAAAGGTGGGATAAATTAGCAGTTATGACTTTCATAATCCCAAATTATGAGTGAATAGAGCTAGATAAAGAAAGTTATGAAAGGGTGACTTCTTAATTTTATATTTTTTTGTTTATCTAAGATGGTTTTATTAAGAGGTTTGATTGTGATGCTAATTAAAGTAGCCAATGGAGTATCACTGGCTACGATTTATAAAATTGATTATATAATTAGCATAAATTAGTAAATTTACAGCCCTCACCAACGCTAGGTGTACAGAAGTCTGTGCAATTGTTCCAACTTACGGGCGCTCCACCAGCGATTCCAAAGGTCATTTTTGTTGGGATTTTATTCTTATCTAAAGATAGTGATTTTATACTCTTTTTATTCAATTTTATCATTTTTATTTCCTTTTCTATTTTAACTTTATGTGTTTGGTGTCTGGTTTTTATTAAAAAATTTAATTCTAATATTTTAACTTTCAATTCATTAGCATAAATTAGTGAATTTACAGCCCTCACCAACGCTAGGTGTACAGAAGTCTGTGCAATTGTTCCAACTTACAGGCGCTCCACCAGCGATTCCAAAGGTCATTTTTGTTGGAATTTTATTCTTATCCAAAGATAGTGACTTTATATTCTTTTTATTTAATTTGATCATTTTTATTTCCTTTTAGTATTTTGATTTTAGGTATGGGTTAGTACCTGGTATTCATTAAACACTAAACTTATGTTGATATTGTTTCAATTTCCAATGTATTTGTTAGTAAATGTGAATTTGTAAATTGTAAGCTGTAACTTTTTATTTCTTTATTTTGGCGTTGCTTGTCGTTAAATTATGGTTTTTGTGAGTTTTTATTTTCGGGTAATTTATTTGTTATTTAAATAAAGGTTTGACTATTTTTGTTTTTTATCTAAATTATTATTCTTTTAATAAAAGAAACTTTATTTCCAAATTTCTATGTTAGATAAAATTGAACTAAAATGGCTAAAAAGTTTTGAAGCTGTGTTTTTACACTTAAGTTTTAAACAGGCGTCTGAGCAACTGGCATTGCCAACGTCTAATGTCAGTCGTCATGTTGCGTTATTAGAACAGCAATTAAATGTGCGCTTATTTGAGCGTACAACCCGAAAAATGCGCCCTACAGAGGCTGGAAAAAAACTCTATGATTCTACCAGTTCGTTGCTAGATTCCTTACAAAGCGCTTTACAAGAAACGTCTTCGCAAACAAATCATCTGTCGGGCCACCTAAAAATAATGACGCCTGATCTTCCGTTTATGGGAGAAGTACTCGCAAGCTTTGTCGCTCAAAACCCATCAATATCGTTAAGTTGTGATACGCAGTTGGATGCGAAAGAAGGCATCGTTGATGGCTTTGATATTGTGATGAGCTTTAACCGTGGGGGCATGGTGGACTCGGGCTGGGTGGCAAAAGAGATAATTCGATGGCCAAGTTGTATTGTCGCTGCCCCAAAGCTATTGGCGGTTTATCCAAAACCGAAAAGTATACAAGAGCTGAGCTCACTGCCTTGTATAACCACGCTAACCGTGATGCAAGGCGCGCCTTGGCGTTTTAAGGGGGATTATTTATTAACAGTGCAATCAAGTTATAAAGTGAATAGTGGTAATATGGCCAGAGCAGCTGCTATTCAAGGGCTTGGGTTTGCAATATTACCTTTTCATGCGTGTGAAAAAGCCATTGAGCAGGGCCAGCTCATGGAGATAAAATTAGACTGTGAGCCTGAAGATTTAGTATTAAATGCTTTTTACTCGGGGCGGAAATACCCGCTTGAGAAGGTTAAAGTCTTTTTGTCATATTTGCGTGAATTTCTTGGTTCTTAATGATGTGGGTTTATGATTCTAGTTACAGCATATTGGACGGCCACAAAACAGTGCAGTGGTTTTAATATAAAAGTGTAGGAGCTTGATTAACAAACTCCTCACTTTAAGGCTGAAATTTAATCGCACACTTGATTATGGCTCGAAGCCGCAACGAAACTCATAAGTTACGCGCTGCTCTGTACGGCAATTAGTTTTAATTTCACGTGTACGTGTTTCTGAACGTGTGTCTTCCCATCCTTTAAATAGTGTGCCGGTGTATGAAACAAAATCGGTTCTATAGTTACCATAAGAATCTATATATCCATATGTTAGATGTTCTGAATAATATTTAGTGTCAGGACAGCTTGATACACCATAATCGTATTCATTTACAACTTTGGAGGATGGTAGTTCCCAAGGGCGTTGCGGTTGATGCCATATTTGACCCCTGTATACGACTCCAGTATACCTACAGTCTTTGAATGTCACAGTATAGGTTTCCTGTTTTGTGTCACAAACACGAACATTAGTATAAACTTCTTCCCAATAGCCTTGACCTGAAGGGCAATCTGAGCGAGCGTTTGATTGCGCGCTAGTCAAAGTGACTGCTGTAATCGCGAGTGCTAGGAGTGATTTCATAATTTTTCCTTAAGTTATTATTAGGGTAATCAGAATTAATGTCTGATTATGTTTTCAGTGTTATTTATACGCTGAATTCTTTGTAATAAAATCTATTATTTACAATCTTTAATTTTTCGGTCTCTAATTTTAAAGTTTTTATCTTTTGTTTTTTTGGTTGCTTTTATATGTTGGCTTGAGGGGGTGTTTTTTGCAATATCTTGAATATTAAATAGTTCATATATAAAATAAAAGTAACTTTTTCAACCCCTTGTGTATATAAATATTTTTTATTTATTTTTTTTGTGGTTTTTTTGTTTTTTTGTTTTTTTACTGTGTCTTATGTTTTTGATAGGTTAGTATTTAAAATTGATTGTTGAGTATTTTGTTTGTTTTTATTTTTGTTTATATGGTGATTTTGGTTGTTAAAGGTTGTTATTTAAAGTGATTTAAATTGAGGTTATAATAAAAACCCAACTGCTGAATGGCCTTGTTTCCTAAATAGTT
>NZ_AUXY01000113.1 GCF_001625695.1 Pseudoalteromonas luteoviolacea H33-S
CAGGGCAAGATCATGAACTTTACCATGACATAAATTTATGATCTTATTCTGCTTTTCAGATTAAGCAGCCCAATTATGTCAGCCAACACATTATTTGAACACTTTTCTTCCATTGATGACCCACGCCAGCAAAGCAAAGTGCAACATCTATTATCCGATATTCTGTTTCTAACTATCAGTGCCGTAATCGCAGGTTGCCAAGGTTGGGAAGAAATCGAAGATTTTGCCCATGACAAACTACCTTGGTTACGTAAATTTATAACGTTAGCTAACGGCGTGCCGCGACACGACACGATTGCAAGAGTTATTAGCCGCATCGATATGACTCAATTCCAAGCCTGTTTCTCTCAGTGGATGCAAAGCTGTAGCGAGCTAACAAACGGCAGTGTGGTTGCCATTGATGGAAAAAGGCTAAAAGGTTCATTTAAACAGCCAGATAGAAAAGATGCTATCCACATTGTCAGTGCGTTTGCCTGTGAAAATGGCGTGACGTTAGGTCAATGTAAGACTGACTCGAAATCCAATGAAATCACAGCTATCCCAGAATTGCTTCAGCTGCTAGAGCTAAAAGGTTGTATAGTGACCATTGATGCAATGGGCTGCCAAAAGGAGATTGCGAAACAAATTATAGAAAAAGAAGCGGACTATTTGCTGACACTTAAAGCTAATCAGGGCAGCTTATTTAAGCAAGTAAAACAACGCTTACAGCCGGAAATTACACGCCAAATAGCGAGTGACAGCCTACTAAGTGAGGTTGATTATCAACGAGGTCGAGAAGAGTTTAGGGCAGCTGTTGTCTGCCATGACATGGCTCTAATTCCAGCAAGTGCAAGCTGGCCAAATTTACAAAGTGTAGGCGTGATAGTGTCTTACCGTAAATCGGATAACCAAAAGCAAGGTGAGTTAACATATCGATATTACATAAGTTCAGCGAACTTGAGTGCGCAAAGATTAGCTGAAGCTACACGAGCGCATTGGCATATTGAGAACAGCCTTCATTGGTGTTTGGATGTGGCAATGAATGAAGATGGCTGCCGTATACGCCGCGACGGCGCAGCAGAAGTGTTTGCTGGTGTAAGACATATTGCATTGAATTTATTAAAGAAAGAAACATCCTTTAGCAAAGGTGTGCGCGCTAAACAGCTAAAAGCAGCTAGGAACGAGAGCTACCTAGAAAAGGTATTGAATAGCAAGTGATTTTTCATGCTCTTGCCCTG
>NZ_AUXY01000114.1 GCF_001625695.1 Pseudoalteromonas luteoviolacea H33-S
TGGATGTAAACCAAGATGGCGCGGTTGATCAAAATGATGCGCTGCTAAAAGACATCACAGTGACTATCACGGGCACGGATAAGTTTGGTCAGGCGGTAAATCAAAGTGTAGTGACGAATGCGAGCGGTGCGTTCAGCTTCACAAACCTGATTGAATCCAATGCAGATGGTTACACGATTACGCAGACAGTCAGTGGCACTTATCAAACGGGTAATCGCTATATTGGCGGTGGAGCAGGTGCAGTAAGCAATGTCGCAAAAGTCGTTGTCGGCACAGACGTAACGCCAGAGATCACCTTCACAGAAAAACCAAAAGCCGGTGATAAGTCTGTTGCTGGTACCGTATTCTTGGATGTGAACCAAGACGGCGTGGTTGATCAAAACGACGTTCGATTAAAAGACATCACAGTGACTATCATAGGCACGGATAAGTTTGGTCAAGCAATCAACCAGAGTGTGAAAACTGATACCAATGGTGCGTTTAACTTCACAGGCCTGATTGAATCCAATGCCGATGGTTACACCATTACGCAGACAGTCAGTGGCACTTACCAAACGGGTAACCGTTATATCGGCTCAGGTGCTGGCGTGGTGAGCAATATCGCAAAAGTGGTTGTCGGCACAGACGCAACACCAGAGCTTAAATTTACAGAAAAACCAAAAGCGGGTGATAAGTCGGTTGCGGGTAAAGTGTTCTTGGATATCAACCAAGATGGCGCTGTTGATCAAAATGATGTGCGACTAAAAGACATCACAGTGACTATCACGGGCACGGATAAGTTTGGTCAGGTGGTAAAT
>NZ_AUXY01000115.1 GCF_001625695.1 Pseudoalteromonas luteoviolacea H33-S
AACACGGTGGGCGTGGTCGTTCAAATAAATATACTGACTTGGCAATTGAAACTTGCCTGACACTTCGGTCTGTCTTTAATTTGCCACTTCGAGCACTTGAAGGGTTCGTTAATTCACTCCTCAATTTAATGGATGCACCTATTCACTCCCCTGGTTACAGCTGTTTGTGCAAGCGAGGAAAGACACTAGATGTTCAATATCGAACCAAGCCAACCACGCAGGGATTTATTGATATTGTTGTCGATAGCACTGGCCTAAAAGTTTATGGTAATGGCGAATGGCATACCCGAAAACACCGAGCCAGCAAGC
>NZ_AUXY01000117.1 GCF_001625695.1 Pseudoalteromonas luteoviolacea H33-S
TATTTGATCAACAAGGCCCATGCACAGTACTTATTACCTGAAATCAGGTATATTTTTCACACCCCCACCCTGTTAACTTGGCACTTGTTTTGTGCCCTAAATTTAAAGATTTCAATGAGTAAAATGAACAATTTATTATAAATAATGATAAACACAATATCTTTATACAGTAAATACTTTATTTTTTAATCTCAAATCAATATTAAAATTAAAATTAAACTTACCATTAATTTATCGTACTTTTGGAGGCTAACAAAAAACCTAGATCATTCTTTTTTATTGTTAAAATAAGCCCCGAGATTTTAAAATATTAATAATATTGGAAACCACAGTAGTAGGAGAAAAGGATGAAGTTAAATAATCGTGCATCGTTGTTATTAGTCACGTTGCTTGGCGGTGCAGGTTGTAGTAGTGATTCTTCAAAAGACAATCAAATAGAAGAAGCTCCTGTTGAGCAGACTGATGTTGAGCTTAATGATGTTGAGCTTACTGAAATTGTGCTGGAGGATCAGTCTCTTACACTTGAGGAAGATTCTGAACTAAAGATTGATTTAACCAGTGAGTTACCATCGGGTGAAACGGAAGAAGTTACTTTCCAAATCACATCAAACGCTCAATCAGGAACGATTGAAGGTAGTTACCCGAATATTACATATATAGCGAATGAAA
>NZ_AUXY01000118.1 GCF_001625695.1 Pseudoalteromonas luteoviolacea H33-S
TTTCATTCGCTATATATGTAACATTCGGGTAACTTCCGACAATCCTTCCTGATTGAGCGTTTGATGTTATTTGTAAAGTAACTTCTTCCGTATCACCCGATGGTAACTCACTGGTTAAATCAATCTTTAGCTCAGAATCTTCCTCAAGTGTAAGAGACTGATCCTTTAACACAATTTCAGTAAGCTCAACATCAGTCTGCTCAACATCAGTCTGCTCAACAGGAGCTTCTTCTATTTTTGAAGAGTCACTACTACAACCTGCACCGCCAAGCAACGCGACTAATAACAACGAGGCGCGATTATTTAACTTCATCCATTTCTCCTACTACTTTGGTTTCCGATATTATTAATATTTAAAATCATGGGGCTTATTCTAACAATTAGATTTATTTAATAAAGAGTGTTTTTTATTATATAACTAATATTCTTTTTCACATTAAAAGAACTCAACAAAAAGAATTGGGTAGGTTGTATGTTAACATTCAAAGGTACGAGGGATTAATAATAAATGTAAATACCATCTTGATTTAAAGTAAATAAACAACCATAAACTACTCGTCTTATAAAAAGCTCGTTTTTTACAAATTTGTAATCAGTTGGTTTTTTTTATTAAATCGTTTAAATTTAGAGATCTAAAAAGTAACAAATTAACATTCATTAACGGGGAAAGAACATGAAATTATACCTGATTTCGGTAATTAGTACTTTACATGCTTTCTTTGGATGTCTAGGCACACCTTTCTTAACTTGTTTCCGCTTTTAACTGATAAAAGACGATATGTCTAAGTCCTGCGAATACTGATGCTGCTCTTTTACGCCTAGTACGGCAATCATCTTTTTTAAAACCAACCTTTAAGCGCCAGTGTAATCCACTTTCAATCTACCTGTGTTGTCGATTTGATGAACTTATGGGCCTTGTTGATCAAATAGGCCTTTACTGACAGCCTTGTTATTTTTACCTATATTCAGGCATACCTAGCCT
>NZ_AUXY01000119.1 GCF_001625695.1 Pseudoalteromonas luteoviolacea H33-S
TTATAATGCTCTTCTATTGATTCATGTACGTCTTCATGTATCGGCTCATTGATATCCATAAACTTCAAAATGGCTGTCCAATGATCTTTTTCCATCCCCCCAAAAGTGGCAATGGTTGGCCGCCACCAAAACTTGGCTGGGTACTTAGTCAACACTAAGCCACCCGTTCCCATTTCACCTCCACCTCTCGCCGCCTGAATGATTGGCCCTTCGCACATTTCAACGTCTTCAATCGGAACATAAAATGGCCGTCGCAATAGTGTATGTGAGGTGCGTACAAGTCCGGTATGGCGGTTAAACTCAATTCTGTCTAACCAATCCAGCTGTTCCCATAATTTATAAGTCAACCAAGGGCCGATAATAAATAATGCTATACCTGCCAAAATCCACCAAGCGGGCCCTGTAATTAGTCCAAAAACAAAAAAGCCAAAACCACCCAAAAATCCAAAAAGAGAAAGAAAAAAACAAACAAGCCAAATGCCGGGTGCTCTGCGCAAAGCCACCACTTGTCCATCACAATCACCAATATGATAATAACGTTCGGTATGTTCTCGCGAAGCAAACTTTCGTTTAAAAGGTTTTGCAACTTTGAATTCACAGCCATTAAGTTTTGCAGCCATCGCTAAACGATCTTCATAATTACTATGGTGTAAATACTCTTTTGATAGATCTAAATAATAAAACCCTAACCTTGAATATTTCGTTACATTGCGATTCCTTAAACGTATTGCAGCTCGTTGCTGCTCTCTAATCTCTTCTTCTGTTAGCGCTTCTTGACTCATCTTCATCCTTAAATTTGTAAATCTCCGTTTTTTACTACCAAACCTCAAATCGGTTTATTTGCTTATCCTCAGCATCCAAGTACTTTTTCATTGATTCAGGAAACGGGCCAGTGCCCATGGCGTTTTTATCTTTCTTGAAGTGCTCTTCGATGGTTGCATGAACATCCATATCGATCGGTTCACTAATATCCATAAACCTTACAATACTGGCCCAATGCTCTTGCTCCATCCCACCAAATACCGTAATGGTTGGCCTAAACCAGTAACGCTTAGGGTATTTGGTTAACACTAGGCTGCCGGTAGCCATTTCTCCGCCGCCTCTTGCGGCTTGTACCACAGGGCCTTCACACAGCTCTATGTCTTCAATTGGCACATAAAAACGTCGTCTCAGAAAAGAAAATGGCATACGCACCAATCCGGTGTGGCGATTAAATTCTATTTTATCTATCCATGCCCCCCACTCCCAGACTTTGTGAACGGCCATGGGACCTAATATACTCACAGGGATTAAATATGCGTACGAAAACTCCCAAAAAAAGACAACATTAACAACACTAAAAAAAAGCATGTAGACACATAAGATAAACCATAAAAAACAAAACCCGCCCCAAAATGGCGCTCTGCGGATCCCAACAATTTGTCCATCGCACCAGCCAATGTGGTTATCTGTACCATGGTGCTCCCGCGATGAAAACGGCTTTTTAAATGGCTTAGCTTCTTTAAACCCGCAGCCATTTAACTGTGCAGCTTTTGCAAGGCGTTGCTCATATGTCTGATGATGAAGGTGGTCTTTTGGCACGTCTTCGTAAAAAACATTAGATCTTCGATAAGAAATGCGATTCTTTCTCCTTAGTTCCAGTAACTCAAAAATTGCTTTCTCGTCACCTATAGCATTTTTTTTCTGCTCTTCCATATCCGCTCTAATTTGCTCAGTACTTTTTTTGTATTCTTGCCGTGCCTCTTCATCTATTTTCGAGCTTTTTGTATTATCATTTGACAACAATTCTTTTGAGTCCATCATGTAATCGAGCCCGCTACCAAACCTTCCAGCGGCTTACTTGCTTGTCTTCTGGATCAATATACTTTTTCATCACTTCAGGAAAAGGGCCCGTACCCATGGCGTTTTTATCTTTTTCGTAATGCTCCTCTATTGTGGCGTAAACATGCCGATGTATCGGCTCATTAATATCCATAAACTTCAGAATGGCTGTCCAATGATCTTTTTCCATCCCCCCAAAAGTCGCAATGGTTGGGCGCCACCAAAACTTGGCTGGGTACTTAGTCAATACTAAGCCACCCGTCCCCATCTCACCACCACCTCTCGCCGCTTGAATGATTGGCCCTTCGCACATTTCAACATCTTCAATCGGGACATAAAATGGCCGTCGCAACAAAGTATGTGAGGTGCGCATAAGTCCGGTATGGCGGTTAAACTCAATCTTGTCTAACCAGTCCAACTTTTTCCATAACTTATAAGTCAGCCAAGGACCTATGCAAAAAAGCGCTAATGCAGCTGGCATTAACCAATTCGGTCCATGGAATACCCCCTCAAAGAAAAAACCAAGCCCAGCGGGAAAGCAAAGAGCGGAGAGAAACAAACAAACGAGCCAAATACCGGGGGCTCTACGCAAACTCACTACTTGTCCATCACAATCGCCAATATGATAATAACGTTCGGTATGTTCTCGCGAAGCAAACTTTCGTTTAAAGGGTTTTGCTACTTTAAATCCACAACCATTAAGTTTTGCAGCCATAGCCAAACGGTCTTCATAGTTACTATGATGCAAATACTCTTTTGATAGATCTAAATAATAAAAGCCTAACCTTGAATATTTCGTTACATTACGATTCCTTAAACGCATTGCCGCTCGTTGCTGCTCTCTAATTTCTTCTTCTGTTAGCGCTTCTTGATTCATCTTCATCCTTAAATTTGTAAATCTCCGTTATTTGCTACCAAACCTCAAATCGGTTGATCTGCTTATCCTCAGCATCCAAGTATTTTTTCATCGATTCCGGAAATGGGCCTGTGCCCATAGCGTTTTTATCTTTCTTGAAGTGCTCTTCGATGGTTGCATGAACATCCATATGTATTGGCTGGCTGATATCCATAAACTTTATAATGGCTGTCCAATGATCTTTTTCCATGCCACCTAAAATAACAAGAGAAGGACGCCACCAAAACTTCGCAGGGTATTTTATAAGTACGAGACTGCCTGTGGGTATCTCACCACTACCACGGGCATTTTTTACAACCGGGCCTTGGCACAGCTCAATATCCTCTATGGGGATATAAAAAGGCCGCCTTAATAAAGTATGAGATGTGCGTACTAGCCCCGTATGGCGGTTAAACTCTATCTTGTCTAACCAATCTAGGTTTTTCCATAATACTTGATCCGCAAACCAAGGCCCTGCAATGGCTAAGGGCGTAAAGATGATCAACCAAATAGGGCCTGATGTAATACCAAAGAGCAATGCGGCGCCACCGCATATGAACAAGATACACCCAATTAATAGACATACTAACCAAATTCCTGGGGCTCTTCTTATACCAACCACTTGTCCATCGCACCAGCCGATATGGTGATGTATATCTGTGTGCTCCCGAGAAACAAATTCTTCATTTTTCAAGCTTGATTTTTTGAAATCACAACCGTTAAGTTCAGCAGCTTTAGCTAAACGCTCCTCGTAACTTTGATGATGCAAATGCTGTTGAGACAACTCTTCATAGTAAATGCCTTGTTCAAAATACTTTGTATTATTTACACTTCTCTGTTCTATTTCATCAAATCTTTTTTTATCCTCGCCCGTTGCTACTGCTTTTTCTTTTTCAAATTCATCAAGCATTTCTTCGATAGATTTGACTGGTTTCTCACTTTTATTTAGAGACATAATGATCCTTATTCGATTAATACCTAACGAGGATTTGATGGACGTAAAAATACTTCTTGTAAATACATCCCCCCTTGAGTTTGTTCATATTCACCCTCGCCAAAAAAAGACTCCCAGAATGATTCTGCTTGGCGTCTTACATACGACGGCAGCATAAACTCTGTTTCAGTCCCCTCAACCAATTTGGCGCCCTCCCCTTGCGGATATACTTTGTACTCCCCCTTGAGCTCAATACTGCTGTTATAAGGCAGCTCTAAAACCTGCCTTAAGCGGTGATAACTCACATCAAAATGCCAACCTTTTCGCGCAGGAAATAAGTTAATTTTTGACATTAACTTACTCAATTGATGATAAGTGAGTACTTTAAACTCCTTGTCAGGCCCTGTCGTTCGGCGCCACATCAGCTTTACCCTTGCGCCATTAATGGGGTGTACCATTGGCGCGTAAAAGGCTTTTGGAAAAAGCGAAAAAGTCTAAATATTGTGATTGCAAGGTACGTTGGTAAGCACACAATATTCTGGCCGACTTATCTGTAACCGCTTGAGTGCATATTGTTTTACGGACCATTTGTTATAAATTTATCGAATTAGGAAGTTAAACCATTTTTGTGGGACCATGGCTTTCCTTTCGCTATTAAAACTCAACCCTTTTGGTTTGACAGCAAAACCGCTACCAAACCTTCCAGCGGCTTACTTGC
>NZ_AUXY01000120.1 GCF_001625695.1 Pseudoalteromonas luteoviolacea H33-S
GAGACTGTAATAAAAACTGTGTAACTGTCTGTTATTAATACCGTGTTGGTATAGGCAGGCAGATTATGAACAAGAAAGAACTTGAAGCCTTCGCTCGCGAAGCTGCTAAAACTCTCAAAACTGAGAAAGACCTGAATGAATTCAGCCAGATGCTTACTAAAGTAACGGTTGAAGCGGCCCTCAATGCCGAGCTGGATGAGCATTTGGGTTACCGTAAAAATGGTAAATCCACTTCTC
>NZ_AUXY01000121.1 GCF_001625695.1 Pseudoalteromonas luteoviolacea H33-S
AAAATGGTAAATCCACTTCTCAAAACAGCCGAAATGGCTACTCCAATAAAACCATTGTTACTGAAGATGGCGCTATTGATATAGAGACTCCAAGAGATCGCCTCAGCACTTTTGAGCCTCAGCTGGTAAAGAAACAACAAACCCGTTTCACCAGCATGGATGACAAAATCCTCAGCCTTTATGCAAAGGGTATGACGACCCGGGAAATC
>NZ_AUXY01000122.1 GCF_001625695.1 Pseudoalteromonas luteoviolacea H33-S
TGCTTCTTCACGTTCTGCCTGTTCTTTGGCTAAACGCTCAGCTTCTTCACGCTCTGCCTGTTCTTTGGCTAAACGCTCTGCTTCCTCGCGTTCTGCCTGTTCTTTGTCGGATTTACCAAACCCCAACCAAGATAAAAATTTGTTTTTCTTTCCCATAACCAACTAATACCATTAAAGTTTGTATTGTGATTTAGTAGCCATAACCGTATCTATGATCACCACCATTAAGCGCAAAGCTTCCCACGTTGCGATCGCGCGCATCGTCATTGAGCTGTGCATGCCAAAACTTTGGGGTTAGTACAAAGACCTTAATAATCACACAAAAGACTTTGTGATAATTGTTATAATCACTAAGTTAACGCCATAATATGCGCTTAGTGTATCATGTTCCAAGTAGATGAAAAATTTATAATCGAGTGCAACATACTCGATAGCGAAAATATATGAAAAAAAGAAAGCCTCAAGCCCGAACTGACGGTCATATTCGAATTATCAGTGGTAAATTTAAAGGTCGTAAGCTACCAGTAAAAGATGTTGAAGGCCTTAGACCGACAACGGATCGTGTAAAAGAAACAGTATTTAATTGGCTGATGGCTGATACACGAGACGCCAATGTACTAGATTGCTTTGCCGGCTCCGGTAGCTTGGGACTAGAGTCATTATCTCGTTTTGCTAAGCATGCAACATTCATAGAATTAGATAAAACAGCTGCGACGCAAATTACACAAAATATACAAACACTCGCGCTCGATAATGCACGAGTGATCCATACAAGTGCACTAGATTACTTGCGTAATAATGATGAACAACACACTTTTGACATTGTTTATCTAGATCCCCCATTTAGAAAAGACTTACTTTTTCCTTGCTGTGAACTACTTGAAAGCGCAGGATGGCTTCATGATGATTCATTAATTTATGTTGAATTTGAAAAAGAAGCACAGCCTAATTTCCCTGCTAACTGGCAGTTGTTAAAAGAGAAAAAAGCAGGCCAAGTGATTTGCATGCTTTTTAATCGAGGCCCAGTAGAAAGCGTATAAAAAGCACACCGAGATTAACGCATGACACAATTATTCAGATCCGCTATAATTTGATCTTTACACGCGGTCTCGCTTCGGCTTACAATACCGCACCATTTTTGAACCAATTGACCATTTAACGGTCAATTTGAGCCAAGCTCATTATTTAGGTAGGTGAATTTTTAATGCCAGTAATTAAAGTAAGAGAAAACGAACCGTTTGACGTAGCACTTCGTCGTTTCAAGCGTTCATGTGAAAAAGCAGGTATCCTTTCTGAAGTTCGTCGTCGCGAGCACTATGAAAAGCCAACTGCAGAGCGTAAGCGTAAGAAAGCAGCAGCTGTAAAGCGTCACATGAAAAAGCTTTCTCGTGAAAACGCACGTCGCGTTAAACTATACTAATTAACATTTGGTCTTGTACATATGAGCTTATTAGCGACGCTAAAAGACGCCCAAAAGGAAGCAATGAAAGCCAAAGACAAACCACGTCTTACGGCAATCAGAGCAGCTCTAGCTGAAGTCAAGCAACGTGAAATTGATAACCAGACAACGCTAGACGATGCTGGTATCACCTCAGTGTTGGTTAAACTGGTTAAACAGCGTAAAGACTCTTTCACTCAGTATACTGATGCAGGAAGAGAAGACTTAGCACAGATCGAGGCTGGTGAAATATCAGTACTTGAGTCTTTCTTACCTCAGCCTTTATCTGAGGAAGAAGTTCTTGAGATGATCGATGCTGCTATCGCTGACACAGGCGCAGCTGGTATGCAAGACATGGGTAAAGTAATGGGTGTGATTAAAGCACAAGCTGAAGGTCGCGCTGACATGGGCAAAATCTCTGGTTTAATTAAGCAAAGATTAAGCGCATAACTACCCACATACAAATGTATGAAATTAGTAAACCGAGCCTTGCGCTCGGTTTCTTCGTATAAGCGTTAGGAAAACTATGGCTGGCAAAATTCCAAGACAGTTTATCGATGATTTATTAGCAAGAACTGACATCGTCGAGCTTATTGATGGCCGTGTTGGTCTAAAAAAAGCAGGAAAAGACTATCAAGCCTGCTGTCCTTTTCACAATGAAAAGTCTCCTTCTTTTACGGTTTCTAGAGATAAACAGTTTTATCATTGCTTCGGTTGTGGTGCCAACGGTAATGCCATCTCCTTTTTAATGGAATATGACAAACTTGAGTTTGTCGACGCCATTGAAGAACTTGCCGGTATGTTTAACCTTGAGATCCCAAGAGAGCAAGGTCTAGGTGGCCCGCAACGAAGCTTTGAAGAAAAAAAGTCAGATTATGACTTAATGATGCATACCGCACGTTTTTACCAACAGCAATTAAATACGCATAATAATGCTACGCAAGTACAGGCTTATGTAAAAGGGCGTGGACTGTCAGAGCAAACAGTCAGTAAATTTCAAATTGGATATGCTCCGCCTGAATGGGACGCATTACTTGGTAAACTTGCTCGAAACCCAGCACAAAAGCAACAATTAGTAGAATTAAAACTCGCCAGTGAAAAAACACCTGGTAGGCAGTTTGACTTTTTCCGTGACCGATTAATGTTCCCTATTCGCGACAAACGCGGACGGGTTATCGCCTTTGGTGGTCGCGTGATGGGCCAAGATCAAGGTCCAAAGTATTTAAATTCCCCGGAAACACGTATTTTCCACAAAAGCTTTGAACTCTATGGTTTCTACGAAGCCAAGCAGGCACATAAAAAATTAGAACAAGTGCTGATTGTTGAAGGCTATATGGATGTCGTTGCCTTATCTGAGTATGGTATTGATTATGCCGTTGCTGCCCTGGGTACCGCAACCACACTAGAGCATATGCAAACCCTGTTTCGAAATACAGATAAGGTAATATGTTGCTATGATGGAGACCGAGCCGGTCGCGATGCTGCTTGGCGTGCACTGGAACATGCATTACCAAATCTAAAAGATGGTAAATCACTCGGATTTGTATTTTTACCGGACGGTGAAGATCCTGATTCTTTGGTACAAAAAGAGGGAAAAGAGCGCTTTGAAAAAAGGCTTGCTACGGCAGATGACTACAGTAAAGTACTATTCAGCCGACTTTCTGAGCAGTGTGATCTTACCACCGATGCAGGAAAAGCAAAGTTACTGGCGGAAGCGGTGCCACTGATCAGTAAAATTCCCAGCGAATTTTATCAAGAATCCCTACTGACGACATTGGCAAGACTCATTGGCAGAACTCGGGAGCAGTTGACAGCTAAACTCTCAAGTCCGAAAAAACAGCATAATATAGAAAGAAAGTTTAAAGTCACCCCAATGCGCCGCGCAATAGGCTTATTGTTACAGCACCCACAGTTAGCTCACTGTGTTGACTATCTGCCCGATCTCGCTCACATGCAATTACCCGGCATGGCGTTATTTTTAAGGTTGCAGTATACATGCTTAGAAAACGCACAGTACACCACCGCACATATCTTAGAGTCGTTTAGAGATACTCAAGATTATGAGCCTTTAAAAAAGCTCGCAACTTGGCAACACAATATCCATGAAGAGGCTTTAGAAGAGGAATTTAAACACACTTTCAAGTTTATTGAAGACCAGTGTTTAAATCTGCGATTAGAGACCTTACTTATTAAGGACAAAACAGAGGGCTTAAATAGCGACGAACGACTGGAGTGTGCGTTATTAACACAAGCTTTAGGCTCTCGTAGAACTGGTCAAAATTAATTTTTGGTGTTATAATGTTCTATTCACTGCGTCAACCAAAATAACGCTGTTTTTAGCTGGCGCCCGTTGTATAAACTTTATCAGAGTGGAAGCAATAATCTCTATGGATCAATCTCCTCAGTCACAACTCAAACTTCTGATTCAGAAAGGTAAAGAGCAAGGTTACTTAACTTTTGCAGAAGTTAACGATCACCTTCCACAAGACATCATAGATTCAGATCAAGTCGAAGATATCATTAGCATGATCAATGATATGGGCATTCAGGTTTCTGAAGCTGCCCCAGATGCCGATGAGTTGATGATGCAAGAAACAACCACCGACGAGGATGCGGCAGAAGCAGCAGCAGCTGCGCTAGCAACGGTAGAAAAAGAAATTGGCAGAACAACAGATCCAGTGCGCATGTATATGCGTGAAATGGGCACCGTTGAGCTACTGACTCGGGAAGGCGAGATTCTTATTGCAAAACGTATTGAAGAAGGTATCAATCAGGTACAGATTTCTGTTGCTGAATACCCAGAAGCAATCACGTATTTGCTAGAACAGTGGGACAAATACGAAGCCGAAGAGATGCGTTTAAGTGACATCGTCACTGGTTTCTTCGACTCATTAGAAGACGATGAAGCGACTATCTCTGCAACGCACATTGGTTCAGAACTAAGTGAAGAAGACTTAGATGATGAAGACGATGATGGCGATGATGACGACGATTCTGAAGAAGGCGAGTCAGGTCCAGATCCTGAAGTTGCTCGTGAACACTTCGAAGAGCTTCGTACACTATACACCAATGCACGCAAATGCTTTGAAGATAAAGGCCGCAGCCATCCTGATGCACAAGCCGCAATCAAAGAAATTGGTGAGTTGTTCCGCAAGTTTAAACTAGTTCCTAAGCAGTTTGACCGCATGGTAAATAACATGCGCGAAATGATGGATAAAGTTCGTGTTCAAGAACGTATCATCATGAAGCAAGCTGTTCAGATTGCAAAATTACCAAAGAAAACATTCGTTAAGCATTTTGCTAACAATGAAACAGACGTTGCTTGGATCGACGCTGAAATCGCATCTGGCGACAAACATTCAGACAAACTTCGTGAAGTTAAGCCTGAAATAGAGCGTTGTATTAACAAACTCAAAGCAATTGAAGAAAGCACAGGCCTAAGTGTAGAGCGTATTAAAGACATCAACCGTCGTATGAGCATCGGTGAAGCAAAAGCACGCCGCGCGAAGAAAGAAATGGTTGAAGCAAACTTACGTCTTGTAATTTCAATCGCTAAAAAATATACCAACCGTGGTCTGCAGTTCTTGGATCTGATCCAAGAAGGTAACATTGGTCTAATGAAAGCAGTTGATAAATTCGAATATCGCCGTGGTTATAAGTTCTCAACTTATGCAACTTGGTGGATCCGACAAGCAATCACACGTTCAATTGCTGACCAAGCAAGAACAATCCGTATTCCAGTACATATGATTGAAACGATTAATAAACTTAATCGTATTTCTCGTCAGATGCTACAGGAAATGGGTCGTGAGCCTAGCCCCGAAGAGTTGGCTGAGCGCATGATGATGCCTGAAGACAAGATCCGTAAGGTGCTTAAAATTGCTAAAGAGCCAATCTCTATGGAGACACCGATTGGTGATGATGAAGATTCACATCTTGGTGATTTCATCGAGGATACAACGATTGAATCTCCGATTGACTCAGCAACTATGGAAAGCTTGCGCGGTGCAACCAACGAAGTACTTGCAGGCCTAACAGCCAGAGAAGCTAAAGTACTGCGTATGCGTTTTGGTATCGATATGAATACGGACCATACACTAGAAGAAGTTGGTAAGCAGTTTGACGTAACACGTGAACGTATACGTCAGATTGAAGCGAAGGCACTGCGTAAACTACGTCACCCTTCTCGCTCTGATCTACTGAAGAGCTTCTTAGACGTCAAAGGCTAAGAGTAAAAAATACCAAAAAAGGCCGCATCATGCGGCCTTTTTATTTGCAATTAAATATGTGCGGATTGTATACATAATCAAGTAGGTGAGCACAGTCAGCAGCAGTTGTAGCCACTCTAAGCTGATGTGTCACTTATCGCGCAATGAAGACAAAAAGATATTTAATAGGAACAACATTATGGCTTGGATCCAAATCCGCATTGATGCTAACAAAGAAACAGCCGACCTGATCAGTGATTTATTAATGGATATTGGCTGTCCTTCGGTGACATTTATTGATGGCCAAAATACGCCTGTATATGAACCTAAGCCAGGTGAAGTCATTTTGTGGCCAGAGACAACCGTGATAGGCCTATTTGAAGCAACCCATGATATGCAATCAGTTGTTGATTACCTCACAGAGCAGATGCCTGAGGCGCCTAAATACAAAGTCGAACAGTTGGAAGACAAAGACTGGGAAAGAGAATGGATGGATAACTTCCACCCGATTAAGTTTGGTGAGCGCTTGTGGATCTGTCCAAGTTGGCGCGATATCCCAGATCCGGATGCAGTGAACGTACTACTGGATCCTGGTCTTGCATTTGGCACAGGTACACACGCAACCACTTCACTGTGCTTGCAATGGTTAGAAGCACAAGACTTAAGCGGTAAAACTGTGGTCGACTTTGGTTGTGGCTCTGGCATTTTGGGCATAGCAGCCATAAAGCTAGGTGCTGAGCGTGTAATCGGTATCGACATCGACCCTCAAGCCCTTATTGCGAGCAGAGATAATGCTGAGCGTAATGGCGTCGCTGATCAGCTAGAAGTGTATTTACCAGAGAACCAACCTGAATTTAAAGCCGATATCGTTGTCGCAAATATCCTCGCTCAACCACTTAGAGAATTGCATGAAATTATCCTTGGATTCTTAAAACCGCAGGGTGCAATTGCCATGTCTGGGATCTTAGAAGAACAAGCTCAATCGGTTGCTGATGTGTACGCACCTCATGTTGAGTTAGATGCAATAAAACAAGAGGGTGAATGGACACGAGTGAGCGGCATTACAAAACCATAACAAGTGTAACGACTATCTTCTGAGTTAGTATTCTATTACGCGTAAAGCCTGTACTTAACAGGCTTTACGCTTTTTTTACAGCTCGATAATCAAGCCCAAACCTACCTTATAAATTTTTTTTGAGTAAAATTACAGCAATTTATGTAGCCCTTCATATTGTTACCAAAAGTCAACCCAAAAAGTTCAAAAAAAAAACACTTATGTTCAATTTATAGCCTTTGATTTTTGCGAAAAAAACCGTAAACTTAGCGCCCCTTGAAATGAGGCAGATGAATAGTAGTGCGTATTGGTCCTTACCAACTTGATAACAATGTAATCGTAGCTCCAATGGCTGGTATAACCGACCGACCATTTAGACAGTTATGTCGACGCCTTGGCGCAGGGCTGGCGGTTTCAGAAATGTTGTCATCAAATCCAAAGGTTTGGAAAACTGATAAATCAATGAACCGCATGGATCACTCTGGTGAATCAGGTATACGTTCAGTGCAAATTGCAGGAGCTGATCCTGAACTTATGGCACACGCTGCACAATTCAATGTCAAAAATGGCGCGCAAATCATAGATATCAATATGGGTTGCCCAGCCAAAAAAGTGAACAAGAAACTCGCAGGTTCTGCACTTTTGCAGTACCCGGATTTAGTTGAGGAAATAGTACAAGCTGTGGTTGGCGCGGTAGATGTACCTGTTACCTTAAAAATCCGGACAGGATGGGATCCTGATAACCGCAATGGTGTTGAAATTGCGAAAATAGCCGAGCGCAATCGTATTGCATCACTGGCTGTGCACGGGAGAACGCGTGCATGCATGTATAAAGGTGAAGCAGAATACGACACTATCAAAGCGATAAAGCAATCGGTTTCTATTCCTGTTGTAGCGAATGGTGACATTACATCACCAGAGAAAGCAAAGCAGGTTTTGGATTATACGGGCGCAGATGCCATCATGATTGGTCGAGCCGCCCAAGGTCGTCCTTGGATTTTCCGAGAGATAGACTATTATTTGCGAACTGGAAAACACTTACCAGCACCAGAGGTTTCTGAAGTGCGTGGTATTTTGATGGAACACCTTGTGAACCTTCATCAGTTTTACGGTGAACCAATGGGTGCGCGCATCGCACGCAAACATGTATCTTGGTATTTGCAGTCCCACGACCAAGAAGGTCAATTTAGGCGAGTATTCAATGCACTTGAGGAGCCAGAGGCGCAAATCGAGGCATTAGAAAACTATTTTGAAACACTAGCAGCTAACTAAGAAAGAGACATAAAGATGTTTGAACAAAATGTGACTTCTCCTTTTATCACTAACGCTCATGTTCAGTCACAAGAGAAACCGCAACCACTACGCGATGCAGTTAAAAAAGCTGTCCACCACTACTTAAAGCAGTTAAATGGTCAAGACGTGCAAGATGTATATGAGCTAGTATTATCAGAGCTTGAAGCACCTTTACTAGAAGAAGTAATGACGTACACACGCGGCAACCAGACTCGCGCTGCGATCTTACTAGGTATCAACCGTGGTACTCTTCGTAAGAAGCTTAAAAAGTACGGCATGAACTAATCTGTACTGATTTTGAAAGCGTCCTTTTTTAGGACGTTTTCATCCACCTTCACTTTCTCAGTAACCAATCACCTACCCCATCTAAACACACAAATTAAGGCATAATGTCCTCTAAAAGCCAAATTGGCGCATAAAGTTCAGTATTTCTCAATCTCGTTAACATCATTTCCATCGTTTTCTCATCCTAGTTGAGCTAAAATACAGCCTTTCTAAGCTAGCCCTTAACTAATCATTGAGGAAATCAAAACCATCATGGATATACATCGTCCTATTCGTCGCGCACTTTTAAGCGTGTCAGATAAAACTGGTATCGTTGAGTTTGCCCGTGCTCTTGCTGAGTCAGGCGTTGAACTTCTTTCTACAGGCGGTACTTGTAAACTCCTAGCCGACAACGGCATTCAGGTAACGGAAGTATCTGACTACACAGGCCACCCAGAGATCATGGATGGTCGCGTGAAAACTCTCCACCCGAAAGTACACGGTGGGATCTTGGGGCGTCGTGGCCAAGATGAAAACGTTATGGCAGACAACAACATCTCTGCTATTGATATGGTTGTAGTTAACTTATACCCCTTTGCACAAACTGTTGCAAAAGCTGACTGCAGCCTAGAAGATGCGATTGAAAATATCGACATCGGTGGCCCAACTATGGTTCGCGCAGCGGCTAAAAACCACAAAGACGTCACTATTGTAGTTAATGCCAGTGACTATAACCGCGTACTTTCAGAGATTAAAGACAACGATGGTTCAACAACGTATAAAACACGTTTTGATCTTGCGATTGCAGCCTATGAGCACACAGCACAATATGACGGCATGATCGCAAACTACTTCGGTAAGTTAGTCGCTGATTACACCGAAGAAGCGGCGGAAGAAACTAAGTTCCCACGCACAATTAATATGCAGTTTACGAAAAAGCAAGATATGCGCTACGGTGAAAATTCACACCAAGACGCCGCTTTTTATGTAGAAAACGACATTGAAGAAGCCTCTGTTGCAACTGCGAAGCAATTACAAGGTAAAGCACTTTCATACAACAATATCGCTGATACTGATGCAGCCCTTGAGTGTGTGAAAAGCTTTGAAGCACCGGCATGTGTTATCGTTAAACATGCAAACCCGTGTGGTGTGGCAGAAGACAAAGACATTTTAAGCGCTTATGACAGAGCATTTAAAACGGACCCAACTTCTGCGTTTGGTGGCATCATTGCTTTCAACCGCGAACTAGATGTTGAAACGGCAAAAGCTATCATTGAACGTCAATTTGTGGAAGTCATCATTGCGCCAAGCATTTCAGCAGAAGCGGCTGACATTGTCTCTGAAAAGAAAAACGTACGTCTTCTTGAGTGTGGTCAGTGGGAAACGAAATCTACTGGCGTTGATATTAAACGTGTAAATGGTGGCGTGCTTATCCAAGACCGCGACCAAGGTATGGTCACACTTGGCGACTTAACGGTTGTCTCTAAGCGCCAGCCTACTGAACAAGAGCTAAAAGACCTATTGTTCTGCTGGAAAGTCGCTAAGTTCGTTAAATCAAATGCGATTGTGTATGCTCGTGATGGCATGACTATTGGTGTAGGCGCAGGCCAAATGAGCCGCGTATACTCAGCGAAAATCGCCGGTATCAAAGCTGCAGACGAAAACCTTGAAGTTAAAGGCTCTGTCATGGCCTCTGATGCATTCTTCCCGTTCCGTGACGGTATCGACGCGGCCGCTGAAGCTGGTATCACAGCGGTTATTCAGCCAGGTGGCTCAATGCGCGATGAAGAAGTCATTGCCGCTGCTGATGAAGCAGGCATGGCAATGGTCTTTACCGGAATGCGCCATTTCCGTCACTAATCGATTAGCGCGAAACGTTTAACGTTTCGCGCTTTTTGTTTGCACCAAATTCAAGTATTCTGACCAAAAGACAATCACAATAACCTTGAAGGAACTGAATAATGAAACTAGGTATTAAAGCATTAATCACAGCAGGTATCGTCACTGCAATCGCAGGGTGTAGCAGCACAACAGGCGCTAGCAGCTCAAATGCAAACATTGCCAAAGCGGCGCAAAGCAGCGAACGCGCAGAGAGTAATCGTGCCCGTGATAAATACCGTAATCCAGTCCAGACATTGGAGTTTTTTGGTCTAAAACCAAATATGACCGTTGTTGAAATCGCACCTGGTGGCGGTTGGTATACTGAAATCCTAGCACCAGCAGTAAAGGGCCAAGGTACTTTGTATGCAGCACACTTTCCAGCAGATTCTGACGTTGAATATTACAAAAGATCTTTAGCTGCGTTTAAAGACAAAATTTCAAATGACGCACGTTATAGCGAAATTAAAATGACTGAGTTTTCAGCATTAACGCATCATGATATCGCACCTGCAGGCTCTGCAGATATGGTATTAACGTTCCGTAATGTTCATAACTGGTATATGCGCCCAGGTGATGAAGGCGTGCTTAAATCTTTCAAAGCATTCCATACCGCACTTAAGCCTGGTGGCATTTTAGGTATAGTAGAGCACCGTTTGCCAGAGCACCGCGATACTGAAGATCAGAAACGTTCAGGTTATATGAAGCAAAGCTATGTCATCGAAATGGCAAAAAAAGCTGGCTTTGAATTGGTAGCAAGTAGTGAAATCAACGCTAACCCATTAGACAGTGCAAACCACCCGCGCGGTGTGTGGACACTGCCGCCAAGACTTGCGCTAGGTGACGAAAAGTCAGCGCAGTACAAGGCGATTGGGGAAAGCGACCGTATGACTTTAAAGTTTAAAAAGATTTAATAGGATACTTTGCCATGAATGTACTTGTCATTGGCAGCGGCGGCCGTGAACACGCGCTTGCGTTCAAAGCCGCTCAAAACCCATCAGTAAAAACAGTATTTGTAGCCCCAGGTAACGCTGGTACGGCTTTAGAACCAAAGTTAGAAAACGTTTCAATTGGCGTTGAAGATTTAGATGCATTAGTTGCATTTGCTAAAGAAAACAAAGTTGAGCTCACTATCGTTGGCCCTGAAGCACCGCTAGTGATAGGCGTTGTGGATCGCTTTCGCTCTGAAGGTTTGGCTATTTTTGGCCCGACTCAAGCTGCTGCGCAGCTAGAAGGCT
Organism: Pseudoalteromonas luteoviolacea H33-S; assembly: GCF_001625695.1. Classification (GTDB taxonomy): domain Bacteria; phylum Pseudomonadota; class Gammaproteobacteria; order Enterobacterales; family Alteromonadaceae; genus Pseudoalteromonas; species Pseudoalteromonas luteoviolacea_B. The sequence goes on from NZ_AUXY01000122.1 coordinate 11,374, forward strand.
CAAAGTCATTTACCAAAGATTTTTTAGCAAGACATCAGATCCCAACAGCGGCTTACCAAACGTTTACTGAGATTGAGCCTGCGATTGCTTATGTCAAAGAGCAAGGCGCACCGATTGTTGTTAAAGCCGATGGGTTAGCAGCGGGTAAAGGCGTTATCGTCGCAATGACCGAAGCTGAAGCGGAAGAAGCAATCCGTGACATGCTTGCAGGTAACGCATTTGGCGAGGCAGGCAGCCGTGTGGTGATCGAAGAGTTTTTAGAAGGTGAAGAAGCGTCATTTATCGTCATGGTTGACGGTAAAAACGTGTTACCTTTTGCCACCAGCCAAGACCACAAACGTGCATATAATGGCGACCAAGGTCCAAATACAGGCGGTATGGGTGCATACTCTCCTGCTCCAGTTGTGACAAAAGACATTCACGACCGCATTATGAATGAAGTGATTTATCCAACAGTAGAAGGTATGGCAGCTGAAGGCCACCCTTACACTGGCTTCTTGTATGCGGGCTTGATGATCACAGCAGACGGTACACCTAAGGTTATTGAATATAACTGCCGTTTTGGTGATCCTGAAACACAGCCAATCATGCTGCGTCTACAATCAGACCTTGTGTCATTGATTGAGGCGGCAAACCGTCAAGAGCTAGATCAAACTGAAATTCAATTTGATCCTAGAGCTGCTGTTGGTGTTGTATTAGCAGCAAAAGGCTACCCTGCAAGCTATCCAAAAGGCGATGCAATTTCAGGTCTTCAGGTTAATTACTCTGAAGGTGAAAAAGTATTCCATGCAGGCACTAAGCAGCAAGGGGATGACGTCGTGACAGCGGGTGGACGTGTTTTATGTGCTACAGCGCTAGGGCATACTGTGACAGAAGCACAAAAACGAGCTTATGCACTGGTTAAAGACATTAACTGGGACGGTGTTGAGTACCGCACAGACATCGCTTATCGTGCTATTGCTCGTGAGCAGTGATCTTTAATTAGATAAATATGCTAAAACGGCTCTGTATGAGCCGTTTTTTTATTTACGATACCAAAACGCAAATAAAAACAAAAACCAATATCAATTTCAAACCTTTGAAATATCTAATTTTTTCCAATTTAGCATTGGTATTTTCCAACTGACTTGCTAGGATCTCCTTTTGTATCATCTTTAGGGGCGTAAAGATGCAGGGCACGTTAAGTAAACTAAAAGCCAGCCTTACCAATCCAATTCAATATCAGCTGCCAATTGGCGACGAGCTGGTTAATCTCAATGACTATTTTGACAAAGAAATTACCTTAACTTTTACGGGTAATATTTATTGCTGCAGTTGCGGTAAAAAAACCAAAAAAAGCTACTCTCAGGGCCACTGCTTTGTGTGTATGAAAAAGCTTGCTAGCTGCGATATGTGCATCATGAAGCCAGAAACGTGTCACTATGATCAAGGCACATGCCGAGAGCCAGAGTGGGGAGAAGCCAATTGTATGATCCCGCACTATGTTTATTTAGCCAATACATCAGGTCTCAAAGTCGGTATCACACGCCATACACAGATCCCAACTCGCTGGATCGATCAAGGCGCGACCCAAGCATTACCCATTTTTAAAGTACAAACACGCCTCCAATCTGGACTGGTAGAGGTTGCACTGGCCAACTTCATTGCAGATAAAACTAATTGGCGAAACATGCTAAAAGGCATTAATCCTGAATTAGACCTAAAGCAAAGTGCACAAGAATTAATTCCTCAGATCCAAGAAAAGCTCGACGAGCTGGCTGAGCTATTTGGCGCAACGGCCATTGAACGTCTAGATGAAGAGGTTGTAGACCTAACCTTCCCTGTTGAAGACTACCCGACAAAAATTAGTTCCTTCAACTTTGATAAAGAGCCGACCGTAAGTGGTGTATTAAAAGGCATTAAAGGGCAATATCTCATTTTTGAAAAAGGCGTTATTAATATTCGTAAGTTTACTTCTTACGAAATCAATTTCTCTGCTTGATAGAACTCACACCAAGCCGCTTGCGAAAGCGGCTTACAATACAAATATCCCTGCATAGCATGGCAGCCTAACTTTTGTAAAAAGCGCATTTGCTCTTGCTTCTCGACCCCTTCTGCCACCACATGTAACTTCAATGCTTTGGCCATTGCCACAATCGCACTGACAATTTCACTATTGCCATACTCGTCAGGTATTTTTGCGATAAAGCTGGGATCTATTTTCAAGATATCTATCGGTAACTTAGTAAGATAACTTAACGCCGAATAACCCGTGCCAAAATCATCCAGAGCAATGCTCACTCCCATTTTTTTTACACTGCTAAGCACGTCCTTGGCACATTGGAAATTACTAATAAAGCAGCCTTCAGTGAGCTCCAGCTCAATTTGATTACCCTCTAACTCATATTTACTCAAGGCATTGTGCAATGTAGTAACAAGATCGCCCTGTGTTAAATGCTGCGCAGAGACATTAATCGCTAAATGCCTAACATCAATATTCATCTTTCGCCAATGAGCCAGCTGAGCACACGCCCTATCGATAACCCACTCATCTAACTTAACAATTAAACCCAGCTCCTCTGCCAATGGGATGAACTGTGCAGGGGAAATCATGCCAAGGTTAGGATCATGCCATCTCAATAAGCACTCCAAGCTCGTTACACGGCCGCTAACAAGACACTTTAACGGTTGAAAATAGAGCTCAAATTCACCGTTTTCGAGTGCACTTTGAAAGCGGCTCTGCATGGATAAGCGCTCAAGCGAACGTGCATTCATAGACGCTTTATACATTTGAAATGAATTCCGCCCCAACTCTTTAGAACGATACATGGCTACATCAGCGTGCTTCAGTAAGCTTTCACTGTCTGAGCCATCGTCTGGATACATAGATGCCCCCAGTGATGCTGTCGCAGCAACTGAAATATTGCCCAGATTAAAAGACTTATTAAATTGCAGTAATAACTTATCTGCAAAGGATACCACAGAGTCCATATCAGCCACTTCAGTCAGAAGTACGACAAACTCATCCCCACCGAGTCGAGCAAGGGTATCTCCCTCTTTTAAAATACTTTTGATCCGCTCACTGACTTGCATTAGCAGTTTATCTCCAGCACTGTGTCCTAGCGTATCATTCACTTCTTTGAAGCGGTCTAAATCAATAAACATAACACTGATCTTATGCTGATCGCGATGTGCCGATGCCAATGCCATGGATAGCCTGTCATAAAATAATCGACGATTTGGTAGTCCAGTTAGTTCATCAAAGTAGGCTAAACGCGCAATTTTTTCTTCTGCATTTTTGCGCTCCGTAATATCACTGAATATTGCTGCATAAAGAATTTCATCACTATAGGGGTCGTTAATTTCTATAATTGTGAGCCACTCAACATAAATATCACCTGTTTTTTTCTTATTGCAGATCTCGCCTTGCCAAACCCCTTTTTCTTTTAAGGCCGCCCACATTGTGTTGTAGTAGTCCTCATCATGCATACCTGAACTCAGAATACTGGGCTTTTTACCTATCACCTCGTAATCCTGATAGCCGGTTAATGCACTAAATGCGGGGTTGATTTGAATGATTTCACCACTACTGCGGGTGATCATGATACCATCCAATGAAGCATCGATTATTCTATTGGCAAGGTAGAGGTTTTTCTCAGATTTACGAAGGGCAATGTCTCGCTGCGCCAACACATTCTCTAACTCGCTACAGTAAGCTGTTTCTATTTCAGTGAGGACATTTTTTAATGCCAATAAACCAACAACTTGGGTGGTAGATTTGTCACGTACAACAAGGTGGCGTATCGATTTGGCAGTCATCTTTCGATATGCATCAAATAGACTTTCGTCCGGCGTCATAGACAACATAGGATAGCTTGCTAACTCCCAACATGGCTTTTGCCATTGTGGCTCTAGAATCGCGTACGCAATATCACGTTGGGTAATAATGCCATACTCTTTCAATTGTTCGTGATAAACCAATACTGCTGTTGCTCGTTTATGTCGCATGACTTCAATCGCCTCACTAACACACTGACGACTGTCTAGCACACTCACATCATTGTCAAAGTGATCTTCTATAGGACGAAAATGCAGATAATGATCTAAGCCTTGGTTACGAACAATATCGGATAAAGAGACAACGCCCGAAGGCTCATTATTGTAGTCTTTAACCAGTAAATGTCTGATCCCAAGTTGATGTAATTTGATGGTTGCTTCGCTAAGTGTCATATCAAGCAAAATATCATGCACGGGAGAGGTCATGACCTGCCTAATTGGCAGCTGAGAAAGATGAATATGCTTTAGATCTAGTTTCACGCAATCAGACTCAGTCCATATGCCCACAATGCAACCCTGATGCGTAACAAAGATCGAGCTGACATTGTACTGACGCATTTTTACTAATGCATCATATAAACTGGTTGATTCATCACATGATAATAAGCTAGTCGAAAACACGTCTTTAATTTTCAGCTGACGTGAGTCACCTATCATAAGCACTTTCCTCGCATTCTAACTACCATCTTGAGTATACTAAGCTGTCTTTCGCTAACTTTGACTGAGAACAAATAATGACGATTAAATCATACCCATTAGTGCTGATATTCGACCAAAGTATAGAGTACATTGAGTGCGAAGAAGATTTACAAGAAAGCCTCTTTTACCTGTCTGAAACCCAAACTAAAACAGCAACATGTATAGATTCCGAGGGCCGTTTTACAGGGTTAAATGGACAGGAAAAAGCCTCGCTTAGTTATGAGTTTTTAACGCTATTAGTGCAACAAAAATTGGCTGAGGAAGGACAGTGCTGCACTGCAAAAATACAAATTACAGAGCTAGAACAGGTATTTAGTTTAATGAGAGAAACTGTGTAGACCGCTAGTATTCGGCAAGGGTTCTCACATGTGTTTCAACACTGCGACCGAGTGAGGACAGCTCATATCCCCCTTCTAAATAAGAGATGATACCGAGGCAGTCAAGCTCTTTACTCAATTGCGCAATCTGCAAAGTAAGCCAAGCATAATCGTTTTCAACAAATTTAAGCCCGCCCATATCATCTTCTAAATGCGCATCAAAGCCTGCGCTTATAATAATGAGCTCAGGTTGAAAGTCACGCAGTTTAGGCTGCCACTGCTGAGTGTATAACGCACGCAGATCGGTACCATCGCTGGCAACTGGTAGAGGAGAGTTGACAACTGTATCCGTATTTTCTATTTCAGTATTAGGGTAAAACGGATATTGAAATAGCGAACAAAAGAGCACATTGGGATCTGATTTAACGATTGCCTGAGTGCCATCTCCATGATGTACATCAATGTCCAAAATAGCGATGCGTTTAACACCTTTACTTTGTGCATATTTAGTGGCTATCGCGACATTATTAAAGACACAAAACCCCGCAGACTGATCTTCATATGCATGATGGCCTGGCGGTCTCACTGAGCAAAAAGCTGCATCATGGCGGCCACCAAGTACTTCATCAACAGCCATTATTCCTGCCCCTACAGCTCGCTCTATGGCTTTTAACGAGTCTTTGCATAGCCAAGTATCACCATCTAAATCCACCAGTCCTTGCTCTGGGATAGAATTCAAAACACGCTCAACATGTTCTTCATTATGTGCTAAAGCATAATGAGACAGCTCTGCTTTAGGGGCCATTAAATGCGTGACAGCAATATCCAACCCAGACGCTAAAATGCGATCAGCAATGGCATCTAAACGCTCTGCGCACTCAGGGTGTTCTGCCGTCATTTTATGTCTGCGGCAAAGTGGGTGAGATATAATCGCTGTACGCATATCGCTGTCCTTAAAAATCTTGAATTGACAGTGTATCAAAGCACGCATTAGCGTGCCTTGATACTTTGGTGTGATATTTAACGCCTCTAATTTATCTTAATACGGTTGCGCAACCGCACTTAAGTCTAAATTATGAAAATCAAAGCTAAAGTCAGTAATTTTTGGGTTCACCCACTCCATTTCTACACTTTGTACCTGCTGCTTGTCATTCAACTTAAAATGGATATAGGCATCTGCCTCAAGTAGCTTCTCATGCCACTTAACCACAAATGTATTGCCATCGTGATGATACAGTGTCCCTTTCAAAAGTTTTGTATGGGTAAAATCGATATGAAGCTGACCTGCAATTTCCTCCACAATCACATCACCATACCACGGACTACGAAGAGTACCTGTGTAGTCGCTAAGTGGCAGGCTCGCTGTTTTCGTCGCCACCTTTTTCGGGCCCATATTAGCGTATAATGATGCTCGCTTTTGCTTAAATTCCTGATAACTATCTAAAACCCACTCTCTGGGCTCCAAATCAAGTGCCTGTTCAAACACTTCATTCGTGATAGCTCTAATTGCAGGGTAAGCATGCTGGTTAGAAAGTATAACCACACCCAAGCCTTTTTCTGGGATCATAGCAACTTGCGAGCCCATACCTAAAATTCCACCCATATGACCAACGCGCTTATAACCAAAATAGCTTTCCACCGCCCAGCCTAGAGCATATCCTTTAAAATCTTGCTTAAAGGCAACACGGTCCGCTTCTTTAGGTATTCTCATAATCTGCGGATGCCACAAGTACTGGTGTGTTTCAGGGGTTATTAATTGCTTACCCGTCGGGGTTTTTCCTTTGTTTACCTGTGTTTGCAACCATTTTGTCATGTCTGTGACATTAGAAGCGATGGCGCCTGCACCGCGAAAATCCTCCAGATAGTCACCGACAAACTCTTCTAACTGTCCATCATACTTAATTGTTCCAGTTGCAAAGTTTGTATTGCCTTTATCAATGCGAGAGAAAGACGCATAAGAGTTTTTAATGCCCACTTGTGGGAAAATCCGTGTTTCAATAAATGCTTGCCAGCTGACACCACTGACTCTGGCAACAACTTCTCCGGCGACCACAAACATCAAATTGTTATAGTGATACTCAGTGCGCAAAGGCGCGACAGGTTTAATATGTTTTAGCCCTGCAAGAATTTCTTTTGTTGACTTATCTGTGTCGGGCCAGATCATTAGATCACCAGCTCCCAAAGCAAGACCGCTGCGATGACTCAATAAATCACGGATCGTCATTTGCTCTGTCAACTCTTGACTGTAAAGCTGAAATTCCGGCAAATGCTTTTTTACTGGGTCGTCCCAATTCAATTTACCTTCCTCGACCAGCATCCCAAGTGCGGTGGCCGTGAACGCTTTACTGTTGGATGCAATCCCAAAAAGGGTATGTTCATCAACGCTGTCACTTTTACCGTACTGTCTGATCCCATATCCCTTTGCTAATACCACTTTGCCGTTGTGCACTATCCCAATTGCAAGCCCAGGAATTTCAAAACTATCCATAGCCTGTTGAACTGATTTTTCAATCTCAGACAACTGAGGCGCCGTCAAAGCAACGACGTTGCTACTCATTATCAAGGTCGTTGCACAGCATAATGTGCGCCAAAGAGCTTTTCTCATATCCGTATTGCCTTATTTATATATATTTAATTCTAATGCTTGTTTCTTTTTATCCGCATCTGCGGTGATTTTTTGCGTTTTAATCATTTCAATATAGTCGGTTGGAAACCCGTGTTCATTCGCCCCGACAACGACGTGATGCATATACCAATCGAAAGGAAGTTCTTTATTTATGAATGTATTGGCAACGTAACAATGCACGCGGGCATGGCTACCCTCTCCCATCAATACGTTGAATTGAACACGGTCATAACGCGTCCCTTCAATATCATCTAAGTGAGATATTTGCGCATGGCTCAAGACATATACAGCGCCATAAACCACGCTCTGCTCAGTGCTTTTGATGATATTACACTTCGCGGAACCATCAGTACTGAGCATATCAAAGGTAAGCTGATACCCTTGTAGTGTGGCAATTCCTTTTAGCTTAACGTGAGGTAGCCTCTGCTTGAGTCTTAGAGACGACAAATTTGAGCCGTATGCAAAATATAAATACTCGTCACTACCCATTACTCCCCCTATAAAACAACACGCATAGCCAGCAAGATTAAAACAACACCAATCCCACGATCAAACCAGTGTCCAGCACGATGGAAGAAACTTCTTACTCGAGATTTGGATAAAAACACGGACAATAACGAAAACCAAACCCAAGTTGCCAAAGCCATATATAAACCGTAAAAAATTTGTACAGCCTGCGGTGTTTCTGGATCAATCATGAGTGTAAATAATGAAAGGAAGAATAGTGTTGCTTTTGGGTTAAGCGCGTTCACTAAAAAGCCTCGTCTGAGAGCTTTAAAATCAGACTCACTATCTTTCGCTCCTTGAATAGACTCCATTGGCTCAAGGTTTTTTTGTGCTCTAAGGGCTTGCACTCCCATGTACGCTAAATAGGCACCCGCAGCATACTTGAATAAATTAAATAAGTCTGGAGATTTTGACAGCACAAGTGCCACGCCCAACAAGCAGTATGAAACATGCACAAAAATCCCTAAACCGACGCCAGCACTGGTATAAAGCGCATTTCTTCGCCCTTGCTGTACACTCTGCTTTAATACTATCGCAAAATCAGGCCCAGGACTTGCCACTGCAAAAAAGTGTGCGACGGCAATAATTAAAAACTCATCTAGATACTCAAGCACGACTGCGATCCTCTAGGGCTAACAGCATAGGATCCGCAGAGGTCTGTAATATTTTTTTTAGTTGTTTTTGCGCTTTTTTGTACATGCCCTTTAAATGAGGCTTCAGGTGCTTTCCACCCTGTTCGTCGCCTTTAAAGTGGCACACTAACGCATGCAAAAATATACTCTCTTGTTCATTGAGCGCTGCCTGACGGTTGGCATACGGGTTATAACACGACCCACAACCGCCTCTAAAATGATAGGCGGTATTACATATCATGGTGCCAAATCCCATAAATATCGCCAGTACATCCGCTGCTACCGGTAAATTTTGCTGACCGCCCGGTGGTAATTTACCAACATGATGAATGAGCATTAATGCCATACTCCCCGCCATGCTTGCCACCAGATCTTGCGGTTGATTGATTTGGTTTGGATTATATGAGACATGCACCGGTAAACTTGGTTTATTGGTTAATACCACATCTTCTCCTCGCAACCCATCGGACAACGAAAAATGAGGAAATGTCTGCTGCATTGACATCATTTGCGGTGACGTTAACGCTATCGGCCACTGCGTTAAACCTGCGTAGCTTCTGACTCGCTGAAAAACAGACTGGGCCATTTCTTCTACACTTGTGACACGATCGGGAAAATACTGCTCTGTTGGCTGCACAATCTGAGTATTTTTTAAAAAATACTCACTATCAAAATGCTCAGCCGCCCATAGAAACAGCTCGACCAAAGATTGTGACTCTTCAGACTCTAATAATAGTTTAGATTTAAAAATTGATAACATATATTCAATCGACACGACCAGATAATGATTACCCAACACCATACCAAGTCACATTAAGTTAAGGCAAGGTAAGCAGATGATTAAATAGCATTAAACCTTGTCTGACTTTAACCATAAGCTTTGTTTAGATTTCATTTCTGACTTGGATAAGCTGTAGAAGCCACTTATTATAGTCACCCTCCATAAGCGATTAAAACAGACTATGCCACATATCATTATCGAACACTCAGCTTCGCTGCAGTGTGACCTTACACATTTAACCCAATCTATACATCAAAGCACCATAGAAACTAACTTGTTTGATGAGCAAACCATAAAGACACGTCGAATTGCATTTGCTGAATGTATTCTTGGCAGTGGCAAGCTGGACTTTGTTCACATTCAAGTCCACTTATTGGTCGGTAGAACACAAGCGCAAAAACAAATACTCAGTGAAAAGTTACTTAGCACACTAGAAAGTTTATTACCTGAATCGGTCAGTTTAAGCGTTCATCCGTATGATTTAGATCCTGCTATTTATCGCAAAAATTAAATCATTCATAATACGTAAGTATCTGGTCCCGTCTAGTAAGAGTAAATAAATGAAATTTCCATGCCGTATAGATAAATTTGTCAGTCACATAAATGAACTTCCTCGCAGCAAAGTAAAAATACTCATTAAAAAAGGAGAAGTAACAATAAATGGCATTGTGACAAAAAAAAGTGACGTGCAAATAAGTGCTGATGACCTAATCGAAGTAAGTGGTAAGCAACTGAAGTATCTAGGTAAAAGATATTTCATGCTCAATAAACCTCAAGGTTATGTGTGTGCTAATCACGATGAATTGCACCCCACTGTTTTTGACTTGCTTGATGAGCCGAACTTAAAAGATTTTCATGTCGCGGGGAGGCTAGACATAGATACAACGGGGCTAGTATTAATCACCAATGATGGCGACTGGTCACATCAAATCACTTCCCCAAAAAAACAAAAATTTAAGACATACCTTGTTGAAACAAAAGAAATAATTACTGAAGAGTCTTTAGAGAATTTACGCCAAGGTGTCGCTTTACATAATGAAAAGCAACTGACCCGCCCAGCACAGGCAGAAGCGATTGATAAATACGCGTTGAGGCTGTCGATCTGTGAAGGAAAATACCACCAAGTTAAGCGTATGCTCGCAGCTGTTGAAAACCATGTAGTTGAATTACATAGAGAAAAAATAAGTGATATCACACTAGACGGCAACCTAGCACAGGGTGAATATCGCCCATTGACTCAGCAAGAAGTTGACATAATCAATGCAAAGTAGAGCGCAATAAAGTCGTCATATGAGTAAAAATCATCTAATTTTTACTTATATACGGTTAAGTCCTACTTACATAGCGCGCTCAAACATGATAAATCATAAAGGTATAGAGTGCCATCAACTTTTTAACTGACTCTGCTAAGGTGCATATTGTGTTTTCGACCCTGACTTTACGACTAAAAATAATCTTTTTTGCAGCAGCAATTTTTATCGCCTTAATTACCGTTGCTGTGCTCGGGCTTCAATCACTTCGCCATGCTAGCGAAACAGATAACATTGCACGTATTAATCAATTGATGAAAAGTACAGTTAACATCGTTGAGCAATTTGAGAGCTTTGTCAGGTCGGGTGACTTAACCGAGAAAGAAGCAAAAAAACTTGCAGCTCAAATATTAAGAGAAAACAAGTATCACGACTCTGAATATGTCTATGTTGTTGATGAGCAGCTTAACTTTGTTGCCGCACCGCATGACCCTCAATTACATGGCACAAGCTTCAATGATTTTAAAGACGCCAGCGGTAATAGCATTGGCAGACTGGTAGAGCGCAAAGTAGGAAATAATACCAATAGAATCATTACATACCACTGGAACTCTGAGCGAAATGGCGAAGTTGTGGATCTTACCTCTGTTGTACAGAAAACGTCTTTATTTGGCTGGTACGTTGGCACTGGGATCAGCTACAAAGAAGTAGATGAAAGATATTGGGAAACAGCAAGCTGGTTGCTAACCCTCTCGTTGATCATTGCTGTTGCGCTCACCTTCACCGTCGCACGTTATGGCCTATCTCTATCTAACAAACTTGGCGCAGAACTCAATGATGTGCTCGATATTGTAAGACAGGTATCTCACGGCAATCTAACTTCTCGTATTGACACCTCAAATGCCAAAGATTACAGCATCATGGCAGCCATGCACTATATGCAAGATGGCTTAAAAGGCGTGGTTAGCGGGCTAATGGTTGTCAGTGACAAACTGAAAGAGCAGAGCTTTGATGGTGAGGCACGCTCCAATGATTTAGAAAGCTTAACTTTAAGTCTCAGTGAAGAAACACAGATGGTCGCTTCGGCTATTACCGAGCTCACCGCGTCAGCCCAAACTGTCGTAGAACATGCCGAACAAGCCGCATTCTCAGTTCAGGAAGCCGAAAGCCAAGGACAAAATGCTGATAGACTGACTTCCAATGCCACTGAAGCAATCGCCCTTTTAGAGCAACAGATAGACAGTGCTGGAAACAATATTCAAGCGCTCGATGAAGAGGTCAACAACATTGCAAACGTACTGAGTGTGATACAAAGTATTGCAGAGCAAACCAATCTACTTGCTCTAAACGCCGCCATTGAAGCCGCTCGAGCAGGAGAACAAGGTCGAGGTTTTGCCGTCGTAGCTGATGAAGTGCGCCAACTGGCACAAAGAACTCAGTCGAGCACCGAAGAAATTCATACCATGATAGGTAATTTACAATCAGCCACTCAAGAAGCTAAGTCATCCGTAGCGCTGAGTATCGCCACCAGTGAAAAAACCGTGACCATGTCATCGGAAGCAAGCGAAGCATTACGCAGCGTCGCATCTTCTTTAAGCGCCATTTCTCAAATGAGTGATCAAATAGCATTAGCAGCAAAAGAACAGCTAACCGCAGGTGAAGATACAGCCAAAAGAGTCGTGATCATCTCTGATACTGCGTCTCAAACAGCCAGCGTCTCGCAACAAGCACATACCGCAACCGACAGTATTAAAGCGCAAGCTACGCAGTTAGAAAGCGAAATGGCAAAATTTAAGCTGTAATATCACAAGATTATCATTAATCAATTTTGCAAAATAGAATAGGTACATTCTACCTTCTCTATTTTGGGTAATTTTTTACACAAACTGGCCTGAATTTAGCATCTTATTTTTTTGTAAAAAAATGTTTAACTCCAAATTATTTGGTGTTAAATTCAATGAGTCACCCATATTTAATCGAACATTAAGTACGAAAGAATGGCCATAAAACAATTCTTTTTTACTAGTTCCGGTGATGCTTCTTCTGGTAAAGCAGTAAGGCTTGCGTTGTGCCTGTTGCCATTGGAAACTAAAGAATGTTTAACATTCATTTAGCTGACTAGACGATAATGAAATAAGGATAATCACTATGAAGATGATTGCTAACAAACAATGCCGTTTAATTGCGGGCGGTTCAGGTTTATTAGGTCCAGCGGACCCTTTTTCAGAAGGGCGAAAGACTCGACAAGAGAAGCTTGTTGTGCATTCAAACCATAGGGCAGCATCGCCCGCCAAAAACTCTTAATTAGTTTTAAGTTAAGCATTATTTATGGCAAAACAGTTTGCATTCAAAGATCTACTACTGCCTTATGTGGTTATGGTAGTAGTGATCTTTATTATTCAAGACGCGACCTACTTCTTCTTCTTGGCCTATATATCGATTATTTCTTTAGTGTTTTTGATAGGACATAGACTAAGAGATGTTAACATATGTTCAATTTCATTCATCGCGATGATCCCAGTGTTATTCGAGAACATTATTTTTACAACTGGGTTAATTAGCTTAGTATCTACACCTGGTGACAGGCTAATACAAAATAGCCTTATCTATGGTGTGCATTTGTTTAAGGAGCTCATTATTTTAGTCCCTTTAACATACCGAGTTGAGATTTCGAAGCGATTATTTCCAAAGCACAAAATACGCTATACCTTTGCTGATAGCATTTTACCTTGGTTATGCTTGATCAGCGCTGCAATTAGCTTTTTCGCATTAATTGAAAATTATATACGCAATGGTAAAGGCTACGATATGACTTTCTTTTACTATGCGTTTGATGTAACAGGTTACCTAAATTATTCAATATTTTGCGGTGTACTCGTGGTACTCACGTTTTTGACCTACAAAGAGGCCTATGACTTTAAAGTGCCTTCTATTAGGCGTTGATATATTAATGAAAAGGGTTTGTTAAAGGCAGCATATGACTGTTAGATAGCATGTTTAAGTCAAAGTAACGCTGCAGCAATACATTGTAAGCACCACTGTGCTTCAACTTTTTCAAACCTATTTCAAGCTTTTGAGCAAGCACTGCTTTGTCCTTATTTACAAAAAAGTAAAAACGAGCAGGATAAGACAGGTAGTAGTCTGGTACTATCATGAGTGCGGGGTTGTTTTGATTCAGTAACTCAGATTGTGCCTCTACGATAGAGCGAGGGAAATAATCCGCCTTCTTGTGTAATACCATATCAAACATGGCTTGATAATTTACAATGGGCTTAACACTCAAGCCATTGCTTGAAAGGATTTTTGTATCTGGCCAATCATGCCCTTGTACCGCAGTGAACCGACCCAGCTGCGCTAACTCTGTAATGCGTTTAAAACGCTCGTATTGCGCTTTATGAATAATAAGAACGCGCTTGCCGATCAAACCATCAAATAAAGGAAACTTGACTGCTATGGCCAGCTTTTCTCTTGCCGGGCTTGTCATGCTCCAGTGCAAATCAACTTGCCCTTTACTTAACGCCATCAGAGTACGCTGTTGATGAGGGTGTACTTTGACATGCTCAATATTGACATCGTATTCAGCCGCTTTTAAAGCCTTTTGCAACAACTCATACAGAAATAGGTCTCGGTCGTAAAGTGGACGCTGCTCTTTGGCGACGTAAATTGTTTCCTTTATATCCTGTGCCGTACTCGTAAACGCTAAAGATAGTAAGCAAAAACCAATAAACTGTCTGATCATCATGTTCCCCAAACCTATTAAGCTACTCGGTAACTACGACGGTATAATTTACTATATATAAACTGCGCGAGAATTTCCCTTCGCCTTAAGTATATATATTTCATAATATATCGTCTCGAAGCAATAAGTTTGTTCAAAAAAACAAAATTCACCGTACCATACGCACAGATTATTCCACTCCTTTATTAGAATCTCAAAAATATAGTAATGCGTAATTGCGTTAAAGATGATTAACCGCCGTTTCAAGCCTCACCATAGGTGCACTCGGTTTTCTTCGATTACACACAAACAAATAGCTATTACGATAGCGTTTCGCTTCTTTTTTAGCATCAGTCGCCAAAGCAGCTACCTGATGACTATTTTTACAGGACTCTACATCAGGGCTTACGAGCCCAATAGATAGAGTAAGTAACGGAACAAATTGCTTTTGACCTTCACGATTAGTAGCCCAGTAGCCGCCAGCTGCAACATGTTCAGGTGTAAATAGGGATTTAGAGCGTGCTTCAAACTGTTCAATGATCTGATGGCAAAGCGATTCCGCATCAGCTTGATCAAACACCACCATAAAATCATCCCCACCAATGTGCCCGACAAAGCACTGACTATGCTGACATACCTGCAGAGTAACATCCGCTAACAATTTAATGACACTGTCTCCACTGGCATAGCCATACAAGTCGTTAAACTGCTTAAAATGGTTTAAATCAATATAAGCCAATGAAAAACTGTGCTTAGCACGAAGGCGCTGTTCAATGGCTTCATTAATGGCGACATTACCCGGTAGCATAGTGAGCGGGTTTGCATGCTGCGCATGGCGGATTTTATCTTCAGTAATATGCTTTAAAATATCCCGTAGAGGCGCCAAACCTATATACTGACCTTCTTTAGTGATAACAATATGTCGCCTAATATCAAATTCATTTTCAGTAATGAGCTGACTGACAAAATCTAACTGCTGTTGCTCATCAACGATCAAAGGCTGTTTATCCATCAATTTAACGACTGGCTTTTTATCAAATAATGCATGACCATAAGGAGCAGCAAATACCTCTGTAAGCTGATCTCTGTGCAATAGCCCGACAGGCTGCCGCGCATCATTGAGCACAGCAAGACTTGTCAGGCCTTTATTCTGTTCAAAACGACGATGAGCATCTATGCACTGCGTACTCATATGAATGGCTGGCACATCGTGAGCAAGCCAGCCAATAGCCATGGATTGCTCGAATTGACTCGTTGCTGGTTCTGATTGAATCTGCGCATTGAGAACATCACGGGGGTCAATCGCTAAATCGTTAGACTCCGCACTAGGTCTTGCCAATAAAAACCCTTGTGCATTCACTATCCCCATTTTTTTGAGCAATTTTAATTCTTCATCACGCTCAATGCCTTCAGCAATGACGGCTGTATTGGTTGCTTTAGCAAGCTCAATGATGGATTTGAGAAACTCTCTTTTCACGATGCTTTGGTCGCAATAATCGATAAAGTAACGATCTACTTTGACAAAATCAGGGCAAAGTTCCGACCATTGCTTTAGCCCAGAGTAACCCGCGCCTAAATCATCAATCGCAATTTGAAAGCCCAACTGGCGATAATGCGATATGGTTTTTAGCAACAGAAAACCGTCACCCACTTTATCTTGCTCTGTCACCTCAATTACCACACGGCTGCTATTTAAGCCTGCTTCTTCAATCAGGTGCAATGTCTCCCCTTTTGGGTGATGCGGGTCGAGCAAGGCTTTAGGGCTCACATTTAAAAATAGTTTGCCCGGCAAGTTTAATGCAGCAAACTGGGCGATGGCTTTTTTACGACAAAGCAGCTCAAGTTCAGATAGTCGGTCATACTTACTGGCCGCCGCAAACATCTTATCAGGTTGTGCTAACTCATTGTTTACACTACCGCGACTCAATGCTTCAAAGCCAAGTATCTGCTCTTTTGCAATATCAAAAATGGGTTGAAACATTGGATATACAGCTTCATTTCGCAAAATGTCATCCAATATGACGTTTAAAGGGTCCACTGAAACAACCAAACTCAATTCAAGTGTTTAATAATCGAGCAAAATATCAAAGATTTATGACAGTTAGATTGCAATCCAATGGAATTTACCAATATTGGGGATAAATATGAAGAGAGTAAGTAGACCAAAAATAAGAAGAGTGAGATGAAAACAACGTTTTCATCTCCTGATGAGGTTATTTTAATGCCATCTCAACTTGGCCAAAATGCGCAATAACTTCAACAATTTCAAGTTCGGCATCTTCATAGTGCGTTTTCTCAGTGAAACCAAGTTTGGCAATCGCCTGCACTGTTGCTGGGTGCACTAATAGGTCTTTCGCATGATAACAAACAGGCTCGCTGTACTCAGGTAATTTACCATCTTCATGGTAACCAGATTCTATCTCTTCTAGAGGCAGCGTAGGAATAATATCAGCAGCTTTATCAAGCGCATCAAGATAATCTTTACACTGAGGATACTTAGTCACAAAATCAGCTAATAAATCGCGCGAGGTAGCGACTAAATTTGCAGACTCCTGTTCAAGATCTGTCGCAGATTTGTGCTCTCTGATGTTTGCTAACAGTGAAGTTGCCTGAGTTTTATATTGGCCTAGTGCATTGTCGCTTGCAGGTGCTTGTACTTCAGTCTTGGCCGCTTGTGTGCTTGGTTGTTCTGAACATGCAAATAGCGCTAAAGCTGCGCATGCAATTCCTAGCTGTTTATACATATAATCCTCAAATTCATTATTATTGATAACAATTCTCATTATACAGTCTTGTCATCATTTTGAAACAGAAAAGGCCACAATAAATGTGGCCTTCTTGATTCAGATCGAAAATTGAATTTTAGCCTAACAGTCAGCTAACAAGCGTCACTGCATAGGCATTTATTAAGGCATTGCGTCTAAATCCGCACCTTCTTTTTCAACTTCAACTGGGATCAGATCTTCTTTGCTCACACCCATTGCCACCGCAACAGAGCTCGCAACATACACTGATGAATAGGTACCAATGAATACACCAAATAACAACGCCGTCGCAAAGCCATGAATTGTTTGGCCACCCCATACAAACAGAGCGATCAATACAAGTATGGTTGTAATTGAGGTAACAAGTGTACGGTTCATCGTTTGCGTCAATGAGATATTGATAATTTCTAAGGTGTCATCAATACGCACTTTACGGAAGTTTTCACGGATCCTATCAGATACAACAATGGTGTCATTCAGTGAGTAACCTATTACCGCTAAGATCGCCGCTAAAATCGTTAAGTCAAACTCAAGTCCAAGTAGCGAGAACAAGCCCATTGTTAAGATCACATCGTGGAAAAGTGCCGCAACCGCGCCCACAGCAAAGCGCCATTCAAATCGAAATGCCACATACACCAAGATACATAAAAGTGCCGTCAGCATCGCAAGACCGCCCTGCTCTTTTAAGTCTTCACCAACACTTGGGCCAACAAACTCAATTCGGCGCATTTCAACACTGCTATCTGCCAGCTTGAGTGCATCGATAAGTTCGTTACCAATGGTTTCTGCTTTGACATCTTCACGTGGTGCAATGCGAACCAATACCTCTTGGCTCGAGCCAAATAAGGTCACAGCCGCATCTGCAAAGCCATTTTCAGCCAACACTTTACGGATTTTAGGTAAGTCTGCTGGTTGTGAGAAGCCCACTTCAACCGCTGTACCGCCAGTAAAGTCCAAACCAAAGTTTAGACCTTTCACCATAAATGACGCGATAGAAGCCAAAATCAACACCGCTGAAAATGCCATCGACAACTTTCTTGCCGACATAAAGCGAATTGTGCTCGATAATTTTAATAATTGCATGCTCGCTCCTATATCGACAGTTTCGTGATGCGTTTACCGCCGATGAAGGCATTGATCACGGCACGAGTACCAATGATCGCTGTAAACATTGACGTCAAAATACCAATCGCAAGTGTCACTGCGAAACCAGCAATCGGACCTGTACCCACTGAGAACAAGATAACGGCTGCAATTAACGTGGTAATATTGGCATCAAAAATCGTGCTAAATGCGCTGTCATAGCCATAATGAACAGCCTGCTGTGGACTTCTGCCATCCGCTAGCTCTTCGCGAATACGTTCAAAGATGAGTACGTTCGCATCAACGGCCATACCGACGGTTAATACGATACCTGCAATACCAGGTAAGGTTAGGGTTGCACCACTGATCATAGACATCACACCGACGATCATCACCAAGTTAGCCGCAAGTGCTAAATTCGCAACGATACCGAAGCCTTTGTAATACATCAGCATGAAGCCAAGCACAAACGCAAAGCCTAATACCACAGCTGTCATACCCGCCTCAATGTTCTCTTGGCCTAAACTTGGTCCAACAGTACGCTCTTCTACGATTTGAATTGGCGCAACCAATGCACCCGCTCTGAGTAGTAGGCTCAAATTGTGGGCTTCAGCTGGATTATCAATACCAGTAATACGGAATGAGTTGTTTAAACGAGATTGGATCGTCGCGACGTTAATGACTTCTTCCACCTTAATAGGCGGTAGCGCTTTACCATTCTCATCTTTTTTGCCAGACGGCTTATATTCGATAAATACCGTGGCCATGCTCTTACCAATCGCACGTTTGGTAAAGGCATTCATCTTCGCGCCACCTTTGCTATCAAGGTTAATACTTACCTGAGGACGTTGATATTCATCCATACCTGACTGCGCACCGGTAATGTGAACACCTTCAAGGACCACTCGCTTTTTCAGTACAACAGGGTAACCGTCTTTGTGATATAGCACTTCACTGCCAGCCGGCACTCGGCCCTGTGCAGCAGTACGTGTATCTGCTCTGTCATCGACTTCACGGAACTCGAGTGTCGCGGTTGCACCTAGGATCTCTTTAGCGCGCGCCGTATCTTGTACACCAGGTAGTTGCACGATAATACGCTCAGACCCCTGCCTTTGTACGTTTGGCTCAGCTACACCTAGCTGGTTAATACGGTTACGAATAATGGTTTCATTTTGCTTGATAGCATAGTCGCGAAGCTCACGAACTTTCAAATCACTTAAACTAGAGAAAAACGCCAGTTCGTTACTGCTGTCGTTAACAAAAACATTGCCGGGGTAGCGCTTTTTCAAAAAGCGTTCAGCGGCCTTTTTGTCTTCCACAGAGCGCATAACAACCTGAACGCGGTCGCTATTTGCAACTTCACGGATAGTACGATAACGAAGTTTTTCGCCGCGCAAATCGCTCTTATAATCTTGCTCCATTTGCTCTCGGGCTTTGCCTAATGCCGTTGCCATGTCTA
The DNA here is from genome assembly GCF_001625695.1 of Pseudoalteromonas luteoviolacea H33-S. Lineage (GTDB taxonomy): Bacteria > Pseudomonadota > Gammaproteobacteria > Enterobacterales > Alteromonadaceae > Pseudoalteromonas > Pseudoalteromonas luteoviolacea_B. The sequence goes on from NZ_AUXY01000122.1 coordinate 31,027, forward strand.
CTTCCATTGTGAAGTGAACACCACCACTGAGATCCAAACCCAACTTCATTGGATTTGCACCAATGCTCTTGAGCCAGTCTGGTTGTGCTGGAGACATGTTAATAGCCGAAATGTAGTCTTCGCTCAGTGCGCCACGCAGGATATCCTGTGCTTTAAGCTGATCTTCTACATTCTTGAAGCGAATGAGAACTTGCCCTTCTTCTAGGACAGCAGATTTGATAGGTAGATTATTGTCTTGAAGTGTTTTATTTGCTTGATCAAGTACGCTTAAATCGGCGCTGGCCCCTTTCTTACCTGAAATCTGTATGGCCGGATCCCGACCATACATATTAGGGGTGGCATAAAGAATGCCAACGGCCAAAACAGCGAGCACAAGCAAGTATTTCCACATTGGATACTTGTTTAGCACTGGATTATCCCTTTGTTATTGTTATAGCGACTTCATTGTACCCTTAGGTAAAACGGCTGCCACTGCTGACTTCTGTACAGTTACTTCAACTTGATCATTCAGGGCAATTACCACGAAATCTTTGTCTTCTGCAACCTTCGAAACTTTACCAACTAGACCACCTGACGTTAAGACTTCATCGCCTTTACCAAGTGCACCCATTAGATCTTTGTGCTCTTTAACACGTTTGGCCTGCGGACGGTAAATTAAGAAATAAAATACCAAACCGAAAATAGCCAACATGATAAGCATTTCCATACCGCCACCAGCTGGCGCGGCTGCCGCTGTGCTTGCGTGGGCGCTAGAAATAAATAAGCTCATTGCTCTTCCTCATTTAATTTTTATATAAAACTTTATTCTGCTTCTACATCAGCAAGTGGCGGCACTGGCAGCCCTCTACGCTCATAAAAGTCAGCGACAAACTCATCAAATGTCCCTTCAGTCAGGGCATTTCTCATACCTTCCATCAAACGCTGATAGTAACGCAAGTTGTGGATAGTATTTAAACGCGCACCTAAAATTTCATTACACTTATCTAAATGATGCAGGTACGCACGTGAGTAATTTTTACATGTGTGGCAATCACACTCCGCATCAAGCGGGCTTGTATCTGTTTTATGAACAGCGTTACGGATTTTAATCACACCATCGGTAACAAACAAGTGTCCATTTCGCGCGTTACGCGTTGGCATAACACAGTCAAACATATCAATACCACGACGAACAGCTTCAACTAAGTCTTCTGGTTTACCCACGCCCATTAAGTAACGTGGCTTCTGTTCTGGCATTTTATATGCACAGTGGTCAAGGATCTTAACCATCTCTTCTTTTGGCTCACCCACTGATAAACCACCTAAGGCATAGCCATCAAAGCCGATGTCTTCTAGCCCTTTTTGCGATTCAGCACGCAATTCAGGGTACATACCACCTTGAATAATACCAAACAAAGCAGATGGGTTATCACCATGCGCTTCTTTAGAACGTTTTGCCCAACGAAGTGATAGCTCCATTGAATCTTTCGCTTCTTTTTCCGTTGCAGGGTATGGGGTACACTCGTCAAAAATCATGACGATATCTGAGCCCAAGTCACGCTGTACTTCCATTGCTTTTTCTGGAGACAACATGATCTTCTCACCGTTCACAGGAGACTTAAACAGCACGCCTTCTTCAGAAATCTTACGCATTGCACCTAGGCTGAATACCTGGAAACCACCTGAATCAGTCAAAATTGGCTTATCCCAATTCATGAAATCATGCAAATCACCGTGCTGCTTAATGATTTCAGTACCAGGGCGCAGCATCAAGTGAAAAGTGTTACCTAAACAAATATGTGCACCAGTGTCTTTTAGCTCGTCTGGTGTCATACCTTTTACTGTGCCGTAAGTGCCTACAGGCATAAATGCAGGTGTTTCAACTACACCACGATCAAATACTAAGCGTCCGCGACGTGCCTTGCCATGCGTACAATCTAATTCAAATTTCATAACTACCTCGCGTCGGAAAAACAGTCCAACAAAACTCAACCAATGGCCCCTACTAATAAACAGGCCATGTAAACTGTCAGATTCTACCAATAAAGCCCGAGCAATTCTAATATTGGGGCTAAAAAGGGATAAATAAAGTCACAAATCAAAAAGCGTTGGTTGTAAATATAAAAAAACCGGCACTTGGCCGGTTTGTAAATTCTATATTACTGTTTTTTAGTCAAAAACATAGCATCGCCATAACTAAAGAAGCGATATTTTTGTGCAATCGCCTCATGATACGCATTCATGATATGCTCTTGCCCTGAAAAGGCACTCACCAGCATAATCAAGGTCGATTCTGGCAGGTGAAAGTTAGTGATCATCACATCGACCACATTGAACTGGTAGCCAGGATAAATAAAAATGTCCGTGTCGCCATAGAAAGTCTTTAACTCTCCACCGTGTACCTTTGCTGCCGACTCTAAAGAACGTACCGACGTTGTACCAACGGCGATAACACGGCCACCACGGCTTTTACACTTAGCCACGGCATCCACAACTTCATCAGGTACTTCAATATATTCAGAGTGCATGTGGTGATCATTGACGTCATCAACACGGACAGGCTGGAAAGTACCGGCACCAACATGCAAGGTCACAAAGGCCATTTCAACACCTTTGTCTTTAAGCTGCGCCATTAAGTTATCGTCAAAGTGCAAACCCGCTGTTGGAGCAGCAACCGCGCCTGGCTTTTCTCCATACACGGTCTGATAGCGCTCTTTGTCACCTTCTTCATCTGGACGGTCGATATAAGGCGGTAATGGCATGTGGCCAATTTCATCTAGAATTGTCAGTACTGAGTGCTCGCCTTTAAACTCTAATTCAAAAAGCTCACCATGGCGTGCAACCATAGTTGCATGCGCTTTGCCTTCTAAAATCAACTCTGCGCCTGGCTTGGGCGATTTACTTGAACGAACATGCGCAAGTACTCGATGTTCATCTACAATGCGCTCAACCAAAACTTCTACCTTGCCACCTGTGGACTTTTGCCCAAACATACGAGCAGGGATCACCTTGGTATTATTGAAAATAATTAAGTCTTCAGGCTCAAACAGATCAATAATATCTTTAAAGATCTTATGTTCTAATTCGCCGTTATTTCCATTAAGTGCTAGCAGGCGACTACTGGTACGCTCCGCCTTAGGGTGACGGGCAATTAATTCATCAGGAAGTTCAAAGTTAAAGTCAGCAACGCGCATATAAAACCTCATATCGTGCAATTAGGCGGCAAGTCTAGTGCTGCGAGATGATGAAATCAAGCAACAAGCATGATCTATTCATACTTTTTCACCTCTTGTCAGTTGTGATAAATAGCTTTACTCTACTGACTGTTTTGCATGTATTAGTTCTTTTCAAGATATCCGGTGTCCGCTTTTTATGTTGCTAAAAAAGCAATATAAAACATGCAAATAAGTATTAATGGGCAACATTTAAAAACTTAAAACATGGGTTTGGGGTCGTAACGCCATGGCTAAACAGCTTACTCTACTACTTGTCAATGCCGAACATGGTGAGCGTCAAACCGTAATAAGAACGTTACAAAAGCTCAATGTATTTCAAATAATAGAGCAAAGCGACACACAAGCCGCTCTACAGCTATTAAAAAAGCAAGCTGTTGATCTGGTCATCAGTGGACTGAACGTAGGTAAAATTGATGGCTGGCGGTTCTCGCGTATGATCCGTTCAGGGCTACTCAAGACCCCAAAAAACACACCTATTGTTCTGATCCCACCTACCTATTGTGAACGCATAGCTGAGACCACGGCTAGAAGTTACAGCATCGATGCCGTGCTGCCTTTAGAAAGGCATGACGTACTGCCGCAAGTTCTGGCCAATGTTCTGTCGACTCATCTCGAAAAAAGCAGCAGACTGAATTTACTTCTGTTAGAACCTAATAGTAAAAAAGCTGCGAGTATCAGCGATCATCTTGCTTTAAGTTTTAGCTGTAATACGGTATCAACCGAAAATGCTGCACTCTCCGAGTTTTTACAAAACGATTACTCCATTGTGTTACTCGATGCAACATCTACCCGGGCAGAAAGCACCAAAGAGCTGGTGGCCAATATTCTCCAACATAAGCCTAGCCAAGCAATCGTAACTATCATAGATAGTCGAAATGCCGATTATGCAGAGCAACTGCTGCTGCTAGGCGTAACTGATTTTATTAGGGCCCCCTATAATTTATCTTTGTTAAGCAAAGTCTGTGATCATGCCGCAAGACGTGAAGACTTTATGGTGAGCTATGCTGAGTTTGCCAATAAAGTAGAACAACTCAGTCGCAGAGAGCAAAGCTATAAAGAACTCTTCTCTGCGCACCAACGCATTCTTTTACATCTAAATACCGTTGTGCTTGAATTAGACGCCACTGGCTGCATACGCTTTATTAATCCGGCTTGGGAGCACCTCACTGGGCACAAACTTAAATCGACTTTGGCCACAAAGCTGAGAGAATATGTGCACCCAGATCATCTTCTTGCTTTAAATACGGCCATAACAGATGTACTCAACGGTCCACACGCATCCAACGTCGAATTACAATTAACACACCAATCAGGCGCTGCAATTTGGGTAGAGTGTCGTTTTCAACTCATTAAAAATCAGACAAATAGCGCATCGATCACGGCAACAATTGATAACATACATGAACGAAAGGAAGCTGAATTACAGTTACGCCACTTAGCATTACACGATACGCTCACAGGCCTTCATAACCGTTATTACTTTGACCAACAGCTGAACCATTTCTGCAAAGAGGCCGCGCAAAATCTCAATACAGAACATGCATTAATCTACATTGATTTAGACCACTTTAAGATCATTAATGACAGTAAAGGCCACCAGCAAGGTGATATTGTGCTCCAAGAGGTGGCTCAACTATTTCGCGCTCATATTGCCCAAGAGCATCTTATTTTCCGTATAGGCGGCGATGAGTTTGCGATTCTGCTCAAAAATACCCGCTTACTTGATGCCCATATGATCGCAGAGGGTATTTGTAGCGCCATTGAAAGTCACCAATTTCACTCTGAAGAAGCCAGCTACACAATCAGTTGCTCAATTGGTTTAACTTTAATTTCACCAAGCAATTGCGATCCAAGCGAATGCCTAAAGCAATCTGACATCGCTCTTTATATCGCGAAAAATCTTGGGCGAAATCTGGTTCACTGCTATACCAAAGAAGATGCTAAAAATAGTACCCTACAAACAGGCTTAGAGTGGGGACATAGTGTTCGAGAGGCACTTAAAAACAATCAGTTTGAACTTCACTATCAGCCTATCTGGGATTTTAAAAACAATCAGATCGCGTATTTCGAGGCACTACTTCGCCTTGAGATTGATGGTAATTTGGTTTATCCAAATCAATTTATACCCGCACTTGAGCTACTCAATGATACATTTTTAATGGATCAGTCTGTGATTAGAGAGAGTATTCGCGCGGTTGCCAATTACCCTGAACTACATCAGCTGTCAGTCAACCTCTCTGCGCAATCGTTTCTCGATGAACGACTCATGCCACATATACAGGCTTGCCTGCGCGACTTTCAGGTGCCTGCACACTGCATTATTTTCGAGATCACTGAGTCTGCGAGTATCAATAACCTCAGTGCAACTCAGTCAATGATCAAGCAACTTAACCAACTCGGATGTCACTTTTCAATTGATGATTTTGGTACCGGTTTCAGTACCTTCAGTTACTTAAAACAACTGCCAGCACAGCACGTCAAAATAGATGGTTCATTCGTGCGTGACATGTTAAACGACCCCATTGATCTCGCTTTAGTCAAAGCTGTAAATGATATTAGTCATTCGCTAGATAAGTGCTCAGTTGCAGAATATGTTGAAACTAAAGAAATTTTTGATGAGTTAAACAAAATTGGGGTCGACTATGGTCAAGGTTACTTCATTTCAAAGCCACTCCCTATCGAGCAACTTAAGCATCAATTAGAAACTATTTTATCCCTAAAAACAGCATGCTAATCAAAACGGGGAAAAAAGTCGCTGCAGTCGATTAAAAACTCAACTATAATAAAAGCTCGCAATGAATGTCTTCTTTTTTAACTTATATACATATAAGTAGAAGACATGCAATGGATTTGAGCACATCTCGTAATGGAATTCGGGGAGATAAGTATGTTTCAGTTTATTCTGTTTCTATCACTGGTGCATTGTTTGATCACACTACAATGTTACCGCTGCGCCAAACAAAAAGGGTATCCAACTAAGCTATTCACGGTATTAGGATTCGTGCCGTATTTTAACCTAGTTGTATGGGTATACTTATTATTTTTACCCAATATTATGTCACAGAGCAAGCTCAGTTCGACTTAAGCAATGATTTCATGCTATTCAAAAGCAGTGCTATTGGCACTGCTTTTTAATAAACTCACCCACTTCATTACTGAATAATCTAAAATCACGAATTCTGCCTGTAGTCTTGCGCCACAAAAGACCTATCTCACGATATGCATCCGCTTGAGGCGATAGCGTTACCATAGGCTTCCCCTCTAAAATGCCGGCGTTGAGCGCCATTTGAGGTAGAAAAGTCACGCCATTTTGGTATTCAACCATGCTCAATAACGTATGCAAATTCGCAGCCTCAAATGGGTTAATACACTCACTGCGAGTCAGATTGCACGCGCTCAATGCGTGTCCTGTCATACAGTGCTCACGCTCTAGTAAGAACACACTGTCTTTAGGCAGCAAATTAAAATCCTCTAGCACTTCAGGGATCGCATAGTCTTGGTGATGGACCAAAGAGAAATGGTCCTTAGTCAAAATCTGCGTATGGAATTTATCGGTTCTGTACGGCAGAGCTAATATGCCCATATCAATTTGACCGTGCTCCAACTTATCTAGTAGCCTATCACTGGTGTCCTCTACCAATACGAGTTGAAGATTTGGGAAAACCTCTTGGCAATACTGGTACAAAGGCGCAGCAATAAAGCTAGCAATCGTCGGGATTAACCCCAATACAAGCTTGCCAGACAATGGATTTTTAAAACTTTTAGTTAACTCAACAACGCTAATTGAATCATCAATGATTTTCTTCGCTCGCGCAACAACTTCTTCACCCACGTCCGTAAACATCAAGCTACGATTTTCACGCTCAATCAATTGACAGCCAAGCGTTTCTTCCAGGTTTTGAATCGCACTACTGAGTGTAGATTGACCGACAAAACATGCCTCTGCAGCACGACCGAAGTGCTGCTGCTGATGCACAGCAATCAGATATTGTAATTGTTTTATACTTGGTAAGTTATTCACTGGTATACCCATAAATAAAAAGACCCCAACACCAATGGCGCTGAGATCTTTTCAAGCTAAAAGTCTGTTTTTTTGTTAAACGCCGAACGCGCTTCTCAAAATATAGAATATAACAATAGCAAGGGCTGCACCGACTGGCAATGTGATAACCCAAGAAACCACAATGTTTCTGATCACACCCATATTAAGTGCTGCGATTCCGCGTGCCATACCAACACCTAAAACGGCACCTACCAATGTTTGTGTCGTCGAAATCGGCAAACCAGTACCTGAAGCGATAACAACCGTCGATGCCGCTGCAAGTTCAGCTGCAAAGCCACGACTTGGTGTCAGGTGAGTAATACCTTCACCAATGGTTTTAATTACTTTTTTACCTAATACAGCAAGACCAACTACGATGCCTAAACCACCTAGTGGTAAGATCCACCAAGCAAGCTCAGCTTTTTTCGCCATTTCACCGTTGTTTTCTACAATATTTACAACCGCTGCTAGTGGGCCAATCGCGTTTGCTACATCGTTTGAACCGTGTGCAAAAGCCATACAACACGCTGTTAGAACCATTAATACAGCAAATACTTTCTCAACATTATTGAACTGCATCTGCTTATCTGCATTTGGATCCATCTTCATACGTGCAATAAACACTTTACCAATTAGACCAATCAATACTGCAATACCAATCGCAAGCGCATAGCCTTCAACAGTACCTAGGTTAATACCGATGTGCTTTAAACCCTTTTTGATCGTAACCAAAGACATTACGAAGCCAGCTAGACCCATGTAGAAAGGCACAAAACGCTTTGCATTAGTAAGCGGTTTGTCTGTATCGAAGATCAGCTTTTGCGCACTCATAAAGATAAGGTAAGCAATGAAGCCTGAGATTGCAGGCGTTACAACCCAGCTACCTACGATACCAGCTACTTTGCCCCACTGGATAGCTTCACTGCCTACGGCAACTAAAGCAAAACCGATGATTGCACCAATGATTGAATGCGTCGTTGATACCGGCCAGCCCAGTGCTGACGCTAATAACAGCCAAGTACCTGCAGCGAATAGTGCCGAGATCATACCTAACACCATTAGTTCAGGGATGTCAGCAAACGGGGCTGCATCTATGATCCCTTTACGGATCGTCGACGTTACTTCACCACCTGCTAGGTAGGCACCAGCAAATTCAAAAATCATCGCAATGATGATTGCCTGCTTGATTGTAAGGGCTTTTGACCCCACTGAAGTACCCATGGCGTTTGCAACATCGTTTGCACCAATACCATAAGCCATAAAGAAACCAACTGCCGCTGCGATGAGTACTAACATCGAGCCATGAGAAGCAATGATATCCATTGAAAAACCTTTAGTGTTTTTTAAACACTGATTATGTATTTATACGCTTATCTCGTCACACTCTTGATTATGAGAACACATATAAATAGTTATTAAACAAACACAACACCGCCGCTCTCTAGTCTAGGCTTTGAGAGTAACAACGGTGTACTTCTTTATAAACTATCGCTGATAAATCAGCGTGCTAACATTACCTCGAGGCGAGCACCAACACGCTCCGCGATATCGGCTAATTCCCCTACCCACTCGATGATCTTGTATAAAAACATCACATCTACCGGGTTAAGATCAGCTTCAACTTGACGAAGTTCTTGGCGAATTCTAATTTGCATGTCATCGGTATCTTGTTCAATGGCATCAAGCTCACTCAACATTTTCTCGACTAATACAACTTCACGGCCTCTGAAGCCTGTTTCTAACAGCTCATCCAGCTCGTTAATCGCTTTAGAGGCTTGTTTGGTTGCATCTACACAACGAGATAGGTATGCAACAAACTCTTTTTGAATCGATTCGGGGATCACCATTTCACGACCAACGACTCGACCAGCGATGTCTTTGGCTTTATTGGCAATTTTATCTTGATGGGTAATAAGTTCCAGTAAATCAGTCCGTTCAACTGGCATAAATAGGCCGCGAGGCAGCTGAAGACGTACTTCTCGCTTAAGCGAATCTGCTTCACGTTCTAGGTTACGAATATTAACGCGAAGTGCATCCGCTTCAGTCCACTCCCCTTTGAAGACATGTTCAAAGAACGGGATCAAGCTTTCACTGGCTTGATGCACTATCTTGATGTGCTCTTCAATCGGCTTTATAGGAGATTTTGCAAAGACTCCTAAAAACGCATTACTAGGCATAACTGACCCTTAAATCATAATTATATGCATGTGCAAAGGCCAAGTTTACAGCATTAACCGAAATTGTGAACGATTTTTATCGTGAACTTGGGATTAATCGTCCAATTTATTCCGACTAATCCCTTGTAAACCTATAAAGTCTTTTCGATATCTTCTTGAGAGGTATGGCGAATATCTTTACCGTTGACAAAATAAATGACATATTCAGCGATGTTTTGACAGCGATCGCCAATACGCTCAAGTGAACGTACCGACCAAACCAAGTCCATAATTTTTGGGATAGAACGCGGGTCTTCCATCATATAAGTCATAATTTGGCGGGTAAGCGCTTCATATTCTCTATCTACTTTGGCATCTTCTTTATGCACTTCAAATGCACGCTGTGCATCCATTCGAGCAAAAGAGTCCAGCACATCATGCAACATTTTAGATACTAGGCGACCCATGTTTTCTACATTTACCAGCAGGTGCTGCTGATCTTTGGTGAATGAATCAAGTGCAACTTTGGCGATACGTTCCGCTTCGTCACCAATACGCTCCAAGTCCGCAATCGTTTTAGCAATGGCGACAACTAATCTTAAGTCACTGGCTGCTGGCTGTCTTTTAGCAATAATACGCGTACACTCTTCATCAATGTTCACTTCCATTGCATTAACTTGATAGTCATTCTCACTCACTTTACGCGCTTTGTCCGCATTACTAGTGCTAACGGCATCCAGTGCAAGGTTAAGTTGCTGCTCAACCAGTCCGCCCATACTTAATACATGATTTCTTACGTTTTCTAGCTCTTCATTAAAGCGGCCAGAGATATGCTTATTAATATTATGTTCCATCTAAAACCCTACCTTTGATAACAACTCCAACAAGTTGCCCAGTATGTGGGCAACCACACTGTCATAAATTAACCGTAACGACCTGTGATGTAGTCTTCGGTCTTCTTCTTCGTTGGTGTTGTAAATAGTGTATTGGTATCTGAATACTCAATGAGCTCGCCCATATACATGAAAGCAGTTTGATCAGATACACGTGCAGCTTGTTGCATGTTATGCGTAACAATAACAACAGTATACTTATCTTTTAAATCATTGATGAGTTCTTCGATAACCAGTGTTGAAATCGGGTCTAGTGCCGAGGTTGGCTCGTCCAGTAGTAATACTTCAGGCTCAATAGCGATAGAGCGCGCAATCACAAGACGCTGCTGCTGACCACCAGAAAGACCAAATGCACTGTCATGTAAACGATCTTTCACTTCATCCCAAAGTGCCGCACCGCGCAATGAACGCTCTACAACTTCATCAAGTTTACGCTTGTCTTTAATACCTTGCAGGCGAAGGCCGTAAACGACATTTTCATAAATAGACTTAGGGAAAGGGTTTGGTCTTTGGAATACCATACCCACGTTGCGTCGCAGTGCTGCAACATCAACGCTTTTATCATAGATATTTTGCCCTTGAAGGTTAATTTCACCTTCAATGCGACATGTATCGACTAAGTCATTCATACGGTTGATACAACGCAATAACGTTGACTTACCACAACCTGATGGGCCGATAAACGCGGTTACTTGACCCTTTGGGATCAACATGTTGATTTTACTCAGAGCTTGCTTATCACCATAGTAAAGGTCAAGGTCTTTGATCTCTAAAGCGGTTTGCTCTGGGCTCAAGTTGGCAAGATCTAATTTCGTATTAGCATCTGCGTTATTTACTTGTGGCGCTACTGTAATCATAAAAGGATACCTATTTCAAATCTGTACTATTAGTGCTCTAGAGCTCTGAATTTTTCGCGTAAGTGGTTACGAATACCAATTGCTGTAATATTTAGCGCAATGATCACCGTAACAAGTAAGAAGGCTGTTGCATAGACCAATGGGCGTGCCGCCTCAACATTTGGACTTTGGAAACCAACATCATAGATATGGAAACCTAAGTGCATAAACTTACGATCTAAGTGAATATAAGGGAAGTTGCCGTCAAGTGGTAAGGTTGGTGCCATTTTTACCACGCCCACTAACATCAGAGGTGCAACCTCACCCGCTGCGCGCGCAACTGCTAAAATTAAACCGGTCATGATAGCTGGACTGGCCATTGGCACGATAATACGCCATAGCGTCTCCGCTTTTGTTGCTCCCAGTGCTAATGAACCATGACGAACTGAACTTGGAATACGTGACAAACCTTCCTCAGTTGACACAATTACAACAGGTAATGTCAAAATAGCCAGTGTCAGCGCTGACCAAATTACCCCTGGCGTACCAAATACTGGACTTGGCGCAGCTTCTGGGTAAAACAATTGGTCAAGAGAGCCACCAAGCATATATACAAAGAAACCTAAGCCAAATACACCGTAAACAATAGAGGGGACACCTGCCAAGTTAATCACGGCAATACGGATCATTTTAGTCACGGCGTTTTTCGCTGCATACTCGTGTAAGTAAATTGCTGCTACCACACCAAATGGCGTAACAATCACTGCCATCAACATCACCATGAAAACAGTACCGAAGATCGCTGGGAAGACACCGCCCTCGGTATTCGCTTCACGTGGGTCATCACTGATGAATTTACCCGTTTGTGAGAAGTAATGACCAACTTTAGCAAAGAAGCCCATATTGTTTGGGAACCACACATCCAGAACTTGATAAAGTGGTAAAGTCACTTCTTCGCCGCGCATATCACGTACGACGACATAGTCACGCTTTGCATCACCACGCAGTTCAAACAAACGCATTTCAAACACTTTGTAGTCTTCACGAAGCTGTGCACGCTGCGCTTCTAGGTCCGCTTTAATTTCTGCTGTTAATTCATTATCAAGCTGATAACCACGCTCCTTTAGGCGCAATCTTTCAAGCTCATAGTTAATATGGCCAATATCGCCATTTTGAAGATCTAATGCTTCTTCATTTAAATCTACGGCGCGCTCGACTAACTCTGCTAAACGCGCAACTGGGTTTTGCGAGACCACCTGACCATCTTCGATGACGCGAACGACATAACCATAAAAGTTACCGTTTTTACTACGTTCAAAAACCGCCATCTCTTCAGGCACTGATTGACTTTGAATATCCGTTGTTAAAATCCAACGAAAATCTAGCTCAACAAATTCACGGTTACCGGTTTTAACTAGAAGACGCTCTACATACTCGTCTTTATAATCCGATAAATCATACCCAGCAGCGACTAAGCGCTCTTTAGGCACCATTTCACGGTCGTAGATTTCACCGATAACTGTTTGCTTCGCAACAGAACCTTCAAGCTCAAACTGCACAACTTCTGTTGGCCAAAAGAAGCTCAACCCTTTCCACGCGATCATTGCCAATAGGCCAATCACCGAGATTAAACTGATGCTGACTGCACCACCTGTCATCCAGATCCACGGAGATCCTGACTTAAACCATTGTCTTACCATGTCATTACTCCATTACATCGAGCTGTATTTATCACGTAACTGCTGGCGAACAAATTCAGCAACCGTGTTAAAGATAAATGTAAAAATAAACAGTACAAAAGCGGCTAAGAATAGAATTCGGTAGTGAGAACTACCCACTTCTGACTCCGGCATTTCCACAGCAATGTTTGCGGCAAGCGTACGCATACCTTGGAAGATACTCCAATCCATAATTGGCGTATTACCCGTTGCCATCAGTACAATCATGGTCTCACCCACGGCACGACCTAAACCCATCATGACTGCTGAGAAAATACCAGGGCTCGCTGTCAATAGAACCACGCGAACCAATGTCTGCCACTGTGTTGCGCCCAATGCCAAGGAACCGTTTGATAAATGCTTTGGCACACTGAATACTGCGTCTTCAGCAATAGAGAAAATAGTTGGAATCACCGCAAAACCCATCGCAATACCCACAACCAAAGAGTTACGTTGGTCGAACGTGAGGCCTAATTCATTGGTTAGATACTGACGAACATTGCCGCCAAACATCCAAACTTCAATGCTGTCACTGATTGCAAAAGACAACCAACCGATGAAAAGCACAACAGGGATAAGTAATATTGAATGCCAGCCATCTGGCAGTAAGTGACGGATTTTCTTCGGCAATTTAGTCCAGCCAAATGCCGTCGCAAGGATAGAAATCGGCAACAATATCAACAATGCAACGATGGCCGGTAAATGCGCTTCAATCAATGGCGCTAACCAAAGGCCAGCTAAGAAACCCAAGATCACGGTTGGTAAAGCTTCCATGATCTCTACTGTAGGCTTGACCACTCGACGCAGCTCCGGCGACATGAAATAAGCGGTATAAATGGCTGCTGACAGCGCAATTGGTACTGCAAATAACATCGCATACATAGCCGCTTTGATCGTACCAAATGAGATTGGCACCAAGGAGAATTTAGACTCAAAGTCATCACTTGCTGAGGTTGACTGCCAAGTATATGCAGGCTCAGGGTAACCTTCGTACCACACTTCTTGCCACAGTGCGGACCAAGTTACTTCTGGGTGCTCATTGTGAAGCTCAACTACGCTCAAAGTCTTGTCAGATAACAACAACGCTGCATTGGAACGAGGTGATACTGCGAAATGCTCAATCGCCCCATCAGTGACTTTACCTTGCCAAAGGTGCGCTTCACTTGTTGTATAATAAAGCCCTAACTCACCAGTATTGGTCGTGGTAAAGAAAGTACGGCGATAAAACTCACTGAAGATATCGACTTGTGCACCTGCGATACTTTCAAATGCGCGGATCTTGGCAAACTGACGCCCGTCATCCGTATTGACTTCAAACCACTGCGATACTTCACCATTGTCATTACTGATCATCAATGAGTTGGCACCAGCCAATAAGCTCATATTAACCAGATTGGCGTTTTCTTCGTTCGCTGCAAGCAACTGAATCTGCTCTACCTCATCGGCAAAACGCGTATCAAATACGTAAATCTGGTTTGCCGAGCGAATTAATACACGGGTGGTGTCTGGCGATATCAACATTTCATCAATACGCCCTTCAATCGGCAATAAGCTGCGCTCAACCGCCCACTCTATTTCGCCAGAGAACATATTCTCCTCTGCACTAAACGAGGCAAAGATAACGCGCTTATCTTCAGTTTGCGCGATCACGGCGGTTTTATCTTCATAATGACTGAAAGCAAATTGCTTGATAGCTTGACCTTGCTCATCAACGACCAGCTGAACGCCATCTAGCGGATAACTCAAGCGCGGCTTCATCACACGCTCATTACCGGGGAATGAGATCAGAAAACTCGGTTTAACTAACTGGACTTGACCATTATCTAAGCCATAGGCATATATACCTAAAAAAGGTGCGCTCTGTGCAAAGCTGTTAACTTGCCCGTCTAACTCAACAGTTAGAGAGCTCAGCTGTTCACCAGACTTATCGCCTTTGATTTGATAAAAATCAACTTGCCCTGCACTATCAAGTAAGTAAGCAATTTCAGTTTGCTCTTCCATGCCTAATCCGTAATACGTTTTATTACTTTGAAGAGCTAATTCCGTGCGTTTAGTCACACTTGCCGATTCAAATATCGGCTGTACGACATAAAGTAAATAAAAGAAGATCAGAAGCAAAGCAACCAATACCATCACCCCACCCGAGGTAATGCCAAATTGGGCAAAGCGGTCTTTAAAGAGACGGCTTCTATCCGTTTTGAAGGACGGTTTTTGCGGATTGGAAGTCATCAAAACACCTTTTTATTATCAAGTTGCGGCGCATTATATTTCATCAAGATGACAGTTATGTTACATCAGCCATGATGAATTTGTTCCTTTTTTTAACTTTTATTACGCCCACGCAAATCCTCTTTTGAATGCATTGCGTTTTCATTTGCATTTGTTTACAAAGCAAGCTGTATCTGATTGGAAATATCTCTGACTTTTACTAGCCTTAAAGGGCGATTAATCGCTTTTCCACCACCGCCATAAAGGCATTTAATAATAAGAGACATGTGATATGAAGCAGTTAGTATTAACACTTATAGGTAAGGACCGACCTGGTCTCGTAGAAGAAATATCTGCCACAATTTTACAGCACCATGGTAACTGGGCAACCAGTAACTTAAGCCATTTAGCTGGTCAATTCGCAGGTATCGTACTCGTAGAAGTTGCAGAAGAGCATTTACAAGCATTACAAGATGCACTTCATACATTACCAGAGCTTGAGGTCCGCATTGAACACGGCGTGCACAGCAAGCCTGAAACTCAAATAGAAAAACTCAACTTGGTTATCACGGGCAATGATCGTCCAGGCATTATCCAAGAGCTTTCTACCGTCATTCGTCACAAAGGCGCAAACATTACGCACCTGAATTCTAGACAGCAAAGCGCACCTAACTGGGGGCTACCAATTTTCAGTGCATTTGCCACTGTCAGCCTACCTCCAGGTATGGATAAAGAGCATGTTGTGGACGCTTTAGAAGCCATCACCAGTGACCTCATTGTGGATGTTGAACCCGACTAATTTTTGATTTTAAACATACCAACAAATCAAATATATTCTACACTCATATGGCAGACAGGTTTGACCACTGCCATATCTTCTCTTCTTTGCTCGGTTGTACCCGCTGTCATATAAGTGTCACATTCTGGACATACTCTAGAATAAGCTATCGTTACTATGGAATGTAAAATGCACGCACTATCTAGCGACCCCAAAGCAATCAGCTTTTTTGCAAAAGAGCTTAGCTGGCTGTCATTCAATGAGCGAGTCTTGCAAGAGGCCAAAGATAAAAACAACCCCATCATTGAACGCATCCGTTTTTTAGGGATCTTTTCAAATAACCTTGATGAGTTTTTTCGCGTGCGTGTTGCCGATGTGAAACGCCGTATCCTGCTGAGTAACTTACCTGATGCCCACTTCGAAGAAAACGAAGCGCTGCTCAATCAAATACAAAAAAAAGTACTCTCTTTAGGGAAAAAGTTTAATCATATCCATAAGCAAATATTCAATGATTTGAATGCCCATAACATTCATGTCAAGCAGCCTGAAGCGCTCTCAGAATTCCACAAGCAGTGGCTTCGAGATTATTTTAATGATCAGGTTTTACAGCACCTCTCGCCAATTTTACTGACTGAAAATAGAGATTACTCAGACTTAATCAACGATACCATGACCTACTTATTTGTAGAAATGCGTAACGACAACGACAAACATCATCATGCCTTACTAGAGTTGCCAACAGATAGGTTAGATCGCTTTGTGATCTTACCTCCAGAAAAAACCCGCAGACAAAAAACCCTGATGTTGCTTGATGATGTCGTCAGGCATCATTTACGTGAGGTGTTTAGTAACTTTTTATCGTTTGATCACATCGAGGGGTACGAAATAAAGCTCACTCGCGACGCCGAGTACAACTTAGACGATGAATTAGAAGAAGGTCTGCTGGACAAAATGTCGAAAGGACTCAAACAGCGCTTATATGCGGAGCCTGTTCGTCTTACCTATGACGAAGCCATGCCGGACTCCATCATGAAAGTGATGAAAAAACGTTTGGGCGTAACACATCAAGACGCACTTATTCCTGGAGGCAGCTATCGTAACTTTAGAGATTTTATCGCCTTCCCCAATGTCGGTAGAGGATATTTAGAAAACAAGCCTTTACCGCCCTTAAAAAGCAGCGCATTTGATAAACATGACAGCGCTTTCAAAGCAATTTCTGATCAAGATATATTGCTTTATTATCCGTACCACACTTTCAATCATATGCTGGAGTATGTTCGCCAAGCCGCATTTGATCCCAAAGTCACTCAGATTAAGATCAATATTTACCGAGTAGCCAGTCGTTCTCAGCTAATCGCATCACTTATCAACGCTGCGAAAAATGGCAAAAAAGTCACTGTGATGGTTGAACTCAAAGCACGCTTTGACGAGCAAAACAACATTGAGTGGGCGAAAATGCTCAGCGAGTATGGCATCAAAGTGATGGTCGGGTTACCGGCCCTTAAAGTGCATAGTAAGCTGTGTGTGATCCACCGCAAAGAAAAGGGGCAAATTGTCAAATATGCGCACATAGGCACAGGCAATTTCCACGAAAAAACAGCGCGGATCTATACTGATTTCAGCTTGTTTACAAAGCACCCCGATATCTGCAATGAATGCGATGATGTCTTTAAGTTCATCGAAACGAGCTATCGCCCATTTACCTTCAAGCATCTCATGATCTCGCCGCTCAATGCGCGGGAAAAAATATATTCGCTCATAGATCAAGAAGTCAAAAATGTACGTGAAGGCAAGGTCGCACGTATCACCGTTAAGGTAAATAATCTGGTCGATAAAGAGCTAATTGAAAAGCTTTACAGTGCGGCAATGGAAGGCGTTAAAATCCGCATGATCATTCGCGGTATGTGTGCTCTGGTTCCCGGCCTTGCAGGGTTCAGTGACAACATTCGCGTGATCAGCATTGTCGATAGATTCTTAGAACACCCGCGAGTCATGGTATTTGAAAATGACGGTAATCCACAGGTGTATATTTCATCAGCAGATTGGATGACCCGTAATCTAGATCATCGCGTTGAAGTCGGCGTGCCCATCTATGATGAATCGTTGAAACAGTTGATCATTGACACGTTAGAGCTACAATTTCGAGACCGTGTAAAAGCGCGATTAATTGATAGTGAGCAAAAAAATAACTATGTGAATCGCGGTAATAAAAAGAAGATCCGCTCACAAATCGCCATCTATGATCACATTAAAAAATGGGAAAGCAGTAGGACTTAATATGACAACATACCCTTCTTTTGCAGCCGTTGATTTAGGCTCAAACAGTTTTCATTTAGTGGTTGCAAGGGAGGTAGATGGTCGATTACAAATACTGCACAAAGAAAAGCAACGAGTTTATTTGGCGGCGGGGCTCGATCAAGATAACCATCTTGATGATGACGCCATTGAACGGGCGCTGCATGTACTTGCCCAATTTGCGGCGACACTCAAAGGCTATGAAAAAAAGCACGTCGAAGTCGCTGCAACATATACTCTCAGAAAATGTCAAAATTTGCGTCACTTCTTAAAGCAAGCTAAACAGGTTTTTCCTTATAAAATCAACGTGATTTCTGGTCAAGAAGAAGCCAGGTTGATATACCAAGGCGTTGCGAATTATATACATGATGACGGCAATCGACTGGTGATTGATATCGGCGGTGGCAGTACAGAAATGATCATCGGCAAACACCATCACCATAAGCTGCTTACCAGCCGAGATATTGGCTGTGTCACCATGAGCAAACGCTACTTTGATGATGGTAAAGTGACAGAAAAACGGTTTCAAAAAGCGACGATTGAAGCTGAGCAAAATATTGAAGCCATCACCGCAAGCTATCAAAAAGAAGGCTGGCAAACTTGCCTTGGCACATCGGGAACCATTAAAACCTTAGTCGCAATCAATGAAGAATTATTTGCCAGTAAAACACTCACGCTGTCCACGTTATTGCAGATCCAAGCCCATTTTATTGCTGCACAAAAGTTAGAACACATAGACCTAAAATCACTGCCACCGGAGAGAAAGTCCAGCATTGCTGGTGGACTAGCTGTACTGATTGGTGCGTTTAATCAGCTTAATATGACCGAAATGGCATATTGTGACCACTCGTTACGAGAAGGCTTGTTGCATGAACTGGCGCAAAACGATGAGTTTGATATTCGTGCCCGCACCATAGCGTCATTTGCAGATCAGTATGCTGTCGATACCGAACATGCCGCCAATATATGCCAAACCGTTAAGCGGCTGTTTAATGCGGCAAAAGCACCTTGGCAACTAGAAAACCTAGACCTAGAAATACTGCGCTGGGCCGTGCAATTGCATGAAGTGGGTATCGCGATTAACTCCTCAGGCATACACAAACACAGTGCTTATGTTGTCAGCCATAGTCAGTTACCTGGCTTTACCCAAGAGCAACAAACACTACTTGGCGCGCTGATCCGTTTTCATCGCAAAAAGATCAAAACAGTCGACCTCACAGCCCTAATAGACATTGAATCACAGCCACAATTTGCTAAATTACTCACACTATTGCGCTTAGCAATTTTGTTCCACCAAAAGCGACAAAAAAGCCTTGTGCCCGAATATACCATGGTGGTGACCAACCAAACCGTTGAACTGATGTTTGAGCAAACTTGGTTTGAGCAGCATTCATTGTTTGCTGCAGATCTAGAACAAGAGCAAACCTACTGGAAAAACTTAGTATTATCTCTCAAGATCGCAACATATTGAGTGTATGTGAGCAAGCAACGCCATATGTCACAACAATGAAAAGGTGGTGCTAGTCGTCGAAGTCATCCCGTGCCACCGCAAACATTTCATCTCCATAGGCTCGGCTTTGGATGATCAAATCAAATAGCACCTGTATTTCGGAAGCTGGGCGAATGGCATTCAAAATCAGTTCGGCCTCAGTTAAGTTGTTGCGTTCTACCTCTATCGCCAGACGCAGGGCGCCGCCAATTAAGCCTTTGTAACTTAACAATGCGCTACTTAAATCGGGGTCAAGTGAGAACTCATCGACCACCACAGAAAGCTCAACATCCAAGATGGCATCTAGGACCGACATTAACCCGATTAAATAACCTTGCTCTGCCATTTCCTCGCCACCAGGAGCTAAAAATAGCTCTAAAAATTTGGCTCGATTGAGCCCTAGTTTAGTTAACTCTGTCGGCTTATCAGCCCCAAGTTCACTCAGCGCCAGCACTTTAACAAATTGACGGATCGCGTCTTCACCCAAATACACCACTGCTTGTGAAATAGAGCGGATCTCTATGCGATCTTCACCCGCTTTAGCATTGGCTAGCCTGAGAACCCGCGCAGTCAAACTTAAATCCTTTGACACCCGTGCTTGCACTTCCTTAAAGCAAAGCGATTTCTTTGCCGTACAGCGCAGTAAATCGAAGACAGCAAGTTTTGAGGGCTCTACATTGCCATGATTAAGCATCTCAGGTCTTGCAAAGAAAAAGCCCTGAAAATAGTCCGCCCCCGCAGCACGAATGAAATTATACTCTTCTTGAGTTTCTATGCGCTCGACAACGATTTGTAAGTGCGGATACTGGCGTTTAAGCTTTTTCACCATCATCGTCGTTTTGATTATGGGTCGCTCTACTTCTAGTTTGACGAAGTCAACCAGCTCTAACAATGGCTGCCATCTAGAGTCACCGTCATAATCATCCAATGCAAATCGATATCCAACTTTTTGCAGCTTATTAACTGTTGCGGTCAGACTTTCAATGTCTTGTGAGCGCTCAACAATTTCAACCACTAACCCCTGCGGGCTTAATAGTTTGGGAAGTTCTTGAATAAGTGTTTCATCTGAAAAGTTTACAAATGCCAGTGCACCAGCGGCCAATCTGTCGAGACCAATAAAAAGCAGTGAATTAAAGAACAAACGCCCGGTTGCCAAACCATCACTTACCCCACTTGGGAACACATTATTGTGTGAGTCACGATATAGCAACTCATAGGCATGTACTTGCAGTTCGCTATTAAAGATAGCTTGGCGGGCGATATACTGAACGGCGCTTTTTTTGACCTTGGCAGTTTCACTACTCATTAACATCCTTCACTCTTGCACGCATTACTGGCATCCATAGCTTCAGCATATGAGAACTTCGCCAGCGGAGCAAATAAAATCCAACCTGAACTTAACGAAGATCAGGTTGATGTCTAGATTTGATTATTCAGCAACAAGCTCAATACTGCGGAAAAAGCCATCTTCAGCGGCGAGCTCTTTGACCAGCTCTGGTAAAACAGCATCCATGATGTTTTTCAGCACGTACGGTGGGTTGATCACTATCATGCCTGACGCTGTCATACCACGCTCCTCAGTATCCGCTGAGGTCGCTAATTCAAATAATTGAATATTGCGCACACCAGACGCGATTAATTCAGCTTCCATTTGGTCAATGCGTGCTCTATCAACAACAGGATACCAAATCATATAGGTACCGGAAGTAAAGCTTTTATGCGCTTTTAAAATTGTTTTTACCGCTTTTTGATAATCAGTTTTAATTTCGTAAGGCGGATCCATCAGCACCACAGCTCGACGAGATAAAGGCGGCACTAATCCAAGTAATCCCTTGAAGCCATCTTCACCTTTTACTCTTAAAGAGCGCTTATGTGCCGTGTTTTTTTGCAGTAACGGTAAATCTTGCGGGTGCAATTCAAAGAACCAACCTTTATCTTGCTTACGCAAATATTGTTCAGCTACCTTTGGCGAGCCTGGATAGAAAGCCAATTTTTTATCATTAAACCCTTTCACCATCTCGATGTAACGCATGATCGCGTCGTTGTCACCAGCATATTGCATAAGGCGACCGATACCGTCTTCAAATTCTTGCGTCTTTTGTGCATCACTCGACGCCAGCTCAAACAGCCCTGCTCCCGAATGCGTATCTATATAGTCGAACGGCTTATCTTTACGCGTCATGTAGGACAGCACCTCTGCTAAAACTAAGTGCTTGATAACGTCCGCTGGATTACCAGCATGGAAAGAATGTCTATAACTGAGCATATTGGCCCTTATTCGCTGACTATAGTGACTTTTTGCGAATTCGTCTCAATTCAAAACGGCCAAAATCCGACCGCTTTAATGAATAACAAATGAACAAAATAAGAAGTTATCAGAATTATCTCTTAAAACGGCGCAAAAATCAGTATAAAGCTGCGCAAATACTGGTAATAAAGCCCACTTTGCTTTACATTTGCATGACAAAACACAGTGATAAGAGCGCATTTAAAATGAACGATATTCTTCCACAACTCGAACAACTGATCGATCAGCTAATTGGTAAAAATGAGCAGCTAGAGCAGCAAATTGTTCAACTTAAAGAGCAAAATGGTAAATTAGTTGACGAAAATGAAACTTTACAGCTTGAACTTCTAGAACGTGAAGAAAAGCAAAAAGAGACAAGTACAACACTAAGCAGCTTGCTTGATAAACTGCAGAGCGCTCATCAGGCGAGCTAATGACAGATAAAGTAAGCCAGGTGGCGGTTACCTTACTCGGTAAAAGCCACCAGTTTTCATGTGCTGAAGGACAAGAACAGGCCCTCATAAATGCAGTTGAGTTGCTCAATTCTCGTGTTGATGAAATGAAGCGCAGAGATACGGTTCGCACTGACCAAAATGCTTTACTCATGGCCGCTTTACATTTATGTCATGATTTCCAAGCATTAGAGCAGGACCACCAAGTTGCGACGACTAAAGGGGAGCAGCTCATTGCACGTATTAGCGAACACCTTGAGGCTAAATAGCATGTCCATTCGGCTCGCTGTTGGCCTTTTTCTCTTAAGTTTACTCTCCCCACTCACTCACGCTGCGAATTGGCACACAGTAGATCAACACACGACGATTATTGAACCAGTAAAAGAAGCCCGTTACCTTCTGCCTAACCAAGTACTTATCCAAGGACAAAAATGTGCAGCACTGATTGATAGCCATGGTGACTTTGTTGCTCTGGAATTATTAATTGCACAAATACGTTCTAAATTAACCGTCCCTCTTTGCTATATTGTGGTCACAAACTTAGACCCCAAACAATTGTCTGGCATAATGCTATTAAAAAGTGCATTTCCAGAATCGACGATTTATGCCGCTAAAGATACCTCATCGAGTGTGCGCCCATTAAGTCACATTATTAAAGACGAGGTAACGCAAAAATTAACTGGATTTCAGCAAAGCGTTTTACTCAGCGAACAACGCATTGCCAAAGCGCCCGAGTCAGATCAGCTCATGTGGAGCGCTAAACTACAACAAGCCAAACAACGCCTATCTCGTTGGCAATCAATGCCTATTCCAAACATTGAGCAAATAACCAAAGTGACGTCAATCGACCTAGGTAAGTACCCGCTCTTATTAAGCCCGGCCCAAGGTTTTAAAGGACCTGCACTTCAAGTGTACAACCAAAGTAACCAAGCACTATTTGGCGGACACACAGTGAATCTCTTGCCCTATGTTGCACAAACCAACAGCTCAATGTGGCAGCAAACTTTATATACCCTTGAAAAAGATTCGCAAATTAAATGGATACTTCCAGGCTTTGGCAAACCCTACAAGCGAGCGCAACTGCATTTGCCTTTGCGCTTTTTATCATTATTAAATGCCCCAGATAAGCAATTGCAGATTGCAAGATTGCGTCAAGACTATCTGCAAAATGGCATCTCAGCCGAGCAGTTTGATGCATACTTTGAGCAAGCTGAAAAACAAAAAAAGCACGCTAGCTTTTGAACAAATAACCATCAGAAGGTATAGTAGCTAACATGAACTACGCTAATTCGCCTGTCGATAGCCAATAGTGTTGCCCAGTACTAAGCGCCTATGAATCGTAAAAAATTTTATGCCATCTTTTGTTGTTGTATTGCCTTTTTAAGCACCTTAGGATGTAAGCAAACACCCACTCAAAGTGCAGATCTTCAAGATGTACTTAAGGACTTACTAACACAAAAAGAACCCACACCAGCCCCCCAGGCTGTGACAATCCCAATACAACCAGGGCCCGAGCCAAAGCCCTATAAAACATCTGATATATGGGAACATATTGCCCATAATTTGCGCTTTGAGCAAACGCCGCATTCACGTGTAAAAACACGAGTAGATTGGTATTTATCACAACCCGAATACTTACTCACAGTCAATCAACGCTCCTCTGCTTACTTGTACCATATCGTCAAAAAAATAGAGCAGCGCGGCTTGCCCCTAGACTTAGCTCTGTTGCCTTTTGTAGAAAGCGATTTTCGCCCTCATGCCGTGTCAAAGCAAAGTGCAGTGGGTGTATGGCAGCTAGTAGATGCAACCGCTTATCATTTTGGCTTGCAAAGCAACGACTGGTACGATGGCAGGCGCGATGTATTGGCATCCACTGATGCCGCACTCTCCTACCTGTCATATTTGCATAAGACCTTTAATGGTGACTGGCTTCATGCCATAGCAGCCTACAATACAGGTGAAGGACGTGTAAAAGCAGCGATAAAGCGCAACAAAAAGGCAGGTAAAAGTACACACTATTGGCACCTTAAGCTACCAAAAGAAACCGCCGATTATATTCCTAAATTACTGGCATTAAGTTATCTACTCAAGCATCCTGAAACAGGGTTTAAACGGCCAGCACTTGCCAACCAAGCCACAACAACCATATTAGATGTTGGACAAGCTTTTAACTTTGGCGTTTTAGCACAGCTACTCGATATCGATAAGCAACAGTTGCACAATCTCAACACTGGCTATTTAAGACATCAAAGTCCAGAGCAAGGCCCGTATAAATTATTAGTACCACTCACTGAGCAAGCATTAATGCAAAGCCCATTTTATCGCGAGCAGTTTAGTCGTAGTTATCAGGTCAAGCTCAATGACACCCTCTATGGTATCGCGCGTCAATTTGGTACCTCAGTGAAGAAAATCAAACAGCTTAATAATAAGCAAAATAACCTGATCCGAGTTGGTGAAAAGCTTTTGATAAATCAAGCTAATATCAATAGAGCATTAACCGTAGACTATCAGATCAGCCCCTATTTGGAGCAGCAGGCCACGCCAAAGCTAGCCACGATTGAACACCATCACACAATCGTCTCTGGTGATTCCTTATGGGATTTAAGCCAGCACTATCAAGTGCCTGTAAAAGACTTACTGGATTGGAATAATCTACAATCGGCCAGTATTTTATCTCCCGGCAAAGTATTGATTTTACATCTCCCCACAACAAAACAAACACAACCTAATGAACAGCAGAACGTCCCCAGTTACCTAGATGTGCTAGAGGGGGCGACTCAACTTAAAGAGGCACCAAGTACTACCGAACCAAACTTGCCCCTAGACTAGGCCCTGACGTAGAATAGAAGGCCACATTCAAGAGACAGAAGAATACATATGCAAATTACAAAAGACACAGCGGTTGAGTTCCATTACACGCTAACTGAAGGTTCAGAGCAAATTGAAACCAGCACAAATGGCGAACCGCTGAGCTACTTGCATGGTCAAGAAGGCATGCTTCCGGGCTTAGAAGCCGCCTTAGATGGCAAAACTGCTGGGGACAAATTTTCAGTGACATTAGAGCCAAAAGACAGCTATGGTGAATACCAAGAAGGTCTAGTGCAACGTATTCCAATCAAACATTTGCAAGGCCTAGGAAACAACAAAGTTTGGAAACCAGGTATGAGTGCGATTGTTGACTCTAACCAAGGTCGTCATCAAGTGACCATCGTAAAAGTAGGCCGCTTTAATGCAGATTGTGATTTAAACCACCCATTCGCAGGTAAAACACTGACTTTTGACGTGGAAGTTATCAATGTAAGAGCCGCTACAGCAGAAGAGCTGTCTCATGGCCATGTGCATGGTGCTGGCGGCTGCGGTCACGACCACTAAGGATCAATTATGCAACCTGTTGCCATCATCACTGGTGGCAGCTTTGGCATTGGTAAAGCCATTGTTGAAAAGCTGCTAAACCAAAATTATCGTGTTTTTAACCTCGACATCGCCCACAGCGACCTTGGTGAGTACCGTCACTGTGATGTCAGCCAAGTTGACCAAGTCAAAGAGACAATAACGACTATCGTAGCAGAAACAGGACGTGTAGACGCCTTGGTTTCAAATGCAGGAAAGCACCTTAGTGCGACTATCGAGCACACCGATGAAGCAACTTTGGATGCTTTGTTCTCACTCAATGTTAAAGGGGCTTACGCCGCGATACAGGCAGTGTTGCCTGTCATGAAAAAGCAAAATGACGGTAAAATTGTGCTGATATCATCAGATCAGGCGCATATAGGGAAACCCAACTCTTTTGCTTACAATCTTACAAAACACGCCCTCGCTTCTATGGCGAAAACCACAGCTTTAGACTACGCACAGTACAACATACGCGCCAATGCTGTATGTCCAGGCACCATAGAAACACCTCTGTTTCACAATGCCATTGATAAGTATTGTGCAAAAAGTGGGGCTGACAAAACTGAGATAGTCGCTGAAGAAGCGGCCCTACAGCCTTTAGGTAGACTAGGACAGCCTAATGAAGTCGCTGCACTCGTGGCTTTTTTACTCAGTAACGATGCCGCGTTTATTACAGGCAGCTTGCAAACAATTGACGGTGGTTACACGGCACGCTAATGAAGATTATCGACCCACATTTGCACTTTTTCGATCTTGAAAAGGGAGATTATCACTGGTTGAAACACAATCCACCAGCTTGGCCTAACTTAGACTTGATCCAGCAAAACCATTTGCCAGCGGCTATACAGGATGTTGCATCATTTAAGGTCGCCGCCTGCGTGCATGTGGAAGCTGGGTTCGATAATAATCATCCAATAAATGAGCTACATTGGCTGGCCGATATTGTGCCACCTCTTCCCTACAAAGCCGTCGCTTATGCCCAAATAGATAGCTCGCCTAAACAGTTTCGTGCCGCATTGGAACAACTTCAACATCCAAGCTTAATTGCAATTAGAGACATCACTGAAGGCGATGATGCTCAGCGACTACTGTGCGAAAATACAAAGCAAAACCTCCTCTATTTAGCGGATCTAAACATACACTTTGAAGCACAATTTGAAGTACATAACACTGCGATAAGCCGCCATATATATGAAATTTATAAAGAGCGACAAGCAGCTACTTTAGTGATCAACCATGCTGGTTTCATGATGGAGGGCTGTGAGTGGCAAGAGAGTATTGAGTTGTTATCTCAAATAAAAAACTGCTTTATTAAGTTTTCAGGACATGAGTTGTTAGAGACACCGTTGAGCGCGCAGGATCAGCTCAGTGAGCTATTAACTTATTTTGGACCCGAGCGTATCATGCTTGCATCCAATCACCCTGTTTGCCTAATAAAACGTGACTATCAAGCCCAGTGGCAACAATATTATGAATTGGTTCAGCATCTAGATGGCAGTGTATGGCAGCAACTTAGCTTTGAAAACGCTAAGCGAGTCTATCAACTGACGGTTTAAGAGCGGATCTGTACCAGATCGAACGCGGCCAAGCTGGGTACAATCACTTGTAGGCGCTTTTCTGTCTCATCTAGTGTGTTGAGGCATTCACAGTACTCATTGGCTTTCACTTCAAGTTGCGCTGCTTTTTGTTGTAAAGACTTATCTATCTCTTTAGAGATGATCTCCATTCGCTGACCCATATCAGAAAAACGGCTTTCGATATTCCCTTCTCTAGATTTGAATGCGTCGCCAACTGAAACGAGAATTGCCCCGAGAGAGCCGTGCACTGCAGAGTGAATTTTACCACTGATCTCTTTGGTGAAAAAATCATCTATCTTTGAGAGGGATTGAGGTGCTATATAGTAAAAATCTTCACCGCGCTTAAACTTATCCATTAAAGCACGCTCCACATATTGCAGCTGTGTTTTAAGCACTTCAGGGTTGTTATCAGACATGCCTTCTACGACTTGCTCGATTGCACTTAATCCTAAATTCACACCATCAGTTGCCAAATTAACTAACTCCGGTACCGTATCACGGATCCCTTTCGCATACTCTTGAAGCACTTGTGTTTCTTGCTCATTGAGCTCAACCCACATACCACGTACAAGCAACTGATTATCATTATTAATTTGTACGCGAGTTTGACCGTTATCTAGTATTCGGATCACAGAGTCTGTGATAATTAAACCGTGCCCTAACTCAACATCACATTTGTCATCGGCCTGAGTAACCAGAGATGTCCCCAGCAATAATGAGAAAAAAACAGATTTAGCGCTAGCTATAGATAACTTCATACTACCCCCATACGTAATAGCATGAGGGTAGCAAATTTTATTTTTTAACCAAACTTATTTTTTAATTTCAGGGCCAAGTACAAATAAAGTTCTGAAGATTTAAGTGCTATTCTGCCGCTGGGCAAAATGTATATCGCATCAATCGCACAAAAGCGTCTGATGTTTTACCGCTGGTACTATCGTTCAAACCATCTGCAAATTGATAAGTCCAAGCACGAGATATGTCTTTAACATTTGTGGTACTAGTCCAGTAATTACCGCTATGGTTACCAAGAAAAACCGTTTCATTAATCGCTGGATCTTCGCAACTTCGCTCGACTATTGTCGCCAACTCTTTGACATTAGGTAGCTGCCAGTCATCGTGTCCCCCTAATCGGCTGTTATTCGCAGCAGTGAGCGCCTGCTGCCAGCTAAGCTGTTGCTCTTTGTTATCGCAACTTTCAGTTTCTGCGTTATACACAAACCCAAATGTGCAACGTTGCCACATAATATCAGTTTTAGTATCACAAACGGTACCATCGGAGTTGATGACAAAGCGATCCTCAGGAGTTGAAAGCGGAACAGACCCCGCATCAGCGCATTGCTGAGCAAATACAATAGGGCTAAAAATTGAGGCTAACACCATTAGTTTAATTTTCATTGCTATCACCTCGTACTAATCTCACATATGCAGTTTGTGCTTTGGCCCTTGGGATATCATTACCTGTTTCCATATCAACCACATACGCTCTGGTAAGATTAGCGCCTACGCCATTAGTCCCACCAACCGCGGTTTGGCTGGTCCAGTAGTACAAGTGACCTTGTAGTGAGGTTGCTGGCATATTTGGGAAAAAAGCAGGGTCGAGGATATGCACTCCAACGCGACCAAAATCAGCAATACTCATTAACTCGGTATAACTTGGTAGCCTCCAAGTATTACCGCCACAGTAGCCACCTGATTCACTATTTACACGATTGATAAACGCTTGTACGCCACACCGGTATGTATCGCTAATGTGGGGACAAGGAGCAGGGTCTATTACAGGGTACTGACTGCCAATTAATTCTGCGCCTTCAGGATTTAGAGCCCAAGTATAGTGATTTTGCGCATTGCGAGTTGATGTATTAGGTAACGTCCCCGCCGTGGCTTCTTTTACTTCCCAAACTAGGCCTGTAATATTGTCTCGCACACAGCTAAAGCTCGACGCATCATTACTCAGCTCCTTCCCATCAGAATCGAGTTTAGTGAAGTCAAAAGCAAGATCACCGGACCCTTCTTTGGAGATAAGTGCGGCAACACTGTCTCTACCTAGCTCTGCGTCTTGTCGTGGAAACTCAGTGTTTGCGCAATCGATTTTGGCTGAGTTGTTATAACAAGCGCTCGAGCCACTGTCATTAAGCTTACTCAACGGTTTTGGTAAGATATCAATACGTACCTCATCATCTCCGCTTCGGTTAGCTGAATCAGTCACTGTCACCTTAAAAGTCGCAAAGGTTTTATCGTCTTTATCTGGGGCTTGGAAAGTTGTTTTACAGGCACTGCTATCCGCTAATGCAATCGCGTCGCCAGTGCTCGATTGCTGCCAAGTACAAATATATTGACCATCTACAGTCACACTTTTAGATGCATCTAAGGTAACGGTATCGAATTCTAAAACTTCCTGATCTTCTCCTGCATTTGCAAGTACCACCTTATCATTTTTGGCTAATGCTACACTAAAATCCGTTGTTGTACTTCCGCCTTCATCATCTGTGACCGTTAAACGCCAAACAGCTGTTTGAGTGTCGGCCAGTAGCGGGTGCACAAAGCTCAATGTCATGCTACCACTGTCTTCGACGACAATATTACTTGGACCAGATATCAGTTCCCATTTATACCCGACAACTTGGCCATTATCGTCCGGATCAGTTGAATCCACCGCAGATAAAATGACGGTGTCTAAATATTTAGAAGGTAATGTTGCTGGGCCTGTTTGCGTTACCTTAGCAACTGGAAGTTGGTTATTAGAGGTAATATTGACATTGAGTGTATCAGAAACCAGTTCACCAGAAGGTGAAAGGTAATCGACTTTCAGTACAGCGGTGCTGTCGCCTTTCACATCCGGCGCGGTAACCGTCAGCTCTTCACCGGTTTGTGGAAAACCATCAATTGATGGCCCGGAGGTCACCTGCCAGTTAAATGTTCCTCCAGTTGGGGAGGCCATCGCTTTGAGTGTAAATTCGTTTTTTTCTATAACAGTGACATCTTGTCCTGCATTGATACTGGCTCTGACAACTTCTTCATCTGAGCCACCTGAACCACCACACCCACTCAATATCGCTGAGACGGCCGCAATGGTAAGCGATTTTTTTAGCATTACAACTCCTAACTGACTACCTCCGAGTCATGTTAGAGGTAGCTATCTTGATGTATACGAACAAATAACTTAGTACCGATTTTACTGTAATCCACCTTGTATTCACGACCATCTAATGACTGAATGAACAGCAGTCGCTTCACTTCACTGAACACATCCGGACTGGATATTTGCACCACCTCTAAATAACGCTCTTTAGCTTCCCGGCGATTTCTCGGTAACTCTTCTTTAAACGGTATCAAACCAGTAGCAGTTACTTTAATCCTCGGATGGGCTTCCCCATTTACGATCACTAAATCGAGCTTTTTATCTTTATGGATGATGGTATTACGACCACTTTTAATAAAGGCTTTATCGAAGCTCATGTATATATCCTGTTACTTCATCTAGCGGTGGCTATTTGCTCATGCAAATCTTTGACCACCTTTTCTGGATTTAATTTCCAGTGGTTTAAAATAGTAGCAAATTGCCATATATCCCTATCTAAAACATTCGCAGGTAATATCAAGTCGTACCCTGTTACCGTCTTCAAATTTTGCATCCGGTTTGCAAACATGGCCATTAGGCCTGTATATGAGCGCCCCTGCGGCGATTCATAACAGGTTTCTTCAACCAGCCATTCTGATGGACAATTGCCATTTGCGCAATGTATTTTAACAGCTTGTAAAAAAACATGCCGTTGTTCTATTAGTAACTTCCCAGCCAAACGGGGGGTAAGTTCTACTAAAAACTCATCAATATTGTTTAGTTTAATACCTACAGCATTTAACTCAAGGTTTTCAACTCCTTGAGTCACAAAAGGGACACCACTTGAATGAAAATTTCGGTGTGTTACATGCAAAACCCCAAACTTATGCACATAGTTCAATGCTAAAGTACTCAATTCAATGCTGTAGTATGGTTGCTGACTCTTTAAAAAACCAAGTAATATCGAGCAGATAGCTGCTGCTGCCAAGGCTAACTCTAAAATTGTCGGTGGCGTAGCGCGCAATGTCACAAATAAAATAATCACCCCTAAGCAAATCCCACCAGCGAGCATAAACTCTATGCTGTGGCGGTTAGCTGACGCACGCAACGACACTTTATGCATAATAAAACCACCAATAAAATATCAGCATGGCGATTAGCCATAAGAATAACTTTCTTAATTGTAAGCACCTTTTACAGGGTTTTAGTTTACCCATTTCAGTAACCTTTTAGGTACACAGTAATAAGTTCTGTTATATTTTCGTTTAATACACAAATATACAAGATATCCGTGATTTTCTCTCATAAGAATTTTTGTACACTAACCATCTACAAATAGTGAGATGAAATTATGCGTGCAAATCAGTCGGGCAAAGCCCTTTTTCCTACTCTTATTTTAATGCTAATCGCATTGTGCGGCTATCTCTATTTTCCCGCGTCACAAGGAGAGCAATCAAACCGTCCAAACCGAGCTGTGGAAGTATCAGTTCATGAAGTTATCACCGAAAACCGTGCCATTACAGCACAAGCCATCGGCTCAGCTCGAGCAAACCAAGCAATAGATATTACGAGTTCGCATAGCGATTACATCAGCGACATTTTGTTTATTGATGGTCAAACCGTATCACAGGGTCAAAAGCTGGCTCAACTTAACAATAAAGAAGAGTTACTGGCAGTCAAAGAGTTGACGATCAATCTAGCAGAACAACAAAGACAACTCTCGCGACTTACCGAGTTAGCAAAAACACAATCAGCGGCACGCTCACAATTAGATGCCCAGCGTTCTTCAGTTGATGCGCTAAAAACGCAACTGCAAACCACCAAACTGAAATTGTCTGAAATGAGCATACATGCGCCTTTTGATGGTGTGCTTGGTAAACGCTTAGTGTCGATAGGCAGTTATGTAAAAGACAACACCCCGCTTACGACACTTGATGATATTGGTACCATTAAAGTTGATTTCCAATTACCAGAAAAATACTTAGCAAAAATCGCACTGGGAATGAAAGCCCGTGTGACCAGCGATGCCTACAAAGCACAACAGTTTATGGGGCAGATCTCTCATATTGATCCACGTATTGATGAGTCGACTCGTAGTATCCAAGTCACTGCCAGCTTTGACAACAGTGAGCACTTATTGCGCCCCGGCATGCTCTTAAATGTCGCAGTACAATTACAACAGCTCGATGCTTTAATGGTACCGGAAAAGAGCCTGATCCCGAGGCAAGACAAGCATTTTGTCTATGTCGTCAAAGATAATAAAGTGCAGCAACAACAAATTACCTTACTCAATCGCTTTCCAGGTTGGGTTGCTGTGACAGGGCTAAATTCTGGCGCACTGGTCGTCACTGAAGGTACGACCAAAATACGCAGTGGCAGCCAAGTATCTGTAAAGGGGTAAGCAGTGAAGATCACCGATACAGCCGTAAAAAGGCCAATTTTTGCTATTGTAATCAATTTACTATTACTTACCTTCGGGATTGTTGCATTTACTATGTTACCGCTGCGTGAGTATCCGGATATCGAAACGCCGATTGTCAATGTCAGCACAGATTACACTGGCGCATCAGCCGCGGTGGTTGAGGCCAAAATCACTCAAGTACTAGAAAATCGCATTTCAGGTATTGAGGGCATTAAAAGTATTAATTCTTCAAGCCGCAATGGCCGCTCAAACATTACCATCGAATTTAACGTCGACAGGGATATTGATGCTGCCGCCAATGATGTCAGAGAACGTGTTTCACGGGCATTAGACCGATTACCCGAGCAAGTTCGACCACCGGAAGTTTCTAAATCGAGTGATGATGAAAATGCCATTGCTTGGTTTGTTTTAAACAGTACCTCAATGGATACGTTACAGCTATCTGATTATGCTCAGCGCTACGTGGTTGATCGCTTGGCTGTGGTTGATGGCGTATCACGGGTACAAATCGGCGGCGAGCGTCGCTATGCTATGAAGATCTGGCTTGATCGCCAAGCTATGGCTGCCAGAGGCGTAACCAGCAGTGATATTGAAAATGTCTTACGTCGCGAAAATGTTGAATTACCTGCTGGGGAAATTGAATCTTTAGACCGTGATTTTGCCGTCCGCATTGCTCGTAGTTACACCTCGCAACGCGACTTTTCAGAACTGGTTGTCAAGCGCGGTGATAACGGTTATCTAGTTCGCCTTGGTGAAGTCGCCAAGGTGTCGTTAGAAGCACAAGATGAAGAAAGCACCTTCCGTGGCAATGGTAAAAACATGATAGGCCTTGGTATCGTTAAACAGGCCAAAGCGAATACGTTAGACGTGGTTGATAATGTTCGTAAAGAACTTATTTCGATAAAGCGAAACTTACCTGAAGGAACAAAAATAGAGGACAGTTACGACTCGTCTATTTTCATTCGTGAATCGATTTCTGAAGTTTATCGCACACTCGCCATCGCCATGGGCTTAGTGGTTCTCATCATCTTTATCTTTTTAGGTAACATTCGTGCAACGCTTATCCCCGCAGTCACGGTGCCTGTGGCACTCATAGCAACTTTTATGTTTTTATTGGCCATGGGGTATTCCATTAACCTGCTCACCCTACTTGCACTCGTATTAGCCATCGGCCTTGTTGTAGATGATGCCATCGTAATGTTAGAAAATATTCACCGACGCATTGAGCAAGGAGAGCCAAGGCTGCTTGCGGCATACCGGGGAGCCAGAGAAGTCGGCTTTGCCATCATCGCTACAACGCTCGTCCTAGTGTCTGTGTTTGTGCCATTGATCTTTATGGATGGACGCATCGGTGCGCTATTTACGGAGTTTGCCCTTGCGGTTAGTGCAGCCGTTATTTTCTCAAGTATCACCGCACTGACCTTGTCACCAGCTCTGTGCTCAAAAGTGCTCAAGCAGGAACAAGAGGGGCGTTTCTCGAAATGGATGAATCATCAATTTGGTCAGTTAGAGCTGCGCTATCAAAACGTATTAAGACGCAACGTAAACAGCCGCTATGGCTTGATCTTAGTGCTCACCCTGTCACTGGCTGCCAGTTATGGCTTATTTAAACAGATCCCATCGGAGCTCACGCCCAAAGAAGACCGCGGTACCTTCTTCCTTATGATGAGTGGCCCTGAAGGGGCTAGTTATGAGAATAACGCGGCAAACATGGCACAAATTGAGCAACATCTAATGCCATATGTTGAAAATAATGAACTCAGCCGCGTACTGATCCGTGTTCCAGGTTGGGGAAGTATGGGTGGTGTTGCCATTGTTGGTATGCCTGACTGGGATGAACGAAAGCGCTCTACTTGGCAAGTCATGTCTGAGATCAGCGGTAAAATGCAACAGGTTACTGACGTCAGAGCATTTGCCATCATGCGCAGAGGCATTGGGGGTGGAGGTTCATCTCGACCCATTGAATTTGTATTACAAGGTAATGATTATCAAGAGCTCGCCGCTTGGCGCGACCGTATTTTTGAACGTGCTCGCAGCAATCCAGGATTAATCAGACTCGATCATGACTACAAAGAAACGTTCCCTCAGTTTTTAATCAGCATAGACAAACTTAAAGCTGCTGATTTAGGTGTGTCGACCAGCGACATCGGCCGTACGTTAGAAACCATGTTGGGCCAGCGTCGAGTCACCACTTTTATCGACAGAGGTGAAGAGTATGATGTTATCCTCAAAGGCACCAAGGCTGATTTCGCTGCTCCCACAGATATCAATAATGTGTATGTCACCTCTCGTACGGGGCAACTTATTCCGTTAGACAGCCTTATTACGATCAAAGAAGAAGCGACAGCCGCCCGATTAAATCGCTACAACCGCATGCGAGCAATCACTATTTCGGCTAATTTAGCTGAGGGTTATACGCTAGAGCAAGCACTGGATTTCCTGAATACCGTGGCCAGCGAGGAAAATCACACCGATGGCGCAATAGATTATAAAGGCGAGTCACAGCTCTTTTATGAGGGCGCATCAGCAATGACATATGTCTTTATTCTTGCGTTAACCGTCACCTTCTTAGTCTTGGCTGCGCAATTTGAAAGCTTTGTGCACCCATTTGTGATCATGCTAACCGTGCCGCTTGGTTTAATTGGGGCGATGCTGGGCTTATACTTCAGTGACAGTTCGATCAACATTTACAGCCAAATTGGCATCGTCATGTTGATAGGGCTCAGTGCTAAAAATGGTATTTTGATTGTGGAATTTGCCAACCAATTACGGGATAAAGGCATGGCATTTGAGCAAGCGATTATTAGCGCCGCAACGCAGCGTTTACGCCCAATCATCATGACTTCATTGACTACGGTAATGAGTGCCATTCCTCTGGTATTGGCAACAGGTCCAGGCGCGGAAAGCAGAATGGTGATTGGCGTTGTAGTATTTGCAGGTGTCAGTCTAGCAACTATTCTTACCTTGTTTGTTATTCCAACAGCCTATGGCATACTTGCTAAACGAACCCGCTCACCTGAGCATACTGCTGTTGAGCTCACAAAACAGCAACAAACGTATCCTCATCGTGAGCAAAACGAAGGAATTGAATAATGAGTCAATCACAATTGGCCACGTTTGGTGGTGGGTGCTTTTGGTGTATCGATGCCGCATTTCGCAGAGTAAAAGGTGTCACACAAGTGACATCTGGCTACAGCGGTGGCAGTACGCTCAATCCGACATATAAAGAAATTTGCTCAGGTGCTAGCGGCCATGCTGAAGTAGTACAGTTGGCATTTGACCCTGATGTGGTGTCATTTGAAAAACTACTTGAGATGTTTTTTACACTTCACGATCCCACACAGCTTAATCGTCAGGGTAATGACATTGGTACCCAGTATCGTAGCGTGATTTTTTATCATTCTGATGAGCAATTGCAGCTGGCTCAAGCCTATATAACAAAGCTTCAACCTCAACTACAAGATGTTATTGTCACGGAACTGAGTGAAGTCGAAACGTTTTATGATGCAGAACAGTATCATCAAAACTACTTCGATGAGAACCCCAATCAAGGGTATTGCAGCATTATGATTGCGCCCAAAGTGGCTAAGTTTGAACAGCTATTTTCTAAAGAATTAAATTAAAAGCAAAGAGCTAGTAAATACTAGCTCTTTTATCATTCGAATTAAAATTCAATCTTAGCACCAACATATAGCTGACGCCCTAATGGCTTATAGCCTAGCAGCCTGCTACCGTCAGCTGTAAAACCAGCCCCTGACGTAAAGTACTCTTTATCAGTTAGGTTTTCCATTCGCGCATTTAGCTCCATGCCATCTAACAGTTCGTAGTTCGCTGATAAATTAAACACAGTGTAAGCACTTAACTTTGAGTTATAAAATGCAATAGTCGGTCTGTCTGAGCGATACAGCATAGTCAAATTCACATTCAACTTTTCCCATTGTTTAGTCAAGGTATAATTGAATGCTTTAGAAGGTCTACGCGGAAGATCCGTCGACGTGCCCGTTGAGTTATCTTTTGCATCAAGTAAAGTTAGGTTTGCAGAGTGTTCAAAGCCAAGCGCTTCAAACTGAGCACTAAGCTCAACACCCTTCATCGTCGCTTTGTTAATATTTTGCGCCACAAACAGTTTAGTTTCTGGGTCTTGAATGTTTGAAATCAAGTTTGTAATTCGGTTTTCAAACACCGCCACGTCATAACGACCCCATGATGACGTTAATGTTAAACCTATTTCATTGTTTTCTGCTTCTTCTGGCTTTATCTCGCCATTAGGCGCATACCAAGGGCTATCAGCTACAAACGCGTTGCTTAATGTTGGTGCGCGGAATGACGTGCCATGATTTATTCTAAATGTTGCATTCTTATGCGCTTTTACACCAAACCCTGTTGTATAGGTATTGGCACGACCATGAAAATCATAGTCATCTGAACGCACAGATAAATTTGCTAGAAACTTCTCATCATCGTAAAACGCACCAGCAAAGATAGCTGTGTTATCTCTTTGTGACTCTGTAAACTTTGCGGTGGATTTTGAAACATCTTCGTTTAGGTGTGAAATACCCGCAGTAGCCTGAAGTGTCTCTAACACTTTAAAACGTGCTTGGTACTCCAACTCACGGCGTTCAGTGCTATAAATATCTTCTTTTTCGGAACCTGTATGCACATTTTCTTCTTGCGATACATTCAATGCGGCATTTTGCGTTAACGCGTCAGTGCGCTTAACCCAAGCGAGTTTAGCAGTATAATTCTCGAAGTCATATTCATCATTACCCCACGGATTATCGTACTCACCAGTACCTTCACTAAATTGGGTAATCGCAGATAACTCACCATATTGTTCAAAGTCATAAGCGAGGTTGAATCCAAAGTTTTTGTTCTCGTATCCGTCTTGATCGTGGTCTTTACCAATAGGTGCACTTGGATCTTTTTCGATGACATCGTACCCATCAGTTTGTTCAATGCCGAAGTTGTAGCCCAAGCTCAACTTTTCTACTTTGAGTCTACCAGCAGCTTGCACTTCAACATAATTGTGACTGCCTGATGTCAGAGTGACTTCATGTGTCTGTGCTTCACGCGTAATAATATTAATCACACCAGATACTGCATCAGAGCCATAAATAGCCGCACGAGCGCCTCTCACCACCTCAATTCTTTCAATGCTGTTTACTGGTATGTTAGTAAACGAAACATTGCCAGAGTTAGCATCACTAACACGCACACCGTCAATGAGTACAAGCGTATGTTGAATGGATGCGCCACGAACAAAAACACTCGCAATCTGTCCTAATCCACCACTTCTCACCACGTCAACACCAGGTAAAGTGTTCAATAAAGATGGAATATCTCTTACATTTAATTGGTCGATTTGATCCCGTTCAAGCACTGAAACACTTGCTAGTGTATTTTTTATCGGCTGCTCAAATTTATTTGCAGTGACTGTAATATGCTCTATTTCTTGAGTCGCAGATGTGTGAAATGAAACCGCTGCTAATACAGCAGCACTTAGCGCAGATATTTTTAACATGAAGATCCCCTACTTTGTACCCACCGCACAAAGTTCATCAAATGAGTCAAATTCAAGGCCGGTCTCCGGACTCAACCACATCACTATAGTTTTACCGTTGCGGGGGCAGTGTTGGGATTGCCAAATTCAAATTCTGCGCACCAACTTCCCGATTATCCCATACACACGCTGTCCACCAGCGTTGTTTGGCACCTCGAAATTCCGCGCGTATTGTCTGAGATTAGAGGGGGGATTGTCAATGGACGTCCAGAGTTCCAGTACCATTTATTGATCTGGAACCCCGCTACTTAAAGACCGATTAGTCTCTGAAGTTTTTAAACTGGAATGGTTGGCCCAGATCAGATGTGCGAATTAGCTGCATAACTTCTTGCAAATCATCACGTTTTTTTCCAGTAACACGTACTTCTTCGCCTTGAATAGCCGCTTGCACTTTGAGCTTTGAATCCTTGATAAGCTTTACGACTTTCTTAGCCATATCCTTATCAATACCTTGCTTTAAAGCCACCTTACGAGCAAACGTTTTACCACTGCGCTCCACGTCTTTTAATTCAAAACACCCTACATCTAGACCGCGTTTTGCCGCTTTACCAACAACCATGTCAAATAACTGCATGACCTGCTGTTCAGATTCGGACTTTAACTGGATAACTTCCTCTTTCAGCTCAATAGATGCTTCAACACCTCTAAAGTCATAGCGCGTTTCCAATTCACGGTTAGCATTATCAACGGTGTTTTTCGCTTCCGTCATTTCTATTTCAGATACAATATCAAAAGAAGGCATTGCTCTCTCCTCAAAACAAATTTGTAGGCAATTATAACAATGCTCAACAGCAATACGATATACTTTTTTGCATATGCACATGGCTTCATCGGATCATTGAATATGTTCTTGTATGCCCATGAGTATTCAAGCATTTACTATTAAGCCACTTTTAATATTTCGGTGTTATACTGATTTTTCATCACATTGAAGTTGGAGTGCATGTGACAAGAAAATTATACCGAGCATTGCTACTGTTATTTTTGATCGTCGTAACATACCTCTTTGCAAAAGAAGTTAACAATCATACGATTAGGATTGCACACCTGGATAAGGTGGTGCACTTTGGGGTATTTTTCGCGTTGGCGTTTTTTTCGCATCGAGCGTTTAAATTTAAGATCTGGTTTCATATGATTTTACTGACAAGCTATGGCGCTGCGGTTGAATGGATGCAATCTACGCTGCCATATAGGCAGGCTTCCCTTGGCGACTTTATTGCGGATGTCAGCGGCGCAATGAGCTATTTTATCGCTATCTGGCTGCTTGATAAATATAAGCAGAGACGAGCAGCATCATGAGTCAGGTCTATATACTTGGTTGCGGCGCTGTTGGACTATTACTAGCAGAAAAGCTTGCAAAAGAGCATTCTGTCACACTTATCACGCGTAATTTATCCTACCAAGCGTTTTTGTTTGTTCAAGGTAAAGAGCAAACTCACCTTGATATAAAGGTGACTACTTTAGATCAGCTCAGTGAAAAAATTCATACCTGCATTATTCCCGTCAAAGCATACCAAATTGAGCAAGCCATCTCTGACATAACCCCCCACTTAAGTGATAATGCAAATCTCATTCTCAGCCACAACGGTATGCATGATCTTCTGAGTATTCAAACACAGCTCGCACCAAAACATGCCCTCTTTTTCTTCAGTACTTCCATGGGAGGCATGAAACCAACCCCAAATTCAGTGATATTTAAAGGACATGGCCTCTCGCAACTTGGCGCGTGTAATCAGATCGCAAAAAAACGACTAAATACACTGTATCAAACGTGGTTTGCAACGCATTTTGACCCGATTGAAGTGGTCGACGATATTAATTTGATCAGGTGGCAAAAGTTATGCGTCAACATTGCTATCAACCCGTTAACGGCATTATACCAATGCCAAAACGGCGCCTTAAGAGCCCCCAAATATGCACGCAAAGTGTTGAACTTACTTAATGAAACATGTGAAATCGCAAGGCTAGAAGGCGTTGAATTGCAATTGAGTGAAGAGCTAACACGTGTCTATCATGTCATGACATTGACCGCAAAAAACACCTCATCCATGGCACAAGATATCAAACTAAATAGACGCTCTGAAATAGATGCAATTTGTGGGTTTGTTGCCACCATGGCGAAAAGGCATAGCCGCCAAGCTCCCCAAAATGAGCGTCTTTGGCAGCAAATAAAACAAAAAGAGCAGGTTTAAACCTGCTCTTATTTATGGGCGATAAACTTTGACTTTAGTAAAGCCATTTTCATGTAAAATGAGTGCTTGTAACTGACTCATAACCCCTTTACTACAATACAAATAATAATCTTTATCTTGAGGTAAGTCGCCAAACTTGGTTGCTAAACGGAAAAATGGCAGGTGGATAACTTCAATTCCCTCAATTTCCAGCGGATCGGCATCTTCTTCTTCTGGAGAGCGAATATCAACAACGACGGCATTTTCAGGAAGCTCTTTCACATTTTCAGCTTCTTTGACTTCTTCTTTCGCTTCCACCTCAATGTCACGAATATCTTTAATCACCGCATTATCAACAACTGTATTCAGTACATCAAAATCGAAATTCGCTTCTTCAGCTTCAATTTTTTCCAGTACCGCTTTAACTGTCGGCTTTTTAGAGATAACACCACAGTACTCTGGCATTGCTTCTGCCATTTCACAAGTACCAATTTCACGTGCAATTCGAATGATCTCTTCTTTGTCGTTTTGGATAAGCGGCCTTAAAATCAAAGTTTCAGTCACACGGTCAATCACACTTAAATTGGCCAGAGTCTGACTCGATACTTGACCGATACTTTCACCCGTTACTAATGCTTGAATACCTAACTTTTGGGCAACTGCACTGCCAGCACGCATCATCATACGCTTTAAGATCACACCCATTTGGCTGTTTTCTACATTTTCTAGTATTTCCGCAACAACAGGTTCAAAGTCAACGGTAATGAACTTCACCTTATGCGTTGAACTGTATTGCTTCCACAGATAATGGCTCACTTGCTTTACACCAATTTCGTGCGCGGCACCGCCTAGGTTAAAGAACAAGAAGTGCGTACGCGCCCCTTTTCTGATCATTTGATAACTGGCAACACCAGAGTCAAACCCACCTGACATTAGAGACAGTACATCTTCTTGCGTTGGTAAAGGGAAGCCACCTAATCCACGATATTGTGCACGTACGATATAGGCAAATTGATCTTTAATTTCAATTTTTACGGTTTCTTCTGGGCGAGTTAACTTTACACTTGCCGTTTCAACGTTTTGATTTAAACCACCGCCGACATAACGCTCAACATCACTTGAAGTAAAATCATGCTTGCCTTGGCGCTTCACTCGTACACAAAACGTCTTATTTTCAATTTGCTCACGCACCAACGGCAAAGTATGTTGATATATATCATCCAGCGTTTCAAAGCTGACTTCTTGTACTTCTAAAAATAACGTCACACCAGGTACACGTTTAAGGCCATCAATAAGTGCTAATCGTGTTGTATCATCGCAAAGCTGACTAACAACCGTAATGTTATCCCAATTGTTTTTCACAAAAACCTTTTCATCAACTCGACCGAGCAAAAGCTTGATGTTTTTTTCTAAGATTTTAGTAAAACGCTTGCGCACTGATTTACTTTTGATGACGATCTCAGGATGCAGCTTGACGATAAATTTAAGCATATGAAGTTACTCGCTGGTGTGAAACTATAAACGCATAAGACGTTGAATCATTTTAAGGCGCGGGATTATAGCAAACTTATTAAAGACTAGGAAATAATCAGGGTGATTGGCAACTTGTATAAATAATAAGGCTAGCTGCCAGCCATAACTGGCAGCTTGATAGATAAAAGGTTATGCAATACTCGGCAAGCTAGTATCTGCTTGTTCTTGATAATAATCACGCAGCTGTGCGATTTTTTCACTGCTCATTTGGGTCGCATAAGGCTTAAATAACATCAATACCTTGACGATACCATTGTAAATATCTTTTTGCTCCAACACCCCGGTTAATCTTCTTGCTTTAACATAAGGCGTCCAGAAACTCACAACCATTTTAAGCATATGCGCAAGCTCATCGACATCATAATCTTCAATATCAATCACTCCAGCACTGCGCAGGCCAATGACCACAGCTTTTACCTGTTCGAATAATTGAGACTGAAATTCAATGTAATCCTTTTTTAAGCCCTTATCACGCGCCAAAATATCAGTAAGGTTGTCGTAAAAAAAATGGTATCGCCACATCAATTCAAACAGCGAGTCCAAATACTGAGTTAGCTGCTCAAGTGGCTCATGCTCAATACTCAATGGTTTGAAATGCGTGCTCAAATGCTCACTGTAGAGAGAGAAAATATGCCTAATAATATCTTCTTTATTTTTGAAGTGATAATACAAATTTCCTGGGCTTATCCCCATATTTGATGCTATATGATTCGTAGTGATCGCTCGCTCGCCATGAAGATTAAACAAGGCAATACTCGTACGAATTATTTTTTCCTTGGTATTCATATCCAACTCTCTTTACACGCTTAATTGAAGTAATGGCTTACGGCCACTTGGTTAATTGAAAATAGCACTAAACATATACAAGGTTAAATGAGCAAATTTGAAAGCAGACCAGTGAATTTGCTTCAGAAGCTTGCTAACATAGCAAAAATTTTTTGTGTTGCAACAATCCCATGAAAGTTATCGCCCTATATCCAGGTACATTTGACCCTTTGACTAACGGCCATTCAGACCTCATTAAACGCGCTGCCAAAATGTTCGATACGGTTGTGCTTGCTATTGCTCATAACCCAACTAAAAAACCATGCTTTACACTAGAAGAGCGTGTCGAATTGGCAGAGCAAATTCTCACCGACATCCCCAATGTCAAAGTTATTGGTTTTACAGGGCTATTGGTAGACTTAGCCAAAGCACAGGGTGCCAATGTGTTAATCAGAGGCATTAGGGCGGTTTCTGACTTCGACTATGAATTTCAACTTGCCAATATGAACCGTAGACTTTACCCAGAGTTAGAAAGTGTGTTCCTTACGCCTTCAGAAAAGAACTCTTTCATTTCTTCAACCTTAGTGAAAGAAGTCGCACTTCATCATGGTGATGTCAGTGAGTTTGTCGACCCTATTGTTGCAAAGGCTCTAATGGAGAAATTACATAAATGAAATTAAAACAACTTTGTGCAATCAGTCTCTGCGCCATCTCTTTTCACAGCGATGCATCACCTTGGATATCCGCAGAAGATAGCACACTGAAGCACTCTATTGACCTATTAGTCAGCCACGGCTTAATCAATCGCCCCGTAAACCAATATCCATTATTATGGCAAGGCATTACATCTGACCTAAAGCAAATAAAGTCTTCTCAGTTAAATAATGAAACCGCTTTTGCAGTCAGTCACCTGCGCCATGCTTTACAGTATGCAAAACGTACAGCGACTTCTGGTATCAAAGCTCACTTTAGAGAACATCCAGAAACCAGCTCTGGGGTGGGAGAAAACCCGAGGGAAAAGTCTGGATTAACAACTTTTGGACAGATCACAGGCAGCAATGTCAGTGCTCGCGTTCAAGTTAACTATGCTGACGACGCTTTAGATGGAAAATATGTTAATCACCATGGTAGCCACCTCGCAATACTGTTGGGGGATTGGTCACTCAGTGCTGAGAGGTTAGATTATTGGTGGGGCCCAGGTAATGAGACAGCCTTACTTCTTTCAAATAACGCCACACCGATGAAAGCAGTGCGATTGAGTCGCGCAAATACAAACTACAGTGGTCCACAGT
This sequence comes from Pseudoalteromonas luteoviolacea H33-S, assembly GCF_001625695.1. Taxonomy (GTDB): domain Bacteria; phylum Pseudomonadota; class Gammaproteobacteria; order Enterobacterales; family Alteromonadaceae; genus Pseudoalteromonas; species Pseudoalteromonas luteoviolacea_B. The sequence goes on from NZ_AUXY01000122.1 coordinate 75,170, forward strand.
TTTTATCATTTATTGGACCATGGCAAATCACCGCTATTGCCGCCAAACAAAAGCCTCATAACAAAGAGGGTGACTTTTGGGGGGCACGTTTTTCAGCAACCCCAATCCAAGGTTTAGAGCTTGGCTTCGCGACAACGGGAAGCGATTTCATCTTCACCCAACTCGACGCCACCACCGAAATAGATAAGCGTCGCATAACCAGTATCGACTTTAAATACTCCTCTATTTTGAACCAACTGCCTGTTGCAATTTATGCTGAATATAGTGGGGATAATGATACAGGTGTTATGCCTGATGAAGCGCTATTTACAGCAGGTGTAGAGACCTATTGGTCCTATGAAGATTACAGAGTTAAAGGCTTTATTGAATATAGTGATACAACAACAGACTGCTTGGCAGAATCCGCAAGCTTTCAATGTAACTTCCAGCAGGCAGGTAAAGGCTCTGATTACAAAGAATATGACTTATGGCTTGGTGCGGGGATCGGCCCACAAGCTAAGAGCATTACAGTCGCTGCAGATTATTTCCAAATTGAGGGAACTGGGGGTTATGCAAAGCTAAAACTCTCTGAGTTTGACTCAATACAAATGGATCGCACTTTAATTGAAGTAGGTTATCAACAAGCACTGTGGGCAGGTTTGTTCAAAACTAATTTCACAATCTGGAAAGATGAAACGGACCTGCAAGATGATACTCATCAATCATTAGGCTTAAGCTGGGAATACCAATACTAACGCAACTCGTGCTGTTATTAGTATCACATTAATAACAGCCTAAACCTTAGCTGAAACTGGATCTTTTGAGAGCTTACGAGTCATTAATTGCAAACCTAAAAAGTCTCGGTTAAGGATCACAACACTCACCATAATTAGATCGACAATGTTCACTGCAGATGAGTAGAAGTACCATAGAGCCCAAGGTTCTTTTGTCCCAAGTAAATGCGAGTCGATAAACATAACTAGAAATAGTATCGCGTTAATGGCCAATCCAGTACAACAATAAACATAACATGATTGCTTTTGTGCATTTCTAAATAAAAGATATTTGGCAAGTACTATCGCAGCTAGTGTCACGACGTCGTAAAGAAAATAGATGGCAAAATCGAAAGATTCAAAGTTTGCAGGTGTAGTTAAATCACTCAAGCTATATGAAACAGCTAAAATAGATGCGCATGCTAAAGCTTGCACATTTTTATTAACGGCCAGTATGTAAAAAGATACATGAAGTAAACTGGCCATAAAAAAGCCCCAAATTACAAGGGCTCCGATACTTAATCCGAAATAGTCAAATGCCATTATCTACGTTGAGTATATGAAAAGCGCCTTTTAGGATAATTACCGCTAGCACGCCCACCAGAAACTGCTTTCAAGTTTTCCAAAGATGTAATTACATTAACAGAAGTTGTCTTTGTTTTTCCAGACTTTTTAGATGAGTCGAAATTTTCGATAGTTAAGTTAAACATTGCTTTCCCTCTATATGAATTTATTCATTTCAGCTATCACAACAAAATGAAAAGCTAAAACTCTAGAACTCATATATAAGCAACAAGCAGGCCAATTAAAAACAAAAACAAAACAAAAAATTTACGACAAACTAATATGGACAATAATTAACCTCATGATTTTTATATGAACAATAAAATTATTTTCTTTATAACAACTATAACCACATGAATAAAGATGAAATTTGCAACATTTCATTTTATTAACAAAGTACTTTGTAAACAATTCACATTCATACGCCCCAAAAAAGGGAAGTAAATATGAATTAAATCATAACCTTGTGTAATCACATAAGATTAAATAGATATGAAAGAAAGGAACATGCAGATTAGTAGTAGGGAAAATAAAGCACATAAAAGGGACAAAAAAGGTTAACGTACGCAACAGTGAAAAAATCATGTAAACACAATTTTTTTGAGCGAGGTATAAAAAATACCTCTCTCAATTGAGGATATAAGGTACTTATTTTTCGATAGCGCCTTTAAAGTGATTAATTGCAGCCATCACTTGCGGCAAAGAGGTGCCACCCAAAGCTTGCCTTGCGGCAATACAAGCGGCAATTTCTAACCGTGGATAAACATCACTGTCAATTTTTGGGCATACGAGTTTAAACTCATCCAAAGCAAGCTCTTCTAAATTCTTGCCCTGCTCAATGGCGATTTGCACCAATTGTCCAACTATGTGATGCCCTTCTCTAAAAGGCACGCCTTTGGCGACAAGATAATCTGCAAGTTCAGTTGCATTAGCGTGCCCGCCCTGCGCAGCCTTTAAGGTCGCTTCAGCATTCACTTTCACCCCTTTAATACAAGATTCCGCCATATGAATACATGCGATCCACGTTGGTAGAGCATCAAAAAGACCTTCTTTATCTTCTTGCATATCTTTGTTATAGGCCAAAGGTAGTGCTTTAAGTGTCATCATCATGGCGCTAAATGCGCCAAAAACACGTCCTGTTTTGCCTCGAATTAACTCCAGTGCATCTGGGTTTTTCTTCTGCGGCATTAAGGATGAGCCAGACGTCACGTTATCTGCCAATTCAATAAAACCTGACTCGCCACTGTTATAAAAGATCATGTCTTCAGCAAGACGCGAGAGGTGCATCATTGAAATAGACGCACAGCTTAGTAGTTCTACCACAAAGTCTCTATCAGAGACGGCATCTAAACTGTTACGCGTCGCACTTTTAAACCCTAACTGTGTCGCTAAGTGTTCTCTATCAATGGCGTAAGCCGTACCAGCCAATGCTCCCGAGCCCAAGGGACATTCATTGAGACGTTCAATGGCATCATTCAAGCGTGAAACATCTCTGGTTAACATCTCTACATACGCCATGCACCAATGGCTAAACAGCACAGGTTGCGCACGCTGCAAATGAGTATAACCAGGTAAAATAGTCTCTAACTCTCGCTCAGCCAGCTGCACAAGCGCACATTGCAGTGACTTAATTGCCGTGACAATTTGCTCAGCGGTTTGACGTGACCACAAGCGAAAATCCGTAGAAACCTGATCGTTGCGACTGCGGCCCGTATGTAGCTTTTTACCTAAATCTCCCACTTTTTCTATCAGCTTTGCTTCTACATAAGAGTGAATATCTTCGTAGCCACTGCATGCTATTGACGCCCTATCTTGCACGGACTCTTCTAGCAGTGAATTTAGAGCAGCGACAAGCTGCCCACACTCTTCTTTTGTCAAAACTCCGACTTGCTCAAGTGCGCCAGCCCATGCAATTGAACCGACAATATCTTGCTCAACCAACTGATAATCAAATGGTAATGAGTCATTAAATTGCTTAAATGCTTGATCTGGACCTGAAGAAAATCGTCCGCCCCATAGTGCCATAACGTATAACTCCTTTACCAACTAGGACTGTTTTTGCTTATTCAAAGCCGCAATTCGACTTGAAAGCGAGAACAAACGAATAAACCCTTCTGCGTGAGACTGGTCATATACATCATCTTCACCAAATGTGGCAAAGTCTTCGCTATATAGGCTATTCACGGATTGCTTTTGAACGGCAACAACTTGTCCTTTATATAGCTTTAGCACCACTTCACCCGTTGCGCAGTCTGCTAATGCCTGTGCAGCTGCCAAAATAGAGTCTTTGAGTGGTGTAAACCAACGGCCATCATAAACCAGATGTGAAAACTCGCTGGCATACGTTTCTTTCCATTTGCGGCTTGATTTATCTAGTACCAACTCATCAATCGCTTGTAGCGCAGCCATGATCACCGTACCTCCCGGTGTTTCATAACAGCCACGAGACTTCATCCCGACAAGACGGTTTTCTACGATATCAACACGGCCAACACCGTGTTTGGCTGCAATATCATTGAGCGTCACTAAGCATTGGTAAGGACTGTATCGTTCACCATTGACAGCAACGACTTGACCTTGCTCCACTAAAACAGAAACAAATTCAGGTTTATCGGGCGCTTGCTCAGGCGATGAGGTCCAAGTCCACACTTGATTGCTTGGCTGATTCCAAGGGTTTTCAAGCTCTCCCCCCTCGTGAGAAATATGCCAAATATTGGCATCGCGGCTGTATATTTTTGTTGCTGATGCGGCACACGGAATATCTCTTTGTGCTAAGTAATCCAACAAAGACTCACGACTAGATAAGGTCCACTCTCGCCAAGGTGCAATCACTTTTAGATCAGGTGCTAAAGCAGCAAAACAAGACTCAAAGCGAACTTGATCATTACCTTTACCGGTACAGCCATGAGATAGCGCATCAGCACCGACTTTACGTGCCACTTCCACTTGTGCTTTGGCAATGATAGGACGTGCCATCGATGTCCCTAGTAAGTATGTGCCTTCATAAATAGCACCAGTTTGCAATGTCGGGTAAATATACTCACTCACCAACTCTTCTTTTAAGTCAACGACATAACATTCACTGGCACCAGAGGCAATGGCTTTTTCTTCTACACCTGCGAGCTCTTCTTCACCTTGACCAACATCTGCAACGAAGGCGACTACTTCACACCCGTAGTTTTCTTTTAACCACGGTACGATGGCAGACGTGTCTAATCCACCAGAATACGCCAAAACAACCTTCTTTACTTCACTCATCTTTTTTTAACCCTTTTAAAATTGCTTGCTTAACAAAGTGACCAGTAGCGCATTCTGGGCATGCATCCGGTTCTCAGCTTGTTGAATAATTTTTGAATTGTCGCCATCCATTACCGCAGACGTAATTTCATACTCTCTATGCGCAGGCTGGCAATGTAATACAGTTTGTGCCCCAGTCTGTTCTAACAGCTGAGTATTAATTTGATATGGCATGAATGTATCTTTTGCTTGCTCTAATGAAACATTCGAACCCATTGACACCCAAGTGTCTGTATACAACACATTTGCCCCAGCTGCCGCTTCTACCCGATCACTGATCAAAATACTGGCGCCGTTTACGGCAGCCATCTGCTCTGCTTGCTTAACGATTTGCGCATCGGGTGAATGACCTTTAGGGCATACTGCAACAAAATCAGTGCCTAAACTCGCAGCCAACAACATGAGTGAATGCGTCACGTTATTCCCCTCACCCAAATATGCCAACTTCAAGCCGCTCACATCACCATACACTTCTTGCAATGTCATAAAATCAGCCAAAGCCTGACACGGGTGATACAGATCACATAAGCTATTCACTACGGGGACATTGGCAAATTCTGTAAGTGTTGATAGCGTGCTATGTTGGTTAACGCGGGCGACAATGGCATCAGCCCAAGTGGAAATATTCAGTGCAAAGTCCTTTACCGACTCACGACTACCCATTGCACCATTTTGCTGATCTAAATACACAGCATGGCCACCAAGTTTATTGATCCCAATATCGAATGATAAGCGAGTCCGTAAGCTTGGTTTTTCAAATAAAGTAACTATCGATTGCCCAGCCAAAGCCTGCGAAAAATCCTGTGGCTGCGCTTTGATCTGGTGCGCAAGATTGAATAGCTTTAATAGTGCTGCTTGGTCGAGCTCTAGGCCCGTAATGAATGACTGCGTCATGTTATATCCTAAGGTAAAATTTTTGTTCCGACATGGTCGCCTTTTAATAAGGCAATTAAATTTTCTGGCTTTTGCCAACTTGAGATATACACACCACGTCGTAAATGTTGGGCAGCGTGAAGACTGGTCTTAACTTTGACCTCCATCCCGCCCACAATCACCTTCTGCTGTATTAACTTATCGATTTGCGCTGCATCTAATGAATGCAGAGGCTGTTTTTGAGCATCTAACACCGCTTCTACATCAGTCATGAACACCAATTCAGCGCCAATGTTTTGTGCTATTGCGGCGGCTGCCTCATCAGCATTGATATTATACAAACCACCATCTTGACCTATCCCAACAGAACTCACTAAAGGAATACGTCCAAGCGCTAATAAGTTATCTAAAAGCCCAAGTCCTTCTTCAGCAACACAAGTACCGACCTGCCCGAGCGCCTTGAGTTTTTGCTTAGCTAGAAACCCCGCCTCATACAAGCAAGTGCCAACAGGCTTGAGTCCCGCAACAATAGCTTGTGACATAAGCTGTTTGTTAGCACATCCCGCCAAAGCGCCGACTATGTAGGGTAATTGCTCTTTAGGGCTTATCCGTAAGCCTTGATGTTTAGCTGTTGCAAAGCCAGCATCTTCTAGCCAGCGATCAACCAGTGCGCCACCACCGTGTACGAGTACAAACTGCTTGTCTTGATCTTTACTCAGGTCGTGTAAAACCTGAAATAGCGAAAGTGCAGCTTGCTCGGTATTCAATACAGCCCCACCTACTTTGATCACCCAAGTTTTTTTTGCTACTTGATTCATCCTTTTAACCCCAAAGTAGGTGAAAACTCACTGACAATATTCATACATTGAAGTGCTTGGCCCGCAGCGCCTTTCAGTAAATTATCAATTGCGACAACCACGATTAACTGCTGGCCTTGTTGCTGCCAACCTATATCTACAAACGGGGTATTCGCCGCCCCTTTAATAGATGGCATACTGCTACCTTTGAGGCGAATAAGCGGTTCATCTGCAAGGCACTGGTAAGCAGATTCAACCTCATGAGGTGTCACGCCTTCTTTTAACTGCACATAGATAGTTTCCAAGATCCCGCGTGCAAAATTACCTAAATGTGGTGTAAATAGAACTGGGTGATCCAGATACTGAGTGATTTCGGGGCCATGACGATGGTTAAATAAACCATAAGGAGATAAAGACACTTCACAAAACTGCGTAGCCAAAGATGCTTTTCTGCCCGCCCCTGTAACACCAGAAACCGCATTGATAATAATGGGCGATTCAGTGAGTAACCCAGCATTTTTAAGTGGTTTTAATGCATTTAACGCTGCGGTTGGATAACACCCTGCAACAGCAACCAACCGTGCATCTTTAATCGCAGTAGAGCACCACTCGGCCAAGCCATATTGAGCTTCATCTAGCAGTGCCTGATATGGATGTTCAAATCCATAAAATGCTTGGTATTGAGAGGCATCAGCTAGGCGAAAGCCCCCTGACAAGTCAAAAACTTTTAACCCTAATTCGAGAAATTTAGGGGCCAGGGATACACTTACTTTATGGTCAGTACAAAGGCAAACGTAATCCGACTGCGCAGCAATTTGTGCGAAGGCTTGCTCTGTGAGTGGAGATAATTCGATATCCAGTAAACCGCTATGTTCGGGATATAACGCGCTCAGCAACTTACCTTTGTCTAAGCTTTGCTCAGACACATAGCAGCTGATCAAATTAAATTCAGGATGATTTGCTAGTAATTTGGCTAATTCTGCACCACTATATCCACTGGCGCCGATAATAGAAACATTTAACATCGATAACTCTTTTTTAGTTAGTTGATTGGGGAGTCACACTTGCTATAGATGTCATGTTCTTCGCATCGCCACCCCTAAAATAATTATTCTTTAAAAATGAATTGATATTCATACTAAACATATATAAATTTTTATGCAACATCTTTGAATAAATATTTTGGAGTATTATGTCAGTACCAGATTTTCTCGACATGTATAAAACGCTCATTGCGAAGCCATCAATTAGCGCCATTGATGAGTCTTTAGATCTGAGTAACAAAGCCGTTATCGATGTACTCGCTAACTGGTGTCGCGATCTCGAGTTTGAGGTGGAGATCACCGAGCTCACACATGCGCCGGGAAAATACAATTTATTAGCCCGAAGAGAGCCACTTAATAGTAGTAAAAATCATGGTGGGTTAATGCTCGCAGGCCACACAGATACAGTGCCTTTTGACGACGCCCGTTGGAATTCAAACCCGTTTGAATTGACAGAAAAAGACAATAAGTTATTTGGGCTTGGTAGCATTGATATGAAGGGCTTTTTTGCGTTTGTGATCACGGCGATATCGCAACTTGATCGCAAATATCAAAATGCACCCTTGATGATCCTCGCCACAGCTGATGAGGAAACCACCATGGCAGGCGCGCAGCAAGTTGCCCAGCACACTTCCCTCAAACCAAAATACTGTGTCATTGGTGAACCCACAGACATGGTGCCCGTGTTTACACACAAAGGTCATATGAGTAGCGCTATCCGTGTAACAGGAAGATCAGGACATAGTTCTGATCCAGACAGAGGCCTCAATGCCATCGAAGTGATGCAACAAGTGATCTCAAGATTGTTACATTTAAAAGAAGAATTAAAGAATAAATATTCAATTGAGCACTTCGCTGTACCGCACCCAACTTTGAACCTAGGTCATATTCATGGTGGCGACAATGCTAATCGCATTTGCGGATGTTGCGAGCTGCATATTGATATTCGGCCACTGCCAGGTTTGAGTATCACTGAACTTGAACAGATGCTCTTAAATGCCATTCAGCCGATCAACGAGCAACTTCCCGGCTGTGTCGATGTCATAGCGCTTCACGACCCAATACCTGCATTTAGTGGCCGTACAGATTCAGGGCTCGTAAAGTTAGCTGAAAAGCTCTCACGTCAAAAAGCCATTGCCGTCAATTACTGCACAGAAGCGCCCTTTTTACAGCAGTTAGGGTGTGAAACCATTGTCATGGGTCCAGGATCAATTAATCAAGCCCACCAGCCGGACGAGCACTTAGACATGGATAAAATCACACCAAGCCAGAATGTGATTCTAGATTTAATTGAAAAGTGTTGCTTCAATAAAGAAAAAGCCAGCTAATTGCTGGCTCTTTGCTTACTTTAATGTGACTTTTCGCTCATTGTAGTAGGCAATCAAATCATCGATTGCCTGCTGGCAGTATTCTTTAATACCAGATACAAGCATATGCTTTTCACCAAAGCCAACTTTTTCACCATTACTTAATAGTTCAAAGCGCAGAATGATCTTGCCACGTTTACCTTCATAACTAAAATCTGGCGTTGCAGCTTCCAGTGTAACCTCTTCAATGTCCAATGTATCCAAATGAATAGACATTGACTCATAGATCACCATAGGGCGCGCCGGATTGATCATCACCTCTTGCTGACCCATCAGCGGAATGATCACATGTGGGAAGGCTTTGCCAGAGAAAGCGACATAGTTTTTAATTAGGCTCTCTACAAGTTGAGTACATTGCTTCTTTTGGCCTGAGCGCTTCACAGACAACATGGTTTTTTCATTTGAAACAATATCAAACTCGTCACTACCTTCAGGAAACTCTAACACTGATGTCTCATCAACCATGCCAGCAAAGGTGAAGTGCATATTTTCACTCACACCATACTTATCAAGGACCAATGAAAACAGTAAGTCACCAGGAACACAGAATTTCTTTGCATCAATATCGTGCAAAGGGTTGAAGTCATCAGCCACCTGCTTTGCAAATTGACTGCCTTGTTCACGGTTGATCACGAGTTTATTGGTTTCTTGTTGGTAATAGGGTGTAAGCATAGTTAACTTCTTTCTTGCATGAAAATCGCGCTATATTAGCAGAAAATAAGCATAGAGAGGTCATATCTCTATGCTAAATGTTGTAACTTTTGATGTCGCCTGCATTTTTTATGTGTGCTATCTGAATACATTGACAGAACGAACATAACAAAAGCGTGTCACTGCAAGACGAAGGACAATGTTGAAACTACAACAGCGCACTGAGAGGCTCTCCTCCCCATAAAACCAAAATACCACTCGCGGCTAAAATAAATAAAACATATGCCCATAAACCATTTTTAATGGCAGGCGCCTTATCTGATGACGCCATTTTTCCTGTCAGCAAAGTTCTCAGCAGATTAATACCTTTAATGCGGTACAGTAAAATGGCAATGATATGCACACCGATGCCGACCAATAAAATATCAATATTGGTCTTGTGAATACTACCCGCAAGCTCTACCCAATCGTAGCTTACATAGCTCACTAGCGGTCCATCCATCAAAATATCATCCGTCGTCATTAACCCAGATATCAGTTGGACAAAAATAACCACAAAGAAAAACAGCACCATCATGCTGCCCGCAGGGTTATGCCCAATGTGCGCGCGTTTGCTTTTAAGTGCTTTAACCACCGCTTTTGGATAATGAAATAATGCTTTTAGTTTGGCGGTATCGCTACCAAATACACCCCATACCACTCGCGTGATCATCAATGCTAATAACACATACCCAGTCACAAAGTGCAGATCAAGCCAACCTTCGTCTCCCGATACATATAAAACAGCAATGCCAATGACGAGTAGCCAGTGAAACCCGCGAATAAATCCATCCCACACTTTGATCATAATTGCCCCTACTATTTTTGTGTGATTGTAAAGAGTACCTGAGGGCATAAACAAAAACGATGGTTTTGCGTTATAAAACGTAGAAATTTTGCGGCAGGACAAAAGGTAAGAGAATAAAACTTATCATTATGAATAAGGGCGCCGATCTGACGCCCAACTCAGCTAATAGCTTATAAGCTCGCAGCAATGATCTGACGGCTTTTATCCAGTGTAACAGCCTGTTGTTCACCCAGTGCTGTCATACCATGGCGCTCCAATTGAGCCGTGATCTTATCCACTGCCTCTTCACCAACACCATAATCACTTAAGCGTGTTTTCATATCAACGCGGTGGAAAAACTGCTCTGTCAATTCAATTGCCGATGCGATTGCTTGCGCTTCATCTGAGGTATCCAGTCCTAAAACACGCTCTGCATATTGCAGTAGTTTCTCTCGTTTGTGCTCTGCTTGCTCTGACATCATTCTTGGTAAAATAACTGCGAGCGTCTGGGCATGATCTAAACCGTAAACCGCCGTGATCTCATGGCCAATCATGTGCGTTGCCCAATCCTGTGGTACGCCCGCACCAATGAGACCATTAAGCGCCATGGTTGCCGACCACATCACATTGGCGCGTACTTTATAATCCACGTCATCTGACAGCAGCTTTGGACCCTCTTCCATCAATGTCATCAATAGGCCCTCAGCGAATCGATCTTGTACCTTCGCATCAACAGGATATGTCAGGTATTGCTCCATGGTGTGAACAAATGCATCCACAACGCCATTAGTTAATTGTCTCGTTGGGAGCGTTTCCATCACTTTTGGATCAAGTACTGCAAATTTAGGTTGGACAAGGATTGAAGCAAATGGCAGTTTGTCATGTGTTTCGCTATTTGACACTACGCTAAAGCTGTTTGATTCTGATCCCGTTGCAGGTAGCGTTAATACCACACCAATTGGCAATGCAGATTTGACTTCTGCGCCTTTGCTCAGGATATCCCAAGGCTCGCCTTCAAAGTTGGCAGCCGCAGCAATGAATTTACTGCCATCAATCACTGAACCGCCACCTACAGCAAGAATATAGTTAAACTCTTCAGCCTTAATTTTTTCAACAGCTTGCATGCAAGTTTGATAAGTCGGGTTAGGCTCAATACCAGCAAACTCACCCCAGTTAAATTCGTTCAAAGCGGCACTGACTTGCTCATAAATACCATTTTTATGGATGCTGCCCCCACCATAAACCACCAATACTTTTGCTTCACTCGGGATAGCCTTGGTTATTTCAGCTACCTGTCCTTCACCAAAAAAGATCTCAGTCGGGTTGTAAAAATTAAAGTTAAGCATAACTGCTCCTGCAATGACGGTATGTTATTTAATTGCGAGACAGTTTAATGGTATGCATAACGAAGATCATTATTCAAAAGACAATTCACTTTTGCTCAGTTGCAATAATGAAGTATTATTCACCCTCATATTTGCACAGGTGATACAGGGTATGTGGCAAGGGTTAGATATTTTTTTAGCAGTTGTGGAGCATGGTAGTTTTAGCAAAGCAGCCAATGCTTTGGATGTGTCCACCTCCCATGTGAGTCGTCAGATACAGCAGTTAGAGTCCAGATTGGGCACGGTATTACTGCAGCGCACGACTCGCAGTATAAAGCTGACTGAAGAAGGACTCGCCTATGCAGCCAAATTGAAAGACATTCAGCACGCATTACTAGATGCCAATAATGAGCTACAAGGCGTCCAGCACACCCCCAAAGGACCGATCAGAATCACGGGGGCAGGTGACTTCGTTGCAAATCGAGTTGCCCCTGTCATTGTTCAGTTTTGCCAACTTTATCCAGAGGTCGACGTGCATCTAGACTTCAATGCGCGTAATGTTGATTTAATCGAGGATGGCTTTGATTTAGCGATTCGCTTTGGACGCCTGCAAGACTCCAGACTCATCGCCCGTAAGCTCAGTACACGCTACATGAAGTTATTAGCAAGCCCTGATTATTTAGCAAAAGCACCAGCATTAAGATCTCCACAAGATTTGCCCCAGCATAATTGCCTGATTGCGATTTCTAATCGCTGGCGATTCCTTGGCGATGAAGGCATCGATGAGATCAAAGTCTCTGGTAATTGGCGAAGTAACAACCCACAAGCGATCCTACATGCTTGTCGTTCAGGTCTTGGGATCGCCCATCTAGCTGAGGACATTGCCGAGCAAAGCCTTGCAAGTGGTGAGCTCGTGTCATTACTTGATGAGCATCAGGTCAATGATAATGCCAGTTGGCTGGTTTATCCCCGAAAAGACTTAATGCCACTGCGTGTTCGACTCCTGATCGACTTTTTACTTGCACACATAAAGTGATCTTTTCTATTGCGAACACCGTAAGTTTAGCCTAACATTTAAATCGCGCACGATTAAATCACTGGAGATATAAATGCTTTACGAATTTACTGCCAATACCCTACAGGGCCATACCTATGACTTTTCAAATTTAAAAGGGAAAGTTGTCCTTGTCGTGAATACGGCGAGTCAATGTGGTTTGACACCGCAATATGAAGGACTTCAACAGCTTCATAAAGAACTGCACACTGAAGGGCTTGAGATCATCGGTTTCCCATGTAATCAATTTGGTAAACAGGAACCAGGTAGTGCGTCAGAGATCCAACAAGGCTGCTTAATCAACTATGGTGTCGACTTTACCATGATGGAAAAAATTGAAGTCAACGGCACTCAGGCACATCCGCTTTATCAATATCTCAAATCAGCACTGCCTGGGATATTAACCAACAACATCAAGTGGAACTTTACCAAGTTTTTAATTGGCAAAGATGGGCAACCTCTTAAACGTTATGCGCCCACCACGAAGCCTGAAAAAATTAAAGCAGATATCATCAATGCGCTTGGACACACTTCATGAGCGACAAGCACCCTGAATTAAACTTAGATAATCAGCTTTGCTTTAGCTTATATGCAGCCTCAAGACACATAACACGCTTGTATCAGCCCATGCTGAAACAGCATAACTTAACCTACCCACAGTACATTGTGCTGCTGATCTTATGGCAAAAAGATGGCATGTTAGTCAAAGACATTGGGGAGCGTGCACAGCTCAAGAGCAATACGCTAACCCCTTTGTTAAAAAGGTTAGAGCAAAACGGATTAGTGACACGTCAAAGGGACAGTGAAGATGAAAGACAGTGTTATGTGTATCTGACTGAGCAAGGTAAAAACTTAGAAAGTTTATGTGCTTGCATTCCCTCTCAAATGCTAAAGCAAACTGAGATACCAGTAGAAAAGCTCATTGAGCTCAAACAACTGCTTGACCAGCTGATGGTCACAGAAGTGCATGGTAAGTAAGACACTTACCATGCGTTACAGGTTATCCGATTGTTGGATACTCTCGGTATGCCTTTTCTAGCTTTTTAGCCTGTTTTTTTGACACGCCGATGTGGTTAAGCGCCACGCGTAGACGTGCACGAGACAGATCTGAGCCCAGTACTTCCATCGCATCCACCACAGATGTTGACGAAGTCTTACCGGTGATCGCAACAAAAATCGGCTCCAAGAATTCTTTGATCTTTAGTTCATGGAACGTCGCAACACTTTTCGCAATCGCAAAGATCTCAGACTTATTCCAGCTGCGAAGCTTTTCCAATTCCCAGATAAAGAACTGAAGTGCTTGGGTGGTCACTGCATCATCAGCTTTACCAGCAGTTAATAGTGCAGGATCATAACTTGGTATGCCACCAACAAAGTGACCAGCAAGATCTACCAGATCTGATAACGTATTAATACGTGCTTTTGCTTCAGGTAATACTCGCGCCAGCGTCTGCGCATTGAATTTCCAATCAACAAAGCGCTGAATTAACTCTTCATCAGATAAGTTTTCACGGATCCATAAACCGTTTAACCAGCTTAACTTATCAACATCGAATACCGGTCCGCCCAGTGATACACGTTTCATATCAAAATGTTCGATCATCTCAGCTAAGGTGAACTTTTCACGCTCATCTGGCATTGACCAGCCCATGCGACCTAAGTAGTTAAGTACAGCTTCAGGTAAGAAACCCATTTCTTTATAATAATTGATAGAAGTCGGGTTCTTACGCTTTGAAAGCTTAGATTTATCTGGGTTACGTAATAAAGGCAAGTGACCTAGTACAGGTGCCTCCCAACCAAGATCTTCATACAGCTTTAACAGCTTAGGCGCAGAGTTGATCCACTCTTCACCACGGAAAATGTGGCTGATCTGCATGTGATGATCATCCACAACGTTCGCCATGAAGTATGTTGGAAAACCATCCGCTTTCAACAGCACTTGCATGTCTACGTTTTCCCAAGGGATCTCAATCTCACCACGAAGGTAATCGTTAAACTTAAACGTGCCTTCCTCAGGAATAGTCATGCGGATCACGTAAGGTTTGCCTGCGTCTAAATTTGCTTGAATTTCTTCTTTGCTTAGACGTAAACCACGACCATCATATTTAGGACGAAGGCCTTCAGCCATTTGCTCTTCACGCATTTGGTCAAGCTCTTCTGCGGTAGCAAAACAGTAGAATGCTTTGCCCTCTTCAACTAACTGGTGAGCAAACTTTTGATATAACTCTGTGCGCTCTGACTGGCGGTATGGACCAAACTCACCGCCAACGTCTGGACCATGGTCCCAGTTAAGACCTAACCAACGTAAGCTGTCCATAATAGCTTGCTCAGATTCAGGCGTGCTTCTTACTTGATCGGTATCTTCTATACGCAACACAAACTCACCACCTTGTTGTTTTGCAAAGCAGTAGTTAAATAGGGCGATATAAGCAGTACCTAAATGCGGATCACCTGTCGGAGAGGGCGCAACACGTGTACGGATTGTCATGATATGTCTCTTAAATTTGTTACTTAAAATAATAATTGAGATGCTAGCACAGCCTCAGCATAGGGAAAATAGCTAGCATCATTGACTGTGCATTAAGCTGAGCGCTCTAGCCCTTGTAAATAGCTCACAATGTCACTGGATTCATAAAGCCAAGTTACTTGCCCTTGCTCTTCAATTCTCAGACAAGGCACTTTAACCTTTCCGCCCTGTTCGAGTAACTCTTGGCGGTATGCTGCATTGCTTTTGGCATCACGAGTTTCTAGCTTTAAGCCTTCACGTTTTGCAGCACGTCTCACTTTGACGCAAAAAGGGCAAGCCTTAAACTGATATAGTTTTAGGTTTTGCGTAATGGTGTCGAGTTGCTGCTGTGCTTGTGCCGAGCGTTTTTTACTTCTTGGTGTAAAAACAAAGTCGAATAATAAGATAAGACGGCCAAGCAACCAACGGATCAGTTTCATGAATATTCTCCCAGTCAAAATCGGCGCTAGAATACCATAAAGCTGCGCAACATACGCGCAAAAGTTCCTATAAAAGTATATTTCGTAACCGGAAGATCAAACCAAATACGGCTGTATTTCTCTTTAAAGTGGCTTAAAAAAGTTCAATGTCTGTTTCCGCTTTTGCTTGACCGGCGATCCCTAATTCTTCAAAATCCACAACCTGATCCCGGCCATGCTTCTTAGCGTAATAAAGCGCCAGATCAGCCTCATGAACCAACTCAGACACCTGAGCAATTTCTTCTAATACTGTGTAACCAATACTGATGGTGAGCTTTTTAACTTGAGGGAAATTGAATGCTGCGATGACTTTGCGCACGCGATTCAATAGAGATCTGGCTTCACTCCTGTCATGAGCTTGAAATAACACAGCAAACTCTTCACCACCATAGCGAAAAACAAAATCTTCTGCGCGGAAGTTATCTTTAAGCTGCTGTGCAACCAATAATAACACTTCATCGCCAATAACATGACCAAAATTATCATTTACAATTTTAAAGTGATCAATATCAAACAGCGCTAAGTACCATTTCCGAACCCCTTGCTGCTCCCGCTCAATGACAAACCCTTCACCCGTGGTGATCTCTATCACTTTGTCATCAAATGTTTGCCGATTTAAAAGTTGTGTGAGTGGATCTATGCGGCTCAGTGCGAGGGTATTGAGTTGGTGATAGAACACGTTAATCAAATGTCCAATCAAATAGCTACGAGCCGTGGGCAGTTTCTCACCAATCCATAATAAGCCCATAATGGCTTTGTTACTTCTCAATACAATACAAAGATGGTTATCACCAAATAGAATATGCTGGTGCTTAAGTGTCTCAGCCCGAGCTAATAAATACTCCAAATCTGGCGGTGTTTTAGAGGATGACAAAGCTAATAGCTTTAAACGTTCTTTGTCAGATAAGCTTGGAGCGAGGTACATGGCCATGGGTATATCTGGAAGCAGCTCAGTAAGGATTGTCTGAATACGCTTATACAAGTCATTTTCACTTTGCATCTGCAACAAGCTAATTGCAAATTCATGTCCGCATGGCGATATATCCACACTGAAGCCTCCAAAAATCCTCACACAGTATAGCTTAGCCCCTCCTAGTTAGGTTGCAACGTGCTCAAGTAAGACAAGGTCATCTCTGTGAACAACCACATTTGCGCCTTGATAGCCCAGTACCTCGTTGATCTTTGCACTATGTAATCCTTTGATCTGCTGAAGTTCCTGGCTGTCAAAGGCCACTAATCCCTTTGCGATCACTTTGCCCTGAATGCTCTTAAGCTCTATCAAATCACCACGTTGAAATTGTCCGCTCACATCTGTTATGCCCTTAGCCAAAAGACTTGCCCCCTGTGAGCAAACCGCATTGATAGCACCAGCATCACAGATCAACGCACCACTGCACCTAGGGCCTGATAACAACCACTTTTTTCGCCCATCTAATGGCGCATTAAAACGAATAAACTTTGTACTTTTTGCTAAACCAGAATGAATATTAACAATGACATTAGACTCACTACCTTTTGCTATTACGGTTTCAATCCCCGCACGCTGCGCAATTTGAGCAGCTTGTAATTTAGTCGCCATGCCACCAGTGCCCAGTGAGGTGCCTGCACCACCAGCAAGTGCTATGATTTGCTCATCTATTTCTCCCACTGTTTCAATAAGGCTCGCATCTGGGTTTTGTCTTGGATCGGCTGTAAATAAGCCCGACTGATCTGTGAGGAGTAAAAGTCTGTCTGCATTGGCCAATATTGCCACCATCGCAGATAAATTATCGTTATCTCCCACCTTAATTTCGCTGGTTGCCACAGCGTCATTTTCATTAATAATGGGCACTACATCATGACGTAGCAACTGTGTTAATGTATCTCTGGCGTTTAAATACCGCGCGCGATCCTCTACATCAGCTCGGGTCAACAATAACTGCGCGACGGACACATCAAAAATCGAGAACAGGCTTTGCCATAAGTGGATTAATTGCCCCTGCCCTATCGCGGCTAACATTTGCTTTTCAGCAATTGAGTTACCAATATCCTTATCTAACGCAGCACGCCCTGCAGCAACAGCTCCACTGGAAACAAGAATAACCTGCCAGCCAGCCTTTCTTAACTCGACACACTGGCTTGCCAAATCAACTAGCCGAGCTTTATTTAACAGTGCTCCTCCAGCTGTGAGCACACTAGTGCCCAGCTTTACAACAATGACTTTACGATTAGCCATCTACTTACATCCAAACTTCTCAAAACAGAGTATTTTTATAACATGCACATGCCAAATTGGATACTAAACAAACAACCTAATGAAATTTATTTCAATGCCTTCAATCTCATTGCATGACACATTTCAAATAACTCACATGTGGATTATGATCAATATCAAGCTCTACTTATACAAACGAGATGTATACTACTATTCGAGGAGGTGCCTATGAAAAAGCCAAATTACAAAAAGGAGTTAATAATGCTTCCCCTACTGTTGATCAGTATCGCATTGTGCATTGGAGGGCATTTTATCTTGCAGCCGAGCTACCAAAATAATCATTGGGCTGAGTATAGCCTCGCAGCATTGCCATTTTTAATGTTTGCGATTGTGATCATTGCCATCAAAATCGCAATTAAAGCCGATAAAGAAGAGTAAGCCTGTTTCACGCCCTCATCACGTGTATGACTTGCACTCTAAAAAATTAATTTTTTGTACTTGATATCAAATAAAAAATATTTAATTTATAGAGCTTATAAAATATAACAACAAAGGCATTGCTGTGAAAAAACTACTCTTACTTTGCTTATGTCTAGTAAGCCACTGGAGTCACGCACAATTTACCGTGATACACAATGTGAATGGCTATACCCCCAACCGCGCTGGTGAAATTACTCAATTTAGTACGCTCGTCATCAAAGACGGTAAAGTCGTAAAGACAGGCGATAAGGACACCATCAAGCAATATCCCCAATCTACAACCATAGATGGTAACGGCTTAACCATGCTACCTGGGCTCATAGATGCACATGGGCATGTCATTGGTCTAGGTGACAATTTATCTCGGCTGAATCTTCGCAGCACGAAGTCGATCTCTGAAGTTGGAGAGCTGCTTAAACGCTATGCCAAAAACAATCCTTCAGGATGGATAATTGGCCGAGGTTGGGATCAAACTAAATGGACACCAAGCACTTTTCCAACAGCAGCAGACTTAGATAAATATGTTGCAGATCGCCCCGTCGTATTAACCCGGGTAGACGGACATGCGATTTGGGTAAACTCTCAAGCAATGCAACTGGCAAATATCAGCCAACACACGCAGTCTCCTGAAGGTGGCGAGATCCTTCGTTTAACCAATCAGCAGCCTAGTGGTGTGTTTATCGATAAAGCAGAACAGCTTATCCTACAAAAAATACCTAAACGCTCAAACGCTCAACTCAACAAAGCATTAGACAAAGCATCCGCGCACTTACTGAGTTTAGGGATCACATCAGTACATGATGCAGGTATTGATAAGGCAACCTGGCAACTATATAAAACCAGATCGCAGCAACACACTATGCCTCTTAGGATTTATGCCATGCTCAGCGCGGCTGACCCTCATCTAGAAGAGATGCTAAAAGTAGGTATAGTCAAAGAGCAAACTGATTATCTAACCATACGCAGTGTTAAAATCTATGCGGATGGCGCGCTTGGTAGCCGTGGCGCAGCCCTGTTAAAAGATTATAAAGACCGACCTGGACATAAGGGTTTAATGCTTGAGCAACAGCCAGCACTGGAATCCTTGATACGATTAAGCGTAAAACATGGCTTTAGTGCGCATACCCATGCCATTGGAGATCGTGCAAATCGCATTGTCTTAGACAGCTATCAAAATGTCTTTAAAAATACTGGCGGTAAATTACTCAGAAATCGTATCGAACACGCACAAATCGTTGATGTTGCAGATATCGCACGTTTTAAACAGTTAAAAATCATCCCCTCAATGCAACCTGTGCATGCGACCTCAGATATGCATATGGCACAAAAGCGCCTAAGAGAATCTCAACTTGAAGGCGCTTATGCATGGCAAACTTTCCTTAAGCAAGGGATTAAAGTTGCGGCCGGATCTGATTTTCCCGTCGAACTTGCGAATCCATTTGACGGTCTTTACGCTGCTGTAACACGAATGGATAAGTCTCAGCATCCACAAGAAGGCTGGCGAAAAGAGGAGCGTCTAAGCAAGCAGCAAGCGCTACAAGCATTCACCTTAGATGCAGCTTATGCTGCATTTCAAGAATTTAAAATAGGAAGCTTAGAGCACGGAAAGTGGGCTGACTTTATTTTAATTGATCGTGATTACTTTGAGATCGACAGTAATCAGTTATACAACATTCAAGTTGAACAGACATGGATCGCGGGAAAACTAAAGTATAAACGAAATTAATCTTTTGATTTACCGAGTTTAAACAGATGATAAATATTGACCAATGCGAGTAATCCGTTGGTCAAAACAACAGGCCACGCACTGATCATGGTGCCGTAAATGGTAAAGCAAATACAGCCAGCTAAATTAAACCAGCGTAGCTTGGTGACGTTAGTCATCATCAGAGACACAACCAAAAAGACAGAAGCCAGGTAGCCTAAATATTCCCAAGTCATTTGTTCTCTCCTCTCAGTTAGGTTAGCATTGTCGGTTAAAACGATATTCAAGTCATTTTAAGGATAATTACAGGCCTCATTTAAGTAAGCCTAAACTGCATATGTGTACGTTAGTTTTCTACACAACTACTAGATAAATCAGTAGATTTATGAATAGTTTAGCCCACACTCATACTGCAGAGTAATTAATTCACTTAGTTAAGGATAAGCGAGAATAAAGTCTTAAAAGAAGTCACGTGTATAGCTTGGAATAACTCAGTTCATGCTATCTTTATACTAATTTAATAAATAGGACAATTGTCCGAGAGCTAACCAGATGTTCCAATATCACTTTTCAACCACTTTGGTCGAGCAACTACTCAGTTTTGCGGGTAATAGTTTTCAGCATAGAAAAAAAGAAATCTTAATCCACCAAGATGAACCGCTTAGTAAATTGATCTTGGTCAGAAGTGGTACTGTTTCTTTCAGTTACGATGTCGGTAATGGAAGACGCTTACTTCTTGGACAGTTAGACTGTAACAACACTTTGATCGGCGAAATAGAAGCGCTTAATAATCAACCTTGCATATATACTGTAACCTGTTTAAGTGATGTGCAATATAATTTGATCGAGCTAAAGCACTGGCGACAGCTTCTATTAGAGCAACCAGAGCTAAGTTTATATACCGCTCAAACTATTGCCGCTAAATTTACCGAGAACCAAAAAATAAATCTTGATAAATTGCTACTGCCTCTGAGCTACAATATCGCCAAAGATTGCTTGTTAAGAGCAGAGGATAAGCACTCTACATTACTCCGTGCCTATTCAACTGTCAGTGCCGAAGCGGAAAGGTTTGCGACAACCGAACGAGCATACCGACGCGTTGTTAGTGAGCTAGTTCAAAAAGGCTTAATAGAAAGAACAAATGCAGGCTTGAAGCCCATTGACTTAAACGCACTTAACGATTTTGTAGACAGTTTTTCGCAGCTCTAAATTTTGATATATTATAATTTCATTAACATTATGAAGTTCAGATCCCAATTCTAGATCAGTGTGTTATTATTAAACGTGAATTTTTGGATAAAGTTAGGCCTGTTCACTTGACGAACATTTAATGTACGCTTATTCTCTAATTCACTAATTTGCATGCAGGGCAAGGCTTTCTTACATCTGCACTTAATTGGTCAAAAATCTCAGTTTACTTGTATTTAAAGGAAAAGGTAAAAATCATGGGAAATAAAAATTTGAAGCTAACTAAACTTGCCCTTGCATTGGGTTTAACAGTTGGTTTAACAGGTTGTTTCAGCGATAACGATAACGATGTTACAATCACTCCGCCAGACCCAGGCGGAGAGCAAACGGTTGTTGTTCCTCCAACTGCAGTTGAATTAGCTGACGGTGGTTTCGTTATTACTGTAACAGACTCACTTGGCGCTCCATTACCAGACGGCACATCAGTTGAAGTCATCTTCAACTCTTCAGTAGATGGGTTACAAACAGCTTCAGGTACTGCTATTGCTGTTACAAACACTGCCAATGACCCATACAACACGAATACTACTGGCTCATTCTCATACACTGTTGATGGAATTGCAGCAGACACTACAAAGACTTTTTCATTTACAGTTCAATCAGCTGATTTCCTATCAAATACAGCTGAAGTTAGCATCGGCTCTGGTGAAACTCTAACAGAAGTCGTTCGACTAACTGCCCGTAACTTCACAAGTACTGATATCCCAGTTGTCGCAGAAACAAAAGCGCTTGCTGAGTTAAATGCTGATGTTACTGTTGAATATAGCGCAACTGGTGGTCTTGACCTTGGCGATGCAACTGAAATCACACTTCCAGTGAATGTAGGTTCAGAGCAGGCAGAAAAAGCGGTAGGTGGCGCAGAAGTAATTCTTCCAAATGGTACTGAGTTCGTTCAAGCAAACGGTGAACCTCTACAATCTGCACCAGCACTAACCGTGGCATACTTCGCAAACGAAGCAACTGCAGTTGAAGGTGGAGCTGATAGTGCTGCAACTGACCAAACATCTTCATTAGATGCATTCCCAGGTGGTTTAAACCTAGCTGTTGCAGATGGTGGTGAGTCAGTTGAAGGTAACTTCACTACTGGTGGTTTTGTTGCTATCGAGCTAGTAAACGAACAAGGCGAAAAAGTAAAGTCTTTCGGTGAAGGCAAATCAATCAAAGTAGCTATGAAGGTTGATAAAACTACACGTACGCCATGTCCTACTATCCAACAAGACGGCGAAAGTATTGCTGATGCGGCAAACAGAGGCTTCACAGAAGCTGGTGTATGTAAAGAATCAGCTCTAGTAAACGAACCTGCACTAGTTCAAGTTGGTCAAATTTTCCCAGTATGGAGCTACGAAGAATCAAATGGTCAGTGGTCATTTGAAAGCTTCGGTGTAGTTGCTGATGACGGCAATGCAGACAGCACAACGTACAACGTAGAAGTAGAGGTAGACCACTTATCATACTGGAACCTTGATTTCTTCGCACAGCGTGGTTGTAATATTTCTTCGTTCAACATTGTTGATAGTGATGGTGAACCTAGCACACGCTTTACATCAGTTCAGCTATTAACAAACAGCTACAGATTTGATGCACAGCCTTGGAACCGTGCTGCACTAAACCGTGCAACATTCCGTAACCCTCCTCGTTTCGATGTAGAAGTACGTGTACTTGAAAACAATGTAAACGTACTTGATGGTGTTCAAGGTGATACAGGTCCTGCTGTCGATAACACAGCTGCGGTATACTCTGGTGCGCTTTGTGACTTAAATGGCCTAACATTACAACTTACACCAACTGAAAACGTTGAAGTTGTAACTAAGCCAGTATCTACATTTGCAGTATGTAGCAACAATGATGATGCAGACCAAGGTGCAGATCCAGTACTGAGCCCAACTACAGTTCAGTTATACCGTGGTGCAGTTTTAGCAAATAACTTGCAAGACAGCTACTATGGTAGTGAGTTCAACATTGAACTAGATTCAGGTGTAGAATATACATTCAGATTCTTCAATACCTTCACTAACACATGGGAAACGCAAGTAGAAACTGGTAGCACTGACGCGCTATCACTCAATATGCTTACCCAATGTGATACACAAACAGTTACAGGTGTAACTGGCGGTAACTAATTTTACTGAGTAAACTGAAACGTAAAGCCGCGATAGATCGCGGCTTTTTTAATTAATTTAATAAAAATAAAAACCTAAAATTCCACCATAAATTTATACAAAAGCCTAATAAAGTGAAATTCATATTAGCCACACCACTTATATCTAAAATAAGGTAAGATTTTAAATACCTCTTGGTGGGAGCCCTACCTAAAACACTCAATGCTTGAGGAAATCATCTCAAAAAAGCTGTTAAAGCAAGTAAACGCAAAGCTTGGTTAGACTACTTAGGTGTGAGATTTGAGGCCAGTGTAGCATTTACATGTGATGTAGCTGGTTTGAGTCGCCGTATTTACTAATAGATGTAAGCGACCTGTCCAATGATGATGTGATTAATTCTTTGCAGACGCTTGTTGAACGGCATCCTAGGAGAGGCGTGCCAAAGCTAGTTAAACGACTTAGGCATCAAGGCAAAGTATGGAATAAAGAAGCGCGTTGAGCGAGTGTATAACATGCTCCAACTAAACCTTAGCCGTTAAGCACACAGAGCAATTATCACCTCTAAGCATTAGCGGTTGAGGTCGATACAAGCCTCTGCGCTGAGCAAGTACACCTAAAGCAGGAACGACTTCGTACACGACGTGAAAAACCAAAGCAAATTCGAGTGGATAATGGTCCTGAATTCACATCAAGTATGAAAGTTAGCTGCTGAAAAATGTTTAAAATTGAGTTTATTAAACCAGGTAGTCCATATCAGAACGGTTTTGTTGAGCAATTCAATCGAAGCTACCGAGAAGAGGCATTGGATTTATATCTGTTTGAGTCACATCAGCAAGTTCGTGAAATCACAGATGAATGTCCAGATATTTATAATTATGAACAACCTCACGATGCACTAGAAAATCAAACTCCAATGAACTATCTTGAGACAGCATGATTCTACTAATGAACTGTACTAAAGCTGAGTAGTTACAAATAGTTAGGTATTTATAAGTATGAACAGCCTCACGGTGCACTAATAAATTAAACTCCAGTGAGCTTCTTGAGTTACTAATGAACTGTACTAAAGCTGGGGTAGTTACAGTTGCATAATGACTATAATACGAGGCTAGATTTATCATGCCTGTTTCGATACCGAAGTTTATCGAAACAGGCATGAAGAAGGGCAATTACTTATAGGTTAAGTAAGCTTCACGCAACCTTGATAAGTTATTATTAATATAATGAACGGAGCTTCGACCTCTATTAAAGAATGTTTTGTTTAAACTAACAGGTACTCTAGGCTGATATGCTTGTTGATATACTAGGTGATTAGCCGACTCTCCAATACGCGTTCCGATCTGATGTCGCCATCCGCTACTCCCTTTAACTTGTCCGTACTGAGTTACATTCATGCTTTTACGTTTAGACAATGGAATGTTAAGAGCTATACCCGCTACTTTTGCATTAGTATCCTCACCAAATAATGCGACATAGCTATCACCAAACCAGAACCTCGTTTCCACTTTAACACCACTGTCTTTTCGCCAGAACTTCCCGCCGGTTACATGAAAGCTAACATCCTTTTCACTCCAATAATATTGATAATCTATCGTATGGTAATCCCTATCTGCGTCGTGATCTTGATATTCAAAATAGCCGTAAGTGTTTGTAAACTTATGACTTCCATCTGCACTTACCCATGCTGTTTCATTAATAATGCCATTATAATTATGAAACTCTCTAAAGAAACCGATTTTAGTTTGATTATAGAGTCCCCACGGAAGTTGATACGTCTGATAGAAGAAAGCACTTCTTACACCATTATCTTCTGATAAATCATCAAAAATCCGCTTTTCTTTAAAGTCATCACTCTCAGATACAAGCGTTTGTGCTGAAAGGTTAAATCCTGCACCTTTCCAAAGGGGTAAATTAACATCAGCTTTTAGCGCTAAAGAATAGTCCAACACCCCAAACTCTGTAGCATGCGTAGAATTAACTTCTGGACTAATTGTCACTCTAGGCTTAAACCATCGCTGATTGGCATTTTCTAGGCCAACCCAAGAAATTCCTGCAACATTACGCATCGCCCCCATTTTAATATGGATATCAGGCTCAACATTATCACTCAAAAAGCGTTCGTAATTCGCCACATCACCTGATAGTGCAACCATAGGGATGCTATGGTTTTGCAATTCAAGCACAAACTTCGCAGATGTGCCTGAGAATATTTCAGTAATACGTCCAACCGCTAGCCCTAATGCATCAACTTCATTATGATTAAAAGTTGCATTTTCAAGTGTTACAATGATTATTGGGTGTGCAGTAAAGCCAACTCTTACAGACTCAAATCCGTCATCAATGAGCCTATTTCTTAGCTCACGAGCCAAATTGTTTAGCTCTTTTTTCTGCAGTATATGCTCATTACTCTTCTCGCTATCCGTATGAGATGAGCTCTTTATATCGAATCTCTCAGTTTCTAAAGAGTCTAATTGTCTATGCTCTATTCTTGCCGTGTTTTGTGAGCTCAAAGGTGTGAGTAAACTCGGTTGTGGCGCAGCCTCGACATGCGATTTAGACGTTCGGGCCAACTTAGAGAATGGCGCTTTGAAGTTTACTCCCCAGTAAATATCATCTTCATCAAAATCTGTGCTAGAGTAAAACCTACTCGTCAAAGATAACTCACCTAAGTCGAAAAGCCACTCTTTAGGTATAACAACTCTCGCAGCACTATTAATAGCCTCAGCGTCATACTCTACTTGAAATGCAAACCAGTCCACAGGCATCCACTCTATACCACCAAACGGGCCGTTCATCATACCCGTTTGATGTTCACTTTGAGAAGCACCCAGTGAAAACCGAAAATTACGCCATTCTTTTGAAGCAACTATAAAATGCGTCTCATATTTATTAGCTGCACCACCTATATCTTTTGAGCCAATACTTAAGCTAAACCATTCTTCAGGAATAATTGGCAATTGATACTTTGCGTTAAAAGATAAATCCCTTATTTGATTATCACCATCAACAGAAGTAAAGAAGATATTATCATGCATAGTACTAGATGTTATCTGGCCACTTACTTCCAGCCCTTCAAATATGCCAGCTGAAAAAATAAAATTATGACCATCAACGTAACTATGAGTATAGTTGTCGAGCATATTATTATAACCAATATCCCATAACCCTGACTCTAGAACTTCAGCATTTGTTGTATTGATTAGCCCCGTGAACCCAGTAAAGGAGCGATATGTATCAAGTTCATCGTTAGAAAAGCTAGATGTGGAAGCAATGGTCAAACCAAACATTAAAGGAGGAAAAAATTTAGACATTTTCTAGGATCCGATAGATTATTATTGTTTATCATTCAACGAAAGTAAGTGAGTACACACAGCCCTATAAGCTCCTATAGGACGAACCAAAGCTTAACATAATTAGATTAAAATAAATGTAACTCTTAATTATCCCCTGGGCCGATCAGAAACTTTCCTTGTTACTTAAAGGGATCTTTATTTAAAACTGACAATTTTATCGTCGTTGAAAATCGTTACTTCTTTCTTCGCATTCCAAACCAAATCACATATTCCATCTGTTGGGTTAAATCCAGTTGGTGCCTCCAAAAGCAGCTGACGTATTTTTTCATGCTCAAAATTATGACACGCTAAATCCAAGGAGTCTAAGAAGACGATAAGTTCGTGTAGCGGTAGCATAGACTCTTTTGCAGTCATTATTCGAGGGTGACTTGTTTGGTCTACATTATCTCCAATAAGTAACTCTTCGTATAGTTTCTCTCCGGGACGAAGACCTGTGCACTGAATTTGTATATCTCCATGAGGGTTTGCATCGCTTTTTATTTCTAACCCTGATAAATGAATCATTTTGGTTGCCAGATCTATAATCTTTATGGACTCCCCCATGTCAAGCACAAATACATCTCCACCTTTACCCATCGCTCCCGCTTGTATTACTAGCTGTGCAGCTTCAGGAATTGTCATGAAGAAGCGCGTGATCTCTGGATGAGTAAGAGTAATAGGCCCCCCCTCTTTAATCTGTCTGCGAAACAATGGCACCACAGAACCAGATGAGCCCAGCACATTGCCAAACCTTACCATACAAAAGCGAGTTTTATGCTTACCGTTATCTTTATCTTGAGCTAACCCTTGCAAGCAAAGTTCAGCCATTCGCTTAGTTGTTCCCATCACATTAGTTGGTCTTACCGCCTTATCAGTGCTCACAAGTACAAAAGTTTCTACTTTTGCGTTAATGGCAGCTTTAGCTGAATAATAAGTGCCAAAAACATTATTACGAACACCTTCAACAACATTATGTTCAACAAGTGGAACATGTTTGTATGCTGCAGCGTGATAAACGGTTTGAACACCAAATGCCATCATGCACGTTTCAAGCCTATTTATATGCTGAACAGAACCAATAATTGGGATCAATTCAATCCCCAAACCTTTAGACTGGATTATTTCACTCAGTTCTTTTTCAATTGAATAAAGCGCAAACTCAGTTAGTTCAAACAGGACAAGTTTTTTTGGCGCTTGTTTGATAATTTGGCGGCATAGTTCAGATCCAATAGAGCCACCAGCTCCCGTAACCATGACAGACTTACCCTTGATATTTGCATCTAATAGCTCTTGTCTAGGGGTTACAGGATCACGGCCCAGCAAATCTTCAATTTCAACATCTTTTATTTCGTCTAAAGTCGCTCGACCTTCAACAACATCAGCCATGCCAGGTATTGTCATCACTTCAACTGGTAAATTTTCCAACTGAGATAGGATCTCTTTACGACGAGCTCGGCTTTCACTCGGCATTGCCAGTAATATTTTCCGAACCTTCTTGCGTTCGATTAGACTCAATAAGTTACTGAAAGCAACAACAGGGATGCCTTGCAAAATAGCGTCTTGCTTTGATGTATCATCGTCGATAAATACACTTACATAATATTCATCACCTGCGGCGATAGCTGGTGCTAATTGTCTCCCTGCCGAACCTGCACCGTATATTGCAACAGGCACTTTATTAATTGTAGCAAGGCGCCCTACCATAGCTCTTACCATGATTCGAGAGCCACCTACAGAAAGTATCAACAACCATGCATAAATAACTGGCATAGTTCTAGGGATCGTAACGTGAGTAAAGAAAGAAGCCAATACAAGGACAATTGTACTAACAATCGTGCCCACCACAATTGCTCCAACAGCATGTGCACCAACATACCTTAAAACGGCTCGATACAATCCTAAATTTACGAAAGCAAACAAACTCACAGGTAATATCAGCGCCAACAAGAACCAATTTTTGACATCAAAAAATGGTGATAGGCTGTCGAGCCTGACAATCAGTGCCAGCCAAAATGCACTAAAAATAAAAATAGAGTCTATTAATAGAGTATATATACGTTTCGTAGAGCGAGACGCATTTAATAATGAACGGAAAAAACTATCCACTGTAAATCCTTGAGCTAAAGTTCACTTTCACAATTGAATGACTTTTAATTAGGGTATAAATATACACAAGCTTGTAACAGATGTCATATTTGAATCAAAAATCCAATCATAATACCCATAAAGTCATCAATAACACTAGCGTTTTAGTGCAATATGAGGCACAAAGTTAACGTCAATGTGCCTAATACTCAACTAAGTCGGCGCTATTATTAGATTTATGCTTTGGAAAAGACTTCAGAGGTTACTAATAAGGTTTTGTCCACATAGCCTCCATAGCTTACATTAAGGTGACATTAGAGATGTCTCGCCATTCTCCAAGCGCTTCCTGAGGTGTCACATAATGCATAAGGTTCAAGCAAACTTGCAGGCACGTCAGCGACAACAACAAACATACAAAAAAAGCGCTGGATAAACCAACGCTTTTTAATGTTAATATTGCTCACAGCTGCAATTAATCGCTACCGAATAAATCTCGGGTATAAACTTTTTCTACAACATCAGATAATTCTTCATGCATGCGGTTAGAAATGATCACATCGGTACATTTAAGCTCTTCTAATGACTTAACCACTTTTGAGTTGAAGAAAGAGTCACCGTCAAAAGAAGGCTCATAAACGATTACTTCAATACCCTTCGCCTTAATACGCTTCATGATGCCTTGAATTGCAGATGCTCTAAAATTATCAGACCCAGATTTCATCACAAGCCTATAAATACCAACCACTTTTGGTGATCTTTTCATAATTGAATCCGCTATGAAGTCTTTGCGTGTAGTATTAGCGTCAACAATGGCTCTGATCATATTATTTGGCACATATTTATAGTTTGCCAACAACTGCTTCGTATCTTTTGGTAAACAATAGCCACCATAACCGAAAGACGGATTGTTGTAATGACTACCAATACGAGGGTCTAACCCTACCCCCTGAATAATTTGCCTCGAGTCAAGACCATGAGCTTCAGCATAACTATCTAGCTCATTAAAATACGCCACACGCATAGCAAGGTAGGTATTTGAAAACAGTTTGATTGCCTCTGCTTCTGTAGAGTCGGTGAATAACACTTCTACCTCTTCTTTCCTCGCACCTTGTTTTAGTAAGTTAGCGAAAATTTCGGCTCTCTCACTTTGCTCTCCAACAATAATTCTTGACGGGTGGAGGTTATCGTATAGCGCCTTACCTTCCCTTAAAAACTCAGGTGAAAAAATAACGTTATCAACACCAAATTTCTCATTCACAGACTTTGTGTAACCTACTGGAACCGTTGATTTAATTACCATAGTTGCACTTGGGTTTATTTTTAATACATCTGCGATCACTGATTCAACACTACTTGTATTGAAGTAATTTGTTTCTGGGTCATAGTCAGTGGGTGTTGCAATCACTACAAAATCAGCGCCTTGCAAAGCAGATTCTTTATTCGTTGTAGCTGTAAAATTCACAGGCTCATTAGATAAAAAATGAGAAATTTCAGCATCAATAATTGGTGATTTTTTATCTTTTAATAGCTGGACTTTATTTTCGTCAATATCTAAAGCAACTACCTTGTTATGTTGAGCAAGCAATAAAGCATTCGAAAGACCAACGTAACCTGTACCAACTATTGTAATTTTCATTAAAGTTCCATATTTAAAGTTTAAAAAGCGAAATAATATTACAGCATAAGGCGAGGACTTCAAACCGCCTATCGATACTTTAACACATGAAAAGTCTCATATTATATGATAATTAATTTGCTAGTAATAACCTTTAAATTTGCCGCTATGAATGACAACCTGCGAAACACTGAACCAAATCATTTGTAAGTCATGCTTTAGCACAACAAACTAACTAAACCCGTCGCCATAAATGATGACCTACAATCGCAACCCTTATATAAATTTTGAGTATTAACTTCTGCTAGAGAATAGTCAGCTATGTCTAGAAATCTCCGCTTCTCTTTCTCCCTGATCGGACTATACCTCAGTAAGGGTGATAAACAAAAGCGAGTAAACTGCACTAAAACCATAATCCTTTAGAGCTAATTTAGCTGTATAAATATCGGCAGCTTCCATTCTCCTAAATGCTCAAAATTCAAAACCAACTCCTTAGGTTACTGTCAGCTTATAGCTTACGCTCATTTAAAACTAACAACCTTTCTATCATCAACATTTTCTGCTCCTATTGTTGTAGCTTTCGCATTCCATACCAAATCACAAATACCATCTGTGGGGTTAAAGCCTGTCGGTGCATCTAACAATAGCTGACGAATTTCCTCATGTTCAAAGTTATGACAAGCAATATCAAGTGCTTCTAAAAATACATTTAGCTCAGCAAGGGGAAGCATAACCTCTTTAGCCGTCATGATTCGTTCATGTGTTGTATTTTCAACGTTGTCTCCAATGAGTAACTCTTCATAAAGCTTTTCACCAGGGCGTAAACCCGTGCATTTAATCTCGATATCGCCATGGGGATTGGACTCGGTTTTAACCTCAAGACCCGATAAATGAACCATCTTAGTAGCTAAATCTTTAATCTTTACTGATTCACCCATATCGAGCACAAATACATCACCGCCTTTACCCATAGCACCCGCTTGAATAACAAGCTGAGCTGCTTCCGGGATTGTCATAAAGAAACGTGTAATATCAGGATGAGTAAGTGTTATTGGACCCCCTTCTTTAATTTGTCGTCTAAATAATGGCACAACCGAACCAGATGAACCCAGAACATTCCCAAAACGTACCATACAGAAACGAGTTTTATGCACCCCCTTGTCCTTGTTCTGAGCCAAACCCTGCAAACAAAGCTCTGCCATACGTTTTGATGTCCCCATCACGTTTGTTGGACGCACTGCTTTGTCTGTGCTTACTAAAACAAAGGTTTCAACCTTAGCGTTGATAGCAGCTTTTGCAGAATAATAAGTGCCAAAAACATTATTACGAACACCTTCTACAACATTATGCTCAACCAGAGGCACATGCTTGTATGCCGCAGCGTGATACACCGTTTGGACACCAAATGCAATCATGCAGGTTTCTAAACGATTAATATGTTGCACAGACCCCATAATAGGGATTAACTCGATGTCTAAACCTTGTGCTTTAATTGTTTCGTTCAATTCTTTTTCAATTGAATAAAGCGCAAATTCAGTTAACTCAAATAAAACAAGTTTAGTAGGTCCTTGTTTAATAATTTGACGGCATAACTCAGAGCCAATTGAGCCACCGGCACCAGTAACCATGACTGATTTGCTTTTAATATTAGCATTCAATAAATCTTGTTTAGGCGCAACGGGGTCTCGCCCTAATAAATCTTCAATGTCGACGTCTTTTATTTCATCTAGCGTAGCTCGACCTTCAACAATATCGACCATACCGGGAATGGTCATTACTTCTATTGGCAAGTTTTCTAGCTGTGCAAGGATTTCTTTGCGACGAGCCCGACTTTCACTCGGCATAGCTAGTAAAATTTTTTTTACTTTTTTTCGTTCTATTAAGCTAAAAATACCATTGAATGCAATGACAGGAATACCTTGTAAAATGGCTCCTTGCTTAGACTTATCATCGTCGATAAAAGCACTGACATAGTACTCTTCACCGGCGCCAATTGCTGGCGCTAACTGACGCCCTGCTGAACCGGCCCCATAAATCACCACAGGCGTTTTATTTACTGATGATAAACGCCCTACCATGGCACGAACCATAATACGAGAGCCACCTACAGAAAGTATTAAAAGCCAAGCGTAAATAATTGGCATAGTACGAGGTATCGATACTTGTGTGAAAAAAGAAGACAACACAAGTAAAACAGTGCTAATCGCTGTACCTATTAAAATTGCTCCAATTGCATGGGCACCGACGTACCTGAGAACAGCTCGGTACAGCCCCAGGTTAATAAATACAAATAAGCTTATCGGTAATACTAAAGAAAGAATCAGCCAGTTATTAAATTCCAAAAAAGGCGATACGCTATCTAGCCTTACTATTAATGCCAACCAAAAAGCACTAAAAATAAAAATTGAGTCGATTAATAGCGTAAAAAGACGCTTTTTCGAACGCGATGAATTAAGAAGAGACTGGAACCAACTATCCACTGTAAATCCTTGAACTGAAAAACTTCAATCAAATAGACTAATTATTTTGCTATAGACTACAAATATACACAAAAATCAACAACTGTCATTTCAGTTTTAGTATAACTCTCTCTGAAACCGAAACCATTCATGAGTAAAGTGCCTATCCACGTAAGAAGTAATTTTACGATACAAAAAAGTAAATTCACCGAAACACATATCATGGGCACGATCAAAGAAGCTAAATCTAGCATTCCTGTAATAGAAACATACCGTAAACATGGTGTTGGCCAAAGTACTTTTTACAATGTTACGTTCTAAATATGGTTCTACGTTGAACTTTTAAAAGAACTTGAAGGTAAAAATCACAAGCTAAAATATATATTTGTCACTCTAAGTTTAAAACACACTATGTACGAGGGAATCATCTCAAAAAAAGAGTTTAAAAAACAAGTAGAGGCAGGGCTTAGGTCGAGCACTTACCTGTGAGATTTGAGGCAGTATGGCATTTCTTGTGACGTAGCTGGCTTGAGTCCTAGCGTTTATTACTTAGATGCAGGCGAACGCCCGATGATGATGTGATTGATTCTTGCAGACGCCTTGTTGAGCGATTTAATCAGCGCTCTCGAAAAGAAGTATTGGATTTATATCTGTTTGAGTTACTTCAGCAGGTTCCTAACATTATTGGTGAATGGTTAGATATTTCTAATAATAGGCTGCCTCACAATGCTCGAGGAGAGTTAGCTCCGACGGGCTATCTTGAGGCAGCATAATTCTACTAGTGAAATATGTACTAAAGCTGATTGTGCTTTAGCACAGCCAGATACTAGATTTTCTGAGCCAAAGTAAAAACTTCATTAATTACTGAACAAGTTTTATTTATTTCAGCTTCTGTCAAAGTAGGATGAACCAAAAACATTAATGATGTTTCACCTAGCTCGACTGCATTTTTCAAACGTTCGTCTGGGCGCCATGGAGTATTGTCAAAAGCCTTTTCTAGATAAACCTCTGAACAGCTGCCTTGAAAACAAGGTACGCCACGTTCAACTATTTCATTAACGATTCTATCTCTATTCCATTCATCTGCTAACTGTTCAGGTTTAACAAACATATAATGCTTGTACTCTGCATGCTCAACATACTTTGGTACTTCCACCAAACGGACACAATTAAACTCACTCGCTGCTTTATCAAGATTAGTACCGTGAGCCTGACGCTTAGCAGTCCAATCACTCATACGAGTTAATTGAATCCGTCCTATTGCAGCTTGCATTTCCGTCATACGCCAGTTCGTGCCAAAGCTTTCGTGCAGCCATCTAAAACCTGGAGGATGAGCACGGTTATAAATCGCTTCAAAGCTCTTTCCGTGATCTTTATAGCTCCACATTTTTGACCATAACTCTTTAGAATTAGTAGTCACCATGCCACCTTCACCACCTGTGGTCATAATTTTGTCTTGGCAGAAACTCCAAGCCCCTACATGACCGATAGAACCGACAGGTTTCCCCTTATACTTAGCACCATGAGCCTGAGCACAGTCTTCAATAACATAAAATCCATGCTTTTCACTTAACGCCATAATATCATCCATTTCAGCAGGCATACCTGCTAAATGAACAACAATTACAGCCTTGGTTTTAGGTGTAAGTACTGCTTTAATAGACTCAGCAGTAATTGCTTGACTATTTAAGTCCACATCGGCAAAAACTGGTGCTGCACCAGCTGTTACTATGCTACTTGCTGATGCTAAAAATGTACGAGGAGTCGTTATCACTTCATCGCCATCACCCACACATAACGCTTTTAAAGCAATATCAAGCGCAAGCGTACCGTTTCCTAATGCAACTGCATACTCACTGCCAGCCCAAGCCGCAAATTCTTTTTCAAACTCACGACCTTCAGTACCAGTCCAATAATTTACTTTATTTGATAATACAACACGACTCACTGCATCAGCTTCTTGCTGAGTAAAACTAGGCCATGGAGAAAAAGGAGTATTTAACATTTATAAACTAAGTCCGTATTAATGTGAATAACTGTCGTTCAGTTGTCACTTTTAATTATAACCGCAGGTATTCCATAAGCGGTAACATTAGCTGGTAAGCTTTTCACCACAACACTACCTGCACCGATTAAGGTGTGTTCACCCACTGTTATCATCTGTTTAACTTGGCTACCTATACCAACCCAACAACATTCACCAATTTTAACAGCACCAGCAAGCGCAGTGTTAGGGCAAATGTGAGAAAAATCGCCCACCTTAGTGTCATGCTCTACAATTGACGCCGTATTTATTATGCAACCTTTACCTATTTCGGCAAAAGCATTAATAACTGCTCCAGCAAATACCACTGAGCCAACACTTATTTTTGCATACTGACTAACTACTGCTGATGGGTGAATTAATTTAGCAAAAGTAAACTGGCTCTGTTCAAGTATCAAAGACTTTTCTTTACGAATAGCATTGTTGCCTATCGCTACTATTACTTCAAACGTGTTAACGTCACACTCTAATAAGTCATCAAGGGTGCCGCTAATTGACCAATGTTCGATCCTTGTTTTTGAGGGATAAGCATCATCGTAAAAGCGAATTTTATAACCTAATTGCTCTGCCAAATCTGCTACAACTTTACCTTGACCACTGGCACCTAAAATTGCAAGCTGCTTGTTGGCATTAGTCATTGTTACTGCCTTTGAAAGGTTCGATAGTGACATGACCGTCAGCACTGATACCTTCTCGCACAAACACTTTCTTTAATGTTAAAAGTAGAATTTTGAAATCAAGTAGAAAGCTTTGGTTATCAACATACCAAACGTCTAATTTAAACTTTTCTTCCCAACTAATTGCATTACGACCATTAACTTGTGCCCACCCAGTTATACCTGGACGAACGTTATGCCTACGAGATTGCTCTTTGTTATAAAGAGGTAGGTACTGTACCAATAAAGGCCTTGGCCCAACCAAGCTCATATCACCTTTTAGAACATTAAATAAACCGGGTAACTCATCAAGGCTAGTTGATCGTAAAAATGCGCCAAATTTAGTCATTCGCTGTTCGTCTGGCAGCAAATTACCTTCTTTGTCCTTACCATCCAGCATGGTTCTAAACTTCATCATTTTAAAAATTTTACCGTTTAATCCTGGTCGCTCTTGAGTAAATAAAATTGGCGAACCAAGTTTAATACGGATAAGTAAAGCAACGAGAATAAAAACAGGCAAAACAGTTAATACCAACGATAGACTAACTATCACGTCAAAACTACGCTTAATCATTAATTGAATCCAATAGTGTTTTTTCTATTCGTGCAGCCATTATATCCCTTGAGAAATGTTCATACGAAAGAACCTTACAACTTTGAACCGCAGCAGCATAATTGCTTTCATCATTTAAGAAGCTAGAGATGCTTGCAGATGCCTTATTGAAATCATTTGCATCTATTACCAAGCCACAGCTGTGCTCATTAATAAACTCTTCTTGCCAACCACCGTAATTAATTGCGATGGGAGTTTGTGACGCTAAAGCATCAAATAACTTATTTGCCGAGTTATGCCACATCTCTTTTACTGGACCAAACAAAGATAAAGATAAATCTGCTGCAGATAACAAATCAACTATTTCAGTCTTTGGAACTGGTGGGAGTATATATAGGTTTTTATTTAAAACCCCTGCTTTTTCTGCATCAGCGATAACTTGAGACTTTTCCATCCCGTCGCCAA
This sequence comes from Pseudoalteromonas luteoviolacea H33-S, assembly GCF_001625695.1. GTDB lineage: Bacteria > Pseudomonadota > Gammaproteobacteria > Enterobacterales > Alteromonadaceae > Pseudoalteromonas > Pseudoalteromonas luteoviolacea_B. The sequence goes on from NZ_AUXY01000122.1 coordinate 111,639, forward strand.
TAGCTACAAAGCATAAATTAGGATCTAACGCCTGAGCAGCTTTAGCAAGCTTAACAATATAACCAACATTATTAATCAAGCCAAAAGTACCAGTGTAAGTGATCAACTTGCGGCCATTAACAAAGCTAAGTTTAGTATTTAGATAGTTAATACCTACTTTTTTATCCGTATCAAATAAAGCGGTATCACAGCTATTTGTCGCTAAAGTTACATACTCTGCTGGAATACCATGCTTTGTGATTCCCTCACACATGCCAGGTGACAAACCAACTAAACGTTTAGAGTTTTTATAAGTATATTTCTCCAACCATGTTGCTATTTTAATAATCCACTTATTGGTAATAACACCAGTTGCAACTGGCAGTTCAGGCCAAAGATCACGTACCTCAAATACCAGAGGAACTTTTTTAAATTTAGAATAAACTAAACCAGGAATCGCAATTGTTAGAGGTGTACTAGTAGCAAATACAACATCCGCTTTTAGTGAAAGTGATTTAAAAGTCGACCGTACAGAAAAGTTAATGAACTTCAAAATACGTTTAAAAAAGCCATCTTTATTTGAATATTTTAAGTGTAAAACATGTAAGCCAATACCTTCCACTTCAATAAAGTTCCACCCATCACTAAAATTATAATCATCAGGCAAATAAGCTGATGTTGTAACAAATGTTACTTTATGACCATTTTTAACTAACCTCCTGGCCATTTCATATGACCGAGTTCCAGCATTAGAGGCCGGAGTAGCAAAATATTGATGTAAATATAATATGTTCATTTGTAGCGTGACCTATCTATTGCTGCTCTCTTTCTATAAAGAATTACAATCTTTTATGTGCATATTTTGTAGCAACATATCAAAAGCGTTTAGTAAAAGTTTTTATAAATTCAAATACGCTTTTATTCAAATTACGCCCTATAGTAGAGTCTACAGCTTCCACGTAACACCTAAGTTCAGGGGCATTACCTGACGGCCTTAAGTGAACAATATCACCATTTTCCGCAGTCAATCTTAAGCCATCCGTTTTACATACTGATTTCACTTCACCTAACCCTAAATTCTTTAGAAGCGCATTGGGGTTTTCACTTAATTCAGCTATCAGCGCTTTGCTCTTTTCTGTCGCAAAGTCTTTCAGCCTATCGCTGACAGTAAAGCGTTGCGGTAAATCTGTAAGTAAGCTTGCTATACTATTACCCATTGTGGCCACAATCAGTGCTGGTAGTACAGCATCCCTTGTTGGCAACGCTTTAAGGGCTTTACCATTAAACTCAAAGTCACTTGCTAGTAAATAGCCTCCATTTGCTTCAAAGCCCGCTACTCGCGCATAGCTTTTATTCAACTCAGCAAAGGCTGCTATTACATAAGGCGAACCAATCTTTGTTCTGCTCACTGCTTTAAAGCTTTCTGATAACTCAATCGCTGTATTGCAACTAACAGGTGTTGCAAGCGCTTCTATTGAGAGAGCTTGGCTACAAAGCAAACCTAAAATATCCCCCCTCAACCACTCACCATCTTCACCTGCAACTAATGGTCTGTCACCATCACCGTCAGTTGAAAACAGCATATCTAAACGATATTCGCTCACCCACTCTTTGGCTCTTTGCTTATCTTCCTCAGATACAGCTTCGGTATCGATTGGGATAAATTCGTCACTGCGCCCTAGGCAAATAACTTCTGCGCCCAATTGCTCAAATAGTGATTTATAAATATCCCTACCTGCACTAGAGTGCTCATAAATGCCCACTTTTTTACCGGCGAGCGTTTCACTATCAAACAGATTTGTATATCGAGCGGTATAAACGTTTATTGCTTTATCACTTGTTGGCAAACTGATACCGGTTAGGTTCAATTCAGCAAAATCAAAATCAGCAGACAAAATGGCTTTCTCATCTTGCTTGGTGATTTCACCATCAGGACGGTAGAACTTTAAACCATTTCTATCAAATGGAATATGGCTACCTGTAACCATTATACAAGGCATATTGTCTTGCATCGCAGTATAAGCAAGTGCTGGTGTTGGTACCACGCCGTAATAAACAACCTCTATATTAAGTTGCTTCAAACCTGCTGCGCAGGCTTTGGCAATATCAAAGCTGCTCGGGCGATTATCAATAGCAATAGCCATCGTATTAAATGCGAATTCGTCTTTAATACTCTGAGCAAACGCGATTGAAAATGCCGCGCAAACTTCAGGTGTAAAATCGACGACTAGACCTCTAGCACCACTCGTACCAAATGCAATACCACTTGATTGAATCACTGATTTTGTATTCATGACTTAACCTTTCACTCTTCCGTAGCGGTCTTCAAAGCGCACAATATCATCTTCACCTAAATACGAACCAGACTGCACTTCAATAAGCTCTAAATCAACTTTACCCGGGTTTTCTAGTGCATGAACTGCTGTAATTGGAATGTATACTGATTCATTTTCAGTGACAAACTGTTCTGTATCATCAATTTGTACTTTTGCAGTACCAGAAACCACAATCCAATGCTCTGCTCTGTGGTGATGCATTTGCACTGATAGTTTTGCACCTGGTTTAACTGTAATACGTTTTACTTGGAAGCGTTCACCATTATCTACTGAATCGTATTTACCCCAAGGGCGATATACTTCACGGTGGAATGTCACTTCTGAACGCTCGTCCGCTTTTAGCTGACTAACGATTTGTTTTACCTTTTGAGATTCGTCTTTGTGCGCAACTAATACAGCATCCTTAGTATTGATAATGACTAAGTCTTCAACACCGACAGTGGTAACTAACTTGTTTTCACCAAACACAAGGGTATTTTTTGTATCAACCGACTTAACATCACCGATGAAAGCATTGCCATTTTCATCTTGCTCAGAGACCTCCCACAATGCTGCAAAACCACCTACATCATTCCAGTTTGCATCCATCGGAACCACAACTGCATCCATCGTGTGCTCCATCACAGCATAATCAACGGATTCATCTGGACAGGCTTCAAATGCTTCTTTATCTACACGTACGAAGTCCATATCATTATTTTGCACTTGAACTGCTTTTTCGCACGCCTCGTAAATGTCTGGGCGAAATGCTTTTAGCTCTTCAAGATAACGACTTGCTTTGAATAAGAACATACCGCTATTCCAGTAGTAGTCACCACTTGCAATATATCCTTGTGCAGTTTCAAGGTTTGGCTTTTCTACAAAGCTATCAACGATAAAGCCGTTCTCGACTTCTGCTCCACGTTTGATATAACCATAACCAGTTTCAGGGGTGTTACCGACGATGCCAAAAGTCACCAATTTACCTTTCTCTGCTAACAGTTTTGCCTTGTTGACACTTTCTTGGAATCCCGTTTGGTTTTCAATAACATGGTCAGCAGCTAGTACAAGCAATAATGCATCTTGGTTGTTTTCAATTGCTTTAAAGGCTGCCAATGCAATAGCTGGAGCGGTATTACGGCCTACAGGCTCTAAAAAGATACCGCTATGTGCTGCTCCAATTTGACGAACTTGCTCTGCGGCAATAAAGCGGTGCTCTTCGTTGCAAATCAACATTGCAGGTGCATGTTCAAGACCATTTAATCTTAGAATTGTCTCTTGAAGCATGGTATTTTCACCATGTAACTTTAAAAATTGTTTTGGGTAGTTTCCACGTGACAGTGGCCACAGGCGAGTACCTGAGCCGCCTGCCATGATGATTGGAAGTATCATAATCGTTATCCCTGTGTATTCTGTAATGCTTCAAAGTACCATTTTGTATGCTTATGGACTTTTTTATCTATTAGTAGGCTCTCGGTGTCGAACCATTTGTATTTACCATGCTGGATATTATGAGGTAAATCTGTGAGCTGTTTGTTCAACCTTAAAATATAAGCGAGTGCTACATAATGCGTGCTAATGCTATCACCAAAAACATTTTCGTCATAGAAATGATCAAAAGGCCCTAGCAGGGTAGCTTCTGATATTGTGAAAACTTCACCCAGCTCTTCTGTAGTTAGCCTTTCAAATGCCTTAGCAAGCGATTCATTCTTTAAAATACGTCCGCCTGGTACAAACCAACTCCCTTGTGCTGGTTTATTTAATCTCTCGCCCAGTAGCGCTTGATTATTTTCATTCAAAATAACCAAATCGATTGAAACAAGTGGAGCACTATCTATCACTTTTGAAAATGTAGAGTAATCTAAAAACACGACTATGTATGCTCCTTCAAAAGTTACCTAAATAAAAAACTGGGGCTAACTCTAATGCAGTAAAGTTATCGCCCCAAATTTAGTTAAAGCAAAGCATTGCTAAGTAAAGTAAGTTGCTCAGTGAGATCTACTTGGTGATTCCCCACAAACAAACCGTGCTCTTCAATGTACTCCGCACACTCAATTGAACTACCAATCTCGTAATCAAAGAATTCCAAGACTTCTTTATTCTTCAAGAAATTACCTGTTACAATTGGTCTGCACTCTATCCCGTGCTCTCTCAATACTGTAATCAATTGCTCGCGTGTGATAGGTGAGTTTTCTTTGAGAACTAGAGAAAAACCAAACCAACTACTCTCACCTACCTCTTGCTGAATCTCAATGTAAGGGTGAGAGCCAAAAAGTTCGATAAACAAGTGTGCATTTTTTCTTCTCTGTTCAATAAAGCTAGGTAACTTCTTCAATTGCTCGATACCTATAGCACCACTCATTTCTAAAGGTCGAACGTTATAACCCGGAAGCATGAATTTAAATGACTCTTCAAACGGGTCGTCACTCTTGATGCCGCTAACAAGATTTTCTTTTGGAAGGTTTCGTGTCCAGCCATGTGCTCTTATACATAATAAAATATGATAAAGCTCTTCATCATCAGTTGTAATACAGCCACCTTCCATCGTAGCTATATGATGTGAAAAGAAAGAGCTGTAAGATCCCATAATACCAAAAGTACCTGCTTGCTTACCATTAAATGTAGCTCCCATTGACTCACAGTTATCTTCTAACAAGATAATATTGCGCTCTTCAATTATCGAATTTAAACGCGCAAAGTCATTTGGGTTGCCAAGCAAGTTTACTGCAAAAATAGCTTTTGTTTTCGGAGTAATCGCGTCTTCTAGTTTATCAAGATCAATATTCAAAGTTTTGCGATCAATATCAACAAACTTAACCTTTAAGCCATATTGCTGAAGAGGAAAATACGTCGTAGACCATGAAACAGCAGGAACTATAACCTCATCGCCACGTTGTAGTTTAAGTTCTGGGTTCTTGGTAAAGAATAAGGCAGCTATCATAAGTAAATTAGCTGTTGACCCTGAATTTACCATTACTGCATATTTAGAACCAAAGAAGTCAGCAAACTCTTTCTCATACTTTGCCACTTCCTTACCCATGGTAAACATATCTGACTCGATAACGCGCTTTATCGCGTCAAGTTCATTATCATCCCAAGTGCTACTAGCCAAAGAATAATTAGTCATTGTAATCTTCTCTTAAGTAATGTTTATATGTTTTTAAAACACCTTCCTTTAAAGATGTTTTATGTCGCCAACCAAACTCTGCTAGCTTTGAATCGTCGATTAATTTCTGTTTCATCCCAACAGGTTTGCTTAAGTCATGAATAAACTCACCTTCAAAGCCAATCACTTCTGCAATTACTTTGTAATATTCATTAATTGTATAATCAGTACCTAAACCCACATTGATGTTTTGAGGCATTTTATTAATATTATCAATAGCATAAACAACAAAATCAGCTAAATCTTCAACAAACATAAATTCACGTCTGGCTTCACCATCACCCCAAATATCAATACTCGAACTTTTATTGATAACAGCATCGTGTATCTTCTTTATTACTGCTGGAATCATATGTGAGTGTTTAGGATCAAACTTGTCATAATAACCATATAGGTTACATGGAATGACAGTTTTATAAGATAAACCAGAGTGTGTATTGCTTATATATTCGCATAGCCTAGTAGAAGTAATTTTGGCAAGTGCATAACCTTCATTTGTTGGTTCAAGCTCACCCGTTAATATTAATTCTTCAGACAAGGGGTTTTGAGCTCCCCTAGGATACATACATGAACTACTTAGATTAATAAAATTAGGTACACCAGTGTCTAATGACGCCGTAATGATATTAATACCCATCTGAGTGTTATCAACTAAAAACTTTACTGGATCAGCAATATTCGCCTGAATACCACCAACTACACCAGCACAATGAATCACCATATCAGGCTTCTCATTTTGCAAAAACTCACGTACGGAGTGTGAATCCAGTAAATTTAACTCAGCACTTGATGGAGCCAAAAACTTATGCGGTGTCTTTGTGCTTAAACGTAATATATTTTTGCCAACCATCCCGTTGGCACCCGTTAGAAGAATTTTCATTGGTATAATTACTCTTTAGAAATGGACTTTGAGTAACCATGCTGCTTTAAAATAGCATGTTGTTTTGCAACTTTAAGGTCTGACTGAACCATTTCTGCACACATTTCTTCTACTGTAATTACAGGTTCCCAACCAAGCTTTTCTTTTGCTTTTGAAGGGTCACCAAGCAAAGTTTCAACTTCTGCTGGTCTAAAATACCTAGGGTCAACTCGAACAATAACATCACCAACATTTAAATGTTCAGCATCACTGCCTTCAATTGCAGCAACAGTAGCGATTTCATCAACACCTGTACCACTAAACTTAAGCGTTATACCTAGCTCTTTAGCCGACAGCTGTACAAATTCTCTAACCGAGATTTGCTTACCTGTCGCAATTACAAAATCTTCTGGAACATCTTGCTGGAGCATCATCCATTGCATACGAACATAATCTTTAGCATGACCCCAGTCACGCAAAGCGTCCATATTTCCGAGGTATAAGCAGTTTTCAAGACCTTGGGAAATATTTGCAAGCCCTCGAGTGATTTTACGAGTTACAAAAGTCTCTCCTCTGCGAGGCGACTCATGATTGAATAAGATACCATTACAAGTATACATCCCATAAGATTCTCGATAATTTACCGCAATCCAATAAGCATACATTTTTGCAACTGCATATGGAGAACGAGGATGGAAAGGCGTCGTCTCTTTTTGAGGGACTTCCCTGACTTCACCATAAAGTTCTGAAGTAGATGCTTGATAGAATTTAGTTTTTTTCTCTAAACCCAGAAAACGAATTGCCTCTAAAAGTCGTAAAGTTCCGATAGCATCTACATCAGCGGTGTACTCGGGCGCTTCAAAAGAAACTGCTACATGACTTTGCGCACCTAGGTTATACACTTCATCAGGCTGAACTTCCTTCAAGATACGTGTAAGGTTCGAAGTATCTGTAAGGTCGCCATAATGAAGGAAAAACTTAGGATTATCAGCATGAACATCTTGAAAAATATGATCTACGCGCTCAGTATTGAAGGAAGAGGCTCTTCTTTTAATTCCATGAACTTCATAACCCTTTTCTAATAAAAATTCAGCTAAATAAGAGCCATCTTGACCCGTTATTCCTGTAATAAGTGCTTTTTTATTTTCCATTGAAAACCTCTAAATATTTTTTTATTGCTGATTCCCATGAATACAGCTTTTTTGCCACCGCTAATGAACTAATAATGTCTGCAGGGACAGCATCTATCATTATATTTATAGAATCTATAAATGTACTTTCATCAAAACAGCAAACACCTACATTATTTGCCATAACATAATTACCAATCTCGCTACCGCCTTTTACTATTGCTGGTAACCCATACTCTCTGCACATCGAGAGAGGGCCGCTTTGGGAGGAGCCTGTATCACCATAAGGTACCAAAAGAACATCTGATGCAGAAAACGCAAGATTTAAATCTTCTTCTGTTAAATAACGTAAATCAAGTTTATAGTTTTCAACTTTATACTTCTTTAGCCATCCTAATAGTTGTTCCTCAGAAACACCTGAAGGCGAGCCTGCTATATACAAAACATTATCATTATTATTTGAAGCATTAGAATCAGCGAAGCACTTAATGGCGAATTCATAATTCTTATCTGGTCGAATCATGCCAATTAATGAAAATACTTTTTTATCTCTGCTGAATAAAGCTTCTTTCGCATTTAGCTTTGGTATGGGTGCCAAATCAAGTTTTGAGGGAAACTGAACCACCTCAACTCTAGCATCAGGTAAAAACTTTAACAGCTGCGTTTTAGCGCTTTGACCTGTCACAAAATAGCATTTGACATTAACTCTTTTTATAAAAAAAAAGAAAATTTTTTTATATAGCCTGTAAAAGCCACTTTTATCGATGGATGCCGAATGAATCAAAACATATTTATCACCTTTAGTTATCAACAAAGACAAAAGCAATGAAAAGTATTCATAATCGAGAAAGTAAACAGCATTTGAAAGTCGAAATTTTTTGATATTCAGCAAGCTATATTTTAATGTAATAAAAAAACGCCTCAATATCCGTCTATGTGCCCCAAACCTTTGGCTAGGTTTTAAATCTAAAGGGCCAATATCAGAAGATAAAGGCTCATTATTAGGATGAAGAAGAGTTATATCATAATCATTCAGCGCAGAATATTTGATAAAATTATTTGCATACTCTTTTGCATGCCCTCGACATTCATATGTCAATGAAAATAGAGTTAGTTTTTTCAAGACTTAGCTACCTTCCCAAATTTTAAGCATAAAAACACCACTATTATATATAGCACATCAGCAAATAGCCTAAAAAAGCTAAGTAGAATAGCATCTAAATATGATGAAAAGAAATAAATAGGTATACAGAACGAAATTGCTGATATGAACGTCGCCTTGAAGTGAATTGAAAACAGATACTTAGTATAAAGTTTGTTATTTCTAGTTAGTACTTTTAAGCAACCGACTAGAAGTAGGCTAGACTGTAGAAAAACAACAAAATAGTACTCAAATGAAGTATAAGTATGTAGCTCAGAGTAGTAGCTTTTCAAAAACCAAGATAAAATGAAAAATGAAACGGCACCGAATAAGTTTATTATCAGTAAGAATGAAGTTAAGGAGTCATTAGTATTTTCTCCTTTCATTTTTCTTGTAAAAGCTATTCTATAGACATAATTAAGCAATGCATTCGAAGCCCTAACAAACTTACGAAGAAAAACGTACAAGAAAGCTTGTTCTTTAGGCAGCAATTCTGAAGCTATAAACCCATCTAATTGAGAGAATATTCCAGTAAGCAACTCCGTCAAGGTGTAAGTTCTATATTTACTTAAGGTATACCCAAATATTCTGTATGAGAAAAAGAAGTTAAAAGAGAACCACTTTGAAGCATAAACTAAGTTAATGAATGCAACGAATACAAAACTTAACACTAATGACAGATAAAGCTCATCTGTAACAAAAATAAATAACACACAAAATGGGTACTTTAACGATTGAATAAATGAAAAAACATGTGTTTTATTATTTGCAAAGTAAATATATGGGATCTCAAAAGAACTAACTAAAAGAACCAAAATAGAGATAGCAAGGACAAAAAGGTCAAAGTCAAACAAATAGAATATGACCGCACCTATAATTCCCCCAACTAAAGAAACAAACAGCTTTAACACAAACAGTGTAGTAGCTACTTTGGCTGCAGCTTTCTTATTAAAATTTCGAAATGAATAAAACGTTGACGTTCCATAATCTACCAATATAGCAATAAAGGCAGTGACGGAAAGTATAGCTTCAAATACGACAACTTCAGATTTACCATATCCTTGGACAATATAAAGCATCAATAAAAGGGGAGTAAATAAAGAAAAAAATTGAGTAAGCAATGTTAAAGAAACTTCTTTACTTAAACCACCTTTCAAATGCTGTAAAATCGAGTACAAAATTAGCTACCTCTAGCTTTACCAAAGCAAAAAGCAACAGCTTTGACAATAGGGATGCCTACACTTAAGGCTACTTTATACCTGATATGTCTAAATCTATTTTCATCTTTAAAAAACTTAACAAAATAATGGAGAAAGAATACAGAAAATGAAAACACGCCCAAGTAAATGAAAAACAAAGCAGCAAATATAATTTGAGATAAAAAGATTAACCCAAGTCTTAGATGACCAAACTGATTTTGCCCGATTACGCCATCCCACAGAGAATAGTTGTAGTGTTGTTTATATGTTTTGAAAAGAGACTCTCTAACATCCCAACTAACCATTGCTTCAGGGCAGAAATGAAAAGTATAACCAGCTGATTTAATTTTCAGATCAAACTCAGTATCTTCACCAATATCAAAATCTTCATTGTATCCCCCAACATCCGACCAAACATGCTTCTTAAGGGCTAAAGAACGTGAAGATGGCAGAAATTCAGAAGGTTCAACCTCTTTAACTGATTTATAAAAAAGTTCTTTGTAAGCCTTCTGAAGAGAATTATCACCTGAGTACATATAATAGCCAGCCACAGCATCATGATTACTTAAAGCTGATGACATAAGCTCAACCCAGTTACAACTCAACTTTACACCAGCGTCTGTAATCAAAATATTCTCATGTGAAGCATTACTAATTGCTAAATTTCTTCCTCTAGAGATATTGCACTTTTCTACAATAACCTTTAAATCTAAAAAGTTTGATAGCTCTTCTTTTATAATATTCACTGTACTATCTGAAGAATCAGAATCAACGACAACGACTTCATCAGGCTGTAATGTCTGACTTTTTAGGCTCTTACACCATTCACGTATAGTCTTAGCTTCGTTAAACGTTGTAATTACTAACGAGAGTTTCATTCAATATTCTCCAATATCCCGCATTTTTATAATGGTCATAATTATTGTTAAAAAGAAAACAGCTTGCAAACTACTTAGCCATAGAAAGGAAAAATATATAAATATAAACACATTAATAAACTGCAAGCCGCCCTTTAAGTTCTTGTAAAAAACAGCATAAAAAATCAAAAACCCAAATAAACCAACATGAAAAAATAGTCTGATTAATGTTTCATGAACTAAGTGAAACTCACCAGATAATATTTCTTTCTTCGGAAAAGACGCCTCGTGAATCATTGAACTATGAAACAAATGTAAGTTATCGTGATAAACTGAACCAAGACCCGAGCCAAAAAACAGCTCAAAATAATTACTTACATTAATTATATTTATCAATTCATATGCCCTGATAGCAAAGGAATTGGAGCTTTCAACTATAGAGGTTACATCTAGTAAAAATAAGCTAGTAAGCTGCCCCGTCTTGAGGTACACCCAGCTATCTTCAGGAACCGATAGGTTTGTCAGATATATAATAAAAAACACTAGTGGCGCATATAAGAGGTTAATAATCTTTCTATTGAAAATACAATAAGCAACAATAGTCAAAATAAATATGACATAGTAAGCCGTTTGAGCTGACTGAAATATAACTAACAGATTAACTGCACATAATAAAAACTTGAGTGCATTCTTTTCTTTATCAATCGAAATAAAGTATACAACTGAATACAAAAAAACAAATGATATTGTATGTCCATAAAAGAAGTAATAAGAGCCATGAAGCACTGTAAAAAGATCCAAGGCATAAACAAGCATAGATGAAATAGGTAGAGTCAATGAAAAAACATAAAGCAGATATGCTACCTTATTAAAATCGACTACAGATTTTATACTATCTCTTGATGACATTAAAACTGGAAATACTGCTATATAAAACACCAAATCATTAAAAAGATATTCAGCTCTAAATCTATCCCCAAAGATAATTTGGTATATTGTCGACAACAATAAAAGCAAATAAAAAGGAAGCCACCTTAGTGAAACGACCTCCAATGAAGAAAAGAATAGCAAAAACACTATGAACTTATAAGGTCCAGACATAAAATTGCTAAACTCTTCCGAGTATGGATCAGACCCATACTGATGAAAGACGATAAAATAAAGCAAGCAAAGAAAGCTAAATTTTAAATTATCTTTCTTCCTGTAATATAACAAAGTTGATATATAAAAAAGGTTAGATAAATGATAATAAATAACCACCAATTCACTTTGTTGGTTTTGAATAAAGTAGTTAACATTAAAGAAAACAAAAACAAATATTAATACTAAATACTCACTTCGAAAAGAGCTAAAACTTCGCATGTTAATTCCACAAAACCGCAAATTTTCTCATACTATTATCTAATTGAGTCATTTCATCATTGAAGAACTTCTCACGTTCTATTTGATATTCATCTTCATCAAAGCTATAACTTTCTAAATTTTCTATATATACAAAGATTGCGGGGTATTTCTCGATATACTCTAGTAATCCCAAATTCTTGTTTGCAATTACACATACACACTTAGCATTGACATATTCATAAATCTTTATTGGTGCACATAAGTCATTGTTAGTGTCTTCGGTAGAGTAACTAAGTAATGCATATCTATATCTTTGTTGAATTTCCTGAGCTTCAAGTTGAGTTTTCTTCCCTAGATAAGTCAAGCCAGGTCTATTAAAATCAAAGTTTAAATTCGTACCTAGTAGATCGAGTTTAAACTCAGACTTCGACAAATCATTAATTAGCTTCTCAGAGATCCTTTTCGAGTTTATAAGGCCAGCATAAACAATTAACTTTTTCTTGTCTTTATTATTTATATTGGCATCATGAGTTTTCAACTCTGGAATATTAGGTAAAACCCCACCGATTTTTATATTAAACTTATCTTCAAAATACCTTTCCCTAGCAGAGCTTGATACAAAAATCTGTTTTCTTACTAACCGAATAAATATCCTATCAAAAAAAGAAAAGTAATTAGGTATCTCATTAAAAACCAATATTACCTTCCTATTTATTAATGCGGGAATATATAAAAATCTACAAACGTTAGTACCAAAAACAAAAGTTTTCCTGAACATAGAGATAAAGAAAACTGGCAACAATTGTTTCGCTAAATGAATGCATCCTTTAATCACGCTTCTATTTGAGGAGAACCAGCTTTCGTGGTGAGCTATTTTACGCTCATTACATGTATATTTTTCTTTCAGAATATTTTCAAAGACAAAATCAGACTCAGCCCACTTTAACAACAACAGTTTTTCTTTCATTGCCCTAGCAACCTATCTATGATCCTACAACAAGCATTACCATCACCATATGGGTTGTGAGCTCGACTCATTTTTATATAGCTACTTTTATTCGTAAGTAGTTCAGTCAAGGAAGAGCTGATCAAATCAACATCTGTTCCTACAAGTTTAACTGTACCTGCATCAACGGCTTCAGGCCTTTCTGTTGTATCACGCATGACCAATACAGGCTTACCTAGACTAGGAGCTTCTTCTTGAATACCGCCAGAGTCTGTCAAAATGATATGTGCACGATTCATCAAATACACAAAAGGTAGGTATTGCTGTGGCTCTATTAAATGTACATTATCGACATCAGCCAGTATACGCTTTACAGGCTCTTGAACGTTCGGGTTTAAATGCACTGGATACAAAATTTGTGTTTCTGGGTGTTTTTTAGCTGTTTGAGCTAATGCTTCGCAAATACGCTCAAAGCCCCCGCCAAAACTTTCACGTCGATGACCTGTAACTAAAATGAGTTTTTTTGATTCATCTAAGAACGGAAATTGTGCAGCAAGTGTAGAAGATAAATCAGCATCGTTTTCAATTTTCGATTTAATCATTAATAGTGCATCTATAACAGTATTACCCGTAACGAAAATATTTTCATCGCTGTAATTTTCAGATAATAAATTATGTTTAGATGTTTCAGTAGGTGCGAAATGGTACTTCGCCAGTGCACCGGTTAGTTTACGGTTTGCTTCTTCAGGCCATGGTGAATAAATATTACCTGTGCGTAAACCAGCCTCAACATGGCCAACAGCAATTTTCTCATAGTATGCAGCTAGGCTAGCTGCAAAAGTAGTGGCTGTATCACCGTGCACTAAAACCACATCAGGTTTAAACTCTTTTAAAACTGGTGTTAACTCTAACAAAATTCGGCTTGTAACCTCTGGAAGAGTTTGCCCTGCTTTCATTAGGTTTAGGTCATAGTCTGGTGTAATTTTAAAAAGTTCTAATACCTGATCGAGCATTTCTCTATGCTGAGCTGTAACGCATACTTTGGCATCAAAACGCTCGTCCTTTGCTAGTGCATGAACAAGAGGTGCCATTTTGATTGCTTCTGGCCTTGTGCCGAATACTGTAAGAACTTTCACAGGTGTTCCTTTATTAGTTTTCATTTCTACCCTTGAAACTGACCCAAGGTGACAATTAATTTTTTAGCGACGACAATTCGCAGCTAGTGAATATTTAATTTTATTTGTCGCCGTAAACGGCGACTTACATTCACGCAATCTTTTACACTGTGCTCGACGATCTACAATAGATTATTTATCTGATTTATATTCATAATTGTAGTAGCCGTAGTAACCGTAAGCATTGCTTGCTTTTTTCACAACGCCGTTAAATACCACACCTTTTACGTCAATACCATTTTGATCAAAACGATTACGAGTTAACTCTAATTCTTTAACATGGTTTTGACCAAATCGAGTGACTAGTAATGTACTGCCTGCATGCGCACTTACAATTGCAGGGTCAGTTACAGCTAAAATAGGCGGAGTATCGACTATGATTATATCGTATTTCGCACTCACCTCTTCAACTAATTTTGCGAAGTTTTCATGCATGAGTAGTTCAGAAGGGTTTGGCGGTATTTGACCACGGGTTATGACATCCAGCCCCTCAACCTGACTTGCTTTGGTTGCTTGTTCTAGGTTGATACGACCCGAAAGGTAATCACTGAGTCCATTATCCCATTTCATACCAAACTGTGTTTGTAAATAGCCTTTACGCATGTCTGCGTCAATAATAAGTACTTTTTTATCACTTTGCGCTAATACAGTTGCTAAATTTACTGAGATAAATGATTTACCAACGCCTGGACTTGGTCCAGAAATGGCAATTATGTTATTTTTCGCTTCCATCATCGCAAAATGTAGGCTTGTGCGTAGACTTCTTAACGCCTCAATTGAAAGATCTGCCGGGTTATCCATCGCAAGTATTGATTTTGCTTTTGCGGTTTTTCCTTTACGTGCTTTTGCAAAACCCGTTAACTTAACCTGATATTCCGAATAAGGTACACTTGCGTAAACAGGTAGACCTAACGCCTCAATTTCGGCAGGATCTTCAATGCCTTTATGAATTGCCTTTTGGATGAGCACGATTGCAACTGCCAACAAACCACCCAGCAAGGTTGCCATAACAACGATCAATGCTTTTTTAGGTTTTACTGGCTTGGAGGTATTTACTTCAGCAAGGTCAATTACGCGCACATTACCTACAGTACCCGCACGTACAATGTCTAGTTCTTGAGTTTTTGCCAGTAACAGTGTGTAAATTTCGTTATTAACTTCAACGTCACGAGTTAAACGTAACAGTTCTTGCTGCGTTGCAGGCAATACTTTCACCTCAGCAGCTAAACGGCGTTTTTGACTTTCTACCGCTTCAATTTGCTCGACAGCTGCTTGGTAGCTTGGGTGAGTTTGTTTGAACTTACGGCCAAGTTCTAGCTTCTTAAGTTCAAGTTCTTGTACTTGTGTTTCGAGTTTTACAAGCTGCCTTAATACACCTTCTGTTTCCAAACTAATATCAACTGACTGTTGCTTTACTTGATAATCATTAAAGCGTTGTTCTGCTGACTCTAACTGCTTTTTAATTTGGGGTAATTGATATTCTAAAAATTCCAAAGACTTTTGAGCTTCAGCGCTGTTACGCTCTACATTTCTGCGCACATATATACCAGCAACTTTGTTAAGTACCGACTCTGCATATTCTGCATTGGTATTTTGTAGGCTCAGGTTGATAATACCCGAATCTTTTCCTTTCTCACTTGCTCCAATAGCAGTTTGCAAATCAAGAATGGTATTTAAGCGATCTCTTTTTATTAATTTAAATTCCGTATCTGGGCGAGCAATTAACGTTTTCAGGGTTAATGTAAAAGCGCCATTTGACACCTCTTCGCCAACCTTACCTTTTAAAATGCTATCGCCATTATCTGTTAATAATTCAAATTGGTTATTTGCCAATGCGACTAGCGTAAACTCAACGCCAATTGCGTTTTGAGAAACTTCAAATTTAAATATTTCAATTTTCTCGCCCCCCCATGCATAGCTGGATGCGCCAAAACTTGGTTCTGCTAAGTCACCATCTTGCGTGGGTGTGAATTTACGAAATGCTCTACCGCCAATAATGGGGAATAGTTTGGGCTCTGCAACAATATCGAGCTTTAAGCTGTCTACAGCTTCACCAATAATACTACGAGACTTCAGCAACTCAATTTCAGTCACTGCTGCTGACGTACTCTCAAACATACCACCAAGTTCATCAAAGCCAGGAACCGACCCACCTTTTTCTTCAACCTGTATCATGGATGTCGCTTGGTATATTGGTGTACTAAACATCGCGACAGCAGCACCAATAATCATAAATAGGGCTGTTACAGAGATAATAAACCATTTGCGGTCAAGAAAAGCGCCCAATAAGGCCATTAAATCGATTTCTTGCGCTTGTTCTGTGGATTGCTTTTGCTGCGACCCACTTAATAGGTTTGATTGAGCATTCATTGACTCTTTCATCCTTATAAATACTTCTGCCAAGCGCTGCACGCGCTATCGATTAAGTCGTAAACATGTTCAAAAGCCTCACGACTTTGCCTGTAAGGATCAGGTACTTCTTTATCACCTAGCCATTTACCAAGCAAAAATGTTTTACCACGCGCTTGAGGGTAACGCGCGCACAAATCTTGCACATGCCTTTGTTCCATTACCAAAATCAGTGAGTTTTGAGCGACAAGTGATGAATTGAGCTGACGACCTTTATGTGGTCCCATATCAATACCATGCTCTCTAGCAAGCTCTTGAGCAACGCCATCAGCAGCTTTTCCTTCTAGTGCAGTTAAGCCTGCTGAAGATACGTGAATGCGCGTATTAATAAGCTTATTTTTTAATACATATTCAGCTGTGGGGCTTCTACAGATATTGCCTGCACAGACAACCAATATACTATCAAACATTATTTATATACCTATTGATTATCTATATCTTGCAATGCATCTACAGTTGAAAGCGAAGGTAGGAGTAAGCTAATAACTTTATTCCATCTAGCAATCGGTGCGCTGGTAACATAAACAATATCTTGTGGTTCCAATTCAAACTGTTCCGCAAAGATTAATGCCGCAATGTTATTAGCCCGTAGCTGATACACATCCGCAACAACACCATCTGTGTCAAAATTTCTTTTTCTAAGCACGAATATGCCATTTGCATTGGCACTACGCTCATTGATCCCGCCTACCTCAGATAGAGCTTCCGCCAAACTTAAACCATAACGCTTGACTTCGACTGTTCCTACCTTATTTACATCTCCCATCACATAGACATTACGTTTATCATTGCGTGCAACATGGATGACATCGCCATGTTTTAGAATACGATTTTGTGAAATATCACCTTTAGAATAGAAATCATCTAATTGAATATGTTCTACTTTATCTGTGCGACTAAATGTGACCGTTTTCCAATCGGCTCTTTCATTCAACCCACCGGCTTGATTGATAGCATCGATTAAAGTAAGCGGGGTTTCTGTAACAGGATAAACTCCAGGACTCTTAACTTCGCCTGTAACATAAACTTTTTGACTTTTAAAACCTACGACTTTTACGTCTATCTGAGGGTCTTCAATAACGCGACTTAGACGATTAACTAGCTCTTCTCTAAGCTCAACAACTGTTTTGCCAGCAGCAAGTACTTTCGGTGCATAAGCATAAGTGATAGTACCATCTGCTTGCACTCTAAAGCCGTCAAACTCTGCTGTACGTTGAACCGCAGCGGGGATAGTTAATTCGGGATGATCCCAAACGCCTATTGTAATTACGTCCCCAACCCCCAAACGATATTCATAATCAGAGACATCAAGGCCTGAAACAGAACTTATGCGCTCAACTCTGTTCTTACTTTTCTGGTTATTGATCACTTCAGAGTCAATTATTTGAATATTAACTGTTGAAAGTTCCTGCTCCAAACTTGCTGTCTTTTCGCCTGATGTAATTCCTTCAAAATGCCCACCTGGGATCAAGGTGCAGCCACTCATCGCCAATAAACCTGCTGAAGCTATAGACATGGCAATGAAATTTTTACAGCGTTGGGCCATTTTATCTTCCTAAATATTTTTAATACTTATTCTACGTTACTAAGCTCGAGGTTACTTAACAACATGGGTCCTACTCATACGATGGCTAATTAAACCATGCGATGTTCTCAATCGCAAGTTTACATTGCGTTAATGTTACATGAGTTTTACTAAAGATTTGTTGCAATAACTTTTAGTTTCATTCTAATTCTTTTTCCATTCAATTTTACATATTACAACATTATGTAAAGAACTAAAAAGTAACAAGTTTACCCAACTACGAAACAAGTAAAAAAAATTAACCTCATCTCGATATTGAGAATATATAATTGTAAAAAAAGGGATGGTTTTACATTGTGTAACTGGATAGTTTCAAAGAAAAAGCCTAATGTGACTTTACTCATCTCAACTTTAAGAAACGAACTCGAAAAATCGAACAGACTTGAGCTATACAAGCTTCCAGTGCTTTGGAATACCACACTCCTTATGATGGCTGTAGTATACTATATAAAAAATTTTAGGCCAATTTATCTGCCCTTTTAACTGAGCAAATTTAATTTCAAGCCTCACTATCTGCTAAAGATGAAAGAAATTCGAGAGTTATTCATCTATATGGGAAATATGTGGCGTAGGTACTTATTTGCAATAACAAAAAATTTTAGCATTATCGAAGATAAATAGTTACTACTAGTAGGTCTAGTCAATAAGGCCTAGCTAATAAATATCTTCAAATTTGTTTACCAAAATAAATCACAGACTTGCCGCCTATACTTTTTGCTGGCTATTTTAAACTTTTCAGTTAGCTACATTCCGCTTTATCCCTAACTGAAAAATCATTTTTAATGTTACGATGACTAATCGTTACCAAATAAGTCTCTGGTATACACTTTGCTTGCCACATCAATGAGCATATCATCCATTCTGTTTGCAACAATTACATCCGATATAGACTTTAACTCTTCAACACTAGAAACAACCCTTGAATTAAAAAATGTTTCTTCATGCAGTGTTGGCTCATACACCACTACTTCAATGCCTTTTGCTTTGATCCGTTTCATAATTCCTTGAATTGCTGAAGCTCTAAAGTTGTCAGACCCAGCTTTCATGACAAGTCTATATATACCGACCACTTTTGGATTTCGATTTACTATAGAGTCCGCAATAAAGTCTTTCCTCGTAGCGTTTGCATCAACAATAGCTCTGATCATATTGTTTGGTACATCTTTATAGTTTGCTAGAAGCTGTTTTGTGTCTTTCGGCAAACAATAGCCACCATACCCAAATGATGGGTTATTGTAATGTCCGCCGATGCGAGGATCTAAACTTACACCTGCAATAATTTGCTTTGTGTCTAAATTATGTGCTTCAGCGTAGCTATCAAGCTCATTAAAATACGCAACGCGCATTGCTAGATAAGTATTTGAGAATAGCTTTATCGCTTCAGCCTCAGTAGAGTTTGTTAGCAAGATATCTATAGAATCTTTTTCAGCGCCTTGCTTAAGCAGGTTTGCAAATGTCTCTGCTCGATCACTTTCTTCACCGACAATAATTCTTGAAGGATACAAGTTATCATACAATGCGTTGCCTTCACGTAGAAACTCAGGTGAAAAAATAATTTGGTCACTATTAAACTTTGCTTTTACAGATTCAGTATAACCCACAGGCACCGTGGACTTGATGACCATTACTGCTTCGGGATTTATCTCCAATACATCTTGGATGACACTTTCAACAGAACCAGTATTAAAATAATTGGTTTCAGGGTCATAGTCAGTAGGTGTTGCAATTACGACAAACTCTGCTTCTTTCAATGCTTGTAGCTTGTCTGTTGTAGCCATAAAATCTAGCGCTTCATTCTTTAAATACTCAGAGATGTGCTTATCTTCTATTGGGGACTGTCGATTACATAGTAATTGGACTTTTTCGGCATCTATGTCTAAAGCTATTACCGAATTATGTTGAGATAATAATAGTGCATTAGACAAACCAACATAACCAGTACCAACGACCGTAATTTTCATTCTTAAAACCTACTCATAAATTAACTTCACCAACATTACCGTCAGTTCTAAACTAGAATTGTAGCAAACAAAATAAACCATGTAATCCACTAAAGTGCACAACAAACCTAGCGCTGCTTGATATACCTTTCACAACAACAATACAAACGCTAAAGCTCTATTTAGTTCATAAATTAATGTGCAAAGTAACTTAATGTTAAACACTCGTCATAAAAATATCCCATAATGCATTTCACAACGGGGGGCATTTCAACTCCCATTACAGCTATCGGCGACAAGTTCTAAAGTTTCAATTAGAGATTAATGATTTGAAATGAGGAAGAGTGACCTTGTATTCTAAAGGTCACTCAATTAAGTGATATGTTTAAGCCGCATCACCGAAAAAATTAATGAAGCTGTCTAAATAAATATGACTTTGCTCCTGACTACTTGTTTCAACATAACATCTTAGTTCAGGTGCATTACCTGACGGTCTTAAGTGAATAATATCACCCGAGCTCAGATAGATGCGCAACCCATCAACCTGACAAACGGTATTAACTTTAAGCCCTTTTATACCTAGATGAACTAAAAGGTTATTGGGGTTTATACTGAGCTCATGTATCAAAGCTTTACTTTTTTCAGTTGCGAAATTTTTCAACCGGTCGCTTGCAGTGAAACGTTGCGGCAGTGACTCTTGCAAACGAGAAATTGGTATATCCTGCGCAATCAAAATCAAAGCTGGCAAAACAGCATCTCGGGTCGGTAACGCTGCTAATAATTGTTCGTTAACCTCAATGCTTGACGCTAACAAATATCCACCGTTTGCCTCAAAACCCGCAATGCGATCGTATTTAGTCTCTAACTTTGAAAAAGCTTCTATCACATAAGGTGAACCAATTTTTGTCCTCGTTACCTCTTTAAAGGACTCTGACAATTCAATAGCGGTGTTACAACTGACAGGTGTTGCCAATGCTTCGATTTTGAGAGCTTGGCTGCAAAGTAGCCCTAGAGTATCACCTTTTAGCCATATACCATCTTCACCAGCAACAAGAGGCCTATCCCCATCTCCATCTGTTGAAAACAGCATATCTAAATTATGCTGACTAACCCACGCTTTTGCTCTCTCTTTATCTTCATCAGATACGGCTTCTGTATCAATCGGTATAAACTGATCACTTCGACCTAAACTGATCACTTCACCACCAAGCTGCTCAAAAAGCGCTTTGTAAATCTCTCTACCGGCACTTGAGTGTTCATAAATGCCTATTTTTTTACCGGATAAAGTCGTTGAGCTAAATAAGGAGGTATAACGTGATACGTATAAGTCCACAGCTCGAGAGTTACTTTCTAAGACAACATCATCAATGCTGATAGCTGAAAACACAACATCTGACGACAAGATAGACAATTCATCTTGTTTCGTTATTTCTCCATCAGGACGATAAAATTTTAATCCATTTCGATCAAATGGAATATGGCTACCTGTTACCATGATGGAAGGCATACCATCTTTCATTGCTGTATACGCCAGTGCTGGTGTCGGCAACACGCCATAAAAAACAACGTTTACATTTAACTGTTTTAGTCCAGCAGCACAAGCGTTCGCAATCGCTAAACTGCTTGGACGATTATCAATCCCAAGCGCAACCGTATCAAACTCGAATTGTTCACCTATACTATCTATGAACGCAATTGAAAACGCAGCGCACACCTCTGGCGTAAAGTCTACAACAAGTCCTCTTGCCCCACTTGTGCCAAACGAAATTCCGCTGTCTTTTATAATTGTTTGCGTATTCATCATTTACCTGTCACTCTTCCATAGCGATCTTGAAAGCGAACGATATCATCTTCCCCCAAATACGAGCCTGATTGCACCTCTATTAGTTCCAGATCAACTTTACCTGGATTCTCAAGCGCATGAACAGCGGTAATTGGAATATAAACAGACTCATTTTCAGTGACAAACTGCTCGGTGTCATCGATTTGCACTTTCGCCGTGCCAGATACCACAATCCAATGCTCAGCGCGGTGGTGGTGCATTTGCACTGATAGTTTTGCACCCGGTTTTACGGTAATCCGTTTAACTTGGAAACGCTCTCCACTATCAACCGAGTCATATTTACCCCATGGGCGATAAACCTCACGATGAAAGGTAGCTTCACTTCTTTGCTCACTCTTGAGCTTTTGAACTATTGATTTCACTTTTTGAGTTTGCTCTTTATGGGCAACTAAGACAGCATCTTTGGTACTAACCACAACCAAGTCTTTTACTCCGACAGTGGCAATCAGTTTATCGTCGCTATATGCATATGTATCTTCGGTATCAATGGCAATAATATCTCCGCTAAATGCATTGCCTTGTTCATCTTTAGTCGCTGTTTCCCAAAGAGCTTTAAATCCACCTACATCATTCCAACCAGCATCCATTGGAACAACAACTGCATCTTTAGTTTTTTCCATAACAGCGTAATCTATCGACTCATCGGGACAAACAGAAAATGCACGTTCGTCGAGTCTAATAAAGTCAAAGTCGACAGACTGTTGATTCATAGACGCAATACAAGCTTCGTAGATATCGGCTCGAAACTGTTTCAGTTCTTTTAAATATTTGCTGGCTTTAAAAAGGAACATGCCGCTGTTCCAGTAGTATTCACCACTGTCGATATATTGCTCAGCGATTTCCAAACTCGGTTTTTCAACAAAACGATCTACAATAAACCCTTGTTGATTTTCCAATGGAGAGCCACGACGAATATAGCCATATCCTGTTTCTGGCTTATCACCAACGATCCCAAATGTCACTAATTGACCTGCTTCAGCAAGAGGCTTTGCACGTGAGACACTTTCTTTAAATGCATTGGGGTTTTGAATTACGTGGTCTGCGGCCAGAACTAATAACAATGGGTCCTGACCACTGTCAAGCGCTTTTATGGCAGCAATTGCAACAGCAGGAGCTGTATTACGACCAAATGGTTCAAGTAATATGCCACTGTGTTCTTGTTTGAGTAAACGGATTTGTTCTGCTGCAAGGAAACGGTGTTCTTCATTACAAATAAGCAGAGGTGGTAAATGATTTAGCCCCTCCAACCTTAAGCAAGTTTCTTGTAACATAGAAAACTCACTATTTAATTTTAGAAACTGCTTTGGGTAATTTCCTCTAGAAAGAGGCCAAAGGCGACTTCCAGACCCCCCAGCCATAATGACAGGTAAAATCATGTGATAGCTCATATTAAAATTTTCCGAAAACTTCTATGAAATTATGTAGTTTTGATGTCCACGAGTGATGAATCTCTACATAATTACGCCCATGAATTGCAATCTTTTCAGATACTTCTTTACTTGAAGTCAATTTGATAATTGCATCTACATACTCTTCAGGCTCATCAGCAATGAGAATGTCTGTATTTGGCTTGGCTTCTAGCCCTTCTAAACCTATAGAAGAACTGACACACGGCACACCCAAAGCCATGTATTCTAATATTTTGTTTTGAACACCAGCCGCAAGGCGAACAGAACAAATACCAGCCAAAGAATGACTAGCTGCATCCGCCACGCTGTCGACAGAGCCTGTTAATTCAACCCCTTCACAGCCACTAAACTTCTGTTTATCTCGTTCTTTAATTCGTCCTATCACTTTAAAAGTGTATTCATCGTGTTCACGTAACAGCGGCATCACTTTTTTCGCAAACCACAGTGCTGCATCTAAATTTTGGACAGAAAACAAGTTACCGATGAATATTAATTGCTTTGAGTCCCCGTGATAGTTATATTTTAGAGCGTTTGTATCAACGCCGTTTGAACTAACAACCACTTTATTATAGTTCTTATCACTCTCTTTTAGCAGATACTCCTTGTCGTACTGACTCACTAATGCCGTATAATCAAAACTCTCAATCTGTTCTAATTCAAATTTATTTAGTCGACTTTGCTCTAATGTATAAATAAGTGTTTTTATACTTGCCCCTTTGTCGTTTGCAGACACTCGCTCGTAATTCATAGAGATTGCGTCTGTCATTTCAAGCACCTTTGGGATTTCAGTATTATCCAAATACCGCGCTGTGCGCACGAGGTGTGATAAAGCATAGTCACACTCTTTTACTTTCCGATTAACCAAAGCTGCAAATTGTCCATTAGAATAATAAGCAACTTGAAGTGGTATTCGTGTTACTAATGCTCCTAAACAGTTGATATAAGAGCGCCACTTCGGTTGATAAACCCTATCAATACTATGGAAGACATTATCAGCTACCTCCATGTCTAATTCATGTTTGGACTCACATAAACTCACAAGGTGTAACTCATAAGTTTTTGCCAGTTCCTTACAAATTTGATAAATCCTAAGCCTATCACCCCCAATAACTGGATACGGAAAGCGAGACGTTAAAACGACTATTTTCTTCATTTAAATACCTAAAACCAACATTACACTCAACTAGGCCTCGATAGATAGTGGCGAAGTTCACGTGCAAGCATACATAAACCTTTATACAAAATAGGAAACAAAAAATACCAATTATCAACTTTTTTCTTCGTTGAGATAAAGGTAATTAACCATTGCTGGTGCAAACCAGTAAAATGGAAAGATAAAAGACGCGAATTGTATCATATTACCGTAACAAACAAACATTGATAAAAGTAGTGCAATACATAATTTATACAAGTGAACATGTTTACCTTCGAACTTTTGCTTAAGTACTTTAAGCTTTCGATGAATCGAGACATAAAAACAGACAAGGAATAACGATAACAGGCCTGTTTCAGAATACACCTTAATAAAATAACTTCTTTGATCTGCACTTTTTTTTGCAATATGCTCTGCAACAGCAATGTCGTTAGTCACAATTTTGCCATATTGCGTTATTTTCTCATTAAAATATTCTGGGTACCTGCCGACTCCAATCCCCAAAGGTTCATCAAATGCAACTTGCAGGGCGATCCAAGGGTACCCTATGCGAATAAGTGCAGACCCATCAATAGCAGCCAGCGCTTCAAGCGTCATCAATGAATCTACCGATTCGATGGAGGCTATTTTGTCAAACCTAGATACAAAGTAACCACCTTCTTCTTTCATTTTTTCAAAAACAAAAAATAATGATGTACATAGCACGACAATTAAAATAAAAGTCTTGAAAATCACCTTAATAGAAATTTGAGATATCAGGTAAAGACCAATTGCAGAAAGCAAAACAACAATGCCCGACAATGAAAAGCACAGCAAAAAGAAAATAAATAAAGAACCTAGCGCAAATTTGTTCAGTAATGTCCGCTCAACCGACCAGAAGTAGTATGCAAAGGGTAAAAAGCACAATGCCAATCTACTCGCCCAAGCGGGTTCAGACACTGTTAAAACAATCCTACTAGATGATTTACCTGCTATCGCGTAATTGACCATCCCCCTCAACGCATCAGGTATAATCCCAAGCCATCCTAAAACATCAAACCAGCCAACCGCAACAATAATATATATTGCAGCTTTCACATAGCCTAGGACTTTCGTTAACCCAAACTCTCTTAAACAAAACCTAAAACCAAAATATCCGAATATCCCCAATGCCAATAGAAAATTACCGATAATAAAAGTACTAGCCCCCCCCCCTAAAAAAGCAAACTGTACACAAGAGAAAAATAGAGCGGTTAAAAAAAACATCAGTAATAACACTTCTGTTTTTTCTAATTTGTCCTCTCGAATAGCTGTTAGTAAATACATCAAACCCAAGGGCAATGTTAAAAACATTGAAATAGGTCTGAATGTTCCCGGTAATATCGGTAGGGCCCAAAAAGGTAACAATATTAATACTGCTAAGGCTAGAGTTTTAGTCACGCTGAGTTGATTCATGAGTCTAAAAATAATGCGTATATTTTCTTAGAAATGGATTGTGCATCAAACCTGCTATAACCTTGATAGCTCAATTCACCATATTTAGAAAGCTCACTATCCAATAAAGTTTCGAGCTTATCACACACTAGACTCACTCGCTCACTAGACAACTGTTCTCCATGATAAGGAAGTAAGCCCAAGCTCATACCATATTTGCCACCTTCAATGATTTGTTTCGGGCCGCTTCTACATACGGTTGAGGCAACAGGAACTTTCAGCGCCATCGCTTCAACCAATGTATTGCCAAAGCTTTCCCATAAAGAAGGAAAAATAAATAAATCACATTGTTTTACGTAGCTATGAGGATTGTCAACATTACCAATCATATGAATGTGCTCTGAAATATTATACTCACATGCAAGTTGAATTAACTCATCTCTTAACTCTCCTTCCCCAAGTATAAGCAGGCCGACATCTTTGCCTCTGCTTCTTAATTCCTTAACCAGTTCAATTAAGTGCCACTGGCCCTTTTGTTTGCTCAACCTGCCCGATGTCACCAATTTAATCTTATTATCCATAGGAAGATCTGCTGGTTGATTAGCAAGTTCATTTAGCTCAGCTTCAAAAAAGAAATTATCAAAGTGAAACAGTTTCTCAGCACTTATTTCATAAAATTCGCTTACTGCACCATTCATTTCTTCGGAATTTACATGAATAACATCTGCAGATGGATATAGCTTTTTCACAACTTTAGCCAATACGCTGTCCGTTGATAAATCTTCTCTTGGATCTTGCCTCTCCGAAAGTATACATTTGTAATTGAAGTACTTTGAACACAATACGTTAAGTATATTCGGGATGTAGGTCATTGAATAAACTACATCAGCATTGGTTTCTTTAATTACTTTTCGTAACTTTAAAAAAGCAATGGGCAATGCAAGAAAACGCGTGATTTTTGTCACACTTCTTCCAAAAGCACTGGTTCTGAAGCCTACAGATAATGGAAGGTTGAAGCTTTTAACGTTTACACTCGCAGGTAACTCTTTATTGATAGGTAAGCTGTCATAACTACATAGTGTGACATCAGCTCTCTCACTGAGCACTTTGACAATTTTTCTTGTAGATTCAGCGACACCACCTTGATATAGATCGCTGGTAAAAATAATGACCTTTTTCATGTTCTTTCCGAGATAATTTTTGAAGGGACACCTACAACTTCGTGGTAATTTTTAAAAACTTGAGCATTAATGACTTCTACGATTGCCATTCTCATACCCAGGGTAACTTTCAAAGCGACCTTCCAAAACATTGTTCAGTGCCGACGTTATAACAACATAGTTTTTTCCATGCCTTCACTATAAATGTAGTGATTGTATACTGACTCATATTTACATGCATCATGCAATTGAACTGTGGAGAGGATAATTTAATTAGCACCACATTTATGATTCTCTGGACAATAAAGACTAAGCCAGATCTTTAATAGACTTTCTTCAGAGAACCTATTGATATATTCATCAGACGGTTCTATAAACTTATTGTTTTGAATTATTGATATAATCAAATTGGCTAGAGCCTGCGCACTTTTTTCAGGTACAATAAAGTGATTATCATTGCTGTCTTCAATTGTATTCGACAGTCCCCCTGAATCCGTAACAATTATTGGGATACCCGATACAGCGGCCTCTAGCGCAGAAACCCCAAAAGACTCCTGCTGCCCATTAGCAAGCGTAATCGAAGGCTGGACATAAACATCTGATGTTCTGATGTAATCAATGATCTCATCCCGGCTTTTCTTGCCAACTAGTTCGAAGCTATTTCTGAGCCCGCTGCGAGATATAAAAGCTTCTAATTCTGCACGACAAGACCCCTCACCAACAACACGAACTTTTAGGGAGATATTACTCTCAGCAATCAGTTTAGCTGCAGATATTAAGTACTTTATCCCTTTGACTTCTTCCAATCGCGCGACAGACAGCACGGAAAAAACAGTATTGTCCGTCGGTTGCCAGCACTTTACAAAACGTGATTCAACCGAGTTAGAAATCACCTTTAACTGAGCACGAGAGTCGCTAATAATCTCTAAAAAAGCGCGCTTAAGGAACTCACTTGGAAAAGTAAATACTACACCCTCATCTTGCGACAATTCTTGAAGTGCCGTTCTAAGCCCTTTTGAACTGCGGATAACAGAGTTTATATCCGTACCATGAAAGCTCATGATACATTTAATATTCGGGTAATGCTTCCGAATAAACGCAATATCCTTGATGAAATAGCCGAAGTGGGCATGAACTACTTTAGGTTCAGCTTTTTTAATATGTTCATTTAATTGAGATAAATTGAAGAATGAGCCTCCATGAAAGTAACTTAGCAGCTTAAAACGTACTTTTTGCAACTGGTTTGTATCTTTGCCTGTCACTTGATGAGAATCAAGTAGAGAGCAATTCCCTTCAGAAAAAAGGACTCGGCAACGTGTAGTCTGAGAAACAGACCGAATCAAATTCCAAATAAACGTCTCAGAGTACTTTTCTGCAGTTGGCACTAAATGTAATATCATTTATTTCACTTTTCTGAGTAATTATTCAATTCACTCTCATCACCGTGTTGAAAGTAGAAATAGTCATCATTAAAATTAATTGGCCTTGCCCTTCCGTAGCCAAATGGAAGTAATGATGAATCGCTCATAAAATCTGTATTCGCAAAATAGAATGTCATTTTGGCTAACACTTTCTGTAGAAATGTACCTTTCTCGATACCCTTAAAGAAACACTCAGGCATTACAGATAATATTTTTGAAGAGGCAATAGCAAACTTATACTCAGGCGAAATTTCACAATCTTTTGCTGAAATACGACATAATTGAGCAATGAATGTAGGGATATATTCTCGCTTAATAATCATGAATGACTGCTGCATAGGTTGAGGAGTCCCCCAGCCATCACCAAACATCATTGGCTTCGTCATCTTTTGAATTGCATGCTCAATAATCCCCGGCCCCTTAATCAACGCATCTTGCTCGATATAAACCCAATAGTCTGCTTCAGAGCAGTATACATGCATCAAACTAGTTAAAAACGATATTGTCACACCACAATACTTACCTTTATGCTTGGTTGAATGACCAGCATTACGGTCTTTTTCTAACCAAACAAGATTCTCATATTTGCTCAAGTCCGGTTTTACAGGTGAGTGACTATCGACTACAACGATTTGATGCGGACTTGCATTTTTTCTGATTGCTTCATACCACTTATCAAAGAAACCAACTTTTCTTAATTCAGAATTTCCATATTTAGCAGCACGGTCATCCGCTTTATCATCATCACACCACCACCCCGAGGCAATTATATATTTCATATTTAATCACTCTTTCTTATATATCTCACAACTAATATTTGTGATAAAAATGCGACTACGCAGGTTACGAGTGCAATACCCGACTCACCATAAATAAAAACTGCTGCTATGCTTAAAGTTACATTTGTACCTAGAGACATCAAACCAATTTTTAGGTTTGCTGTGATATCACCATTTGCACTATTAAAAATAAAGAGCAGCCGATTAATGGAAACTACAAAAACACCAACGGCCAAAATATTGATAATTTTGTACGCATCTTCATATTTACTATCAAAGAAAAGTTTTAAAATAGCCTCATAAAAAACAAAGAAAGTTATAAATGTTGGAATTAATATTATTATCAGATATTTAATTGCTTTCTTTATTTCACTAAGCCTTGACTGGCGTCCATTCAAGCGACGAAGCTTTGGAAAGTAGACTGTAGTAAATGCTTGAGAAAAAATAGACAACCTTTCTACAATTTGTATTGCAAAAGAATACAGGCCAGCGATGTGGGTACCGAGTATGCCACCTACAATCAATAGATCTAACCTATGATTCAGAAACCCAATTAAAGAGCCTGTGAATGAAACAAAGCCATATTTGTAAATACGTATTATTCTTCGCTTCTTTATGAGATTC
The DNA here is from genome assembly GCF_001625695.1 of Pseudoalteromonas luteoviolacea H33-S. Taxonomy (GTDB): domain Bacteria; phylum Pseudomonadota; class Gammaproteobacteria; order Enterobacterales; family Alteromonadaceae; genus Pseudoalteromonas; species Pseudoalteromonas luteoviolacea_B. The sequence goes on from NZ_AUXY01000122.1 coordinate 141,486, forward strand.
TTAGATGAAAATGTGCCTAAATAACGTATAACACTGCTTTTCAATACTAAAAGAGCCACGGCGCTGGGTATTGCAAAAGACAAGACATAAGAGATTACAACGCCATACAAGCTGGCAGTTGAGAAGTACATGTAAACTAGTAGAGCTGATAGCATTCCCCATTGTGCTAATGTAAATATATTCAATAATCTAATTTTATTAGATGCTTGCAACACCCCAGAAACAACAATAAATAAAAACTGGCTGGTAGCAATCAAAGAAGCGAAAAGAAATGTTTCTAGCTCTAATTGCCAAGCAATAAATATCCCTAACGAAAATAGACTCATAACAACTAAACTGTGGACTACCGTTAGATGTAGTACTATTAACTTATAATTGTTTTTCGTAAAAAAATATACCAGAGAGGCAGGGAGGCCAGAAACAGATATATTAGCGCCTATAAATGCATACGCAAGAACAATACTGAGAACTCCAAACTCCTCAATGCTGAGGACTTTGGAGCTTACCAGAAAGCACGAAAGCTGGAGTATGGCTGTAATTACAAATCTAGAAGACGTTTCGATTAAATCTTTACGCATTTTTCATTGTTAAAAAGCGTCTGAAAAACTTAGTTAGCCTAAACGAGTGCTGTATCGAGTATGAGTATAAACAAAAAATCCCTAGAAATACGAATAACATAACGTAATCAGGTGTATTCATTAGCTCAAAAACTAGTCCCAAAGCAGCTATCAATGAAGACACTATTACTAGAATCAATGCTGCTTGCCTTGCAGTAAAGCCCGCTCTCATGAAAATATGGTGGATGTGATCTCTATCTGGTGAAAATGGAGAGTTGCCTTTTTTTATCCGTCTATACATTATTGCAGCCATATCCATTAGAGGAAGAGCAAGAATATATAGAGCAAATACAGGCCTAAATGCACTTTCACCAAATTTTGTATCCTGAATAGAATACACAACCAGCCAAATTACCGTTAAGCCAATAAACATTGAACCGGCATCACCCATAAACACTTTTTTATCTCTAAATGGAAACATATTTAGGTTGGCAAGCAAATACGGAATTAAAGCAGCGATAAACGCAAAGCTGATAGAAGATACCAAAAAGTTTCCAGACATGTATGACATCAAGCCTAAGGCAATAAATGCTACAATACCAGTGCCACCCAACAGCGCGTCAATTCCGTCAATCATATTAAACGCGTTAATTGCTGCTATTACAGCCACTATAGTAAATATTTTTCCCACACTACCTAAGTAGAAATCACCAAAACCGATGATATTACCCAAAGATACAACATACAGATCGAGGCCAAAAATCAAAATAGCGGACACTAGGGTTTGACCTATCAAACGAGAGCGCACACTTAAGCTGTATTTATCATCCAAAACCCCTATAAAAACAATAACACCAGCGGCAATTAAGAAAAGGGTTAAGCTCTGATTTTGTGCTAACGGTATAATAAGCGCTAGTGAAACCGCGAAAAAGACACTCATACCTCCAATCAGAGGAATCGCACCAACATGCTGCTTTCTCTCACAAGGCCTGTCTAACAAACCTATTCGAGCTGCAATCGAGCTCAATAAGTATAGAGTGCAAAAAGATGAAAAGAATGCTATGACTACAGAATATAAATTCATCATTTTTTCCAGAAAAATCGTAATAACTGAATTGTTGATGCAGCTACAAAAGTAAAAAATACAGCAAGAATAACAATAAAAGCTCTTCTTGGTGCGACTTTATTTTCATCAACAAAAGCTGGATCTATTGTTTTGAAGATGTATTCAGCTTTTGAGTTTGCAAGCATGATTGTTTGCATCTCTTTATGCATAAGGCTGTACAAGCTTGTTTGCAATGTTGCAACATTCGTAACTTCCAGCCTAGCTTCCAAAAATGATAAGCTTTCTTGAGCGTCTCTAATATCATTGTCTTTTATTTTATTATTAATCATAACAATAAACTTATCTAACATAGATTTGGCGTAATATGGAGACTCATGCTCCATAGAAACAGTTATGATTCCTGTGGATTTATCTTGATTGATATCGAGCACATTCTCTATGAAGTACTTATACACATTAAGCTTTTCAGGCTCCTTGCGAGAGTCATTGAATGGAGATTCTTTCCAGTCTCCAGTTTCGACATCAAAATACGTGCTATCAATTTCTATTATATTGTCGTTTTTGTGCCAATGCTTAACAGCGATTAATTCCGCAAGCTCAAGTTCGGATTGAATAAATTCAAAAACAAAAGCCTTACTTTTCATAATCTCAATTGCAAGATCTATTCTGTCAACTTTTGAGTTCGCTCCACCAACACCAGCAAGCTGCGCTAAACCACCAAGACCGCCACCAAACCCACTGGAACCATGCCCTTCTATCAAGCTTTCTGTCGGAGCTAATGTCACGGATGACCGATATATATTAGTCATACCTAATGCAAGATAAACACTAATAATGGCACTAACAATAGTAGGAATAAGGACCCACCACTTTTTCTGCCAAAGAACTGACACTAATTCACTTAAGTGGATAGTTTTCTCATTGCTTTCACGATTCATGTCAATTCCTAAATTTAAATCCGAGCAATAGCAGCAATACCAACACCTAGTTGGTAAAAGATCTGTGTTGCTGTACTCCAAAGAGTTAAACTATCCATATGAGATGCATCCATTGGAACGACAATGGTATCTCCGGCTTCAAGCTGAATTGTATTATTCACCGCAAACCAACTGCTTCTATTCGGTATAAACACGGCACCATTTGCTTTGATAACGTAAACTTTCTCTTCATCAGCTCTATCTCTCATCCCACCACTTAAATTGATATAGTCCTCAATTGAAGTCCCCTCCCTGAATAAGTGAGATGAGCTGTAATTGACTTCACCAATGATTGATATTGAGTCTTGGCGACCAGGTACATGCAAAGTATCTCCATCTTGTAAACTCAATACAGTTCGTTCTTCAAGAATGCTTGGTAAGTCAATGACTAGTCGACCTAAAGCTTCGACACTGGCAAGATCTTTGAGTAACTTGTTAGTCTCTTCATAAGTTAATGATGTATTTGAACCAATTGATTTCTGGAAACTCTTTGACGCAATGTCTTTTCTAAGGTCCTCAGATAATCTTTTCAGCTGTTTCTGTTCTTGTTCTTTAATCGCCTCGCGAGTGAAAATTGCGGCTTTAGGTTCAGCAAACCCAGTTATCCCACCTGCTCTAGCAAGCACTTCTTGGAGAGTATCACCACGTTTAATCGTATAAGTTCCAGGAAAAACAACTTCTCCTTTCAAATGTACTTTATAGCTCTCTTGCCAATTTGGCTGCATCAAAATATTTAATGTATCTCGCCCTTGCAATAAAATGCTATCTGTAGATAACTCTTTGTCTATATCTGTCACTTTAATATAAGTTACATCACCTGATGGAGATACTCTGGTCACTTCTGCGAAATCTACATAAGCAGATTCAAGTAGCCCACCTGCTGCTGTAATAGCAGCTTTTACATCAAGGCCTTTTGCTAAAGGAAATACCCCAGGAAACCTAACTTGGCCATCGACTTCAAACGTCGCTTTGGAACTACCAACAGTCGCTTGATATTCTAATTGAGCGAGAATTGGAGCGAGTAAAGTCTCTCTTCCGAAAGTCGTTGGTGTTATTTCCTCTTCAACTTTAATTTCTACTTCTTCTTCGCTTTCATCGAGCAAGGCCTCATTTAGAGCCATGTCAAATAACACTTTTTGATCAAACTGTCTTCGCTCATATAAGTGCCACAATTTAACTTTTTCTTGAAGCTCTTGTTCTGTTTCTGTGAGGGCTAAATTTTTAAGTGCAGCTTCTTCTTTTTCTAAATCATTAAAGCGACTAAATACAAAAACCTCATCATTTTTATTTAAAAATACGTTTTTAGTTTTCAATGCTTCAACAATTGAAAACTGTATGACTTCTATTTCATTCGTCGCTGTGATTTCTCTTACAATAAGTGCGTAATCTACATCAGCTTGAGGAAGCAAGTCCGTCTTTGTATTACTGACCAATTGATCAAATGTGATATCATTCTTCCACTCATAATAACCAGGCCGTGAAACCGCACCGATCAGCGTTACAGAGTCAATGACCTCACTATTAACACTCTTTACCTTAAGATAATCTCCACCTTGCGGGGTGTAGGCTGTCTTGTTTTGAGTAAAATCGACTGAAATAACTGACTTTTTGGTATGTTCAATAACACGCTTTACTTCTACTTGCTCAAGAAACGCGTTTTCTTTAAACCCTCCAAACATATTGACTAAAGACTTGGCTGTCTCACCATCTTTCAACTCAAAAATTGCTGGCCTTTTAACAAAACCCTCAACTGAAACCTGCCGACCTACAGACGGGATAAATACAACATCACCAGATTGGAGCGTTACATCACCAGAGCTGTCCCCTTTCAGTAGCAAATCATATAGATCTAGCTGAGAGATAATTTTCCCTCGTCTTTTCACTTGAATGTTTCTCAGAGAAGCTATCTCAGAGAGACCTCCACTTGCGAATAAGGCGTGAGTGACAGTAGACAATGGAGATAGTGAGTAACTACCAGGTTTATGAGCTTCACCGACGACTAAGACTCTTAAGCTCCTTAGTTCTGATATTGAGACAAAAACTTTTAGACCTATCGCTTCATTAGAAATTTTTTCATCGATTAATTCTTTCAATTCGCCATATGCCAAACCAGCGACATAAATAGGTGAAAAGTCAGGGATATTTAAGCGACCTTCACGATCAACAGTAATAAGGTGTGTTGCAGCGTCTTTGCCATAAAGGCTTACAGAGAAGCTGTCTCCATTTGAGATAATATAGTCATTAGGCACTGACAACTGCTCAGTCGGCGCAAAACTTGTTGGCTCTCCAGCAAACAATTCATAGCCGTATGGTTTTAATTCTGTTTCTTCCGGCTTAAGAGGATCCGGGGTATCTTCAATTGAATTATCTTTTCGCGGCAATATGCTTTTTTCATTGGCTTGCCCTTGGGGTTCATTATTACTCTGCACACCAATGCTTGATAAATCAATACCATACTGTTTAGCTAACGTTTCTTGTTGTGACTGAGGCAACTTTTTAAACTGTTCTATTTGCTGCGCCGTAGGCGTAAATGCGCTCGCAAAAGCACTGAAGCCCAATAAAACTATTGCTAAAACATGTTTAAAATACATCAGAGTCAGTATCCCGCTAGTCAATAACCAAAAAAAGATTGCACATTCTACACGATAACAATGAAATAGAAAAAGGGCCTAGGCCCTTTTTTTTGTCATAAGTTTGTGAATAATCGATTCATTTCGTTAAAAACTGTAAACAAGCGTCAATGAAGTTTCTGTATCCGTTTTTTCTTTTCCTTCGTCAACCTCTGAATTGTTTGTGATTTTATATGCCACTTTCATCTGTAATGAGCCATTTACTTTCGTCATCAAGGCAGTCTCAGATTCCGTCTTAGTATTCGTATCGCCATACTCTATTGCAACGACTTGTGTAAACTTTGCATTTTCAGAGACAACCCACTCATAATCTAGTTTAGCAACACCAATCGCTTCGCTCTCTGTTTCTCCAGCAAGCAGCTGTCCATCTTTCATTTCTGTACTGTCATCTTGGTATTCAAAGCGCTTAACACCGGGTCCTATTTCAAAGTCTAAGTACATATTCGGGCGGCTAAGTAATCTGTGACCATAACCAACTGACAATACTGCCTCACTTCTATACGCCCCGAAATAATCAGAATCATAAGAGCCAAAAATAAATAGATGGCTATGATCCTCTATTAGCTTGTAATTACCCTGTACAGATAAAGAGTACTTTTCATTGGTACGTTCTTTCACTTTTTCGCCGTTATCATTTTCAATTTCATCTTCTTTGAAAATACCGTCGATCTTATATTCATTACGCCAATTATCTAGGTGATGCTTAGCTTTTATTTCCCCCTTTAGGGTAGTCGTTTCCGTATTGCCGCTAGTGATAATAGCACCAACCTCGCTGGTAATATCCCACTCTTTTTCTTCTGGGGGGATGCTGCTATCAACAATTTCTTCTGCAGCGAGTTGTGATGACATAGTCATCAATGCACACAAAGAGAACAATTTTAATTTCATTCTAAAATCAACCTTATTTTTCAATTTTTTGTAAGTGCACATCCATTTGCGGATACGGAATACTAATATTTGCATCATCCAATGCAACTTTAATGTTTTCTAGCAAATCAAAGTAAGTTGGCCAATAATCACTTGTATTAACCCATGGCCTAACGGCAAAGTTCACACTCGAATCTCCTAGTTCTAATACTGCTACAGTATAATTAGGCTCTTTCAAGATGCGAGCTTCATTATTCAAGACGCTCTCCAGTACTGTCTTCGTACTTTTCAGATCTGACTCATAACCGACACCAATGACTAAATCGATCCGTCTCGTCTTTTCACGTGAATAGTTTACTATCGCACCAGACATAATGGAGGAATTAGGTATTATAATAACTTTATTGTCTGGCGTAATCAGTTCAGTTGAAAATATCTCTATTTTGCGTACGCTGCCAGATTTCCCACCTGCATCTATGTAATCACCAGACTTAAATGGGCGCAGTATAATAATTAACACGCCCGATGCAAAGTTAGACAACGAACCTTGTAAAGCAAGTCCGACTGCGAGACCTGCAGCACCCAAAATGGCAATAAATGAGGTTGTCTCAACACCCACCTGAGATAATGCCATGAGTAATGTCGCAACAAAGCCCAAGGCATATACGATGTTTGCTAAAAACACACCTACTGCTTTATCCACTTTGCGATTACAAATGGCCTTTTCTGTTAAGTTAGATAAAAAGCGTGTTACTTTTAGCCCAATCAAAAATATAAATAAGGCGAGTAATGCCTGAAGCGCATAGTGCACAATAAAATCTGAATTGTTATTGAACCAATCTAGTATGATGTCCATAAAGCGTCCTGTTTCAGAGAGTTATCAATATAATCATTTACAACAGGTATAAATATTAGACATTTTGTGGAGATTTTCCCCAAACAGACTAAAATAGACAAAAAAATAAAAAAAGGCTTTGCATTATCGGTAAAACGCTGTATTATTCGCGCCACACCCAAGAGGTGTTACACGAAACATTGTGGCGGCTGTAGCTCAGTTGGTAGAGCCCTGGATTGTGATTCCGGTTGTCGTGGGTTCGAGCCCCATCAGTCGCCCCATCTCCCCTTAAACTTCGTGTAATTTTCATAACCCCCTTTAAAAGTAAGTTCGTAATCAACTCCTTGTTTTAATTTCTTTTATTTACAAATACTCAACTGTATACCCTTTCTTATCATATGATTCAGCTATAAATTAGAACAGCTAATATGTAATTCCACCTAGCTTAATACAGATATTTAGTCGAATTTTATACTGTTTCAATGTAGCCCTTTTCCTTATTCACCATGAGAACGTTCATAATCATAAATATCTAACCACTCTTCTGTAGCATCAGAAACCTGCTGAAATAGCTCAAACAGTTATAAATCCAATACTTCTTCTTGATAACTGCGATTAACTCCATCAACATTACCGAACTGACAGACTGAACAACCCTTCCTTCATTCGTTTCTCAGTAGCCCAACTCCCAAAAGCATTTGATGTAAATTCTGGATTATTATCAACTCGAGTTTGTTTTGGTTTTCCACGCCATACAGTGAGCCTTTCCAACTCTCGGCTCATTCGCACAGCGATGATGCTTGTATCAACATCAACCACTAACACTTAGTGATTGTAATCATCCAGTACGTTCTGTGTTCTAAAGCAATATCCGTAATTGCGCGTATCGCTCATAAAATCCATCGACCACAAGTCATTATATTTACCGGAGAACTTATTGGCTCAGGTATGCGTGTTAGTACACGGTGTTTTTTGTCTAAGGTTAAGTTTGAGCATGTTATACACTCGCTGAGCCGCTTTTTACTCCATATACAACCTTTCTTGATGTCTAAGCCGTTTAAGCAGCTTTGTTATAACCCACCTAGAGTGCCGCTCAACAAGCGCCAGCTAAGAATGAATCAAATCATCATAAATCGGTCGCATACATCTGAAAATTAGTAAGGCTAATAGAGTATTGTGGGGGTAAACAATTTTCATCTGCGCCATAAGGCCACATATTTTATCTTATTAGGTATAAAAAAAATGCCACCTAAATTAGGTGGCATTACACACGGGATTATTTCTACTTATAAATAGAAATTCTGTTTATTTATTTCCAGCTTTTCATCTTGTGACCTTTCAGTGCATAGAAAAGAATAAAGATGTAACAAGGAAATAAAATTAAATACGCACTTTGACTTGACGCAACTGTCGCTTCTGGCCCCTTAGCTAAACCAAGGAATAAAGGACCAAATGCACCGCCAGCAATACCCATAACAAGCAGGCCAGAGCCAACGCTAGTCAATTTACCAAGCCCTGATAGTGCAAGAGGCCAAATTGCAGGCCACATAATGGCATTTGCCAAACCACATATTGCTAAAAATAGTACTGCTAACGGCATTTCACCTGCAAATATTACATTGATTGTACTTTCTGGATTTGAAAATGCAATCGCAAAAGACAGTACCATCCCCAAAATAGCCGATGATGCTAAAGCAGTTTGTTGAGAAATAACACGAGGGATCAGTAAAATACCTAAGACATAACCAAATACCATAAAGCCCATTGTATATGAGGTCATGACAGTGTAATTATCCATGCCAAAAGCAAGCGCAAATGAGCCTATTGTATCTCCTGCGATTACTTCTACAGCTACATACAAAAATAGTGCAACAACACCCAAAGCTAAATTTGGATGAGCAAGCGCTTCTCTAACAGTACCTTTTGCTCCAGATTCTTCTTCTTCAGTAATTTCAGGCAGTGGTGAAAATTTAATTGCTAATGCAAACATGCCAATAAAGGCTGCTAACCCAAGGTATGGTAATATTAGGTTCTGAGCCATCGCATCTTTTTCTGTTTGCGTCAGCGCAGTGTCAGAAACTTCAGTAAAACCACCTAATACTAATGCAGTAAATACGATTGGCGCGATCACACCTGCCGTTTTATTTAGGATCCCCATCAAACTGACTCGTGCCGCAGCCGACTCTTCAGGGCCTAATCTAACAATATACGGGTTTACTGCCGTCTGTAGTAACGTTTGAGCAATACCCATGGTGAATTGTGCAATAATAAACAAGATGAAAAGCTGCGCTTTCGCTGCTGGAATGTACAACAAAGCACTACCCATCATCATGGCAACAGATAATGCCATACCATTTTTGTAACCAATTTTCTTGATAACTTTTGCCGACGGGATTGCTGTAATCGTCACCGAAATATAAAAAGAAAACAAAACTAATGAAGCTTGAACTGAACTAAGATCAAATAACTGCTGCAAGTAAGGCATCAGTGACCCATTTAACCAAGTCACAAAACCCAAAATAAAAAACATAGCAGCAACTATGGCCAAAGGTATGGCGTTGCTTCGAGGTGTTGAATTCGACACAGTGGCTTCCATAAATTTTTACTCGTTGTTAAAAGTTTATTGTTTTTTGACGGTGCTTTCGATTTACATATCACCATCTAATCGTCATGCCCGCCAAAAATGACAGCGCTGACATTTAACTTTACGTTAATTTTACACGTATTTCTAGTTAGAAATTATACTAAACTGGATTTAAAAAAGGGGCATATGCCCCTATTTTATTTTTTAATTATCAGCTAGTTTATTCTAAACCTGTAATACGGCTGTACTTTTTACCATCTAATGTGGTTCTCAAACGGACATCTGATGAGTTAGTCACTGTCATCGGACCTGAATAGGTCTGCCATGATTTACCCGCATCCAGACTTACTTCAATCGTCAAAAATGAGAATGCACTATTAGCTAATAGCTGACCACCTTTCATTACCGCGCCAGGTACAGGCAAGTTCACATTCACACCATCTGTAACTAGCCTACTAAGCTCTTTTAAAGCCAGTGTTGCTGAAAACTCTTGCCAGTCAGCAGCGCGTGCTTTTTCATTTGGCTGCTCACCTTCCCAGCTTGCTTTATGCCAAGCACGCTCAGCGACGGTCAAGACACGTGGGAACATCATTGCCATCACCTGATCTTCAGTACGGATCGTTTCAGTCCATACCTGCCCTTGCATACCCAAGATATTTTCAGGTTTTTCGAGCTTTGGTAACGGTCGACCAACAAGCGCTTCTAAATTGTCTATTGCTTCGCCATTACGGGTAAAATCTGCGTTAGCATAGACATCATCCGGCATATAGCTAAATGCTTTTTTAGTATCTGTATATCTTGCAGCCCAATAATAGCCACGTTCAGCTGGGTGTGCTTCATAAGGATGGTCAAAGTACAAATGTGTGCCGTGAGATAGCACGACCTGATAACCATCATTGGCCAAACGGTAAGCCCTGTCTGCGACTCCCCACTCCCAAATGTTATCCCATACGTTAGCGGTGAATACTTGATTCGGGAACTCATCACGCTTAAACGGGTTCACACGGTCATACATCAAACCATCTTCCCAAGCACCTGGTGCGATCCCGCGTTTAGCAAATATTTTTGCGATGCGCTGCGTGAAGTAAGGTTTCAGATCCGCAGGCCCTGCAATACCATTGTTCGCCTCTTTAAATAGTGCATCACATGCAGGCGATTGCGTCCAAGAACCCGCCCCCACTTCATCACCACCAAAGTGTAGATTCTCTAATCGTGTGCCAGCTTCTCGATACATGCCTTGCAGTTCATAAGTCACCTTTTCGACAAACGCATACGTCGAGTCCATACAGACATTGAATGAATTGTCTGTGTAGTTTTGTACCGTCAAATATTCTGATTTATCTTCAGGATCACTCAATAAGAAAGCGCGCGCTTCTGCTTCTTTGCCTTGCTCCATTAATCTGTGATATCTGGCTTCCATCGCTTTGATGGCTGCGCGAGCATGACCCGGACCTTCAATTTCCGGAATGATATCTATGTGTCTGGCTTTGGCAAATTTAAGTAGCTCAACAAAATCTTCACGTGATAAGTAACCATTGCCTGAACCAGACTTAAATGGACCAGTCCCAAGCTGAGTTAGCAAACATGTACGCTCTTCTAAATCAAAACAGCGATATCCACCAATTTCCGATAATTCAGGTAAACCAGGGATCTCTAAACGCCAGCCTTCATCATCTGAAAAGTGCCAGTGGAATTTATTTAACTTGTAGCGCGCCATTTGCTCGACAAGCTTAAACAAGGCTTCTTTACCATGGTAGTTTCGTGCATTGTCATAATGCATACCACGCCAGCCGTATCTCGGTGTATCGTCAATTTCAACGTTAGGCGCTTCTACACTGCCATCTTGCACTTTCGTCAACAGTGCTAGTAAGCTTTGTATCCCGTAGAAAACACCCGCGTTATCAACACCGATAATCTCTATCTTATCGTCGTCAATTTCTAGTTTGTAGCTACCTGATTGGCGTGTATAGCGTCCTTCTTCCTCTTCAACTTTTAAAAAAATCGTCGGGACTTTGCCAGCTGCAATATGATCTGCTTTTGCATCCAATGTAAGACCAAATTCGCTTAAGTCCTCTTGGAAAACAGCGACTTCAGATTTCAAACGCCCAGCAAAGCGGATTTGCCATTTATTATCCAACTGTGCGACACCACGGTTGAAGTCTACATTTTGCGGTTTAGGAATAATACGTTTTAGCGCCGCTTCTTTGTCAATTTTTACAGTATGGGCATTGTGCTCATATCGCCAAGCAGCGTTAGCTAATGGGGAGTAGTCTAGTGGCTCATTGTGCCTTTTAAGCTGATTTTCGCGCTCAATGGGTGCCACAAATGACAGCATATCTTCAGTATCTGTATTTGCGAAAATCACTGGTAGTGATTGACCCGATACGATAAATGCTCGCGGCATAAAATCTGTATATGCTGCAATCCACGCCGCAGCTTCAAACTCAATTTTCAGCGATTCATTTGCTGCTAATCCGGCAAATTCAGGGGTTGGGACAAAACGATGTAAATCACCATTAACATGCTCTATGCGTAAACCTGCAGAAGCTAATGTTTTTATTTTTCGAACTGAGTGTATATAAATCTGCCAATCACTTTCACCCTTAGGTAAAGCAACATTAGAGTTATTTTTTAATGACATAGAGCCAATGAAACTACCAGCAGCACCATGGAAGTTATTTTCTACAGCAAAAGTGAGGTGTGTATCTTTAGCAAAGGCGTCTAGCTGAGGTTGAGAAAGCAGTGCACTGGCGCCCCATGAGGCAGTGACCAGCGTCGTTGCAAACATATGCGCAAGCATATTTTTTCGTAGATTCATATTAGCTCCTAAAGGCTATTCCTTGAAATCACATTTTAGCAAAAGCTTTTCTCAAGCGTTGCGCATTCTGAATTATACGATTTATGATATTGCGCAGCGTTAGGAGATATGTGACCCAAATTAATAGCATTAACCAACTTATTGTTAGCTTTTCATCATATAGAAGAAAAAATGACAGCGCTATCAAATTTTCAAAAAGCCCGTTTATTCCACAAAAAAACCCGCTCAAGATTAAGTCTTAGCGGGTCTAATCAGATTCAATTGAGGATCACCAAATCTTTACTCTTTCCTCTGGCTTTTTATACATGCCATCACCTTCCTTTACATCAAAGGCATTATGGAATTGTGGCATATTGGATAAAATACCAATCACGCGATACTCACTTGGTGAATGCGAGTCGGTCATTAGTCGATTTCTCAGCTCTTCCTCACGATACTCTCGACGCCAAATTTGACCCCACCCCATAAAGAAACGTTGCGAACCTGTATACCCATCAATTAATGGCGCTTCTTTACCTTGAAGCGATAATTTATAAGCTTGATAAGCAACCGTTAAACCACCTAAATCACCAATATTTTCGCCCAGTGTAAGCTCACCATTGACATGTACGTCGTCAAACGGTTTAAAGCCATTAAACTGATGAATTAACTGCTTACCTCTTGCTTCAAACTGTGATAAGTCACTATCGGTCCACCAATTACGTAGGTTGCCATCACCATCATATTTAGCGCCTTGGTCATCAAACCCATGGCCAATTTCATGCCCGATGACAGCACCTATTGCACCATAGTTAACCGCATCATCGGCATCTAAATTAAAAAATGGTGGCTGCAAAATTGCAGCAGGGAATACAATCTCATTATTTACTGGATTATAATAGGCGTTAACCGTTTGCGGCGTCATATACCATCTTGAACGATCGACAGGTTTACCTAAATCCTCGATCATTAAACGATGTGACCATTCGTTGTAACGAACATAGTTACCCACTAAATCATCCGCATTGATTTCAAGGGCTGAGTAGTCACGCCACTGATCAGGGTAACCAATTTTAGGCGTAAATTTTTTCAGCTTAGCTTTAGCGGCCGCTTTTGTCTGTGCACTCATCCACTCTAGGTCATCAATCGACTTGTCAAAACCAAGGATCAAATTATCGACCATTTTGCTCATACGCGCTTTTGCTTCTGGCGGAAAATGCTCTTTAACGTAAATTTTGCCCAGCAGTTCGCCCAACACATCGTTGCTCGCATCCGCTGCTTTTTTCCACATAGGGGATTGTGCTTCAAGTCCACGTAACGTTTTACCATAAAAGCCAAAATGAAGGTCGACGATTTTGCGCTCAAGCAACTCGGCATAATTACTTACCAAATGAAACGTGAGGTAAGCACGCCATGCATCAATATCCGTGTTATTCACAATGTTAGAAAGCTGCGTAAAATACGACGGTTGAGATACGATAATATCTTCAACGTTAACACCTATGACAGCAAAGTACTCTGAGATATCAAATCCAGACATTTGCTTATTCAAATCACTTACAGTGAGCTTATTGTAAGTTTTAGATGCATCCCGACTATCTACACGGGTCCACTGTGCTTGAGCGATCTGTGTCTCAAGTGCGAGTATATCTTTTGCAGCTTGCTCAGCGCCTTTTTCATCATAGCCAAATTCAAACAAGATATTGGTGATATAGGTTTGGTATGCAGCTCGGTTATTTTTGAATTTTTCGGTATCTTTCAAATAAAAGTCACGATCAGGTAACCCCAGACCAGATTGGAATAAATATAATGCATTGACTGTCGAGTTCTTAGCATCGTTATAGACATACCAAGAAAAAGGAGTCGTTCCGCCTTGAAGCTGTAATTTGGCAATCAGTGCAGGCAACTGGGATTTATTGGTTAACGCTTTTATCGGCGCCAGATAATCTTCCATTGCAGCAACACCAATTTCCTCTCTTGCTAACTCATCCGTATAACTTTTATAAAACGCACCGAGTTTATATTCATCACTACCGGATTCGGCCGAAACATCTTTAGCAGCATTTTCTAAAATAACTTTTAGTGCAGCTTGAGATTTTTCATGGAGTTCTGTGAAAGAGCCGTAATTTGATTTGTCAGCAGGGATCTCAGTCCTATCCAACCACTTCCCATTCACATAACGATAGAAGTCATCTTGAGGGCGAATTGATTGGTCAATGTTATCAAGCTCAATACCTGAACTTAATACTTGTTGCTGTACAACTTTGCTCGTGTTCTCAGTTTTTGGTTGCTCACTGCAACCAGCAAGGCCAAGTGCCAAAGCTACACCAATTGCTGCGAATGTCTTACGCATATATGTCGGCTCCTTTTAATACATATATGAATCATACCTCGCAGCACATTAGATTAAAATCTAAAGCAAGAAAACAATTGTAACGGGTTATTTTTGTACAGCTAACGCATCAATAATAGCCACATTAGCAGCAGGAAAATCAAGTGTGCGAAGTGTTTCAAAATCGACCCACTGGCTAGGTTGTCCTTCAAGCCCTTTTGCCTCTCCTGTAAAGTCTTCCACGGTATGAACAACTAAGCGCACTTGCTTATCGCCATAATCGTGCTCAATCGTCAGCAAATGCGTAGAGCCTTTAACATTAATACCTATTTCCTCTGCCAACTCTCTTGCTAATGCTTGTTCTACACTCTCATCAGCTTCTACTTTTCCACCAGGAAACTCCCAAAGGCCACCTTGGTGCTGCTCGTCACTGCGCTTACAAACAAAGTACTGACCCTGCTTCACTATGACACCAACAGCTACATTAACTATTTTTTTACTCATCTTTGCATCTCATAAAAAAAGCGACCTGAGGTCGCTTTTAAATTACTAGCGTGCGTACTAATTAGCTTAATTTGCCACAGCACTGCTTATATTTTTTACCAGAGCCACAAGGACATGGCTCGTTACGGCCTACCTTAGGCTCAGCTCTTGCGGCAATTGCAGCACCTTGAGGTGCTTCACCACCAACTGTTTCAGCTTCTTCATGCTGATACTGCCTTGGCATTTGCTCACTACGACGATGTTGTTCTTCAACTTTTTCAACGTCTTCTTCAGCACGCACCTGAACTTTGCTAAGGATACCAACCACATCCACTTTCAACGTCTCTAACATGTTAGAAAACAGTTCAAATGACTCGCGCTTGTACTCTTGCTTAGGATTCTTTTGTGCATAACCGCGTAGGTGAATACCTTGACGTAAATGGTCCATCGCAGCTAAGTGATCTTTCCAATGCTGATCTAAGCTTTGTAGCATAACGGCTTTTTCGAAATGACGAAGGACGTCAACACCGACTTGCTCTTCTTTTTGCTTGTATGCCTTTTCAGCTTCTTCAACAATGCGTTCGCGTAGTGATTCTTCGTATAGTTTACTATCGTCTTCAAGCCACTTAGCAATTGGTAAGTCTAACAATAGATCAGACTTCAAACGCTCTTCAAGACCAGGAATATCCCACATCTCTGCCAAGCTTTGCGGTGGAATAAAGCGATCAATCGTGCCGTTGAGCACATCGCTACGGATCGCATTCACAGTTTCTGAAATATCACCTTCTTCAAGCAGCTCATTACGCTGCTCGTATACAACTCGACGCTGATCGTTAGCAACATCATCATATTCAAGCAACTGCTTACGAATATCGAAGTTACGCGCTTCAACTTTACGTTGCGCGTTTTCAATCGCACGATTTACCCATGGGTGTTCAATGGCTTCACCGCGTTGCATACCTAGTTTGCGCATCATTGTCGTCATGCGCTCACCAGCGAAAATGCGCATCAACGCATCATCCATAGACAAGTAGAAACGGCTCGAACCTGCATCACCCTGACGACCAGAACGACCGCGTAACTGGTTATCTATACGGCGTGATTCATGGCGCTCTGTACCAATGATATGCAGACCACCCGCCTCAAGTACTTTGTCATGAAGCTCTTTCCATTTCGCTTTCGCTTGCTCGATTTGCGCGTCTGTTGGGCTGTCGATTTTTGCAATATCGTTCTGCCAGTTACCGCCGAGCACAATATCTGTACCACGACCTGCCATATTGGTTGCAATCGTCACATTACCTGGCAGACCTGCATCTGCGATAATGTCTGCTTCCTGCTCATGGAACTTAGCGTTCAGTACGTTGTGTTCAATTTTTTCTTTACGTAAGAAGTGAGATAAGTACTCAGAACTTTCAATCGAGATAGTACCAACCAATACAGGTTGACCACGCTTCTGACAATCTCTGATGTCTGTCAGAATTGCTTCAAACTTCTCTTCTTGTGTTAAATAAACCAAATCTGCACGATCGTCACGGATCATTGGCTTATTAGTTGGAATAACAACAGTATCAAGGCCGTAGATTGACTGGAACTCAAACGCTTCAGTATCGGCAGTACCCGTCATACCTGATAGTTTGTCATAAAGACGGAAGTAGTTCTGGAATGTAATTGAAGCCAGTGTCTGGTTTTCGTTTTGAATGCGAACACCTTCTTTTGCTTCTACAGCTTGGTGTAAACCTTCAGACCAACGACGACCTTCCATTGTACGACCAGTGTGCTCATCTACGATGATAACTTCATTGTCTTTTACAACGTAATCAACGTCTTTTTGATATAGCTTATGCGCTCGTAATGCCGCATAGACATGGCTCAACAGCGTAATATTACCTGCTGAGTATAATGAATCTTCTTCTTCAATTAGACCATGCTTAATGAGGAGCTCTTCAACATTCACTTGACCACGCTCTGTTAAGTGCGCTTGCTTTGACTTCTCATCAATCGTGTAGTCACCGTCGCCTTCTACGCCCTCTTCGTCTTCTTTCTCTTGCTGAACAAGCTCAGGGACGATTTTGTTGATCTGTGTGTATAGCTCAGAGCTATCTTCTGCGGGGCCTGAAATAATCAGCGGTGTTCTTGCTTCGTCAATTAAGATTGAATCAACTTCATCCACAACCGCATAGTGTAATGGACGTTGCACACGCTCTTCGATACTAAACGCCATATTGTCACGTAAGTAGTCGAATCCAAACTCATTATTTGTGCCGTAAGTGATATCCGCTGCGTAAGCTTCTTTCTTTTGTGCTGGCATCATGCCTGGGATGTTACATCCAACACTTAAGCCTAAAAATTCAAATAGTGGGCGATTATTTTCAGCGTCACGCTTCGCTAGATAATCGTTTACTGTAATTACATGGACACCTTTGCCCGTCAAGCCATTCAGATAAGCAGGCAAGGTCGCAGTAAGCGTTTTACCTTCACCTGTACGCATCTCAGAAATACGGCCTTGATGTAGTACCATACCACCTATCATCTGCACGTCAAAATGACGCATTTCAAAGACGCGTTTTGAGGCCTCACGAACTGTAGCGAATGCTTCAGGAAGTAATTCGTCTAAGCTGGATCCTTGCTCAAATCTTTGTCTAAACTCTGCTGTTTTTGCTTTTAGTTCTTCATCAGATAGCTTGCTATACTGCTCTTCTAAAGCATTAACTAAAGCGACCGTTTTGCGTAAATTTTTGATCATCCGGTCGTTACGGCTACCAAAAATCTTGGTAAAAATTTTAGTTATCATGTTTAAACCATTTCAATCTTATGTTTGTAAGCCCCGTGCATTCGCGTATTCCCAAAAGGCTTACTAAGTCCTGTTGGCGACAAAGTCGAATTTGTGCTGTGTGCCGAGTTAATTTTCTACCTATCATACCAGACTATGCGCATCTGCAAACCACCTAAGCGAAAACTGTTCCTATTTAATAACATGTCTGTCGCAAAGGCGTTTCAAGAATACACGTAATAACGCATATGATCACTTAAATATTACCCTTCGGATATGACGGTATTGTTTGGTAATTATGCAGATATGGGGATAACACAGGGAAACTTCAAGTAGAATGTATAACCTGTGCTTTTCTTGCCAGTTTCAAGCGAGCTTACAGCGAGTGAAGCAATACCAAATACAAAAAATAAGGTAGACTGTACGCAGTGCTAAAATAGTATTTATGAACGTAATAACGTGATCAAACGTGGTTACTCTGGTCGTCTTTATGGAGTCTCAACATGGCGAAAAATAGATTTGATCCTAAATCACTTTCTGAGCTTGCGCCGAAATGGTCAAACAAACTATCTAACTACGTGGAAAAAGCACAAGATATTGCCGCGCTGCAAGCCCCGTTGAACAAAGCACTCGGGCCCATTTTAAGTAAGAAATGCCGAGTATCAAATTACCACCAAGGTACTTTATGTATTGAAGCAGCCTCTGCAACGCTTGCAACTCGCCTTGGTTATTTGAAAATGGAAATCCTCTCCGAATTCAGACAATCGGGGTTTCACGATTGCAGTCAGGTAAAAATCACCACAAACCCAGAAGCCCAGCAACGTTTGTCCCAACGTCAAAAGAGCCCACAATCAAAACCAGAGAAGCAACACAAACTCAGTGAATCAACGGCTGAGCAATTAACGATGCTCGCGGAATCTGCGCCAGATGGGCTAAAAGAAAGGCTGTTAAAATTGGCAAATCATGCAAAAAAATAGAGGCTTTAAACTATCAATTAGACAAAAAAAATGACGCTTTCGCGTCATTTCTTATCCTGCTGTAACCTGTTGAGCAGCTTCCAAACCTGGCGCTGGCATGGTAACAGGTTCATCGAAGGTCACCCATTCCCAAGCGTGCTCATTAGCCATTACTTCACGCAGTAGTTTATTATTCAAACCATGACCTGATTTATAACACGTCACTTTACCCAAAATGTTATGACCCGTCATAAACAAGTCGCCCACACAATCCAAAATCTTATGCTTAACAAACTCATCTTTATAACGTAAACCGTTAGGGTTTAACACTTTGAAGTCATCCAACACAACCGCATTATCCATGCTACCGCCAAGTGCTAGATTGTTCGCATGCATGTACTCAATGTCTTTCATAAAACCAAAAGTACGTGCACGGCTAATTTCTTCAGTAAAGCTTTGTGCTGTAATGTCTAAGCCAATACGCTGGCGACTGGCATTGATAGCTGGGTGATCAAAAGCGATTTCAAAGTCGATATGAAAACCATCATATGGTTCAATTTCAGCCCACTTATCACCCTCTTCAACACGTACCGTCTCTTTAATACGGATAAAACGCTTGGCAACATTTAGCTCGGCAATACCGCCTTTTTGCAACAAATAGATGAATGGTAATGCACTACCGTCCATAATTGGTACTTCGGCGCTATCGAGCTCAACAATCAAATTATCGATACCTAAAGCAGCAACTGCCGCAATTAAATGCTCAGTTGTAGATAGACGAACACCATCTTTGTTTGTTAAACAAGTACATAATTGCGTATCACCCACAGCTTCAGGGGTTGTCTCAAAATCGACAACAGGGTCTAGATCTACGCGACGAAACACGATACCCGTATTTGCGCTCGCAGGTCGGAGAGTGATCGTGACCTTTTCACCTTTGTGTAAACCTACACCTGTGGCTTTAACAACTTCAGCAATTGTACGTTGTTTAATCATATATTCGCCCACTTTAAGTTAATAGACCGCGGAGTGTATCATAATTAACACCCCATGCCAATCGGTCAATATTTATCCTAATCTGACTGTTTTCTCAAAAACGCTGGAATATCGAAATAATCACCTTTTTCTTTCTCACCAGACTCTTTTGGTTGCTCAGCCGTTTTAATCGTTTCTTTTACCGAAGCTGTATTGGTATCAACATTAAACCCAGCAGCGGTATCACTAGTTGGTTGTGCTTCAACAGGTTTATTACCTGCGCCACCAAAACTTGGAACAAAGTCTTCATTGGTGTGGCTTGGACCATGCGTGCCTGTAGCCGCTTGACCAGCAAGACCTTGAATGCCTTTATCAACTATGCCAAATTGTGGTTTGCGATCGCCACCTAGGCCTGTTGCAACAACAGTCACTCGTAACTCATCACTCATTTCAGGGTCAATCACTGCACCAACCACCACTGTCGCATTTTCAGATGCCAATGCTTTAACGTGATTACCTACCACTTCAAATTCTTCGATAGTGATGTCCATACCCGCTGTGATATTTACAAGGATCCCTTTAGCGCCGGTCAGGTCAACATCTTCAAGTAATGGACTTGAGATTGCTGCCTCTGCTGCTTCTTGCGCTCTATCAGGGCCTGATGCCGCAGCCGTCCCCATCATCGCAGTGCCCATGGCCGACATCACTGTTCTTACATCAGCAAAGTCGACATTAATCAGACCTGAACGCGTAATTAATTCTGCAATACCTTGTACCGCGCCGTACAGAACATCATTCGCTTTTGCAAATGCGTCTAATAATGTAGTGCCTTTGCCAAGTACTTTCAGTAACTTGTTGTTAGGAATTGTAATAAGCGAGTCTACAATTTCAGACAACTCACCAATGCCATGATCGGCCGCTGCCATGCGTTTTTTACCTTCCAAGTCAAATGGACGCGTAACAACAGCAACAGTCAAAATACCCAATTCTTTCGCAACACGCGCAACGACAGGCGCAGCACCTGTACCTGTACCGCCTCCCATACCTGCTGCGATAAAGACCATGTCTGCACCTTCAAGGCTTGCCTTGATTGTTTCAACATCTTCTTCAGCTGCACTCTTGCCCACTTCAGGGTTTGCACCTGCACCTAAGCCTTGTGTAATTTGCGTACCTAACTGTACTGTTACGTCCGCTGATGACTTTCTCAGTGCTTGTGCGTCAGTATTTGCGACGATGAAGCGCACACCTTCAATTTCTTGTTTTACCATGTGCTCAACAGCGTTACCGCCGCCGCCGCCAACACCAATTACTTTTATTACGGCTTCTTCGCCGTGTTGCTCCATAATATCAAACATCTTCACTCTCCGACTTGAGCTTTAAAACTCACCTTGGAACCATTTAGTTACTCGGCTCCACCAACCATCTTCGGCATCTACCTTCGCCTTTTGTGCATTTTTGGCTTGCAGCGTTCGGCCATATTGTAACAAACCTACCGCTGTTGCATATGCCGGATCATCAACATAATCTGTTAATCCCGTGATCCCAACAGGTTTTCCTATCCTTACAGGCATCTGAAATATGTCTTCTGCCACTTCCAGTGCCCCTTTCATTTTGGCGCTGCCACCTGTCATGACAACCCCAGCCGCAATTTGGTCTTCAAACCCTGAACGGCGAATTTCTTCTTGAACTAATTCAAATAGCTCTCTAAATCTTGGCTCAACCACTTCCGACAATGTATGTCGCGACATGATGCGTGAAGGTCTTCCCCCCACACTAGGTACTTCAATGGTTTCCTCAACACTGGCCATTTGACTGCTCGCAAATGCGTATTGTACCTTCAAAGACTCAGCATGTGAGAGCGGTGTTCTAAAAATTTTTGCAATATCACCAGTAACCTGATTGCCTGCAACCGGGATCACCGCGGTGTGACGTAACGCACCATTGACATAAATCGCGATATCCATCGTGCCACCACCGATATCAACCACGGCAGCACCCAGCTCTTTTTCATCCTCAGTTAAAACTGAATAACAGGAGGCTAAAGCTGTAAAAGTCAGTTGATCAACTTCTAAACCGCATCGTTCAACACATTTTTCGATATTCTTAGCCATATCATTTGAACAAGTAATGATATGTGCTTTGGCTTCCATCCTCACGCCGCTCATACCGAGTGGGTTTTTAATTCCTTCTTGCATATCAATGCTGTATTCTTGGGGTAAAGAGTGCAGCATTTTACGTTCTGCAGAGATTGGGACAGAGCGTGCAATATGGATCACGTTAGCAATATCATCATCTGTCACTTCTGCATTGTTAATCGCAACAACACCACTCTCATTTTGACACTGAATATGTTTACCAGATATTCCCAAATACACTGAACTGATCCTGCAATCGGCCATTAATTCAGCTTCATCAATCGCTCGCTTAATTGAGTCAGATACTAGGTTAAGGTCATTTACACCACCTTTATCCATACCGTGTGCAACTTGGTTGCCGACGCCAACAATACTTAATTGATTATCAGATGTGATCTCACCGACGGTAGCCACTACTTTTGCAGTGCCGACATCAAGCCCTATCACTAAGTTTCTTTCTGCTGACTTGGTCATGCTTTACTCTTTTCTTTTTTCTCTTGTACCTGAGGGTATCTCCAGCTCACCGCCAGCCCTGTATCATAACGCAAATCAATCACATCAAGCAGTGCTCCGTCAGGTCTTTTTAACAACGGATACACATCTATGAATCTTTGCACTCTTTTGGCTTTTTCTTCTCTACCTAAATTCAGCTTGATGCCATTTTTTAACCACAACTGCCAAGCAAAGCGCTCAGATAAAGCCAAACTGGTTAACTCAAATGAATTAACCGCTAGCATCTCTTTTAATTGTAAAAACGTTTCCCAAGCTTCACCTTCGCTTCCCTCGGGTCCATAGAGCTGAGGTAAACTCGCAGACAACTTATTACTGTCTGCTTGGAATAGTGTACCATTTGTATTTAACAGGGAGTCACTATTCCAATAGGCAACTGGTTTATGTTCTACCACATAAACTTGTATTGTATCAGGCCACTGTTTACGTACAGATACACTTGCAACCCAAGGTAAGTCTCTCACAGCAGCTTGAACAGCTTTTACATTCAATTGAAAAAAGCTGGTTAAATCCGTTTTTTTTATCGCATTAACAATGTCTCTCTCCTCGGTGTAAAGAGGATCTCCTAACACAGTTAATGTCTTAATTTGTGCGTCTCTGTGCTCAACCAGCCAATCACTTACCCAATAAACACTCTGCACTAACATCAGTACAACGCCTAGAAAAAAGCTAACCCCTAATGCGCGTGGCCAATTCAGGCTTTTTAACGCAGTAAACGCTTTTTTCATATTTGCGCGCATATTATAACGTTTGCTCCAAAATGCGAACGACTAACTGCTCAAAGTTAATGCCTTGTGATTGAGCAGCTTTAGGTACTAAAGATGTTTCTGTCATCCCAGGTACCGTATTTACTTCCAACAAATAAAATTGGCCATTTGCATCTTGCATGGCATCAACTCGTCCCCAGCCGCTTGCACCAACCAGTTCAAATGCATGTAAAGACATCACCTGAAGCTGCTCGGTGTAAGCAGGTGTTAATTCAGCTGGGCAAATGTATTCTGTTGTATTTTCTTTATACTTAGCCTGATAATCGTAGAATCCGCGTGGTGTGCGCATTTCGATCACGGGCAGTGCTTGCCCGTCAAAAATACTGACCGTAAATTCACGCCCTTCAATCCATTGCTCGACCAACACTTGGTTGTCGAACTTAAAAGCATCATTCAATGCGGCAATCAAAGAGCTTTCATCATGTGCTTTTGCCATGCCAACACTAGAGCCTTCATGGCTTGGTTTTACCATAACCTCACCAAGCTCATTAATAATTGCTTTGGCATCAAAACCACTGTGTTTATCTACAACAGCATATTTTGCCGTACTGAGTTTGGCGGACTCGAATAAATGCTTACAGCGAATTTTATCCATAGCCAAGGCACTGCCCAGTACACCGCTGCCAGTATAAGGGATACCCATAAACTCCAGTGCGCCTTGCACCGTGCCATCTTCTCCCCCCCGACCATGCAAAGCAATAAATACACGTTTCACATTCAGTGAGGTAAGTTCAGAAATACTGCGCTGAGCCGGATCAAATGCAATCACATCAACCCCTTGGTTTTTCAGAGCGTCTACAACGGCCTTTCCCGATGCTAAAGACACTTCACGCTCTGCTGAATTGCCACCAAGTAAAACGGCTACTTTACCAAATTTGCTCATTGATTCTCCGCTTTTAACTTTTGCTTTGATAACTCAGTTGCAGCTAATTGCTTAACAATCTGACCAATATTACCAGCACCTTGAGTTATCACTAAATCTTTGTCCTTAATCACATCGCCTAAAACGCCCTGCAATTCAGCATGTTCTGCGACATGGATCGGCTCAATTCCGCGCTGTCTCAAACTTCGACATAAGGCTTTACTATCCGCCCCGACAATCGGCGACTCACCGGCTGAGTAAACGTCCAATAAAATCAATTGATCAACTTCACTAAGCACTTTCACAAACTCTTCATACAAATCTCTCGTTCGTGTATACCTATGTGGCTGGTACAGCATAACTAATCGTTTATCTGGCCACCCTGCACGCGCAGCTTGAATGGTGACTGCAACTTCTGATGGATGATGTCCATAATCATCCACCAGCATGACTTCCCCTGAGTCATTATTAAACGTGCCATAGTGCTGAAAACGACGCCCTATTCCTGCAAACTCTTTTAATGCAACTTGTATCGCCGTATTTTCAATATCATGATCTTTTGCAATCGCGATAGCCGCGGTTGCATTCAATGCATTGTGCTTACCCGGCATATTCAAGGTAATGTCTATGCTAGAGCCCGATTTATTTATCACTGTAAAACGACAACTTTCTACATGCTGTACATAATCAACCATGCGATAGTCAGCATCTTCGCTTTCACCATAGGTAATGGTTGGCCTTGCAAATCGAGGCAATAACTCCCTCACCACAGGCGAGTCAATGCATACCACTGCTAACCCATAAAAAGGCAAATTATGTATAAAGTCGATATAGGTATCTTTGAGCTTTTCAAAGTCACCGCCATACGTATCCATATGATCAGCTTCAATATTTGTGATCACAGATGCCATCGGCTGCAAGTGAAGAAACGAAGCATCACTTTCATCCGCTTCAGCAATCAGCACATCACTGCTGCCGACTTTGGCGTTACTACCTGCACTATTCAGTAATCCACCAATGATGAATGTAGGGTCAAGCTTTGCCTCAGCAAAAATACTTGCAATCAGGCTTGTCGTTGTCGTTTTACCATGTGTACCAGCAACCGCAATACCGTGCCTAAAACGCATTAACTCTGCTAGCATCTCTGCACGTCTTACAACAGGGATACGTGCTTGTTGTGCTGCAACAATCTCTGGGTTTGTCGTATCAATTGCGCTTGAAACCACCACCACATCGGCATCAGTGACATTAGCAGCATCATGGCCAATGAAAATCTCGGCTCCGACTTTTAATAAACGCTCAGTCATCGCATTTTGTGCGATGTCAGACCCTGTGATCCGGTAACCTTCATAGGCTAATACTTCTGCTATACCGCCCATACCCGCGCCACCAATTCCAATGAAGTGGATGGTATTGATGCGTCTCATAGCCCGGCGATATTTATTCTCTTTCACAACTTTCTCTTCAACTTGTAACTTGTTCAATGATTTCGACCACAGACTTAGTCGCATTGAGCTGTGCGCACGATTTAGCCCGCTTCGCTTTTTCTTCAATTAAGTGTGGTTCGTCAAAATATGGCTTTAAAAGTGTCACCATACTTGTCTTATTTAATTCTTGTTGCGGCATAATTAGTGCCGCATGTTCATCAACTAGCGCCCGCGCATTTAATGTCTGATGATCATCGACAGCATGAGGCAAGGGCACAAACACAGCCATTTTTCCTGCCGCAGCCACTTCGCTGACAGTTAAAGCACCAGCGCGGCAGATTATAATATCAGCCCATTCATAAGCCTGATCCATATTTTCGATAAACTCAGTGACTTTATATGTAAATTCACCTTGTGAATAACTTTGGGTCACCGACTCTCCATTGCCTTTACCACTTTGATGCCAAACAGACAATGCTCTGCCAGTCGATTGACTCAAGGATGAAAATACACTTGGCAGCGCTTCATTCAACGCCTTAGCCCCAAGCGAGCCACCTACCACTAAGCAATTAATTTGCTGTGCAACAGGCCTTACTTGGATCTGTGCGACAGACTCTCTAATTGGATTACCCACTACATCATATTGCTTGCCAGCAAATGCGTCGTTAAATGCGCACAAAACCCGACTTGCAAGCTTTGCGAGCAAACGATTGCTCAAGCCTGCCACTGCATTTTGCTCGTGAATGATAAGCGGCACGCCCGACATTTTTGCTGCAATGCCAACCGGACCAGTAACATATCCCCCCATTGCGAGCACCGCATCAGGCTTTTGAGTTTTAATGATTTGTCTCGCAGCATAAATGGCTTTGAATATCATCAAAGGTGCTTTCAAGAGGCGTTTGATGCCATTGCCTCTCAGCCCCTTTACTTTTATATAATCAATTTCAATACCGTGTTTTGGCACCACTTGTGATTCCATTCTATCTTCAGTGCCAACCCAAGAAACTTCCCAGCCCAGTTGTTTTAATTTTTGTGCAACAGCAATACCTGGGAAAATATGTCCACCAGTGCCGCCAGCCGCTACTAATAATCGCTTGCTCATCGCTTATTGCCTCTCGATGTTGCTTGCCTAGTCGACATTTTGGTTTCAAAATCTATGCGCTGTAATAATCCAGCGGCAATAGTCATCACCAGTAAACTCGATCCGCCATAAGAAACAAAAGGTAGTGTCAACCCCTTGGTCGGTAGCATACCCGCACTGGCTCCCACATTAACCAAGGTTTGAAATGCAAACCAAATACCAATTCCTAACGCCAAATAGCCTTCATATTCTTTTTGTGATTTCAGTGCTTGCTGACCGATGATAAGGGCTCTAAAAACCAAGGTCCCTAACATTAACAGCACACAAACAACGCCCATGAAACCAAGCTCTTCAGCTATCACGGCAAAAATGAAATCATTGTGCGCTTCTGGCAGATACTGTAGCTTTTGCACACTGTTACCTAAGCCTTGGCCGAACCAACCCCCTTGCCCATAGGCCATCAAAGACTGAACAAGTTGATAACCTTTGCCAAAAGGATCTTTCCAAGGCTCTAGAAAACCAACAACCCTAGCCATACGATAAGGCTCAAAGATAATCAGCATGATCACCAAAAAAACCCCGGTTAGCATCAACACAAAAAACTGCCAAAGCTTTGCGCCAGCAAGAAATAACAAGCCAACGGTAGTCACAAAAATAACAACCACAGTACCCAAATCAGGCTGCATTAAAATAAGAAAAGCATACACAGCAAATACCACGATAGGCTTTGCAAAACCTTTGATATTTTCTTGTACTTCGTCACGCTTACGTACTAAGTAGCCTGCGATGTAACTGATAAAAAACAATTTTGCGACTTCTGCAGCTTGTATACCTACGGGGCCAACCGGGATCCACCGTCTTGCTCCGTTTGCTTCACGGCCGATGATCAATACCAAGATCAACATCAATACACCGAGCAATAACAAATAAGGGTTAAAACGTTTCCACCACATCATGGAGACAGAGGTGCTTAACCAAAATAAGATCATCCCCATAAACAGGAACATACCGTGACGCACTATGATGTGATAAGGGTTATCAAATAAGCGCTCAGCAACTGGCATAGAGGCACTTGTGACCATCACAAACCCAACTCCGATAAGGCATAACATGGCGTAAAGTAAAGGTAAATCAAATAGAGTATCTGACTTTTTAAACTCAAAAATGCCTTTCAGGTTGATGGTCGCAATCATCTATAGCTCCTCAACCAACTGGCAAAACTCATCACCGCGCGCCATGTAATTTGGATACATATCAATGCTTGCACAAGCTGGTGCTAGTAGCACAATATCGCCTGCTTGCGCCAACTGACTTGCGCCATTCACAGCCTCATGTAAAGACGTGACAAGATGACTGTGCGTGTGCATAGACGAAAACAAAGCACCGTCTTTGCCAAAGCAATAAATTGCTCTACAGTACTTTTGGATTGGCAGACCAAGTGGACTCACATCAGCGCCTTTAGCATCTCCGCCTACAATCAAAATAATCTTGTTGGCATCTGCATTTAAGCTTTCAAGTGCACTCACCGTGGCACCGACATTGGTCGCTTTTGAATCATTAAAATATTTAACCCCGGCAACCTCTGCAACTAACTGACAGCGATGCGACAAACCTGTGAAACTTGAAAACGCATCCTCAAAGGCTTGGATACTGATTTTAAATGGGGACAATAGCGCCATGACTGCCAGCGCATTAAATTGATTATGCTTTCCTGACAGGGCCAAATGCTCAATGGCTAAAGTCGGTTGACCATACACACTAAAGACAGAACCCTGTGGCGTGTCTGTGAGACAATAATCTGCATTGCCCAACCCAACGCTCACTGCATGTGCATGTGGCAGAAACGTTTTTTCATCTTCCTTGTTGTAAACTAAGCACTCTGTTTGCTGATAGATACGCTTTTTCGCCGCACAATAAGCATCAAAATCAGGATATCTATCCATATGATCTTCTGTGATATTCAGGATCATCGCACTGGTACACCTCAGGCTATCAGTTGTTTCGAGTTGAAAACTAGAAAGCTCTAATATGATCACATCAAGATCACGCTCAAGCAGCTCTAATACCGAAGTACCAATATTGCCACCCAAGCCAACTTTTAATCCTGCTGATTGGCACACTGCATGAGCAAGGCTGACGACCGTTGATTTACCATTTGAGCCTGTTACCGCAACTACCGGCGTCGAGTTTAAACGAGCAAACAGCTCCACATCACCGATGACGTCTGCGCCATGTGCAATTGCTTCTGCGACATACCTATCATATAGCGGGATCCCAGGGCTAATAATGATCACATCGGTATCAACTAAAGCACCCTCTGCGAGCGGGCCAAACACCGCCTCACAATCAGGGGCATTATGTGCTAGCCAATCGGCACCCGGCGGCACAGCACGTGTATCCACGACTTTTGGCACAATGTCATGCTGTAGTA
The DNA here is from genome assembly GCF_001625695.1 of Pseudoalteromonas luteoviolacea H33-S. Classification (GTDB taxonomy): domain Bacteria; phylum Pseudomonadota; class Gammaproteobacteria; order Enterobacterales; family Alteromonadaceae; genus Pseudoalteromonas; species Pseudoalteromonas luteoviolacea_B. The sequence goes on from NZ_AUXY01000122.1 coordinate 170,528, forward strand.
AAAAGCGTACGGTACCCAAGCCCGATATACCGAGCCCAAGTACTGTCACTGTTTTTTGCTTCAACGAATCTAAATAACTCATTTATCTTATCTTTAACGTCGCCAAACCAGCTAATACTAAGATGAAAGAAATGATCCAAAAGCGCACAATAACACGTGGCTCTGGCCAACCTTTAAGTTCATAATGATGGTGTATTGGCGCCATTCTAAAAATACGTTGCCCTCGAAGCTTATACGACCCTACTTGCAAAATCACAGATAGCGCTTCCATTACAAATACACCACCCATAATCACCAACACCAACTCCTGTCGAACTAAAATTGCTATGATCCCAAGCGCACCACCTAGAGCTAACGAACCAACATCACCCATAAAAACTTGAGCTGGATAAGTGTTAAACCATAAAAACCCAAGTCCTGCGCCCACAATGGCAGTACACACAACAACGAGTTCGCTCGCCAATGGTAAATGAGGAATGTGGAGATAATTTGAGAAGTTCACATTACCCGTTAAATAGGCAATGATCGCCAGCGCTGCAGCAACTAAAATAGTCGGTACAATGGCCAATCCATCTAAGCCATCGGTCAAATTCACTGCGTTAGACGTACCCACTATCACAAAATAACTCATGACGAGATAAAAAAGCCCAAGCTGTGGCAGTACATCTTTGAAAAAAGGCACAACCAAAGACGTTTCTTCAGGCGACGTGGTGGTTGAATATAAAAATGCCGCGACCGAAATGGCAATAACCGATTGCCAAAAGTACTTCCATCGAGCAATTAATCCTTTGCTGTCTTTACGTATCACTTTCCTGTAATCATCAACGAACCCAACAATACCCAAAGAGCCGATAACAAATAAGGTTACCCACACATACTTATTGCTTAGATCGCCCCACATCAAGGAACTGACGAAGATCGCTGCCAAAATAAGCAGACCACCCATGGTTGGCGTGCCAGATTTAGATAAGTGAGATTCTGGACCATCATCACGCACAGTTTGCCCAATTTGCATGCGTTGCAAAGCACGAATAAGCTTTGGACCAAAATACAGCGAGATAAGTAAGGCAGTCAAAATCCCTAAAATGGCACGTACGGTCAAATAGGAGAAGACATTAAAGCCACTGTAGTATTGCGTTAAATACTCTGCTAACCAAACTAACATTATCTGTCCCCACGTTCTGAGTTTGTATGCGCTGAAATAAGATCAGCGACCAATAGCTCCATACGGGCACTACGCGATCCTTTTACAAGCAAAGTGCATTGACCTGTCTCGTTTTCAATGAATTGGGAAAGTACCTCAAGCATATGTTCACGTGTTGAAAAGTGACGATTAGGCTGCTCAAATACTTCACTTGCATAGCGACTCAATACGCCTAAAGTGAACACCGCATCAATACCTTGCTGCTGGGCAAATTCTCCCACTTCTTGATGGTAAGCCCTTGCTTCTTCACCCAACTCAGCCATGTCACCTAGCGCTAATACGCGAGTACCAGGCATGTCTTTTAATAATTCAATTGCAGCTTTCACTGAGCGTACATTGGCATTGTAAGTATCATCCACCACACGCAAAGTACTGGACACATCAATCACATTGACACGCCCTTTAACAACTGGCATATCCTTTAATGCAATAGCGATATCTTGCAACGAAGTGCCAAATGGTAAAGTCAGTGACGCGGCAATCACGGCATTCATCACGTTGTGCTTGCCAGGTAACGCCAATTTCACTTGCTGAGTTGCCTTCTCAGTGCAGAGCGAAAACTCAGCGCAACCAAATTCATCTAACTGAATGTCTTCTGCCCACACATCCAATTTATCTTGCATTGAAAAGCGTTTTACAGACTGCTCGCCCAAACTCGCTTCCCACATCGGCGCAAATTCGCTATCACAGTTTATAATCGCCACCCCCTGGTCTTTAAGCCCACCAAAGATTTCGCCTTTTGCTTGGCCAATACCTTCAATAGAGCCAAACCCCTCTAAGTGAGACGGGGCTACGTTGCATACAACAGCGACATCAGGTTTCGTTAAACCGCTGGTGTAAGCAATTTCACCAATGTGGTTTGCACCCAATTCGATTACCGCATATTCGTCATCTTCTGATAAACGAAGTAATGTCAAAGGCACACCAATGTCATTATTGAAGTTCCCTTTGGTAGCTAACACTTTACCGCGTCTAGATAAAATAGCTGCGGTCATCTCTTTTACTGTGGTTTTGCCTACACTGCCGGTGATCGCCACTGTTTTTGGGGCAACATGCTGCATTACCGCTTGCCCCAACTGCCCTAGCGCAATGCGTGTGTCTGCGACAACAAATTGCACGATATCCACATCGACAGGCTCTGAAACAATTGCGGCAATGGCTCCTTTTTGCTTTGCTTGCGCAACAAATTTATGACCATCGAAATTAGCACCTTTAAGCGCTAAAAAAACCTCATTGTCGGTTATTGTTCTTGTATCTGTATTGATGTTGGCAACAGCCAAGTTCTGCCCACTAAAAGGGGCCTCAAGTACTTCTGCAAGCCAAGAAAAATTCATCTTGATCATGCACTTTCCCCCTGTAAAATTGATTTCACCAAGCTTCTATCACAAAAGCTCAATGTTTGATTTCCTATAATTTGATAGTCTTCATGCCCTTTACCGGCAATCAATACTACGCTGTTTTGATCAGCGTGCTTGATCGCATATCGAATGGCTTGCTCCCTATCAGGTTGTGACACAGCATACTCAGGTTCACTGAGCCCAGCCTTAATGTCATCTATTATTGTGTTTGGATCTTCACTGCGGGGGTTATCACTGGTTATAACTAGGGTGTCAGCAAATTGCTCTGCAGCTTTTGCCATCAAAGGCCTTTTGCCTTTATCACGGTCGCCACCACAACCAAACACACAGCTTACTTTACCGGGTACATGTTGTTGTAGTGCTTTAAGTGCCAGCTCTAACGCTTCCGGGGTATGTGCATAGTCTACAATACAAGTTGGAAACCCTGATGATCTGAAAGCTTGCATGCGACCATCCACAGGTTCTAACTTTGCCGCAGCTGTTTGCAGTTGCGCCAGTTGGTAGTCTTGTACCAATAACGCGGCAATTGCAGCAGCTAAATTGTAAACATTAAATAGCCCGTACAAGTTTGTAGTGATCTCTGCATCGCCCCAAGAAGTATCAAGCTTTAGAGAAATACCATTTTGGTCGCACACCACTTGGTGAAAAAAAACATAGTGCTGATAAGTATGTGACTCAGGCTTATGCCCATATGCCACACACTCATCTAACTCTAGCTCTTCCAACCATTGCTGAGCGTATATATCATCGATATTGAGCACTTTATATTTTGCAGAACTCTCCGTAAAAAGACGTTTTTTCGCCTTCGCATAACTGTCCATGTCACCGTGATAATCTAAATGATCACGGCTTAGGTTAGTAAACACCGCGACGTCAAAATCGACCTGTTCAGTTCTACCTTGGACAATCCCGTGAGAGGATACTTCCATCGCAACTTGATTAAAATCAGCCTGTAACTCGCTAAATATTTGTTGCAATAACACTGCTGAAGGGGTCGTATTATTCAACGGCGTTAATGCATCTGGCGCGCCATAACCCAAGGTGCCTATCACAGCACTGGGTGTACCACAATGTGCTGCTAAACTTGCGATCATTGCCGTCGTCGTCGACTTGCCATTCGTGCCTGTTACCCCGACAACTGACATAGTCGCACTTGGCATTTGGTAAAACTGCGCGGCAATACGAGCTAGGTTTTTCTTCAACTGCGTAATACGTATGATAGGTACTGACACCTCTGTTATATCAGCAGCGGCTTGCTCATCAACTAACACACAGGCTGCGCCTTGCTCGACGGCCATTGATATAAATTTCGTGCCATCTAACTGATGCCCTGAAATTGCAATAAAACAATCTCCTTTGGACACCTCTCGACTATCTAAACGCAATGCGTTTACAAATATTTGTGGACTCACTACCCCAAAATTTTTGAGTACTTCAGTTAAGTCACGCATCATCATTTTTTCCTGAGACATACGCCACACGATCTTTATCAGGTGCGACATTTAACATACGTAATGAATTAGAGACGATTTCAGCGAATACCGGACCTGCAGTTTGTCCACCATAATAGACATCACCACCGGGTTCATTCACCATTACAACCACAGCCAAACGCGGATCACTCACAGGCGCAACTCCAGCAAAATAACCGACATATTCATCGCCATATCCACCAGCAATGGCCTTTTCTGATGTACCCGTTTTGCCCGCAGCACGATAACCATCCACCTTAATCATCGATGCCGTGCCGCCTTTTTCAAAAATAGACTCCATCATGGCAATCACTGCTTTTGTATCTTCCTCTTTGAAGATACGCTCACCCGGCTGGGGCTCGTCTTGCTTCAGTATTGTAAGTGGTCTAGAAATACCACCTGCACCAATGGTTGCATATAGCCTCGCAATCTGAGCGGTACTAGCTGACACCGCATAGCCGTATGACAAGGTGGCTATCTCAAAGTCAGACCAGCGTCTGTTTGGATAAAACAAGCCTGAGCTTTCACCAATCATCATGGTGCCGGTGTCTTCACCAAATCCTGCTTTTTGGTACATGCCAACAAAGTAATCTTTCGGTAGCTTTTGGCTGATCTTTGCAACACCCATATTGCTTGATACTTTGAGGATTTCACGTAGTGACATTTCGCCATGATTGCGCGTATCTTTGACTAGGCTACCGCCGAGTCGCATCCAACCAGGGAATGTATCAATCGTTTCATCCGCTGTTATCGCGCCATATTCAAGCCCTGCCAAAATTGCCAGCGGCTTGAGCGTTGAGCCCGGCTCAAATAAATCAGTGATCGCGCGATTTCTGCGCTTATAAGGCGCCGCTGTACTCATGTCATTTGGGTTAAAGCTTGGACTATTCACCATTGCGAGAATTTCACCAGTATGCACATCCACCACCATTGCTGAGCCTGAGGTGGCTTGATATGTTAATACTGCAGATTTTAAAGCGACATAAGCGATGGTTTGAATACGGTGATCAATACTGAGATGAATATCTTCCGGTTCAACACGCTCTTCTTCTGAAAGAACCTGTACCTCACGCCCCTGCGCATCTTTACGTATTGTTCGCAAACCTTCTGTCCCCGTTAATGCAGAGTCAAAGCGTTTCTCGATACCTTCAATACCAATGCCATCAATATTTGTTACACCCAACACATGGGCAGCAATCTCACCACTTGGGTAAAACCGTTTCGACTCATCAAGCAAGTGGATCCCAGGTAAGCGCATTTGGCGAATATATTTTGCAACAGCTGGCGTTACTTGCCGCTTCAAATAAACAAATCTACGTTTAGCATTGCCGCGCAATTTGCTATTCACTTGCTCAGTAGGCAATTGCAATACATCAGACAATTCACGCCAACGCGCCTGCGCTTGATAAAGCGCTTGAGTGCGCGCTTTAAGCACAGTTTCATTATCTGCAAGTGCAACATGATCTTCGCGATTTTTTCTCGCTTGCCGCAAAACTCGCTTCTTCAATGCTTTTTCTAATGCATAAGGATCCGCATAAACGCTCACAACAGGGACACTCACGGCGAGCTCTTTGCCATTGCGATCGTAGATCATGCCACGCTGAACATGCAGCGTTTCTTTGCGAACCGTGCGCTTAGCATTTTCCTCTCGGGCTTTATCAGGCTCAATCACCTGTAGGTAGGCGGCTCTGGCAATTAAAGCGACAAACACAGACACCAACATCACGCATACAAGGACAAAGCGCCACGCGATTAAATTTTGCGATGGTTTATTTTTGTTCTTCATGGCAACTCAATAACCTGCTCTTCTTTACTAGTAGGACGCAACATTTTTAGCTGTGTTTTTGCGATTTCTTCAATTCTTGCGTGTTGTGAGTAAAACTCTTCTTCTACCAATAGATAGCGCCACTCTAGGTCTAGCTCATCTCTTTGTTGTAATAACTTATCCTGCAAAATTAATTGCTGTCTTGTTGAGTGCGTAATTTGGACAACAATCAGCGCCGACACAAATACACTCACCAACAATAAAAACGTCAACTTATTTGCCAAGAGTACTTGGCAAATTTCCAAAAAAAGCTGAGGTTGACGTTGCGCAGGCTTTGCCATTTAGAGTTTCTCAGCTATACGCAATACAGAGCTTCGTGCTCTAGGGTTACGTTTAATTTCGTCATCACTAGGCTTAATCGCTTTGCCAATGGCTTTTAAGGTTAAATCTTTATTTATTTGATCGTCCGTTAGTGGCAAGCCTCTCGGAATAGCCTCTCCCTTACTTTGCTTTTTAATAAATTGCTTAACAATCCTATCTTCAAGTGAGTGGAAGGAAATGACAACGAGACGACCGCCCGGCTTAAGGACATCTAAAGAAGCTGACAAAGCAGTTTGAATTTCTTCTAACTCGCTATTGATATAAATGCGAATGGCTTGAAATGTGCGAGTAGCTGGGTGCTTGTGTTTATCTTTAACTGGCACAGCTTCATCAATAAGATCTGCAAGTTGTTTCGTCGTTGTGATGTCAGTTTCAGTACGCGTCTCAATGATTTTGTGCGCTATGCGTCTAGCGAATTTCTCTTCGCCATACTTTTTAATCACAAAAACCATGTCTTCTAGTTCAGCCTCAGCTAACCACTGTGCAGCACTGCGTCCTGCTTCAGGGTTCATCCGCATATCTAACGGACCATCTTTCATAAAGCTAAAGCCACGACCTGCATCATCCAACTGTGGTGATGAGACGCCAATATCAAGTAAAATACCATCAACCTTGCCTGTTAGATCGGCCTCTTGAGCGACTTGCGCGATATTAGAAAAACGATTATGTGCAATTGAAAATCGACTATCTTGAGCAAACTTTTGCGCAGCTTTGATCGCTTGTGGATCTTGATCAATGGCTTGTAATCGCCCTGACTCTCCCAAGCGCTTCAGAATTTGGCCCGAGTGACCACCTCGGCCAAAAGTGCCATCAATATAAATACCATTGGACTTGATATCCAGTGCATCAAGCGTTTCATCCATTAACACTGAAATATGTTCTAATTCTGAACTCATAATTGTGAGCTACACCTGTACTCTATAAAGAAAAACCATCAAGATCTGAGCTTTCTTCCACGTCGCCACTGCGCTCAATCTCTGTATCGAGACGCATTTGCTCATTCCAACGTGCTTCATCCCAGATCTCAAACTTATTTAGTAGGCCAACAAGCATTAGCTTCTTGCCTAAATTTGCATAACTGCGTAATGCAGGTGCTAATAAAATGCGACCGTTTTTATCCAATTGATATTCGGTAGCGTGCCCTAATAGCATTCTTTGCCACCGTCTCACTCGAGGATTTGTATTTGATAATTTTTGTAATCGGGCCTCAATGTCCTGCCATTCAGATAATGGATATACCCAAAGACAAGGTTCGTTTATCGCAATGGTACAAATAACGGTGCCCATTTCTTCAGACAGCAAGCATTCTCGATACTTAGTGGGTATCGAAAAGCGCCCTTTATCATCGAGGCTTATTAGGTTCGCGCCGCGAAACATATCGCTGCTTCCTCACAAGCTAAGAAATGTACATTTTGATCCAATTTGATCCACTTTCACCCACATTCTACCACAATTGACAAGTCTAGGGCTTGACAAGCTGTTTTGTCAAGCTATGACACCTTCAGAAAGCACGCTAAAATCCAGAAAAAATCAGGGTTTCAAAGAAGTTTTAAAATTCAGTGGTAAAAAGTGGGAGTAGTGTGGAATAGAGTAAAAATTAATATTAAATTTTCCCAAAATCAGCATACTAAGAATGAAAAATACCAAGCCAAAAACTCAAAGAAAAGTACGCAAAATAGATATTAATCGCAGCTTAAAATAGATAAGTCACACTGATATTTGGTGATTTACAAAGTCGCGGTTATCATATGCATGTATTTACAAATTGAGACGTTATTATTCTTTATTCATCAATAAAACAACGTTTTTTTAGACTGATGCTCGTGCTGTCTATACCAGGGCTTCTCGCTGTACTCGCACTGCTGGTCGTTCAACGTTCAGATATTCTACATAGCAAAGAGCAAGATGCGCTATTTTTTGCGAACCAAATCGCGACTTTACAGCGGGTAAATATTACTGCTGCTCAGCAATTGCTCCAAAGCCTGGCTAAAAATCAAGCACTGTTAGATACGCAACAACAAGGGTGCCCCACGTTACTAAAACATGCGCTATTAATTAATCAAGAATTCGCCAATTTTGGCTTAGCGACACCAAGTGGAGAAGTGTTTTGCTCCTTGCACCCACTGAAAGCGCCAATTAGCATTGCTGATCGCGCTTACTTTTTACAAGCAATTACGACGGGCGCATTTAGTATTGGTGAATATCAACAAGATAGAAGTGTATACACTGAAACACTCAATTTTGCACAACCCGTTTATAAAAATGATCAATTAGACATGGTGATTTTTGCCGTGCGTAGATTAACTAACTGGAGTGAATCACTGTCTCACCTACCTTTGCCGATTGGTACTCGTGTGATGGTCGCTGACAATTATGCGCAAATCGTTGCCGAATACCCGTACTCAAAAAAGCCATTAGGGCGTTCAGTAAGTGATGACTGGCCAAATGATCTTCAGCTTCATACAGTGCAAACCCTTACAGATGAAAATGGCCTCCACCATGTCTATTTCAGGCTCCCTTTACAATCTCCACAATCAGAGCTCAACATTTATTTTGACTTTCCATTTGATGATGCGCTGCATGAAGTAAACAGCCAATTTTTCATGGTCACCCTGCTTTTCTTATTGACAATATTAATGCTGAGCTGGCTTGCCCGAACACAATTAAACCGCACCTTGCTTGTTCCTTTAAGAAATTTTAGTCGTGCCATTGGTGCGCTCGCAAATGGTAAGGTTGAAAAATTAGAAGCCACTGACATGCCCAAAGAACTTGCAGAGCTTGCTGCGCACTTTGACCAAATGGCAGCTGTAAGACTTCACGCAGAAACAAACGCACACAATAAACACGCAGAACTAAGTACCCTTATCCAAGCTCTTCCTGACAACTATCTTAGGCTTAACAAAAGTGCGCAAATTTTGGATAAGCATGGTGATAGAGTCAATGACAAAGACAAGCTGCAAGACATTTTCCCAACGCATATTAATATTCGCATCAAAGCAGCATTGGCCATGTTGCCAGCTCAACCAAGTACTTACTTTGAGTATATTCACAAAGACAATAACCAACAAAAAGTCTATGAGATCCGCATCAAACGTATTGAGCATAATGGTGAAGCCATACTCATCATGCGTGACATTAGCCAAAAGAAACAGCAAGAAGAAGCACTAAACCTTGCAGCCATGACTTATAACAACAGCAGTGAATGCATGGTCATTACCGATGCCCAAGGTTATATTTTAGATACCAACCCGGCATTCACCAAAGTGACCGGATTTGAGCAACATGAAGTCATTGGTAAAACGACCTCAGTACTCAGTTCAGGTAAACACGATGCCAGTTTTTACGATCAACTGTGGCAATCAATTATCACCACGGGTAAGTGGCAGGGTGAGATCATCAATAAACGTAAAAATGGCGAGTTGTATACCGAGTGGCTCACCATAGATACGGTTTATGACGAACATGAAGAGCCGTATCGTCGTGTGGGGATCTTTGCAGACATCACAGACAAAAAACAAAAGGATGAGCAGCTTTGGCGACAAAGTCATTTTGATGAGCTGACAGACTTACCTAATCGTACTAGTTTGAAGAAACAACTAAATACATTATTTGGTTTAACCAATCACGCGTTCGCCGTTTTATTGCTAGACATAGATCATTTTAAAGATATCAACGATACATTAGGCCACTATTATGGCGATTTACTGCTAAAGCAAATTGCCAAGCGTCTAAAAAAACAAATAGAAGCAAGCGCGCGATTGACCCGTATTGGCGGTGATGAATTTGTCTTGATTTACGATCGCTGCGCAGATCGCCATACTGCCACGCACTTTGCACAGCAAGTGCTTGATACACTTAAAGACCCTTTTACGTTAGAAGGTGAGGTGTGTCATATTGCCGCCAGCATTGGCATTGCCTTGGCACCTGAAGATGGTGAAAACACCGAGCAATTGCTTAAAGCGGCCGATCAAGCCATGTATAAAGCCAAGCAATTGGGTAGAAATGGCTTTACGCTGTTTAATACCGAACTTCGAGAGCAAGCTGAGCAACGTATATTGTTACTCAAGGACATGCGCCATGCATTAACGCAAAATCAATTTGAAATGTATTTTCAACCGATTGTCTCGATGCAAACAAAACAAATCACCAAAGCGGAAGCGCTGATCCGTTGGCAGCATCCGGATAAAGGTATGATAAGCCCTGCTGAGTTTATTCCTTTGGCAGAAGAAACCCAGCTGATCCACCAGCTAGGTGAGCTAGCTTTTGATCAAGCAGTGCATGTACTTCAGCAAACTCGAGATTTAAATCAACCAATACAGCTTAGTATCAACGTCTCACCCATTCAATTTAGTGCCAAGCACACCACTTTACTGGCATGGCAACAGCAACTTGCAAAACACCAATTGACGCCAGATATGTTAGTGCTCGAAATCACCGAAGGCTTAATGATGCAAGGGGAAGGACGCAGTCAAAAACGCCTAACCAAGCTTATTCAGCAAGGGTTTTCGATTGCGCTAGACGACTTTGGAACTGGCTATTCTTCGCTTGCTTATCTCAAGCAAATGGATACGGAGTTTATCAAGATCGATAAACGCTTTGTGGATGGCATAGAGCATAATCAAGACGACTTGGTTCTGTGCGAAACAATGATTTTAATGGCTCATCAATTGGGGCTCAAAGTCATCGCCGAGGGGATTGAAACGGCCACGCAGCATGAGCTGCTCAAACAAGCTGGATGTGATTTTGGACAAGGTTATTTTTACAGCAAGCCACTACCGATGGAAAGCTTCATCACCTTTTTAACAGCTCAAGACACGCAACATTAAAAAGTAAAAAAGCCATTCAGAAGAATGGCTTTTTTTGTTTGGATTGAACTGTTTCTTATTTATTAGTTAACACCCAGAGCCGCCATCATTTTATTGGCGATATCGACGTGATGCTGCAATGTTGAGAATTGCTTTGTAATACCCTCTGGTCCAAATGCATATACAGGTACTGGCGCAGCGGTGTGAGTACCAGTGCCCCAAACTACATTTTGCTGTGTTGCAACAACGCGTGCAATCTTACCTGTGAAGTCTTCCGTACCGTATACATAGAAATCAGAAAAATCTTCGAAATGCGGCAACGGATGACCATCGTCATTTGTTTCATGAGACTCGTGAATCGTTGCGGCTTGCTCAAGCGTTACAGTATATGGCGTATGCTTAGTAATGGCCGTTTGCCACTGCTCTGCACTGCTATTTGCAAAGTTGTAACTGCCATCTACATCACCCATGATGTCGTAGAACGTGCCTTCCTGATTGTAAAGCGTATCGAGTAGACTTAATGCACCAAAATTAAATTTTGGTTTATACAAAGCATCACCCATGCCATCACCTGGTAATGGAACCGCCTCTGGCGTATTGTAATTTGAATAACTAAAACCAAAGCTACCCGTCTCGTGGTCAGCGGTTACAACAACTAACGTATCGTTGCGGTCTTTAACCCACTCATGAACAGCTTCAACTGCTTCATCAAATTTAAGTAGTTCATTTAACATCCAGCCAGCATCATTCGCGTGGCCTGCCCAGTCAATTTGACCCCCTTCGATCATCAAGAAGAAGCCATCTTCATCTTTAGATAACACATCAAGCGCTTTGATTGTCATCTCTTTTAATGAAGGCTGTGTACAGCTGTTGTCCTGCTGACACTTTTTGTATGCAATACCATCAGCCATACCCGAGTTTGCAAATAAACCCAATAACTTATCGCCTTCTACATCCATCAATTGGGTTTTATCAAATGCCAATGCATAGCCATGTTGATCTTTTGCTTCAACAACTAGGTTCTCGTTGTCACTACGCTTAGACTTTTTATAAACGCCGCTGGGCATCCCAAGCTCGGCTAGTTGCTTCTGAACTTCTTCGTTTGAAGCAACATCTTGCGGTAAGAAAACACGCGCTCCACCCGAAAGCATCACGTCTACATTACCAGATGAAATAAGCTCTTCAGCAATTTTGTCTTCATAAGAGCGGTGCGGTTGGTGTGAAGCAAAAGCAGCAGGTGTCGCATGAGTAATACGAGTATCCGAAACTAAACCTGTCGCTTTACCCATCGCTTTCGCTTTTTCTAAGATAGTCGCAACTTTATTGCCCTGAGTATCTAAGCCTATCATTTCAGAGCCTGCTGAAATACCTGTTGCTAGTTGTGTTGCAGAGCACGCGGAGTCTGTAACTAGACTGCCTGTTGGTCCATGTGGAGCGTTCAGTGATAAGCCCAAGTGGCCTGCATTGGCAAACTTAGACAGCGCGGTTTGGTTATTTTTACTTTTGTATACTGAGTTAGGTGCGCGCTGAGCATACTCCTCAAGTAAACCGACTTGCTGAGGACCCATGCCATCACCGATCATTAAAATGATATTTTTAACCGAAGTGACTGGCGTAGGAGGAACTTCTTTAACCACTTCTTTAACTACTTCCTTTACCACTTCAATTTCTTTCGCAACCTCAACTTCCTTAATGACCTCAACAGTTTGAGTGTCATCATTACAACCCGTAAGCAAAGCCGCAGACACTGCGAGTGCAACAAATTTCATCTTCATTCGAATGTTCCTAAAACGTAATCAATTGTGAGCACGCGCAAGTGTACGTACAAAAAATGACTTTTTTATTTAAGGAATATGTCACGGGGATTACACTTCTATTCTTACATGATTGTATTAAAAGGAATTATATAGCTAGGTTTTTAAACCTTCTGCTTCACGCTGCTCTCTCATCAATATATTTATTAAGACTACATACTATAAAGTTAAGCGCTGTTTAGTTAACGACGGCCTTGCAACTCTAGCTAGCATGATTCAAATACACTCTAAGCCAAACTTATATTCAACATACTGACTAAAGACCGTGTGATGTAGAGATTTAACATTGAATAGACTATTAATTAAAGGTATGAGCGCAGCTAAAAAGATCTATCGATTATGAGAACCAGAAAACCAAGTTGTGTAATACATTAGGTAATTTATCAAAATAAAAAAGCCGCGACACCTTTTGGTATCACGGCTTTAAACTTGTTAAGTGCCAGAAAACTTATTCAAACTCAATGGTCACAATCTGCTTGAGACTATATCCATTGTTGTTATCGTAAACGACATAGCTAAATGAATCACTTGCGCCATTTGCGCTACCGTTTGGCGTATAGGTAAATTCGCCTGAATACTCATTGATGACCACCTCACCATAAGCTGGCGCATCAGCGAGTCCAAACGTGATACCTGATCCACCTGGAAGCTTGCCTACAAACGAAACATACTCAGTGGTCGTAAACTTAACATTCAGACCATGATTGACTTCGGCCGCACCAAAAATAGTGCCGTTGTATCTATCAACTGCTTTATTCTTACGGGCTTCCTGTTCAAAGTCATAATAGATTAATAGGTCTTGTTCACAGCCCAACACCATGTCATCTTTACATACATTCAACTCATCCTCAGACAATGCTCGCGTCCATATAGCGACATCGTCAATGTGACCTTTAAAGGTGTTTGAAGTCGTATTTGTATGGCTATATGCTCCTATACGAAGTGGTTTATGGTTGCTCAAGTTACGTTTATTACCTAAGCCGTTACCAGAACTGGCGACTTCATTGCCGTTAATATACAACCTCACCTTGCCACCTTCCCAATCGGCGACCACTGCAACATGATACCAACGACCCGTTTTAAACGTGCCTGCCGCATAGGTCTTCTTGCCGTCATTGACAGCATCATGGTGATATTGCAATTTATTAGCGCTGTTAACACTTAAGCTCCAGCCTTTATATCCCGGGGCTGCAGATATTTTTTTCGCAAAAATATTCCGGTTTGACCCATTTGAACCTGGCTCTAAATAAATCCAAGCTGAGGCTGTAAAGTTGTCACCAGCAAAGTCTATCGAACCGTCACTTGCATCAGCAATCTCGATATAATCTCCATTTCCATCAAGTGTTAAGTACGAGTCGTATTTTTCTAACGTTGGCTCGTTAACTAACGTCATGGTACTTTGACCGACAAGATCGACTACATCACTGCTGACCATCGTATCGAAGGTGTAATAAGACATAAGTGCAGGATCATTTAACGATGCACCCAATGATCTTTGGGCTACGATACGCGCTTGAGACAATGCTTGGTTCCAAATGCGGATCTCATCAATTTGACCATTTAGCTTCTTGCTTACACCATCGTTGCCTGAACCCCATACAAAATACACATTACTTGAGTCAGCAGCGTCCACTTCAGAGATGATCAATTCACCATCTAAATACACAGATAGCTGCTGTGTCGGCTGATCATAACTGATGGCATAGTGTTGCCATTGACCAACGTTAATTGTTTCTGTCGATTTAAATGTGGTATTCGTTGCTTTGATACGTAAGCGACCATCAGAGAATATTCTGATTGCAGCTTTTGACTTGTTGTCGCTTTCGGTAAAGGTTATTAAGTTTGAATTGTCATCGGGGTTCAATGCATTCACTTTCACCCATGCTTCAATTGTATAAGAGCTATTCGGATTAAAACCTGAGTTCAGAGTTTGAAGCATGCTCTGATCCGTGCCGTCAAAGACAATAGATTGACCGAAACCGTTCATAATTGATAGATCTTTGTGGAACGGGCTTTCTACATATGTCCACTCAGAACATACAGGGCTGCCAAGATCTGTGCCATCATCAGGTGTCACACAAAATGCCACGTAGTTATCAATATCGTCTAACGACAAGGTATATGATTGGTAAAGCTCACCCTCAATCACTTGTGCGTCAGTCTCATTACCAGTTGCAGAGCGATACCATTGGAAACGCGTCGCTTCTTCGATATCTCCATCTGGATCTGAGTAAGCATAAGTCGCAGATACTGTCGACTTACCAATAAACTCACCCGTTACTGTGACATCCGAGGCAACAGGCACATTATTGTTGTAAGACAATACCGGCTCGCCGCACACGCCATTGGTATTACATAAGTCAAACGACAGGTGTGTTGTATATGAATTGTCTGCAAGGGTAACTTCAGTTGGACCACCAAAATCCGTATCAGAGAACTCAAACACCCACTCACTGTCCATCATTGGACCATAAGAGCCTTTCTCGTATTGTATGCCTTGCTTACCCATGAAGTAAGTTTGTGCATCAGTACATACAGCTTCTTGCACGTTGTAAGAAAACTCTAAGAATTTAAACGGCATTTTATATGATGCTTTCATCTTACTGTTGTTCACAAACTTAGATTCAACATCCACCGTTAATGTCGCGTCGATCATGCCATCGTTATTAACGTCATGCGTAAGCTCAGGCGTGAATACGATGTCTTCTTCTGGGTCAAAATAAATTTCTGTGCCATCTTCTAACACTAAAATTGCTGAAGGTTCAACGTTCAACTCAAAGTCTTGGAATAAATCCAACGTAATACTCACAAAAGTATCTAAGGTGCTGAACTTATAACTACGATATAAATCTTCGCCCACTGGAGCATAAAAATCGTCAATACATTGTTCAGAGGTCCCCTCGACCGCTTCCATGCCAGCTTTAGCATGCCATTTGGTCCAGTTTGACCCCCAGTATACTTCTTCAGATACCCAATCTATTAAGTCATGACCAGCAAGGAAGCGTAGTTTATCTACTTCTAAGTTAATGGCTTTCTCAACGGCTTTTCTAGCGGTGGACTTTATGTCCGCAGCTAACGTATCGCGAGTTAGGTTTTTGATATACAGCGCAATCTCTTCGTCTGTCGTTTCAGCACGAATGAAAGGTGTGATCGATGCTAAAGGATCTGAGTGATCTGTGCTGATGATTTCAAACCCATCAGTCGCACCTAGGTGAGCATAAACCACATCTACAAGGTAGTCGCCGTCAACCATGCTGGTGTCGTACGTCAGGTTTGAACTCACTTGTCTTGCGTGCGCAATAGTCGTTGCTAGCGATAACTCATAGTGGTGTTCTGCAATGAGGGTAGCAATTTCGTCATCCGTCAGCTCACGAGTTAAATCGTAAACTTCAACACCGTCTTCTAATTCGTAGCACGCAGCTCGATTAAGCGCATTGGCACAGTTGTCACCATAAATACCAAATGACTCTGAACCAACAGTTTTTTCATATGAGCCGTACTCTATTTCAGTTTTATCGTTTAGCTTTTCAAAAACATCTGATTGATATTGTACTAATAGATCTTCAATAATTAATTCCGCAGAAACTTGCACCCCAGGCGATGACGCCATGAAGTTAGCGTTTGAATCTACTTTAAATTGCGTAGTTAGATTAACTGGTTGACCCACTTGAATCTCATCAGGGTACTTCAAGTCCATTGTGAGTGGAATATCAGCTTCAACCCAACCGCCAAATAAATCTAAACCACCGACGTAATGGATTTTACCGTGCGCTAACACTCTGAAGATAGTTGCCTCAGCAGGAGTCCCTGTTTCAGGAATATCCCACGTCATCTTGGTTTCAGTTGACGCCCAATCAGGTGAACTCATACCGAGTAATTCAAGCACGGTATTGTTACCCCAATAACTGCCCTCACCACTTGCGTCACCGGAAAAGCTAATGGTCATGGCTTCCATGTCTAATACATCAACGGTAATGTTTGCCACATCTGTGGTGTTATATTGATCATAAACGATGACTTCTAAGTTATACGTAGCGGTGTTCTCAAAGTCTAAACGAGAAATGTCAGGGCTGATGCTCAATACACCCGTTTGTGCATCTAGCACTAAGTCACCATCTGTGTTGCCACTTAGAATTTGGAAAGTAACAAAGTCACCGACATCATTAGGGTCAGCCAAAATAGTGCCAATTTCAGTACCACTTGAAGAAGCTTCGCTCACAGTGAAAGATTGCGCTTCAATGGTGGGCGCATTGTTCACGGCAATACTCACACCGTCTTGCACTAACATGGTTGCAGCACCGACTGTAAACACTTTATAAGTGATATTGTCGATAACTTGCGTTGTGCCTGAATCAACCCACTGGTTGTTCGCCGCACCAATGTAGTCATCATCATCACCTAAAATGCGCAAGTTTGAGTTGCTGCTGACACTTTTATTCAATGTGATTGAGTTTGCACCTGAGCCTCGTATATCAAACACTTCTACGTTACGAACACGAGATGCTTGCGCTGCGAGATTGAGGTTAATACCTGCCCCATCAAAGATCAACGTATCTGTATTACCGCCCCCGTCGATACGGGTAAACGTATTATCAGAAATATAAATGGTATCTTCACCGGGACCTGCATACACCGCATCAGCCCCCCCATTGGTGCGAATAACATCATCACCGGTTCCAGTTGCGATATTATCTGCCGTTGCTGCACCTGCGACTGTATCGTCACCCACAGTGCCCCAAAGTGTCACCAAATTACCGTCGCCGTTTAATACATACACTGCACCGGTATTGCCTAAATTGTTTTTATCAGCAGAAGGCGTACCAAATTGAATATCTTTGATACCGTCGCCATTGATGTCACCGGCGCTGGCGATGAACTGACCTAACTGCTCGCCCCCGTTACCTTCAGAGTAGAAACCTTGTTTTGTCTCAATGATTTCGCTTAGGTAAACAGGATCTGTGCCTGCACGCCCATACACGGCATACACACGACCTTTGTTATCTTCTGCAAACGGGTCGCCAATAATGATATCGTCAAAACCATCACCATTTAAGTCGCCTGCCCCACCTATGGAGCCCAAAATAACCTGCAAATCACTGTGATCAATGTTGGACGCATCATTATGAATGACAAAACCGCCGTTGCCTTGTGCAATATCCGCTAAGTTAATTTCATCGGCAACATTTACACCACCAAATAAAATATACGCACGCGGGTGGTCAATGGCAGAGCAGCACCCTGTATCGGTCAGTAACAAGGCAATGTCGTCAACACCATCAGCATTCACGTCACCAACGTGAGAAGTGGTAAATGAAGGCAGTGTATTTAAACTTGCACGGCCAAAGTTAAAACCATAGTTGCCGCTGGCTTCAGGGATGATTTTAATGCCATTTCCACTCGACTTGATGCTGTTGTACTTTATTGATTCACCACCAATACGGCCATACGCCACATAACTGGTACCAGATGTATCAACATATAAACCGTGGCTTACGATAAAGTCCGTTAAGCCGTCACTGTTAAAATCACCGGTGGGTAATACTTGTGCACCGTAGTGCCACCCACTGAATAACCTTCGGCTTGGGCGAGTGATCGCAAAACCTTGCGTGTTGTAGTCTGTCGCAACATTGGCTAACTGAACCACGTTATTGTCTTTTTTACCGTAAACAACATAGGCTAAGTTAGGATCTGCGGTACCATCTTCTAGCAAGTCCCTTAATTCAAATGAACCAGTCCCAGCTAAAAAACGCGTAACCGTTTCACCGATAACAATGTCACCGAGACCATCACCATTCACATCGCCAACAACTAACGTACCACCAACATAGTCTTCAGTGTAAGCACCATGAATAGCAAAACCGTAATCGCTCCCGCCAGCATTCATATCAGACAATGGAACATAGTTAGTACCAGTTTTACCGAATACAACGTAGGTTGAACCTGAATTCTTACCGTTAGTACCGGCATAAGGCGCACCAACTACTACATCTGATAATCCGTCGCCGTTAATATCAACACCTCCAGCAACAGCAAAACCTGCGTTGTCGCCAGACTCAGCTCCCATGATCCCAAAACCACGAGTACCACCGATCACTTCTGTTAGGGATGGGAATGTGCCCGTTGCATCACTGAAAAGAACGTAAGCTGCACCATTATCTTCGTACATAAAGGTGCCATCATTTCGATAAACATCTGCTTGAGGAGAGCCTACAATGATATCGTCGAAACCGTCACCGTTTACATCCCCTGCTGGGGCTACTGACCAACCAGCCCAGTCATCCGCTGCTAGACCATCAATGGATTGCGCATTGTTGTTCAAAGAATCATTAATGTCGTTTACATTAATCGTGACTGTTGAATCATACATATTGCCCGCTCCATCTTTCACACGAACCGTTAATACGTACTGATTATTGCCCAACTCAAAGTCTAATTGCGTTTGGTCAGCAACTTTAATGTCGCCTTTGATTGCATCAATTGAGAACACACCCGCATCGTTACCAGAGACGATTTCATAGCTATAATGTTCCAGTGGTATATCCCAACGACCCGCCTCAAAGATTTGATAATGCAGCTCAAACTCACCAAAGCGATTTGGTACCACACTTTCGTTATCGCCATGCAAATATCCTTGCAGCATCATAGGCGCAACGAAATTGAAGCGTACCGCCGCATCAACAATGTCTTTGTCGATCCCGACCGCTTGAACGAATACAACAGGGTTGTTATAAGATTTCGAAAAAGTGATAGAAAATGGCGCATCACTGCCTGAATCAGCGACTTTGATGACGCCCGTTTCCCCCACAATTGCCAAGCTTTCTGTAAATAAAAAACCAGAGCCTTGTAGTGCGAAGACATTGATGTTTTCAGCCGCATGAGCGTCATCATCAATGTTATCAATATGCACTTTCACACGGTTTGCAGAGACTTCATCAATCGCCACACCGCTTTGAGATGTGCCATTGTAGGATGCTAAGGAGGTTAAAATCGTTGGGGTTTCTGTCATCGGCGCACTAAATGCGTGACCATACACCTGATGTGTCACCGCAGTACCTGTACTTGAAACTTCAAATGGCTTGTCATTCCAAAGTGCTGAGATGGGCTCAGCAAATGCTATCCAGCCAAGCGTTTCACCCTCACCGGTATTGGTAAAGCTTTGAATGACACTGGTGCCTTTTTTATCTAGCTCAGATTCAAGTACGGCCTCAAAGCCCAACGCACTAACGTTATCTAAGCGGTGGCGCATCAATAATCTATTGTTGTTTTTGCTCGTTAGGCCAGAATAAGAATAGGTGCTTACTTCATACTCTATTGCATAGTCACTATTGGATTGGATCTGACCAAAAACAATCGGCGCTTGCGTAAAACTTGAGGCAAATGAGATGGGCTCAAATGCTTCACCATTGGTTACCCAGTTTTTAATGTCCGTTTTACCGACTTCCAAGCGCACCGTTTTATCAGATACGCCATCAACAAAACTCACCCGACCTATGGTGGTGTTCGTTTTGGTATTTTCATCAACATGGATTGTTAATGGTGCCATGACAGCCTGCGCACTATTGGGGACAGCCGCCCCTAAAGTCAGCAAGGCTAGGCACAGTTTAGTCCGCATCATAATATTAATACCCCCTATTAATTGACAGATACAGTTCAATTTAGGGTTTATGACATGCAATTGTGCCAAGAATATGGAATGGATTAAAATATGCGCAAAACGGCATTATTTACAACAAAACAACAATTAAAATATGAGAAGCACAACAGCTAAATACCTTAATGACAAGATGAGGCAACACCTTTAAGTATCTAAAAAACAAACAAGAAGAGCGTAAAAGCAAAAACTCAAGGTTGGAATGAATTGATTGCAAGCGTGGTATTTATAAAGTGGAATTTGAGTGCAGCAGTGTACGCAGCGATGAAAAGTTGTGCTTTTAAGATTAGAAAGCCGCTTGAAGACTCAAGCGGCTACTAAAATATGTGAGTCGGCCTATAAGCCGGGTTCTGTTCCTCTTGCGAGGTGATAATCATTCGTCTAGGCCTAAAATCGCTCTTAGGCTCAAGCAACCTACCCGGTTCCGATGTGGGCCACACCATAAGGAACCCTATTTGGTCTTGCTCCGGGTGGAGTTTACCTTGCAACCGACTGTTACCAGCGGCCCGGTGCGCTCTTACCGCACCCTTTCACCCTTACCAACCGAAGTTGGCGGTCTTCTCTCTGCTGCACTTGTCGTGGGCTTTCACCCCCCAGCCGTTAGCTGGCACCCTGCCCTGTGGAGCCCGGACTTTCCTCCCCTTGATCATTTTCGTCACAAGCAGCGATTATCCGGCCAACTCGCGGCGCATTATACCTGTTTCTAGCCTAAAGCACAGCGGATTTTTTGCTATTCTTCTCTTTGTGCAATAATCGCTTTGTATAAAGCATTCTTTTTAAGACCAAAATACTCTGCAGCCACACCGCAGGCTTTTTTAAGCGGCATTTCATCTTCCAAAAGCGAAATTAATTTTTGTGCTTCAGGCGTGATTGCGGCCGTTTCTTTGCCTTTTCCCGGTAATATCAGTACCAATTCACCGCGCTGGCGTTCAGGTTCATCTGTTAGAAAGGTAATTAACTCGGATACTTCACCGCTAAAAAACGTTTCATACGTTTTAGTAAGCTCTTTGGCAAATACCACTTGCTGCTGTTCTCCAAGCGCGCTGGCAAGATCATCCAGACTCGCCATAATACGATGCGTGCTTTCATACATAATGCTGGTGATCCCAGACTCAAACGCCTCTACAAAAAATTGTTGTCTCGCTTGGCTTTTTGCTGGCGTAAAGCCAATAAATTGAAACTTATCTGTGGGTAACCCTGAGCAGCTCACCGCAGCAATAGCAGCACAGGCGCCTGGGACCGGTGTCACTTTCGCGCCAGCTTCTCGGCACAAATTCACCACGGCATAACCAGGGTCGCTGATCAAAGGAGTGCCCGCATCAGAGACCAACGCAATATCTTTACCTTCATTCAACCAATCTAATATTTGTTGGGCTTTTTGTTTTTCATTATGATCATGCAAAGCAAAGGTTTTTGCTTTAATATTAAAGTGACTCAATAGTTTGCCTGTATGGCGTGTATCTTCTGCTGCAATAAGATCTACGTCAGCTAAGGTTTTCAGCGCCCGTTCACTAATGTCATCTAAATTGCCAATTGGTGTAGCAACGATGTGCAGGGTGCCAATTTTGTCTAAGGTGTCAGCTTTTGTCATTGAGCTCTCCAAGATCAGTCAGTAAGATATTCACATACAAGGTGATGAGTGAAGGTATACGCGTGCAACTGAAAAAAATAAGTCTAATAGTGGCTGTATTGTCCGGTTTATCGGCCTGTGGCACAACCCCTAAAAACGTACAACCAGCAACAAATCCAGAGACTCAAGCACCAACCGTGCAATCGACTGAGAATATGGATGCGAGTTCACTGTATGCACTTGCACTCTCAAAGCAAGGCGCAAATAGAATACAAGTGCTTTACGGTGCACGAGAAGCTGCGATCAAAGAGCGCAATTGGCCTATGCTGGAGCAGATCTGCTTTGAGTTAGAATCAAAAGCCAGCGTCGATCATGTACAAAATAAGCTCTATATTGCCTTTGCACAAAAAGAGCAAGGAAAGTATGAAAGCGCACACACTATTTTAACGAATATCAGTGATCAGCTTACCCTTGCGGAGCACAAAGGGTGGCATCAATACCTCAAAGGCAGTATTTTTGCCTCTCAGAAGTTACCTAAAAAATCCCTCGTTCATTACTTTAAAAGCGCGGATACCGCGCAACAAAACAAACTCAACATCACTGGCTTAAATCAAGATATATGGACAGCTTTACAGCAACTGTCGTCCTACGCTCTAGAGCGTTTTGATCGTGGTTCAGTCATTCAACAAGGTTGGGTAAAGCTCGCTAAGTATCATCAAGTATATTTAGGCTCCACGGTGCAATTACACCAAGCAATGAACAACTGGCAAAGACGCTATAAAAATCACCCCGGCAGTTTTATTATCCCCAATGAGGTGAAATCTGCCATCAACCTAGCGCCTTACCAAGCAACCAAATTAGCCATTTTACTGCCTCAATCAGGAAATAGTGAACGTCTAGGCTCGGCATTAAAAAATGGCTTTTTAGCCGCCATGGATAAAAGTCAAATTGAAGAAATTTACTTTATTGACGAAATGGACAGCGCAGAACTTATCGAGCGAGAGTTACAAAAAAGCCAAGCAGATTTTGTCATAGGCCCACTCTTAAAAAGCAACATTGTTAAGGTTAAATCAAGTCCGTTTATCGCTCAGTCTGCAGCTATTTTTCTCAATGAGGTAAACCCAGATGAAGCACAACGGGTCCATACTGAACACTATTACTTCGCGCTAAACCCTGAGCATGAAGTTGAGCAAGCCATGGTGCACTTTTTAGCAAAAGGCTTCCAAAAACCCATGTTGCTCGCGCCCAATACCCCCTCAGGGCAGCGATTAATTGCGCATTTCAATACTCAATGGCAAAACTTCAGCAAAACCCAACCTGAAGCTGGGTTTTATAGTAATAGCGAAGATATGGTCGAGGTGATCACTGAGCTACTAGAAGTGGATCGCTCTAAAGCCCGAATAAAAGAAGTCAAAAGCCTATTCCGCAGTGAAGTAGAAAGTGAAACACGATCAAGACGAGATATCGATGCGATCTACATACTTGGGGACGCCATTGAGACACGACTACTCAAACCCTATTTAGATGTCAACGTCAGTACATTTGCAGAACGGATCCCGCTTTACGCAAGCTCACGGAGTTATAGTAAGCAAATAGATAAAACAGACAAGGGAGATTTAGAAGGGCTCTACTTTACAGAGCTACCCTGGATGCTCCCCGACGTTGTGAATCAACGAAACCTGCGAGACACATATTCGAGACTCTGGCCCGAGCAAGCTGATATCGAGCAACGCTTGTTTGCCATGGCCCATGATGCCCTCAACTTAATACCTGAGCTCAAACAATTAAGTAGAATACCGGGCAAAGAGTTTGATGGATTAACCGGCGCACTCAGCATTAAAGAAGCCAATCAGATACATAGAAAGCTAAGCTGGGGTCAATACCATAAAAACAGCATTCGACTAGTGAGTCTAGATGAGAGACCGCCTACGCCGTTATTTATGCAACAAATAGAGTAAATACAAGCAATCACATCACACACTTAGCCTGTAAGGATAACAGTATGCTAAAAGGGATTTTTAACAACACCAGGGAAAAAGGGTCTTATTTTGAAGAGGTTGCTGAGCGCTATCTGCAAAAACAAGGGTTGACGCCAATAGCTCGTAATTACTTGTGTCGACATGGAGAAATTGATTTAATCATGAAAGATGCCCACACTTGGGTATTTGTTGAAGTGAAATACCGTAAAAGTCTTAAATTTGGCGGCGCACTCAATACACTTTCACAACAAAAACAGCAACGTTTAAGGCGTAGCATATATCAATACATGCAAGATTTTACCTTGCATAATGTAGCGCTGCGCGTAGACTTTGTTGCAATACAGGGGAATTCCCCACATGCGATACATTGGATAAAGAACGTTTTTTAATATGCAAGAATCAATCAAAGCCATCTTTACCGAAAGTATTC
The DNA here is from genome assembly GCF_001625695.1 of Pseudoalteromonas luteoviolacea H33-S. Classification (GTDB taxonomy): domain Bacteria; phylum Pseudomonadota; class Gammaproteobacteria; order Enterobacterales; family Alteromonadaceae; genus Pseudoalteromonas; species Pseudoalteromonas luteoviolacea_B. The sequence goes on from NZ_AUXY01000122.1 coordinate 194,957, forward strand.
AAGCGCAAATAGCAGCGGGAGAGGCATTGCCTGAGCAGCTGGAGACAGCTGCCTATGTTATCTCTCAAACATTGATCAATGGTAATAAGTTGATCTGCTGTGGTGAGCCAAGCAGTCATATGCTTGCTGAACACTTTGCCAGTTTACTTATCAATTTTTATGAAACTGAGCGACCATGTTTGCCAGCACTGACGTTGAGTCAAGCCAGCATTAACCTCAGCGGCCAATCAACAAGTACGCAAACTGAGTTATTTGCCCGTCAGATAAGAGCAATCGCCCAAGAAGGTGATTTACTTTTTGCCATTGCACTTAACGGCAATGAAAAAGAAGTCATAAGCGCTGTTGAATCTGCATTGACCAAAGATCTTAAAGTCATCGCGCTGACAGGTAACGATGGCGGGGAGTTAACCGGTTTGTTAGGGCCAAATGATGTTGAGATCAGGGTGCCTAGTAAACGCGCCAGTCGAATTTTAGAGTCTCACATGTTCACAGTACATTGCTTGAGCCAACTTATAGACAATATTTTATTTCCTCAGGATGCCTAATATGCTGTTAAAACCCATCTTGTTAATTGCTGTTTTGTCTCTACTTCAAGGCTGTGCAGCAGCGGTCGTCGCCGGGACTGCAGGCGCGGTATCGGCAGCAAATGACCGACGCACTATCGGCTCACAAATAGACGACAATAGCATAGAAATTAAAGCGACTATTGAGCTTAAAAAAATCCAAAGATTGGCAAAGCATGCCAACATCAATGTTGTGAGTGTCAATGGCACGGTTTTATTGACAGGACAAGTAGCCAATATAGAGATGAAAACACAAGCGCATAACGCGGTGAAATCGGTTATTGGTGTCAAAAAGCTCTTCAATCAAATCCGCATTGGCAGCAATATAGGCCTGTCGACCAAAGGTCATGATACATGGCTGACTTCGAAAGTGAAAACACAGCTACTGGCAGATGATAACGTCAATGGCACCAATATTAAGGTTGTGACAGAAAACGCAGAAGTCTTTTTAATGGGGATGGTCGCCCCTGCTGAAGCAGAAAAAGCAGTAGAGATCGCACGCAACATTCACGGTGTGGAAAAAGTCATTAAGGCTTTTGAATACCTATAGTGAGCTCAAACATAAAAAAACCTGCTGATGCAGGTTTTTTTTTACTTGATAACGCGTAAATGAGCGCCTTTTTTAGGCTTACCCTCTTGTGAAGGTGTTTGCTCTGCAGCGCTATCAGGCTGCTGTTCAACCTCTGGGGCCAACTCATCATCAGCATCATACGATTCTTCTTCGTAATCCTCTTCGATAGTCGATTCAGAGAAAATTGTCCCTTCACCATTTTCTCTAGCATAAATCGCCAGTACTGCGTCAACAGGCACATAAACCTGCATTGGCTGGCCAGAAAAACGTGCACTGAAGCTCAATGCATCATTATCCATAGTGAAGTTATTTGCCGCACTTGGGCTCACATTCAAGACAATCTGACCGTCTTGTACAAACTGGACTGGCACTTGTACGTGAGGGAAGTTGGCATTGACAACTATGTGTGGCGTGCACTGATTGTCCACGATCCACTCATAGAACGCCCTTAGTAAATAAGGTCGATTAGATGTCATTAGCTGCGGATCTCGCGCTCAATATCAGTCAAAGACGCTTGGAAAGACTCACGCTCGAATAAACGTAACATGTAATCTTTCAGCTCACTTGCACCGCTGCCTGACAGCTCAATACCTAATTGAGGCAAACGCCACAATAGCGGAGCCATAAAGCAATCAACCAAGCTAAACTCTTCACTCATGAAGTAAGGCGCTTCACCAAAGATAGGTGCCACAGCAAGAAGTGCTTCAGTTAACTCTTTACGCGCATTATCAACGTCATTGCCTGAAATGATTTTCTCAGCAAGGCTATACCAATCGCTTTCAATGCGGTGCATCATCAAGCGGCTGCGTCCACGCATAACTGGGTAAACTGGCATCAGTGGTGGATGCGGGAAACGCTCATCCAAATATTCCATAATGATATTAGCTTGATATAAGCCAAGCTCACGATCGATTAACGTCGGAACTGTACCATATGGGTTAATTTCGTGTAGCGCTTCTGGCAAGTTATCCTTTTCAGCCAGATGAATATCAACACTTACACCTTTTTCTGCTAAAACGATACGAACCTGATGGCTATACATACAGTTTGCACCAGAAAAAAGAGTCATAACTGGGCGCTTATTGGCAGCTACGGCCATGCCTACCTCCATAAATTAATCACAAAGTAATCAAATCACTTTAAACAGCAATAGGGGCATGCGCCCCTATTACCTATAATCACCATTGAGTGTTCAAATTAATGAACGTCTCTCCAGTACTCTTTCTTCAACAAGAAAGCTAAGATGAAGAAGATTACCAAGAATCCGAGCACTTTGATACCTATTGCCTCAGATTCTAATCGAGAAGGTTCACCCACATACGCTAAAAAGTTAGTGAGATCTCTTGCCGCTTGGTCATATTCATCGTCACTCATCTCACCGGAGCCGTCAGTTTCGACACCCACAATTTTGGTTACCGTCTCGCCATTTTCAACTACGTCTTCGGTAATTGGCATTGGCAAGCCCTGTAGTTCTTGAAGAACATGAGGCATCCCCACCAATGGGAATACGATATTGTTCACACCAAAAGGACGAGATTCATCTTTATAAAATGACTTTAAGTATGTGTATATATAATCTGGTGATTTAACTCTAGATATCAAGGTTAAATCTGGCGGTGCCGCACCAAACCACTTAGCTGCATCCTCTTTCGACATAGAGTTTAAGATATGCGAGCCTACTTTTGAGTCATCAAAGATGAGTGTCTCTTTACCTATTTCAACAGGGATCCCAATGTCACGAAAAGTACGTTCATAACGTTGGTATTGCATCTGGTGACAACCTAAACAGTAATTCATGAACAATTTAGCGCCACGCTGCAACGATGCATTATCCCTCAAGTCAATATTAGCGTCCATTAGTGGCACTGATGGACCTGCTGCCATTGTTAAGGTTGGCAACAATGCGAATAAACCGATTAATAGCTTTTTCATCATTTCGTCAACCTCGTAGGTAGTGGCTTGGTCACTTCATTCTTTGAATAAACATACAACAACACAAAGAACATGAAATACGTCACGGTACAAATCTGCGACAAAATGGTTGAAAATACCGTTTGTGGAGTCGCCCCAGCCCAACCTAAGATCAAGAAGGTAACCACAAATTGTGCAATATTCAACTTATGCCATTTGCTACGATAACGAATTGAGCGCACTTTTCCTCGGTCAAGCCATGGCAATAATGCCAGAACGACTATCGAGGCACCCATAGCCACTACGCCCGCTAGTTTATCAGGAATAGCGCGTAAAATCGCATAGAAAGGCGTAAAATACCAAACAGGGAATATATGTTCAGGTGTTTTAAGCGGATTAGCAGCTTCAAAATTAGGGGCTTCTAAGAAGAAACCATTCATCTCGGGCATAAAGAACACCACCCAACAGAATAAAATTAAGAACCCTGCCACACCTAAAATGTCTTTTACTGTGTAATAAGGATGGAAAGGAATGGCATCCACAACATCTTTTTTACTGGTGTAGTATTCATGGAATTTAAAGTTAGGCTTGTCCTCTTCAGCCACAGAGCCTTTTTTACGTTTAATTTCAATACCATCAGGGTTGTTAGAGCCCACTTCATGCAGTGCAACAATATGTAAAAACACCAGGATCACTAACACCAATGGCAATGCGATGACATGCAACGCAAAGAAACGATTCAGCGTAGCGCCTGAAATAACATAGTCACCTCGGATCCAAAGTGTTAAGTCTTCTCCGATAACAGGAATAGCGCCAAATAAGGAAATGATTACCTGCGCCCCCCAGAACGACATTTGCCCCCAAGGTAGCAAGTAGCCCATAAATGCTTCAGCCATCAGGGCCAAGAATATCAACATACCAAATAGCCACAGTAATTCTCTGGGCTTTTGATATGAGCCATAGATCATGCCTCTGAACATATGCAGATAAACAACCACAAAGAATGCTGATGCGCCTGTCGAATGGAGATATCTTAATAACCAACCATACTCAACATCACGCATGATGTATTCAACAGAAGCAAATGCCCCCTCAGCAGAAGGAACAAAATTCATCGTTAACCAAATACCCGTCACAATTTGATTAACCAATACCAAAATAGCTAAAGAGCCAAATAGATACCAGAAGTTGAAGTTTTTCGGCGCTGGATATTGCGCAATATGCATATTCCAAACGCGCGTCATCGGAATGCGATCATTGATCCAGTCGACGACTGAGCTAATAGCACCGCCAGAGCGCTTATTCGTCTCGTCTGCAGTTTGATTAGATTGTTCGTAATTAGTCGCCATTATGCCATCTCCTCTTCTTCACCCACTAAAATCGTGGTCTCATCTAGGAAAGTGTATGGCGGCACTTCCAAATTCAAAGGTGCGGGTACATTTTGAAAAACGCGACCCGCCATATCAAATTTGGAGCCATGGCACGGGCAGAAGAATCCATCTGCGGTCCCTTCCACTTTTTCACCGAATCCACCATTCATGAATGTTGGAGAGCAACCAAGGTGGGTACAAATCCCAACAGCAACAAAAATCTCTTCTCGCTGAGAGCGATAGCTATTTTTCGCTGATCCCAGCTGCTGTGCTTCGTCAGAATTGGGGTCACGAAGTTGATCTTCGTGTTGCTTCATTTGTTCTAACATTTTTGGTGTACGATAGATAACCCATACAGGTTTACCTCGCCACTCAACACGAATTAATTGTCCAGGCTCAAGTTTGCTTATGTCCACTTCTACAGGAGCCCCTGCAGATTTAGCACGCTCACTCGGATTCCAAGACGCAATAAAAGGAACAGCAGCTCCAGCCGCACCAACACCACCTACGACAGAGGTAGCGATAGTTAAAAAACGGCGTCGGCTGTTGTCAACAGGCGCATTGCTCATCCACTTATCTCCACTATGATCCTCAACACTTGCTATATTGAGAACATCAGTTACAGCAGGTTAATTTTAAGATATTTCAAAATAGACGCGATCATTAGCAAAAACCATGTAAAAAACACGGTTATTACTATTCTAATTATGACCATATAAAGTGCTAAGCGCTTCAATAAACAGCCAATACTAGAAACGACAGGTTATGATATGACGTCTTTCGCAATGATTTCCTGACCAAGATCAACCTCTGTCCAGATGAATGAAAATTTAATCAGACGATATCGCGAATAATTTACTTGCCCTGCAAGTGTAGCAAAAGAAATGGTCAATAAGCGTACAAAGTGAACAACTTTTAGAGTTTACTGAAAGTTACTGAATGTGAGATTGGCGTATTTCAAGATGTTTTAATAGAGATATACATAACAGGCACAACAAACAAAAAACCCAGCACAAGGCTGGGTTTTTGACATTCTGAAACGTAATAAATTAACGTTTTGAGAACTGTGTCTTCTTACGTGCTTTCTTAAGACCAACTTTCTTACGTTCAACGCGACGAGCGTCACGAGTAACGAAGCCAGCTTTACGTAGAGTAGGACGTAGTGACTCGTCAAACTCCATTAGTGCACGAGTGATACCGTGGCGGATTGCGCCAGCTTGACCAGTCATACCACCACCTTCAACAGTGATGTAAAGGTCAAACTTCTCAGATAGCTCAACTAGCTCTAGTGGCTGACGAACAACCATGCGAGAAGTTTCGCGACCGAAGTATTCTTCGATAGAACGTTGGTTAATTACGATGTTGCCAGTGCCTGGGCGTAAGAATACGCGAGCACTTGAACTTTTACGACGACCTGTACCGTAGTATTGATTTGCCATGATAGTGCTCCTTAAATGTCTAGAACCTGAGGCTGTTGTGCCGCATGGTTGTGCTCGTTACCAGCGTAAACTTTAAGTTTACGGAACATTTCACGACCTAGAGGACCGCGAGGTAACATGCCTTTAACTGCTTTTTCGATGATCATTTCAGGCTTTTTAGCTTGAAGTTTTTCGAAGTTAACAGACTTAAGACCACCTGGGTAACCAGAGTGAGCGTAGTACATTTTTTGCTGAGCTTTGTTACCAGTTACAGTAACTTTTTCAGCGTTGATAACGATGATGTAATCACCAGTGTCAACATGTGGAGTGTACTCAGCCTTGTGCTTACCGCGTAGGCGAGCAGCGATTTCAGTAGCAATACGACCTAAAGTTTTACCTTCAGCGTCAACTACGTACCAGTCACGTTTTACAGTTTCTGGTTTAGCAACAAACGTTTTCATTTATAAAATCCAAAGTTTTCAGTTAAAACCACAGGTAGTCAGAGGACTACCGCTCTACTAATGGTGCTTCAACCCCTTCGAGTTTAAGACTTTTTTGCCCCTCAAGTCGGTGGCTAAGCCGACGAGGGCTATAGAACGCAACGTGGCAGGCCGCGGATTATAGCAAGGGTAGTTGGGAAAAACCAGCGTATGGCCGATTTTTCCGCCAGAAATGTGATTTTACTAAGCTAAGTGTTCTCTGGATAGATACTCTAATGACTGCATCTCTTGTAAACGACTGATACAACGTCTAAATTCGAAGTTTAATGTCCCCTCAGTATAGATTTCGTCGATAGGCGCTTCAGAAGATATGATCAAGGTGACATTACGCTCATAAAACTCATCAACTAAAGCGATAAATCGTCTTGCCGCATCGTCGTTAGATTGTCCCATTTGCTTCACATTCGATAAGATAACCGTGTTATATAAACGGCTAATTTCCATATAGTCCACTTGTGAGCGGGCCGTTTCACATAATTGAGTAAAATCAAACATCGCAATGCAATCAGATACCTTGCGAGTTTTAATCATTCGTCCTTCGATCTCTATCTCAGCATCAAGTACACCCGGCTCTGGTGACAGCTTATCAAAGTACTCAAACAAGTTAGCATCCGCTTGTGTATCAAGTGGACTATGAAAGATTTCTGCTGATTCTAGTGTACGCAGACGATAATCAATACCCGAGTCAACATTTACAATTTCAGTGTTCGCTTTCACCAATGCAATCGCTGGCAAGAAGCGTGCGCGCTGCAAACCATTTCGATATAATTCATCAGGCACAATGTTAGATGTTGCAACTAACACAATCCCGCGCTCAAACAAGGCTTCCATTAATCCGCCAAGTAGCATGGCATCCGTAATGTCTTGGACAAAAAATTCATCGAAGCAGATGATATCCGTTTCAGCTTTAAAAATATCTGCGACCACATTCAGAGGGTTTTTCACTTCTTTAAGCTTTTTGAGCTCATCATGAACCCGATGCATAAAGCGGTGAAAGTGTACGCGCATTTTTCTATCGCTCGGCAACGCCTCGTAAAAAGTATCCACTAAATACGTTTTTCCACGACCTACTCCGCCCCAAAAATAGAGTCCTTTCACCGGCTCTACTTGCTTCTTTGCAAACAGCTTTGCAAAGAAGCCTTTGGGCTCAGGAGGTTGTGCGATTAAATCATCATATAAACGCTGCAAGTGCTTGACCGCGTTTTCTTGTGCACTGTCGTACTGAAAGTCATCTCTTTTAAGGTCTTCTTGATACTTTTCCCAAGGCGTCATCATATTTTTTATTAAACTGAGCAGTTTTCTTTGCCCAATATATTAACACGCATCCATTCTCAGCGTATATTTAACCTATCGATTGAGAGTATTTTAGTAAAAGTAACAGGTGTCACTCACCTTACACAGGAGTAAATATGACAACAATTGCATGGTTGGGCTTATTAATCATCGTAGCGATCAGTGCATTCTTCTTAGGTTCACTCTTTACCAAAAAGCAGTTCAAGCATGAAGAGTTAGAACAGCAAGCACAACAAGCAGAGCAAAACTTGGAGCAATACCGGCAAGATGTGGCAGACCACTTAGCCAATACTAAAAAGCTAGTGGGTAAAATGCACGACAATTACAGCCAACTGCTTCAGCATGTTGAAGATACAAATCAACTGTTACTAGAAGAAAAGCGCAGTCAATCAAATGAACCTTTCTTCTCAAAAGAAACCACAGAGCAGCTTCAAGCTTCTTTGCGCGCAAGACCTGAAAAAAGACGGAATTCAGAATCTGTACACAATGCACCTCCTGCCGATTATGCAGAAGGAGAAAGCGGTTTATTCAATGATGAGCGAGCAAAAAGTGAGCAATTAAAAACTTCTTGATGAACTTTTTTTTGACCCCATAGTCTTTAGAAATAACTACCAAATAACTGAGCGGGTACTCCCCGCTCACAAAACTAACTCATGTCATTTTGAACGAAAACAACTGTTTTGAGTTGACCAAAATGATGTGTTTAACGCTGTTATTTAGGAGAATTTCCAGACTATGAAATTAAAATTAACTTTATTATCCGCAGCGCTTTTTTCTTCAAGCTTACTTTTAGCACCACAAAGTGCAGAAGCAAGGCTACCCGTTGCGGTTGATGGTCAACAACTCCCCACACTGGCTCCAATGTTAGAACGCGTAACCCCGGGGGTCGTGAGCATTCAAGTTTCTGGCGCTAAAGAAGTGCGCCGCCGTGTTGACCCATTTGATTTTTTCTTTGGCAATCCCCCACCACGTACTCAAAAACGCCCTTTCAGTGGGTTAGGTTCAGGGGTGATCATTGATGCCGATGAAGGCTATGTGGTCACAAATAACCATGTAATAGATGAAGCTGACAATATCCTTGTCACACTAGAAGATGGTAGAGAGTTTAAAGCAAAGCTGATCGGTGCTGATAAAGAGTCTGACATTGCATTATTACAAATCGACAATGACAACCTCACAGAAGTGAAACTCGCCAATTCTGATAAATTACGTGTTGGTGATTTCTCTGTTGCCATAGGCAACCCATTTGGCTTAAGTCATACCGTCACCTCTGGCATTGTCAGCGCGCTGGGGCGTAGTGGTTTAAATATCGAAGGCTACGAAGACTTTATTCAAACAGATGCGGCCATCAACCAAGGTAATTCAGGTGGCGCGCTGGTCAACTTAAAAGGTGAACTGATTGGCATCAATACGGCCATTTTGGGAGCGTCTGGCGGTAATGTTGGGATCGGCTTCGCTATCCCGTCCAATATGATGAAGAACCTCGTTGATCAAATTATTGAGTACGGGCAAGTAAGGCGTGGTTCTCTTGGCGTCGTTGGCCGTACACTTAACGCTGGACTCGCTGAGGCACAGGGCTTTGATGTTAAGCAAGGTGTGTTTATCCAAGAGGTGACTAAAGACTCAGCGGCAGCAAAGGCAGGCGTAAAGGCGAACGATGTTATCATCAGTATTGATGGCGACAATGTGGAAAGCATTGACGAATTACGAGGGAAAATTGCGACGCTCGGTGAAGGACGAGAAATTGAAGTCGGCATTTACCGTGATGGTAAAAAGCGTACCCTTGATGTAAAGCTGCAAGGTCAAAACGAGCGACAAGCACAAGCTGACCGTATTCACCCAAGCTTGCAAGGCGCCGTACTTGAAAGTAACGAGCGAAACGGTAATCAAGGTATCGTGGTCGTCAGCGTAGAAGAGCGCTCACCTGCAGCCCGTGTCGGACTGCAAGAAGGTGATGTGATCATGCAGGTGAATCGCCAACGCGTCACCACAGTACGTGATATGAAGCGACTAATCGACGACATTCAAGGTAATATAGTGCTAGGTATTAAACGAGGCAGAGATTCTGTTTTCTATTTAATTCAATAAATAACACAAAAAAAGCCTCAGAATTACGCAGCGGCTCTTGCCGCTGCGTTGTTTTGTGTCATCATAGATTTATCGCAAAATAAACTATGTATAATAATAAACCGTGTTGCAATTTATTAGATTTATCCTTGCCCCAGTCTTGATTGGGCTTGGTATCGCGTTTTTAATTCTCTGGTTAAAGCCAGAATTAAAAGAAAGAGCTGCCAACCTCAATGTACCTTATACGGTAGAGCAAATGAGCTTTGCCAATGGCGTTAGTCGCGCAGCACCTGCCGTGGTCACTATTTTTTCCGAAAGCTTTAGCTCCGTCCCCCGCTTTAAAAGGCAAAATCGCATCCAAGAGCTCGGCTCAGGCGTGATTATGAGTACGGATGGCTATATTTTAACGAACTACCATGTCATTAACAGCGCAGACCAAATTATCGTGTTATTACCTGACGGTAGACAATATTACGGCATACTTATCGGCTTTGATACCATTACGGATCTTGCAGTTATTAAAGTGGAAGACAACCACCTCCCAGTCATCCCCATGGATGATAACCTATTGCCGCGTATCGGTGATGTTGTACTCGCTATTGGCAACCCACTTAACTTGGGGCAAACCATTACCCAAGGGATCATCAGTGCAACCGGAAAGCAAGCGCTGACTGAGAGCCAATACAACAGCTTATTGCAAACTGATGCCGCTGTGAATGTGGGTAATTCAGGCGGTGCATTGGTCAATTCAAATGGTACCTTAGTGGGGATCACGTCAGCACAATTTACCACCCGCTATAATATCGATATTGAGGGGATCTCTTTTGCTGTTCCTTATCGATTAGCCAAAGATGTAATGACTAAAATCATAGAAGATGGCCGCGTCATTCGAGGCTACCTCGGTTTTAAAGGCACCGCGGTTGATAACAAAGGCCAAATAATCACAGACGTGTACACCCCCATAATGGGACTTCGCATCAGAGACTTAGACCCACTTGGTCCTGCTTGGCAAGTAGGCATGAAAGACGGGGATATAGTCACTAAAGTGGCAGGTAAAGCCATAACTAACCCACAGCAAACGCTTCGCACCATAGGTAATACAGAACCTGGTACAGTATTGGAGTTTGAAGTAAACCGAAATGGACAGCGCTTATCATTTATGGTCGAAGTCATGGAATTAGAGACCCCTATTTACTAGGCCTCTTTTAAATAAAAAAGCGAGCTAAGCTCGCTTTTTTTAATTGTGTTTTCTGCGAATGTTCGCACCCAGTCGACTGAGCTTATCTTCTATTTTTTGATAACCTCTATCCACATGGTAAATACGGTCCACCACAGTTTCACCTTCGGCAATAATCCCCGTTAAGATCAAACTTGCCGAAGCACGAAGATCTGTCGCCATTACCTGAGCACCAGATAGGCGCAGAGTCTCATCACAGATCGCTGTGTTGCCTTCCAAACGAATATTTGCGCCCATTCGCTGTAACTCTGGCACATGCATAAAGCGATTTTCAAATATAGTCTCTGTGATAGTCGCGCTGCCATTGGCAACAACGTTAAGCGCTGTAAACTGCGCTTGCATATCAGTTGGAAAACCAGGATGAGGCATGGTCTTGATATTAACCGCCTTTAAATCTCGGTTTTTCATGCTGACGAATATGCTGTCGTCATTCACTTCAACAGCGACATTGGCTTGACGAAGCTTTTCAAGCACAGGCTCCAAACTCGTATGATCTGTGTTACGACACAATACTTCACCTTTGCTCATTGCTGCAGCCACCAAAAAAGTGCCTGTTTCAATACGATCCGGAAGAATTTTATGCTCACAACCGTTTAGCTTCTCAACACCTTGCACTTCAATACGACTAGAGCCCGCCCCTTGAATATTCGCACCCATCGCCGTTAAACACTCAGCAAGGTTGATAATTTCAGGTTCGCGCGCGGCATTTTCTAATACCGTAGTCCCCTCTGCGAGCGTTGCAGCCATAAGTAGGTTTTCTGTTGCACCAACTGACACAGTTTCCATGAAAATTTCTGCGCCCTGCAAACGCTTACCTTGAGGTGTCTGCGCATTGATATAGCCATTTTCAACTGTAATTTGAGCGCCCATTTTCTCAAGGCCCGAGATGTGTAAATCCACCGGTCTTGCGCCAATTGCACATCCACCTGGCAAAGATACTTGTGCCTGACCAAAGCGAGCAAGCAGAGGTCCTAGTGCGAGTACAGACGCGCGCATTTGCTTCACAAGCTCATAGGGTGCCAGCACTTTATCAACACAGCGACCATCTACTTCAAGTAAGTCGCCGCGCCATGTTACCTCAGCACCGAGTGTGCGTAGTAAAGCTTCAGTGGTAACAATATCGCGTAATTGAGGCACATTGCTGAAAATGCTTTTGCCATCAGCAAGCAATGCTGCAAATAAGATAGGTAGAGCCGCATTTTTGGCTCCAGAGATAGTGACTTCACCGTTTAAAGTGGTGCCACCTTGGATAACAAACTGATCCATTGTGGCTCCTAATTATTGTGGCAAGATAAACTTTTGCTCGCGTTGCCACTCGGTAGGTGTGAAAGCTTTAATGCTTACAGCATGGATTGTCCCGTCTTTGATCACTTCCATTAATGGGCCGTACACCATTTGCTCTCTTTTTACGCGTCTTAGTCCATCAAAACACTCGCCAACAGCAATCACTTCATAGTGACTGCCATTTGCTTTTACTTTTACTTCTTCTAAGGTCAAAGTTTGCTGTAAAACAGTTTCGACTTGATTTGTTTCCATCGGACTCACTCAAATAAGGTTGTGACCTGCCCCAATTCCATCAAATTTTGCAATTGCTCAGGTCTATTCTGCAACTCAAGGCGCACGCCTTGTCGTTTTAATTTGCCTAAAGAGTGAATTAACCAAGCTAAGCCCGCGGTGTCAACCCTTGAGACCTCACAAAGGTCAAAATACAGCACTGACTGCGCATTTTCTAACAATTGGTTAAGAAGTGATTCATTTATTAAGGTGTCACGGGTCAATTCCCCTTTCACCGCCACCGTGTCATCAGCAACTTTGTTGAAGTGCAGATTAGGCATTTCCATCATCCCCTCTGAACTGCACTGGCAGCTGGCTTTTCTTCTCTAACAGAGAAATAACATGCTCAATGCCTTGCTGACGCAAAATACCGTGTAATTCACTTTGCTTAGCATCTAACAAACTGATCCCCTCAGCCATCATATCAAAAGCGCGCCACTCACCTTGCTTGTTTTGACGTACTTTAAAGTCAATCTTAATGTCTGGTTTACCTGCTTCAACAATCTTGGTTCTCACAGTCGCGACATTAACATCTGCAAAAGGACGCGATGCTTCAAACTCCACTTTCTGGTCGGTATATTGGGTAAATACACCAGCATATGTCGCCACCAAATATGATTTAAATACCTCGATAAATGCGCGAATGTTTTTGACTGCTTGCGCCTTTTCTTGCTTATCTTTGATATTACGCACTTTTTGTATATAGCTGCCTAACACGCGATAAGCAGCATATTTATAATCAATATATGGCAGTAGCTCCTGCTCTACGATAACTCGTAAATGCTCTTTATCTTTTGCAATGATGCTCTGGTCTTTTGCCACGCGCTTAAACGTATTGTCCGCAACTTGTTGAACCATCTTATAAGGGTCTTTCAAATCAACCTGTGCGGCATTAGCAACTGCACTAAATAATGCCAGTGTTAACACACTGATAGCGATAACGAAATAATTCTTTAGCATGGTGACTTACTCGCTGCTTTGATTAAATAGGAACTGGCCAATCAACTCTTCTAGTACCAGTGCAGATTTAGTATCTGTAATCGTGTCACCGTCTTTGAGCGCGAGACTCTCAACGCCAAATAAGTCATCTAAATCTACCTCATCTTGCGTAGATACTTCATTACCTAAACATGTTTGCTTGGCAGACTCAGACGCGATGACAGGTGAAATACCTAAATATTGCTCACCTAAAATACCTGAAGTTAAGATGGCAACAGACGTTGTATCCGAAAACTGACATTCATACGTCTTATCAATGCTCATGCTCACTACTGGCACAAACTCTTGCGGATGAATGCGAATGCCATCGACGCGACCAATCACAACACCACCTACTTTGATTGGCGCACGAGTTTTCAATGAGCCGATATTGTCAAATTTAGCGTCTAATTGATATGTTTCACCATTGCCGCTGATCCCCGCATTGGCTACTTTCATGGCTAACATCACAAATGCAGCGACGCCTAGAGCGACAAATAAGCCAACCAAAATTTCTATTTTCCGTGTATTCATTTTTCCTAACCCTTAACTCGAAAACATCACTGCTGTTAGTACAAAGTCAAAACCTAAAACAGCCAATGAAGAATGCACAACGGTTTCCGTTGTTGCTTTGCTGATCCCCTCTGAGGTCGGGACACAATCATAACCTTTATACAGTGCTATCCACGTCACAATTAACGCAAAAACAAAACTTTTGATCAGACCATTCATGATATCTTGCTGTAAAGAAACCTGAGATTGCATGATTGACCAGAAACTGCCAGAGTCGACTCCAAGCCAGTCAACGCCGACTAAATGCGCACCTAATATTGCCACTGCTGAAAATATCAGTGCAAGCAAAGGCATACTTATAAAACCCGCCCAAAAGCGAGGCGCAACAACACGTTTTAACGGATCAACCGCCATCATTTCTAAACTAGATAGCTGCTCTGTCGCTTTCATCAAGCCTATTTCGGCGGTTAGTGCACTTCCCGCTCGACCTGCAAATAAGAGCGCAGTCACCACGGGCCCCAATTCTCGCAATAAGCTCAAAGCAACGAGCGGGCCCAAGCTGTCTTCGGCGCCATAACCAACTAATACAGTGTAGCCTTGTAGTGCCAAAACCATACCGATGAACAACCCAGATACCATGATAATCAAAAGAGATTGATGACCAACCATGTAAAGCTGCTTGATCAGCAATGGTGTTCCTTGACGGATATTGGGCATATTTAGCAATGCACCTAATAACATGCGCGTAGCTCGCCCGATTGATGCAAAGCGGTTGAGCGTTTTATGTCCTAGCTTTTGTAAAAAGTCCACGCTTACACGCCTCCATCCAATAATTCCTCATCGTAAGGTGCTGCATTGAAATGAAATGGTACTGGACCATCTGATAACCCCTGCAAAAACTGCTGCACAAGTGGCGAACTATGAGCCAACATTTGCTCAGGAGTACCACTGCCAATTACACCTTGCTCAGCGATAATGACCACGTGGTCAGCAATACTGAGCACTTCGGTGACATCGTGCGTAACAATCAAGGATGACAAACCTAACACTTCATTAAGTGACTTTATCATCCTTACCAAAACCCCCATTGAAATAGGGTCTTGACCAGCAAACGGCTCATCATACATGATAAGTTCTGGGTCTAGAGCAATAGCTCGCGCTAAGGCAGCGCGTCTCGCCATACCACCAGATAACTCGGCAGGCATCAGATCTTTTGCGCCTCGAAGGCCTACAGCTTGTAGTTTCATTAAAACAATCAAACGAATGAGATCTTCGCTTAATTGCGTATGTTCGCGCAGCGGGAAAGCAACATTGTCAAACACTGACATGTCAGTAAATAATGCACCGCTTTGAAACAACATACTCATTTGCTTTCGTGCTTGATATAACTCCGTTCGAGTCATGGCGGGCACACTTGAGCCCATAAATGTAATATCACCACTGTCTGGACGAAGTTGACCACCTATTAAGCGCAACATGGTGGTTTTACCAATCCCACTCGGCCCCATGATGGCTGTAATTTTACCCCTCGGCACTGAAAAGCTCATATTTTTATATATGACTCTTTCACCGCGAGAAAAGGTTACATCCTTGACTTCAACGATTGACTGCGACAAGTCGCTCTCCATATATCGATTTCACCAATGGGTGAATAATACGTTTTTTTCAACCAAGATGGAAAATGCAAATTGGTAAAATTTTGTAATAGGCATAGTTAAAAAAAGTTATTTGTCATCATTCTTGGTAATAGAATGTAATTTAATCGGGGACAGACCCAGTAACTAGGTCAGATTATTTATACATTTGACAACGCATTTGGTAATATTTACCGCACTGTAATTTAGTTGCTCGGCATAGGTTTCATGGTTTTATCTTTTGTCATTCTCATCTTAGGTTTTATTGCACTGGTTTGGAGCGCGGATAGGTTTGTGTTTGGCGCAGCCGCCTTGGCGAAAAACTTCGGCGTCCCCACTTTAATTGTCGGCCTAACGATTGTTGCTATGGGCTCTTCAGCTCCCGAAATGATGGTCGCAGCACAAGCTGCTTTATCAGATAAAACAGACACCGCCGTCGGTAATGCCGTTGGCTCCAATATTGCCAACATTTTACTTGTTTTAGGTATCACTGCTCTGCTTCGCCCCCTTGCTGTTGGTTCTGGCATTTTACGCCGAGAAATGCCACTGCTTATCATCGTGTCACTAGGCGCTTGGTATATCATCAGCGATAACTACTTTAGTGCTACTGAAGGCTTTGTTTTATTAGCTGGCTTTGCAAGTTTCATTCTTGGCCTGATTTATATCACCAAAAATAGCGGTAAAGACCAAGAAGATGACCCCCTCGTTTCAGAGGCATGTGACGAAGTACCAGATAATGTCCCGACCAAAAATGCCCTGTTGTGGCTCGTTGTTGGCATGATAGTACTGCCTGTCAGTGCAGACTTATTGGTTGACTCTGCTGTCGATATTGCAAAATTCTTTGGTATGAGCGACTTATTAATTGGTTTGACAATCATTGCAATCGGCACCAGCTTACCTGAGCTTGCGGCCTGTGTAGCCGGCGTATTAAAAAATGAAGATGACCTTGCTCTGGGTAACATCATAGGTTCCAATATTTTCAATATCCTCGCAGTATTATCAATCGCGGGCATATTAAACCCGGCTCAACTGGATATGAATATTTCCCAACGCGATATTTACGTCATGTTAGGTGCAACTGCTGCGCTCATTATCATGAGTGTTAACCTCAGAGGTAAACGACAAATTAACCGCGTTGAAGGCGGCGTACTGCTTGCCGCGTTTGTTGGCTACATGTATGCAATTATCTAGGAGTAAGTATGGATAAACACGTATTTATTGAGTCCGCAAAACGCGTACTAGATATTGAGCAACAAGCGATTAGCGAGCTCAATCAGTATATAGACAACAGTTTTATCTCAGCTTGTGAGCTGATGCTTAATTGCACTGGCCGTGTGATTGTCATCGGTATGGGAAAATCAGGTCACATTGGCAACAAAGTTGCTGCGACCCTAGCCAGTACAGGCACTCCTTCTTTCTTTGTTCACCCAGGTGAAGCGAGCCACGGGGATTTAGGTATGATCACCGCTGAAGACGTCGTTTTGCTTATTTCCAATTCAGGTGAAACTGGAGAAGTTGTCGGCATTATTCCTGTCATAAAAAGAATTGGCGCACGCGTGATCAGCATGACTGGCAACGCAAACTCCACAATGGCACAGCAAGCAGATATTCACCTGTGTATTAAAGTTTCAAAAGAAGCCTGCCCACTCGGTCTAGCCCCTACAGCTAGTACCACCGCGACGCTGGTAATGGGAGATGCATTGGCGGTTGCTTTACTTGAAGCAAGAGGCTTTACCGCGGATGATTTTGCACTCTCTCATCCAGGTGGCAGCTTAGGTAAAAGACTATTATTAACGCTACAAGACATCATGCATAGCGGCAGTGATGTGCCAATGACTCCGCTGGGGAGCTCTATCAAAGATGCATTATTTGACATGTCAGCTAAAGGCCTAGGCATGACTGCTATCGTAAATGAGCAAAAGCAGCTATGCGGTATATTTACTGATGGCGATTTGCGCCGTGTTATCGAACAAAAAGCCGATTTGCATAATGATACTATTGATTCAGTGATGACTATTTGTTGTACTACGGCATCGCCTGATATGCTGGCTGCTGAAGCCCTTAATATCATGGAAAAAAAGCGCATTAATGGCCTAATCGTCATTGATGAAAATAAACACCCTATCGGGGCACTCAATACTCAAGATTTACTGCGAGCAGGAGTACTATAAACATGCAATTTAGTGAGCTTTATCAAGCAATCTCTGTACAGACAAGTGACAAAGCGAAATCTATCAAGCTGCTAATTTGCGATATTGATGGTGTATTTTCAGATGGTCGTATTTATCTGGGTAACCAAGGTGAAGAATTAAAAGCATTCAACACCAAAGATGGTTTCGGGATCAAAGCCTTAATTGAAACCGGTGTTGAAGTTGCCGTCATTACTGGACGACATTCAGAAATAGTTAAGCAACGTATGACTAGCTTAAACGTAAAGCACATTTACCAAGGTCAAGAAGATAAAGTTAAAGCTTACGAAGAATTGAAAAGCCAATTAAATTTATCAGATAACCAAATTGCGTATATTGGCGATGATGGTCCAGATATACCTGTCATGCAGAAAGTTGGGTTTGCTGTTGCAGTTGCTGACGCACACCCATTGGTAAAAAGCTTAGCCCATTATACCACCATGTTACCAGGTGGGTTTGGCGCTGTCAGAGAGCTAACCGACTTATTAATGCTAAGCCAGGGTAATGAGTTACTCTCTAAGGGGAGCAGTACATGACCAATTTACGAGTTATTTTACTCGTAGTTTTCGGTGCTGCCATGCTATGGCTTTGGTACCCCTTTTTGACGCAAACAGAACAGTCATCGCAGCAAGAACAGGAAACAATCGCTCAGCCAGACTACGTTGCTATTGATTTAAAACAGACTTCATTTGCTGAAAATGGACAATTAAGTTATCAAATTACGGCACAGAGAATGGAGTTATATCAAGAGTTGGGGTTTAGTCACTTTGAATTACCCATTTTTGTTTTACATAACGGGCAACATAATTGGCAGCTCACTGCAAACGAGGCCACCTTGTATGAAAACGACACGCTGATTTTAGAAGGCAACGTAAAAGCGACAAACTTGAACGACAATGCCATGATCACAGAGATTGACGCAGATAACCTTCGACTAGAAATCAGTAATCGAACAATGCGTTCAGAACAACCAGTGATCATTACAGGCCCGAGCTTAACCATTACAGGTAAAGGGCTAATCGCCGACCTCAATATTGAGGTTATTGAACTCATTAACCACACTGAAACGATTTATGATAAGCAATAAATTAAGTGCAACCCTATTATTTACATGTGCTATCGCACTTTTGCCACAAAGTGCCCTTGCCAATAACACGTCTGAGCAGGTGATCATCAGTTCAGGTAAGCAGCAGGCGCAATTACAAACAAATATAGGGGTTTTTGAAGAAAACGTTGAGATTATTCATGGCCAACGCAAAATATTCGCAGATCGACTCGAAGTCCACCGCAGAGAAGATTTAGGTGAAAATAAGCAATTATTAGTTGCAACGGGATCTCCTGCAATTTTCCAAGAGCAGCAGACCGATGGCAGCTTATTAAAAGCCTCAGCCCAAGAAGTACGCTATGACGTTGCAAATCGCTTGCTCACAATTAAAGGCAATGCCGAAATAAGCCAAGCAGGTCAAAAGATTTCTGCCCAAGAGATCCTATATGATATGGAAAAACAACTTATTAGCGCGCAAAAAGCCAATGATGAAGGTAAACGAGTGAGAACTGTTTTACTCCCTGTAGATAAAGAGCAAGATGGTAACAAGGAGCCACAGTGAGCACACTAAAAGCGACGGCACTGGCTAAGAGTTATAAAGGCAGACAGGTTGTAAAAAATGTTGAACTAAGCGTTGAAGCAGGCAGCATTGTAGGTCTACTCGGTCCAAATGGCGCAGGTAAAACCACCACTTTTTATATGATTGTTGGCCTAGTACCAAGCGACAAGGGCAGTATTCATATTGATTCACAAGACATTACTTTGTTACCGATGCACAGCCGAGCCCGGTTAGGTATTGGGTATTTACCACAAGAATCTTCGATATTTAGAAAGCTAACCGTTTATGACAATCTAATGGCGATTCTTGAGACCAGAAAAGATCTCAATAAAGCCCAACGAGAAACGGTATTAAACGACTTACTTGATGAATTTAATATTCAGCATATTCGCTCAAGTTTGGGAATGGCACTTTCTGGTGGAGAGCGTCGTCGAGTAGAAATTGCTCGCGCTTTAGCCGCAAATCCTAAATTTATTCTTTTAGATGAGCCTTTTGCTGGCGTTGATCCGATTTCAGTGTTAGATATAAAGAAAATTATCGAGCATTTAAAAAACCGTGGGATCGGCGTATTGATCACAGATCATAATGTTCGCGAAACCTTAGATGTATGTGAAAAGGCGTATATTGTTTCCCATGGTGAATTAATTGCATCAGGCACACCTGAACATGTTTTAGCGGATCAAACCGTCCGAGATGTCTACTTAGGCGAGCAATTCAGGCTATAGTTAAGAATAAGCGTAACAACGAAAAGGATTGTTAGAGATACATGAGGCAATCGCTACAGCTGCGCATGGGGCAGCAATTAACAATGACACCGCAACTGCAGCAAGCAATACGCCTACTGCAGCTGAGCACATTAGACCTCCAGCAAGAAATTCAAGAAGCGCTGGATAGCAATCCTTTATTGGAAGTAGAAGAAAATGAACAAGAGTCTATTGATAACGGTCTAGATAAAACCCATGAACAAGCTCAGGCCGCAGACAAAACAGAATCTAGTGTTGAAGACACAGCTGAAACACAGCTAAGTGACTATGAGCAAGATACGGATACAGCGCTCAATAAAGAAACGCTCAGCGATGAGATGGCGATGGATGTCACTTGGGATGAATATATCAGTGCCGCACCGGTCAGCTCTTCCGGTCCAATGCCTGAGGATGAAAGTATCTATCAAGGCCAAACGACTGAAAGTCTTCAAGAATACCTGATGTGGCAATTGGAGCTCACTCCTTTTAGCGCAACAGATAGACTAATTGCACTGTCAATCGTTGAAGGGGTTGATGATTCAGGGATCCTCACAGTATCTTGCGAAGATATTGTCGATAGCTTGAATAAAGATAATGACCAAGAGCTGGTTGAATTAGATGAGGTTGAAGCCGTCTTAAAACGTATTCAATTATTTGACCCTGTTGGTATTGCGGCACGCAGTCTGCAAGAATGCTTAATTGTGCAACTAAATCAATTTGCTATAGATACACCTTGGCTTGAACAAACAAAACATGTAATTGAGGAGCACATAGACCTATTAGCAAATCGTGATTATCGTACTATCATGAAGAAAACGAAGCTCAAAGAAGGCGAGCTCAAAGAAGTGATGACGCTAATCCACAGTTTGAATCCCAAGCCTGCTGCAAGTATCGTTCAAGAAGAAGCTGATTATGTTATCCCAGATGTCTCTGTCAAAAAGATAAAAGGACGTTGGGTCGTTGAACTCAATCCTGACTCAATGCCCAAAATTAGAGTTAATGACCATTATGCTGCCATGTCACGCTCAGTTAAATCAAGCAGTGACAGTCAGTTTATTCGCTCGCATTTACAAGAGGCGAAGTGGTTTATTAAAAGTTTAGAAAGCAGAAATGAAACTTTATTGAAAGTTACCAATTGCATTGTTCAACAACAACAGGCATTCTTTGAACATGGCCCTGAGGCAATGAGACCAATGGTCCTCAATGATGTTGCTGAAATGGTTGATATGCACGAGTCGACAATATCTCGGGTAACAACACAAAAATTTATGCACACGCCTCGCGGCATTTATGAATTGAAATACTTCTTCTCGAGCCATGTTAGTACCGAGAACGGTGGGGAATGCTCTTCAACAGCAATCAGAGCACTCATCAAAAAGTTAATTGCTGCAGAAAACTCAGCTAAGCCTTTAAGTGATAGCAAAATTGCAGATGTATTAGCTGATCAAGGTATTAAGGTGGCAAGACGTACTATTGCCAAATACCGAGAGTCTTTGGCTATTCCACCGTCTAATCAGCGTAAAAGCTTGATCTAGGCGTAACAAAAGAAGGAAAAATGCTTATGCAACTAAATTTAACTGGTCGCCATGTAGAAATTACCGATTCATTAAGAGACTACGTAACAAGTAAGTTTGCGAAGCTAGAAAGGCATTTTGATCACATCAACAACGTTCATGTAATCCTAGATGTCGAAAAACTCATTCAAAAAGCCGAAGCCACATTGCATGTAAATGGCGGCGAGCTATTCGCTTCAACAGAACACAAAGACATGTATGCTGCTATCGATGGTTTGATCGATAAGCTAGACAGGCAAGTCATTAAACATAAAGAGAAGCTAACTCGACATTAACCATGAAACTTAGCACACTGATCCCTGAGGACTGCAGCAAGGCTGCGGTCCTTTTTAATAGTAAAAAAAGAATACTCCAATACATCAGTGAATTGGCACAAGTAAAAATTCCAAACGCCAATCAACACGATATTCTCGAAGCACTGTTAAGTCGCGAAAAACTAGGCAGTACAGGTATTGGAAAGGGTATCGCTATTCCACATGGGAGATTGGCAGGATTAGATAATATCGTTGCCATCTTGCTTGTAAATCAACAGCCTATTCCATTTGATGCTGTTGACGATCGCAATGTAGATATTTTTGTTGCACTCATCGTACCAGAAGATGAAAATAAGCAACATTTAGAGACCTTAGCGAGTATCGCTGGTAAACTTAATGATAAGCATTTTTGCAAGAGACTTAGACAAGCAAGTAACGATAATGAGCTTTACCAAGTCCTTGTTGAGTTTGATAAACAATAGGAATCAATCGTGGAGCTCATAATTATCAGTGGCCGCTCTGGCTCAGGTAAATCCGTCGCATTAAGAGTATTGGAAGACTTAGGCTATTACTGCGCTGATAATATTCCAGTCAACTTATTACCGGCTTTAGTACGCAGTGTTTCAGACAGCTATAATAAAATTGCCGTCAGTATCGATGTGAGAAACCTGCCAAAAGAACAGCAAGAGTTTCATGATATTTTAGAGTACTTACCAGGCTTTGCTAAACCAAAAGTATTTTATCTTGATTGTGATGACCAAACACTAATCAAACGCTTTTCAGAAACACGACGGTTGCATCCACTTTCACTCAATGACTTACCGCTAGACTTGGCGATAAAACAAGAAAGAACTTTATTAGACGTCTTGATACGTCGTGCTGATATCACCATTGACACAACAGACTTGAGCGTCCATCAATTAGCAGAAAGCGTTCGGGAGAAAATCTTAGGTCAAAAAGATAAACAGCTAATAATTACCTTTGAATCGTTTGGCTTTAAACATGGAATTCCCAAAGAAGCAGATTACGTATTTGACGCGCGATTTTTACCAAACCCACACTGGGAACCAGAATTAAAACCCCTAACAGGCTTAGACCAACCGGTTATCGATTACTTATCGAGTCACAGCATAGTGCAAAAGTTTGTATGGCAAATACAAACCTTTATGCAAACTTGGCTGCCACACTTGGAGCGTAATAATCGCAGCTATTTAACTATCGCTATTGGTTGTACCGGTGGCCAGCACCGTTCAGTATACTTAGCTCAAACACTCGGTGAGCGCTTTCAAAGAACACACTCTAACGTCAAAATTCGCCACCGAGAACAAGAGTGATGCAACAGCAATACCAAGGCGTTTTTCTAATAAAAAACAAATTGGGTTTGCATGCCCGAGCAGCAACTATATTGGCGCAACTCTCAACTCAATTTGATGCAGAAATAACGCTTTATCAGGGTGATAAAAGCGCACCTGGAGATAGTGTGTTAGCATTGCTCCTGTTGGAGAGCAGCCAGGGCAAAGAAGTCAAAGTGAGTTGTACAGGCCCTGACGCAAAGAATGCCTTAATTGCTATTGGCGACCTTATTGAAGACAAGTTTCATGAAACGGAGTAACTTGGTTTTTATTTAATCTCTTTCGTAAGATAACTTACTACTTCTGTACTTGTCATAATACTGCAATAGCGTATTTTTATTTTAAGCAGCTATAATCAAATATTATTTTATCTATTACAATATGATAAGTCACATTGATAATGTGTTTTGTGCATATATCTTAGCTCGAATTTATGAGCTTTATTCTGTACATAACAGCTTAGAGAGCAATTTTCGTGCTACAAAAAAATGCGATTAAATTATTAAAATGACTATTCAAAACATATAATTGCCTTTTCTTAATCTAAAATTTGGAAGCCTATGCCTGACGTTTTTGAGCAAGACTATACACTGGAACAATTACAACAAGTAACCAAAGCAATAAACAGTGGGCAGTTTGTTCAAGTAAGACAGACATTAGCTGAGATACCTCCGTGCGATACCGCACTGTTACTTGAGTCTTCCCCTCATAAAATAAGAACTACACTTTGGCAATTGGTCGATCCAGATATCCAAGGTGATGTTCTTGAAGAGCTCTCTGAAGATGTTCGTTTAAGCATCATTGCCAAAATGGAGCCTGAGTTAATCGCCGCTGCGACTGAGGATATGGACGATGACGACTTGGGTGAGGTACTCAGAAGCTTACCTGTGCCTGTCTACCAAGATGTTATCAGTGCCATGGACAGCCAAGACAGAGCAAGGGCCACGCTTGCTTTATCTTATAATGAAGACTCTGCAGGGGCATTAATGAATGGCGACACCATCACCATTCGTCCCGATGTCAGTCTAGATGTGGTATTAAGATACTTACGTCTAAAAGAGGAACTACCGCAAGGCACAGATGATCTCTATGTCGTAGACAAAGAAAACCGCTTTTTAGGATCTTTGCCTATAGGGATCTTATTAACTAACCCCCCTGACAAACTTGTTCAAGAGCTAATGAATGAAGACAGGGAAACGATCCCAGTCGGTATGCCGGAAAGCGAAGTAGCCCAGCTTTTTGAGCGACATAACTGGATATCAGCACCCGTAGTTGACGATCAAACGCAATTATTGGGGCGTATAACCATTGATGATATTGTTGATGTGATCAGAGAAGACGCTGAGCATAGTCTAATGAGTATGGCAGGTCTTGAAGATGAAGAAGATACCTTTGCACCAGTCATGAAAAGTAGCCAGCGGCGCTCAATTTGGCTTGGGATCAACTTGCTCACTGCTCTACTCGCTGCCTTTGTCGCAAGCTTTTTCGAAAGTACGCTCGATATCCTCCCTATTTTAGCGGTCCTCAATGGCATTGTGCCTAGCATGGGAGGCGTTGCTGGCAGTCAGACATTGACCTTGGTTATCAGGGGTATTGCACTTGGGCATGTCAATCAAACCAACCAAAAGTTCTTACTCGGTAAAGAGCTTGCAATTGGCGCACTCAATGGCGTTCTCTGGTCTCTGTTAATAGCTGGTGTTGTCGCGGTTTGGCAATGGGACTTTAAACTTGGCGCAGTTATCGCATTTGCTATGTTCATGAACTTGGTTGCAGCAGGGATAGCAGGGGCAAGCATACCTTTGATCCTAAAGCGTATGAAGATAGACCCAGCACTAGCTGGTAGCGTAGTACTCACAACCGTAACAGATATAGTTGGTATTTTCGCGTTTTTAGGTACTGCTACTTGGTTTTTACTCTGAGCCTAGCTCAGAGTAAGCAAATTAATCAGCTCTATTGACCAGCCACTTGCATGCTATCAATTAATACAGAGCCAGTTTGCACTGCACCACGTAATTCAACATCTCCGCCGATTGCCTGAATATTGTGGAACATCTCTTTTAAGTTACCTGCAATGGTTATCTCACTCACAGGGTATTGTATTTCTCCATTTTCGACCCAAAAACCAGCAGCGCCACGAGAGTAATCACCCGTGACAGTGTTCACACCTTGCCCCATCAATTCAGTCACCAATAATCCCGTCCCCATTTCTTTTAAAATGGCAGCCAGATCTTCATGGGTCTTTTGAACTAACCAATTGTGTATCCCACCAGCATGGCCTGTAGCCTGCATGCCCATTTTTCTCGCAGCATAGCTTGCCATTAAATAGGTTTGCAGCTCACCACCAACGATAATATCTCTATCCTGTGTATATACCCCTTCACTATCGAACGGGCTGGAGGCTAAACCTTGCAACAAATGTGGCTTTTCATGGATATTGACACAAGAATTAAAAACCTGCTTACCAAGCGTATCCAATAAAAAACTAGATTTACGATATAAAGCACCACCACCGATTGCTGAAACAAGGTGTCCAAACAAGCTATTTGCAATGTCAGCTCTAAATACCACCGGCACCTTCATTGTCGCAAGCTTCTGACTATTCAGCTTAGCCAGTGTCGACTCAGCAGCCTCTATGCCAACCGCTTGCGGCGCTTTTAATAAATCATGCTTTCTCGAGATACTAAATGCGGAGTCCCTTTGCATCATATCGCCTTCTTGGCCGATCACCATAGTGCTCAAAGTGTGACGTGTTCGAGGGAAACCTGCTAAAAAGCCATGGCTATTACCATACACCCTAAGGCCTTGGTGTGAAGCAATACTTGCACCATCCGAATTTACAATTCTACTATCGAATTCAAGCGCAGATTTTTCTGCTTCGATACAAGATTCAATCGCCTCTTGTGGAGATAATTCCCACGGGTGATATAAATCAAGTTCAGGAATATCTTGTGCCATTAAGGCCTTGTCAGCCAAGCCATTGCATTCATCGTCCGCCGTATACTTGGCAATTTCAATGGCTTTTTGCACAACTGAACGTAACGCTTGCTCGCTCAAGTCAGCAGTTGAAGCTGAGCCTTTGTGATTACCAACATAAACACTGATCCCCAAGCTACCATCTTGATTAAATTCGATGGTATCGACTTCGCCCATTCGCGTGCTCACTGACAGTCCAGAGGTGCGACTCATCGCCGCTTCAGCAGACGTAGCCCCTAACTTTGACGCCATCGTCAAAACCTCAGATACCGCCTCTTTTACTTCGTCGATTTGTTGGTATACAGAACCCGCTTGGTTATCATTCATGTTGCTTTTCCAAATACTTGTAAACTCTACAATCCTAACACAGGAGTGAGCATTTCGCCGTGATAATCGTAAATGACCTCACTATTACAATATTTTTCTGCGCTTCTTGGTATAATCAATATAATTGTAATATTAAGTGGCCTTTATTATGGCAAAAAAACCAGATCACAATGTTGATGATGAAGAAATCATCTATGTATCCAAAAGCGAGCTTAAACGAGATGCTCAACAATATCAGCAGCTTGGTATTGATATCGCTGAACTTGGCAAAAAGCAACGGGACAAACTGCCGTTGACAAATGAACTTATCGAGGCGATGGCACTTGCAGATAAGATCCGTGGCAAACATGACGCGTATCGTCGCCACATGAATTACATTGCTAAAGTACTTCGTACGACAGAGAATGTTGAACAATTGCAGCTCGCTTTGGACATGTTACTCAATAAAAATAATCAAGCAGAAGTGCTACTTGGCCAAGTAGAAAGAGTGCGTGATGAAGTGCTTAAGCTTGGGGATAGCAAAATTAACGAATTAATTGAAGCACATCCAACAATGGAACGCCAAAAACTGCGTCAGTTAGTTCGCCAAGCAAACAAAGAACTTAAAGCAGAAAAGCCTGCCAAAGGATATAAAGAGTTGTTTCAATACTTAAAAGAAGCGATCTTACCTTAATTTTTTTGAGGGGAGCCCGCTCCCCCCACTCATGATTGGTAAATTAAGCGGTACCACCCACCGTCAATTGATCAATCTTAAGGCTAGGTTGACCGACACCAACCGGCACACTTTGGCCATCTTTACCGCACACACCAACCCCTCTATCTAGCGATAAATCATTGCCAACCATAGAGATCTGCTGCATGGCTTCTGGGCCATTACCAATCAGCGTTGCACCTTTAATGGGCTGCGTTACTTTACCGTCTTCAATTAAATAGGCTTCTGATGCAGAAAATACAAATTTACCTGAAGTAATATCCACTTGACCACCGCCAAAGTTGCTGGCAAATATACCTTTTTTCACTGAGCTGATGATCTCTTGTTGGGTGCTTTGTCCAGCCAACATATAAGTATTTGTCATTCTCGGCATGGGCAGATGCGCAAATGACTCTCTACGTGCATTACCTGTCGGCTGAGTGTCCATTAAGCGAGCATTGGTCTTGTCTTGCATGTAGCCTTTTAAGATGCCATTTTCAATTAGAACGTTATATCCGGCGGGTGTCCCCTCATCATCGATATTTAAAGAACCACGACGATTGGCCATCGTACCATCATCAACCACAGTACATAGTGATGAAGCCACTTGTTCGCCTACACGGCCACTAAAAGCTGACGCCCCTTTACGGTTAAAGTCGCCCTCTAAGCCATGCCCAACCGCCTCGTGCAGAAGAACGCCTGGCCAGCCAGAACCCAACACAACCGGCATTGTGCCTGCAGGAGCATCAATAGCAGTTAAGTTTACACGTGCTTGTCTCACCGCTTCTTTTGCATAGGTCATCCAGCGTGGTTGACCATTTTCTAATTCTTTAAAATACCCGTAGTCCAAGCGCGCACCACCACCCGCACTACCACGCTCTCTTCGCCCATTACTCTCTAATAATACAGAGCAATTTAAACGAACTAGTGGGCGGATATCAGTTGCAAACGTGCCATCGCTTGCAGCAATGAGCACTTCTTCATACACTGCAGCAATCGAGCAGACAACTTGCTGAGCATCTGGCGCTAAATCTCTGATTGCGGCATCGACTTCTTTAAGTAACGTGATCTTTTCTTCATCCGTCATGCTCAGCAATGGCTGTACAGGCTGGAACTGAACAGGTGCTTTTACATCAGTAAACACTTGCACACGCTTAGACTCACCTTGCTGCGCAATGGAACGCGCCGCTTGTGCAGCCTGATTAATCGCTTCTAAGTTAATTGCATCAGAGTAACTAAAACCAGTCTGCTCACCACTGACGGCCCTCACACCAACACCTCGTTCGATGTTGTAGCTGCCCTCCTTTACCTTGCCATCTTCGAGAACCCATGTTTCATTGTAACTAGACTGAAAATAAAGATCGGAATAATCAACATTGTACTGATGAATATAATTAAGTGTTTTTTCCAGTTGCTCTCTAGTTAACTGGCTGTCAGCTAACAAGCTTTTTTCAACTTGATTCATATCATATTGCTCTTAAATCGGTTGTGCTGCAATACAGGCATTGCTTGCCTTGTACTGTGTAGCTCGGTTAAATCTAACCGTCTTTGTATCGGCTCTAAAGATAACGCACTGTTATCTAGCACTTCTCCCCATGGGGAAATAATAACGCTATGTCCGTATGTTTCTCGCCCGTTTTGATGTTGCCCAACTTGCGCTGCAGCAACCACAAAACTTTGTGTTTCTATGGCTCTTGCTTGTAGTAATGGCAGCCAATGAGCCTGACCTGTTACCGTGGTAAACGCACTTGGAATTAGGAGTATATTGGCCCCTTGCTCACGTTGAGCCTGATACAACCCTGCAAAGCGCATGTCATAACACACACTTAAGCCTAGCTTACCAAAGGGACTATCTACAACAACAACTTGATCACCCGCTGCTGTAAACTCGGATTCTCGGTAGCGCTTTGCTTTGTCGCTGACATCTGCATCAAATAAATGGATTTTGTTATACTGAGCTACAAGCTTACCGCTATCGTCAAACAGGCAACTTGCAGCGAAATATTTATCGCCCGTCGCCGAAATTGGCATGGTACCTGCGCTCAGCCATATACCTTTAGCTTTGCAAAGTTGTGCAATTTTTTCTATCCACTCGTCGCTGCGCTTTGCAATTGAAAGCGAGTCTAAACCATTTGCACAAAATGCCAGCCAGGCTTCTGGCAAACACACCAAACTGGGCGGCGTCAATGTCAAAGTCTCTAATTGTTGAGTGAGATATTTAAAATTCTCTTCAGGTGCCACAGCCGAGCACATTGGGATCACGACAATATTGGCGTAGTCAGATTTCATAATGCTTTATACCACTCTTTTAAACACACAGCACTTTTCCAAGGTCTAGCGTCCATTCCCTTGGGACTCGTCATTTATCGGCTTTTCCTGCTCTGACGGCTGAGTTTGACCCATTTCTAACTCAGTTTGCTTTGGCTTTATCGGCACTGATTTGTTCTGCTTTGGTGTCACCGTTTGCTCGGTGCTCGATTGCACACGCTCCGTGCTTAACACTATCGGCTGACCTGACTCTGACTCATTTCCTTCAACATCTTTAGGCATGGGTGCGTCATTTGGGATTTCAGGTGATGGTGACTCTGGCGGCTTCACGCCAGGTAACGTAACCTCGCGACTCTTACGCTCTACTTCGGTCACAACAGGCTCTTGCATTGTGCCTGTCACCTTAAAATTAATTTCTGATATCACACGTGCCGAATGAATAACCTTGTCAATTGCAAGCGCTGCCAGTCCAGTCACCGGATTAACCATCCAACCCACTATCACAGGTAAACTCGACGTGACCTGTGGCGCAATCGCTAAATCATAGTTAATCTCGTGCGTCTTTAAGTTCGCGTACCCAGAAATACTCAGATCAGCTGGCACACCATCCATTTTAGTATCTTGAGTAAACGCAACACCATTATCGATCTGCAAGCTGCCTTCCATTTGATTGTAGAAAAACCCTTTCGCAAAAACATCCCTAAAATCAAGCTTCAACTTACGTACCAAAGAGTCCAAACTCAGCAAAGAAAAAACACGTGCACCTTGATCGCTAATATCTGTCAAATGACCTTCGCCCAGTTGCCACTGAATATCTCCAGCCAATGTTTCCCATTGGAAGTCATAAGGCGCTGCTTGCCAGCTCAAATTAAAATCGATATTAGCTTGAGAGTCTTTCACGGTTGACGTGATATCAAACTCTTCCATTAAGTCACCAAAGTCGGCGCTACTTAAATTACCATTTATGCGGGACAAACCGTCTCGCCAGCTCCCCTTCGCCGATAGCGCATGGGCGCCTTTATCTACATTGAGGTTGCCAATCGTAAGTTGTTCACCATTGCCCACAATTGAAAGAGTGACTCTATCAAGTTGATACTGATTAATACGGCAATCATCGCAACCAAACTCTATGGCTGGAATACGCGTCAACCAGCTCAAATCTGTCGATTCTTCTGCTTCAGGCACCTCTGACTGCTGTGAATTCAAACGCAGATAGTCTGCCTGTATATCAATTGCAGCAGTTTCCTCTGTAGGCAGCAGAACCTGTGCTCTGAGCTCCTTTCCATTCAAGCGCATTTTCCAGCCATCACTTTCTGGCTTCATCTGCATTTCAATGTCATTAAACAGGATATTACCAACCAGAAGCTCACCAAAATTCGCTCTTATTTCATTCAGTTCTGGTAATAAACTGGTGTTATTTTGCGACGATGATGTGCTCTTCTCGATAATCCTATCAATAAAAGCAAACCATGCATCTAACTGAATGTCAGGTTGATCGATCGTCACTGTAAAGCCTGACGGATCAAGCCCTCGATTTTGTGACCCGACTACCAAGTGCGCTTTATCAAAACGCCCTTTGTTATTGTCTAAAATACCATTGAAATAGAGTAGATCATTCACATTGGCTGTGATCAGGTTAGAAATGTCATCACCTCTCACTTCACCAATCAATTTTCCAGTAGAGGCCGCAGCTTTATGATAAGGAGGAGGTAACATCACTGACGCGCCAGCTAAATCTGAACTGAAACTCGCTAAATAATTGAACCCTTGCTCAGTAAAGTTTAATGAGATATTAGTACCTAACAGCGCATTACCGGCAATAAAACCATCCAATAGCCCATCACCATGTGGCAATAAGGCTTCACTACTGGCCTGTAAAGCTGCTTCTATATTTACTTCATAACCTTGTTGATCACCATTACCCATAACGGAGAAATCAATCGGCATAGTTAGCCAAGTCGCTTTTGCATTCTGGAGTTTAATCTCATCATCATGAAATATTAATTCGCCATGCACATCATTAAGTTGCATACCCGGTTTACTAAGGTAGATATGGTTGCCATTTAATTGTACTGTTCCTTTCGCAACAACATCTAGATTATGTAAGTCGATATCGAGTTCTATCTCCCCATTGGCTGTGCCCTTACCTTGGACAATATCAAGCACATTAACTAACGGATCGGCGATTGGTGTATCTGCAAAAAAAGCGCCTAAGCTAGATGCTTCTGTTTGCTGGTTGATTTTAACAATGAGATTATCGGCTTGCTCAAGGTCAGCCAAGCTCACCACAACCTTCCCGAGAATATCCTGATTAGACAGCTGGCCTGAGCCCGCTGTGATATCCATGCGTTCATTGTGAAAATGCAGTTCAACGCCGGCATTTTTTACACTTTGCCAATCAGGTGCAAATAAAAACTCGGCGCCATCAATATGCGCCAACACTTCAAACTGCCCTTGTCTATCGCGATATGGGAAAGCACTTAATGGCCCTGACAGCAGTACTTGAGCACGTACGTCTTCACCAGCAATAATCCCTCTGTCTAAATACTCAACCAAATTGCTATGCATTAAGTCCAATGGAAAGTAATGCCCCGCAATCGATGCATCTTGACCATATACTTCAGCATACAAATCTAATTCAGGTTGAGAGAATAAACGAGTATGGAATTCTAGCGCCACAGCAAGGTGTTCATTACTCACCCACAAGTTATCTGAATTCACTTGCCAATGCCCGTTTACACCTTGCCAAAAATGTATGTCGCCGTTGAGCTCTTCAATATCAATGGGTTTGATAAAGCGCGCTCCAGTCATGAGCTGTTGTTGATGTGCGCTCACGCTGACAACACCACGCTGCCCCTGCCAGTTAATTTCAAGATCTAGCCCTGTTAAACCAGGTGCAGCATCACTTTCAAGCCACACTACACTTTTTGCAAGACCCCATACATTAATGCCAGTGTCTGCCTGCCAAGTTACTCTGGCTTTATTAAGTTCACCTTGAAACTGGCTTTTTTCTATGCCTTTCGCCCACTCGTATCGAGTCAGTGCGAGCGCCTCTGCTATTGGCGCTAAATCAAACTGCTGTAACCAAAGTGTGCGCTGTGTACTCGACCACTGGCCTTGAAATTGCGTTGGCTGATAATCATGTTCGTTGCTGATAAATATAAACTCAGAGCTGTTCAGTGACCAACCACTCTCAGACGGTTCAATTAATACCTGACCACTTTCTAGACCTAATTTATTTAACTGGTTTTTATCACTCCAGGTAACGTAGCTGGGTTCAACTTGCACCAAAACGTCAGTTAATTTTCCATGCTGCAATTGGGTCCAGAGTTGACCATTGATGCTAGCACTCAGATTTCGATAACTGTCGTCTAAATGCTCATTGATTAAGTCTAATACATTCAAATCATTGGCTTGTAGATAAATATCGCCTTCAATTTCTTGTAAAGTTTGTCCAGAAAGCTTAACTCGGGTATTCAAACTACCTTGAGATAAGCTAGGGAAAATAAGTCGCCCCTCACCATGATGTGCATTGGCGCTATTTTGCCAAACCATATCTTGGATCAGTATTGTATGATGCAAATCATGTGCACCCAATAAATTAACTTCACTATTTTGAACTGAGAAGTGCCCAGTTTCCCCTAAAAATAACCCTTCGATAAGTGCCTGCTGCTCAAACTCTCCTGCATTAGCACTATCATCTAAGTTGAGCCTATTGAGGTGGATATTTGCTTTAAAACCATCAAGCACAAAATAATTGGAAACTAACTGCCACTGCCGCAAAGACTGAACAACGTTGACTTGCAAGCTGGTATTGTCAATATGAAGAGAGATAGGTGCGTTTTGATTATCTTCAAAACTCACATTTTCAAGCACAAGGGCAGGCCCAGTACCCTGCCAACTGGCGCTGATTGAGCCAATACTCAACTCAACGTTAAGTTGACGGTAAATCAGAGATTCAATGCTATTTTTGTAATCGTTAGCGTACGGCAAGCTCAGCTTCAACAGAGAAACCAATACCGCAAGCATAACCAAGGTTACAGCAAAAGCTTGCCAAACCTTTCGAATACAAAAAAAGCAAATTGTTTTGGGGTGCATATCGGCCTACATCATTACCACATCAAACTGCTCTTGGCTGTACAAGTTTTCAGTTTGGATACTCACTTGCTTTCCGATAAACAGTTCCAGCTCAGCCAAATTATGATATTCATCATTAACTAACGCCTCACTCACAGCCGCAGAGGCATACACCATGAACTTATCCGCATCATATGCACGATTTACTCGGACAATTTCACGCAATATCTCATAACAAACCGTTTCTACGGTTTTCAGAGATCCTCGACCAGAGCATGAAGGGCATACATCACATAAAATGTGCTCTAGACTTTCTCTTGTGCGCTTTCTCGTCATTTCAACCAAGCCAAGCGCTGACAGCCCGTTAATATTTGCTTTGGCGCGGTCTTTTGCCAATGCCGCTTCAAGTGAATGCAGTACTCGGCGTTTATGTTCATCTGAAACCATATCAATAAAGTCAATAATGATAATACCGCCTAGGTTCCTTAACCTAAGCTGACGCGCAATAGCAGAAGTTGCCTCGACATTCGTATTGAAAATGGTTTCTTCTAAGTTTCTATGGCCAACAAACGCCCCAGTATTCACATCTACGGTCGTCATGGCTTCTGTTTGATCTATGATTAAATAGCCACCTGATTTCAGTTCAACCTTACGGTGTAGCGCTTTTTGTATCTCTGTTTCAACATCAAAAAGATCAAAGATCGGACGCTCGCCAGGATAATACTCCAACGTCTCTGATAGCTGAGGAACAAACTCTTCTGTAAACGCCTTCAATTGCTGATACGTTAATTTGGAATCAACACGAATACGCTCCATGTCTTCACCAACGTAATCGCGTAGAGTACGGAACGCCAGCGTCAAGTCCTCATGCAAGATACTTGCTTTGCTAGTTTTTCTTCGCTTGCTAACAATTTTTTGCCAAAGTTTTTTTAGGAACTCTGCATCATGTTTTAATTCAGCTTCCGCAGCGCCTTCAGCGGCAGTACGAACAATAAAGCCACCATTTTCATCATTATATTGGGCAACAATATGTTTAAGACGATCGCGCTCTTCTTCTGTTTCAATTCTTTGACTAACACCAACGTGCGTTGCATCTGGCATAAAGACTAAGTAGCGAGAAGGGATAGTAATGTCCGTGGTTAAACGCGCCCCTTTGGTACCGATCGGGTCTTTCACCACCTGTACCATAATGAACTGACCTTGCTTAACTAGCTCTCTAATATCCTGCACTTTTTTAATTGGCTGATGATCAACCGCTTCTTCAATAGAAGCACTACTGACAATGTCTGAAGCATGTAAAAAAGCAGCTTTTTCTAGGCCAATATCGACAAATGCGGCTTGCATACCCGGTAGAACTCGGCTCACCTTGCCTAAATAAATATTGCCAACAATGCCTAAGTTACCGACGCGTTCAACTTGTACTTCTTGCAGCACACCATTTTCAATGAGTGCGACTCGACTTTCACTTGGTGTTACATTGATCAATAATTCGCTACTCATCTCGACCCGCCATAAATGCTTGAATTAATTCGTCTGTTTCATATAAAGGTAGTCCGACTACAGCAAAATAACTACCTTTAAGCTGTGTTACAAATCGCCCACCTAGACCTTGTATACCATATCCACCTGCTTTATCTTGTGGCTCTTGGCTTGACCAATATTGTTCTATTTCCGCAGCTGAAAGTACTTTGAAAGTCACCTCTGTGATGATTGTTTTACTCATCACTGTCTGATTATCTGCCAGTGCAATCGCAGTCATCACTTGATGCGTGTTGCCTGATAGCTTAGACATCATAGAGATAAAGTCGTCTTTGTTCACAGGCTTACCGAGCGCTTCTCCATTAGCGACAACAATCGTATCACTACCTAAAACTGGACGGTTCTCACTGCCTATACCAACGCCACTTTGTGCTTTTAACCTAGCCAAGCGCTCAACTAAAGCTTCAGGTGCTTCATTTGGCAAAGCTCGCTCATCCGCATCGACAGAAAATTGCTCAAAATCGTAACCAAGCTGGCTCAATAACTCTTTGCGGCGTGGGGATGCCGAAGCCAAATATAACTTTACGGTCATTAACGGATCCTAAAATGTCTACGGTACTTCCTCAGCAATAGGAAGATCCAAGGCCAACACAACATACCAACCAAAGCCGGCCATAAATATGCAGGATTAAAATAAATATCTAATAAGAAGTGATTTAGCCAAAACTGCAATAAGTGGTACAGCGCTAAAAACAGACCTATCAACATGGCTTGCTGCCACAAGGAGAAGTTTCTTAACTTCTGGAAATTACTGACTGTAATATAGATGCACACTGAGTAAGTCAACGAGTTAACACCCAAAGGAGAGCCTACAGCCAAATCCATGATCAGACCCGTACACCATGCCCAGCCAATGTTAACCCGGTGCGGTAACGCAATTGACCAATACATCAATACTAATAGGACCCAATCTGGTCTAAAAGGTTCTAAAGAAAAGGGTAATGGCATCAATGCCATAATAAGCGCAAGAAACACGCTAAAAGTGATAAAAGAAAAGCTACGGCTCATTACTTACCTCCGTATCGTTTTCCCCTAAAATAACCAGTAGTCTAATCCTGTCTAACTGCGCGATTGGTTCAGCATAAACTTTTGCAAAAGGCAGTCCTTCATCTCTGTCAATCTCAGTGACAACGGCAACTGGATAGCCCTCAGGAAAGCGGCTGCCAAGGCCTGAGGTCACTAAGATATCGCCGATACGAATATCCAAACTGTGTGACACATGGGCTAATTGCACCAAATTAATCTTGCCTATCCCCTCGACTACCATACTGACATCATTACGTAAGATCCGAACAGGGGTCGCATGGGTTGTGTCTGTCATCAACAATACACGGGAGGTCGTGGTGCCGACATGCGTTAATTGACCTACTAATCCGAGTTCATCAATAACAGCTTGCCCTTCTGATACGCCATCAATCGTGCCCTTATTAATAACAACCTGGTGATTATATCGATTCGAACGCACCGACAGTACTTGCGCGATTTGGCGGCTATGGGATTGTCGTGACGAAGCGCCCAGTAGTGCTCGCAGCTCATTATTTTCTTTTAATAAAAATTGGAATTGCTGAAGCTGCTCACTTTGCAAAAGTTGCTTGGCACGCAAGGTTTCATTTTCATCTAACAGCCTGTCTCGAGTATGCAAGCTTTGCGCACCCACATTAAATAATTCGTATGGCACGTTTGCAGCATATAAAACTGGACTAACTAGCGTATTGAGTGTCGTTCTGACAAAAGTACCACCAGAGGTATATCGGTCACCTATGATGAGGATAATACTAAGCACAACTGCGACAGTAAGTCGCAGTTGTAAAGAGATGCTTCGGCCAAACAGTAAATTCATCAGTCGTAACTAAATACATCGCCACCATGCATATCAATCATCTCAAGCGCTTTGCCACCACCGCGCGCAACACACGTCAGTGGATCATCAGCCACCACTACTGGGATCCCTGTTTCTTCCATCAGTAATCGATCTAAATCTTTTAGCAATGCGCCACCGCCAGTTAATACCATGCCGTGTGCTGAAATATCCGATGCCAACTCAGGTGGTGACTGCTCTAACGCAACCATTACGGCGCTAACAATCCCCATTAGAGGCTCTTGCAATGCTTCTAAAATCTCGTGTGAATTGAGCGTAAACGAGCGTGGTACACCTTCTGCTAAATTACGTCCGCGCACTTCAATTTCAATTGGCGTTTCACTCTTAAAAGCAGAACCGATTTCATGCTTGATATGCTCCGCGGTTGCTTCACCAATTAAACTACCAAAATTTCGTCTTACATAGTTAATAATGGCTTCATCAAATTTATCACCACCGATACGCACAGAAGATGAATAAACCACACCATTAAGCGAGATTATCGCAACTTCAGTTGTACCACCGCCAATATCAACAACCATAGAACCTGTCGCTTCAGATACTGGCAAACCAGCACCAATTGCTGCGGCCATC
The DNA here is from genome assembly GCF_001625695.1 of Pseudoalteromonas luteoviolacea H33-S. Lineage (GTDB taxonomy): Bacteria > Pseudomonadota > Gammaproteobacteria > Enterobacterales > Alteromonadaceae > Pseudoalteromonas > Pseudoalteromonas luteoviolacea_B. The sequence goes on from NZ_AUXY01000122.1 coordinate 232,609, forward strand.
GGCTCTTCAATCAAGTACACTTCGCGCGCGCCAGCACCCATGGCTGACTCACGGATCGCACGCTTCTCAACTTGTGTTGCACCACACGGTACACAAATTAATACGCGAGGACTTGGACGCATAAAGTTATTGTTGTGAACTTGCTTGATAAAATGCTGAAGCATTTTTTCTGTGACATAGAAATCCGCAATAACACCGTCTTTCATTGGTCTTATCGCTTTGATATTGCCAGGCGTTCTACCAAGCATCTGCTTTGCAGCTGTGCCGACAGAGGCAACGCTTTTTGGTCCACCTGCTCGCTCTTGACGAATTGCCACAACAGAAGGCTCGTTCAATACAATGCCTTCTTCTTTCACATAAATCAGTGTATTCGCCGTGCCTAAATCAATAGACAGGTCATTTGAAAATAATCCACGTAGCTTTTTAAACATGAGGCTGGGTAACCTTAAAGAATTCTTTTAACTAAGCCGCAATCATTGTCACTGCGGCTAAAATATTTAACTCTACAAAGTGCTAACTGCACTTTAGCTGAACGCACCTTACTCGGCGCATTATTTATCTTTCGCGAACTAATCTAAAACCGATATAATTAGCTCTAAAATCAGGTGCTAATGCTAGGCGTGTTGATACCCTAGCCAAGCTTGGAGCAAAGTTCCATGCACCGCCTCGAACCGTCACATCTTCCTGAGAAGCACGCTTTTGCGTCCACTCCCAAACATTGCCGACGGTATCATATAAACCATAGTTATTTGGTGAAAACTCACCAACTGGGGATGGACTTTTATTTGACCATTCACTGCCACACCATCCACAGTTTGCCAACCCTCTACCAATCTCATTGCCCCAAGGGTATTCTGAACTAGTCCCGGCTCTGGCCGCATATTCCCACTCTACTTCATTTGGTAGGCGATATTGAATGCCTTGCTCCGCAGATAACCAGTTTGCATATGCTTTAGCATCTTCATAGGTTACACAAACAACGGGAAAGTTTTCAGCTTGCTCAAAGCCTGGATTACTCCAATTATATTCGCTTTCCCAAATAGGCTCGCCATTTTTGTAATGAGCGCAACCTGTGCCTTTTTCAGCCTCTGTTTGATAGCCAGTGCTAACAATAAATTGCCTGTATTCTGCTACCGTCACTTCATTGCTTTGCATCGCATAAGAGTGACTGAGTACTTTCTCTACCACTGGGCGCTCATTAGCCAGTCCATTACCGGTTAAATCACCCATTTGGAATGATCCTGCAGGAATAATCACCACTTTGTTTTCAACCAAGTTAGGCGTTACTGATTTTTGTACAGTGCTTGGACGCTCAACTTGCTCTCTTTTCGGTGTCGGTGCAGCAATCGACTCAGGCTTTTTTATCAGCTTTGCGTTTATCGTTCGAGCACGTCTTACGTCAACTCTGGCCTTATATGACTCATAGCCTAATTTACGGATCTCAATGTCATAAGACCCTGTAGGTACACTGACAACCAGCTTAGTCGAGCCATAACTTACACCATCAATAAACACTTCATCATCATAAACATTAGATCTTAAAGTTAGGTCAACTTGTCTGTCTTGAGGTGTTTGCTGAATGATTTGTGATTTAATTTCTGTCTGTGGTTGAAGTGCGGTTACACTTGGTACACTCGGTTCAGGCTTATCCAGCTCATCTTTAAAAGTAAGCTGACTGTCACTAAACGTCGTTGGATAACTTGCTTGGTAACCTACAGATAGCGGCGTGCCATACTCGCTACAAAAGCGATTATCCAGCGCTAACAAACCACAAAGTCGGCTATTATTGACATCACCGCGCATTGTCACACTTAAATTGACGCTGTAATTACCCTGACCGCTGAATGCACTGCCAATCACATGACTGCTCACGACCTGCACTTGCGCGCCAGCTAAATGTCTCTTCGGCTCTACAATGCGTTGCTCTGTTAGGTTTGCAAATATCTGATCGATAAAACGCTTGGTTGCTTTTTGTAGACCTAATTGCTGACCTCTTTGCTCACACGCCGCAAGCGTTTCTGTACGCTTACAATTGATGGTGTGTTCAACTTCTAATGTGCCCTCTCGAGTAAACTCGTTGCGAAGCCGCTCCACACGCGCTGTACTTAATTGATCTTTTAAGCTCGCAAGCGTATTGACTAGGGTATGTTTACTAACGCGAATTTGCTCTATGTCTTTGCGGTGCGATGCTATGGCCGCTAACTGCATCGCTATATCTTCTTTATTCGATTTATGATCAGCAACAGACTGCTGGTATCTCATCTGCGCAGATGAAATATCAATAGAAGGATCGTCAATCAATCGACGATATAAATCATTCATGGCGTCGAGCGCCTGATTCTTTTCTTTATCCAACTCTGTTGAGTTTGTCCTCAACAATTCAAGTTGTGATTGTAAACGGGCTTCTTCAGCCACGTGCTTGTCTAAAATCTGAGTATATCTATCTAACTCAGCCTGTTTTTCGGAGCGCTCTGACTCGATAGCTGTCACAGTCGCAGTATCTTGTGCCCAAACACTTACAGACAATAAGGCGGCAGAGACAAAAAGAGATAAAGGAGCAATTCGCATATATTCCATTCCCAACAGCGGCAGTTGTTTTGGTCTTTGTTATTTTTGATGTTTTAATGCTCAATGCTATGTACTTACGAAGTAAAACACAAGCCTTGCACAATTAATATCTGAGTTTACAACTATTAGTCACGTACTTACCAGTGTTCTGAGCACATTTTCATGAAATAATAACTTCAAAGCGTTTATTTACAGATAAATCGAAAATCAAATGAAGACTACAAGCTACTTAGAATCGCCTCTGCAGACAATTAGGCACCCTTTATTGGCAGCCAAAAAAATTGAATTGCTGGTAAAAAGAGATGATCTACTCCATCCCACTGTACAGGGAAACAAGTGGCGAAAGCTTAAATATAATCTTGTAGAACTTAAACGCCAGCAATGCCGCTCTCTTTTCACCTTTGGTGGCGCTTTCTCAAATCACGTTTATGCAACCGCCATGGCCAGTAAGCTGTACAATATCCCTGCGGATATTATTGTGAGAGGGCCACACCTTGATGCAGCAAATCCAACTATCCGCTTTGCCAAAGCATGTAACGTCAACCTACATCCCGTCACTCGAATTGAATATCGACAACGTCATGATCCTGATTACCTTGCTCTGCTCAAAAAGCGATTTCCCAATGCTTTCATCATACCTGAAGGTGGTAGCAACCAATTTGCTTTGCAAGGCTGCGAAGAATTAGCACGCTCTTTACCTAAAAGTGACTATGTTTGCTGTGCTGTTGGTAGCGGTGGAACGCTAGCCGGTATACTTGATGGACTTGACCCCTCCGTACAGCTTATCGGGTTTGCAGTACTGAAAGGGGCGGAGTATTTAAATGAGGAAATCATGAATCTAAACCCAAAGGCGATGGTTCAAAAAAATTGGCAAATACTGACACAATTTCATGAAGGTGGTTATGGTAAGTTTTCACACGCACTTTGGCAATTTTGCCAGACAATGCGACGTGACCATCACTTGCCTCTAGAGCCCATCTATACAGGTAAAATGATGTATGGACTTTGGCAGTTGATTGAGCAAGATCATTTCCCAAAGCATAGTCAGATTATTGCCATACACACGGGGGGTCTGCAGGGACTAGATGGCCTGCGTTATCGACAATTAATTTAAGCTATTTTCCAGTTCTAACAAGGGCGCACTGAAAAAATACCCTTGCGCACCATCAACACCAAGGCGTTTAATACAGTTAAACTCATCTTGTGTTTCTACACCCACTGCATATACCGGTACTTGCAACTTCTTGGCTTGACCCACTATCTGCTTCACTACCGCGCGCCGCTTTGCACATCCATTAATGCCGTGGATCAGTTCAAAAGCCAACTTGATCCCCGTTACATTATGCAGCCTTTGTAATTGGATCACATCTAGAGGTTTATTGACGTGGTCCAGCACCACATTGGTACCCAGCAGCAGTAATGAAGAAAAAAACTGCTCAAAGTAATCTTTATGCTGATAATAGTCACTTATCATCAGCTCCAGAGTCACATCACTTGCACGGCCAGAATCCTTCAAAATGCCTATCAACCAATTTAAAAATACACTATTAGACCAGTTCACCACATGTAAATTAACACTCACCGAAAACCCTCTTGGCTCTTTAGATAGTACTTTTAGTGCTTGTTTAACAATCGCCTTATCAAGTTCAACTAAGTGTTCATTATGGTGTATTTTATGAATAAATTGCCCTGCGGTGATTAATCCTAGCGTTTTGTGCCGAACACGCAATAGCGCTTCACTTTGGATCACATCTTGTGATTTGAAATCAAATAAAGGCTGACAAAAAAGTACAAATCGCCCAGCGCGAATATCTTCCATAATATGCACTTCAGCATCCAGTAAACTCTCAGCTAACGTGTGATTCAGTGGCAACATATGTATATGCTGCCATACATGGTTTTGCGCAATACTAAGAGAAGATCTGGCAATTTGATACACTTGCGTTTGGTCTGCTCCTTCGCCATAAAAACACGCCCCGCACTTAACCGCACTGCGTGACAAATCTCCGCGAAAGGCAAGCAATGCCTGATATACAACTTCATGTAAGCGTTTAATCGCTTGCTCAACTTCATTTTTGCCTAATGTACCGAGTGTAACGGTCAAAGTGCCTGACGATAAATACTTGGCTGAACAATACTGGTACTTATTAAAACACTTCGCTAAAGTGACACTAAAGTGGCTCTGCGGCTCAATGTGCTTGGGCAGTTCACAACGCCATTTAAACATTGCAAACATCGTCACCTGCTGCTCCGTTGTAACAGGTATATTCACCAAACTTTCCCCATTACCATTACGTGTTCTGTGCGTGAGCTGCTTACTTACCTTACGACGTTCTACATGACGCTTCCGTTTTCTCAAATAGACAGTGCCAAATAATGCCCCAGCTCCAAAAATGGCCGTATTGACCCAAATAAACCACATCATTCCTTTATTGATCAATTGTGTGGGATACATACTCATCGAATGCTCACCGACCTTAAAATGATGTGGGGATGAAAACCACGAAATGAAAGTATCATTACTAGGGAAAACGCTAAAACCATGTTGATTAGCCAACTTGCCGAGTTCTTGAGGAGGAATAGGAACAATATAATAAGATAACTGCGCATCTAAACGCTGTGATTCTTCATCAATCCCAGTACTGATTGATTGTATTACAACTAAATTACTCACTAAGAGCAGAATACTCCAAGCAACCAAAAACACGTACTCACGTTTAGCGATGTGTTTAGTTAGCGCGAAGTGAAACATAATACAGGCTGCCATCAAGGGATCTGCTTAAAGTTTTGTTCAATCTAATCCAAAACTCAAGGCAACCTAATTAAGATTCCCAAAAGCTGCTGATCTTGAATGTATTATTTTTTAGGATAATAAAAGAAACAGATAGCACAAAGACATTAAAAAATGCTTTCTACTTCTGAGCGCCATAACTTTTGACATATCAAATCCAAGCTAAACAACAATTTTAGCCTGAGTTTCAAAGCTTTTTCACTGTGTACAAATGCTCGCATACCCTATGTATGTCATCTCAATGTGCTTAACACAAATCTCATTATGGCTTAGGTATCACAATGTAGTAAAAATACAAAAACTATATTTAAAAGCGACATACAATACCTGACAAAAATAAATTCTTAGGTAAATTCGAATAAATGATCATGCTTACATCATTTCACTTTGAAGAAGAAGCATATGGTGGACTATCAGCTGGGAGAGGTCACTGCTCCGCAAGGTCGGCGCGCTAAACAGGCTATGGACACTTTATAGCAAGGCGTGATTGACTTTTAAAATTAACGCGGCCTCTTTTTGTAGTTGCACTGCCATTGAAGAAACCTATTGAGCAAACAGCTACTTTGATTTCTCCACCTTTTATTTGTAGAGTTAAGCTCTTCAATCTCATGTTGAAAGCTTTTCGCTATTTTTATTAACTAGCCGCTTCACCATTACCGTTCTAATAACATTAAAAAAGCCGCTATTTAGCGGCTTTTCAGTGTCAAATAACTTTATATTTGCCTTTGATTAGAACGGGATATCGTCATCAAAGTCAATTGGTGGCTCCATTGGATTAGAAGCACTGCCTTGCTGCTGTGGTGCAAAGCCGCCTTGAGGCTGTCCACTCTGCGCAGGTGCACTTTGAGATTGCCCACCACCAAAATTATTATTTTGCGGCTGAGGCGCACTTTGCTGAGGCGCTTGCTGCTGTGGTGCAAAACCGCCCTGCTGCGCGGCAGGCTGTTGACCATATTGCTGCTGATTATTTTGCTGAGGCGCAAAACCACCACCTTGCTGCTGTCCGTAACCACCTTGGTTACCGCCAGATTGATATTGACCACCTTGCTCATTACGGCCACCAAGCATTTGCATTTGACCGCCCATGTCTACGACGATCTCAGTTGTATACTTGTCTTGACCACTTTGATCGGTCCACTTACGCGTTTGCAAACGACCTTCAATATATACTTGTGAGCCCTTACGTAAGTATTCACCAGCCACTTCAGCTAATTTACCGAATAACACAACTCGGTGCCACTCAGTACGCTCTTGCAGCTGACCTGTGTTTTTGTCTTTCCAACTATCTGTGGTTGCAATACTAATGTTCGCTACACCGTTGCCGTTAGGCATATATCGAACTTCAGGATCTTGGCCTAGGTTACCTACCAAGATTACTTTATTCACACCGCGTGCCATGGCACCCTCTCCTCACACAATTACAAGCATTGCTTAATTTTACTCTCTATGAACGATTGTATACCGATTGCGCTTCGAATTCGACTTCTCATCGCACCTCGTTGCTCGTTATGAAGAATATAAAATTTGCTTCGCTTGGTTTAAATCAAATTTACTTTCATCCACTTTTAAATAAGCGCGATTTTCTTCACTGACTACAGTCGCCTCTAACACGCCCGGTAATGTGACCAGTTTTTCAGCAAGTGTTTGTGCATGCTGAGGTTTATCGAGTTCTGTTACAAAGCTCATGGCTTTACTACGTGGAGGGACTTGCATGCGCCATGCAATAGCCAGCCATATTAACCCAATTCCTGCTGCCGCAGCAAATACAGTTTGCGTCTCATAGTGCTGCGCTAGGTAGCCTCCCAATACGCCACCTAAAAAGGCACCTAAAAATTGTCCAGAGGAAAACACCCCCATTGCAGAGCCCTTTTGGTTTGCAGGTGAGATCCGAGAGACCAGTGCTGGCATGGTCGCTTCTAGGAAATTAAAAGCGATAAAATACAAGGTCATTGACAGTGCGATGCCCCACAGCGAATCAGACAACCATACCAGTAATAAAGTACTGATACTCAACATGGCAACAGCGCCTAAGAACACCTGTTTTTCTTTTTGTTTCTTGATTGCGATCATCATCATTGGCGCCATCAAAACAAACGCAAGTATCAATACCGGAATATATATTTGCCAATGAGACTGTGCATCTAGCCCGTCATCAATCAATTTCGCAGGCAAGACAACAAATAATGTAGTTAGGGTTAGGTGCAACATTAATACGCCAAGATCTAAGCGTAATAATTGCGGGTGCTTAACCAGATTTTTAATATCGACCAGTGACGCAACCGTGTCGCCTTTAGGTGCTTTGTGCACCGCATTAGGCACCACAAACAAGACAATTAAGATGCCGACCACAGCCAATATCGCAGTCAGCCAGAAGACCCCAGCAATACCAAAAGCAGCAGCAACCATTGGGCCGACTAACATGGCCACAGCGAAACTCAAACCTATACACATGCCGATCACCGCCATCACTTTAGGTCGCTGCTCATCACGACTTAAATCAGATGCAAGCGCAAGCAAAGCGCTGGCAATAGCACCCATCCCCTGTAGCGCTCGGCCCGCCGTCACCCAGTAAATAGATTCCGCGGTTGCAGCAATAACAGAGCCAATTGCAAATACCACGAGACCGCCAATGATGATTGGTTTGCGGCCAAACTTATCTGACAGCCATCCCATTGGGATCTGTAAAAGCGCCTGTGTCAAACCATACGCACCAATAGCCAGTCCAATCCAAAGAGGCGAAACATCTTCGAATGAATCACTATAAATAGCCAATACTGGCATCAGCATAAACAAGCCGAGCATGCGAAAAGCAAAGACTCCCGCCAGTGAAAAAGCGGCGCGTTTTTCAATTTGGTTCAAAGATTGATTGGACATAAAGTAATGTAAAGTCAAACAGTAAAAAATCGCGAGCTAGTTTAGCAAAAACTCAGTCCAACTGATATTTTTTTAATATTTCACTAAAACGCCCAGTTTTATTTAACCTGTTATACGCGCTTACTAAGTGTTCTAGTTGCTTGTCAGACACACTTTTTTTACTAAATGCAAAATAGACCGGTGATTGATTCACCACCAACGGTGCGATTTTTATGGTCATAAAATCAGGGTGATTAGTTGACTGAAAAATAATATTAAACTTTTCTTCTAAAAAGCCAGCAATACGCCCATGTTTGAGTAAACTGAGTTTAGTTTGATTATCAGGAACAAAGATAAATTGGGTTTCATCGCCTAACCGTTTGCTATACCGTTCGGTAAAAGTGCGCCCATAAAATGCGCCTTGCTGTATCGCAACTGGTACGGGTAGAGAAAACAAATCATCCATGCTATCAACGTCAAACAAGCGCTCTGCATTCATTGCAAACACGATTGTTTCCATACGCTGAGGACCCACAAAATAGGCAAATTCAGTGCGCTCTTGCGTGCGAGTAACGCTGAGTACTAAGTCAATATTGCCCGCTTCGAGCATTTTCAATGAACGTCCCCATGGAATACTGACGAACTTATAACTGCACCCAGCCTCATCCAATAAGGCTTTGGCAAAATCAACATCCATTCCGTGCCAGCCCTTTTCTTCATCCAAACGAGATTGTGCGGCGTAATTTTCAAATCGCACCGTCATTTCGCATGCCCACAAAGGCGGTAGAAAAAAAAGACTCAAAAGCAAAAAACGCACTTGCACCACTCAGTAGGTGATATTCAAAAATAAGTTTAGTTGTTTATTTTTGCAAAAGCTTAATTTTGTATGTCGGATGCGCTAACATGCGCGCTTATTCCGTCTATTCTTGCAATCAACCTCAACGAGTGAGCCAGTACATGGCTTAGCACGTATCAAGGGTGGAATAACCGCAGCTTTTAGTATACTGTATGTGTATACAGCTACCCATAATTTAGTTTGCAAACCCTAAGCGTGATCACCTAGGTTAATTAAGTACGTATCAAAGAACACACATTTCACAACAGTGAAATAGCAAACACCACAAATCGGGATATACGTACCAAATAATGGTTGCAAGCACATGAGATTCACATAAGGCCACTATGGATAAAATAGAAGTAAGAGGTGCGCGTACGCACAACCTCAAAGACATCTCTTTAACTATCCCAAGAGACAAGTTAATTGTTATTACTGGACTGTCTGGTTCAGGAAAATCTTCTCTTGCTTTCGATACGTTATACGCCGAAGGCCAAAGACGCTATGTCGAGTCTCTTTCCGCTTATGCAAGACAGTTTTTATCCTTGATGGAAAAACCTGATGTTGATCACATCGAAGGACTTTCTCCGGCTATCTCCATCGAGCAAAAGTCTACGTCGCACAACCCACGCTCAACAGTGGGTACTATTACTGAGATCTACGACTATCTAAGACTGTTATTCGCCCGAGTCGGTGAGCCGCGCTGTCCAACACATGATCTGCCACTTAAAGCGCAAACAGTCAGCCAGATGGTAGATACAGCACTTGCTCAGCCAGAGGGCAGCAAACTTATGTTGCTCGCACCCGTGGTGAAAAACCGTAAAGGTGAACACGTAAAACTGTTGGAGCAGCTTGCCAGCCAAGGCTTTATCCGAGCACGTATTGATGGAGAGGTATGCGATCTCTCTGATCCACCCACATTGGAACTCCACAAAAAGCATACTATTGAAGTCGTCGTTGATCGCTTTAAAGTAAAAGACGGTCTACAACAGCGATTAGCCGAGTCCTTTGAAACAGCACTTGAATTAGCAGATGGTATTGCGCAAATCGCCAGTATGGATGACCCGGATGCAGAAGATTTAATTTTTTCTGCCAACTTTGCCTGCCCAACCTGTGGCTATGCCATGACCGAGTTAGAACCTCGCCTGTTTTCATTTAATAACCCGGCAGGTGCGTGCCAAAGCTGTGATGGTCTAGGTGTAAGACAATACTTTGACCCCAATCGCGTCGTGCAAAACCCAGAGCTTAGTCTTGCAGGTGGCGCGATCAAGGGCTGGGATAAACGCAGCTTCTACTATTTTCAGATGCTGACGTCGGTTGCACAACATTACGGATTCGATTTAGACATTCCGTTTGGTGAGCTACCTGCATCCGCACAAAAAGTCGTATTAGAAGGCTCTGGTAAAACGAAGATCGCATTTAGTTACCGCAATGATCGCGGAGACTTAATCACCCGCAATCATGAGTTTGAAGGCGTTTTAAATAATATGAATCGCCGTTATCACGAAACTGAGTCTACCTCAGTGCGTGAAGAGCTCGCTAAATACCAAACCAGCCAAGCCTGTCCTAGCTGTAATGGCTCGCGATTGAGAGAAGAAGCAAGACATGTATTTATTGGTGATACCAATCTACCGGTCGTGACTACCATGAGCATTGGCGAAGCATGTCAGTTCTTTGAAGATCTCACTTTGTCAGGTCAAAAAGCACAAATCGCAGAAAAGGTACTCAAAGAGATCCGCGACAGACTGTCTTTCTTAATTAATGTGGGTCTGAACTATCTCTCACTCGAACGCAGTGCGGATACCCTATCAGGGGGTGAGGCGCAAAGGATCAGGCTGGCAAGCCAAATTGGTGCAGGTCTAGTTGGTGTCATGTACGTCCTCGATGAGCCTTCCATAGGCTTACATCAAAGAGATAACGACAGACTCCTTAGTACACTTACACATCTTCGTGATTTGGGTAATACGGTTATCGTAGTTGAACATGACGAAGATGCCATTCGCGCAGCTGATCACATTATCGATATTGGCCCAGGCGCAGGTGTGCACGGCGGCCATGTGGTTGCCGAAGGTTCTCGTGATGACATCATTGCAAACAAAGACTCGTTAACAGGTCAATACTTGGCGGGTGCCAAGCAAATTGTTGTGCCACAGGAGCGCCACCAACCAAACGAAAAATGGTTAGAGCTCTTTGGAGCCACAGGGAATAACTTAAAAAATGTCGATTTGAAGATCCCATTCGGTTTGATGACGTGTGTCACAGGCGTATCTGGTTCAGGTAAATCAACGCTGATCAACGACACCCTTTTCAAACTTGCACATCGCGCGTTAAACGGTGCCACCGTGTCCGAGCCTGCACCGCATAAAGACATTCAAGGTTTAGATCACTTCGATAAAGTCATCGACATTGATCAAAGCCCAATTGGCCGCACACCACGTTCTAACCCAGCAACATATACTGGGATCTTCACCGCGATCCGAGAGTTGTTTGCTGGTACGCAAGAGGCACGCTCTCGCGGCTACAAAGTCGGACGCTTTAGCTTCAATGTAAAAGGCGGACGCTGTGAAGCCTGTCAGGGCGACGGCGTATTAAAAGTTGAAATGCACTTTTTACCGGATGTGTATGTCCCTTGTGATGTATGTACAGGCAAACGCTACAATCGTGAAACACTTGAGGTACTTTATAAAGGTAAAAACATTCATGAAGTGCTCGAGATGACGGTGGAAGATGCACGGGAGTTCTTTGATAAGATCCCAGCGATTAAACGCAAGCTACAAACATTGATGGATGTTGGTTTGTCTTATATCCGACTTGGTCAAGCAGCAACAACGCTCTCAGGTGGTGAAGCTCAGCGAGTTAAGTTGGCTAGAGAGCTTTCGAAGCGTGATACAGGTAAAACTCTATATATTCTTGATGAGCCAACCACAGGTTTGCACTTCCATGATATCCAACAATTATTGGTCGTCCTGCATCGCTTGCGCGACCATGGCAATACCGTGGTCGTCATCGAGCATAACTTAGATGTGATCAAAACTGCAGACTGGATTGTCGATCTTGGCCCTGAGGGTGGTTCAGGTGGTGGGCAAATTTTAGTATCAGGCACGCCTGAAGACGTCGCGCAACACCCGCAATCACACACTGGTCGTTATCTTAGCCCTATGTTATAACTATTCAGTTGCAGTGGTAATACATTTACCACTGCAACTTAGTTTTAAACAGTAGGGAATTAAAATAACAATGAATCACCCCGCATGGACCACAGTTAAGCAAACAGCTAACAAGATCAGTGCCCCTTTTGAGCGTTTTTGGCACTCACTGAATACACCGCAAAGACTTTACTTCTCGTCCCTATTTATCAGTATCTACGCCATTATCTTTGCTAACCAAGACAATACTGGCTGGTTTAACTTGGTAGCAGTACTGGTACTGTGTGCCATGATCTACGAGTTTTGGCCAAAATTTTTAGTGTTTTGGGAGAGCTTGCCAGGTAAAGCGATTATTTTACTCTTTTATGCCTTTATCGCTAACTATGCATTAGTGCAAGCCGCAGGCATGATCAATGACATTACGGGCGTCAGTTCAGATCCCCTGCCCTACAGTCACAACCTCAGTGTGCTGCTCTCATTGCCAACCTGGTTTTTTCTCACCACCATCGTACTGCTGTTGCTGTTGCAAATTATTCAGCCGTTATATTTGTTAGCGCTGATATTATTGAGGCCATTTGGCCTGCATCGTATTTGGCAACCTATCGATTACAAATTCCCTGTCACCACTGGGCTATTACGCTTTATTTTTAGCTTATTTATTCTTGTACAAGTCGCTAACCTATTATCACACACAGGCTTGTCTGGCGGTGTAAACCAATTTCTCAGAGGGTGGTTTGAAATCATTAGTAACCAACCAGTTACTGTTGCTATGCCATATAATGAAACCCAGCAAACCAATGAAGTTAATCTCTTAAAAGTTGAGCCTGCAGAGAACGTTGAGGAAGATCCGGACTTTGAAGCGTTTAAAGTGAGGATCTCTACCGTCAGTGAAAACACGGTGAAATACGAAACCCATTTAAAACGTATATTGGCGCATTTTATTTATGAATATGAAGCAGACTCTCATTCGCGCTGTGAGCATGCACCCGGGACACGCATCATAGAGCTAAATGATTATGAGATATTGCAAATCACCAAATTGGATGATGCCAATACCTTATCGAGCTACCAATACGATGTGCTCCCTTGTATTTCTGCAGCGCTGGGGCATCAATTTAAAACACATATTACCACCAAGTAACCCTTAGATGGCGCTGTTTATACAGCGCCACATGACCACTTTACAAAAGATACGCTGACAATGCCTCGCGCTCAGCATCACTTAAAAGCTCAGAAGACTTGCTTGCAAAATCATATCGCACCATAACTGTACGCCCTTCTGCGCAGCATTCACCGTGCTGCCAAGCTTGCTGCAAAATCACAAAGGAGCTATTTCCCAGCTTTTCAATCATGGTTTTGACTTCCACTTCTTGACCATAAAAAAGCTCTCCTTTGAAGACAACTTCTACCTTGGCAACAATCAGTTTCCAGTTATGTGGATTTAAATCAGGTGTAAATATTTTGAAAATAGGTGCTCTAGCAGCTTCAAACCACACAGGGAGTACGGTATTGTTTATATGGCCAAGCACATCGGTTTCACTAAAGCGTGGCATGATTTTTTCTGTAAGCATAATAATTCTAATAACCTTTGAGGATTGAGATGACTGATTTTATTCGCGTTTATGACAATGCACTCAGTGCAGAGTTTTGCAACAAATTTATGCAAACCTTTGATGAAAGTCCACATTTAGCTCAAGGACAAACGTCTGGCGGCGTCGATCTCAGTAAAAAAGTCAGCCAAGATTTGTATCTCAATAATCACCCTGAATATCAGAGTCAACTGCGCGAAATTGAACAAGCTACCTCAAAATATTTATTTGAGTATATAGAAGAGCACTATTTTATGATGCTTGGTGCATTTGGCTTGAATGTCTATCATCCGCAAACAGGCCAGCCAGTCAATCTAACTATGGATAACTTCGAAGAAATCGGTAAACCGCAGCTGCCTATCTTGACACAGCAGCTGTTTAGATTAGGACCCATTCAGGCACAAAAATATCCAGTTAACAAAGGCGGCTACCCATATTGGCACAGCGAGGTTTACCCACAGCTCCATCATAATGAAGCACTACACCGCGTACTGTTATTTATGTTTTACCTTAATGATGTGGAAGATGGTGGAGAAACCGAGTTTTTCTATCAAAATAAAAAGCTTGCCCCCAAGCAAGGCAGTATGGTGATTGCACCGAGTTACTTCACGCATACCCACAGAGGCAATATGCCTTTGTCCAATGACAAATATATCTTAACCTCTTGGGTGTTATTTCAAAGAGCTGAGCGTCTATACGGTGCACCACCGCAAAACGCCACCGCTTAATTTAGAGTTATCTTCGGCCCTGTGTAAACGCTTGCCAATCTAGCATCAGGGCTTGAAAGTCTTCAAAACCGCATCCTGCAACAAGCCCATCTTCGTCTAGCTCTAAAAAGTCATCCTCATACCGAGATAAATCAACATCATTTTGATATAAAGAGTGCGCTTCAAACAGGGCTTCGTCTTTAGATAAGATCAAACGGACTTCACGTCCTTCTATACGGATCTCATCTTGACTACTGACGATACTTTTCATTTGCTCGACAAAGGACTTTACATCGGCAATCGCCAGCTCTTCATTGAGCCAGCGCCCAACTAACGCATGCTCCTGTGACATTCGCACACGATAACCTGTGATTGGATCTCTAATAAACTGATATTCCATACTACTCATACTCACACTGGACAGTGTTTTATTATATCGCGTAATAACCTCAAATGGGCAAGGGAATGACACACTAAAAAGTCCGTAATAAAGTCATGAAAAAATCCCTTATGCTCGTATAATGCACCTCTAATTCACTCGCACCGTTTTGCTATGACCCCTGTTGAAATTCTATTCCCACTAATATTTTTAGTCCTTGCGGGGTTTGTATGCGGTAAAACCGGTTTTATAGCCACCAACCAGCTTGAAGGGCTCAGACGCTTTATTTTTTACTTGGCGATCCCCGTTTTTTTATTTCTTAATATGTACCAAGCAGATCTATCAAAGGTGGCATCTGCAAAACTATTACTAGCTTTTTATCTCCCTGTCGCGACCTGTTACTTCTTAGTGCTCTTTGCAAAATGGATGACACATAAAAATGCACTGAATGAAGCCGCCATGTGGGGATTAAGCGGCACCTACTCAAATACTGTATTGGTTGGTTTACCCGTTATAATTGCAGCGCTTGGCACTGATGCGGGGGCCATGGTGTTTATGATCATCACCTTCCACAGCGCTTTGTTGTTTGCACTCAGCTTTTTATTTTCTAGTACGGTGAAACAATCCCTCATCAGTACCTTCAAACCTTTATTCATCAACCCCATTGTACTGAGTATTAGTCTTGGGTTGTTGCTCAATGCACTTGAGCTTTCTATTCCTAAATTAATGCTCTCTGGATTGGATTGGCTAGCCAAACCTGCCATTGCAGGCGCACTGTTTGTTCTGGGGGTAAGTTTGGTGCAATATTCACTGCAACAAGCATGGCAAAGTGCACTCATTTTAAGCCTCGTGAAACTGCTGCTTTTACCTGCTATGGTCTGGGGGTTTGCTTCTGGGCTCGCGTTACCGACGATGCAGATCTCAGTGCTTACTTTAATGGCCGCATCTCCGCTTGGAGTCAATGCTTACCTTGTGGCTAGGCAACAAGCTTGTGCGCAAGCGACACTTGCCAGTAGCGTTGTCATGTCCACGTTATTAAGCCCTTTAACTATGAGCTTTTGGCTTTATTGGCTGGTACTTTGAGGTTTGTCTCATTGATACAATTCGACGGGGAGATAGGGATATTAAAATAATTGATTAGGCTCAGGTGCATGGCGATATCCACGCAACTGAGCTGACTTAGAAAAGTAAAATCGAGTGGTGTAAGTTACTCTCTAGAAGAGTACTTGGCAGCGTCGATGATCGCCCATAAATGAACAACCGCTGCAATAATTGCTGGCACCACTAAAAACCATAGCGCGTAGCCACCAAACGTAATAATCGCAAAAATAAGCGCAGCCAAAATACGGCCTTGAACTAACTGACCTAAACCAGGAAAAAATATATTACATATTGCTGCAATAACATTACCGCCAGAACCTTGTCCTGCCATAAATACCTCTCTTTGTTGTATGTTTATTCCAATAACATTACATTGTGACAGAGTTTACAGAAGCTCCATGCTTCATTCACTATAAACAATATTAACCACAATACGTGCCACATTTATTAATTCAATTATATCAATAACTTAAATATTTAAAAATAAGATTAGCTGACTTTATTTAGTCTAAAACACTAACTATTAGTGATTTCGTTAGTTATATTATCAAATATGACCATATTAGCTTAGCACGCCCACTATGCAGCAAAGCACTTTGTAGGTCGAATAATAAAAACAGGATTTTTCACATGCTAAATAAGATCACCCGACCACTGAGCAATGTCGTTGAACGCTATCTGCCAGATCCCTTTGTTTTTGTCATCATCCTCACCCTATTTGTGATGCTAATGGCAACTCTTTTCACCCCAACTGCGCCCAGTGAGGTTATTGAAATCTGGGGGGCTGGACTTTGGAATTTGCTCACCTTCGCCATGCAAATGCTCTTGGTATTAATCGCAGGCTTTATGCTTGCCAATACACAGCTATGCGGCAAACTCCTCTCCAGATTAGCAAAATGTGCAAAATCTCCAGGCCAAGCCATCTTGCTTGTCACTGTTGTATCCATGTTCGCAAGCTGGCTCAATTGGGGATTTGGACTCGTCGTCGGCGCGTTATTTGCCAAAGCACTGGCTCGCCAGATTGAGGTCGATTATCGTGTCCTCGTCGCCAGCGCCTATTCAGGGTTTATCATTTGGCATGGCGGACTTGCCGGCTCCGTGCCCTTAACAGTTGCTTCAGAGGGACATTTTGCACAATCTCAAATTGGCATTTTAACCACCGAACAAACGATTTTTTCGTACTTTAACCTCATCTTGCTCGCAGTCATGTTGATCATATTACCCTTGTTAAACCGCGCCATGTTACCGCCTAAAAAAGAGCAAATATTTATCGATAAGGAAAAGTTACGCTCAGCACTTCAATCATCGACTAAAACTAATTTAACCCCAGCTGAGCGCTTAGAGCATAGTCCGTTACTTGGCGGGATCATAGGGCTCATTGGTTGTGGCTATTTAGGCCACTACTTTATAGTGGAAAATGGCGGACTAAACCTCAATATCATCATCGCACTGTTTTTATTTCTGGCGATCCTCTTACATGGCTCGGCTGCAAACACCCTCAATGCGTTGCAAGAAGCCATCAAAGGCGGTGCTGGTATCGTGGTCCAATTCCCGTTTTATGCTGGCATTATGGCCATTATGGTAAAAACTGGTCTTGCAGAGCAGATTTCAGTGGGGTTTGTCTCTATCAGCAGCGCACAAAGCTTGCCATTTTGGAGCTTTTTAAGTGCAGGGTTAGTCAATATCTTTGTTCCTTCTGGCGGCGGCCAGTGGGCTGTTCAAGCGCCCATCGTCATTCCTGCTGCGCAAGCTTTAGAAGCTGATATTGCTCGTGTCGCTATGGCAGTGGCGTGGGGAGATGCGTGGACTAACCTGATCCAGCCATTTTGGGCATTACCTGTGCTTGCCATAGCGGGATTAAAGGCGCGAGATATTATGGGATTTTGCCTGCTACAACTAGTTGTAACAGGCGTTATTATCGCCGCGATTTTGACTTTCGTTTAGCTGGATAACACTTTAACTGGCAGGCTCAGGATCACATTATCTGAGTCTGCGAAGTGCCACATCACAGCAATATGACCAACAGCGACCAAGACATAAAGTGCTGCGGAGACAATTTGACCATATCTATCTAGAGGCAATAAATGCGTGTGATGCCTACTGCGCCATTCCAATAAAATCTCAACACTACCGATAAAAATAAAAAACGCCAGCAGCATTAAACCAAACTCATAACTTATCCATAACCCCAATGCCAATCCGCCTAAGCAGGCTAATAGCCCCATCCAAGAGCGCATCGAAAAGCTGATGCTTTTTAATACATGTCCCCCATCGAGTGGCAAAATAGGAAGTAAATTAAATAGGTTAAGTAGCGCACTTAACACCGCGACCCCAGCAAAGATCTCTGCGCCAGTCACATAGTATAAAACCACACCCAGAATAGAAGTAAAAAGACCAAAAGCAGGCCCCATCAAAGAAATGATCACATCTTGCCAGCGCGTAGTCATCTTGTCTTCACTCATTGCTAAGCCACCGACAAACGGGATCAAATAGAAACCTTTGGTTTTAAGTCCAAAGTATTTCATTGCTCTAACATGGCCATATTCATGCACGACTAAACAGGCCACCAGCATTAACGCAAACTGCCAAGAGAACAACCATGCATAACCAGCCACTGACGCGCCGAGCAGTGCCGCTTTTATCACTTTGGCACTTTTAAATAGTTTAAATCCCAGCGCAGCTAAACCGAGCCAGTTGCCGCGCTGCTGTGCTGTTGCAAGTGGCACCTCTACCCATTGCCAAGGCGCGTTATCAACCGATACAGCCAGCGCATTGGTATTTAACTCAGACGTATCCAATTGTAGTTCATGTCCATCTAATTCAACCCTAAGCTGGTGCGCGCCATGCTCTTCTATGGGCACTGACTGCTGCTCTTTATACACTTGTATTACTTTGTGCTGATGTATCATCACAGATACCATCATGCTTCCGATAGGAAGTTCAATTCTTGTCATCACGCTCACTACACTGTGAAATTTTTCCTATTATCACTAATTCGCTGTGTCTATTGAAGAGAGATTGAGTGAATTATTGCTAAGTTGTACTACGCTTATGGTGTTAAACAGACACACTCTCTGATCTGTTTGCAATAATTTGGTCATACTTGTAAATCAAGTAAGAAAATAGCTTTCAAATCTTAGCGAGCAACTGTGAAATTCAGCCCTAGGGACAGGAAATTATGAACAACCGTAGCCGACGCATACTTGTTGTAGATGACTCTCAAGCAATTTTAATCGTGATGCAAGCTATCCTCTCTGAGCTTGATGTCGAACACATTACGGCGGTCGACAGTGCAACAAAAGCGCTCGAAAAAATAAAGCAATCTCCCTACCCTTTTGATGCCATTTTTACCGACCTCAATATGCCTGAAATGGACGGCATGGAGTTTATTCGTCATCTCGGTGAGATACATTATCCAGGTGGCATCATCATCATCTCAGAAATGGAAAATCGCATCATAGATCTTGCGGCTAATTTAGCTAGACAACATTGCACCCACTTAATCGGTAATATCGCTAAACCAGTCCAACTCCTCGATGTCGAAAGAAATTTAAAAAAATTAGATAGCTTTGTCGGCACAGAAGAAGAATACGAGCAGCCTATCACGGAAGATAAATTACTCGAAGCCATTAGCCAACATGAGATCACCCCGTTTTATCAACCCAAGGTTCACCGTGGTACCAAGCAGATTAAAAGCATTGAAGTACTGGCCCGTATCGTCTCCAAAGATCAAGGGCAAGTCATGCTACCCAAGCGCTTTATTGGTGTGGCAGAAGATCTCGATCTGGTTAACTTACTGACTTTTCAACTCTTCGAAAAAGCAGCTACTGAATTTCAGTTGATCAGAAATGAATTAAATTATCCTTTTAAGCTGGCATTTAACCTCTCGCCCATCCAGCTCAATGACACAAGCTGTCCAGATAAATTAGCTTTAATCTTAGAGTTGAACCGCTTAAAACCACAAGAGGTCATTGTTGAAATCACCGAAAACCAGCCGATTGTCACCAGCTTGCAATTAGAGACCATCAATCGCCTACGTTTACGGGGTTTTGACCTCGCCCTAGATGACTTTGGTACTGGATTTACCAATATTCACCAGTTAAAGACATTACCATTCACTGAAATAAAAATTGACCGCTCTTTAATTACCTACATTGAATCAGATCGCTTTTCTCAGGTGTTGGTTGATAGCTTGATAGACATTGCTCAAAACGAGCAACTCGATATTGTCGCAGAGGGCATTGAACGAATAGAAGAGTTACAGTACTTAGAGCGATATAAGTTTAGTTTGTTGATGCAGGGCTATTTGATCAGTAGACCAAAAGCCCTGTCAGAGTTTGTGCGTTGGATACACTCTTGGCAGAGAATGATTAACTCTAACCCTTAATGATTAATGCGCAACGAGCCAAATATTACTTCTTATCTTGCTCATCTGATTCGTTTTCAGTGACAATGAGATGGCTGTGATTATCAACACGTTGCTGCCATTTTTGCTTAGCAGCGGCTTGCATGTCGCTGGTTTGCTCACGCTCATCAACAATGTCCATTCCCATCAAAGATTCAAGTAAATCTTCAAGTGTTACAATACCTTGAATATCACCATATTCATCGACAACTAACGCAATATGAATACGCTTTTCCAACAAGGTTTGGAACAAGCTGGGTGCAGCTAAGGTTTCAGGTACCGTATACAGCGGCTTCATTAATTTACTGATCTTATACTCTTCACCCAACCTGTGGTAAGCCAGCATAATGTCATTTTTATGTACAAAGCCCACAATATCATCGCTGTTCTGATCAAATACCAACACACGAGAAAATGATACCGAGCCATGATCAGCAAGATAATCATGTACTGTCATATCTTTATGCACTTTGAAAAGTACCGTTCTGGGCGTCATCAGGTTTTCTAATTTGGCATGTCTAAATTGCAGCAAGCTACGAATTGTTGCAGATTCTTCTGCCTGCAGTGCACCAGCTTGAGAGCCCATTTCCGCCATAGCTTCTATTTCTTGGCGAATATAAATGGACTCATCGCCTTTTTTGCCGATGAGCTTGGTCAGTTGATCAGACATCCATACGAACGGCTTCAACAAACGCACCATCCATACCAGTGCAAAGCTGACACTCGGTGTCAGTGCACGCCAGTATGTTGCACCAAGTGTTTTTGGGATAATTTCAGATAATACCAATACCAATAAGGTCATCACTGCCGATGCAATACCTACAGCCGCATCACCAAAGACAACGGCAGCTTGCGCACCAACCCCTGCAGCACCTGCTGTGTGTGCAACAGTGTTAAGCGTCAAAATAGCCGCTAAAGGTTTATCAATATTTTCTTTTAACTTCTGTACTCGTGATGCCAGAGTCGGGTTCTGTTGCTTCATCATCCCAACATGGCTTGGCGTAATACTCAGTAGTACCGCCTCCATTACCGAACACAAAAAAGAAATCGCGATAGCTAATAACATGTAGCTAATTAACAAAAACAAGGTCTACTCCTCACGTGAAAACCATTCACTTATATCATAGCTGTACAGCATTTAATCGCACAGCGCATAGCATTCTTTATGAATATGTTATATTACCGCATATTATTTACCTACAATAGGCGCATACTATGAAATTTAAGTCCGCGGTCACTTTACTATTTTCCGCAATAGCTACGCAACTTAGCGCAGCGCCAATCGATCCTCAGCAAATACAATTTATTGGCCCGATTGGTCAAAATATTCAAACTAAGCCGCATCATACCGGCCACCAATCAGCCATAGTCAATACGCTAATCAATAAACTCAGTGCAGATAACGCATCTTTAGAGGTCTTTGGTGAGCGCATCAAATGGCAACCGCTTGCTGATGTCAATGCGTTAACAATGGGTGGACTACAGGCACTCAAACTTGAGTTTTCTACAACCCGATTTGTACAAGGTAAACTGACTCTAGCAGGTATCGAAAAAGCCCATGTATTTTTAAATGGTCAACAGATTGATGGTAAAAGCGACTATCAGCTCAATGCTGTGACTGGCGACCACCAACTACTTATCGTCGCAGAACAAGTCAGTGACTGGAAAAAAGTAGCGGTTGATTTTGCTGGCACTGCCGAGCACGACCAACTTAACTTTACCAACAAAAGTACTAAGGCACTCTCTGCCAAGCAACTTTTCGATGCACCGACAATCAGTGCTATCTCTGTCTCACCTGATGCAAATTACTATGTTGCCACTCAACAGCACTATCAGGATAACAAAGGCAATAGCGCACTACGAGATACCGTACTTTACAATGAAGATGGTGACATTATTTATCGTCTAAACGGAGTGAGCGCTAACGCCGTAAACTGGAGAGCAGACTCTAAAGTTGCCGTCTTTGTGCAAAACAAGCAATTAAAAACGCTCGACGTTAAGACCCTGAAAGAGACCGTCATCGCGGAGGATTTAGACGGAGCCAGCGGATTTAAATACTTTAATGACAATACCTTGATCTTTTCATGGACCAAAACAGCGCCTAAAGGCGATAAGATTGTAAAACATTACAAAGGGTTAGAAGACCGCTGGTCATATGCGCGTAACATTACCCAAGTGTATTTAATGGATATCAGCACGGGGCTTATTCAGGCTGTGACTGAACATGAACTCAGCCATTCTCTGAAAGATTTTGACGCCAAAAATAACCGTATTCTGACCACACGCTCACCAAAGTATTATGCTGCACCAGCACATTACATGACAGAGCTGGTTGAATTTGATCTCAATACAAATAGCAGCAAAGTACTTGGTCAGTACGGTACTTTTAAAGATGCACGTTATGGTAACGATGGCATTTACGTCACTGCAGGTGCCGAGTTTGGCAATGGTGCGGGCCGCACGCTTGATGAAGGCATATTGGCAAATAACTATGATACTCAGCTCTTTTGGATGAACACCCAAGGCACTGATATCAAAGCACTAAGCAAACAGTTTGACCCTTCTATTGAGTCATTCAAAGTCCTTAACAATGGTGACCTTGTACTAAAAGCGGTAGATGAAGATCGCAAAAAACTGTATTTATTTGATGAAAGTAAAAATAAATTCAAATCGCTAAAAACCAAAATGGACGTTGTTGACAAGTACAGTGTCGCTGATAAGCGCAGCCCTGTCGTCATTGCGGCGGGTACTACGGCATCGACTCCGCAAAAACTAGTACAATTAAATGTAAAAAACAATCGTGCAAGCACACTTTGGGACTCTCAGCCAATCGCTTATAAACAGGCTGAAATTGCAACGCTGGAAGAATTTAACTTCACTAATTCAGCTGGCACTGAAATTAAAGGTCGTGTCTATATTCCACATGGCTTAGATAAAAATAAGCAGCACCCAGCGCTTATTTACTACTATGGTGGTACATCACCCGTTTCTCGCGGGTTTACAGGCCGCTATCCATTTAACTTCTGGGCAACCAACGGTTATGTTGTTTACGTATTACAACCATCAGGTGCAACAGGTTTTGGTCAAGACTTCTCAGCAAAACATGTTAATGACTGGGGCAACAGAGCAGCTGATGACATCATTGAGGGCACCGACGCATTCTTAGACGCTTATCAGTTTGTTGATAAAAAGCGTTTGGGTAACCTAGGTGCCTCTTATGGTGGCTTTATGACAATGACTTTAGCGACCAAAACTGACATGTTCAGTGCATCAATTTCACATGCCGGTATTTCTAACCTGACTTCATATTGGGGTCACGGTTGGTGGGGTTACCTGTACTCTGCTGAGGCATCAAAGCACAGCTACCCTTGGAATAACAGCAAGCTTTACAGCCAACAAAGCCCTGTATTCAATGCTGACAAAGTAAAAACGCCATTACTATTGATCCATGGTGACGCTGACGTCAACGTCCCAGTTGGCGAAAGTCATATTATGTACACAGCGCTAAAAATGTTAAATCAAGACGTCGAGCTGATTGAATATAAAGGTGCTGATCATCAGATCTTCGCCAGAGACCGTCGTTTCCAATGGTGGGACACTATGCTCGCTTATTTTGATAAGCACCTAAAAGATGAACCACAGTGGTGGCAACACATGTATGGTAAATAAAATCTTGTAGCAGCACTTTAGTGCTGCTATTTTTTTATGTGCAAGTAATAAAAAGCTAGAACTATTTCATTATTTTTAAAAAGTGACTAAATAGCATACAAATTACTGTCGTATTTCATTAGAGTTTTTATATAAAAATAGATAACTTAGGGTTCTCAGCCGAGAATTCTCGGTGCTAAGATAAAGATTAATTATTGAATAAGTTTCGAGACCATGAGCATAAACGTATTGTTAGTCGAGGACGATGAGTTACTGACTAAAAGAGTCGAAAGTCACTTTGCACAAACGGAGTTTCATATCACTGTTGATAATACCGGTGCTCGAACCCTAGAGCACGTGCAGGAGCATGCCCAAAAAGGCACGCCATTTATGATGGCTATCATTGATATAGTATTGCCAGCCACCGACGGCCTGCAACTCGCTAAGGAACTTAATACATTAACCGATCTCGGTGTCATTATGTTGTCTAGCCGTGATTCGCAAGCAGACCGCATAGCAGGTTTAGCGCAAGGTGCTGACGACTATGTCTGTAAACCGGTCGATTTATTAGAACTTGAATTGCGTATGCGCGCCCTTTACAAGCGTTTGGCAGGCGCACGCAATGAAGATGAATCCGAAGAGTTCATCGAATATGCAGACTTCAAATTGCACCCTGACAACCGTACTTTGATCAACCCAAACGGCGATGAAGCGCGACTCACTGAAGCAGAACATAAGGTACTTATCTGTCTCATTGCCAATGCGGGTAAAGCCACCTCTCGCGCAAAGATCTCTGAGGATATTGGCCAGCCAGATTGGAGCCCAAGCGATCGTACCGTGGATGTATTAATTGGCAGGCTTCGTAAAAAGCTGGGTGACGAAAAAGATCAAAAACGCATCGTCACTGTGCGTGGTAAAGGATATATGCTGTCCACTTAACGCGTCAGTTGTGAAAGCAGGCGCTCAAATGCACGATAGCTGAGCGCCTCTTTTAAGTCAGTGAGCTTAATATCTTGATGTCTGTTCAGATCGGCAATGGTTCGCGCTACTTTAACCACCCTATGATAAGAGCGTGGCGATAGTTGGAGTTTTTCAGTCGCTTTTGCTAAATACTCTGCAACCCCATCCAATAACTCACAATGCCTGTCTAACTCTTTGCTTGAAAGCTGCGCATTGTCTTTACCTTGACGGTTAAGCGCAACCAACCGCGCTTGCTCAACCCGCCCACGAATACAGGCACTACTCTCAGCTTCTGCTTTTGATTGCAGTTCAGCCGTACTTAATCTTGGTAATTCAATTTGTAAGTCAATGCGATCGATAAAGGGACCTGATACCTTACTCAAATAGCGCAGCACTTGTTCCGGTGTGGAACGCTTATCGTTGTGACACCCTGTAGGACTTGGGTTGAGCGCCGCGATAAGTTGAAATCGTGCAGGAAAGTCCACTTGCTGGGCTGCTCTGGAGATATTAACCATGCCCGTTTCCATAGGTTCTCTTAAAGAGTCTAAAACTTTGCGTTCATACTCGGGCAGTTCATCCAAAAATAAAATGCCATTGTGTGCCAGAGAAATCTCTCCAGGTTTAGGCGTAGATGATCCGCCGACTAAAGCGACAGCAGAGCAGGTGTGGTGTGGAGAGCGAAAGGGCCGTTGGCGCCATTGAGATGGGTCAATATTTTTACCTATGAGAGAATAAACCGACGCGGTTTCCAACGCCTGATCAATTTGCATAGGCGGCATAATTGTAGGCATACGCTGAGCTAACATAGATTTTCCAGTACCAGGCGGACCCAAGAATAAAACATTGTGTCCACCTGCTGCTGCAATTTCTAACACGCGCTTTGCAACCGCTTGGCCTTTGACTTCATTCATATCAATATGGGCGCTAAATTGCTCTTCATCAGTACACGCAATATGCTCATCAAAAGGCAGCGCTTGCTGACCACCTAAATCCAGCCATACATCTTTCAAGCTCGTGACAGACTTGCGTGCCCCCCTTGATACCAAGCTGGCCATCATTTTATTCGCTTTAGGAATATAACAACAACGCGAAACCCTCGCCGCCGCAATTAAAGCGGGAATAATCGCCGTCACCTCACGGATCTCGCCTGTCAGTGCAAGCTCACCGTAAAATTCATAACCCTCTGTTTGAGTGTGATTTAGCTGCCCAGACGCCACGATAATACCAATCGCAATGGCCAAGTCATACCTTCCCCCTTGCTTTGGTAAATCTGCTGGGGCCAAATTAACGGTAATACGTTGCTCAGGAAATAAAAAGTGACAATGGGCTAATGCGCAGCGCACTCGCTCCTTAGATTCTTTAACGGATGCTTCCGGTAAGCCAACAATATTAAAGGCAGGTAAACCATTGCTTAGATGAACTTCAACCGTGACAAGCGGCGCATCCACTCCCACTTGTGCACGTGTATAGATTTTTGCTAATGACATCCATTGTCTCACATTTGATTGATGGGCAACCTAATTGAAAGTCGATTTACCCCACTGCCATTACAGTGACACTAAAAGTAAGCCTAAGATTTATATTTAAAAACATGTAGCACCAAATTCCATCGAATTGCCGCAAGACGTAACAACAAGATAGTCAGCATAGACACCACCATAGTCACTTCTAGGGACACACCAAAGTGCGTTAGCTGAGTATAGATAATCCCACCGATAATGCAGGTAATAGCATATAGCTCGCCTTTTAACAGCATAGGCATCTCATCAGCGAGCACATCTCGGATCACGCCACCAAAGCACCCTGTTAACACACCCATAATAATTACCGTAGTATCCGGCATTGCCAAGCTCATTGCTTTTTGCATGCCCATCACAGCAAAAAATGCCAGTCCGAATGCATCCGCAACCAACAGACGCTGTTTTGGTACTACTTTTTGTCGATTCAGCCACCAAATACATAAAATTACCGCACTAAAAATAGCAATAAAATAGCTACTATCATGGAGCCAAAACACCGGAGTATCTAAAATCACATCCCGCATTGTGCCACCCCCAATGCCGGTTACTGTTGCCAGCACCACCACACCAAAACCATCCATATGCTTACGATGTGCCAACAAAGTACCTGAAATGGCAAAGACCATAACACCCAGTAAGTCAAACCAGTGATATAGTTCAGTCATACGCGCTTATCATCAATAACAGTAAAACCTAAATGGTAACTGACATCATCAATACGCGCCAAGTATAAAAACCGCTTCATTCAGTAAAGCCTCCATGCGTATCACTCTTATCTTAGCAATCCATTGCCTTGATCGAACATAAAATGGGTCACCCAATTACGGACAGTTTGGCCACCCTCCCGTTCCCATACCATTCGCCCTAAAACCTGTACAATCAATTAAAAATAGGGAAGAGTGATACTCTCAGCAAGCGAGTGCTGCGTTTCAGCTCACGCAGTTACATTTAAAAATCACACACTTGGTGTTGACCTCACCTCGCTTACTGGCGACAAAATTAGCAGGGGTCTTGGGAATTTTTCTTGCCAAAAAAACAGTTAAATAATTCAAAAAAATAATAAAATTAATACCTTATGAAAAACATGGATGTATAGATTAGATAAATAAAATAATTAATTTTGCATTTAATTCAGCTTGTTAAGCTATCGCATTGCAACAGCCGGAGAGCATACTTCTCCGGCATCAATTTGGTTGTTATTCCTCTGCGCAAAAATACAAAGTAACGGGCTCTGAATAGTTTGGAACATCATCATAGCTAAACACGGCATAATATTTACTGAGCTTTGCATTACCAAAATTATCTAATGTATATGCATCTTTGCCGCCGTATAATTTGACGCCGTCAAATGGTGAGCGCGGCGGATGAAAGCGATTGCGCACCACAAAGCAACCGACAAAATCGTCATCCTCAGGATTCTCCCACATTAACTTCACCACTCCCCCTTCTGTTTGAGCAGAGAGGTTTCGTGGTGCAGACACCGCTTGTTTACGCCGTGATATATAGTTAATTTTAAGCTGTGCAGGATGTTGATCCTGACATGCGGTCCAATTAACCAGAGCATTGGTCGCTTGTGATTCGGAGGTTGCACGAATAATAAAGTAAAAAGGCGTATGAGCCTGATGCAAGCGCTCTAGCGCCTGTAAACTATAGCTATCAAATATAAAATGATGCTCTGCACGTTCACGCAACTGTTCATTACTCACTTCATAGCCAATGTACTCTATTTTCTGCCGCTGCTTAACCGCCTGAAAATCTTCATCTTGCAGCTCTACCAGTTCAATCGTAAAGCGAACATCCTTGGCACTGGCAATACTGTTACAACTGCGCAGTGTCAAACATGCTTGCGTAAACACGGTTTTTTCGACAGGCAAATCGGCATTTAAAGCAAACGCCATTTGCCCATAAACAATTTCTCCTTGCTCATCAAAACCAGAGGCAAGCCTATCGGCAACAACTGCGTCTCTATAAATGGTATTACAACGAGTGGGTGCCAAAGTGAGCTGTTGCTCAGGGACCTGATAAACCAACTCCAAATTGGGACGATAATGCAAGCCGCTGCCGAAAGGGCCATAGCCAATGTCAAATTGCATCACTTGAGAGTCATTGCCGATAGGCAGCGTTTTAGGGCCTTGCAAACGCAGCAATAAACTTTTCTGTGCAATCAACGAATTTAATAAGGTGCGCTCTACTCCATTGAGCTGCCACTTCATCCAGATCCCTTGCGTCATCTTATCTGACTCAAAAGTTTGCCCTAACGTATGCAGCGGCTTGGCTTCACTGACAGCTTGATAATCATAGATATCTGCAATCTCATTTGGGTCAATAATGGCCACTGACCATTCGCCATATTGCTCAATTTTCGCCGCCACTCGGTTCATCGGGTAAAGCGAAAATTCAGCGCGTTCAATATTAGCGCCAACGGGGAGACTGCTTAAATCAAACTGTACTACGCCAAGACTCACCCCTCGTTTCTTATCGACCCCAATAAACATTGAGTTATAACCAAAGTGCTCTTTGTTTTTAGACAAATAATGTTCGCTCAAATACCCTACATACTCTTTTGCGGGAAATAGCGTTCGTGCGCTTTGATGTCGCGCTAAATGCGTTTTTAGCCTAAGCTCTGGGCTAAATGGTGATTTAATTTTGGTGACTTTATCCACCGCGCGAATATTATAAAAATAGCTTTGCCCACTGCGCAGCTGTGAGTCTCTAAACGATAAAGACTTGGTAATGGCGATTAGACTTTCTTCACCACAGGGACTTTTATTACTTTCGCTGCGATATAACTCAAAATAAATATCGTCTCTATTTTCATATTGCCACTCAAGCTCAACGCCCTCGTGATCAACCGCCTTAATCGTAAAATCAGCAACACGGTCAGGGGCAAGGGGCGAGTAATTTATCGCTTCACTCAACGCGTGCA
Organism: Pseudoalteromonas luteoviolacea H33-S; assembly: GCF_001625695.1. GTDB lineage: Bacteria > Pseudomonadota > Gammaproteobacteria > Enterobacterales > Alteromonadaceae > Pseudoalteromonas > Pseudoalteromonas luteoviolacea_B. The sequence continues at coordinate 262,037 of NZ_AUXY01000122.1, forward strand.
CAATCGCCGGAATATTTTCCGCAACGCTTTCTGACATATTCTTCATATAATCGGGAATATTCCTCGTCCCTACCTCAACCACAGTGGCAATGATCCCCTTGCGGTAATAATATTCGCGACCACTGCCATGAATTAACTGAGCTGGCGGCTTACCGCGATGGATCCCATATTGTCTGCCCGTGACTTTTTTGATCTCGTGATTCATGTTGGCGCACAAAATATTAAGATCAGCTCCTTCGATTTCTACTTCATGGTTAAACTTATGCGCAGGGAAAAACACATTCCCCTGTGAGTGATAATCTAGTGCGATGCGGATATTGTCATGTTGCTCAACAAAATCTCGGATCGCACAGGTTTCAGGCTCTGAAAAAGCATGTGGACCGCCATAAGTGTTTGAGCCGGTATTTTGATTACGCATAAATTTGGCATCAAAATTACGATTCAAGTCGACACCATAAGTGCCATCGCCATTATTACGACGGTTCTTTCGCCAAAATGAAAAATGATTTCGCGAATATTCAAAGCCATCTGGATTTAGGCAAGGAACCATATACAAGGTATTGCGGGTTAACGCTGTTTGCAATTTTGGGTTAAAGCGATAGTTTTCAGTAATATAGTGAATAAATTTAAGTGCCAATTCATTTCCTATCCACTCTCTGGCATGAATAGAACCGGTATACAACAAAGCAGGCTTATCATCCGCATAGGTCACATCTAAAGACACCGTTACCAACATGATCGGTCGTCCCTCCCATGTTTTGCCAATGCTTTGAAGGCGAATTAAATGTGGGTGTTCGCTCATTGCATTTTGCAAGGCGTCGATGGTGTCTTGATAGGAAGCATATTGAATTTTCATAGCACAGATTTACTCTTAGGGCAGAAACAGACGGCGGCGAAGCCCCCGTCACTAGAAGGATCTCTTTGGTTCAATTAGATTTGGCCTGCATGGTTTTGCCAATGCTCGACTATCTTCTCTAATTTTTTATCTTTGAGGTTTTTCACCACGCATAGCTTTTGAGGGTCGGTATTGAGCGCTTCAACGACACCATGTGCACCAAAAGTCGTCATAATGTCATCAACCATCTTTTCACCCACACCACGCACCTGACTCAACAGTGCCCTCACTTGAGCTTCATCAAACTGGGGCGCGTCATAGTTATTAAGATCTTCAGCTAACTCATCACTGGCTGGAATTGGCTGCATCGCTTTGGCGGCAACAGCCTGCGCGCCAAGCACAAAGTTATCTTGCAGATTCCAAATTTCACTTGGCCACTCTTCTCCAAGCTTGAAATCTGTACCTAAAATAGGAAAAGATTGCTCATCAAATTGCTGGAACACCTCACCACAGTCTTGGCTTGGCGTGTACTGAGAAAAACCGATATGGCGCATGGTACGCAATAAACGCGCGTCTATTTTGCCAAGCTCTTCCCAATTGTATAGCGGGATGTTCGGCTTTCTGAAATAACCACTAGAGAGCAGCCACATCAAGTATTGACCGATCCAATCTCGGATATAAGGAAATGCTGCAAAGGCCGTTGCACATTCTAAAATGCGCAATTTGCCATCTTTACCCAATGCAATATCACATGCCCAATATTCCGCATTGGCCGCTCTAGATGCGGCCGTTGCCAGCTTCAATACTGATTTCGGCACAGCTTGGTAGTCCATACTCCCGCCTTGGCTGGTATTCGTTAACCACTCACCTTCGGGGGGCCTGCGCCAAAACGCACATACCGGTTTATGGCCAATTAGCATCACGCGAATATCCGCCTCCATTGGCACAAAGTCTTGAATGTAGAGAGGATAGTACTTTTTCTCACTCAGCAGAGCCTGTGCTTCCTCAGCACTATCTACTTTATGGACAAAATACCCACCATAATTAGAAGGCCCATATGAGCGCTTAATAATTTTAGGATACTGTGCATTTGCCAAATACTGCTGTGCCCTTTCAGGAATGTAGAATATTTCTGTATGCGGCGCAGGCAGCTTATATTTACGGCAAAAATGGGTAACGTTTTCTTTAGACTTATTGGAGAACTGACTGTCTAGTGAGGGCAAAAATCTAACCTCAGGTAAAGCGCGCGCGATCTCTCTAAATGTTTCATAGGCCGTTGCCGGAATATTACCGATCAATACCTCAATTTTTTTACGCTTCACTTCAGCAATAAAGCGTGCTTTATCGTTACCCCAGTGATAAACCACAGTTTCAATTTTATCGGGCCAACCTTTAAAATTAGACTTATCAAAAAAGCGCAGTACATAGTCCAAATAGAGCAAGCCAATTTTAGGTAGTTGTGTTTTGTTTTGCATAAGATTAGGCCACCTTGGCAGATTGAAATGATGTTTTATTAACCACTGTTTTTTCAATCAAACCCACCATAGCTTGGATTTTAGCTTGATTAAATGTCAGTCCTAGTTGCTCTTGCTCTGGAGTGGCAAAAGCAGGAATTGTATTGACCTCTAACACCACGTACTGTTCTTTTTCTCGGTCATAAATGAGATCAACCCCCGCTATCTCAAGCCCCAAGGCTTTAGTTGCCTTTATTGCGAGCTCCACCACCTCATCATTCGCTTCACGCACAAATACACTGCCGCCACTGGTGACATTCGTTTTCCAATCATCTTTTGGGGCTTTTCTGCCATAACAACCGACAAACTGACCATCAACAATATCGACGCGATAATCTGTATTGTCGTAATTAATGAAGCGCTCCACATAGAAATAGCGTAAATCTGTACGACTCAAAAATGGCATGATCATATCCAATGCCTGCTCACCTTCAATTTTTACAATGCCGACGCCGCCCCACCCATCAGTGGGTTTATATACAAGCTTACCGCCAAAATCTTGTAGCGCTGCACGTAAGCCATTCATGTCATTTTTGTGGCATAAGCGGTAATCAGGCGTACATATCCCATGACTATTGAGCAAGTGTGAGGTGCGAAACTTATCTTCAGCCAGTGCAAAAGCACGATAGTTATTCAACGTTGGAATTGTTTCGTTGAGCGTTTCGTATAAATAAAGCTGATATTGTGTTTGCTGGCCCGCGTTGTAACTTAAAAAGGCATCTAACTGCTCCATTGCCACACCGTTACATTCAATCTCACCATCTCGCGCTCTGGCATCACGCAGATTTAGACCTGTACTCGCTAAGATCCCACGCTCGGCTAATGCGTGAACCAACTGTTGTTCGATTTCTTTTCCCCCGCCATTTTCGTACATCCAAATCCCGACATGCGGCGCCCGCGATACGGCTGTCATAAAGTATCTCCTTGGTTTAAAAATAGGTGCATAAACAGAGCCTTGCCTTACTAGTTAAGACCATCTGTATGACAAATTTTTGATCCTTTTACTGAACTGAAAACTGTTCATAAAAGCTTCACCGAACTGCAACCGAAAAACGCCACGATGAGCCAAACCTTCATAGGGAGAAGATTAGGATGAATCTGGACTATGCAGAATTAGCAGACTTAATACGCTGTAACTCGCACAGTAAAAATAAACTTGGTGTGGATAAACACGGTGAGCAAATGATTGCGCTGATAGAGCCTCTTGGCTTTTCACTCACTCGCTACCAACGTGAACACATTGGCGATCACTTACTGTTTCGCTCACCTCGAAGCTCAGGTAAACGCATATTATTACTAGGCCATCTCGATACGGTTTTCCCCAAGAGCACCTTCACCGAGTTTTCTGAAGACGAATATTACGTCTACGGCCCAGGTGTCTGTGACATGAAAGGAGGAAATTGGGTTGCACTGAACGCACTAAGGCGTCTTAAACAGCAATATGGGCAACTCGCGAATATCGATTGGCTACTAGTGAGCGATGAAGAAATTGGCAGCGATGATAGCCAATCATTGACCACCAAAATTGCCAAGCAATATGATGCGTGTTTCGTCTTTGAAGCTGCCGGGAAAGAACATGAACTCGTTGTCGCACGAAAAGGTATCGCGACCTACCATATCACCGTGACTGGTAAACCGGCCCATGCTGGTAATCACTATAGAGACGGTATTGACGCCAACTTTGCCATGGCCAATATGTTATTAGAGATGAGCTCACTCACTGACCTTAAAGCGGGTAGCACAGTGAACGTAGGCAAGGTACAAGGCGGCATAGGCGCCAACACCATATCGGGCAAAGCGACAATGCAAGTTGAAGCGCGCTTTACCAATCATCCCGAACAACAAAGACTGCTAGAAGGCATTGAAAACATTTGTATGGCCATAGAGATCACGGGTGTAGAAGTGGATGTACAGGGCGGCTTGCAACGCGGCGTGATGGCACCGACACAGGCACAACAAGCGCTACTTGAGGAAATTAACGACATTTTAGGAGAAGCTCAACCTATCGAGCACCGTGGCGGCGTCTCTGATGCTAATACGGCCTCAGCCACAGGCACGCCAACATTAGATGGCTTTGGCCCCTACGGAGATGGCGACCATACGCGTAACGAACGCGCGCTCAAATCAAGTTTTGAGCTACGCATCGAGCAGGTAACCGCCATATTATCTGAGCTATGCTATAGAGCAAGCATCGCGGCACCAGCCGCACATCAAGCGTAAGCTATTGTCAGCGCTGGCACTTAGTACAGTAGACTGTGCTGCGCTGACCTAACCTGCTCTCTTGTAAAATGGTCTCGCATTGCACGCACGGCTCGCCTTTACGGCCATAGACCAGCAATTCTTGTGCAAAATAACCCGGTTTACCGTCGCTTTGGGCAAAATCTTTTAACGTTGTGCCGCCTTGCTCAATTGCAGCAGCCAGCGTTTCTTTAATAATTGGTGTCAGCTTTTGATACCGTGCCAAAGAAATTTTACCGGCTTCACGTTTTGGGTGGATCCCCGCTTTGAACAAAGACTCATTGGCGTAAATATTGCCGACCCCAACCACCACATGGTTATCCATAATAAACTGCTTCACCGCGACTTTTTTACCACGACTGGCTTGGTATAAATGATTCGCATCAAAATGGTCGGTTAAAGGCTCTGGGCCTAATTTAGCAAAGCAACTATGCTGCTGATCCGGTTCCTGCCATAAAAATGCACCAAACCGACGCGGATCATTGAGTCGCAACGCAAGCCCATTATCAAAAAGTATCTCAACATGATCATGTTTTTTTAAGGGCTCGCTTTTTTCAACAACCCGTAAATTGCCTGACATGCCCAAATGCAAAATACCGGTCCCAGCCTCGCTTTCTAATAATAAATACTTGGCTCTGCGCTTAACAGCCAAAATGGCAGTGTGCGCCAAATGGGCGACTTCTTCAGGCACGGGCCAACGCAAGCGACCGTTGTGAATACGAACTTCTTCAACCGTCCGCCCCTTGATATGAGGCTCAATACCTAAACGACTAACTTCAACTTCTGGTAATTCTGGCATAACTAAATTTCTATTGGTTTAAATAATTGTTTGGCGGTATCCGCGCTGAGCTCTAACCACTGCTGCTGGCGTTTAGCAAACAGGAAGTAAACTTCTTGCGTTCGATATAGTTGATAACTCAGCGGCAACTCCTCCCCCGCTAACCAAAAAGTCACCACCGAAATAGCAGAGTCTGGATTAAACTGCTGTGGTGCGACCGTTTGTAATTCTAGGCTTTGCCATTGCTGAACTATGCGCACAAGATCCTGCTCACTATACTCGTCTTGCGCGGGTTCAATCAGTTTATTATCAATACGCCACGTTGTGCCAATACGCTCGATTTTGACGCCGGGGTAGGCCATTGCCAACACAAAGCTTTGTTCGGGCAAGACCATAACTCGTTCAAATTCAGTTTGTTGAGGGTTGAGTTTATGATGCAGCCCATTAAGAAAAAAAATCATGATCAACATGGAAAAAATCACCACATTATTCCAGGCTTTGCGACTTAACCCCATACTGGCCCCATAGATACTTACAAGAAGATTAATTAGATCATAATACTATACATTGCCAAGAAGCCGAGCTGTACTTTAATTTACTGGCCTATTTTTCATTTCACAATCGCAGCTTAGACTATTTTCTAGGTCCAAAACCAGTCTGACACTGTATTAATCTGATTAATTTTTGCTAAAATAAGCGACAAAATTTTTTAGGAGTCCGTCAATGGCAATGTATGTAGTGGGTCATAAAATCCCTGATTCTGATTCAATTTGTGGTGCAATTGCACTGTCTTACCTTAAAAACCAAATTGGTGAAGAAGCAATTCCTACTCGTTTAGGTGATATATCACCAGAAACACAGTTTATTTTAGATCGCTTTGGCTTCGAAGCCCCAGAGCTTAAATTAAGCTATGCAGGTGAAGAAGTGTATATCGTTGATCACACTGAAAAAACGCAAGCACCTGATGACATTGACGAAGCAACCGTTGTTGGTGTTGTTGATCACCATAAATTAGGTGATTTAACCACTTCAACGCCACTTGAGTGTTGGATCCGTCCAGTTGGTTGTAGTAACACCATCATCAAGATGATGTATGACTTTTACGGTGTTGAAATTCCTAAGGACATCGCAGGCCTGATGTTAGGCGCGATTTTATCTGACACGGTTATTTTCAAATCACCGACATGTACAACAGCAGATATCAAATGTGTTGAAGTACTGGCAGAGATTGCTGGTATCGAAGACTTCAAAGCATTTGGCATGGAAATGTTCAAAGTGAAATCAGCGGTTGAAGGCACGCCTGCTCGCGATCTTGTAATGCGTGACTTTAAAGACTTTAACATGAACGGCAACCTAGTTGGTATCGGTCAGCTAGAAGTCATCGACCTGTCTGTATTTGACGAAATCAAAGCAGACCTAGAAGCAGATATCGCAAAACTAAAAGAAGAAGGTGGTCGTCACTCAGTACTACTGCTTCTTACGGATATCATGAAAGAAGGCTCGCAAATGCTAATTGCATCAAACGATGAAGGCATTATCGAAAAAGCCTATGGTCAAGCGCCTGAGCAAAGCCGCGTTTGGCTTGATGGTGTACTAAGCCGTAAAAAGCAAGTAGTACCACCACTTCAGGATGCATTTGCTTAATCGCAGATTGGTAATAAAAAACCGAAGCTTATGCTTCGGTTTTTTTATGCCTAACTTTCAACAATTTCAATTGATAAAATTCAGACAACAAAAAACCCAGTGCAAGACTGGGTTTTTCAAATCTCAAAGCAAAATTACTTGATTTTTGCTTCTTTGAAGATCACGTGCTTACGTACTTTAGGATCGTACTTTTTGATCTCCATTTTTTCAGGCATGTTACGCTTGTTCTTGTCGGTAGTGTAGAAATAACCAGTACCAGCAGTTGAAACTAAACGGATCTTATCACGCATGATTTAGCTCCTTATACTTTTTCGCCGCGAGCACGGATATCTACTAATACCGCGTCGATGCCTTTTTTATCAATAATACGCATACCTTTAGTAGTAGTACGTAGAGTAACGAAACGCTTTTCACTTTCAACCCAGAAACGGTGTGTTTGTAGGTTAGGTAGGAAACGACGCTTAGTTGCGTTGCGCGCGTGTGAACGGTTGTTACCAACAACCGGGCGCTTACCTGTAACTTGACAGACTTTAGACATGTCTATGTATCTCCAATAACTTCGCTCGAGCTTAATTTCCCCTTAGGCCTTACACTGGTGTGCCCCGGGTAAAAACAAAGGGCGCTCTTTATACAGCATCTGCAGGCAGAGATCAAGGACCTGATGGTATCCTAGTCAGCTCATGGGTAAAATTTGATAGCGGCCAATTATAATGATCATAGGCCCCTGTGGAAAGTAAAAACTGCATTTAAATTAAACTATTTTATAAAATTTAAGCGAAATAACGGTTTGCAGCCTAAAAATGCTCAATAAAAGCTCATAGTAGGCCCATATCGGCAAATGAAACACAACGATTTCCCGCAACAATGAGGTGATCTAAGACTTTGATATCCATTAATGCTAAAGCTTTTTGTAGTTTCTCTGTCAAAATTTTATCTGCATGGCTTGGTTCACTCACACCTGATGGGTGATTATGGGCAAAAATAATTGCTGCGGCATTGTGTTTTAACGCAGCTTTAACCACTTCTCTTGGATACACTGAAGCAGAATTAATCGTACCTCGAAACAATATTTCATCATTAATGAGTTGATGTTGGCTATCCAGATATAACACCATAAAGACCTCATGCTCCAAGCCCTTTAATTGCATGCTCAAATAATTGTGGACCATTGCCGGGCTTTCAAACTTATATTCGCGCTTGCATCCTTCTTTTAAATATCGCTTGCAAAGCTCCAAAACGGCCTGAAATTGTACATATTTAGCCTCCCCGACTCCTTTTAGCGCGACAAACTCAGCCTGCGAAGCATTAAATAAATGCTGCAGTGACTCGCATTGTTGCAATAAAGAATCTGCGAGTTCAATCGCATTCATGCCACTTACACCAGTGCGAAGAAAAATAGCCAAAAGCTCGGCATCACTGAGCGCACCTGGCCCCTCATTCAGCAATTTCTCCCTTGGTCTGATATGTTTAGGTAATTGAGTAAGCTGCATGTTCTCTCCTTATAACAATGCTCATTCTTTAATCTTTGGTCTCTATGTAACATGCCAGCTGATAAAAAAAACGCTCAAAGTTAGCTTATTTACGCAGTAATGCACTGTATGATTCAAAACAACCTAACGGCTGTGATATCTTTAGCCCAGTTTAAGCTGTGGAAATGTGAAGATGAACTTAGCTGGCAAAAAAATAGTATTGGGAATAAGTGGTGGCATTGCTGCATATAAATGCGCAGAACTTGTAAGACGCTTAAAAGAGCAGCATTGCGAAGTCAAAGTGGTGATGACAGACTCGGCAAAGCACTTTATTACCCCGCTAACCATGCAAGCTGTTTCCGGTGAGCCTGTATCAGACTCCTTACTCGATCCACAAGCTGAAGCTGCAATGGGGCATATTGAGTTTGCCAAATGGGCTGATTTGATATTAATCGCTCCTGCGACGTGTAATACAATCGCTAAGATGGCCAATGGCATTGCTGATGATCTGCTGACAACTTTAGTGCTTGCTACACCTGCTAAAGTCGCGATTGCGCCAGCAATGAATCAGCAAATGTATGCACACCCAGCGACACAAAAAAACTTAACAACCTTATCAACTTATGGCGTGGCCATATGGGGCCCTGGTAGTGGTGAGCAAGCATGTGGTGATGTCGGTAAAGGACGTATGCTGGAACCTATGGAGCTACTAGCGCATTGCATTACAACACTCAAACCAGCACCAAAACTACTCGATGGCCGCACCGTAACTATTACCGCAGGACCCACTCGTGAAGCACTCGATCCCGTGCGTTATATCACTAATCATAGTTCGGGTAAGATGGGTTATGCATTAGCACAGGCAGCACTTGCACTGGGCGCTACGGTCAATTTAATTTCAGGGCCCGTTAATATCGCAGCACCACAGGATGTGAATCTCACTTCTGTTAGCAGTGCCTCTGAAATGCATGACGCTGCGCTCAAGCTAGCACCGCTGTCAGATATCTTCATTGGGTGTGCAGCCGTTGCAGATTACCGCGCCGCAGATATTGCTGACCAAAAAATCAAAAAGCAAGGCGATGAAATGACACTTACCCTTGTCAAGAACCCTGATATTATCGCGTCGGTGGCGGCTTTACAGGATAAACGCCCTTATACCGTTGGTTTTGCGGCTGAAACGCAAGACATCCAACAATACGCACAGGGAAAATTGAAAAATAAAAACCTAGATATGATTTGTGCCAATGATGTTTCACAAGAAGGTCTTGGTTTTAACTCAGATAACAATGCCTTAACCTTGTTTTGGGAAAATGAGCAACGTACATTGCCAACATCTAGCAAAACTGAGTTAGCACTTACTGTCATTAAAGCAATTGCTGGTAAACTTAGTTGACCTAGTGTTAAAAGGCTGGAAAGAAGCTGAATAAAACATTAACATAGGTCTTTATCAAGTATGGACCTAATAAAAATACACCATACAGACCATAATAACGATAATTATTAAAGGAAAGTTCATGCCAGCGACTAAACGCAGTAATCGCAAAGAGCAAATTCTTCAATCTCTTGCGCAAATGCTTGAAACTAGCCCAGGTCAAAGGATCACAACTGCCAAGCTCGCAGCGGAAGTAGGCGTTTCTGAAGCCGCTTTATACCGTCATTTTCCAAGTAAAGCGAGAATGTTTGAAGGGTTAATTGAATTTATAGAAGACACGTTACTTTCGCGGATCAATATCATCTTAGAAAATGAAAAAGATACGCAAAGTCGCATTTATAACATTCTTCACTTACTGCTGACCTTCTCTGAGAAAAACCCCGGTATCACACGTATTTTAACCGGTGATGCACTGCAAGGTGAGCAGGAACGTTTAAGAGAGCGTGTGCAAAGCCTATTCGAAAAACTTGAAACACAATTCAAGCAAGTATTAAGAGAAAGAAAGCTCAGAGAAGGCAAAGCATTTAACAGTGATGAAGCGGCACTCGCCAATTTATTTTTAGCGCATGTTGAAGGCAAAATGAATCAATTCGTTCGCAGTGATTTTAAAGCCAAACCCACTGCAACTTTCACCAATCATTGGCAAGAACTACAGCGTATTTGGTTGTAACTAGAAGCGGTACCCAACCGCTTCTAACGCTTTTTCACTTCCACATAACGCACCATGATTTTGTTTAAGCATTAAAAGTGTTACAAAGACACACTCAATAAATAAAATAGACAGAATCATGAAGTATACTTATTCGCTTATCGCAGCGGCTTTGTTTTCTGGTCAAGTAATGGCCAACAAAGCCCAACTCGAATTCTCCGATGTTTTTGACTTCAAATATGCCCAAGGCACACAATTAGCTGAAGATGGCAAAGTGCTCGCATTCAGTGCAAAGCCTTATCGAGGAAATGCACAGGGACAAGTATATAACCTAGCTACGAATAAGCTGCTCGCGACTGTTGAACGTGGTACAAAAGCACATTTGAATAAATCGGCTACTTGGGCTGCGTTTATTCAAACTCCTACTTTGCTAGCGTTGGAAACTGCCAGTAAAAAAGAAAAAAAAGCACTAAAAAACAATCTGGTACTTGTAAATACGCAAACAGGAAAGCAACAACGCTACGACCATGTTAAAGACTATCAACTCAGTGATGATGGCCGCTGGTTAGCCTATCGCGAAGATAAAAAAACAGAGTCAAAAGACGCAACGCAAAGCACTGACGCCCCTAAAATCACTGCTGATAAAAAAGATAAGCCACTGACATTGGTAGTTGTCGATTTATCAACAAGCCAAACACAACGCTTTGATAATGTCGTTAACTATGGCATGAGCCCTGCTGAATATGGTGTGCTATTCAGTCAACATGATGAAACCGGTGCCAATAATCAAGTTCAGTATCTAGACTTAACAAACAATACAGCCAGTCCTTTATTTAGTGAGCCAGGCGTTACCGTCAGCGCCATAGCATGGCATCCGTATTCAAGTATTGTGGCATTCAATCTTGGTAACTATGTCAACGAAGATAAACGACGTCGTAGCTACGAAGTGACGCTTTGGGACGCTAACACAGACAAACTAAATACCATAGAAAATCCAGCTAGCTGGTATAGTTCAAAAACGGCAAACCTCGAATGGTCAGAGCAAGGTGAACGACTTTATTTTGAAAATCGCCCACTGCTGAGCGATAAGTTAGAAGAACTCAAATATGATGATAGCGCCTCTTTGAGAGACTTTAATACCATTCGCCAACAATCTGGGCTACAAATTTGGCACAACAATGACCCTGAAATTAAGACCCGCGAGCAAAATACGTGGAAAAAAACCAACCGAGAGCGTCAGTACCAAGCGGTTTATCATATAGAGTCGCAAAAGGTTGTTCAGCTGGCTGATGAAACGGTGCGCGATGTCACCCTCAATACTGAAGCCGATTTCTTGCTAGGTAAAAATGACCAGCCTTACCTAGAAAAAATCATGTATAAGGGCTTTTATGCCGATTACTATGCGGTCAAAGTCAGTACGGGTGCAAAAGGCTATATCGTTAAAGACTCGCCAAACTTGCCTTCACTGTCTCCAACGGGACGACATGCTGCTTATTTTCTTAACGACCAAATTTGGCTAAAAGACTTACATCAACAAAAGGAAAACGCGGTCAGCCAAGCTGTTCGCCAAGCGATTTTCGCGGATGACCAGCATGATTACCCAGAACCAAATCCGGGTTATGGCTTTGCTGGATGGCAACAAGATGGCAGCACCTTATATGCATACAGTAAATATGATATCTGGGCTTTTGATAGCGCGACAGGCAAAGCTAAGCGCTTAACGTCAGGAAAAGAAACCAACACTCAATATCGTGTGATCAAACTAGATAAAAAGCAGGTCGGCTTTGCAAAAGACGATACGCTCTTTTTATCTGCCCATAACTTACAAAATAAGCAAACGCATATTGCTAAGCTAAATCTTGAAACCGGTAAACTAGAAACAGTACTAAAAGGGAAAACCCGATTTGATCTGGTGAAAAAAGCAAAGCATGCTGATAAGCTAATTTTTACCCAGCAAAGCTATCACCAGTTTCCTGATTATTGGCAAACAGATAGCCAATTCACACAAGCTCAACAAATTACAAATCTTAACCCTCAGGTGAGTAATTTTGCGTGGGGTCAAAAACCTGAACTAGTTCAATATAAAGGCTACAATGGCGAAAACCTGCAAGGCGTGCTCATTAAACCTGCTGATTATAAACCAGGTCAAAAGCTCCCTGTGGTTATTTATTTCTATCGATACATGAGTCAACGCATGTATGACTTCCCTAAAATGGAACTCAACCACAGACCTAATTTCCCAATGTTCACGTCCAACGGTTACGCGGTATTTTTACCAGATATTCGCTTTGAAATTGGCAAACCGGGACCATCATCAACACAAACCTTGATTAATGCAGCGCAAAAGCTGATTGATATGGGCGTTGCTGACAAAGATAAAATTGGTTTACAAGGTCACTCTTGGGCCGGCTATCAAAGCGCTTATGCTGTGACACAAACAGATATGTTCAAAGCCGTCGTGTCTGGGGCACCTGTATCAAACATGACTTCTGCATATAGCGGCATACGTTTAAAGTCAGGCCTTGCTCGTCAGTTCCAGTATGAAACAGGGCAAAGTCGAATTGGTAAAACGTTGACAGAAGCGCCTGAGCTATACATTGAGAACTCGCCGGTATTTTTTGCAGATAAGGTGAATACGCCGATTCTACTGATGTTTGGAGACAAAGATGGCGCGGTACCATGGCAAGAAGGTATCCAATACTACTTAGCACTGCGACGCCATAATAAAGACGCCATCTTCTTACAATATGAAGGTGAACCACATCACTTGAAACAGTTCCCGAATCAAGTGGATTTCTCCGTGCGCATGATGGAGTATTTTGACCACTACTTACGTGGTATGCCTGCACCTGAGTGGATCACATCAGGCAAAGCCTATCGCCCTGAAGATTGATACCGTCTAATTGTAGTATCAACGCCATTTAGGACAGGTCAAACGTCATAAAAAAAGCCGCACTGAGCGGCTTTTTTATTTTAATGATGTGTTGGCTTACTCTTGTTGGGCTTGCGTTTATTTTTACCGACCCTAGGTTTCGTATTCGATTGATTGAACTGGCTAAACCCAGTGTGCTTTGTCAGTGCTTTATTGCCGCGCTTTTGCCCTGAGCCCGCTTGTCTACCTCGCGTGTTTTCATCAGGCACCAAGCACTCAGGTCCTCGACCGATTAAGTGTGCTTTACCCATGTTTTTCAGCGCTTCACGGATCTGTGGCCAGCCCGCAGGGTCATGATAACGTAAAATGGCTTTATGCAGACGACGCTGACGCGCGCCTTTTGGTACCGGCACTTCCTCATGGTTGTTTTTGATGTTGCGCAAAGAGTTCATTTCAGTGTGGTAAATCGTGGTTGCGTTGGCCATAGGCGATGGATAAAAATTTTGTACCTGATCTAACTTAAAGTCATGTGCTTTCAACCACAGCGCCATATTCACCATATCTTCATCCGTTGTGCCTGGATGCGCAGAAATAAAGTAAGGTATCAAGTATTGCTTTTTGCCTGCCTCTTTTGAGTACTTATCAAATAACTCTTTGAACTTATCATAGGTGCCCATACCAGGCTTCATCATCTTCGACAGCGGGCCACTTTCAGTATGCTCAGGTGCAATTTTTAAGTAGCCGCCAACATGGTGGGATACCAGCTCTTTGACATAACGCGGATCTTCAATCGCCAAGTCATAGCGAACGCCTGACGCTATCAAGATCTTTTTAACCCCTTCAACATCTCGTGCTTTGCGATACAGTTCTATTGTCGGGGTGTGATCTGTGTCCATGTGCTTACAAATGTCAGGATACACACACGATAAACGACGGCAGGTGCTTTCCGCTTTTTTACTCTTACAACGCAGTTTATACATGTTTGCAGTCGGGCCACCTAAATCAGAAATCACCCCAGTAAAGCCCGGTACTTTATCTCTGATCTGTTCTATTTCTTCAATAATAGACTCTTCTGAACGGCTTTGAATAATTCGACCTTCATGCTCAGTGATCGAGCAGAAACTACAGCCCCCAAAGCAGCCCCGCATAATGTTGACTGAGGTTTTGATCATGTCATAGGCTGGGATCTTGTCATCGCCATAAGCTGGGTGTGGAATACGTTGATAAGGCAGTCCAAATACATGATCCATTTCTTCTGTTTCTAGCGGAAATGCAGGTGGGTTTACCCAGACTGAGCGATCTCCATGACGTTGGAATAGTGCTCTGGCACACCCTGGGTTTGTTTCTTGGTGCAAGATACGCGAAGCATGGGCATATAATGGCTTATTCACACTCACTTGCTCAAAAGCAGGCAGCTTCACATATACCTTTTCCCACGGTTTCAACCTTGGCGGCTGAACCGTAATAGGCTTTGCCGCCTCACTTTTTAAATCAATACCCGCTTTGGCAAATTCGGACTTGCTACACCCCATATCATCGGCACCATATGGATTTGGAATAGGGTCTATCTTCCCTACTTTATCAATGGCAGTTGAATCGCTGCCTCGCCAACCTTCAATTGGCGTCTTACGAATAACCGCGGTGCCTCGCACATCTTGAATTGTGTCAATGGTCTCGCCGTTGGCAATACGATGTGCCACTTCTACCAATGGGCGTTCAGCATTACCGTAAATCAAGATATCCGCTTTGGCATCAAAGATAACACTTCGACGTACTTTTTCCTGCCAGTAATCATAATGTGCAATACGACGTAAGCTGGCCTCAATACCACCAATCACAACTGGTACACCTTTATATGCTTCACGGCAGCGTTGACTGTATACAACCACGGCTCTATCAGGACGTTTACCACCGATATTACCAGGTGTATAAGCATCATCATGGCGGATCCGCTTCTCAGCAGTGTAACGATTGATCATAGAGTCCATATTGCCAGCTGTCACACCAAAAAATAAGTTTGGCTTACCCAGTGACTCGAAGGCTGTTTTATCTGACCAATCCGGCTGCGCAATAATCCCTACTCTGAAGCCCTGCGCCTCTAGTACTCGACCTATCACCGCCATACCAAAGCTTGGGTGATCGACATATGCGTCACCTGTAACAATGATGATGTCACAACTGTCCCACCCTAAAGCATCCATTTCAGCACGGCAAGTTGGTAAAAATGGGGCTGGGCCAAAGCATTCAGCCCAGTATTTAGGATATGAGAAAAGCGAACGTTCCGCTTTTAACCCGGAGACCTTTGATGTATTCATAGAGTGACGGCTCAAATAATTTGCAAGGTTACTATTATACCTCAGCGGCACGCTATACCGTACTATAGATGGTGAAAGTATGAGCTAAAAAGCCTAAATCACTGTAATTATTAATCTAATATAAATTAAAAAACGGAATAAAATTACGATTTTGGCAAAGTTATCATCTTTTTCGGTGGGAATGCGAGACAGCTATCTGTGTATTAGAGACATGAGCAAGATTTACTTTATGCTATTCATTTATCGCTGTCAGTGGCATTTAAAAACACTAATAACTCATCTTTAGGCATGGGCTTTGCCAATAAAAACCCCTGTACTTCATCACAACCCAACTTTTTAAGTACATCAGCTTGTTGCTGCGTTTCCACCCCTTCAGCAATTGTTTTTAAACCTAAATGACGGCCTAATGAAATGACCAGATCAGCAATTGCTCCGCTATCTGAATCAGGAATATCTTTAACAAATGCGCGATCAATTTTTAAACGTGCAAGCGGCAGCTGTTGTAAATAACTTAGCGATGAAAACCCAGTACCAAAATCATCTATTGCCACTTCAACACCAAAAGACTTTAATTCTCCTAACGTCTCAATCACCGTTTTAACTTCATCCATGACTACGCTTTCTGTCACTTCTAATTCTATTTTTTCAGGGGAGACTTGGTAGTGGGCGATTGTATTTTTTACTTGCTCAGCGTAGTTATTCACTTTGAATTGTGGCACTGACACGTTCACCGCCACGCTAATATCTATGTTCTGGGCACTCAGCTGGTGTTGTAACTTACATGCTTGCTCCAACACCCACTGGCCAATATCAACAATGAGTCCAGAGTCCTCGGCTAGAGGGACAAAAATGCCTGGGGAAATATAATCGCCGTTACCTGATGGCCAACGAAGCAAAGCTTCGCAGCCAATCACTTTATTGGTCTCTAAACTAAACTGTGGCTGATACCAAACTTCTAGTTTGTTCATTTCAAAGTCTTGTCTAAGTTGGCGGATCAAACCAAGTCGCCAGGCCATTTTTTCTTCTAAGTCTGGCGTGTACCAATCTAAAATCTTATTCGCTTGCTTTGCTTGATTCAGCGCTATGTAGGCCAACTTTAGCGTTTCTAAACCTAGGTGATGAAAGTCTGCTTGACGGCAAACACCAATATGAAAATGCATGGTTAATACATGCTCACCCACTTGATAAGGCACTGTGATGGTATCTACAAAACCCTGCTCATCAAATAACTGACTTGGTAATAATAAGCCAAATACATCGGCGCCAATACGTGATAATAACTGACTTTTTGGAAACTCAAGACTAAGCCGCTCTTTTACCGCGAGCAAAAGCAAGTTACCTACTTCCTGACCCAAGCCATTGTTGATATCAGAAAACTGTGCAATATCAAGCAGTACAAAAACTAAATCGTCACTACCTGGTTGATAAAACTGCGCGATTAGGTCAACAAAATTAGCCCTGTTGGGCAACCGTGTAAGTGCATCTTTATATGCAACATCTCGCAGCTCATTGATCAGCTTTATGTTGTCAACACCCACACCGACATTGGTTAAAAATATCTCAGCAAATTGCAGCTGAGAAGCCGACGGTGGCTGTTCAATCTCAACGAAAATTGCTGCTTTTCTGCTTTTTCCTTCTAATAAAAACGTAATATCGTGGTCTGTATGTTGGTGCACTTCACGGTCAAAGCAGTTTTGCACTTGCATAATCACTCTGCCGTTATCGAGCTGCTCAAGCCCTTGCCCGATAAATTCTTCGTAGTGATCTGTACCACCAAAAATAATGACGCGAGATCCATTGGTGATACCTGCCACCAGTCCGCTTTCATGGGCGCCGATTATCTTAGCTAACTGCTGAACCACCGCCTTGCCAAACGAAACCATATCTGTGTGGCCGAGAATAGCCTGAGAGGCATCTAATATGTTTGCCAAAGCCACGCTTTGCTGTTCTAGTTCACAAATTTGTTGATAAGAACGAATTGCAGTCATCAATGACGTCACCAACTTACCGCGGGTAAGCTCGGTCTTCATTTTATAATCATTAATGTCGTATTCTCTGATTACTTTCTCTTCTGGCGCATATCCAGGTTGACCAGTACGTAATATGATCCGTACTGCGTGGTTGCCTATCTCTTCACGAACTTGCTTAACCACGTTCAAGCCTGCATCATCGCTTTCCATGACAACATCAAGTAGTAAGACACATACTTCAGATAAGTTCTTGATCGAGGCAACGGCTTCTTTTCCTGAATAGGCATGATGAAAGCGTAACGTTTTTCCCCAAAATTCAACCCCAGACAAAGCGAGCTTTGTCACTGAATGTATTTCAGGATCATCGTCCACAACCAAAACTTCCCAAAAGCCCTTTTCATCTTCTTGGGTATCATGGGAAACCTCTTGATCTGCAAACAGAAAATCTTCTTGCTCAGACGCCATCATCCACCTTATGCTTAACCACATCAATTCTGCAAGAGCAGCTTTTTCTATATTTCATCTTATAAAATATGATAGGTTTTTACTATCGTGTTCTACATTCATTAACACCCAAGTAATATTATAGACGATGTTCAAATACTTGCGCTCAGTTAAGACGCAAATAAAACGTCGAGGGAGATCAAGTGCAGGTAATTCAAACAATCTTAAAAGCCATTACTTTTAGTGTGCTGATCAGCCTCATCATCGTCAACATACTGCCCACTACATACCGAATTACAGTCACTGAGCCAATTGCTCAAAATCATCCGCATGCAATAAAATTCATGCTATCAACAAGAAACTGGGTACAGGCAATAAGTGTATTAAAGTCGAGTAAAATACAATTACTGTCGATGCAAAATGAAGAAAAAGTAGGTGGGTTTGTTGCTTTTAATCACTCTGGCGGCAGAGTTGACGCAACTTTGGTAGAAAAGAAAGAGCTGGAACTGCAATATCACTTAAGGTTTCATGAAGAACACCAAGCGAAGATGCGTATATATTTGCAACCTAACACGCAGTTCATCTCGATAGTGATCCACGGAGAAGTACTTTCTCCCATTATTGGTGGTTTGAATGCGTTACTCACTAAGTATTATTTAGAAAAAATCATACAAACTGCCATCAATGAAATGAACTCCCAACTTCAATTACAAACAATGGGTCGAGATAATAATGACGATTAAAAGTGCCCAAGCCCGCTCTAGTTTAGCCTTGCTCATAGAAGAAAAGCTTGGCTATGCCATGATAAAGCACGCAAAACCAGCTGTAACAAATGGACGTTTTGCTTCTGGCCCAACTCAGCAAAATAGCTTTTTTGTCAAAAGTGAGCACGGCACACTCAAAAGAGCCTTAAAAAGGCAGCAACTTCAAAAAATACAGCGTCAACAAAATATTGAAGCCGTAATGGGTATGTCTTTATCTCTTTGTCCTGATGTGACAAGCCGCGGAAGACCGGATCCAGATTGGCTAGAACATTTTATTTCGTTAGCTGAAGATATTGCCAATCAAACGATGCAAAAACTATGGGCAAAAATACTTGTTGGAGAATCCATTGCGCCGGGAACATTTTCAATTAAAAGCCTGCAAACGCTCAAGTTAATGACACAGCGAGAGGCAGAAGCCCTGCAAAAGTGTGCCTCACTATGTGGGTATTTAGAAAAAGAAGACAGCTACCTAATTATTCTTGGGTACTATAAAAAACCTTCGTTACTAGATTTATTAAGAAAAGGCAGTACCGAAACAATTAATTTAGCACAAGCAGGTTTAAGCTTCCCGCATATCCTTACATTGATGGATATCAACCTGATGTATCGCCAAGAAATCGAGTCATCCAGCTTGCAAAAAGGTCAGTCACTCACTCTCGTTTATCAAAACCAAAAAGTGAACTTTGAAGCTAAAAGCAATGAATTGGTCTTGAGTTACTATAAACTCACACAAACGGGGGATGAGCTTAAAAAACTTATCAATACACCTGTCAATAAAACATACCGTCAACTACTCAACAAAACTTTAGAGGACGAGTTTACGCTCACCTTTGAGTAGCACATAAAACAAAATAGCCCCGCAGCACACTATCGCTTCAGGGCTATTCAAAAAAACAGTCAAACTGCCAAGTGGATTAGAAATGCACTTGTAAACCCGCAAATGGACCTGACGCATCGATATCAGAGTCGAAGTCATCGATATCATCTAGCTCTAGTACTAGAGAGCGATATCCAGCTCTGACTGCAACATCTACAGCTAAGTTATCGATAAATTCCCAAGCAACACCAATTTGATAATCTTGGATTTTGCTGTCATCAATCGCCAGCAAGCTGCCTTCGGCAAACACACTCAGTCCAGTTAATGGTAACCCTACTTCTGCTCGTAAATAACCCAATGGTACAAAGCCAGAGAAATCAACAGTTTCAGTTACTTGAGAGCCGTTAACATCACCGGTAACAACTACATCTGCATCAAACTGCTTGGCATTGATACCAAAATCAAATGAAACAAGATCGTTATCAAACAACTCGTAGTAAAAAATATAATCAATGTGATTTAAATCGGCGACAGTATTAGCTTGTGTACCCACTGTGAAGTTACTATCACCAAACTCAAACGTATCCGTTAATGTTGTACTACCCACCAGCTCAAGCTCAGTGTATTTCAGTTTTACATTAGGTACTAGTGGAACAGGGTGTTCAAGGGCAGCGTAAAAGCTTGAAAATGTCTCATCTTCAAAATCAAATGATTGAAGGTTACCTTTTTCTGCAAAGCTACCTTCAGGATCATTTTGCCACCCTTCGGCTCCTAAGTATAAACCTAATAAAGTATCAGCATGTGCTGCAGGTGTAAGGCAAGCCAGAGACAACGCTGCCGCTAAACAATACTTTTTCATTTTTTTATCCTTGCGCTAAAAGTTCACTGAGTTCTATTAGAGCTGCATTTGCTCTAGATATATAATTCGCCATCACTAATGAGTGATTAGCTACAAAACCAAAGCCACTACCATTCAAAATCACCGGGCTCCATACAGTTTCCTGTGTGGCTTCTAATTCCCGAATAATTTGCTGCAAGCTCACTTTGGCATTTTTCTTTTCCAACACATCGGAAAAATCATGCTCTACAGCCTTCAAAAAGTGCAGTAATGCCCATGTTGCACCGCGAGACTCATAGAAAACATCATCAATTTTCCACCACGATGTCTTTACAACTGACTGCTGCTTACCCGCAGTCGCCTGAGCAGCACTCGCGTCTCCTGCTAAGTCAGTATTTATTCGTTCTTGTCCAACACTGGCACTGAGTCTTTGACTCAGGCTACCCATGCGCTTTTCAGCCTCTTTTAACCAGCCTCTCAAATTATCTGCACGTGCATAAAACTGGCTATCAACTTGCGTTTGATTCGCAATTTGCCCTTGGTACTCTTGTAAAAAACGAATACCTGCTTGGTACTCGCTTTCAGCACTGGGCAAGATCCATGCTGTAGAGCTTATATTAAATTTAGGTTGTGCTTTTTTTAAGCTTGGATGCTCGGTAGATTGTGACTGTGAGCGACTAAAGTCTTTGCGCATAGATAAAGCTAAGTCCCTCGACATTTCCAGTACACCAAACTCCCAAGCAGGCATGTTATCCATTAAAACGCTAGGAGGCAGTACATCGTTAGACAAGTAACCACCCGGCTTGTCTAACAAAGTTTGCATCACTTCAATTAACGTATTTGTTGTAACATACCCTGTCACCAACGTTGTTTGTTGCTCACCAGCGCGCAGCTTTGCTCGCTCGACTACATCAAACTGTTCAGGCTCAAAGCTCCAATACACGGCCAGTATATAACCCAAAGCGACAATACCAGCCAGTGCGGCAAATACTTTGCCCTTATATTCTTTCATCCTAGCTCCTAATGATGATGATGGTGTGACTCATTGGAAAATTCATCTTTTAAAGAAACAACTTTAATAGTGCTTTCAACTTTTTCACCACCAGAAAAATATAGTGTGAGTTTACGGGTTTCGCCTACTTTTAGCTTAACTTTTGGATCAAAACCCATTAGGTGATAACCACCTGGTTTAAATTCAACATGTCCTTTAGCTGGCACAGTCAGCGCTTTTACAGGCTGCATTTTCATCATGCCGTTGCTGTGAATATGCTCATGAATTTCAACACGACCCAGCCCTTCTATTTCAGCGCTTACAATCGTAATAGGCTTAGCAGTACTGTTGTGAAGGGTCATATAACCAGCTGTAGATTTCGCAGCAGGTAAAAACGCACGAATCTTCGCTTTATTTACCTGAAGACTGGCTGAATCTTGCGCGGTGTGATGTTGATGATGGTCATGCCCATCATGTTGATGATTATGAGCGACACCAAAAAAAGATAACGACAACAGAGAGACAAATGCAAACGCTTTACGCATGGCTGGATTCCTTTAATTCTGAATTAAACAGTATTAGATACGATGATTATACCGCTCTTGAGCACTGAATTCACAGTAAATTATAACCATCAGCTTTAAGTCGCATCACTGCTGAGGTGCTTTTTCTAACACCAACCAAGTCAGTGCGAGTATCATCAGTAAAGGAATTGCGATCATGACGGAGTTAAATAAAAATACCAATACTAGCCCAATGAGCATGATTAACCCGACCCCCAGTAATCCGACACTGAGTAATGCCACAATCGCAATTCCACAAACTATCACCAACAAAAAGCCAAACAACTCCAAGCCGACCCAACCTAACTCATGAAATAAGCCTGATAAGCTCAGCGCAGTGTAAGGAACAGATAACCATGAAAAAACCAGTGCAATGAATAACGCACACAACAATAAAGTCACTGTTTTCATCACGCCCCCTACTTTTTATCCGGCAAACACAGCCACCCGATGAAGTAGCCAATAATGCAAGGCCAAGTAAATTTAAATGCCATTAATACCAACAATAAGCGAACTAACCAAACAGGTAAGTCGATGCGTTTTGCAACTTCACTGCAAACACCCGCAATTTTCTTTCTACCTCGAGGGCTCAAAGTACTCTCATATTTTCGTGAATACATAGCTTTCTCCTATTGAGACAACGGCTTACTTGACGATACTGCAGCAACTTTCTGCTTTAAAGACTGCATCATGGACGTGACGTTTTCATGTTGAATCAATCGATTCAACTCATCTATCGTTTTATGTGCTTGACTCGTAAATGAATGACCATGTGAAGATTCTGTTGATGTGATCTTTCTTTCCCATTCTGAGATATGTGACGCTAAATCTTGCATGGCGGGTCCATGCAAAGCTTTTTTTAGTTTAAGGCGTGCACTTAAACACTCTTCTTTAATGCTGTGACTGTGGCTTTCATATTGAGTATCGCTTTGCTGGACTGACTGCAAAGCAATATACTCCTGCTCCATTTTATTTAACGCTTGAGACAAGTTTTCAAGATGCGTTCTTAATGAAGATAATTTATTTTGGCAGTTATACTTTTCATTTAAAGCCGCCTTCGCCAAATCCTCTCTCCCCTTTTCTAAAGCGTACTGTGCTTTTTCATACCAGTTTGCAATAGCACTTTCATAGTTAACAACTTGTTTGCGGGCTGACGAAGCTTCCGTTTTTAATTGGATAATGAGCGCCTGGATACGCGCAGATGCGTTATTGATATTCGGCGAACAGCGCTCACTAGAGCAAGCATCACCGAGTAACGTGTTAAATTCCGATTTAATTAGATCTTCGATGCGGTTGATTAAAGCCATAACATGTTCCTTGATAACATATGATGACTCTAATGTTCCAAACTCTGTGCCAAATATTAAAGCTTAGTAAAAACAGAAACTTAATGAAAAATGTAGCACTTACAACTAAAGCAGATGATTAAAATGTGGTAAATATGACCAAAAAATTGTTTTTTTGGTCATGAACAGTTATTAAACCTCAGGCACAAACGTAAGTGCTTTTTCCATGACGCTAATATCTGCGTCTTTCTTGTGACCATTTTCGGACAAATGACGTCTATAGCCTCGTGCACCAGGTTGGTTTTGGAATATCCCCAACATATGACGTGCAATGTGCCAGAAGTTTGCGCCACGCGTCATCTCTTGCTCAAAATAATCATACATACTGCGCACAACTTCATGACGAGTCTGCGTAAATGGTGCATCTCCATATAGATGTTCATCAACTTGTGAAAGTAAGAAAGGATTGCTATAGGCTTCTCGACCGACCATGACCCCATCCAAATGTTCCAAATGATGCTGGCACTCCTCTAGCGTCTTAACTCCACCATTAATACTAATATGTAGGTTCGCATAGTCTTGCTTTAACTTGTAAACCCTAGGGTAATCAAGCGGTGGAATTTCTCGATTCTCTTTTGGGCTTAAACCCTGCAACCAAGCCTTTCTCGCATGAATGATAAAATCATCGCATCCAACTTGATGAGATGCCTCAATCAAGGCTGTTAAAAACTCATAAGAATCTTGCTCGTCGATACCAATGCGTGTTTTCACTGTGACTGGGATAGATACTTCAGCTTTCATAGCCGCAACACATTCAGCTACAAGGTTTGGCTCAGCCATCAAGCAAGCACCGAATCGGCCGTTTTGAACTCTATCCGAAGGACAGCCAACATTTAAATTCACTTCATTATAGCCATATTCTTGAGCGCGTTTAGCACAATCAGCCAAAGCTTTTGGATCGGAGCCACCTAGTTGCAGTGCAACTGGCATTTCATGGTCACCGAATGCTAAATAGTCGCCTTTACCATAGATAATTGCGCCTGTGGTGATCATTTCAGTATATAGCACAGCATGTTTACTCAGCTTACGATGAAATGTTCGGCAGTGACGATCAGTCCAATCTAACATGGGTGCAACGGAGAAGCGGCGAAACGCCGAATCGCTTGTATTTATTTGGCTAATACCTGATTTATCTGTGTTTTTCATACTTCTTTACTTACCCCGAATCGCCTTGAATTACCCCAAATTTCGATATACAGTTCCCCAATAGTCCCCCATATCTGGGTTGGACAAATCAATAACTTAGGGAATAAACATGGCGTCATATTCAATAGAAAAACGACCAAAAGCGAACGGAGACATATCGCATCGCGCTGTCGTCTTTGTCAAAAATAAGGGCAAAATTATACACCGATAATCTAAAAATTTCAGTAAAAAGGCATTAATAAGAAGAAAGGAAAGCACATGCTCTATAGTGACAACATAAGCCGCTAGAACACTGTATTTTTACGGATACGAATGTTGGCGGTAAAGTCAAAGCGGAAGCAATGATAAATCTACTGCTCTTGGAAGTTCACTACAAAAGACAATACAACTTTCTCCGATTAAACTTCGCTTAGCAGTTAACACATGAAGCTCTTAATTGTAGTGTCTACATATGAAAAATTCTTACTAAAGTGAACATAAGAAAAGAAATCATCTGCCATTTCTGTAGAAAAATAAAACCACCATAGATCTTAATATAATATCTCCATAGCTTGAAAACGGAGAAAATATAGCATTGTAGTGATGCAGCTTTAACAAGGACTCTACTAACTAAGGTGAAACACACATACATGTACACCAACACATTAAAATATTTACCTATTACCTAGGCCAAAATGCTTTTTATCTAGAAGTAATTTAGTTGGATAACTTATTAATATAATAAAAGCACTGATATTACATATGAAAAAAGATGCAGCAACAAATGAATTCAGTAAGCTGTAGCTAATATCTAAGTACCCACGAACTACCAGTTGAATCAAGTACAAAGATAGTTCAATGAACATTAGATAGGATACAGACCTTGCGATACTCGAAAACCCACACTGTCTGATGGCATGAAGTAAAAATAAAGAGACAAAGAAAAAAGTTAAATTAACCATACCTAAAAAGTAAAAAAATCGACGCAGTGCAATCTTTTCCATAGGTAAAGTTATTATGTGATCGGAAAGTATGTTGCCTATGATAAAAAATACCACAGTGCAAAGTGCAGTAAGGAAGCAAGAGTGGAGTGTATGATCGGCTTTAGTTTTTAAACTACTTTTACCACCGAAAAATAGGCTGAACTTTCTTTCCCAGAAAATTACTATTAAGAAAAGAACGACCAATGAAAACAATGCTCTAAATATCCAATCAACATAAGCAAGAATTTCATTCATATTCGCCTATACCTTTCTCCAAAATGTTATCATCCTTGCTGTTAAGCATTACCCTTGCTGTGAAGATTACCCTTGCTGTGAAGGTACCATTCTCGCCATTTGCTGAGGCGGCGCCTTACTAACTGAAGTTCCACCTGCAATAACTTTTATATCATCGACTGATAGCTGTTTTAGCTCTTTTTTACTAAGCTTCACTTCTTGACTCCTTTTTAATGAATAATTTAATTAAAAACAATGTAACAACCAATTTTTTTTAAGTCAAATATTAGCCCTCGTAAGTATTTTCGGGTTTTGAGGGCCTAATATTATTGAAAGTAAGTTCTTATTTGACCAATGACATTGCAAAAGGGGTTGATCAGCAATTACTTCAAATTAATCAACATACCCCTCAGGGTTATTTTTCTGCCAATTCCAAGAGTCCTTCATCATGTCACTTAGGTCTTTTTCAGCTATCCATCCTAGTTCTTGTTGCGCTTTTTCCGGAGCAGCATAACAGGCAGAGATATCTCCCGCACGGCGCGGCTTAATATCATAAGGTATTGAAACACTAGATGCAGCTTCAAACGCCTTCACCATATCTAGAACAGAGTAGCCGTTACCAGTACCTAAATTATAAATATGAACACCATGATTCTTTGCTAGCTTTTGAAGCGCCTTTAAATGGCCGACAGCAAGATCAACAACATGAATGTAATCCCTTACTCCAGTGCCATCATGGGTATCATAATCATCTCCAAAAATCCCCAACTTCTCTAACTTTCCTACAGCAACTTGTGAGATATAAGGCAGTAGGTTGTTAGGAATACCATTGGGATCTTCACCAATTAAACCTGACTCATGTGCACCAACAGGGTTAAAGTAACGCAATATAGCAAACGCCCACCTCTCATCCGATTTAGCAACATCTTGTAAAACCATTTCTGCCATAAGTTTGGAAGTACCATATGGATTGGTGGTACCACCAACAGGAAAATCCTCTTGAATAGGAAGACTTTGAGGGTCACCATACACAGTAGCAGATGAGCTAAATACCAATTTAAACACATTTGCATGCCTCATAGCATCCAGCAGGGTTAAAGTGCCTTGTACATTAGTTTGATAATACTCAATCGGCTTTTGAACTGATTCACCCACAGCCTTTAAACCCGCAAAATGGATGACTTGGTCAATACTATGCTTAGAAAATACAGAGTCTAAAAAGTCACGATCTAAAATGTCTCCCTCATAAAACGTAGCATCCTTACCAGTAATCTCTTTAACACGGCTCAATGCCTGTGAAGATGAATTAACAAAATTATCTACAACAACAACTTCATCGCCTTGATTAAGCAACTCAACAACAGTATGCGAGCCAATATACCCCGCACCACCTGTAACTAAAACTACCATATATGCCCTACCTAAAAAAATCATTTGCACTTGCTGCATTGCTAACTGCTAGTATATAGCGTTTATTGCTCACAAACAAAAGCCAAAGTCCTGTCATAATAGCTTAATCTGGTGATATCAGTATCACAATAATCTTGCAAATTACGCCATAACTTAACTGATTTAGGCGCATCTATATTTCTCATAAAAATTTTATTATCAATTGCATACGCTAAGGTACTTTCATCAAACCACGTATAGTCACGGACACTTTTAGGTAATCTGAACTGTTTTTTTACACTGCCAGTAGAACTTGAGTAAGTTGCAAACCACTGCTCGCCATCTACCAAAAATGTGAAACTATAGATATCTCTCGCAGAGTTATAAGCTAGGCTGCGTCCAATATCTTTTGCTACAACCTTAGGCAAATGTCCTGATAAATTTGTAAACTGTAGCGAATGCGGCTCGCCTAAAATGAACAGAATTACATCTTCATTTTTACCCCAAGCATGGTAACCAACAGGTTTAATATGCTCAAAAATACGTGATGGCAATTGTGATTTATCCTCTGGGTAAAACCACAACCTCTGCTCCCCAGACTGCTCTACTACGATGGTTGAGATGCCTTTTTTATGTGGAAAAATTGTCGGGGAATACTCAGATTCAGGCGTATTAGTCAAATTAGTATGCGACTTATTATCGAAGCGGTACAAGAACAAATCTGTTTGAGATTGCTTCTGTGCTTTGACTTCTTTTGTGTAGTACACCCCAACTTCTGTTATCAGTGGCTGATTATGATAGGCATCTTTATCTGTCAGTGGTTGCACAGAAAACCCTCTCTCACTATCTTGTGCCAACCATATTTGGCTTTTGGGCATTGCAGCCTGTGCATGTGTGATGATGATAAAGCTACATACCACCAGCGTATTGATTAGGGCTTTATACATTGTGATTCCTTTTTATTTTTGATCTTACCCAGTACACACTTCAAAAACCAATAAAATCTCATATTTCAACACACCCACGTTATATGAAAAATCACCTATGCTCGCAAAGCGCTTGCGAAATTTTCGTCTTTCAGTAACATCAAATTAAAGTTCCAGTGATGATGACAGCGATTTTGTTATGCTTCACATGACTTAATGCAGTAGCGCGATTGGTGCGCAACAAAACTCGGCTAACACACTGTTCATAAGTTAGGCCGCGATTAGATTCCGTTTTTATTGAGGTTATCATGTCACAACAACATCCAATCATTGCTATCACTGGAAGCTCAGGCGCTGGAACCACTACCACCACCAATGCAATTAAACATATTTTCCGCAGTCTCGACGCCAAAGCGGCACTCGTTGAAGGAGATAGCTTTCATCGCTACACCCGTCCTGAAATGGATAAACTCAAACGTGAAGCCTTACAAGAAGGCAAGCATCTAAGTTACTTTGGCCAACAAGCCAATGATTTTGCAGCCCTTGAAGAGTTATTTGCCAGTTATGGAAAGACAGGAAACGGAAGAATACGTAAGTACTTACATACATTCGATGATGCAGTTCCTTATAACCAGTTACCTGGTACATTTACACCCTATCAAGATTTAGAAAACAATACCGATATGCTGTTTTATGAGGGCTTGCATGGTGGTGTAGTCACTGAAGAACATAACGTTGCTAAACATGTTGATTTGCTTATTGGCATGGTGCCTATCATTAACCTTGAATGGATCCAAAAGCTTATTAGAGACACACATGAGCGTGGCCACTCACGAGAAGCAGTAATGACTTCTATCGTGCGAAGTATGGATGATTATATCAATCATATAACCCCGCAATTTTCTCGCACACACATTAATTTCCAGCGCGTACCAACAGTCGATACATCTAATCCCTTCAGCGCGAAAGACATTCCTTCACTAGATGAAAGCTTTGTGGTGATCCGCTTTCGCGGTATTGAAGATGTGAACTTCCCTTATTACTTGCAAATGATTGAAGGCAGCTTCATGTCACGGGTCAATACCTTGGTTGTCCCTGGTGGTAAGATGGGTTTGGCGATGGAATTGGTGTTAACACCACTTATTAAAGATTTGCTCATCAAAAAACGTGCCTATGAAAATTTAGCCCCCACAGAGCTCAATATTTAAATTTGCCTTATTTCACTTTCCCTCAGTAAACTAACCACTCAAAATTGAGGGATATGAAATAAATGATGCTCAAAATACTCGTAGGTTCTAAAAATCCAGTCAAAATTAACGCCGCAAAAACAATTTTTCAGCAATACTTTCCAGAAGCAGAAATTATTTGCGAAGGGCACCATGCACCTAGTGGTGTGCCAGACCAACCGCTTGGCGAGTTAGATACGCGTTTAGGCGCTCAAAATCGAGTTGATTATCTTAAAGAGCAGTATGATGCGGATTATTACTGCGCGATGGAAGGCGGTGCTGCTAGATTTGACTATGGCGCAGCCACATTTGCATTTGTCGTCATTGCAGATAAGCAACAAACCAGTATCAGCAGAAGCTGCAACCTCCCCCTTCCCGACAAAATATATTCAGCTTTAGAGCAAGGTGAAGAGCTTGGACATGTTATGGATCGCGTATTCAACACCACCAATATAAAACAAAAAGGTGGCGCGATAGGCCTGCTTACGAATAACCTTGCCACAAGAGAAAGTTCATATACACAAGCACTCACGTTAGCCATGGCACCGTTTATTCATTCAGAGTTATATCGTTCATGAAGTACTCACATATCATTTTTGATGCCGATGAAACGCTATTTCATTTTGATGCTTTTCTTGGTCTGCAAACCTTATTCAAACAACATGGTGTCACGTTCGACCGACAAGACTACGATGAGTATCAAACCCTCAATGCGCCACTTTGGGTGCAGTATCAAGATGGAAAAATTGATGCACAAACACTGCAAGTGACGCGCTTCAATGCATGGGCTTCCAAATTATCTGTTTCGCCAGAGTCTTTGAATTTAGGCTTTTTAAACGCCATGGCAGATATATGCACCCCTTTGCCGGGCGCACAGTCACTGCTGTCAGCGCTCAACCCTGCTGTTTCATTGAATATCATCACCAATGGATTTACTGCGCTACAAGAAAAGCGCTTACATAAAACAGGGTTTAAACACTTTTTTGATCATGTGGTGATTTCTGAGCAAGTGGGCGTCGCTAAACCGGATCCTCAAGTCTTTGAGCACACATTAGCGCTGTTAGGTAACCCAAGCAAAGAGCAGGTTTTGATGGTGGGAGATACACCCAAGAGTGACATTTTAGGTGCTAATCGATTCGGTATTGATAGTTGCTGGTTACAGCATGATGGACAAACCTGCCCAGAGTATATAACGCCAACTTATCAAGTCAGTCATTTATCAGAATTAGAGGCGCTACTGGTGAAGTAGCCCCTCCAAGTAATGCTTACAAACTGCGTTGGCGCAGTACTTCAAACAAGCAAACACCGGTCGCAACCGACACATTCAAGCTAGACACTGTGCCAACCATAGGGATTTTTACCAATAAATCACAGTGCTCTCTGGTTAGACGACGCATACCATCGCCCTCAGCGCCCATCACAATAGCAATTGGGCCTTTTAAATCTGAGGTGAAAACTTCACTGTCAGTTTCACCAGCGGTACCTACTACCCAAACACCCGCTTCTTTAATATCACGTAGCGTTCTGGCTAGGTTAGTCACCTGAATAAGCGGTACGGTCTCCGCGGCACCACACGCCACTTTACGCGCTGTACCATTGAGTTTCGCAGACTTATCTTTTGGTACAATCACCGCGTGTACACCTGCCGCGTCAGCACTACGTAAGCAAGCACCTAAGTTGTGCGGATCAGTCACGCCATCTAGTACCAAGAAAAATGGCGCGGCGTTAGCATCAATGATCCCTTGCAGGTCATTTTCATTCAGTATACGCGGCGCTTTAACATTGGCAATAATGCCTTGGTGTTGCTCGCCTTTCGCCTTGTTATCTAGCGCTTTTCGCTGCATAAACTGCACCGAGATACCAAATTTACGTGCTTCATTAACCACTACACTCAAGCGCTTATCATCGCGCCCTTTTAGTGCGTATATCTCCAAAAAACGCTCTGGCTCTTTGGCTAAAATGGCTTCAATAGAGTGAAAGCCAAAAATTAATTCATTACTCAAAACTATGCTCCAGCACTATTATTTTGTCTCTTGCGGGCATTTTTACCCGGCCTTTTTGCCTTGGTGGCTTTTTTTCCTGTACTCTTTTTAGCGGTTTTTTTATTTCCTGATGCGCCCGCTTTTTTGCCTTTTTTCAACACGCCTTTCGGGGTTGTTTTTTTGCGCTTTTTGGCTTTTTTAGCGCTTTTTTCTGACGAGTCATCTTGCTTATCTGACTTACCGTTTGGGATCTTGCCTGCCTTTAGCTGAGCACGAACGCTACTTCTAGCAGCATCACCACTGGGCTTTGACTTTTTACGACGTCGCGCGTAGCGATCTGGTTCAGCTTCATCTGCCAGCACCAAATTGATGCGTCGCTCATCCAAGCTCACTGATGCCACAACAACGCTTAGCTTGTCACCTAAACGATAAACCGTTTTGCTATGCTCACCCACTAAACAGTGCTTTGCACCATCAAAATGGAAATACTCATGGCCTAAATTGCTCACATGGATCATGCCGTCAATTTGCAACTCATCAAGGCGAACAAATAAACCAAAGTTCGTGACTGACGAAATCACGCCTGAGAACTCACTGCCAACATGGTCTTGCATAAACTCACATTTGAGCCAATCTGCTACTTCACGTGTTGCATCATCAGCGCGACGTTCAGTCATGGAGCACTGCTCACCTAACTGATCAGCCTCATCAGCATCGTATACATAAGCACCAGATACGGTTTGTCCCTGCGCCGCTATGATTCCTTTGATTGCACGGTGCACCACCAAGTCAGGATAACGTCTGATCGGTGAAGTAAAATGCGCATACGCTTTCAATGCCAATCCGTAGTGGCCGATGTTGTCTGGTTGATACACCGCTTGCTTCATGGAACGAAGTAACATGGTTTGGATCAACTCAGTTTCAGGACGTTGACCTAATGATGCAAGAGCTTCGGTCAGCTCAAGTGGGGTCGGCTCATGACCAATTGGGCTCTCTATGCCCAAATCATTTAAAAACTGTCTAAAGTGACTCAATTTTTCAGGATCTGGCTCATCGTGAACACGGTACAAACTACTCGCGTCGTGCTTTTCAAGTAGCCTTGCCGCAGAGACATTGGCCAAGATCATGCACTCTTCGATCAGTTTATGTGCATCGTTTCGAACCACAGGCACAATTGATTCGATCTTACGATATGCATTAAATACAAAACGCGTTTCCAGCGTTTCAAACTCAATCGCACCACGAGTTTGACGCGCCGACTTCAGCGCCATATACATATTATGTAGTTCAGTTAGATGCTCAGTGACATCTGCATACTCTTCACGCAGTTTTTCATCACCTTGTAAAATCGCATGTACCTTTGTATACGTAAGACGCGCATGAGAATTCATCACGGCTTCGTAAAAACGGTATCCAGACAATTTTCCAGCTTCTGAAACAGTCATCTCAGCGACCATACATAGTCTGTCTACTTTTGGATTCAGTGAACATAAGCCGTTAGATAATACCTTAGGTAGCATGGGTACTACTTGCTCAGGGAAATACACTGAGTTACCGCGCTCAATCGCTTCTTTATCTAACGGACTATTTTTTTCAACGTAGTGAGACACATCAGCAATGGCGACCCAAAGCCGCCAACCACCTGAACGCTTACGCTCACAATGCACTGCATCATCAAAGTCTCGCGCATCTTCACCATCAATGGTCAATAATGGTAGATTACGGAGATCAATACGCCCTTGCTTGTCTTTTTCAGCAACAAACTCACCGTGTTTGCTGACTTGTTCTTCAACTGCTTGAGGCCACACATGCGGAATATCATGGTTGCGCAGTGCCACTTCTATTTCCATGCCCGGCGCCATATGATCGCCAATGACATCCGTAACTTTACCAACGGCATTCATTTGCTTGCTTGGACGCTGAGTAATTTCGACCTGCACCATTTGGTTATGGCGAGCCCCTTTTTCACCGCCCGGCAAAATTACAATATCTTGCGTTAAACGCGGATCTTCAGGCACAACCACTGCCATACCATGCTCAACAAAATAACGCCCTATGATAGGGGCACGTTCAGACTCCAGTACACGGACGATACGCGCTTCAACTTTACCGCCAGAGCCGCGACTTGCCGCCTTGGCCAATACCCAATCTCCGTGTAATACACGATCCATTTGATGCTTGGTAATGAACCAATCCTTTTTCTCACCTTCGACTTCCAAAAAGCCAAAACCATCGCGATGACCAATGACCTTGCCTTTCACCAAGCCATCATCACAAGGGATAACGTAGCATTTGAATTTATTAAAATGCAGCTGTCCATCGCGCTCCATAGCACGAAGGCGGCGCTTAAAGGCAATTTGGCGCTCTTCTTCAAACACATTAAGTGCTTGGCACAATTGGCTAAAGCTGGTCTTTTTACTACTGGCTTTAATCTTTTCCAGTATAAATTCACGGCTTGGAACTGGATTATCGTATTTTTCTTGTTCTCGAGAGAGATAAGGGTCCTGCTTTGACATGCATAAACTGTGTAAAGGAGTTATAGCTATATTCTAACGCAAAACATACTAATGGCCTAACCAAACAATTTAAGGCAACCATAATTTCATAATCAGAGATGAGTTCCAACTAGCCATCTTAATGTCAAGTTGGAACTCTGGGAGAGTTAAGTGCACTGCCTAAAACTTACCAACAAGGTTGATAAACCACCCTTTTGAGTCGTAGTCTAGGTCCGTTAAGTCATCAGAGAAGTCGGTAAAGTTATAACCAACGCCGATTTTCATATGCTCACCAACATGACGATGCAGCGCAAATAAAGCGCCCGAGCGACGGTCTTGTGCTAAGTCGACAGTCAAAGCGCGCCACTCAAGGGTTGCATCCCATTGATGCATCAAATGGTAGTCAGCACGCAATACGCCAAGTGTTGCCTCAGAATCAAACCATTGACCTGTGTCACGCCCCATTCTCAGCTCACCTTGTCTCTGCGCCAGTTTAGTACCGATACGCCAGCGCGGTGTTAGCTGATAATTTACGTCTAATGCCCACACGCGGCTTCGCTGCTGTGGTGTGTTATCCAGACCAATGCCACTCAATTGTGATGCAGGCGCTAAATCTTCAAGATATGTAAAGCTTGCCATACCGGACCAAGGACTCGCTTCAATCGGTCGATATGCCACACCAAATTGTGCTTCTGTGAAGTCACTGTTGAGTGCGCCCGCAGGCGCACTGTCAGATAAGGAACTGTCACTTTGCGCCCAGTCGATGCGCAGCTGTGCTCGCCAATCATCAGTTAATTTTGCATGAATGTTTTGTCTTGCCAGCCAAGACGTTCTAGTCTCCGTGCTATTGCTATCTTCTCGGTATTCTAAGGCACTACGCCACTGCCATTTATCGGTTTGATAGCCAAGCGATAAGGTGGTGACATCACGGTCTATCAAGTCATTATCACTTTCAAGCTCACCTTGTTCAAAACCAAGGCCTGCTTGCCAGCCAACTAAAAAGTCATGTTCAATGCCATAGGCATGGGTTAAACCCGTTTGTCGACTATCTTGTTGCCAAATTTGCTCTGCGTAGACGCTGGTTGAAGAGTTAAATCTATGTCTTGAGCCTGTTACCCAGTTTTTTTGCTTGCCGGTTGAAAATAGCTCTCCCCCATCAGGGTCGACACGATATTCAACATAAGCATTGCTGCCCGCTTTGTATTGCCAATCAACCCCGAGCTTACCCGCTTCCCCTAGGTTGCCATGAGATACCTCAGAATTGACAGCCAGTGTGTCTGTCAGTTGCACTTCAGTGCCGATACCAACACGGTTATTTGCTAGTCGGCTTTGCTCTCTTGTAAGCGTGCCTTGAATATACACATAAGGCTGCCACTTTTCACTGCCGTCGTAGTCAAGCTGTACGATTGCATCGACGCGCTCACCATCATCAAGTTGAGGGGTCTGAGACTGCTCATTTTGCTCAGCAAGGTTTTCTTTATTGTCTTGACGCACAGCGCTGCTAATTTGCCAATCGTCATTTAGTTGATACACATACCCTAATTCAGCCGCCTGCCTGCGTTGTTGCTGCTCTGCTTTTTGTTCATCCACTTTGAGCTGAATGGCATGATCGTCTTCAATTTGCCATTGCCAAAATGTGCCAACTGCATGGCTATCAACTTGGCTTATTTGGCCTGTAGAGTTAAACCCAGATTCAAGTTGTTGCCAATAAAATTGGCCATGCCCTTGTTCATCCAGACCAAGATCAGAAAACTCAAATGCAGCTTCAATTCTATGCCCATCGGCTGCTTGGCCCAGTTCACTCGACTGTTGCTGATCAAACTCAATACCACCTGTAAACGAGTTCAATGTATTGCCAATACCTTCTGTTTGCGCAACTTCAACCTTGATGTATGCAGTATCACTTTTACGGTATGTGGCATCTAACGCAATCAATTGATCGTTAAACAGGTCTTGTTCTTGATGATTCAGCGTAGTACCCACTTGAATAGTATCGCTCAACCAATGACTCAAACGTGCACCATACGTCAAATTGTCTAACCCGTTTATCCCCGGTGTATACTCATATTGCGCCACTAAATAAACGGGGTTGCTATCTAAGCTTGCGGTACGCACCAATAGATCGTCTTGCTGGAACGAAGACAGCGGTCTATTGAGTAATATTCGCCCTTGCAGTGCATCAATGTCATAGTCTTGACCAGCAACTAAGCTGCGCCTAACTAACACTAACCCCGTAATTTTATCACGCACCTCAACAGCTATTTGCTCAGAACCCTGAACAATATCTTGATGTTGAAGATAATAAAGAGAGCCGCCTGTGGAGCGATGAGATTCATAAGCGCCTAAGGTTTCCGCCTCTGCTGCATATAAATGAGCTTGAGATTGGTTATCACCGGCAGCAGTCAGATCATCTGTGATGTATTGCAATTGCAAACCATATAAGCCGCGTTCAACACGTGCCAACTCAGTATCATTGAACGACGTATTAAAGTTACCCCATAGTACGTGAGACTGAGACTTCTCGACTTTTAGATACACCTTACCATTGGTTGGTGCATCATCAATCACGCTCGAGTCATCGCCATATTCCGTCGGGTGCTGCTCTTCTTCAAGACGTCGAAATAAGCTTTTTGGATCTTTTTCATGTAAGCCAGAGAGTAGCTTATTCAGCCCTTGCTCCTGCGTGTCAATCCGCGCGGTCACCTTGTATTCGTCTTGCCATTTACCAGTGATATAACCACTTAATCGGCCTTCGGCAAATACATTACCGTCTTTGTTGTGATCAGCACTGAGTAATTCAACTGGACCATTATGGCTGTTTTGACCTAGGGTTAAATCAGCCATTGCCACATAAAACCAATCGCTCTTTGGCAATGCTAGATCCCGATGGATTAAGCGCCCTTCACCTTGCTCATTTAAAACGGCAACTTCCGCGCGATGAAAACCACTATGAACAATTTCTTGATGTACAAATTTACGCTCACGATTTACAGCTACCAAACGGCCTAAGAAGTACACGCGATGATTGCTCGGTACTTGCTCACCATATAAAGTCAGTGCACCGCCTGAGATTTTTATATTTTGCTTAGCAAGCGTCGACTTGCCGTAACCTGTCATTAGATATCCATCAAGCTTGTTGGCATCTACCGCATAGCGCGGTTTGAAATCAGCCTGAGCAAGGCTTGTTTCATCAAAGCGGCCTTGCTTATTGTAAACTCTTAAGCGGTATTTCAAGCTCATGCCCAGCATATTGCCCGGTAATCGCCAGCGGCCTGTTAATCCGGCATCTAACGCCACCTTTGCCAGTACTTTGTCACTGTGTGGCGCGAGGATCTGCACTTCTGCGTAATCAAAAAAGCTCTGGTAATTACTGTAACCTTTTAGATGTAGCATCAAGGTATTACCAGACTTAGTCAGTGCATGCTGCACGTTCAATTTAGGCAATACATTCAAAGGGTCATATTTTAATTGCAGTTCAAAACGTTCTAAATTGATATCAGCACAGCGTTGACTATCGGCATTATTGGCTGCATCTTCATCCATAAAGGCTTGACCATCTATGGTGATATTGAGCGGCCCTTGATGAGATGCGCTGTCACCGCATAACTTATGACGCTGCGGCGGAGCTATCACCTGTGTATCTTTGACCCTGCGCGTTTCTGTGTAAACTGCAATGACTTCGACTCGGCGGTTTCTCGCCATTCCGGCTAATGTTGCATTACTTGCTACCGGCTCGCGATTAGATCGACCTTCGGTTGTTGTCGCTGAAGGGGCAAGATTAAGCTGCTGACGGAAGTAATCCGCCACAATATTCGCTCTATGTTCAGACAAGCCCTGATTGGTTTTATAAATCTTACGCGCATTAGCGCTTAGACCTTGTGAATCTGCATGGCCGATAAAGTGCAATTTAATATCTTGCTTGCCTTGCAAAAAGCCAATGATGCGGTCCATTTCTAGCTTAGTGGTGCCCGTTAAATAATGCTTACCAGAAACAAAACGGATCGCAGAGTCTTTCACGAATTGAGCGGACTTATCATCTTTAACCGTTCGCTCTATTTCGACGGTTTTTGCCTTAGGCTCATCCAATCCACTAAAAACAAAATGCTTTTGCACTATCACCCGTTCAGTATTACCTGCCGCAGGCGCCACTTTGCTATCATTAACAGCGTCGATAAAGGCATAGCTCATTGAAGGTGCAGAAGCATACGCTGCTGCACACAATAACGAAATTTTACTTAGCAAGAATCGATTAGTCATCGCTTCCTCCTAACTGCTGGTGGGCTGGTAAAGCTGGAATAAAAAATGGGATCATTTCCGTTTCAATAGTGATTGGGAGCTCGCGCTCTGCTACTTGTGTTTGGAGCCATTCAAGTAACAATTGAGATTTACGCTCCGCTTCTGTGGTTTGCTCTAATTCAGATTGTTGATACGCGATGCGGATCACTGTCGGTGTTTTATCTAGTGCATCCATTAGCTGCGTTAGACGAGACAAGTACTCAGGCATAACTGACTCACCGTCAAATAACTCAGCGGTGATCTCAATGCGCGCTACTTTATGGATACTGGCTGCAAAGTCAAGTTGTTGTGATTTACCACGTGTTAAACGCACCACTCGTGGATTTTCACTCACCACACGATAACCTGAAGGTAAGCTGCGCTCGTCTAGTTTAACAATAAAGTTACCACCGCGAATTGCATGTGGAATGTCTGCACATGCAAGATGATAGCGACCATGTTGATCCGTGGTGATCCAAAGACCTTGCGCCGTAGCAAGACGAATGGCTGGTAGCCCTGGCTCTCCCTGATCTTGCATGCCGTTACGGTTGTGATCATCAAAGACTTTACCCATCAGATCGCTACAGTCAAAAATAGGATCTGGCACAACTCTTACCGCAGCTTCACCGATATTTGAGATACGGTTACCCACCCCGTTTTGGTACAAGCCCCCGACAAATTCTACCCAAGCTTGGTTAATGTATTTGCCTTCACTGACACCGGCACCAACAACGACGATCAATTCGATCATCATCGACTGCTCTGGTTGTAAGGCGTTCACATGCCAACGTAATTGTCTGCCTCGCTGCTCTGGTTCAATCGCTTGACCATCGACTTTAGCGCTACCAGCAACATATTTCAGACCAGCTGGCAGTTGATCAATAAGATCCAAAGGTGAAAGCACCATATCTGACTGGTTGGTCACCTTAATGCGATAAGGCACCAGATCACCAATCACAACGTCCTGCTTAAGCGCTTGCTTGCTCACATGAACAAGATCATCGCCAAAGGCATCTAACGGAATATGGTTATTTACGACGTTG
This sequence comes from Pseudoalteromonas luteoviolacea H33-S, assembly GCF_001625695.1. GTDB lineage: Bacteria > Pseudomonadota > Gammaproteobacteria > Enterobacterales > Alteromonadaceae > Pseudoalteromonas > Pseudoalteromonas luteoviolacea_B. Next base: position 301,194 of record NZ_AUXY01000122.1, read on the forward strand.
CCTGATGGTAATTTAGGCTCAATATAAAAGCTCTGATAGTACTGTGTCGTATGCATATCTTGCAGTGCTTGATCCGAGTGGCTAGCACACTGGGTTGCGACATGCTCAGGTGCATCAAGCGTTGGCACAGTTTCTTCAGCAAAAATGGTAATTGGTAATTCTCGAGCACCCACTCTGAGTGTATTTGCACATACAGGTAGGCGCTTCGACCCACCACTTTGATACCCGTTTGGTTCCGTTACATGTAACTCATAAACCCCAGCAGGTGCTTGTGCAAACAGTAAAAACTGATAGTAACCATCATCGCTGGTGGTCTGCTCTACATTCGCCAAACCACCTACTAGGTGCAGATCAGGCTCAAAACCATCAGGGCCTGTGATCTTAATTTTTGCACCCTCAATTGGCTTCCTCAGTTCTGAGTCATAAATCACGCCAGAAGGATCGACAGGTAATGACTGATTCTCGACCTGTTCACCCGCACTCACTCGCAGATTTAAGATAGTCCCTTTTTCAGTACTCGCCTCAGGATCGTCAGAGACTGGAAGACCGTAAATTACACCACCTTGAGGGTGTCTAAATCGCACTTCATACGTCCCTACAGGTAAACCATGGAAAGTATATTGGCCATTAGCATCTGATTCGATGGTTGCCAATGGCTCTGCATCTAGCGGATTGCCTTCCCCAGTCATGGGATCCGGTAACAGCTCAACGATCCAACCGCTTTGTCCATTACTATCATCTTTTTCACGGTTGTGGTTTTTATCTAACCATACCAAGCCGGAAATACTGGCCGGATCCATTAACTGCTCACCGAAGTTATATGAATGTGCCTTTGTGACGTGTCGCTCGATGTGGATCGCAGAGATCAAATCATCGCCAAGCACGCCGCCAATACTACCTACACTATCAATACCATCTTGTGTATTTTCAGGCTGGTACTCAGTTACAGTAAACCCATCCACACCACTGAGTGGCAGATCTTCAAACTCATATCGTCCATAAGCATCAGTTAAAATATCACGACTAACAGGCTGCCCATCAAGATCTGCACCGGTAATGGTCAACCTAACATCACGTAAACCCAACTCATATGTGTCTTGTACACCATCATCGTTCAAATCAACATACACTCGACCAGCAAGATCACTACCACGCTCCGCAAAATTATATCCCGTTGCGTGCTGATCTAAGGCAATTGAAATACCCGAGAATTGATCTTCACCAACGTCTCCGCCAGCATTACCTAGCTGCTCTTTACCATCTAACCAAGCATCTGGTTGTTGTTGGTTGATTTGATACATACCTGGATATAAGTAATCAAAGGTATATGCGCCTTGTTCGTCAGAAACCACCGTGCGCTCTACTTCAATGCCGTCTTGTGTAGTACCGATTAAATTAACTTGAACGCCACCAATACGCAGTGCTTCACCTTCATCTAATAAGCCATTTTCATCTGCATCAACCCAAACCTCACCAGAAATAGAAGCCGTTGGTAACTCAGCAAAATCATAATTTGCATACTGTTTAATTTCTAAAACGGTACCAACAAAAATACTATCCGTGCCTTTGGTATTGGCAATCACGATGCCATTGGCAGACTCTTGACCATCCAAATAGGCATCTGGTTGCACAACCTGTGTCAGGGTATAACCTTGCTCATTGCTTGGCGGCAACTCAGTAAAAGAGTAAACACCCTGCTCATTGGTCAGCGCAGTCAGCTCAACATCATGTCCTTGATAATCGACACCTGTAAGTTGAATTTCACTCTCTGCGATCATCAACTCTGACATTTCTTGTACAGTACCTTGAGGCAGCAAGCCAGAGTCCGTTTTATCGATAAAGACACGACCACTGATTGCAATACCAAAGCCTTCAGTGAAGTTTAGTTTTACTAGCTCCTCACCTTGCGCAAGTACCAACTTGTCTATGACATCTCGCTGATCCGAATCGGCAACTCGGATCCCATTTTGATAATCAAAACTATCGGCATAATGCTCAGGTTGTATTTGAGTAAGCTGGTAGCCCTGTTCATTACTTTGCGGTAATTGTGTGAACTCAAATCGGCCATCTTCAGCACTGATGGTTTGATGCGCAATGTCATTACCTAAATGAGTTGTGCCTGTTAGCTCAATGACTGTATTCGCAATAGCATCATCACTGTTATCCAACAGACCATCAGCATTTCTATCAACAAACACAGCACCAACAATACGGCCCATATATAACTCAGCAAAGTGCAAATTTTCAACCTGCTCGCTAGTCGACAACAAAACCACAAACGCATCATCTGTATCTGTTGAAGCGATAACTCCATCACGCGATTCAAGGCCATCACTAAACTCAACTGGCTGAACTTGCGCTACCGTATATCCTTGTTCATCACTTTCGATCAGGTTATTGAACGAAAACAAGCCAGCTTGATCTGTTTGAGTTTCGATAGATATAGATTCACCAAATGCCGATGTACCATTTAATGTCACTGTGACACCAGCTAACCCAGCTTCCTGTGTATCAAGCAAGCCACTGTTATTTGAATCAATGAATACTTTACCTGATATTTTTGCGTCAGAATGAAGCTGCTCTGTGAAGATAAGATCTGCCACTGCTTGCTCAGCTAATACCAGTTTGATCTCACTGTTTGAACCAAATTGATCTGGGTTTGCACCTTGGTAATCTTGACCTTCAAGGTAATCCGTTGTGCCTTGCGTGATGGTATAACCCGCCGCGTCA
>NZ_AUXY01000123.1 GCF_001625695.1 Pseudoalteromonas luteoviolacea H33-S
AAAATGGTAAATCCACTTCTCTAAACAGCCGAAATGGCTATTCCAATAAAACCATTGTTACTGAAGATGGCGCTATTGATATAGAGACTCCAAGGGACCGCCTCAGTACCTTTGAGCCCCAGCTGGTGAAGAAACAACAAACCCGTTTTACCAGCATGGATGACAAAATCCTCAGTCTTTATGCAAAAGGTATGACGACCCGGGAAATC
>NZ_AUXY01000124.1 GCF_001625695.1 Pseudoalteromonas luteoviolacea H33-S
GCCCGTCCCCGCCGATGTATAGCTCACCCGCGCAGCCCAGTGGTAACTGGCCACCATCCGGTGACAGGACATATAACTGGCAGTTAGCAATAGCGCGGCCTATGGTGATAGGCTGCGCCGGTTGCAAGCGCTCTACTGTTGCCCACACTGTGGCTTCGGTCGGGCCATATTCATTAAACAAGGCCGTGTTTGAATGCGCAAAACGCGTATAATGTTTCTCCACCAGCGAAGGTAAACATTCTTCTCCAGCGACTATGGCAGCTGATAAGTTTGGCAAGCTCGTGCTGCCCAGATGATCCAACATTGCCGCATAAAAACTTGGCACGACCAAAAAGTGACTGACCGTATAGCGAGCCATTACTGTCGCTAAATGGTCTAGGTTTTGCTGCGCTTCATCACTGCAAATCAGTAACCGAGCACCACAGCTCAACGCAGAGTATAAACCTGCAACTGAACTGTCAAAGGCAAATGAAGACAGCAGCATAAAGGTACTCAGATCAGGATAAACCTGATGCCGTGCTAGGGTCGACTGCACCAATGAGCCATGACTGACCATCACCCCTTTCGGCTTGCCAGTCGAACCTGAGGTGTAGATCACATAGGCCACTGCATCCGCATCGACCAACGGCATCGTAGTATTCACATGAGGGGGACCGTAGAGCGTCAGATCCACAGCGCTAAGTGCTTGCCAGGCAAGACCTCCGGGTAAAGTCTGGGTATGCACAGGCTCAGTTAACACCAACACAGGTGCAGCATCAGTTAAAATATGTGTAAGTCGCTCACTCGGGTAATTTGGATCCATTGGCACATAAGTTGCGCCTGCTTTGAGCACCGCTAGCATAGCAATAACCACCCATTCTGAACGATCCAGCAAGATAGCCACTTTATCCTGTACCTTGATTTGGTGTTCAGCTATTAGATAGTAAGCAAGCTGCTCCGCCCGCGCATCCAGCTCCGCGTAGCTAAGCTCAGCGTCAGCAAAAATAATGGCCGTTTTATCGCCATGCAAACGCGCTTGTTGTTCAATCAATGCATGCATTGTGAGCTGATTATCCATTGGGGTAGATGGGCCTGACAACATCTCACGACTGGCTGTTAACTCCGTATCACTCAGCATGTTTAAGCAACTCGGGTGGCAGCTGGTATCCAGCTGATGGCTGTCGGCAAGCCGAGCCAATGTTTCCAATACAGTGAGGAAATGTTGCTGCCATTGAGTCACTCGCTGTGGAGTAAACAGCGCTGTGTCAAAAGTCCAGTTGGTAACTAAGTCTTCTCCGTCTTGGACCACCTCTACCTCGAGATCAAATTTGGTGTGGTGGACATCATTCGGCAGTACTTCAAATAACTCAGCTTGTGCCCAGTCATCTGTGCTACCCGCATGCCTAAACTCATTGTCTATGGTCAACATGATCTGTACAACCGGACTATAAGAGCTACTTCTGGGGACATCTAACAGCTCTACCAACTGCTCAAAAGGCACATGCTGATTGTCCTGTGCCTGCAGGTGCGTATCTTTAACATGCTCAAAGTAGCTGTGTAGTGACGGATGCACTGTGTTAACTCTCAATACCAAAGTGTTCACGAAGTACCCGATCAATTCTTCTGTTTCTGATTGTCCTCGGTTGGCCACAGGCGTACCGATGAGAATTTCATCGCTGTTAGCATGGCGTGCTAGCACCATAGCCAGAACACTGTGAAACAGCATAAATCGAGTTAATCGAAGCTGTTTTTCGACTTTTCGCAAGGCGCGGGCCAGCTTTCCCTCTAAACGACCTGAAACTAAGCCTCCATCATGTCCTTTCACCACAGGTCGGGTAAAATCTAATGGTAATGCATGGTAAAGTGGCGCATCACTAAGCTTGCTACGCCAATAGGCTGACTGAGTTTCAAGTGCATCACCGTCGCGCCAGCTTCTCTCCCAGTGAGCATAATCTGAATACTGAATGGCCAACTCCGGCAAGGGGTTTTCCTGGCCAGCTTTAAAAGCCTGATATAAAGTCGCCAGCTCATGCTTAAATACTTCCATTGACCAGCCATCGGAGGCAATGTGATGCATATTGAATAACACCACGCCCGGCGCATTTTCGAGATCCGACATTGCAACGAAACATGCCTTGATCATCAGATCCGATTCCAGCCTGAAAACATAATTAGCCTGCTCATCGATCAGCGAACGCAAGCCCTGTTGCTGCCCCTGCTCACTTAGTGAAGAGAGGTCATAACGCTGTAAGGTAAACTGAAATGATTGCTGGACAAGTTGCCTGGTTTCTCCTGCATGCTCGACAAAATTGCTTCTCAAAACCTGATGTCGTGAAATAATTTCTGTAATAGCGCGTTCCAGCACGTCAGCGTCAAAGTCAGCTTCTACCCGCAGCGCGGCAAACATATTGTATTCCGGTGAGCCGCCCTGTAACTGATCAATCACCCATAATCGCTGCTGGGAGTATGAAACTGGCAAAAAGCGCGAAGCTTCTTCAACTGGCTTGATGGCCACGCGTTGTACCGTCTCCAACGAATCAATATGCGCCGCTAGACGACGAATATCCTCGTACTGGAAGATTTCCTTTACCGCCACACTCACTGACAATTCCTGTTCGATCATTTTTGCCATTTGCACAGCCATCAGAGAATGGCCACCGAGCTCAAAAAAGTGCGCAGTAACACTGATCTCGTCACAGTCCAATTGCATCAGCTCAGACCAGATAGCCACTAACTGACGTTCCAGCGCATTGTCAGGTGGTACATAGTTACTCGTTTTCATTGCACCACGGGACTGAGGAAGCTGTGCCTTATCAATTTTACCATTAGCATTAAGTGGCCATTCTGAAACTTGGATGAATACAGCTGGCATCATGTATTCAGGTAAAATGCGCAGTAGATTAGCGCGCAGCTCAGGTAAAAACGCCGCTTCCATCCCCTGCTCTTCAACCTCTTCGGACAGCTCATAATAAGCTATCAGCCTACTGCTTTGCTCAGTCGCTTTGTCCTGTATCACTAGACTTGCCGCTACTCCAGGCTGCGCCGCTATCACCTGTTCAATTTCACTGAGCTCAACGCGGTGTCCGCGCACCTGGATCTGCGAATCAGTCCGACCAACAAACTCCAGCTTACCGTCTGGTAGGCGACGAACAAGGTCCCCAGTTTTGTACAACAAGGGACTACTATTTGGGTGCTGTGCAGAATAATACGGGTTAGCAATAAAGCGCTCGGCAGTCAGTTCAGGTTGATTGAGGTAGCCCATCGCCACACCAACACCGCCAATGTAGAGCTCACCAGTGACATTACAAGGTAAGAGCTGCAAATCGTCCTGCAATACCAGAGCCGACATTCCATTTAACGCAGAGCCAATATGTACGTTTTGTTGAGGATGAAGCCGACCCATGGTTGCACAAATGGAGGTTTCGCTTGGCCCATAGCCATTAAATAACTTACATACTCCACCCCAAGTATCCACACACCCTTGATTAACGCTTTCTCCCGCAACCACGATCGCTTCCAATGCTAGGTCTTGCTGTGGCGACATCAGACGTAATAACGAAGGTGGCAAAGTAACATGCGTAATACCCTGCTCAGCCAGAAAGGCCTGCAGATTGGCTACATCGTATCGTGCTTCAGCAGGACAGATCACCAGCTCAGCACCGCAGGTTAACGCCATAACCCAGTCCCAGACTGAGGCGTCAAAGCTCGCAGAAGCAAATTGCAATACCTTGCTGGCAGGTGTTAATGCAAGTTGTTGCTGCTGGTTGAGCGCAATATTGACTACCCCCTTATGCGCAACCATGACGCCCTTCGGACGACCGGTAGAGCCTGAAGTATAGATCACATAAGCCAGTTGCTTAGCGGCTTCGAGCGGACTCTGTTGCCGTGTACTGAGGTTGTATTCAGAGCTCAGGTTAAGCGCTTCAATATCAATTACTTTACCCGGCAAATCCAATGCTGAGATGGTGGCTTGATCACTGAGTATGAGCTGAGGCTGGGCGTCTGAGATCATATATTGTAAGCGCTCTTTGGGATAGTCTGGGTCGAGCGGCAAATAGCCTGCACCAGCTTTCAACACGGCCAAGATGGCGCTGAACATAGCTGGCGATCTGTCCATACATATGCCGATCAGCGAACCGGCACTAAGTGATTCAGTTGCCACTATATATCCGGCCAGCCGATCGGCTGCCTGATTCAATTCAAGATAGCTCAGCGATTCCTCGCCCATTGACACAGCAACCCGTTCTGGGTGTGTATGCACCACAGATTCAAACAACTGGTGAAGTGTGTAGTCCTGCTCTAGTGGGGTCTCTGACTGAGTGCTTTGCTGGCGATCCAGCAGCATTTCATGCTCATATGACGAGAACATTTGTAACTCAGTCAGAGCAACCTCTTCTAGTGAGTCGTATTGCTCACTCAAGGAAAGCAGCGAACACAGTAAACGCTCACAATGAGACATCAGCTGCACAATCGATTGTTCAGCAAATAGGGCTTGGTCATACAACCAACGGCAGTCAAACCCGGTATCAGCAAAATCTATATCTATCGTTAAATCAAATTTGGCTTTAGTCGGCTCTATGTCAAGCGGTTTGAACAGATCACTGCCATCTAAACTGAACTTAGACAAGCCGTCTGGGTTCAGCATGATCTGTACTAATGGCGCATGCGATTGACTTCTGGATACCTGAAGTTTTTCCACCAAATAGTCAAACGGCACGCCTTGATGTTCCTGCGCGGCAAAGTGAGTTTCACGCACTTCATTAAAAAAAGCGCCTAATGTTGTCACTGCTGTATTAAGTCTGAGTACACCGGTATTGACGAAAAACCCGACTAAGTGCTCCAGTTCTGCCATTGGGCGATTGACCTGAGGGGCGCCCATCACAATATCATGACTATTGCTATGACGTGACAGCACTAGTGCCAACATACCATGCGCCAGCATAAATGGAGTCAGCTGATAACGATTTGCAAGCGCGGTGAGCTGCTGGGTTTGCTGCCTAGACAGCTGGAAACTTAATACCTTGCCTCGATGTTCTGCAACCTCTGGCCTGCTGTAATCAAGTGGTAACGCATGCAAGTCCGGCACGGCTGCTAACTTAGTTTCCCAATACGCAATATGCTTATCCAAAGCCCCACTCGCCAGCCGCTCCCTCTGCCACACAGCATAATCAGAATACTGAATGGGTAGAGGTGCAAGCGGGCTCGGTAGTCCCTGTGCAAAGGCATGATACAGCTGCTGAAATTCATTCTGCATCACCTGCATCGAGATACCATCCGCAGCGATGTGGTGTAGATTGCACAGTAAGATAGCCGGATCTGAGGCACTTTGGGTTTTTACATAGCGCACTCGCAGTAGTAGATCAGATTGCAGGTTAAAGACATGGTTTTCTTCTTCCGCGAGTAAGGCTTGCAGCTTTTGCTTGCGTTCATGCTCATTATTGTAAGCTATCTCATCGTATTGGATGTCAAACTGCCAATCACGTTTAACAATACGCTTCACTTCTGATTTAATCTCAAAGTAAACACTGCGTAATGGCTCGTGACGCTCGATGATCGCCTCAAATACTTGCTCCAGCACGTCTAGGCGGATCGATGAGTCAATGCTGAACGCAGCACACATATTGTACTCAGACGAGCTATCCTGCAATCTGTCAAGCAACCACAGACGTCGCTCCGATGACGATAACTCCAGTGCCAGACCACGCTTTGGCTGAGGCTGAATATGCAGTTCGGAAACTGCATCACTGTATTGGGCAATGGCCTTTGTTAGCGCGAGTAGATTTTCACTGGCAAAGATATCTCTCACTGGAAGCTCAATCTTGAGCTGTTGGCGGATTTGATTAGCAAGCTCAATTGCCAATAACGACTGTCCACCCAGCGCAAAGAAATTATCCTGCAGACTAATGCTCTCAGCAGGTTTTGACAATATTCTGCCAAGAATATTGACCACCTCAATTTCAAGCGCGCTGCGCGGTGCCTGAAACGCAACTATATTAGTCTTAGCTTTGTATTGTTTGAGCTTGACCTTGTCTATCTTACCATTTTCGTTCAATGGCCACTGTTCCACTTCTATAAATTCAGCTGGGATCAAGTAATGAGGTAATACGCCTTGCAGTTGCGTACGTAAAGCTATCAGATCTAAAGTCGGCGTCTCACTCGTGAGATGCGGTTTAACATAGGCTAGCAGCTCAACACCACCTTGCTTAGTGGAATTTGCGACCACGAGACTGGACTCAACTTCCGCCAACAAATTAAGCTGATAGCTTATCTCTGCGGGCTCAACTCGATAACCCTGAATTTTTACCTGCTCGTCAACACGACCAATAAACTCAAGCTGGCCATTTTCTAGACGTCTCACTAAGTCACCAGTTTTGTACAGACGTGTATTTTGCGTTGCATTCGTTGTCAGATTAGATACAGTCAAAAAGCTGGCAGCGGTTGCCTCAGGGTTATTCAAATAACCTCGGGAGACGCCGTCGCCACCAATATACAACTCACCCACTACACCATTCGGTACAGGGCGATGCTGTTCATCAAGCACCCACAAAGCCGTGTTTGGGTTTGCTCCGCCAATGGTGAGTGGTGCATTAGGCTGCAATGAAACCCCGCTTGCGGTAACAGTGGCCTCGGTCGGCCCATAACTATTGATCAGCTCAATCTTTGGCTGTTGAGTAAAAAATCGTGTCACGGCAGTCGCGGACAAAGCTTCCCCGCCAACGATTATACAACGCAACCAAGGCAGCTCTGGCTGATCGCTCTGTTCATTGATTTGTGTCCAAAAAGCAGTTGGCAGGCTCACTACCGTAATTTGATACTCATTACAAAATGCCCAGAAATGTTCAGCACCACTCATGCAAGCATCATTGCGCAGTACCAAACTTGCGCCATGGCACAGCGCACCAAATAACTCTTCGACAAAGATATCAAAACTCATGCTGGAAAATTGCAGCACGCGATCTTGTGCTGTAATACGGTATCGGCTGGCCACATTGAGCTGATAGTTGACTAAGTTTTGATGCTCAACCATCACGCCTTTAGGTCGACCAGTCGATCCAGAAGTATACATAACATACGCTAGATCCTGGGCTGTCACACCAGCTTGTCGACACGCTACATTCTCTTTGCAATAACCAGACAAAGACAGACTGTCTATAGTAACACACTCAGCACTAAGCGGCTGCGTCTCTTGCAACCCGCTAGAGGTTAAAACGATGAGCGGTCTTGCGTCTTGCAGTATATCGGAAAGGCGCTGTGAAGGATAATTGGGGTCTAAAGGTAGGTAAGCAGCGCCAGCTTTCAGGATAGCCAAAATCGAGACCACCATGTCTGCTGAGCGCTCAAAATACACCCCAATCAGAGGCTCTGCACAACCAGAGCGTTGCTTTACCAAATACTCTGATAAGTAATGTGCTAACTGGTTGGCTCGATGGTTCAACTGTGCATAGCTGAATGTCTGTTCATTCCAGCGCAGTGCAACGCTATCCGGTGATTGCACCACCCGCCGTTCAAACAGCTCGTGAATACACAGTGTGTTGTCATAATCAACACACTGTGCGCTTACCTCAGCCTGCAACTCAGTGACTTCCCCATCCAGCATCAATGGCCAGACATGTAATGATTTATCGAGGAGATCCTGTAATTGAGTACATAACTGTAACAAACGCTCAGACAACGCCATGATTTCGGCCGCAGAAAAATACCCACGGTGATAGTCAAACTGAATTTCAATGTCGTCACGATTACCATCCCAGACATTTACACTCAGCGGCAATACCTCATGATCATGGCTTTGATAGAATATGCTGGCCGGGCGATTATCGAAAGTCAGCTCACTATAGTCGAGTTTCAGATAGTTAAATACAATATCATACAACGCATCAGTGTGCCCCATTTCCGCAGCCACATGCGCAACGGGCAACTTCTTATGCCGCAACATGCTTCTTTGTTGCTGTGCTATCTGTGTGAGTAAATCCGACAGATTGGCATCTTCATCTAGGGTTATGTGTTGTACGCTGATATTCGTGAAAACGCCCACAGCTTTTTTCTGTGCAGCCCCTGAACGGTTATGAAGAGGAATCCCGATAGCTAGACTGTTTTGTCCATACAAGCGACCAATAAGATGCGAAAGTACTGCCAAAAACAACTGCGGTAAACCAGTATCAAGTCGCCGAGCAACATCTGTCATTACCTCAACAACCGTCTTATCCAGTGAGGCAACCAGCCGCTTGCTGGTCCCCTGCTCCGCCACTTCATCTAAGTTGTAACGCGGATATAAAAACGGAGCGGGCAGCGCCTTCAACTGACTTTGCCAATACGCTTTGTCTTTTTCATATTTAGGACTTTCTCGATAGGCCAGTTCACTGTTTACATAGCTTACCTGTAGTGGCTCAATAGTCGCGCTTTCACCTGCATAGCACTTAGATAGTTGCAACGCCCAGCTAGAAAACCCCCAGCCGTCAATGATCATATGATGCGCAAGCCCAACATACCAATACTGCCGCGCTGACAGTTTAACTAGCCAAGCTTTAAACAAAACCTTACCCTGCAATGAAATTGGCTGGTGAAATTGTGTTTGCAGCCATTGTTGCGCTTCAAGTTCAGGGGAGGCCGAAGAAGAAAAGTCCACAAGCGGCAAATCTATGACCGGTGTATTCTGGAATTTTTGCACAAGTTTGCCATCCTGCTGCTCAAAGCTCACAGAAAACATTTCATTGTGCTCGATCACATCTTGATGTGCCTGACGTAGACGCTGCACATCAATGTCATGACAAACAATGTAACCACCTATATTGTAAAGCGGACTGTCTCCCTGACGTAACTGGTCAAAGTATATTGCTTCTTGTGCTAAAGAAAGGCCAGAGTTACGACTGTCATTCCACATATTTTTCCCCTATCAAATCCTGTTTATTATTTTTTTGAATCCACATCGCGTCGCTTTGCATCTTTATCCAGCGATGAGCACAAAGGGTATTTCACCATTTTCCGTCAGCACTTGGCTGTATTCTGGCTGACCGATTCATTTTTCACTGCATCTAATCGACTAATCGATCAGTGCGTTTTGCGGCTCATGTACCTTGGGTTGGGCCTGTGCTTGTTTGAGCACTTTACCTTCTTCCAGTACCAACAAATTATCTGCAACGGAGAAGTATCTGTCGTCGTGACTGATCACAACAACTGCTTTTCCTTTCTTCTTGAGCTCGGGTAACAAGTTAAAGTAAAAGAACTCTTTAAAAACGGGATCCTGATCGGCCGCCCATTCGTCGAACAAATACAGCTCTTTGTCCTCAATAAACGCAACCAGCAATGCCAACCTACGTTTTTGTCCATCAGAAAGAGAGGTGGTAGTCGAAAAGACCCCCTCGTTCATGAACACCTTGCCGTCGAGTTTCAGTAGCTTCAGATAGTATTCAATTTGCTGTTCATATTTGGAGTAGTCATTGGCGATGATCCGATCAAACAAATAGTAATTTGAATAAATAGACGAAATCCCCTGCCGGAAGCTTTTTATATTATTCGCATCTACCAGTGTATCCCCGAAGTAAATCTCACCGCCAGTCGGCGAGTTATGCAACGTGATCATCTTACTTAAAGTCGATTTTCCCGATCCGTTGCTGCCCACGATAAAGGTAATTGTCGACTTACGTATTTCGAAGTTTAGCGGCCCGACGGTAAAACCCTTTAACCCGTCGACGTTGGCATATGCATACTCAATATTATTAAATTTAATACAATCCCATGGCTTGACCGGTACTAAGCTCTGATTGATTGGCTCAGGCTTTAAGTCATGCCTGATCGATTCTAGGCGAGCATACGATACTCTCGCTTGGACAATGCTGGGCACGATATTCAAAACTGTAGAAATAGGTCCGGTCATGTACAGTAATACCATCACTATGGCCACCAGCTGTTGAGTGCTGACACTCTGGTAATTGATCAGCACAAAGCACACCAAGCCGATAACCAGAAAATTAACCATGTCTACATAATTAATAGCTGCTCGCAATATGAAGCTGCCCTTTTTCTCGTCCTTTATCACGCCTCTTTCGTATTTTTTTAGGACTTTCTCGAGAAAGTAAGTACTCTTTTCCTCGTCATTTTTTAACTCTTTGGCACCATACACGGCACCTCTGAAAGCGTCCTGAATGTTATCTGTTTTAAGACGCGCAGAGACAAAATACTTCTGGCCTAGGATCATGGGAATGTAATGTGTCACCAGACCAAAAATCATTGCATAGATAACAAATTTAAAGATCCCCCAATCCAGATACATCAAAAAAAGCAATAAGCTCAGTACAGTTACTCCGTTTATCAGCAACTCAGGCATTCCACGCGCGCCCTGCACGATACGGTTAACATCAATGGTGATGGCATTGACCAACTTCGGGTGACCAATTTCCTCTAGTGCGGACACTGAAGTGAGTAGGACCTTTTTATACAGTTCAATACGAAAGTCAGATGTCAGATCAATGGTGATATTAGTCAGAATAATTTGCGATATAGTTCTAGTTACGATAATAGTCAGGCAGGTAACAAGGAACAACATCGCTACCTTTAAGTCCTTAAACTCGAAACCCATAACCATGTCAATGTTTGTGCCTTCGTTCCCCTTAGCAATCACCGGAGTATTAATTGTATCCAATACGATTGGAATTAGCAGCGAGTAAATCACACCCGCAAAAATACCAAGTAAAATAGAGATAAACACTTTATTGGGGGACTTGCTGGCAAAAAAGCTAAAAATGCTCACTGAACGTTCCTCGTGTTAGACGGGTTGCTAATCGGCTGATATTGCTCGCCATTCATTTCATCTGATCCCGCTGAATAACTTAAACTCAAGGGGTTTCCCGTTTGACTGGTGGAGTTACTAAACACGTGTTGTTGATAAGTGCCATCTACCACCATAATTTGTCTGTGGCTGACGCCAAAGCGTCGTTCATAGCCAACAGAGTCTACATAATTGGGAGCAGACACTTTAATAGTATTTGGCCCTCCCCCTGTATTATTTCTAATTTCAAACAGCGGCTTTAACAAATCAACTTGACTAAACGGGTCATGAAAATATACGGTTTGATGTATATCGCCCCACAACCAGCTATTCATATCGTTACCCAGCTGTTTACTCAACTCTGCAATGGCTTTATCCAATGCGTCAAGGACGACCTCTGTGCACTGCCCAGTACACCAAAGCTCTGCTTGTTCAGTTAATGCGGTGGCGACTTGTGTGTAGCTAGTATTACGGTATAGATTGCTCAACCATTGTTGATCGGCCATGCCATCTAGTCGATATGACAACTGAAAATCATCGCCAAATAAACCATTTCTTATATGCCTGGCCCAGACAAAGAACACCGCCGCGGCGTTGCTATGCGCGGACATTTGACCATCCCAAGAAGCGATCAATGCAATTGCCTGACGTTGTTCCTCACTCTGCGCCTCAACCTGACTCAGGTACGTTTGTAGTGCTAGGGCATCGGTACTGAATTCATCAGCCTGAATAACCTGCATATCCTCGACCGTGAGCTTGGTGCCCTGGTTAATTTTTTCTTCCAAGAGCTGGGTGATCCTGTCCTTTCTGAAATCGGGAGCCCAATCACAAGAAATATAATAAGGGTAATCTGAGCTGGTGATCCTGTTATTGGCAGATACCAAAATACCACTGTCGGGGTTAAAAATGCTGGGCATCTCAGTGTATGGGATAAAATTTTGCCATGATGCCATTACACCATCACCCGCTACCGGGTGCAGACCCATTGGGGTAGTTTTTCTAGGTAGTAAGCCCGCAGCCTGATAGCCAATCTGCCCATTTACATCGCCATAAAGAAAATTGAGCGCAGGCGCAGTGAGCAAGCCCAATGCACCGCGAAAATCTTGCCAGTTCTGTGCATAGTTTAATTGGTAGAATGCATCATAGCTGGTATCACGATCTAATAACGCCGTCCATCGCAATGACATGGGTGTGTCTGATATGCCAAACACATCATTGATCACCGGCCCGTTAAGCGTTTCTCTGATGGTAATTTTACGTGCTGGTGATACCGGCCGAAGTGCCTGTGGAAATTGCGCTCGTACTTCGATGTACTCGGTTCTGTAGCTAAACTCCTGCCACTGCCCTTGATACCAATATTGGCTTCTATCCTGAGGGTTGACTCGCTCTAACTGCAGATCTTGGGTATCCGCCATCATATTTGTGGCACTCCACGCCAGTTGTTTGTTTTGTCCAAAAATCACAACAGGAATACCAACCAGACTCATGCCGGCGGCATCAATCTTGTCGCCCTGAACAGATACAGCATACCAAGGAGAAGGCGCTTTTAGCCCTAAATGAGGATCGCCGGAAACAATTGCGTGACCTGATTCAGTATGCTTTGCGGCCACCGCCCAAGCGTTACTCCCTACATATTGACCACCCTTTAATCGTTGCTGTTCTAAGGTCGTGTGCAGGTTGGTCAATGATAGTAAATTTATTTGTTCTGGCCCGGCAAGCGGGGTTGTTTGGGTCTGATAAACATCCTCACAGTGTGAATAAAACAGTCCAAGTTGCGCTTGCTCATCAAGTACCTGCAACGAACTAAAACGCGTTAAGTCCTGCCACATGCTATCTGATAAGTCATAGGCCAGAAGTTTGGTCATTGCTAATGTATCCAGAGGCTGCCAAGGCTCGGGGGTCACATCTAGCAATACAAACTCCGGTGGTAACTGAGCGTGCTCCTTAAGGTAATAGTTGATCCCCTCAGCGTATGCTTTGAGTGAGCTTTGCGCTTGCGGCGATAAGGACTGTAGTGCCTTTTCTGCTGCGCTATATAAACCTAAAGCCCGCATCTGCGCATCAATTGTGACCGTGTCTGCACCAAATACAGCACTTAGCGCGCCTTTTGCAAAACGGCGCTGTACTTCTAATTGCCAGAGACGATCTCTGGCATGTGCATAGCCCACACCAAAAAATGCGGCTAAATCTGTTTCGCCCTCAATAGCCGTTACCATATTATTGCCTAAAGACAGAGACACTAAACTGCCGTGCGGGTCTGATAAATTGAGCTCAACTTCTTTGCCGTTATCAAACTTAAACGTAGTGAAAATATAAGTCAGTACAATGCCCAGTATAATCAGCAGCAAAAGCACAAACCTTTTTAAAACAGATCCCATAAATTCTCCTGAGAAAAATAACTCTCCCAAACTTCACCTGTATTTCACCCCAATTATTGCTAGGGCAAGGCTACTAGGTATTGTTGTGGCGCTGGCATAACGGCATTATATGCGACTTGTTAAACTTATTTGTTGAACACAAGTCAGATACAACCGGCGTATACCTACTACTACATTTAAGGCCAGCTCAGACTTGCGCCAGGCCTGGTTTATTCCAATTTATTTAATTACGTCTTCCAATTGAGGCACAGAGTTATCGCCTTGTTTGCGGCCTATTTGCCACCTCAAATTGAACAAGTATTTAGTTAAATTGATCTTGGATATTCGCACAGGCTAGATTAGGCCTAGACTGCACGAATCTCCGATTTAAAAATTTCTATAACAAGCGCCACCCTACTGTGATGGCGCACAACTTAAAGTTTGATCACCGACAGAAGGCTAGAATGACTATCGCTCCATTGGATCACATTCTGACTCACTTCTTGAAGCGGCACACTCTTATTGTTCACTTGAGGTGCAGCCAGATAATCCATATTACTGGTGAATATAACCCACTCAGCTTGATCTGCATCGGTCGCGGAATCCGATGTTTTAAAGTACCGCGATTGCAAGCCACTTTGCATTTCGATACCAGACATAATCGCTCTCAGATCCAAATAACTATTGGAAATATGGAACGCCAGCACTCCGTTAGCTGCTAGGTGTTGTTCATACAAAGTAAGCGCTTCTGTGGTTAATAAATGCTGCGGGATAGAGTCACTTGAAAACGCATCCACAATCAGCATATCAAAGCCCTGAGTACCATTTTCCTGGTATTCATTGGCCAAGCTCACCCTTGCATCACCGGAATGCACCGTGATGGTTGCGGCTGAGCTTGTCAAGTAATCAAAATAGCTGTTAGCAACATACTCGACATCCGGATTAAGCTCATAAAATACAAACTCGTCATCTGCTTGCCCATAGTAGGCCAACGCACCTACGCCCAAACCGATAATACCAACTTTATTACCTGAACCATTATCGGCCATCAGGTTAAGCATAATACCTATTCCAGTTTCCGGACGATAGTAGCTTAATGGCCTTGGCTTACCCTGATAATCCAAAGCTTGAGCCCCGTGCGAAGTATAACCATCGATTAACCTACGCTGTGGATTATCAATATTCACAATATCCTTAACTTGTATAATACCGAAAAAATTACGAGATTCGTAAATATTGTATTTATTAAACTGACTTTGCATCAAGTAAAACAAACTAACAAACACTAGACAACCCGCAACATTTAAGTAGATCAACTTACGCTCTACTTTACCCTGCTGTTTTTGCCACTCCATCGCCACAGACAACGCAAAGACCAGACATATACCAACAATATACTCATAATACTGTGTAAACAGCTCAGTAGCCAAAATGGACGCAAATACACTACCAGCACATCCACCAGCGGCCAACACTAGGTAAAACAAGGTCATGTCTTCATTGCCGGGCTTAGATTTGGCTATTTCACCGTGACAAATGATACAGGCCACAAACAATACAACTAGATACAGACATATTTGTGCTGTGATCGCAAACTGCGAGCCAATGAAGAACAAAAACAGTGCTACCAGAGAAACCACTGTGAACATCAGGTTCCAGTACCACTTAAGATACACTCTCTCATCGAAAAAACACAATATATATGTCAGTAAATATAACGCCAGTGGTAAAGTCCATAGGAAAGGGATCGGCGGAACATTGAGCGTCAAATTATTAGTTGTAGATATAAGTAGAATCACCCCCGTCGCCGAGAGTAGAAACCACTTAACACACCTGATCACATTTGCCCCAGATGCCAGCTTAGATTGCTCAGGCTGAACCGGCCGAGCGGCAGTTTTGTCCATATTGCGATAGACCTGATAAAGACAGGATAAGTTAAACAAAGAAAACGCGATATACAAACCTGACCACATCCAAGCTTGCATGGATAGCGTTAGGTTATATTCGATGATCAATGGATAACAAAACAGTGCCATCATGGCAGCAATGTTTGAAACTGAATACAACCGATAGGCTTGAGCGCTTTTGACCGAGTGACTTAGCCAATACTGAAGCAGTGGTGCCGTAGCCGACAGCACAAAGTACGGCGCACCTATCCCAAGTAACAATAAAGTAAAGATATCAACAAATGGCTGCGTTGAAATTTCTGTCGTCGCAATTGACTCCAGACTCAACGGCATCAATACCATTCCGACAACCAACAACAAACCGTGTACTGCAAGCTGCTGATAGACAGACTTCAGCTTACTAATGCAAAATGAATAGAGATAACCAACCAACAATAAGCTCTGATAAAAAAGCATACAAGCAGTCCACACCGCGCTGCCCCCACCGAAATACGGCAATATAATTTTTGCTACCATGGGCTGGATCCCAAATAGCAAAAATGAGCTTAAAAATATTGTTGTTATAAAAAAGTACTTCATCTATTAAACTTTTGATTGTTAAATTTTATTTATAATACTATAGATAGCATGCTTTAACACTGCATATTCCAGCCCATAATCCAGACACCTCAGTTAATAAAACGCATGCTAGTATCAATTTAGATGCGTCTTATTATCTCAGCGTTTATTTATTCTAACTTCAGACTTCCCGAATCACTATAATTAGCTAAGGAAGATAATACAAACCGATCTCCAACAGCTGCACCGCCTTTTATCTCTATAAGGCTGTCTGATTGCATGCCAAAACGGAGCTTTTGCCACTGTCCGGTGTCGTTGAGCACTTTGAGTAAACTTTGTTCCGAGTTTGCTCGAACACTTTCAGGTAACTCAATGTACAGAGCATTTTTAATAGTATCAATTTCAATACTACCATCAACCGTAAGCTCAGGCCTTAGCCCTGGTACATGCTGACCGACCAAGGCCATTTCGATGTTCACCTTGCCATCAACGACCGTCGGATCTATCCGCTTTACCACTGTATCTACCTTGCCCGCCAGAGTCTGAATACGACCAGGCATACCTAATTTGATTTTGTCTGCATTAAATTGAGGCACCTTTAACCTCACGACCAAGTCGCTGTCTGAACCCACCAAGGCTATTTTCTCACCGGCAGATACGCTGCTGCCGATATCCACAGTCAGTTCTTGAAGAATACCCGCAATACCCGCGGTCACTTGCATTTTGTCCAACATTTGCTTTGCTGTATCATAATTAAGCTGGAGTTGATCTTCAATCTTTTGTTGTAACTCAATTTGTTTTGCATGAAGATTTTTTAAGAACGCTAAACGGCCAATGCTGGTTTCGAGCTGCTTCTCAAGATCGGACAGCTTTAACGTAGTACGCTCAAAATCGATATCCGAAACGATGTTTTTCTTATGTAACTCAAGCTGAGCAGCATGATTGAGCTTTTCCAGCTGAATTTGATTGCGCAAGTTGTGAATAGTCTGCTCTTGCTCTAATAGCGTGTATTGATCCTGAAGCTTTTTTTCTTCCATGCTCGCTTTATGTTTTGCCAGTTCAAAGCTTGCCTGATCTACCTTACGGACCAATTCAGGGTTGCTCATTGCTACTATCACTGTATCGGCTTCAACACGATCCCCCGGATAAAAATACACTTTCTCAACAATCGCTTTATCATCGCTGCTAATCACACGCTGGTCTCGAGAACGCAATTTGCCATAACCTGACACCTCAATTTTCAACTCTCCTTGCTTTACGCTGGAAATCCTCAATTCTTCTTTCTTAATAACTGGTACAGTTGGAAAGAATATATAGCCAAACAGTGGTAAAAATATCACCGCACATATCAACAAACGCTTCATCAGAAGCCCGGATGAGGGGCGTTTGTTTCTCTCAATGCTGTCCTTAATATTCAGTTCCATGTAAACCTCACTACGCATTCATACTTAACCGTGTCTTTTGCCCTAAACGTTGCTTTGCAAAGGCAATAATATCGCTCATTTTTACTGCCATAGCCCAATATCAATACCAATCAGTTTGATAAACAGACTCATAAACTTACAGTAGATATTTATTCTAACATTGCTAGGACGATTAAAAGTAACACAGCAATCTGGTTGCAGCAAGTCGACCCTGCTGCGACAAACTATCAGTCACTCTTTTATTTAGCTTGTACTCACTAAAAGCAGCAACTATTGAATTTCTTATTGTAAGAGTTGAATCCTCGCGATATTTTTTTTATATTGACCAGACAGTTCATTGTGAACGCCAGACACTGCCTCAATTTATTATTATCAAGACATCATGTCTATAAGTTGATTAAAAAAATGAATAAATGGATTATAAGACCCGCAGAAAAACCCGCTGCCAAAGTTAAGCTGATATGTTTTCCCTATGCAGGCGGAGGTACGCATGTATTTGTCCCTTGGCAGCAATTACTGCACCAAGATATAGAACTGTGCATTGTTCAGCCTCCTGGGCGAGGTTCTAACTTTGAACTTGAGCCAATCGCTAACATGACGCAGTTGGTTGACGCGCTGATGCATGAATTAAGCTCAGATTTGGATAGTAATTACGTGGTATTTGGCCATAGTTTAGGTAGCAGAGTAGCGCTTGAGGTGGTATGCCGAGCGATCAACTCAGGTTATCGCAAACCCCTGCACTTTTTTGCGTCTGGCAGCCCTGGGCCTAAACACCCATGTCTAGACAAAAGCTGTACCAGCCTGAATGATGAACAATTTATCCAAGTGTTAAAAGAGCTCAATGGTACACCACCTGAAGTACTTAATAACATGGAACTACTTGAACTGTTTCTGCCGACACTGAGAAGCGATTTTCGCCTCGCAGAACAGCATAAATGCGACAAGAGCACCCTTGTTGCAGAACACATGACCATACTTTCAGGTAAACAAGATACTATCAGTACAGCTCAGCTGGACTCATGGCGTGAGTTTGCAGTTCACAGTGAGATAGTTTTGTGTGAAGGCGATCATTTCTTCATCCATTCGCATTCTGAGCAAACCGTACTGATGATCAACCAGAAGCTACAAAGCACTGGCGTGATATAACTCAGCGTGATCTCACGCGTGAGTTAGTAGATAAACATACGATAAATCGGCGGAATACCCAAGGACATCTTAGAGATGATAATAAGAACCACTATTTACTGAACAGCAATCAACCAAGCTTTAAGCAAAAGATAAGTTGTTGGTACCGAATACCAGCATCCTAAATCATATAAAACTAAATTCGCGAAACTCACAAGACGTTGTAAACATGGATAACAATATGAAAGCACACCCAACAAGCAATGCCGTAATTGAAAGTTTTATCTCTCCGGAACAACAGCTGCCCATTGTCCTGACTGCCAGAGAAAGCACGTTAGACTTAATTAGATTTGCAAAGGACAACAAAGCCTACATCAATGCCTTAAAATGCCAATATGGTGCGGTGTTGTTCCGAGGTTTTAATATCAATTCAGCTCAGCAATTTGCGGATGTTATTGAGTCAACAAGCGACACAGCTCTAGCCTATACAGAACGCTCATCACCAAGAGATACCGTGTCAGGCAACATTTATACTTCAACCTCACAACCTAAAGAAAGTGAAATTTTCTTGCATACAGAGCAGTCTTTTAATCTTACCTTTCCACTCAATATCTACTTTAACTGCCATGTTGAACCCAGCGAAGGGGGATGCACTCCGCTTGCTGATACACGCAAAATATTCAATCGTATCCCGCCACACATTCGCCAAAAGTTTATCGACAAAAATTACCTCTATCAGCGTAACTTTATGGAATACATGTACCTAAGCTGGCAGGAATGTTTTCAAACCCAAGTCCAATCAGATGTTGAGAGTTACTGTAAAGACAACAAAATTGACTTCGAGTGGGGCAGCGACGATATAACTCTAACCACGCGACAGGTGCGCCCGATGGTGTCCAATCATCCTCAAACGAATGAACCATGCTGGTTTAATCACTGCACTTTTTTCAATGTGGCGACGCTCTCTCCTGAGATCCAAGCATTTCTTTGCAGTTCATACAGCGACGAGGAGCTACCGAACCATACATTTTATGGTGACGGCACGCCAATAGAGTCTGAGGTGATCACAGCCCTGATTGACGCCTACAACGCTGAAAAAGTGACATTCAGATGGCAGCAAGGCGATGTATTAATGGTCGACAACATGCTGGTCGCACATGGCCGGGAGTCTTATCAAGGAGAACGTCTAGTGTTAACCGGGATGTCCGAACCTTGCGAACTCGCACACGTCAGTACCACAAGTTTCATAAACAAGTGATTAAAAGAATAACAAAGAGGACTTACCATGTCAGATAAATACTATCTCAGAGAAAACGTTTACATAGATCCGCTTATCAATAATTGGTATGCGTGGCCAAATTTGCTCTCCCCCTTGCCGTACTCGCTGTACATGAGCAAAACGCATATCCGCCTGATGAAGTCATTTATAGATAACTACGAGCTACATATACTCGCGAATCAAGATAAGACTATTGCCGGTGGTGGCGAGTTTATCAATTGTACCGCGGAGCAAGTTGAAGAAGTTGCGGCATTACTGAAAAAGTTTGAAACCGAAGATGCTATTTATGGCAAATTGGCGCAAGCGATTAAAGATCTCAATGCATTGTTAAAAGCACACGTCAGTGGCGAATCTTTAGATCCCCTTTATGAACAAGTGCCTGATTTGTTAAAAGGGTATGTTGAGTTAGTCATGGATACTAACCATAATGCTAGCTTCCGCATCATTGAAGGTCTAGTTTACAACAGCCATTATTACAATACCCAATTACAATCCGTTTCTTTGGGCATATTAGATGGAAACAGTGCTCGCCCATTCGTATTGAGTACGCCCAGATTTCCCGAAAACAATAACTTGCATATCCAGGAGCCATTTGCCAGTCAATTTTGGGACGACCTGTTCCGCTGCCGCGAGTATCCAATTACAAAAGCTGAGATTGATGCTTTGTTCGCTTCTAAGCTCTGTCAGGGTGGTCTCAGCCCTTATGAACTCTTTACCACTGAAGTCCCCACCAAAACGAATGTACAAAAAAAACAAGTAGCTGTGACCTACATTGGCCATGCTGGGCTGCTGATCACCACGGGAGAAACAACGATTCTGGTCGATCCCGTCATTGCAAATATTACCGATGAAAATCGCAATGAGGCGCTTGGCTTTGAACATTTACCTGAAAAAATTGATTATATATGTCTCACTCACAATCATGCTGATCATGTCAACATAGAGTCATTGCTACAACTTAGATATAAAACCGACACCATTGTTGTACCCAAAAACAACGGGGGCAGCTTGGTCGACCCATCGCTGAAACTCATGTTTAGTCAGCTCAATTTCAACGTACGTGAAATTGATGACATGGAACAAATCCCAGTTCAGGGTGGGAAAATCGTCGGGATCCCTTTTTTGGGTGAACATGGCGACCTCAACATCCGCAGTAAAACAGGCTGGTATTTTGAATTGCTCGGGAAAAAAATCTACGCAGGTGCCGATTCTTCAAATCTAGAGCCTAGAGTTTTTGAACAGGTTAATGCACTTTTTGGTGATCTGGATCTTATGGCAATTGGCATGGAGTGCGTTGGTGCCCCCTTCACCTGGCTATACGGTGCACTCTTCACAGAAAAAGTGGCGATCAACATTAAAGAGTCACGTAGATTAGACGGTTGTGACTTTGAAAAAGGCATTCAAATTGCTGAAATACTTAAGCCCCAAAATATCTGGATTTATGCGCTAGGCCTAGAAGAATGGTATAACTACTTTATGGGACTGGATTACAGCGATGACTCAAAACAACTTATTGAATCAGGTAAAATGGTAGAATACTTCAATTCAAGAGGTGTACCTGTAGAGCGGTTATGCGGTAAGCAGCACATCATATTGAGCTAATTGTTTATTCTAAAATACAGTGTCATTGTTGGTGTCGCCAACAATGACATTGAGTCTTAACTGGCAAGCAATTTTTTACTTATAAAATCTGCCAGTGAGCGAATGCCCACGGCAATTTCTTCTTCATCTATATAACTATAAGATAATCGAATGTATCTGTCGTATTGTTTGTTCACAGAGAAGAAGTTGAGTGGCATACAAATAACATTATAATCCTGAGCACATTCATATGTTTCACTTTCATTAAAACTGATCGGCAATTTAATCACGATAAAGAAACCACCTTCAGGTATATTCCAACTTACCTCGCCTGTTTTAAATCTGCCAGAACTAATAAACTCCTCTTCCAAATAATGTAAAAGTAAATCTCTGTTTTTTTTATACCTGATTATGTTTGGTGCAATTAAGTGCTTAACCGAGCAATTGTGTTCCAACAGTACACCACCCACAATAGCCTGAGCAACTTGTCCGGTATTCACACTGATCAGACTTTTAATTTTAGTTAATTCATCACTTAGTCGTCGTTTTTCATTATCATCAAGCCAGAGTTCAGTGGCAATGTAGCCCACCCTGAGACCCGGACAAATGGTTTTTGAAAATGTGCCAATATAAATAACTATCCCCTTGCTGTCTAAAGATTTCAGGGTTGGTAATGCAGTATTTTCAAATCGAAATAGACCATAAGGATTGTCTTCAATCAACATTAGGCTGAGCCCATCTGCGACACTCAACAATGCTTCACGGCGAGCCAATGACATTGAATGACCCATTGGATTATTGAAGTCAGGGATCACATATAGTGCTTTCGCGACCTTTCCGGCTTCATATATATGCTTGCACTTGCTTTGCAAACAATCAAGTCGAGGTCCTTCGTCATCGCTCTCAATCACTACTATATCAATACCAAATACACTCGCTAGGCCTGTAATACCGATATAAGTAGGATCGGTGACCAGCAATACATCAACTCCTTTAACAAACAGCCCGCTCAGAATAAGCACCATGGCCTCTTGTGCCCCATTTGTGATCACTATATCATCACCAGTTACTGTGACTTTTTCATCCAAACGCAAAGACTCGGCTACCAGATCATTAATAATCCCTTTTGTCCTACCATATTGGCCTAGCTGCTTAGTAACCACTTGTGGATCAAGACCAGATTTACTACTAATATGATTTGCAAACAGTTCAATCTGATCAAACCACTTTGACACATCAAAAAACGCTTCTAGTGGCCGACCGGATGCAAATGAAATTGCGGCAGGAAACTCACCCGCAACCTCATTAAGAAAATTCATCACTTTGAGCTCTGGTGTTGAACTAAAAGATAAATCACTCAGGCTGAGCTTAAAATTACTTTCCATACAAAAATTTAATCCAATTAATCTCGCTCTTTACTAGCCGTATTTGCAGTTGTGTCTTGCGCTACTGCTTCCCAGTTGGGCTCCCTTTTTTCACTGAAAGCACGTGGCCCTTCAATATAGTCTGTTCCGGCTAAACGTTTTTTTTCTGCAGGAAATACAGTTTGAAAACACGCAGGCAAAGAGATGTCCATAGAGCAATACCCTGCTTCCTTTATTGAACTAAGTGATAATGGTGAAGCTCGAAGTAAATCTGCGGTCCATGATGCAACAGCTTGATCTAATTCATTCGATTCTACCATTTCATTGACTAACCCTAATTCATACGCTTTCTTCGCACTCAAATTCCTTCCGCTGAGCAAATATCCCATCGCCACTTTGCATGGTAACTGTCGCATCAATCTAAACACACCACCAGCTCCAGGCACCATACCCCTTTGTGCCTCGGGCAGCCCAAAAACGGCATTGTTGGAGGCCACGATAATGTCACATGCAAGCGCAAGTTCAAACCCCCCGCCCAGTGCATAACCATTCACTTTTGCAATAATTGGCTTTGTTATATCAAAGCGTTCCGTTAAGCGAGGATAACCCGCTCGGCCCAGGCTACCATAGGAGCTAGGCGAAGCACCTTGTTTGTTGAGTTCAGCCGTTTCTTTCAAGTCTTGCCCAACACTGAATGAGCGCTCTCCAGCACCTTGTAACACAGCAACTCTTATGGATGGATCTGCCTCCAAATCAAGCCATATAGAGGCCAGCGCGCGATGAACGTCAAGATCTAGTGCATTAAGTACTTCAGGCCTGTTTAACGTGATTTCTGCCACTCCATTATGCTTGGAGTAAAGTACCTTATTATGTTCAAAGTTCATCATTTGTTCCTGTTTACTTTTTGGTCACCCGTTATGACTATTTTTGTACAGGTGTTTAGAGGTTACTTACACCCTTAAAATTAAAGCACCACAATACACAGGTTATAAACTATTTATGCCTATAAAAAACCAGCAACAACTAATTATATTAATGTAAGAGCAAAAAATTAACATGCAATAAAATAAAAATAACTAATAAAATTCTATATTTAAATATATTAAATATAGAATTAACAATAAAAAACCTCATTATATAATATTGAAATTACCTTCTATAAGCTGCCAACATAGCCTCAAAAACCAATGAATAGTCTAGATATATTCCATTTAACCCATCCTCTCTACCGGCAAGATAAGCAACTTTAAAAATCTCTTTTACTACATCCTTATCAAAATCGTTAAAAATCATATAGATCGAGCGGGTATTGTCTTTAGGAGAAACGTCCTTACAGTTATTCACACTATATCCTTTATGAATTTATTATTATTAATTTAAAAATAATACACAACATAACTTTGAACATCAAGATAAACATTTAGTAACATATTGCAATAAAATGACACTGCGACCTCCCCTATTTTAGTGCCACTATTTAGTATAATTATGCTATTTCAAGGTAATCCATTAGCGTTTGTTCAACAAAAAAATCATGAGGCAGATCATAATTATAAATATCTATCTTTTCGCCTGTAATGCCACGTACCTTTGCAGTAGTTCAACCAAATATAAACCCAATTCTTTTTCTTGGTGGCTACGACTAAATCGCGTAACAAAGCCATTTCGATACAAGCTCATAAACTCATGTTTTCGCGTATTCTAGTGGCCCAATTATCCAAAGTACTCGATGTAAATTCCGACCCATCACTCATTCGAATGCCCCTTGACTCTCCCTAACTTGAAATCACATGTTCTATCATCATGACTGCACGTTTAGCCACGAGATATCTTGCACTGGGACGCTGCTCTCTGGATGCTTGATCATGCCTATGAACTGTTTCAGTTTGTGGAATAAAATAAGAAGACATAAATAAAAATGGACATGCAAACTTTAAAAGCTAGAAGAATTTTAAATATTAATACATAACAACAACTTACAAAATAAAGAAGATCGAAAATCACCTTACATTAGATGTAAAATTAAAATAGGAATATATTCATATTATTAAGCAAGAAGCCCTAGGTTAGAAAAAGGCTAAAAATAATTTATCCTCACCAAACCCCTTATACTAATTCATCTCAGTTTTAGCTGCATGTGCGCTTAACAATAATTTGTATCTGTCCAAGGTTACTGTAGGAATCAAAAAGAGGGAACTGTTCATAGTGATTAACCATGATGACAGGTATTACTACCTTTCCTACCAAACACTCGTTATGTAAAATATGGAATTACTGTTCAGTACAATAAGTCACAAATAGAATATTGGAATAAACAATGAAACCTGAACGTCTGGCGAAATTACTCTCAGTGGCAATTATATTATTTCTAACAACCAGCAAGGTGCAAAGCTGCGAGTTTGAAGCCAAAAATAATCTGTGTATCCACCAGCAGACAATATCATTACCTTTAAAGCAACCAGTTGGGACCTTTGTTGTTCACCTAGAAGATCACAGTCGCACCGGCCATAGAACGCTTGATTTGGGTCCCAGACAACTGGGCGTTCGTTTTTTTTACCCCGCAGTAATCAATAATAAGGAAACTAAGCTGGCGGCTTTGCCGGACAAGTTTGCACGGGTTAACCAACTTATTTTCGATGAAGCCACAGAACCATCAGCAGTAGAAAAGTTAAGGTCGTTGAATTGGAACATCGCTGAAGGAGCCAAAATAGATACCTCTTCGGGCGCTTTACCCCTGATAATTTTATCTCACGGGTATTATCTCAATCCGGAGCTGTTTGTCATCTCGGCTTCGTATATTGCCAGTAGAGGCTATCTCGTCGCTTCTATTAACCATACTTTTGGCTCATCTCACTACACTCCGCCTAATTCAAAGACTAAGCTGACCATAGAATTGCCCCGTGATGACCTAGGAAGTGACTTGGCGATATGGAGCGCCGATCAGCTCTTTGTTCTTGAACACTTACAGCAAAAAAACCAAAAATCAGGGAGTGTTTTCTACAACAAAATTTCTGATAAAGTCGGCATAATTGGTCATTCTTATGGGGGTGCAGCCGCTTTTCACAGCGCAGCACAATCGGACAAAGTCGATGCCATCATTAACCTCGACGGCACGGTTTTCAATAGTAAAGGGTTGACTATTAAGCAACCCTTTATGTATGTGCACGCCGACGAGGAATACTTCAGCGAAATTTTCGTCAACGTAAAAAACAAGGGCTATGTTGCCATTTTTGAAGACCTCAATCACGTGTCTTTCACCGACTTTGTCGTCTTCAAGGAGATGATTCAGCAACCGCAATCAACACAGCAAATAGATAATAACTTCAAAGCGATTATGGATGTGGCCAACCTGAGCACAGGTTTCTTTGAGCATCACCTTGATAACAATAAAGGGGATTTTAAACCACCAGCAAATTTGTCCAGAGATGATTTTAGCTTCAAAGTTTTTGACTGCAATTCTGAGGAGTCATCGCCACAACCGTTCATGCTCTGTACCTACTATGAATTAAAGGACTGGTTACAACAGACATTTTGAATATACACGCATTAGCTGTTTTTAACGCTGTACTGTTAGCAAACAAAAATGTTTATGTGAGCTTAGATCAAAGGCATCTAATTTCACTAAATCTTTTATAGCATTTTGGGGCATACCCCCAAACTCTTACAAAACTTTCATTTTCTTCATATTCAACGCCAACAGATTCAATAAACTTGAGAATGTCGTTTTTTAGGTTTGTTACTGTTTCATGTCTGCCACCACCTTCAATTTTAAAAGTATATTTTTCGTAAGAAATATCAAACCATTCGACACCTAAGAATGGAAAAGGAAGATGATAGTACCAGTCATTTTCCCACTCAGAAATGTAACCGTTAATCCATTTGGAGCGATTACTTACAGTCCATTCATTATGTCTAAAGCTAGTGAGTATTTCGTTCCATTTTGTATTGTTACACAAACCCACTAGCTGCTTAGTTTTAACTTCCTTCAGTAGCTTGTTTTTATCTATACCTTCGGGGCAAAAATCCACCATTGGTAGCAAACTCATAGCAACACCTAAAGCTTTAATGTTGCGAATTTTCACACGTTTTAGAGCGAAGCAACACTGTAAAAACTTCCTTTATAATTAACTTGTTAAGAATTATTTTCGCACTTACCCACATCTTGGTTAACTCCTTGAATACGCATGAACCAGTTTTGAGTATCTGCCACCTTTGCTCTTGTGTCATCAACATAGGATGGTGACCCCTTAATCGGATTTATGTCACCGAAGTACTGACCGTCAACCCAAAGTGCACCTGCCGAAAGCATATAACCGCGCCACCCAACTTGCTCTAAAGTGTATGTACACTTTATTAGTGAAACCAAGTGCTCAGTAAAAACTGTTTCGTACTGTTCGAGGAGTTCTGCTTTAGTTCTGACTTGATTAGAAAACGGATAGGCAAATAGTTCTGACACTTTGTTTCGCTCGTTAGCTAACACAAGTTCTCGAAACCCTTTATAAAATTTGTTTGCATCTGTCTCAGCCGAAAGCAGGGTTTCAGCTAAACTCATACTGCTGTAAAAAATGGTAAAAATATAAATTATCCCTCTAACCATCTTTGCCTCTTAACGCCTTATTATATAGCTACTCACTACCACTAAACAGAACCACCGTATTTACTGAGCTCAAATCAACGCAATTTGTGCCTGTCCTTTGTTGCTTTTCTTTGTTGCTTTTATTGACTTTTAAACCTTAAATATATTCCTCTAAAAAAGAACTTTATGAATTCGACACAAGCCTGTAGCGTTCTTACTTTTATCTGTTTGTATATTAACTTTACCGCCAGATACCTTTGCTGTAAGCAAACTGCTATAAACGATATCTTTGTTCGAAGCGTTATGTTGTAAATAATAAGTCAGACTACAATCGCTTGAAATGTCGGAGTCGCTCTCTAAAGTAACCCAAACTCCATACGGATCACTACCATTCGCCCATACTTGAATATTACTGATTTTTCCATATGCATTGGTCCACGGACTCGCATTGGCACCAAAAGAAATAGCTACAGTGAGTAGTCCAATAAATAGATTTCTTTTCATATTACAACCCTTTTTTTAGCTTTTTTTCGAAGTTCTGCCAGAAAGCATCTGACATTTTTAAATCATCGAATTTGATCACTTCTAGTTCGATAGGGCCTTGTTTCCTAAATAAT
>NZ_AUXY01000125.1 GCF_001625695.1 Pseudoalteromonas luteoviolacea H33-S
TGAGCGGCTTTTTACTATTCGTATATCGAATTAGTTAACGTGTAACTATTACTCGATGATTGATGCTACAACACCAGCACCAACTGTACGGCCACCTTCACGGATAGCGAAACGTAGACCTTCGTCCATCGCGATTGGGCAGATTAGCTCTACAGTCATCTTGATGTTGTCACCAGGCATTACCATTTCTACGCCGTCTGGTAGCTGGATGTCACCAGTTACGTCAGTTGTACGGAAGTAGAACTGTGGACGGTAACCTTTGAAGAAAGGAGTGTGACGACCACCTTCATCTTTAGAAAGTACGTATACTTCTGAAGTGAACTTAGTGTGCGGCTGGATTGAACCAGGAGCTGATAGTACTTGACCACGCTCAACTTCGTCACGCTTAGTACCACGTAGAAGTGCACCGATGTTCTCACCAGCACGACCTTCGTCTAGAAGCTTACGGAACATTTCAACACCCGTACAAGTTGTCTTCGTAGTTTCTTTAACACCTACGATTTCAACTTCGTCGTTCACGTTGATGATACCAGCTTCAACACGGCCAGTTACAACAGTACCACGACCCTGGATTGAGAATACGTCTTCGATAGGCATGATGAATGGCTTATCGATGTCACGCTCTGGCTCTGGGATGTAAGAATCTAGTGCTTCTGCAAGCTCAACGATCTTGTCTTCCCACTCTTTCTCACCTTCTAGTGCTTTAAGAGCTGAACCTTGGATTAGTGGTAAGTCATCACCTGGGAAATCGTACTCAGAAAGAAGTTCACGAACTTCCATCTCTACTAGTTCGATTAGCTCTTCGTCATCAACCATGTCACATTTGTTCATGAATACGATGATGTAAGGTACACCAACCTGACGTGAAAGTAGGATGTGCTCACGAGTCTGAGGCATAGGACCATCAGTTGCAGCAACTACTAGGATCGCGCCGTCCATCTGAGCAGCACCAGTGATCATGTTTTTAACATAGTCAGCGTGTCCAGGACAGTCAACGTGTGCGTAGTGACGAGTTGGAGTATCGTACTCTACGTGTGAAGTTGCGATTGTGATACCACGCTCACGCTCTTCTGGAGCGTTATCGATTTGAGCGAAGTCACGTGCTTCACCACCGTATACTTTTGCAAGTACGTTAGTGATTGCTGCTGTTAGAGTTGTTTTACCGTGGTCAACGTGGCC
>NZ_AUXY01000126.1 GCF_001625695.1 Pseudoalteromonas luteoviolacea H33-S
CACTGAGACCACCGTGCATGTCACTTACCGCCGTATTCGGGAAGCAGATCTGACGCAGGGGCGAGGGGCGAGCTTGATTGGTAAGCCGTTGGCAGATCTAGATATCTTGCTGTTGAATGAAAAACAAATGTTGGTACCGGACGGGATTGGCGGTGAAATGTATGTCAGTGGCCACGGGGTCAGTCGGGGCTACTTAAACCGTGAAGGCTTGAGTGCAGAGCGTTTTGTACATGTGCCGGGACAGGGCACTAAGTGCTTTTATCGTACCGGTGATTTAGCGCGTCGATTGGAAGGTGGCGAGCTGGAATACCTAGGGCGGATAGATCACCAGGTGAAGGTGCGGGGCTTTCGTATTGAGCTGGGGGAGATAGAGCATGCTCTGGCAGATCATAGTGACGTTCAGGAAGCCTTGGTGCTGGCCCAGGAAAAAGGAGAAAATAATAACCAACTGGTGGCTTATCTGGTGGCCGGTGACAGTGAAAGGGAAGCAGGGACCTTAATAGAGAAGATTAAGGAGCATATCCGTGAGGTTTTACCTGAGTACATGGTGCCGTCGGCGTATATGGTGTTGGAAGCTTTGCCGTTAACCGCCAATGGCAAGGTTGATGTCAAGGCGCTGCCGGAGCCGGATATGGCTTTATCTCGGGCGGAATATATTGCCCCTGAATCGGAGACGGAGCAGGCGTTATGTGCCATTTGGCAGCAGATGCTGGAGGTGGAGCGAGTCGGTATTATGGATAATTTCTTTGAGCTTGGCGGAAACTCCTTATTATTTGTTAAGTTATTGACCGCTATTGAGCAAGAGTTCAGAATAAAGCTAGTCGTATCACATGTTTTTATGCTCGATAATCTGAAATCATTAGCATTACATCTTGATGCCTTAGCAGGCAATGCAAAGAATGATGAACAAGAGCAGGACTTGGACTTTTTTGAAATATGAATATAAATAATAATAATAAACTGGTATCAACCACTTTGAGCTCTTTTATCGGGCAGGCGTATGGAGAGAAGGCTGGGAGAGAAAATGAATTGTCCTTTGGTCAGTCAAGGATCTGGCTCCAGGATCAACTTAACTGCGGCAGTCATCACCTTAATCTTGCTAGGGTTTTAAAACTAAGCGGTAACTTGAACCTAGTTAGCTTAAAGCGCTCATTTGACCTCTTGATAGCTCGGCATCAAAGTCTGCACACATGTTTTCCCAGCACAGTTCAGGGTGAGGCCGCAACTCTGCGTCACCAGAGTTTTTCATTGGAAATGCCGGTCACAGACTTGTCGCCGCTGGCTGAGGGGGTACGGGAGGCCGAGCTTGCCTTTTTGCTATCCGCCGAAGCCGGGCGGCCTTTTGACCTGACCCGTGATCTGATGCTGCGGGTCCACTTGCTTAAAATATCAGCCCAAGAACATATTTTATTGGTGATCACTCATGCTATTGCCTGTGATCCCCGCTCCATGAAAATACTACTTAATGAATTGGGGGCTTTGTACTCGGCCTGTGAACAGGGTAAAAAGGAGGCTTTGACGCCGATCACATTGTTATACGCAGACTATGTTAGTTGGCAGCGCCATTGTTTGCAAACAGGCGCTTTTGATCAGCAGCTTGCTTATTGGGAACAGCAGCTTAAGGGGTTACCGCTTGTTCATGGTTTACCGTTGGATTATCCCAGGCCAGCAGTACAAACTTTTATCGGTGATGTCTATGTTTCTAAAATAGATCAAACGAGCTATAGGCTCTTGATAGACTTGTGTCGAGATCAGGGAGTAAGTCTCTTTGCTGGGTTGCATGCCGTTTTTTCGATATTAATGTCCCGCTACAGTAATACCGGTGACATAGTGTTAGGCACTCGTGTCGATAACCGGCAGCAGTCAGGAACTTCGGGTATTATCGGCGGTTTGATGAATTTATTGGTGTTGCGTAGCAGTTTGGCCGGCGCTCCTAATTTTCTTGAGACATTGGCCCTGAGTGGGGAAACCATCCAACAAGCTTATGAACATCAACAGTTGCCTTTTGACTGTGTTATTAAACACTTGCAGCCTCAATCTGATCTAAGCCACAGCCCATTATTTCAGATAATGATGACGTTAGAGGAAGAGGATGAAAGCTTTTTGGCGCTGCCGGGGATTGAGGTTTCAGAGCTAAACCTTAAAAATTTCGGGGGCGCGCAATTTGACTTGAACTTAAATATTGTTGAGAAAGCGCAAGGTCTTGAACTGTCTTGGGAATTTAATACCGCCTTATTCAATCAGGAAACCATACAGCAGATGGCAGGGCATTTTGAAATCTTGTTATCAGCCGTACTGCAATCGCCGAATACGAATGTTTTTGCCCATGAGCTGGTGATTGGACAGGAAAGGCAACAACTGCTGCACAGCTGGAATAATACCGCGATTGATTGGCCTTCAAATAAGTGTATTCATGAATTCTTTGAAGTCCGGGCGTCACTCCATCCAGAACAGGAAGCTGTGCGTTGCGATGGCACTTATTTGACTTATGGTGAATTAAACCACCGTGCCAACCAGTTGGCTTATTACCTAAAGGCAAAGGGGGTGAAGCCTGATACCCTGGTGGGGGTTTGTGTTGAGCGTTCTTTGGATATGATGGTCAGTATACTGGCCATCCTCAAGGCAGGTGGAGCTTACCTGCCTTTAGATCCTGACTATCCCGAAACTCGGTTGGCCTATATGCTCAGTGACAGTGGCATAGACATTGTGTTGACACAGGCACGGGTGCTTGACAGTTTACCGTTTCTTAAAAACCTGGCCCTATGTATTGATGATGAACAGCTGGCAATAAGGTTATCGGCTATGCCGTCGGACAATCTGCCGGTATCATCTTTGGGATTAGGCGCTGAGCATCTGGCATATGTGATTTATACTTCAGGCTCTACTGGGCGGCCCAAGGGGGTTATGGTTGAGCACGGAAACACTGTAGCCTTGTTGGCTTGGGCGTTGGGTATGTATAGCCAGCAAACCTTAGAATGTGTGCTTGCTTCCACTTCCATGTGCTTCGACCTGTCGATTTTTGAAATGTTTGCTCCTCTGGCCGCCGGTGGTTCGGTTCTGATTGTTAAGAACATTCTTGATTTCTCTGAGGCTGATGACATAGATAAGGTGACTTTAGTCAACACGGTCCCTTCGGCGGCTCAGGTTTTACTAACAGGGGTTAAACTGCCGGCTAAATTAAAAACCGTAAACCTGGCTGGAGAAGCACTCAAGCAAGAGCTGGTTGATGGTCTCTATCAGGCCGGTTTTAGCTCTGTGTATGATCTATACGGGCCATCAGAAGATACAACTTATTCCACCTATAAATTGCGAACTGCCAATGGTCGTGCAAGTATAGGAACTGCAATCGCCAATACGCAGCTTTATGTGTTAACGCCATCAGGCCAGCTTGCCCCTATAGGGGTAAGCGGAGAATTATACATAGGCGGAGCAGGGTTAACCCGGGGTTATCTGAACCGGCCAGAGCTGAATGATGAAAAGTTTGTCGCCAATCCATTTTATGGCGGACCGGGCAGCAACAGTAGTAAACGATTGTACCGTACCGGCGATCTTGTCCGTTGGTTGCCTTGTGGTGAACTGGAGTACCTGGGCCGTATTGATCACCAGGTAAAGGTGAGGGGGTTTCGCATTGAGCTGGGAGAAATTGAACATGTCCTAGAAGATTGCGAGGGTATCAAAGACGCAGTAGTGCTGGCCCGAGAGAGTGATAATAATGATAAGCGCCTGGTCGCTTATTTGGTTGCCACCGGTTCTGACAGTCATGAGGCGCGGTTAATGGAAGAAGTACGTCAGCAGGCGCGGTTAATGGAAGAAGTACGTCAGCAGGCGCGTAAAACTTTACCTGAATATATGGTACCCGCGGCCTTCGTGCTGCTTGAGCATTTGCCTTTAACTGCTAATGGCAAGCTCGATCGCAGTGCCCTGCCTGAACCGGATATGAAGGTATTGAGGGCGGAATATGTGGCCCCAAAGACGGAAACGGAGAAAATTTTGTCTGGTATCTGGCAAGAGGTGCTTGAGATAGAGAGAGTGGGTGTGTTGGATGATTTTTTTCATCTGGGGGGGCACTCCTTACTAGTGATGAAGATGCTGGCAAAAATAGAAAAACGATTACATGTGAAACTGTCTGTTACTTATACCTTTACCATGGGCAATTTAAGCGCCCTAGCACTGCATATTGATGTATTAACTGGCAGACATAATCCTGATAATAATAGTGAAGAATTGGATTTTTTTGAAATATGAATGTTATTGATTTTATTAATTTTTTACACGAGAAGAAGATATATTTAAAAGTACATAGTGGTAAACTACAAATCAATGCCGCTAAAGGGGCCATGACCCAAGAGTTGCTCGCACAATTAAAAGAAAAAAAAGAGCAAATTATAGCATATCTTGATTCAACTAGACCTGGGGTGGACATTGTCCGAGTATCTCGTGAGCAAGAGTTAAAAGCCTCCTACTCCCAACAAAGTTTGTGGCTGTTAGAGCAGATAGATAGCGGCACAGAAGTTTATAATATGCCTGCTGCATTAAAGCTTATTGGCAACTTAAACCTAGCCGCCATGCAGCAGGCATTCACCAGCGTAGTGGAGCGTCACGAAAGCCTACGCACCTGCTTTGCCTCTGGTGAAGATGGCGAGCCGATACAGGTGATTCAGGCTGCTGAGCCCTTTGATGTGCCAGTAACAGATTTATCCGGGATAGCTGAGGGGGAAAGAGAAACCCTGGTTCGCCGCCTGGTCGCTGAAGAAGCGGCACAGGAATTTGATCTTAGCCGGGATCTTATGTTGCGAGCTAAATTAATTAAAGTTTCGTCTCAGGACCATATTCTGTTGGTAACCATGCACCATATTGCTTCGGATGGCTGGTCTATGGGCATACTAGTTAATGAGTTTAGTCACTTGTATAGCGCATATGTCCAGGGGCGGGAGAATCCTTTGGCACCCCTGTCTATCCAATATGCAGACTATGCTTATTGGCAGCGCCAATGGCTGAAGGGGGAAGTGTTAGATGCTCAGATGGGATATTGGGAAAACCAACTGGCGGATTTGCCTGATGTACATGGCTTGCCGCTGGATTACCCTAGGCCTGCGATTCAGAGTTTTGCCGGAGACGTCTATGTCTCAACCATAGATAAAGGCACGTTAGACAGTTTGAAGGACTTGTGCCAAGGACAGGGAGCCACGTTATTTATGGCCCTACATGCGGCATTTTCGGTACTATTATCTCGCTACAGCAATGAAAGGGACATAGTGTTGGGTACCCCAGTGGCCAACCGTGAACAGTCAGAAGTTGCCGATCTGATAGGTTTTTTTGTTAATACCTTAGTTTTGCGTAGCAACCTGTCAGGCAATCCGAGCTTCAAAGAATTGCTCAGGCAAAGTAAAAGTATGTTACTGGAAGGTTATGCCCACCAACAGGTGCCTTTCGAACAAATCGTTGAGCGACTCCAGCCGCAGCGCAGTCTGAGCCACAGCCCTTTATTTCAGGTGATGATAGAATTTCAGAATAATGATGAGGGCAATTTATCCTTGCCTGGGTTGACTGCGCACTATTTGGATCATCAGGGAGGCATGAATGTCGCCAAGTTTGATCTGACCTTGAATATTTTTGAAGGCCCGGATGGTCTTCATCTGGGCTGGCATTATAATACCGATCTCTTTAAGCGGGAAAGTATTGAGGGGATGACCGAACACTTTGGCTTGTTGCTAGCTGAGCTGTTACGGTTACCGGAAGAGAATGTCTTTGCGCTTGAGCTGCTGAGTGGGCAAGAGCGCCGCCAGATTTTGGGTGACTGGAATGATACTTGGGCTGATTTTCCGTCTCAAACCTTTATGCATGAGCTATTTGAACGTCAGGCGGAGCAAAATCCTCTACAAGAAGCTTTAGTATATGAAGGGGTTGCTTTAAGCTATGGGGAATTAAACCAGAGGGCCAATCAGCTGGCCCATTACCTCAAGGCACAAGGTGTCAAACCTGATACTTTGGTTGGTTTGTGCTTAGAGCGCTCTTTCGATATGGTGATTGGGCTGTTGGCGATCCTCAAAGCGGGAGGCGCCTATGTTCCTCTGGAGCCGTCCTACCCGGAGGCCAGACTTGCCTATATGCTAGCTGATGGTGATATGGCTAGCGTGATCACCCAACAGAAGTTTTTATCTGAATTACCTTTACTGGCGCCGCTAGCATTATGCTTGGACGATGACAAGATAAGGGCCGAATTAGCCGACATGCCGCAAGATAATCTGGTGGCTTCGTTACTTGGTTTGTGTCCTCACAACCTAGCCTATGTGATCTATACCTCGGGTTCTACCGGTCAGCCAAAAGGGGTTATGGTTGAACACCAAGCTTTATCAAACCGTATTTACTGGATGGATCAGGAGTATACATCAACTCTCCAGGATAGGTTTTTGCAAAAAACGCCTTTTAGTTTTGATGTTTCCGTCTGGGAGTTCATCTGGCCGCTGATCACGGGTGCAAGCCTTGTTATGGCCAAACCAGAGGGACACAAAGATCCCGCCTATTTGTCTTCGCTGATCACAGAAGAAAATATCACTAAAGTGCATTTTGTTCCCTCTATGTTGGGAAGCATGCTGGCCTTTGGTCAGATGGAGAATTGCCGTTCGTTAAAGCAAATCTTTTGTAGCGGAGAAGCTCTTAGCGGTCACCATGTTGATGATGTCTTGGTGCAGTGTCCGAATGTTGAGTTACATAATTTATATGGACCGACGGAAGCGAGCATAGACGTAAGTTTTTGGAATTGTAGACAAACGGCGTTATCAGCGAGCGTTCCTATCGGCCGACCTATTGCCAATACCCAGCTGTATGTGATGGATCAGCAACAACACCTTGCCCCAATTGGCGTTGCCGGTGAATTGTATATAGGGGGAGTTGGGTTGGCCCGGGGTTATATCAACCGTGAGCAATTGACGGCAGAAAAGTTTGTTGAGAACCCTTTTTATGATAAGCATAAACCGAGCAGTAGCCCCAAATTGTACCGCACTGGAGATCTGGTGCGTTGGTTGGCGGACGGTACGCTTGAATACCTGGGGCGCATAGACCATCAAGTGAAAGTACGTGGCTTTCGTATTGAATTAGGTGAAATTGAGCATGTGCTGGCGGCTTATCCTGGCGTTAAGGAGGCCGTCGTTTTAGCACGGGAACTAGCGCAAGGGGATAGCCGTCTGATTGGTTATCTGGTTGCTCCCGAAGCCGGGAATGATGATGCTGCCTTTATTGAAAGTATCCGCCATCGCTTAAGTCGCCAATTACCTGAATATATGCTGCCCTCATTTTTTGTTTTGCTCGACCGCTTGCCGTTGACTGCTAATGGAAAGCTCGACCGTAATGCTTTACCTGAACCGGATATGCTGTCTTCGAGAAAGGAATATCTAGCTCCCCGTACCGAGATGGAAAAAATCTTGTGTACTATTTGGCAGGAAGTATTGGGCGTTGAACAAGTTGGCATTCGTGATAACTTTTTTGAATTAGGTGGTCACTCTTTACTAGTAATGCAGGTGATTTCTCGGATGCAGCAGCAAGGGAAGGTGATGGCGGCACGGCAACTTTTTGCGGCTCGCTCTTTGAAGGAACTGGCGGCGGAAATGAGCGAGCATAAGCAAGAAGACGTTGCGATCTTCAGGGCGCCGGAGAATCTGATCCCAGCTCAATGTGAGCAGTTAACCCCTGAGATGCTGCCTTTAGTGGATTTAACAGAGGTGGAGATTGAGCATTTAACGGCTCAGACCCCGGGCGGAGCGAAAAATATTCAGGATATCTACCCGCTGGGGCCATTACAGCAGGGAATTATATTCCATCATACCCTAGACCCAGAAAATGATCCCTATGTTACCCCGATATTGTTTAAACTGGCCGATGAGGCTGCGGTTAATTCTTTTATTGAAGGTTTAGAGTTTTTGATTGCCCGCCATGATGTTTTCCGTTCGTCTATGCAGTGGCAGGGTGTAGACGAGCCGGTACAAATCGTTCAACGTGAGGCAAAATTATCTGTTGAAAGAATTAGCTTGGATAGAGGCCAGTCGACGTTAGATGTGCTTGGGGAGTTCAGTTCGAGCCCGCGAGTGAGAGTCGATCTGCGCCGGGCGCCATTATTAAATGTCACCATAGCGACAGCTGAAGGCGAGGCAGAGCAGCATGTGTTGTTGCAAATACACCATATTATTGAAGATGCCACTTCCCTGCAAATTTGTGAAAAGGAATTGGCCTATTTCTTTGGTGGTATTAGTGATCAGCTATCGCCGCCTGTTCCTTACCGAGAATTTATCGCCCATGCACAGCATCAGGCGAAAGTAAATGATGCCCAGGCTTACTTTTCGCAGACTTTAGGCGATATCACTGAGCCGACCTTGCCCTTTAACTTACAAAATATCCAGGGCCAAGGCAGTAATGTAATCGAGCTGGCTCAGGCACTTCCACAAAGCATGTCTATCCAGCTCAGGGAAATGGCGAAAAAAATACAAGTCACGCCGGCGGCACTATTTCATGCCGGGTGGGCCATGGTGATGGCCACATGCAGTGGTAAAGGTGACGTGGTCTTTGGTACGGTAATGT
Source organism: Pseudoalteromonas luteoviolacea H33-S (assembly GCF_001625695.1). Taxonomy (GTDB): domain Bacteria; phylum Pseudomonadota; class Gammaproteobacteria; order Enterobacterales; family Alteromonadaceae; genus Pseudoalteromonas; species Pseudoalteromonas luteoviolacea_B. The sequence goes on from NZ_AUXY01000126.1 coordinate 8,572, forward strand.
CGGGACGATTGCAAGGGACTTTCGGGGCTGAGGAAATGCTCGGCGTCTTCATTAACACCTTACCGATGCGGGTCAAATCCGCCGGAGCCGATGCCGTCACTCTCGTGCAACAGGTGCAAGCATCTCTGTTGGATTTGTTACCGTATGAACAGGCGAGTTTGTCCATGGCGCAAGCTTGCTCAGGACTTAAGAGCAATGTCCCTTTATTTTCTTCAATCCTTAACTATCGCCACCAGGTACGTACAGACGTCGATGATGAAGCCTTGGCAAAAGAGGGGCAAGATTCACCCGTTGGTATTGAAGAAATTTCCGGTCAGGAAAGAACCAACTATCCGGTCAGTTTATCCGTTGATGATCTAGGTGAGGGTTTTACCCTCAATATTAAAGTTGTTGACGATATTTCTGCACAGCAAGTCATGGCCTATATGCACAAAGCCATAGAGATCTTGGTTCAAGCTCTGTCAACTGATAGCGCTGTAATCCTTGATACTCTGTCTTTGTTACCGGACGAAGAGTGTAAGGCATTGCTTGACACAACAAAAAGAACCCGCATAGGTAGTGTGCAGGAGGCATGTATTCATGAGTTATTTGAAAGATATGCCAAAGCGCACCCTCAGGAAACGGCCCTGATCACCGAAACGGGCAAGCTTAGTTATGACCAGCTAAACAGCCGTGCCAATCAATTGGCCCGATATCTGAAACAGCAAGGTGTGAAGCCGGATACCCTTGTTGGTCTCTGTGTGGATCGTTCAATGGACATGGTTATAGGCTTACTGGCGATCCTTAAAGCTGGCGGAGCTTATGTGCCACTGGATCCGACTTACCCCGAGTCTCGTTTGGCCTATATAATCAAAGACAGTGCTGTGGCAATAGTCGTCACTCAAAGTAAAATAGTGGCAGAATTACCCTTTTTAGAGCCTCACTCTCTGTGCCTGGATGATGAAACGCTTCGAGCCAGACTCTCAAGCATGTCATCGGATAATCTACCGGTCTCTTCATTGGGTTTAGCTCCTCATCATCTGGCCTATGTGATATATACTTCAGGGTCAACTGGCCAGGCTAAAGGGGTGCTGGTGCAGCACCAGGGAGTAGTTAATCTCGCAGCTGAAATACAAGACATGGAGATCGTGCCGACCGGTACTTGCTGGGGCTTAAATGCTTCCTATGCCTTTGACTCCTCGGTTAAGGGCTTATCCCAGCTGATGTCTGGCATACCACTTCGCATTTTACCTAAATATGCCAACCTCGATCCGCAAATCATTGGACAAAGCTTTGCTGAGTGCGGCGTGATTGACTGTACCCCGTTAATGGTAGAAGCCTGGTTTGACTTAGGCCTGCAAAGCTGTTTACCTAACTTGATTATTGGCGGTGAGGCTATTTCCCCGGGTTTGTGGAGCAGGTTATGTGACTGGCAGCAGCAATATCAGCGTAAAGCGGTGAATGTTTACGGCCCGACGGAATGTACTGTAAACACCCACTGGACCCGAATATCTGGAGACTTACCCAATATAGGGCTGCCGCTGGGCAATGTCCACGGGCTGGTACTGAATAAAAACACCTTGGCGCCAGTCGGTGTGCCGGGGGAGTTGTGCATCGGCGGTGCAGGTCTGGCCCGAGGCTACCTTAACCATGAGCAATTGACGGCAGAAAAATTTGTTGCCAATCCTTATTTTAATAAGCAGGACAGCAACGGCTATCGGCGTTTGTACCGTACAGGGGACTTGGTGCGTCGCTTAGAAGACGGGCGCCTGGAATTTATCGGCCGCATAGATCACCAAGTGAAGATTCGGGGATTTCGTATTGAACTAGGTGAGATAGAACATGCCTTGGCAGAGAGCAGCGGAGTTAGGGAAGCCGTGGTGAACGCTCGAGAAACAGGTAAAAGCAACAAACACCTGACAGGCTATTTGGTGACAGATCAGGAGATAGAGGATGAAGTCGAATTTCTCGACAAGGTCCGTCATCATTTGCTACAGGCTTTGCCTGAATACATGGTACCTTCGACCTTGATGGTGCTGGACTCTTTGCCGCTAACTGCCAACGGTAAAGTTGATCGCCATGCCCTACCTGAGCCGGAAGGGGAATTTTCAGGCGACTATATCGCACCGCAAACCGAGATGGAAAAAATCTTATGCGAGATCTGGCAGGAGGTGCTAGGAGTTGAACAGGTTGGTATTCTGGACAACTTTTTTGAGCTGGGGGGACATTCGTTACTCGTTATGCGGGTGATTTCCCGGTTGCAGCAACAAAACCTGGTGATGAGTGCGAGTCAACTCTTTTCGACCCCTTCTCTGGCAGCGTTGGCAAAGTTAATTGAGGAGGAATCTGTAGATGATACCCGTTTATTTAAGGCTCCGCCTAACCTGATACCTGCGGACTGTGTAGCAATAACTCCTCAAATGTTGCCATTAGTGGACTTAAATGAGGGAGAAATAGAACAGTTGGTTGCACAAATTCCGGGTGGCGTTGGGAACATACAGGACATTTACCCCTTAGGTCCCTTGCAACAAGGCATATTGTTTCACCATACCTTGGATCCGGAAAATGATCCTTATGTCTTATCTGCATTTTTGAAGATTCCGGATTTACATCAGGTACAGGCTTTTATTGACGGATTAGACTTCTTAATTAAGCGCCATGACGTACTGCGTACTTCTATTCACTGGGAAGGGGTAAGAAAGCCGGTACAAGTGGTAAGAAAGCAGGTCGAATTAGCTGTTTTGACAACCACAATAGAGCAGCAGAACCCATTGGTTTATCTTCAGGAATACAGCGAGTCACAAGGGCGTCAAATGGATCTCAAGAGTGGTCCATTATTGCGTGTTATCGTTGCTAGTCAGGGTGATAGCGATGAGCGTTATATATTATTGCAATGGCATCATATTATTTCCGATCATGTTGCCTTTGAAGTGATTCAAAAAGAGCTGAAATTATATAGTCAGGGTTTACAACAGCAACTTCTGACTCCGGTACCGTACCGAGAATTTATTGCCCATAGTCTGCATCAGGAAAAGGAAAATGATGCCGAGCAATATTTCACTAATATGCTGTCGGATGTCAGCGAACCAAGCTTGCCGTTTAATTTGATAAATGTGCAAGGTAAAGGCAATGATATTACCGAGTTCTCGCAAGCTTTTCCTACGCTTCTAGGAGAAGAACTCAGGGCAATAGCTAAAAACATACAGATCAGCCCTGCAGCAATTTTTCATGCTGGCTGGGCGAGGGTTATGGCGGCTTGCAGCGGTAAAGATGATGTTGTCTTTGGTACAGTAATGTCGGGTCGCTTGCAGGGAACCTCAGGGGCAGAGCAGGCGCTTGGCGTGTTCATTAATACTTTGCCAATAAGAGTAAAACTTGCCTGTACAAACGCCCAGAGCCTGGTGCGACAAGTGCAAACCAGTTTGCTGGACTCTTTACCCTATGAACAAGCAAGTTTATCTATGGCGCAACGTTGTTCAAGTTTGAGTAATGGCATGCCTTTGTTTAGCTCGGTTTTCAACTACCGACATTCAGGCTCAGGCGGAATAGAAATGGGGAAAACGGACTTACCGGCGCAATCTTTTACGGTAGAGTTTTTGAAAAGACAGGAAAGAACCAACTACCCGTTAAGTTTATCGGTGGATGACTTCGGTGATGCTTTTCATATCACGGTAAAAGGTATTGCCGATATAGCGACGGAGCGGGTGATAGAGTATATGCAGGGGGCAATGAAAGGTCTGGTTGAAGCGCTCAGGGAAAGCTCCAGCGCTATACTCGACAGTCGTGAGCTGTTACCGGAAAGTGAACGTCAGCAATTACTCCATATCTGGAATGATACCGCGGCAGAAGTCCCATCGGAGTTCTGTCTCCATGAACTCTTTGCGGAGCAGGCCAGCCACTATCCAGAGAAAACAGCCCTGATCTGTGACGGTACAAGTCTCAGTTATGGTGAGTTAAACCGCCGCGCTAATCAGCTTGCCCACTACCTGAAAGCACAAGGGGTGAAAGCACAGACATTAGTCGGGCTGTGTGTTGAACGCTCGGTGGATATGGTGGTCGGCATTTTGGGGATCCTCAAAGCTGGTGGGGCCTATGTGCCGCTTGACCCGGCTTATCCGCAGGCACGACTGGCTTATATGCTTAGCGACAGCGGCGTCAAATTGGTTCTAAGCCAGTCATGGCTGACACTGCCTCAAGAGCAGGCTGTAGAGACCCTTTATCTGGATAAAGAGGATATCTTTGCGGAGCAGGCACAAGAAAATCCAGAGATTATTGGTGATTTGGGTCCGAATAGCGCTGTTTATATGATTTATACCTCAGGTTCAACTGGACGGCCTAAAGGGGTTGTTATTGAGCAAAGGAATTTACTGAACTTCCGTCAGGTTTTTGAACATCAACTTGAACAGCTGGATGCGCAAAATAGCAATTGGCTGTGGCACGGCAGCTTTGCTTTTGATGCCTCGGTTAAAGGGATTCTAGCCCTGTGCTCAGGCAATACACTAGTGGTAGCAAATGAGCGTGAAGCTTTGAGCCCATCACAACTACTTGCCTTGACGGCGCAACATGATATTCAAGTATTGAACCTGACCCCGGCACTGGTTCCGGTGATGCTGGATTGCTTGGAGCAGGGAGATAGGGGCCATTTGCACCTGATGATAGGTGGGGAAGCGTTAGGTAAAGCGTTATGGGACAGGGTAGCGGCCTACGGGGCTCTTCATGACCGTCAAGCGCTGAATCTATACGGCCCGACAGAAACCACCATTAATGCCTCTTATGCTGTAATTGACGGGGAAGTGATGCCTCATATCGGCAAGCCTGTGGCCAATACCCAGTTTTATGTGATGGACAGTCGCCAGCAGCTGGTGCCGACTGGGGTAGTGGGTGAGCTTTATATCGGGGGCGCGGGTGTTGCCCGCGGCTACCTGAACCGAGATGAGCTGACAGCGGAGAAATTCGTAGCCAATCCTTATTTTGACGCCAAGGACAGCAGCAGCTGCCAGCGTTTATACCGCAGTGGCGATTTAGTGCGCTGGCGTGCGAACGGGGAGCTGGAATTTATTGGCCGTATCGACCACCAGGTGAAGGTGCGCGGTTTACGTATCGAGCTGGGTGAAATAGAACAGTGCCTGGTGGGTGATGCAGGAGTCAGGGAAGCCGTGGTGCTTGCTCACGAAGCAGGAAATAATGACAACCGCTTGGTTGCCTACCTGGTCCCAGATGAGCACCTAACGGATGAATTAGCCTTTATCGAGACGGTGCGTGAACAGCTACGTAAGGCGCTGCCTGATTATATGGTTCCAGCGGTTTTTGTTGTTCTTGAGGCTTTACCGTTAACGGTCAACGGCAAGATCGACCGCGATGCTTTACCAGAGCCCGAGAGCTCAGTATCAAGTGCACAGTATGTTGCTCCCAAGACAGACACTGAAGCCATGTTGTGTTCTATTTGGCAGCAGGTATTGGAAGTCGATAGAGTTGGTGTTATGGACAATTTCTTTGCTTTAGGTGGGCATTCACTTATGGCGATTAGTTTGGTAACACAAATCAAAGAAGCCTTCGACATTGAATATTCAGGGTTCTCCATCAGGGAAGTATTTGAATTATCTTCTGTCGCCGAGCTGGCAGCTAGTATAGATATATTGCTTTCAAAGCAGAAACTACAAGAAAATGAAAACCTTATCGACTCGTATAAGGAAGAAGAATTAGAAGAAGGGGTTTTATAAGTTGTTAGCTGAAAATATTTTTAAGCAAGCGCTGGATAGTGGAGTTTTCCTTTATCTGGACGGGGAAAACCTAAAATATAAAGTTAAAAAGGGTGAATTTCCTGACGAGCTAAAATCTGCAATTATTGTTCAGAAACAAGCGATAATCGATTACCTTAAACAAGTCGCGTCCAAGCCAGAGGTGAAAGAGACTAAGTTGCCCAAGATAAGTCCTCGGGCTGAGGGTATTGAAAATCCAATGTCATTTTCGCAGCAGCGTTTATGGCTTTTGGATCAACTCGAACAAGGCAGTAGCCATTACAATATTTTTGCGGCTTTAAAACTGACAGGCACTATAGATCTGGTGGCTCTACAGCAGGCCTTTAGCTGCATAGTCGAGCGCCATGAAAGCTTACGTACCTGCTTTTGCTCTGGAGATGAAGGCGAACCTCTGCAAGTGATCCAGCAAAAGGTCAGCTTTACTATTCCCATAACCGACTTATCCAAGCTGTCAGTACAGGAGCGCGAGAGAAAAATTACTGAAGAGGCTTCGAAAGAAGCGGGGCTGGCTTTTGATCTGAGCCGAGATCTAATGTTGAGAGTACAATTACTTAAACTGAGTGATCAAGAACATGCTCTACTGCTCACTATGCACCATATCGCTTCTGATGGCTGGTCAACTGGAATACTGGTGAAGGAATTTAGCCATTTATACAGTGCTTTTGTGAACGGAGAAGCGGATCCTCTAGCACCGCTTGCCATTCAATATGCCGATTACGCCCATTGGCAGCGTGACTGGTTACAAGGGGTTGTGCTGGACGAGCAACTCGATTATTGGCAGCGACAATTGTCGGACTTGCCTGACGTGCATAGTCTACCATTGGATTATCCGAGACCAGCTATCCAGGGCTTTGACGGTGACGTACACTTCTCCTCAATCGATAAAGTAAGTTATGGGCATTTGGCAGCCCTGTGCCAGTCTATGGGGGCGAGCTTATTTATGGGGCTACATGCGGTTTTCTCGGTATTGTTATCTCGTTATAGCAATGAACGTGATATTGTGATGGGGACCCCGGTGGCCAACCGTGAGTCTTCGGAAGTGTCTGACTTAATAGGTTTTTTTGTCAACACCCTAGTGTTGCGTAGTGACCTATCTGGCGAGCCGAGTTTTCTTGAGGTTCTGGCCGACAGTAAAGCCAAGCTGCTTGATGCCTATGCCCGCCAACAAGTTCCTTTTGAGCAGGTCGTCGAACGAGTGCAACCGTTGCGAAGCCTGAGCCATAATCCTTTATTCCAGGTTTTGCTGTCGTTGCAAAACAATGAACAAGGCCATTTGTCTCTGCCTGGATTAACCCTATCTGCGATAGAAATGCCAGGTAAAGGGGTCGCCAAATTTGATCTAACCTTGAATATCGTGGAAAGTGCTAATGGGCTAAGGCTTGGCTGGGGCTACAATACTGCCTTATTTAAAAGTGAAACCATAGCACAAATGGCGGGGCATTTTGAAAGCTTATTATCCGCTGTGTTGCAGTCACCTCATGAAAATGTTTTTTCGCTAGGCATGGTAACCGAGCAGGAAAGCAGACAACTACTCGTTGACTGGAATGCAACGGCAGCAAAGTGCCCATCAGATATGTGTATGCATGAATTATTTGAAGCTCGGGCGGCACAAGTTCCTGAAAGAGAGGCTCTGGAATATAACGGGACTTGCCTCAGTTATCAGGAGTTAAACCGGCGCGCCAACCAGCTGGCGCATTATCTTGTAGCACAAGGAGTTAAACCTGACACCCTGGTCGGTCTCTGTTTTGAACATTCTTTGGATATGGTTGTAGGTATACTGGCGGTGCTGAAAGCGGGGGCTGCCTATGTTCCTATCGACCCGGCTAATCCTGAGGCACGCGTGCGTTATATGCTTAATGACAGCAGTGTGAAAATTGTCCTGAGCCAGCTACAGATATCTAACATCTCTTCGGTGGACACTGTACGGGTTATTTGTCTGGACGATGAAAGCATGCAGGCTACGCTATCAACAATGTCGGATAATAACTTGCCGTTATCCTCATTAGGCTTGTCGTTGCAGCACCTAGCCTATGTGATATATACCTCAGGTTCAACCGGGCAGCCTAAAGGAGTTATGGTCGAGCACAGGAATATATCTAACCTGCTAGCTGGTTTGATTTCAACTTTTGAAGTTTCAACCGAAGATACTTTTGCTTGTTTCGCGTCCTTTGCATTTGATATTTCACTCTTTGAACTTTTTCTGACCCTGATAAGTGGCGGAAAAACGATTCTTGTTGATAAAGAGGTTTTACTCAATCTGGAGCAATTTTCTCAGGTTACCAGACAATGTACCTTGTTACATGCCGTACCTAGCTTAATGAATGAGGTTGTTGACTTTAAAGATAAAAACAATGAAAGCTTCGCAAATGTAAGAGCATTGTTTGTTGGTGGCGATTATGTGCCAGTAAGTTTACTCAAGCGTCTTAAATCGTCTTTTTCCCGGGCTAAGGTAATTGAACTTTACGGGCCAACAGAAGCTACCATATTAACGACTTATAAAGAGGTGTCTGCGGAAACTTTAAATCATATGGGGGCGGTTATAGGTCGCGGATTGCAAAATACCAGCCTCTATGTGCTAAATGAAGCGCAGCAGCTATGTCCCCCATTACTGGCGGGAGAATTGTATATTGGTGGGGCTGGAGTTACCCGAGGGTACTTGAACCGGGAAGAGCTGACCGCAGAAAAATTTGTCGCTAACCCTTATTTCGATGAGCAAAATCTCCGCTCGAGCGAGCGTTTATACCGTACCGGAGATCTGGTTCGATGGTTACCAGATGGTGAGTTAGAGTTTATCGGCCGCATCGATCATCAGGTGAAAATTCGCGGATTCAGGATCGAGCTAGGAGAGATTGAACATGCACTTTCGCTCTGTCCAGGGGTTAAAGATTCCGTGGTGATTGCCCGAGATATCCGTGAAGGTGATAAGTGCTTAATTGCATATTTGGTGGCATCTCAGGAGGAAGAAGAGCTAATTTCTATCGTGCGTCGGCATTTACTTGAATGCTTACCTGAGCACATGGTGCCATCAGCATTTGTGTTGTTGGATAATTTACCGCTCAATATTAACGGCAAGGTTGACCGCAAAGCCTTGCCAGATCCTGGTTCTGAGGTATCAAGCACTGAATATATAGCTCCCTGCACCGAGACGGAAAGAGTCTTGTGTGAAATCTGGCAGGATATTCTTGAACTTGAACGTGTCGGTATTCAGGATAACTTTTTTGAGTTGGGAGGACATTCCTTACTGGCAATGCGCATATTGTCAAAAACAAAAGCCGCAACTGGCATTGAGGTGCCGCTAAAAGAAATCTTTAGGTTGCAGACTGTGGCCCTGATCGCTGACTTTCTCGATAGCCAGCAATATATTGACGAGCTGCTTTACTCTCGGGATGAGTCAACACATGAAGATGAAATCGAGCTTAAGATCTAGAGGCATACTTGATGATGTTATTTTATGCTGCAAGGACTTCTAACATGCTAGCGGGGGGGGTATGAAACTGGATCAGTATACTTGTTACTCCGATTTCAGGAAGGCGGCTGGAAGGAAGCTGCCGAAATTTGTTATGGATTTTATTGATGGCGGCGCAGGAGATGAGAAAACCCTTCAAGGGAATACAGCTGGGTTTAAAGATATTCAACTGATTCCCCGCATGGGAAGTATAACAGGACCAGGACTTTTACATGCTGAGGTTTTGGGTTTATCGTATGCCGCACCATATGGGATTGCCCCATTGGGATTGTGCGGCCTGGTTCATCCTAAAGCTGAAATGATGCTGGCGAAGTCGGCAGCTAAATACAATATTCCTTATATTGTCAGTTCGGCTTCGAATAGTTCTCTTGATGCGTTAGTAAAGGCATCCGGAGTTTCCCCTTGGTTCCAGTTGTATCTTTCGAAAATAAAGTCACAGACGGACGAACTGATCAGCCATGCGCAAAAATATCAATGCCCGGTGCTAGTGTTGACCGTCGATGCACCGGTCCCGGGGATTAGACGGAGGGACAGGCATAATGGTTTGAGGATCCCTTATCGTCTCAATATATCAAATGTCATTGATTCGGTTACGCATCCTGCTTGGCTAATCAGGCACCTTACCTCGGGAAGACTGACTTTCCCCCTTTACCAGAATTTAATTGATGACCAACCCAATTTAACCTTTTCTGAATTAATGGGCATACAAACCGGAGGAGAACTGAACTGGGAAGTTATTGATGAGGTCCGTGATAAATGGCAGGGAAAGTTAATTTTAAAAGGGGTTATGTCGGTTAATGATGCCCATATCGCAAAAAAAATGGGAGTGGATGCTGTCATTATTTCCAATCATGGTGGCAGGCAATTAGATTCAGTACCTGCTCCTATTACTATGTTAAACCAAATATTTAGCAAGGAATTTGATCGTGAGTTTCTTATGTTGGACTCCGGGTTGAGAAGTGGTGAAGATATAATAAAAACAATAACTTGCGGTGCTGGCTTTACTTTTTTGGGACGGCCGTTTTTATATGCCCTAGCAGCTTATGGAGAAAGAGGCTTAGCACAGCTGCAAGAAGTGATTTTTGAAGAATTGAGTGTAAACATGCGCTTGTTAGGGGCGAATTCAATCGACGCTCTGAATGATGAGTACGTGTTTTAGATTTTAATAGATGTAAGAAGGGAAGTTTGAATGAAAGATCTTTTTGGGTGTGCGGCTAAAATAGACCACGTTGCGATAGCGGTAAAGGATATGGACGAAGCATTATTTTTTTACCAAGGAATATTAAACTTTAAGCTTCTAGAAACAAGAGAAATTGAAGGTGCTTTCTCTGGAATGAAATCTGCTGAATTGACCGTAGGGAGTTTTTCTGTGGTCTTAGTTCAAGGTACAGGGCCAGAGTCTCAGGTTTGTAAATATATAGATGAATACGGTCCGGGAGTTCAGCATGTCGCAATAACAGTTGAAAATATAGAAGAAGTTGCCAGAGTATTGACAGAACAGGGGTTAGAGTTTTCGACCAATATTATAAGAGGAAAAGGCTTGCTGCAAATATTTACCAAGCGGGAGAAAAATTCGGGCATGATGTACGAATTTATCCAGCGGGAAGAGACAGGAACAGGGTTCGAGGAAGGAAATATTCAAGAACTTTTCAATCAACTTGAAAGTGCGTTTGCTTATTAATGTTAAAGTTTTAGTAAATTTTTGTTTTTAATTGATGTTTAATATTGTTTAATTGTTATATTGTTGAATTTATAAATTTCCTAAATTTCTAAATTGCTAGGTCGTTTATTAGATATTTATCCATTGTAAATAAATGGCAGTGTTATCTGTGATACTTAGCATTAATTATGGATGAGTTGGACTCGTTTTAATGGAATTATTAAAAGAATTATTACAAGAATTAAAATCTAAAGAGATTTATTTATCTCTTGATGTTTCCGGTGAGTTAAGCGTTAAAGGAAAGAAGGAATTGCTTTCCACTGAACTCATCACCTTATTAAAAAAACATAAAGCATCGCTTGTTGATTTGATAAAGGCGAAAACTACAAGTGCTAGCACTGCACCTGTGATAAAAAAAGTGACTGGCGAACAGGCTATTGAGCTTTCTTTTTCACAGCGAAGCTTGTGGTTACAAGATCAGATTGACGGCGGTAGTGCTCACTACAATATTCCGAGCGCGATCAAGCTTAGCGGCACCCTTGATAGTGATGCCCTGCAGCGGGCTTTTAATACCATCCTGTTGCGCCATGAAAGCCTGCGTACCTGTTTCATCGCAGCAGATGATGGCGAGCCGATCCAACAGCTTCGGGAAGATGTTGATTTTCAAGTAGCACTTACGGATTTATCCACTTTTGCACAAGAACAGCAAGATGAACGGATAGCTGAAATCGTTTCAGCAGAAGCGGACAAGCCGTTTGACTTGGCCCGAGATGTAATGTTAAGGGTACAGTTACTAAAGTTAGCTCCTCAGGAGCATATCTTGCTTGCGACCATGCACCATATTGCCTCTGATGGTTGGTCTATGGGCATACTGGTAAATGAATTCAGCCGTTTATACACGGCTTATTTGCAGGGGCAAACCAATCCCCTACCGCCGCTATCTATCCAGTACGGCGATTATGCCCACTGGCAACGAAACTACTTGCAGGGCTCTGTGTTAGATGAACAGTTGGCTTACTGGGAAAAACAGCTTGCCGACTTGCCAGTGCTGCACGGCTTGCCGCTGGATTACCCTAGGCCTGCGGTGCAGAGCTTTGCCGGAAATGTTTATTTCTCCCGTATTGATAAAGCAACACATGAGAGTTTAATGACCCTGTGTCAGGCACAAGGTGCCACGCTGTTTATGGGATTGCATGCTGCTTTTTCAGTGTTACTGGCCCGCTACAGCAATGAACAGGATATTGTTATCGGCACACCGGTGGCGAACCGGGAGCAGGCGGAAGTAGCTGGTTTAATTGGCTTTTTCGTGAATACTCTGGTGCTGCGTTGTGATCTGTCCGGAAATCCGGGGTTTCGTGATTTGCTGGCACAAAGCAATACCATGCTGCTGGATGCTTATGCCCATCAGCAGGTACCATTTGAACAAATTGTTGAGCGTTTACAGCCTGGGCGCAGTCCAGGGCATACTCCGTTATTCCAGATAATGATTGTGCTGCAAAACAATGCCCAAAGCCGTTTTTCTATGCCTGGGCTTAGCTTATCCGAGGTCGAAGACGAGGGTGAGGGTACTGCTAAATTTGATCTGACCCTGAATATTAATGAAAGTAGTGAAGGATTGATGTTGTCCTGGGGATACAGCAGTGCCTTGTTTAATGCGCAAACCATCGAACGCATGGCGGGACACTTTGAGGTTCTGTTATCTTCCTTGTTAACGTCTCCTGATCTAAATGTCTATGCCCATGAGTTGGTAACGCCACTGGAGCGTGAGCAGCTGCTTGACAGCAGGTCGGATAGCGAGGCCCATGCCCAGTCAGGGAAGTGTCTGCATGAATTATTTGAAGCGCAGGTACAGCGTGAGCCCGACAAAACCGCGCTGGTATATGAGGGCGCAAGCCTCAGCTATGATGAGTTAAACCGCCGCGCCAACCAGCTGGCCCGCTACCTGCAAGCACAGGGGGTGAAAACGGATACCTTAGTGGGGCTTTGTGTTGAGCGCTCTTTGGAAACGGTGATTGGTATTTTAGCTATCCTTAAGGCGGGTGGGGCTTATGTGCCGCTTGACCCGGCCAATCCGCAGTCCCGCCTGGCGTATATGCTTGAAGACAGCGGCGTGCAAACCGTGCTGACTTCACAAGCGGTGCTGGCGCAATTGCCACTGTTGGCAGATAAGGCCCTGTGCCTAGACGATGAAGCCGTCAAGGCACAGTTGTCGGACATGCCATTGGAGAACCTGACGGTCTCCTCGCTGGGCTTGACTTGCCATCACCTAGCTTATGTGATTTACACCTCAGGCTCTACCGGCCAACCAAAAGGAGTGCTGGTGCAGCATAACAATGTGACCCGCTTGCTGGAGACTTCACAAGAGCACTTTGCTTTTAATGAAGAGGACGTCTGGACCCTTTTCCATTCCTATGCTTTTGATTTCTCGGTGTGGGAAATCTGGGGGGCGCTGGCCCACGGCGGATGTTTAGTGGTGGTGCCCTATTGGGTATCGCGTGCTAGCGGGGATTTCTACCAGCTGCTGGAACAGGAAAAGGTCACGGTGTTAAACCAGACTCCAAGTGCTTTTAACCTGCTTATTGCCGAAGACGGCAGGGCGGGCAGCAAGCTGGCGTTGCGTTATGTGATTTTTGGCGGAGAAGCTCTGAATTTCACCAAACTTAAGCCCTGGGTTGAACGTCATGGCGATAATGCTCCTGAACTAGTCAACATGTATGGTATTACCGAAACCACAGTGCATGTCACCTACAGGCGTATCTGGGAGCAAGATTTGGAGCTGTGTCGTGGTGCCAGCCTGATCGGCAAGCCGTTGGCCGATCTGGATATTTTGCTGTTAAATGACAAACAAGTGCTGGTGCCAAACGGGATCGGCGGTGAAATGTATGTCAGCGGGCAAGGGGTCAGCCGGGGTTACTTAAACCGGGAAGAATTGAGCGCTGAGCGTTTTGTCTGTTTGCCGGGACAAGGTCATAAGCGTTTTTACCGCACCGGTGATTTGGCCCGTCGTCTGGCGGGTGGCGAGCTGGAATACCTGGGACGGATAGATCACCAGGTGAAGGTGAGGGGCTTTCGTATCGAGCTGGGGGAGATAGAGCATGCCCTGGCAGATCATAGCGCTATTAGGGAAGCTCTGGTGCTTGCCCGTGAAGCAGGAGAAAATAGTACCCATCTGGTGGCTTACCTGGTGGCCGGTGAAAGTGAAATTGAAATTGAAGCCAACCTCTTGATAGAAAGTGTTAAAGGGCATCTGCGCCAGGTTTTACCTGAGTACATGGTGCCGTCGGCGTTTGTGGTATTGGAGTCCTTACCGTTAACCGCCAATGGTAAGGTTAATGTTAAGGCCTTGCCTGAACCGGATATGACTTTATCCCGGGTAGCATATGTTGCCCCGCAGTCACAGACGGAGCTGGTATTATGCGCCATTTGGCAGCAGGTGCTGGAGATTGATCGAGTCGGTATCACGGACAACTTCTTTAGTTTAGGAGGGGATTCCATGAGGGTTGTTCAATTAGTTCATGCTGCGGCTAAAGTAAATATACGCTTTAGTGCTCAAGATGTTTTCCTACATCAAACCATAGGTAAACTTGCACTACATCTGATAACACATGGAAATGATGACAATTTGTTGTCAGCTCCGGCGCCGCTAGCTCTTTTAGGAAAAGCGTCGGATTATCTGGCGGATTGTCCTAAAGAGGTAGAAGATGTTTACCCCGTCACTCAGATGCAGTCTTTGATGATAGAGAAGCATATCGAAGGGGTAGAAAATGGGGGAGTATATGCCCCTCAACAGCTTTTCTCCTTTAGCGACCCCGGTTTTAGTCCGGAGGCGTTTGAGACCTCATTGAGATTTCTGATGCAGAAACATCCAGTATTAAGAACTACCTTCAGCTTTTGTGCCGATAGTCAGCAATATTTGCAATTTGTTTATCGTGAAGTCGAACTTCCTCTGGAAATATTCGATTTAACATCAAAAAATAAAGATGAGCATCAAGCGTTTTTGGAAGAGTTTATTGCCGAAGATGCTAAGTGTCTTTTCATCTTTGACGGTAAAAGTTTGATGGTACGCTATCGACTTTTTAAAGTGAGTAATAGCGACTGGAAGTTCTTAATTTCAACACATCACGCGATTGATGATGGCTGGGGCTTTGTCAGTTTTATCAATGAGATGTTTGAATGTTATGAAAAGGTAAAAGCGGGTGATAAGCTGCAGCTACAGCATGCTACTGTCAACGTTTTCAAAGAACGTGTGGCCCTAGAGGTCGAGGCATTACAATCAAAAGCGATGCAAGAGTTTTGGCGAGATCAATATGAACAAGCCGAAACTATGCCTAGAGTAACAGTTGGTAGAGAGCCACTGGTCTATCGCTCAAAACGTTTATCTATAGATAGTACATTATTCAGTAAACTAAAATCTTTCGCACAAGCCAATAACAAACAACTTAAGACTTTGTTTTTATTTGCTTATTACAAAGCTTTGAGGGGATTGTTAAAGCAGAATTTTATTAGCATAGATGTCGTCACCTCAGGCCGCTCAGAAAGGTTATCTGATCCCGTGCATGCATTAGGGCTGTTTTGGACTTTTGTGCCAGTACATTGCGATATGGGGGAAGAAGAACTGTTGTCTGCCTTGAAGTTATTACAAACAAGGCTAATTGATGTTGAGAACAACGCTTTGTTTCCTTTATATGGTATTAGAGATCAGAGTGCCTACGCATGCTTTAACTACGTACAATTTCATCACTCAAAGATGGCTGATAAAAACAGCAAAAGAAGTCATGTAGATGTCGAATACGCGAGTGACAGATTTCACCATATTATTGATCTTTTCACCTCAGTTAATGTGGATGGTTCACAAGCTTTTTCAGAAATCAATTACTGGGATGGGTTAATCGATATCCGGGAGATTGATTTGCTGATGGAGTTGTATATCAAAGCTTTAGAAAATCTGATTGATTTAGCCTGATGTATTTGTAGCTGAAAAACTTGAAATAATGGATTAATAATATGGATAAAGAAGAAGTGGTTAAGGTTCTGACTTTAACAAATAGTGAAATAGATACTATTGAGACCTTGCTCTATCAAATTGAAAATTTATACGAAAATGAAAGTGACCCAAGGTTTCTTGAGCAAGTGCAAGAGTTGGCGACAAAGTTGCCGGTAAGAGTGCTGGAAGCATTTATTCCTTTTAAGCAAAGAATAGGTCAGGAGATTTGTGTAATCTCGGGCTTTCCCGTTGATCAGGAAAAGATAGGATTTACCCCGGTAGATCT
Organism: Pseudoalteromonas luteoviolacea H33-S; assembly: GCF_001625695.1. GTDB lineage: Bacteria > Pseudomonadota > Gammaproteobacteria > Enterobacterales > Alteromonadaceae > Pseudoalteromonas > Pseudoalteromonas luteoviolacea_B. The sequence goes on from NZ_AUXY01000126.1 coordinate 24,706, forward strand.
TGAAAGCAGTCCTAACGTCTCAACAAAAAAAGAGTGTTTTCTTTTTTGCTTATTAAGCGCAGCGATCGGGGAAGTTTTTGGTTGGGCAACTCAGCAAGATGGCAGGCTTGTTCATGATATTTTTCCTATCAAGGGACATGAACAGGAACAGATCAGCTCAGGCTCTGACGAAGTCATTACTTTGCATATAGAAGATGCTTTTCATGAGCATAGAGCTGATTTTATTGGATTAATGTGTATTCGCAATCCCAATGAAATAAATACGACCTTCTCAAAGCCTAAGTTGGATGCACTTTCGGCGGAGCATAGAGAGTTGTTGTTTCATCAGGAGTATATTATCCGCCCTGATAACTCACATTTAGAAAAATATAACAACGGTCTCTTTGATGCCGATGAAGTACAGACTGCCCGGGAGAAGTTTAACGAAGAAATGAGCAAAGGGATCAAGTTTGCTCCTTTCTTTGGTGATAAGAGTAAGCCATTCCTCCAACTTGATCGTTATTTTATGGATGAAGTTCAGGGTGAGTATGCCGATGCGCTTAACTCTCTTTGTGACAATCTAGAGGTGAATACTTTTGGACTCGCACTTAAGGCGGGTGATATAGCCTTTGTCGACAACTATAGAATATTACACGGTCGGTGTAACTTTAAAGCTCAGTATGATGGTTATGACCGATGGCTAAAACGTGTCAATATCAAGAAAGAGCTAGCAAGTATAAAGAAAGGCAATGTTTTCGTTAAGCAAAGGGTAATATAGAATACTTTAATTTTACTTGGTTTCATAAGTTTAGAAACTAGGTTAGTAATGGCTGCTTTTATATAGAGTTTTTAAGCAAAAAAGAGTATGTTCAAGAAAAAATTAAAGCTCATATGACACATTACTAAGATAAATTCATTCTAAGAGTTACTAGAAGTATAATGCCTGTGTATCGTCTAACTAATAAGAAAAAGAGTAGTAATAACCTCTAATGTCGCCAATTTGTATATGCAGATTAGAGTCTCGATGGACTTTAACTCATTTCTTACTACAGCTGAAGGCCACGCGTTTATGAATACAATTAAAAGCTTGATGGCAATGTATAGAGAAAAGACGAAAGCAAAAGGTGGGTTAAAATGCTCACCCCAGTGCACAGGCTCTACAAATCAACTAGAGTAGCCTGAGGAAAAAATCTCCCCTTAGCTTTGAGTCCTTTTTGCCTTTCGATACGTTCTTAAAGGGCATTGCTTATTTTATCTATTACTTCGCTAGTTCAGATAATGTGGAAGAAGTCCCGCAAAACGCGGAGGTTCATAGTATATCTGATCATATTCATCGCTATGACGGTGTTCTGATTTGGCGATACTTTACCACGTGCTACTTATGATTATGCTGGGCTATATGCTTTGTATTGGCTATGTACTGTCGAATGTCTATATCTGAACCTATAACTGGTTTAATTCAAGCTTTATGGTTTCAGGATGAAGTTCGATGTGGCCAGCAAAATCCGACTACACGCATTTGGGCTAAGACGGGTACTCGGCCAAGGATTGTGAAACAACAACAGTTTGAATACGGGTATTTATTTGGTGCAGTATGTCCTGCCACGGGCCAAACAGAAGCGCTAGTAAGTCCATTCGTAAATAAAGAAGCGATGACGCAGCACATGCGTCAAATATCACAAGCTACACCAATTGGTAGGCATGCAGTAGTGATAATAGATGGCGCAGGCTGGCATACACATGATACTGCGTCAGAATTCAGCAACTTAACGCTAATAAAGCTTCCCCCTTACTCACCTGAGTTAAATCC
>NZ_AUXY01000127.1 GCF_001625695.1 Pseudoalteromonas luteoviolacea H33-S
GCAAAAGTCTCTAAACATGGCGAAATTGTTTTTAATAAAGCACAGTCTCCATCTAAAGTTCGCCAGATACTCGCTAACTCTCCCCCTAGCATTGTGGCAATGGAGGGATGTGGCAGTTTTCATTATTGGGGGCGGATTGCTCAATCCTATGGTCATGAAGTGAGGGAACATGTTAAGCCTTATATAAGCAAACAAAAAACAGATGCCAATGATGCTATCGGGATTGCGATTGCTGCTATACAACCGAATATGCCCTTTTCTCCAGTAAAAAATATCGAACAGCAAATTCTCCAAACGTTCACTGTGAGTCGTAAGTTTTTAGATAAACAGCTTACACAACTCGGTAATCATATTAGGGCCTTATTTTATGAATATGGCATCACTATTCCTCGCTCCAAGAAAGCATTGAAAGAGGTTTTAACTGAGCGTAATGGTTTACCAGAGGTATTATTGCCATTAGTTAATGTCTTAAAAGCTCAATACCAGCAAATAGAGCAATCTCTGAATAAAGTGACTAAAAACCTAGAACTGCTTGTTTCTCAAAATGAGCAATGCCAACGTGTTATTGCGCTTGAAGGTGTGGGTGTTTTAGGTGCAGCGGGGCTAATTGCCAGCTTGAGTCAAACGAAGCACTTTAAAAATGGGCGATGTGCTTCTGTATATTTAGGCGTTACCCCAAAACAATTTAGCAGTGGAGGTAAAACCGTGATGCTGGGAATTGATAAAGGCGCTGGAGATAAACAGCTAAAATCCTGTTTATTTTTGGGGGCATTGTCATACATTTCTAATCTGCCGGAGAAACCCAAGACATTGAAGCAGCAATGGCTCTTAAGGCTAGTCGCTCGTTCAGGTGTGAAGCGAGCTTGTATTGCGCTGGTGAATAAAAATATCAGGACGGCTTGGGCAATGCTAAAACAAGGTACGAACTACCAGCCAGTTATGATTTAACAAACATCTTAAAAAGAGTTCGACAACAATGTAATTAAAACGGTAAGACCAACCTTCTGAAAACCTGTCTGAACTGGAAGTG
>NZ_AUXY01000128.1 GCF_001625695.1 Pseudoalteromonas luteoviolacea H33-S
TCTGGATTTTCGCAGCTGTATGCACTGTAATCCAGCGTATCTAACGCCAGTGCCTGAACTGTTCCAGCCTCAAATTGTCCCTGAGCTTCTGAATCTGTCAGTATTACTTCAAGCCCAGCATTTTCCACTAAATAGGCCATTCTGGCGTCTGGATAGGCTGGATCTAGCGGGACATACGCACACCCAGCCTTCAAGCTCGCCAAGATCCCCACCACGAGATCGACCGAGCGCTTCACGCAGACCCCGAGCAAACGTCCCGGCTTTGCTAAGCCATGACTCAGTAAGTAATCGGCTAGCTGATTCGCACGACCGTTGAGCGCTGCGTAGCTCAACCTCTCACTACCACAGATAAGCGCTGTGCGCTCACCCCCGGCAGCTACCTGCTGTTCAAAGCGCGCATGAATACACTGCGCCTCTTGCTGCTGTGGCTGTGCACCAGCCAAGCTGCTGAGCGTCGTCTGAAGCTCGCTGTCGCTTAGCATAGTCAGTTCTGCTAAGGTCGTCGTCGCATCGCTCTGCGTTAGCGCCATTAACAGATTATGTAAATGACCAAGCATAGCCTCCAGCGCAGCGTCATCGAATATCACTCCCTGCACT
>NZ_AUXY01000129.1 GCF_001625695.1 Pseudoalteromonas luteoviolacea H33-S
ATACAGTCATGTGCCGTTACAGACATTACAACAGCTGAGCGGGATGAGTGCAGGTCTGTTTGATACCTTGGTGATATTTGAAAACTACCCCGTGGATGCGTTGCTGAATGAAAAGGCCGAGGCTGCGGCACTAAATGTGACGAACGTTGAAGGGTATGAAGGCACCAACTATGCCATTACCCTTAAAGCCCGTATCGAAGCCTGCCTGTCGATAGGATGTGGAGTGCAGGGAGTGATATTCGA
>NZ_AUXY01000130.1 GCF_001625695.1 Pseudoalteromonas luteoviolacea H33-S
ACACACATTACAACAGCTGAGTGGGATGAGTGCAGGTCTGTTCGATACCTTGGTGATATTTGAAAACTACCCCGTGGATGCGTTGCTGAATGAAAAGGCCGAGGCCGCGGCACTAAAGGTGACGAATGTTGAAGGGTATGAAGGCACCAACTATGCCATTACCCTTAAAGCACACATTGAAGCCTGCCTGTCGATAGGATGTGAAGTGCAGGGAGTGATATTCGA
>NZ_AUXY01000131.1 GCF_001625695.1 Pseudoalteromonas luteoviolacea H33-S
TTTTAAATACATACAGTCCCTCATCAGCGGTCAAAACGGCTCATTTCACCTTGCACAAATTGAACGCACTCGCTTCGCTTGTTGTCGTTACATTTTGCACGTTAATCACCTTGCGCAAAAAGGAGCGTATACACTTCGTTCATTGTCGCTAACCTTTTACACCTTTCTTGCGCAAATTGAACGTGCTCGCTTCGCTCGTTGTCGTTACATTTTTCACCATGTCATCCTGAACTCGTTTCAGGATCCATGCTTTGCTTATTTTGAGTTGGTTGCTGCGTTTATAGTGCTGTATTGATTACCTCTCGTTAAAATTGCTCGTTTCATCTTACGTAAAAAGAATGCCAGCGCTTCATGCTGAGCCATAAACTCAAAGATTGGGTAATCACAGCGCAACTGTTTGCAATGAACAACTATTACTTTCGACGAAATATAGCCTCTCGTTGAAGATATAGATTTATTGTTTCGCTAACCCAACTTACAAGATGCAAAGCATTGATGATAAATTTACTGTGCCCTTTAGAAAATGCTGAGACACCTTGGGTTCGTGCTCGTCAAGCTCGTGTGCTGTAGTACATACCTACAGAGTCGTTTTCGCTCAGGTCGTTACTCAGTATCTGCCTACACGATGTTATGTAATGTAGTCATAACCTGAGCCTTTTTACACTTTAAAAATCTGCTTGTAGAGAGACTAAAAACATCTAATACATTTATACTCTTTATATGTTTTTTAAAGGTTGCTTATCTTTTTAAGAACAAGATATTTTTATGTGTTTAGTTTTTTAATTTCGTTTGGTTATATTGATTTTATCGAAATTATTATGCGCTATAATAATTTATTTATTTTTGTTGAAATGAGAAATAAATACTGTTAGGTTTATTGGTGTCAACAAGGAGAAATAAAAATGTTATTAAAACTTAAAAAGAAAAACATCAAACTTATTAGTCATGATAAAGCTAATGTCCCAGCTGAGATGACTCCACAGGTTGCAGGCGGCTTCTTCAAGACTTGGGAGTGCACAGGTACTAGAACTTGCCCAGGCACTTATACAACTTCAGCCTGCTAAAGCCTATATTTAATGAGCTACTTAATGGTAGCTCTGTCACTTAATTTATTATGCGTTGAAATACTCATTTTATTATTACTTTTATTCTATTAATGCTGTTCTTAATTCCATTCTTGCTTTTCATATAAATAAAGTGTGATTTAAATTATTATTTTTTACTTATTTTGTATTTTGCAACAAAGTTGGTTTTCAACTTTAGAGCTCAATCATTTCTTTGTTTTTATTAGAGTGTGCTTTTTATTCTGTACTTAGTCAAAACCTATAAAGATTTTGTATACTTCCTAGATGAGTGTGATAGCCCCTGTGCTTGAGGCTATTTTCAATTATCATTAAATTCTTAGAGATTTTTGTTGTTATTATGGTAGCTTCACGTTCAGGGTATTATCTTAGTCTTATTAATAGAGAATCGGAAAATTGTTAGCCACATTATCTGGTTCATCAAGTAGTGTCCTCTTAATGTTGCTGCCTTGTTCCAAATTGTTCTAGTGAATCAGTCAAGTATTAGAGGTTTAGCATTGCGATTTAATTTTAACTGTATATACTCACAGTAAATGCACTGTATGGAAAACCAGTTATATGCGACCTTTAACAAAACGACAAGAACAAGTATTCGAGCTGATCAAAGTTTTTATCAAAGACACAGGTATGCCACCGACTCGTGCGGAAATTGCAGATTCTCTTGGTTTTCGCAGTGCCAATGCTGCTGAAGAACATTTGAAAGCGCTTGCTAAAAAAGGAGTCATTGAAATGGTGCCTGGCGCAAGCCGCGGTATTCGATTGGTGGAAGCGGATGAGCCAGAGCAGCTGGGGTTACCTCTAGTAGGTCGCGTAGCAGCTGGTGAGCCTATTTTGGCGCAAGAGCACATAGAGAATCATTGCCAAGTAGATCCAGGTATGTTCCAACCATCTGCTGATTACCTACTTCGTGTTAATGGCATGAGTATGAAAAATATCGGCATAATGGATGGTGATTTACTTGCTGTTCATAGAACACAAGTTGCCAATAATGGGCAAGTTGTTGTTGCCCGTGTTGAGGAAGACGTCACCGTTAAGCGTTTTGAAAAAGTCGGCAAAAAAGTATTCTTACATGCTGAGAATGAAGATTTCTCACCGATTGAAGTTGACTTAGAGCAAGAGGTTTTCAATATTGAAGGTCTCGCTGTTGGTGTGATCCGCGGTAACCTGTAACGTTTTGCTGATTGCCTGATAAGCTGAGATCTTATATTTCAGCTTATCTCATCAAAACTTTTTTTATAAATTAACAGACCCCTTTTAAGCTATACTTCCATATCATATACTTACGTTACATAAATATAACATCAGCTTTGGAATACGTGCTTGTTAAGCAAAAATAAAAATTATTTTGCACTAAATCCATGATTCGCAGTCTGAGCTATTCGTCTTAATTTAAGAACTTAAATTTATTTGTATTCACAGGTTACATTTGATTTCAAAAGAGATCAGAGGCTTGCTTGTGATTGTGTTAAAACCACTGGAAATGAATTGAATATGGAACAGCTTATGACTTGGTTTAAAGTAGTATTGATTGTGCCTTTGGTATGTATGTTATCCGCTTGTGCTTCGAGCTCAAACAATACACGTTCTGGTTTTTTACCCAATTATGATGTATTACTCCCCTCTGACGACTATAAAGACACCAACTTATTCGTCGATAACACATTCAATAGAGAAGTGTTAAGTAAAATCGAAGTGCTCTATATTCCTCAGTTTGAAGTGTGGATTAACGCTTCTGAATCTGAGTTTTTAAACATTAATCCTCAGCATGTTGCTAAGCTAAGTCATTACATGCAGTCGCAAATGCAAATCAAATTGAGTCCTTACTATAAAGTTGTAACAGCAAAACCCGAAGGTGTAGACGACACTGTATTGACAATTGAAGGCGCATTTACAGATGTGCAATTTGAACCCATTTCATTACAGGTAAGAGACTTTGTGCCTATCAGGTTAGTGTATAACGCGGGCAAAACAGCTTACTTGGCTGCGACAGAGCAAACCGAGGCTTTAACACATGTGTCACTTGAGTCAGCGTTCTATTTGGGGAGTCGAAAGGCCCCAGTGGTGATGATGACTGCACATAAAGAATTGGATTCGGTACTGAAGGCTGATGGCACTGAGAATGTCGAAACGGTTAAGGCCGTACTTGATGTTTGGATAGATAATTTTGTTACTGCGATGACTCAACATCGTAATGTTCAGTAAAACTAAAGGAGCTTTTATGAAGATAATAAAAGGCAAGCAGCTAGGTGTTATGGCAATATTTTGCTTGGCATTAATTGGTTGTTCAGAGCAAAAGTCAGAGCAAGAGCAATCAGAGCAGCTTCGTCCAGTGAGGACATTATTGCTTTCTTCACAAGTCGATGGCCCTTTGGTGGAATTCCCTGCGGTGGTTGATGCTGCTTCTTCCGCGGATCTATCATTTAAGGTACCAGGTGAAGTTACAGAGTTGTTGGTAAAGCAGGGGCAAGAAATTCAGCTTGGTGATGTTATTGCTAAGTTAGACGCAACAGAATACAAACTTTCTTTAGATGAAGCGCAGGCTAATTATAATAAAGCACAGGCTGACTTTAGACGTGCTAAACAACTTATTAAATCCGGTACGATTTCGCAATCTGACTATGACCAACTACAGTCCCACTTTACTAGTGCAAAAAGTAAATTGGCGAATGCAAAAAACAACTTGTCTTACACAAGCTTAAAAGCATCATTTTCGGGTGTTGTGGCACGCACTTACATAGAGCGTTTTGAAGAGGTACAAGCTAAGCAAGTTGTCGCAACACTGCAAGATATCAAGCATGTAACGCTTAAGGTCAATGTGCCTGAAAGCTTAATGATTAAAGTCTCAAAAGATGCGCCTAAACACATTATTGCAGAGTTTTCAGGGATCCCTGATAAAACCTTTCCATTAGACTTTGTTGAAGTGAGCACACAAGCTGATGAGGTAACAAAAGCCTATGAGGTAACTCTCAGCATGACGCGCCCTGAGGGTTACAACATCTTACCGGGCATGACAGCAAAGGTGCTTGCCAAAGGCGCTGATGTAAATAAAAGTGGTCTCTACTTACCAATAAAAACTGTGCTCAAAGATGCATCCGGTAATTTTGTATGGACAGTGGAGTCTGCTGGAGCAGGCAAGGGAAAAATTAAGAAAAACCCGGTTGTGATTGGTGAGGTTTCTACTCTAGGTTTTCCGGTTGTCAGTGGCGTCTCTGAAGGCGCTTATATTGTGACTGCTGGCATGAGTAAAGTGAGTGAAGGACAACTTGTAAAATTTAACAAGGAGGTCCAGTGAATATAACCAGACTTGCATTAGAAAATAACCGGACAACTTGGGTACTGATAGCAGCGTTATTGTTTTTTGGGATCATCTCGTTTAATAAAATGCCAAAAGATTACGATCCTGGTTTTATTATCAGAACAGCGCAAGTGGTTACTTATTTCCCCGGAGCGAGCCCACAGCGAGTAGAAGAGCTTGTCACTGATCAAATAGAGAAGGTTGTACAGCAGATCCCTGAATTAGATTTTGTTAGTAGCACCTCCAAAACTGGCGTATCTATTGTTAGCGTCAATATCAAGGAAAGCTATAAGAATATGCGCCCTATCTGGGATAACCTACGGCGTAAAATCCAGAGTATAGAGAAAGATTTACCCAGCGATGCACAAACTCCCATTGTTAACGATGAATTTGGGGATGTGTTCGGTATTGTCATAGGGCTTACCGCTGAAGGGTATACCTATCGTGAATTGGAAGATGTCGCTGAACAGGTGAGGGATACCTTGTTGCGCTTACCTGAGGCTGCAAAGGTGGAAATTTATGGCAACCAAGAACAGCGTGTATTTATTGAATTTGAAAACGCGCGGCTTGGTGCCCTTGGCATTTCACCTAACCAGCTTAAAGAGCAACTTGCATCACGTAATATTGTCAATCCTGGTGGCTCTATTTATATCAATGATGAAACCCTCGCACTTGAGCCGAGCGGCAATTTTGAGTCAGTAGAAGACATTGCTAATACCATCATCAATGTACCGGGTAGCGAACAGGTATTGCTACTGTCTGATATTGCCGTTGTTTATCGTGATTATGTAGACCCCGCAAAGTCTAAGGTACGAGTGGGCCTAGATGACGGTTTAACGATCGCCATTTCTATGCGACAAGGCGGTAATAATATTGCTTTGGGTGAGCAAGTACTAGAAACCCTGAACTACTTAGAAAGTGTTTATCCCATTGGCGTTGAATTTAAGTTGCTCTCTTTCTTACCTAAAGAAGTCGAACAAAAGGTCAGTGACTTTGTCTCCAATCTTTTGCAGGCGGTATTGGTTGTTACCTTAGTGATGTTATTCACTTTGGGGCTAAGAACAGGCCTTATTGTTGCCAGCCTGATCCCAATGAGTATGGTCTTTGGTATTTTGGTGATGTCATTTTTCCATATTAGCATTGACCAAATTTCACTAGCTGCACTCATTATCGCACTTGGGATGTTAGTCGATAACGGTATTGTGATGTCTGAAAATATCATGGTACAAATGGAGCGAGGCAAGGCGGCGATAGATGCTGCGGTTGACTCGGCGGATGAATTAAAAGTGCCTTTGTTAGTGTCTTCATTAACCACTGGCGCTGCATTTTTACCTATCTTTTTAGCTGAATCATCGACAGGTGAGTACACGGCTTCATTGTTCAAGGTTGTGACCATTACTTTGCTATGTTCATGGTTGCTGGCCATGACAATGATCCCCATGTTGTGTGTGTACTTTACACGTGTGAAATCACAAGCTGCTGATTACAACACTGGCGTTTATTTAACTTATAAAAACCTGTTAACGACCATGATCCGCCACCGTTGGATCACGTTGATGGCATGTGTGGCTGCATTTTTTATTGCGCTGCAAGGCATGCAGTTAATTCCGAAATTATTTTTCCCACCTTCAGATCGTGACTATTTCAAAGTAGAGCTAGAGCTGCCTATCGGTACTCGGTTAGAAACAACCGAGGCTTTGGTAAAAGACATGGAAGCCTTTATTCAAAATGAGTTACTGGTATCAAGCGAGCGTCCCGAGGGGGTTACGCAGTGGGTCAGTTATGTTGGTAATGGTGGTCCAAGATTTTTATTAACTCATACGCCTGAGCCAACGAGTTCAAACTATGCGTTGATGATTGTCAGTACCACATCTTATCACTTGATTGATGCTTTGATGCTGGACATTGAGCAGTATGCGTTAAGCCGACACCCTGACTTATTGATTAAGCAGCGAAAGATTGAAAATGGTGCTCCGATAGCTAACCCAGTTGAGATCCGGCTCTCTGGGGACGATCAAGATACCTTGATGACGATTGTCGATCAGCTGAAGGCGCAAATGGCGGCGACTCCGGGGCTCAAAGCAATCAGTGATGATTGGGGTTTGCCAAGTAAAAAGGTACAGATCAAAATTAATCAAACACGCGCACGTCGTGTGGGTGTATCAAGCAAAGATATCGCAAGTTCATTACAAACTGGTTTTAGTGGTTTGGAGCTCACACAATACCGTGAAGGAAATGAATTAATACCTGTTACCCTACGCTCTGTAGCCGCTGACAGAGATGACATTGGCAAATTAGAAGCCATGATGGTTTATTCACAAGCTACAGGCGCATCGGTGCCTTTAAAACAGGTAGCAGATATTGAAGTGGTTTGGGAAAGCGCTCAGATCTTACGACGCGATCGTTTAAAAACCGTTGCAGTGGGTGCGCAGCTTGATGGCATTACGGCGAACGAAGGATTTGCGGCATTAGTACCTTGGTTGGAAGAGCAAAAGCAAAACTGGCCATTTGGGTATTCATATGAATTGGGTGGTGAGGCTGAGTCTTCCGGTAAAGCCAATCAGTCTATTGCAGATAAAATGCCGATAGCAGTCTTTATTATCGTTATCTTGTTGATAGGTCAATTTAACTCGATCCGTAAGTCAATAATTGTACTGACTACCATTCCATTGGGATTTATTGGCGTGATCTTGGGTCTACTAGTAGGACAGTCATTTTTTGGCTTCATGACTTTACTTGGCATTATTTCTTTGGCGGGTATTGTGATAAACAATGCAATTGTATTGTTGGAGCGGATCAAAATTGAGCTTGAGAATACACCAAATAACCCTGTTGAGGGGATTATCTCAGCCGCACAGCAACGTATGCGACCTATTTTATTAACGACTGCGACGACCGTGTTTGGTCTTATTCCATTGTATTTGGGTGGGGGAGAAATGTGGGAGCCGATGGCACTTGGGATCATGGGCGGTTTGCTGTTTTCTACCTTACTAACACTTGGCATTGTGCCTGTACTCTATGCGTTATTTTATAGAGTAAAGGTGCAAAACTAGTGGTGATATGGCGTTCACTCTGCTTAAAAGGTGAACGCCGGTAAAAGCCTGTTAATGAATGTAACCCTTAAGTTTTTGTTCAGCGTAGTGAGCAGAATATGAACACACAGGCTAACCAGAGGAGCAAATAATGAAACTTTTCAAATATGCAATTATGGCACTTTTTATGCCGATGATGGCCAGTGCTGGAGAGGCAAAAGTAACATGGCTAGACTTTAAAGAGTATAGAGATGTGTTTCCTGCAAAAGAGACTCGCGGCGGATATCACAAGCGTATTGCAAAGCAATTTGATACGCATTTGAATAAGCTAGCCTCAGACATGCCAGCAGGCTATACGTTAGCGGTGACTTTTGAGGATATTGATTTAGCAGGTGATGTTAGATTTAACATGAATGATATTCGCATCATTAAACCTATTTATTTTCCTCGGTTAAAAATTACTTATAGCGTAACCGATAAAGCGGGTAATGTAATGGTGGAAGCAAAATCTAAAGTTTTAAAAGATATGAGCTTTATGGACAGAATAAAGTTTGGTAGAGACACTGAGTTTTATTATGACAAGCGATTATTAAGCGATTGGTTTGAAGATGAGGTGACACCGGTGTTTGGCACCGCGAATAAATAAAAAGAGCGCTAAGGCGCTCTTTTTATTTGAATGTCGCTAATAGTTGCAACAACTGCTGTAACTTAAATACGGTCTTTTTCAGTTGTTCTTCATCTAATTGTTCTGATTTACTTAATGCATCTACATCTGCTGCAACATCAAGTACATAGGGCTTAAAGCGCTTTGCTTCAAAGCCAAACCCTGCGTCTTTCGTGAACAGTGATGCGAATTTACCATGCCCTTGCTGCTGTAGTTCATCTAATTTTTTATCTGCATCAAGTGCTTGACGATAAACAACTTTTAAATTTTCGTTGAGTTTTTCGATGATTGCTTGCATGTTTTTCCTAAAGTCTTAAGTAAATCGGCCGATATTTTACTCGGATCCATCAAACTTGTCAGGTGAATACCTATGAATATTTCCGGAAGTAACCTTCCTGCTATGTCTGGCGCTGGTCCAGGTGGCGAAGTATACAGTGCTTCTCTGGCGAAAAAGCAACAGCAAGCAGATGGACGAGCAGCCCTCGCGTTAATTGAGTCAGCAGGGAGTACTGCGGCAGCGCAAACTCCTGCTAAGTCAGTGACGGCAACCTTGGGCAACAACATCAACGTATATGCTTAATATACGTTGATGTTCGCATTTTAATTTAAATGCAAATCAATCGGCGTCTTACTTTGTTTGCCGCCGATTTCTCTCACCAGCTTGGGGACCAAAAAGCCCGGTAATATCTCTAGCATCTGAGCTACCAATTCAATCGCTTCAGATTCGCTCATATCAAAGTGACTGGCACCTTCAACCTTATCAAGTAGATGGAGATAATAAGGCAGAATATCACTGTCAAACAAAGCTTCGCTTAGCGCAGAGAGTGTTTGAACACAATCATTGATACCTTTGAGTAATACCGCTTGGTTTAATAGCGTGACACCGGCCTGTTTAAGCTTACCCATAGCAGCTTTGAAATCATCGTCTATTTCATTTGGGTGGTTAATGTGATTAACCAAAATAGCTTTGAGACGGCTGTTTGCTAATCGATTACACAGTGCATCGGTCACTCTTGCAGGAATAACCACGGGTAGACGACTGTGGATCCTGATCCGTTTTATCTGGGGCAATGTTTCTAATTCATCTAATAGCCAGCAGATCATGTCATCTTTGGCCATCAGTGGATCGCCACCGCTTAAAATCACCTCATTAATTTCAGGGTGTTCAACCAAGTACTTAAATATCGGAGCAAGCGCACGTTTGTTGACTTGGTTATCCTGATAGGGAAAGTGACGTCTAAAGCAATATCTGCAGTTTACTGCGCACCCTGTTTTAAGCATTAACAGCACCCGAGACTGGTATTTATGTAGCAAACCTGGCACAGGTGCGTCTTGTTCTTCGAGCGGGTCTTTGTTAAATCCAGAGGCTGCAATAAACTCTTGATGCAGTGGCATCACTTGCAATAACAGCGGGTCATTGGGATCACCGTAGCGCATTTTGGCAATAAAGGGTCTTGGCACACGAACAGGAAAAAGCCGCTTGGCAGCGAGGTCTTTTGCACTGAAATGAGACTCCAAGCCCAACATTTTGAGTAGTGTATCTGGGCAAGTAACGACATTCGCCAATTCTTTTTGCCAGTTAGTATGCAAATTTACTTCATTTATTTGTATCATTAGCAGGTTTATTACTCGAAATACGATGATTAGAGGATACGATGGCGAATTATAGCACCAACGAGTTCAAGGGCGGCCTAAAAATTATGATGGATGGCGAGCCTTGTACGATCCTAGAAAACGAAATGGTTAAACCAGGTAAAGGCCAAGCTTTCAACCGCGTTAAGATCCGTAAGTTGATCTCAGGAAAAGTATTAGAAAAGACGTTTAAATCAGGCGACTCTGTGGAAGGCGCAGACGTGATGGAAACAGATCTAGCTTATCTTTATACAGATGGCGAGTTCTGGCACTTCATGAACAACGACACATTTGAGCAGATCGCAGCTGACGAAAAAGCATTGGGTGACAATGTAAAGTGGTTAGTTGAAAACGACGTTTGTACAATCACACTGTGGAACGGTAACCCGATTGCAGTAACACCACCAAACTTTGTTGAACTAGAGATCACAGATACAGATCCTGGCCTAAAAGGTGATACAGCGGGTACTGGTGGTAAGCCAGCGACACTAACAACCGGTGCGGTTGTACGTGTACCCCTGTTTGTACAAATTGGTGAAGTGATCAAAGTTGATACGCGTACTGGCGAATATGTGAGCCGCGTTAAGTAATTATTTACTTAATCACTTTGACGTAAGAAAATCTCGGCTTCGGTCGAGATTTTTTTTGTCGTTATCAATATTATCCGAGGTAACCCATGAATGAGGTGAAGTGGGCGCCGAGTGCGCAAATTGAAACCCTTAAACAGCGTGCTGCAGTGCTGGCAAGTGTCCGTTCATTTTTTGCTGAGCGTGATGTCTATGAAGTGGAAACGCCGAGTTTAAGTCAGGCGTCAGTGACGGATGTCCATTTGGCGACATTCTCAACGCAGTTTGTTGGGCCGAGTTATGCTCAAGGTTTGCCTCTGTATTTACAGACTTCCCCCGAGTTTGCGATGAAACGCTTACTTGCAGCGGGTAGCGGTGCGATTTATCAAATTAGCAAAGCGTTTCGAAACGAAGAGTCAGGCCGTCATCATAACCCAGAATTTACCATGCTCGAGTGGTACCGCCCGGGGTTTGATGAGTATTTATTAATGGATGAAATTGATGCGCTTATGCAACGCATTTTATCTTGTGATAAAGCCCAAAGAATAAGCTACCAAGCGGCATTCCAGCAATATTTGTCCATTGATCCGTTAACGATAGAGTTGGAATCATTGAAAGCAGTCTGTGCAGAGTATGGCTATAAAGACATTGCTGACCAAGAAACCACAATTGATCCTTTGTTACAGCTGTTATTTTGCATGGAAATTGAACCTCAGATTGGTCAAGATGTGCCTTGTTTTGTGTACCATTTTCCTGCTTCACAAGCTGCACTGGCTAAATTAAATGAACAAGATAAGCGAGTAGCGGGGCGCTTTGAGCTGTACTACAAAGGGATGGAGCTGGCTAACGGCTTCAATGAATTGACTGATGCTGATGAGCAGAGTAAGCGCTTTGATGAAGATAACGTGCAGCGTCAGCAAATGAATTTGCCTACCGTAGATAAAGATATGCGCTTTTTAGCCGCATTAGGTCAAGGCTTGCCTAATTGTGCAGGGGTTGCTTTGGGCATTGACCGCTTGGTGATGCTGGCCACAGGCAAGCGCGAGATAAAGGAAGTGATTGCCTTTGATATTGAACGTGCTTAAAGTACGGTGGATACAAAAAAGCTCAGCATTTGCTGAGCTTTTTACTAAACAAATCGCTGCAACTCTTTTTGTGTGGCAGCTGTAAGCTGGTGGGCATGTTGACAGTCACTGAGTGCAGTATCTAACTGTTCTTTTGCTGATTGGCCTAATTCGACAATTTGCTGCACAGCTTGGTGAGTGTGGTTTTGTGTTTCTTCTAACTGATGCACTGCACTGACAATTTCTTCCAGTTGCGATTGATTACGCTCAAAATCAGCGCTCATATCAGAAAAACCTTGAGAAGTTTCACTGATGGCTTTTTCTGCACCGCTTGAATGAGAGATCAGTTGTTCAGACTCCTGATGTGTTTCACTGACAAGGTGATCCATTTGGTTGATAAAGTCGCTGATCTGCCTTGTGGCATCATTCACTTTAACCGATAAGTTCCTCACCTCATCTGCGACGACCGCAAATCCGCGACCGGCTTCACCGGCACGGGCTGCTTCAATTGCAGCATTCAACGCAAGTAAGTTTGTCTGATCAGAAAACTCTTCAACCATTTTGAGAATATTACGGATATTATCGCTATTCTCTTTGAGCCCTGCGACAGTTGTAGAGAAGTTCCCGAGTAATGTCGTGATTTGCTGCACTTCACTAACCAGCGTCAATAAAGACTGAGACGAGCCTCTGACAAAGTGCAAGCTCTCTGTGTTGGCTTGATAAACTTGGTCGGTATTACTGACAATACTTTGTAGGCTATGTGTTACCTGATCGCTGGCTGCGATAATGTTGTCGCCTTGGTTAATTTGCTGCGCACCTACAGATACCGTGTTGGTCATAGAATAGGTGACTTGCTGATTGCTCGCAGTGGCGGCTTCAGCGCTTTTATAGGTATTCCCTAATAGATCGCCTAAGTGAGAGGTAAAGGTGTTGTATTGCGCACTGAGATCTCTAAATTCATCATAAGTAAATTGAGGAAGCTGTGCTGATAAATTTCCATCTTGGCGGTTTATTTGCTCTAACCTGTCTCGCATGGCTTGCACTGGACGTACAATCAAAAAGCGCATGTAAAAGAAGGTGAATATAAAAGCGGCGATAGATGCGAATGCGAGTAGCCAAAAACCACCAAATTTGCTACCAGAGTCACTCAAATATGAATAGAGCCAGCCTAAAGTGAGTAGTTGAAATACAAATAAAAACCCAAGGTTACCGAAAATTTTTCGGGTTAATGTATAAAACAAAGACTCTTCAATTAAATTATATATCCGCATGTACAAACTCGTCATAGGCTATCACTCGCCAATTGGGTAAATACTGACTCAACCCATAGTTTGGGCCAGAAATTTACGATCAGTCTTATTAAAGTATACCATTTAGTGGAATTATTTAAGCTTGTAAGCGTTGGTTTCCCAACTAAACGCTATTTTTTGTAAAATAGCGTGCTTTGTTCAATAATGGCTGGAAAAGTTACTTGTTTTGCCATTTATTGATGACCATTTTTGCATGGCACGGGTAATTACTAAATATCCCATCCACACCCATCTCAAGCACTTGCTCTATGTCTTGCTGCTTATCTACTGTATAAGTATAGATTTTCAGGCCTCTTTGCTTAGCATCTTGAACAAACTCATGATTAATAAAATTTTTATCGATATGAATGCTGTATGCATGCAGGCGCTGTGCAAATTCGGCATAGTGCAATGGGATAGATGCAGTTAAAGCGCCAATCTTAACCCAAGGGAGTTTTTGTTTGAGCCAAGCAAGTTGGTGGTGATCAAAAGAAGACAGTATCAGCTGTGAGCGCTCAATAATGCCTTCTTGCACATTCTTTTCTATATAGTTGACGAATTTATCTAGGCTGTAAGTATGTTTTAGCTCGAGGTTTATATCTGCCTGTTTCCCGATAAGGTTAAAGACATCTTGTAAAGTTGGGATCCCCTCACCGTTGCCAGCATCCAGTTTGTTTAACTCTGCTCTGGACGCATTTTTTACCATGCCTTTACCGTTCGTAGTTCGGTCTAACCATGTGTCATGAATGATGGCATAATCATCACGACAACTTTGTACATCAAGTTCTATTCCATGTACATCCACCTCTAAAGCTGCGCTAATTGCACTTAGCGAGTTTTCGGGATACATGCCGCTGGCACCGCGGTGTGCAAATACTTGGATCATCATTTATTCCTTGTTATTGACCAAGTTTCATAAAAAGCGGCACTGACTACTAATATACCGCCAATAAGTGTTGTCATACTGGTTGTCTCAGATAACAGCATATAAGCCAATACAATGCCATACAAGGGCTGCAAGCATGAAATTAGTCCAGTTGTGGTTGCACTCAAGTAGCGTAAGCTGCTGGCAAATAATGAGTGAGGAATCGCTGTGAATACTACGCCAGCTAGGAGCAGATAGTAGATATCTTGTAATGGTAAGCCCGTAGGTGGAGTGTCAACAAACATGGACAAAACAACCGCGGCTGTTAAAGTTTGATAAAGCATAGTATGTGGGCCACCATACTGTGAAAAGTATTTTTTTTGTAGCAGGTTCCGCATAGCAAAAAATGCACCAGACAGCACGCCGGTTAAAATACCGAAGGTCACTTGGTCTCCTAAATCCGTATTAGGCATCATTAGATAAATACCAAAAATCACCATGGTAGCAATCAACAAGTCGGTAAGCTTCAGACGTGTTTTGCTAAACAGCGGCTCTAGTAAAACAGTGAGCACGGGATAGGTAAAAAAGGCAATGATACCTGTAGCAATGCCCGCCATTTGCATCGCGGCAAAATAGGTCACCCAGTGAATACCAACAATGATGCCTAACCCGATAACAATAAAATAGTCTTTACGCTGATCAAGCTTAAGGTGCTTGTTTTGCATTTTGAGAATGATCGTTAAGGCAATAAATGCGATGGCTGTGCGATAAACGGTTATATCAAGTGCAGGGAGCGCGATGAGCTTAGAGAAAAGGGCGGTGCCGCCAAACAGAAAAACAGCGAGGTGTAAGTTTATAAGTGCCGATTGATGTTGCTGCATAGTTTTTATCTTTTATTGTTTGCTAAATTTATTTGAATTAAGTGACAACTGTCACTGAGTGATTCAGCACGAGCATGTTAAATTAAAAATAACATTCTATATACCTTAGAAAAGTAACAGGCATGAACCTCGGCGTCGGACATTTTACACATTCAATGCATATTGCGAGACCAAGTAGACACTTTTTGGGCAACTATGGTCATTTATTTTTTTCAGTATTTTATTTTTTCCCACTGTATCGAAGCTGGAATATACATACCCGTGCTGAAATCGCATATGAGGTAATCGCTTATGTTGTATTTACATTCATTTATTGCAAAGCACTGAAATCTCCATCGAGTAAAGTACTGCCCTTGATCATCACCATGGTATTGACCTGCATATTGGCAACACAGTTCACACCAGGGACGAGTACGTTATTTGGCTATATTGCATATTTTATTGGGTTTTGTTTTTTGGGCTTTGCTCGTTGGCTTATGTTTGCGTTGCTTGTGCTCTCCATTACTGTGGTAACAGTGTTGTTTATCTCGGTTGATAACTGGGCGTATTTCCTTGGACCAGCATGCGTAGTTTCCTTAGGGTTATTCAGCTTTGGGTACGTAGAATATAAAGATAGGATCCACAGCAACGAGACACGGCAAAGCAAAGAACAGATCCAGCAATTAGCAAAAATTGCTGAGCGTGAACGGATTGCGAGGGACATACATGATTTACTCGGGCATTCGCTCAGTTCCATATCGTTAAAGTCAGAGTTGGCGGGTAAATTTATTGCAGCAGGTTTGCTGGATAAAGCGGAAGCAGAAGCACAAGAGGTGGCAGAGTTGGCCCGTATTGCTTTATCAGAAGTACGAGAAGCAGTATCCGGTATGCAGCAACTAGGGTTAACAGCACAACTAGATGTAATGGCATCTCGACTAAGAGATAAAGGCGTTGAGGTCCAAAAGACGATTGATTGTGGCCCACTCTCCGCTGAGAAAGAGAGCTGTTTTTGCTTTGTCGCTAAAGAAGCTGTGACCAATGTGATTAAACACAGTGATGCTAGACAGATGAAGATTTCCCTTCACGAACAAAATAATTTTCACCAACTGTCTTTTGAGGACGATGGTCAAATAGGCAAAGTTATTTGGGGAAATGGATTGCATGGTATTAAATCTCGGCTCGAAGAGCTTGGCGGTAATTTAAGTGTAACCAAGTCAGGTGGTTATAAGCTGGTAGCACAGCTTCCTCAATAAGGAGTAGAGATGAAGATTTTGGTGGTCGAGGACCAGGCGCTGGTAAGAAATGCGATATCAGCGTTACTGAGTTTAGAGGTTGGACTTGAAGTTGTTGCGCAGGTTGAGGACGGGCTGCAAGCGATAGAGTTTCTGGCTAGCAATTCCCCAGATATTGTGCTGACCGATATTGAAATGCCGAATATGACGGGGCTAGAACTCGCTCAAGAAGTACAGGAAAAGCACCCAAAAGTAAAAGTGGTGATCATGACCACATTTTCTCGTAGCGGCTATATTCGACGTGCAATGGCGTCTGATGTAAAAGGCTTTATTCTCAAAGAAGCACCCAGTGATTATCTGGTTAATGCGCTAAAAAAAGTAGCTTTAGGGCAAAAAGTCATTGATCCGGAGCTGGCGATGAATGCGCTTGATGATAACGATCCACTTTCTGATAAAGAAAGAAAAGCGTTAAGGCTTGCTGGAGAAGGCCTTAAAACCAAGCAAATTGCTGAATCACTCTACTTGAGTGAGGGGACGGTAAGAAATTATTTATCAGATGCTATTGCTAAACTAAACGCGACAAACCGCATCGATGCAGCCCGAATTGCAAGACAAAAGGGTTGGCTTTAAATAAATTTTGCACCTATAAATGGTCACCCCTCTTTATTAGTGGTTTTTATTAGTAATATAATACTAGTAATAAATTAAAATATTGTAACTTTTAATTCATGGGCGATCCGAAACTACTATTACAAATTTTGGCGTTAACAACCTGCGTATGTGCCGTGTTTATGATGGTGAACTGGTTGATCCATAAAAAGACGCCAGGTACGCGACTTTGGTTTGGTTTTGTATCCTGTGCCGCGATTGCTTGTATGTTTCAAGCGTCATTATCGCTGTCGCCCATATGGTCCATAATGGTACCCAACACTTTAATATTGCTTGGGTTATTTATGTTGACTCGAGGTGTGGAACGGTTTTTTAATGTCGTTTCTTACCTACTTCCTTGGGGTATACTCGCCTGCGTTTTCTTTCCTAGTTTTGTGTACTTTACTTTTTTTGAACCGAGCTTTTTAGTTAGAGTGGTCGTCAATTATTTGGTGTGGTTGCTCGCCATGGTGCTTTGCTTGCGCGCATTATTTTTAGGCCAAAATAAAAGTACGGCCTCTTTTTCACCGGCGCATTGGACTTTTGCGACAGCCTGTATCTGCCTGCTCAGTGTATTTACACTTCGGCTTAGCATGCTTGGTAACTTCGAGCACACAGATACCATGGGCACGAATAATTGGGTGAATCAATTTTTTTCGTTGTCTGTTATCGTAATGCCACTTATTTTGTGCTTTTCACTTTGCTTGCTGTGTAGTTGCCGTAAAGAGCAGCTGTTGGCAGAACTTACTTTAAAAGCTAAGCAAGACTCGCAAAAAAAAGAGCGTTTCTTAACTTTGCTGAGCCATGAATTAAGAACGCCTTTGAACGCGATAGTGGGGCATGCTGAACTGATCAAACAGGCCCCTAGAGAGCCATTAAAATATAGTCAGTATTGCGATGTGATCATTTCTACGGCAATGTCACTGGCCGATCTGGCCAATCAAGTATTGCTTAACGCCAGAGGAAAGTCGTCCAAGCAAGTGCCATTAAACCTCGCACAATTTGCTGAACTGTTGATTGTGCAATTTCAGCCCTTAGTTAAAGACAGAGAGATCTCTCTGTGTACTCACTTAACTGGCTTTTCGAGCGACAAACTGTTTTTAGTTGATCAAGATAGCATTGGGCTGGTGGTGAAAAATTTATTGTCTAATGCAATTAAGTACACAGAAAGCGGTGACATTACGCTGTCTATAAAACAGCAAAGTACAAGCGATAAAGGCAGTGTCATACGCTTTGAAGTGACAGACACAGGTGAGGGGATGACACAAGGACAGGTTGAGCAGTTGTTCCAGCCTTTTTCTTCTTTTGACTCCGCTCGTTCTATCGCACAGAGTGCTGGAGTCGGCTTGATGTTATGTCAGCAGATCTTGGAAGCTTTGGATACCCAATTGCATGTCTCCAGCACTGTGGGACAAGGCAGTGCCTTTTATTTTGATATTGAGCTGAGCCTTTCAAATGCCGAGCAGAATTCTGGACAAGGGAGTTTGTCTGAGGAGCATGTTGAAGCTCAACTATGCGGTGATATTTTGGTCGTTGAGGATAATCAATTAAACCAAGAAATATTAAAGCATTTTTTGAGCTCATTGGGACTAAACTACGAAATTGCAGGGACTTTGTCTGCTGCCGAGTCGGCTTTGAGGAATAGGCAATTTGATATTGTGTTTCTTGATATGCATTTAAGCGATGGCCATGGGCTTGATTGGTACCAAGGTGTTTTTAAACAATTTCAGTTTCAACAAGCGCCGGTCGTTGTTGCCATTACAGGCGATGTAGACGAGCAGTCTCAGCGAGCTTATAGAGAAGCGGGGATTGAGTATTTCATGGCAAAACCCATTCAGCAAGCCCGCTTAGAGCGATTACTTAGTCAACTACTGATGCCTGCTAAGCACTTTTTGGATGAACAAAATATACTAGATTATTCTGTGATTGAAGGACTGACTGAGACTATGAGCCCGCAAGTGCTCAATGCAAAGTTGATGTACTTAAACGACCGCTTAGATTATGAGTTTGCTCAACTTCGCGGGTTGGCTGATATTCAGGCATATGAAGCTCTAGAAGAAAAGCTAATTCAATTGGAGGAAGAAGCCAGTGCACTTGGTATGATGATGTTACATGTTGCGCTTCAAGATGTACGTTTATCCATGTTTGACTTGATAGGTGTGGATTGGCAATCATTGCATAGTTTGGCTAAGCGAAGTGCACATAAATTATCTGAGTATCACTCTAAGGTATTGCAATAAATTATTCATTAAACCTTAAAGTTGTAGTTTTACCCTTTTAGGGTCCTTTTCTTGTTTACAAATGTTGTTATAAAAGGGAAATTACACTGGATTACAGTAACCATTTTCAATAAAATTCTCATCCGTTTTCATTAGTGACACAGTGAAAGCGGACTGAGTGTTGGCATATTGTTCGGGTTATTGAAATTGAAGAAGTTTTTATTTTCGTTTTTCTCATGGTTTTTTCTGTTTTTTGCGAGCTTCGCATTTGCAGTTGATCTACAAATCTCTACGTTCGAAGATCTAGATACGACAGTACCTAGAGGTGGAGAAGTACGTTATAACCTTGAGTTTACTAACTCTGAAGAAGATACTGCGAATAATGTATCTGTCGAATTCTTTTTGCCGCCAACAACGAGCTTCGTATCTAGCTCTAAGTCCTGTACTCAATCTAACTATCAAGATGGCGGTATAACTAAAAGTAAATTAACTTGTCCAATTGGCCAACTATCTGGGCGAGTGAGTGATTCACTGCAAGTAACCATTAAAACATCCGCTCAGACAGGCGATACTATAGAGCCGAGTGTGCGTATTAGCGCAGACAATGAATCAAGTAATAAGTTACTCAACAACACTGAAACCCAAAATACTTCGATTGTAGCGGGTGTTGATTTAGCAATTACTTCGCTGTTAGCAAACCCTGTGTCAGTTAACTTAGACACGGTCTTTACTTATCAAATCGGTGTGAAAAATAATGGACCTGATGCTGCTGCTAATGCGGTCGTAAAGCTCAACTTACCAAGCTTTACATCGTGGGAGAATGCCAGCACTGTAGATTTTGACGGCTGGCGCTGCTCAGGCAGTCAAACACTCACGTGTACAATCGCAGCATTTGCCTCAGGTGCATCATCCACTTTAAATATTCAAGCTCGTGTTAGTCAGGTCAGCAGTGGCACTGTCACAGCCAGCAGCAGCATTAGTAGTGATACTGCAGAAATAGATGCCTCAAATGATCAAGCATCAGTGAATACGCCCATTAACCCAAATGCCGATTTAGGTGTTGCTATAAAGCAATACAAAGCTGATGGTACACCTTCTTGGTATGGGCCTTTAAATTTACAAGTCAATGAACGTCACTACTACGATGTGACTGTTACCCACTTAGGCCCAAGCTCGCTAACAACGGCTTACTTGAGCACGACTTTGGCAAGTGGTATGAGTAATATCACAGCCCAAGCTCCTTCCGGTTGGTCATGTAATGTCACTTCGCTTGTGGTTACTTGCCAATCTACAAGTACTATGGTGAAAAATGACAGCGCTGTAGTAAGAATTTATGCCAATGCACCCGCATTTGAGGCAACATTTTCAACCGCAGCGCAAGTAAGCGCTGATTTGTTAGATTTAAATACGGCAAACGATAAAGCCAGTGCGAGTGTTAAAACAAGTATCGCACAGACTTCATTTGTCTCAGTGAATAAAACGCTGCTAAATGGCACTACTTATTACGTTGACGATGAGATCGATTTCCAAATTACAGTGACCAATACATCAGAGGCAACGACCATTGAGTCTCTGATTGATACATTACCAGATTCGCTCAGCTACGTGAGTTACAGTTCAAGTCATTTTACTTGTGCTTTGAACTCAGGTGATACACAGAGGCTTGATTGTACACCTATCTCAAATAGCTTCGCTAAATCGCAAATATGGCAAGTTACGATTAAAACAAAAGCAAAAACCGTGAGCCAAAGTGCTGTTAATTGGGCAACTGTTGCCCATGGTGGACGCGAGTCCACCAGTAATAGCGCCAGTTTTTCTATTCTGGATAGAGCGCCGGATCTTAGTATCACTAAATCTTCGGATTTGAACTGGGGCTCCAACATTAACTATATGAATAAAGAGTTTTATTACTCTATCAAGATAGTCAATTCAGGCGGTGGAGCTGCAAGCGGGATTAAAGTCGAAGATGACTTTGCCAATACGTCAGGTTACATCCCTCTTTCTACAGCAACACGCAAATATAGCAATGGGTCTTGGCAAACGGTTGTGGACTGGTGTGTTATCTCTAATTTAAAGGTCACTTGTACTGGCGCTGAAATTGGTGCGAATGAAACTGTTGAGATATTGATAAAAGCGCGTTCGCCGATATATACAGGCACAGAGAGCCAATACAGACCTAAAAACACAGCGACTATGACAGTGGGTGGCGTTGATTATGTTGCCAATTTTGAAGGCTGGGGACTGCATCCGCGTAATCCTGTGCAGCTTGGCATTACAAAAGCCAAATCAGCATCCTCAACATCTAGCACCAGTTTAGTTGAGCAAGCTGGTGAGATTATCAATCGCATTGTGGTTTCAAACACAGGCAATGGCACAACACTTGGTAAGGTGACTGTGGTAGATGCACTACCAAGTGGAGAAACATTTATTGCCAATGGCAGCTATGGCACAAACTGGTCTTGTAGTGCCTCAGAGCAATTGGCAGATGGTAGTGGTGGTAAGGTGACTTGTCTGTATCAAAATGCAGATACAAGTCGTATTGCTTTGACCGGGACAGCGCCGACTTTGACTATCACTACTCGAGCAACTTCAGTGGGTGATTTACAAAACACTGCGACGGTAACCGACGCCGGTGGTGCGCCAGGGGAAGCATCCGTATCCGCGACAATTAAAAGTGCCTTGAGTGCTGATTTAAGTATTCAAAAAGTGGCGAATACAAGCAGTATTACGACCTCTCAAAATGAGATAAGTTATCAGATCACAGTTAGAAACTTGTCGGGTTCTAATATTACTGGGGTGGATACGGGTTCACTCACTATTGTTGATACTTTTAATGCGACTTTTAAATCACGCGAAGGCAATAAAGAGACAGGGATCACCTTCCCATCATCTGTAAATAGTACGCTTGGTGCACGTTTTTCGTGTGTTAGGGCTGATACTGGTGAATACGAAAACACACAAACGACCATCACTTGCCGTTTGGAAACCGGTCAAACATTTGCCCTTAATGATAGCGTGACGATTCCATTGACGGTTGTCAGGCCTTTTGTCACGACCAATGGCCAAGTTGTTAACTCCGTAGAAGTGTCATCCAATACACATATCGATCCGAATACAGCAAATAACTCGGCTAGTGCGACGACAACAGCACAGTCATTATTTGATTTGGCAGTGACGAATGTTGTGTATGCGAAGCCAACGGTGTTAAGCGGTGATATCGCCTTACAGACGATCCATATTGCCAATATTGGTGCAGTTGCAGCAACTAATGTGGTGCTAGAGCATACTTTCAATGTACCAACGGGCAAAGAGTATCAATATGTAAGCAATAGCTTTTCTAGGGCTGGGCAAAGTAATATCTGTGCATACACAGAAGCGACGAAGACTTTACGTTGTAGTATTGGGTCGCTAGAAAGCAATGAAGTACAAAGTGTTACCATCCAAACTCGTCCTAAAAGTGCCTCTGATCGTCAAGATTGGGTATTAGAGAGTACAAGCCAAATATCCGCCTCAAATATGTCATTGGATAGTGACACCACAAATAATAGCTTCAATAAGGCTTTAACTGTACAAATTCGCGAAGCTAACCTGAAAATTGAAAACAATGACATCAGTGACCCATTGGCTTGGTATCCGACACCGGGTTCATTTCCAGCTACGCTCGATAATGTGGTGGTTTATAAAGTTGATTTAGAATATTTGACGGACAATAACGGTGAGACTTCTGTAGCAAGTGGTGTTGGGTACAACTTTACCATTTCTCCGGCTAATAGCTCTAAACAACTGCAATTTTTATGTGATAGCAGCTCTAACGCAACCTGTAGTGCAGTGACTGCGCGTTGTGATAATCAAAACCTGACTTTTAATACTCAAACCACCTTTAACTGTTTAGGGCCAGAAAATAGTAGCTCTTCTTTGGCAGAAAATGAATTGCTTGAGAATACTGGTGGTCAGTCAGCAATTTATACCCGCTATATGTTCTTTAAGATTTTGTCGCGCCCATCAACGACTGGTGAAGTTGCGACGACCAGTGCGTCTATTTTTTCAAATGAAAAAGATCTTATTACGGCAAACAACGATGAGAGTGAAAAAACATCAATTCGCATCGCCGTAGACTTGGCGCTGACTAAAACTGCTTCTTTAAATAAAGTGGCATTGGGTAGCCAGTTTAATTATCAATTTTCGCTCAGTAATGCTGGCCCAGGTGATAGCGCTGACAACGTACTTTACGATTATCTTCCAAGCTATCTGAGCATCGCAGGCAATGCGGTGACATCATCAGGTAGCTGTACTAATTCTCGAGCAAATTCGCCTAGTACAGGGGCATTGACTGATTTTATTCGTTGTAATATTCCGCTTATTGAAATGAATGAAACAGTGCAGATCAGTATCCCGGTTACGCTTAATGCGCTACCGAGCAATAACCTTGTGGTGAATGAAGCTTGGGTAGAAACACAAGGCTTTGATACAAATAAGTTAAACAATAAAGCCACTTCTTCGACGGAAGTGATCCAAGGCTTAATATCTGGCTATGTATATGTTGATAAAGTAAATAACGGTCTTTTTGACAGCGGTATTGATTCCGGTTTGTCTGGTATTGAGGTGCTACTGGATGGTGTAACTGCTGGTGGACAAGCGATAACTCAACAACGCGTTTCAACAGATGCCAATGGTCAATTTGTATTTTATGACCTAGTACCTGGCACTTATAAATTGACCCAGCCGGCTCAAGCAGCCTTGAATAGTTACCGAGATGGTAAAGAGGCGAGATCTGGAAGTGTGCTGGCTAATAGCCAAGGCAGCGATGAAATTCCCAATATCGTACTTACATCTGGGTCGGCATCACAAGGACACTCATTTGCAGAACTTCTGATAGGTGATAAATCAGTTTCAGGTAAAGTGTTCTTGGAT
>NZ_AUXY01000132.1 GCF_001625695.1 Pseudoalteromonas luteoviolacea H33-S
CTATTTGATCAACAAGGCCCTTCCTCCATCCGAAAGCCCTATCCTACTTATTAATTATTAGATCGACAGACATCTGACTGTAGAGGTAGTTTTAAAATTGCTCCTGTCGGTTCGTCATTGGGCAAGCGTTTAAATTCATGTCATTAAGTAATAGTTTTACTTTCAGTATTGAAGGTAAGTATTTTAATTGATTTGCACCTACAGGCTTTTCCTTTTTGAAATGCACAAGTATTGAGCTTTCATTTGAATTATTCGCTTTTAATTATTGGTGATTTTATTGCTGTTTATATTTTTACTATTTATTCAGGTTATGTGCTTTATTTTTTTATTTAGTTGATATTTTTCTAACAGTATGTTTTAAATGCTATTTTTGCAACTTTATGGATTTGCGTTTTTTATTGCGAGATTGTTGATTGTGAATCTTTGTAGAGTCTTTATGCTACTGTTATTACTGGGTTTCTTACGTGTATTTTTTGATTTTTATTCATTAAATTTAATATATTGCTTTAGTGGGGCCTTGTTTCCTAAATAAT
>NZ_AUXY01000133.1 GCF_001625695.1 Pseudoalteromonas luteoviolacea H33-S
GCCTATTTGATCAACAAGGCAAATCAAAACTAAAAAGGAACGAGGTTCATGGATAATCCTATAAGTAAATTTAAAGTGTGGTGGCAGGACTCACAGGCTAATAGCCCTTTAAATCAAAAAAATGCAGTGTGTGTATCTACTCTTGATGAGGGCGGTTTTCCATCAGGGAGATTTGTCGATTTAAAAGCTGTCAGTGATGAAGGCTTCGTTTTTTGCTCTTATATGGACTCAGAAAAAGGCAAGCAGATTTCGCATAACTCAAAATCAGCTATGACTATATGGTGGGATCATGTCGGCTACCAGGTTCGTGTTATCGGCCATGCAAAAGAGATTTCAAAAATTGAAGCCGATAGGTTTTGGGAAAAAAGAACAAGAAGTGCTCAGTTAACAACGTCTGCTTTTGAACAAAGTGCACCGCTTGAATCAGAAAGCCTTTTAGAAACGCGTTTACAGAAAGCGTCTATAAAATTGGATGGTCAGCCTGTGCCAAAACCTGATAATTGGGGAGGTTATGTCATTAAGCCGGTCTCAATTGAGTTTCTTACGTTTCGAGAGAGCAGGCTTCATTTGCGGGAATTATATGAGCGCACTGACGGCTATTGGAGCAAACAACTCCTTCAACCGTAAATGACATACTAAGGTTGTTAAATAGCGAGTTGATACGTAATTGAATTTGCAGTAGTGATACATGGCAAGGAAACAGTGAAGTACCTATTTATAATTCTGTTAAGCCTCATACTTGTGGCCTGCAATGGTGATAACTATCTGCGTGGTGAGGTAAAGCCATCGACGAATGGTAAAACATACTTTGGTGTCATCGATGATAATGGTGGTGAGTGTGGCCCTTTGCTCTTAGACGGTAAACCATGGAGTTTAGCGTTGGGTGAGATAACAGAAATTGAGGCTGGCGAACACACTATTCACTGTGGTGTATCAATTAGTTTCACTGTGCCTGAGGGCGTTATTTTTAAATTTGATTATTGGGGACCATAGCCATATTACAAACGTTTCATCTTATGAGGCCAAACTAGTAGGGCTTCACTTCCAGCTCGTTAATTTTCTTATTGTTATTGTGCGGGTTTGACGAGGTTATAGGGAATAACAATGAACATTCGACCATATACACAAAACGATCTTGCGGCGATTTTTGATATATATCGTCGCTCAAAGCTTGATGAGCTTAAGTTTGAGGAGAAAGTATTTACACTCCTGCCACTGGAGGAAGATAAGGAGCGGTTAAGAGGTTTAATGGAGTCACAAATATATGTGTATCAAGAACAAGGCCAAATTCTAGGGTTTGGCGCTAACTGTGGACATGAAATTCGCGCATTGTTTGTCGCTCCGAAGCATAGAGGGAAGGGAGTAGGGAAAGCATTGTTTGAGTTTTTATTGTCCAATATACATGGGCAGCCGTGCTTATATGTGGCAAGCACAAACCAACCAGCTAAATACCTATATCATGAGTATGGCTTTAGTGTCACAGAAACATTTGAAACTACATATAATCAAGTATCTGTGATAGCGCAAAAAATGGTGCGTATGGCTTCAGTTTAAACATCAGTAACTCAAGGACAGGCACATACTTATTGTTCAAAAAACTTGTTAATTGAAATTTAGTATGGTGTTTAAATTTAAAGGTGCCTGTCCTATTTGAAGTCTCTAATTAGACTATTAGCCCAGCATACCCTCATTCAAGACATGAGGAACGTAATAATATGTTTAAGACTAACTCGGAGGTGTTTAAAAAAGTCATAAGCCTTGTGGTTTCATTGCATTTTTTTAATTTTAGTAAAATGTAATGTTCATAAATTTTAAGGACATAGTTGTTTTTCAAGCAGCTTGATTTAACACGCATACAACGACTAAAAGAAAATAAAGTATGCCAAAGCAAGAATGGATGTTTATATGAAAAAACAAAATACAGTCGCAAAAATAGCGTTATTGATTTCAGTGTTTTCAGCTCAGTGGACTGTACAAGCTGATGATAAGTTAACAGCCATTTTAAACAACCTAGAACCGAAGTTGTTTGCACCAAATATTGTATCTACCAATCAATTTGATTATGGTTCTAGTTTATCTCCCGATGGCAAAAAGTTTGCGTTTGTTAGGGCGTTGGCCCGATTCTCACACAGTGCGCTTGTCATTACTCATAAACAAGGGGGTAGTTGGCAAACTCCAACTTTAATGCCATTTAGTGGCGAGTTTCATGATACTAACCCGTACTTCTCCAAAGACAGCAACACATTTTACTTTACT
The DNA here is from genome assembly GCF_001625695.1 of Pseudoalteromonas luteoviolacea H33-S. GTDB lineage: Bacteria > Pseudomonadota > Gammaproteobacteria > Enterobacterales > Alteromonadaceae > Pseudoalteromonas > Pseudoalteromonas luteoviolacea_B. The sequence continues at coordinate 2,257 of NZ_AUXY01000133.1, forward strand.
TCCAGAAGGCCCATTGAAGGATCTGATAAAGGTATATTTAAAATGTGGCAAGTAAACTTTGATGGCGATAAATTTGGTCAGCCCGAGTTAGTGCCTGGTAAAATTAACGGTGATCATAATGTGATCTATCCGACTGTACACACTAATAAAGATATCTATTTTTCATCTGTTATAAAAGGTTCTAAAGGGGGTATGGATCTCTTTATATCTAAGTATCATCCTCAAGGTTATCTAGCGCCAACTGAGATTTCAGAGCTTAACTCCACGGCCAGTGATGCAGATCCAGAGGTATCAACGGATGGAAAAGTGCTATTTTATACTTCAATGAGAGCGGGCGGTTTAGGGCACTATGATTTGCATGTATCGGTTAAGCAGAAGGATGGTAAGTGGGGGGAGCCTATCAATCTAGGCGACAAGATTAATTCACGTAGAATGGACTCAGATCCTATTTTATCAGCTGACGGCAATACGCTATTTTTCTCAAGTGATAAGAATCCAGAAGTGAAGGCCGTAAAAAATTATAATGAATTACTGAAACGACAGGAGAGTATTCATAATGGTCTTATGAATATTTATAGTGTCGATATAACCGAGTTAAATAGCTACCTTCGCAATAATATCTAAGCCATCAATCACAATACTTATTGCAATAATAGGAAAACATGTAGATTTATTTGCATGTTTTTCTGTTTGAACTCTATTACTAGAGGCACAAAGCTTTGTTATTGCTTCAACGCTATTGTAACGTGCCTAATTATGTAGTTGCCTTGTCGCTCCACGTTTTAGCTCGACAAACAAGGGGCAGCTCCAATTTTTGCCTCAGCATTGCTTTTTTGAGTATGAGCGGGCAAATGGAGGCAAATGGGAGGAGGCAAATGGGACAGGCAAGATTTGTCCACAACGCCGTACAAAGTCCATCTACCAAAATACTGATGAGATATTTTCTTTCAGAGGAGGAGAACGGCTACAGGTTTTTGAATTACCTAAAGCCGTAAGACCTAGTTATGTAATGCTTGGCATTGTTCGCCCTGCTAGATCTGCAGGAAAGCCTCTTTCTAGGGCAAGGTATTCAGCCCTTTGGGCGATTTGTTGTTCAGATATATCGCTAGTCATGGAGGTATCAACAAAGCTATTTCGACAGTGTTGTGAGTTTTCGTCAGTTAACAAACCAAGTTCGACTAATTTATCAAAGATGGTATTTGCCGCTGGCAGGGCAGACGATGCCTTGACGATTTCACATCGAGCATAGCTATTTGATTGAAAAGCCACATCAGCAACCCTTAGTGTCGCGTCAGCACCTGGTATTTGCTGCGCCCCATACATAGGGCGGCCACCAACATCAGCACTATTAAAATCAGGAATATAGCCAGCTACTTTTTCGATAGCTTTGGCGGTTCTTTCATTGATGATTTGTTCGTCCCACTGATGATTTACTTTTCTGATGTATTTGCTCGGTAACTCTGGTTGAGCACTTTCCTGTTTAGACGACACTAACCCATCCTCAAAAAGGGTAATGTCAGGCGTCATTGCGTGTATTTGAAAGTAACCATTAGGGTATGGAGTTAACTGCGTCATGCCATCTTTAGTGCCTCGAGTACCATGAAAGATAACTTCGGGCCATTTAGTCTGGGTGTCATTCCAACGGCTAATATAAGCGGCTTTAAATTCAACCATACGCTTTGGTTTGGCACCTACCATGTCATCAATGGTACCAGTTCTAAACCCACAGGCATTAATTAGATAGTCTACTTCAAATGTCTCATCTATGCCCGAGCGTGTTGTTTCAATCATCCATTTTTGTGCACTGTTTTGTGTGACTGAAGTCACTTGAGTGCTTGTGAGTAACTCACAATGTGGACTATTTTCTAGTGCTAAACTGGTTAATGCTGCTAGCCTGAAAACGCTAATGCCATATTCTTGTACTAAAAAGATCGGGAATTTAAGCCGCGTTAAATCTGTTTGCTTCGCAAAGGCTATCATCCATTCATCGGGGGTTTGTGGATGATTTGGAACCGATAATTGCGACAATTTTTCAATGTCTGCGCGTTGGTACAATCTAAAATACTCGGATGCAGGCCCCAGTATTTCATTTTGAGGATCTGACTCGACGAGCCTCTGATATTCCCTCTGCAGCACTGTTAGCCTAGATATAACATCGCTTGGTTCGCCTTTATCGTGCGATGGTACAGCCACGATTGTCGGCCTGTAATCTATGGCTTCTTGATACAGCTTTGCTGTATTAATCGATTGTTTTAATAAATCGATACACTGCTGATCTGATATTTCTCTATATAAATTGCCCCCTGCGTGCAGGTGACACATTGGCGGGCCATTGACTAAGCTACTCTCTTTTTCGAAAAGTAATACGTCAGCGCCTTGTTGGCTTAATTTTAATGCGATGGTTGCACCGCCAATACCACCGCCTATGATCCCGACGCGAGTATTGGCAAACTTTGGCTGTTTATTTATCATGCTCTACACAATAATGGAAATGTTAAAACGTCAAACTTCAAAAGGCTGAGCTTGTTAATGCGCTGATTCTGCAACGGGAGCTAGGGCTTCAATGATGTCGGCAAAATTATCTAACACCAGTGATGCGCCATGGCTATTAATGTCTTCACCGTGATTATATCCATAGGTTAAACCGATACTCTGCATCTCTGCTGCTGTTGCTGCAAAAATATCGTTTTTCGAGTCACCTATCATTAAACACGACGATGCTTTAACGCCGAGCGTTTCACATACGTAAATCAACTGCATAGGGTCTGGTTTGCGTTTTGGCAAGCTGTCTCCTCCGACAACCATTTCGAAAAGGTTGTCTAGACCTAAGTGCTTTAGAATAGGGCGAACAAACTGCTCTGGTTTGTTTGTAACAATGACCAAACGATAACCATCACGATGCAAGGTTTCTAATGTGCTTTTTACATTGGGGTATAGTGTTGTATCAACACATACATTTTGTTCGTAATAAGCTAGAAAAATTGAAAGTGCTTTTTCGACGTAAGCGGGATCCAAATCAGGGTTGATGTCAATATGACCTGATAATGCTCTTTTGGTTAACACGGCTGCGCCGTTACCAACCCAACTGCGGATCGTGTCGGTAGGGTAGGGTTTCATGTCTAATTCATGTAGCATTTGATTAATGCTGAGCGCTAAATCGGGCACACTGTCTATCAATGTGCCATCCAAATCAAATAGCAATACGTTTTTGTCGGTGAATTTCAATGTAAATTCCTAATATTGGCCCTAGTTTAAACCGCGCTAGTGTATCTTTAAAAAGAGCCACTTTCTACGGCTATCCTAGCTAAATCTTTGTGTTCTGTGTAAACCTTGTTGAACTGAGTTTTGTTCTTAACGTTTTAAGATTTTTGCACCAGAACTGTTATCCAAACGACTCTGTAATACGCCCCCTAAGTATTTTCGGTTCAAAAAAAATAATGAGTTTTTCTACAAATGGATAAGATGGTTTGCATTGCGATATCTTTGACGAACCGTGGTGAGCAGGAAATTTGGTTATCTTTACAAAAGCCAGATAATTGGCTTTAGATAAGAGACCATTTCCAGCGAATGGTTCGTGGTGAGCTGAGCTAATTAAACAACCACTATCATGCCTCGCTGAAGCTCAGTGATAATTTAGGGTGGGTAAGTCATGCCCTAACTCGAGACATCTTCAAAATATATCTGTCCTAGTTGTTCTTCTATTTGTCCTTCAGTTCGCTTTAAGAAGTGCCTGTCCGGTTTTGAGCGCGATTTTGAGGTTGGTTTTGCTAGTCATTTACTACTTTAAAAATACATTTAATAATTTTATATTAAAAACAAAAAAGGCCTAATTTCAGGGAGGGTAAAAGTACATGAATTACACTTTACGTAAAGCAAATGACGGTGATTTGGATTTTTTATTGAGCCTGCGCCGAATAACAATGGATAACTATTTGTTAAGTGATGGGGTGGATATAAGCGATAAAGAGCATATCTTCCGCATAAAATATAACTTTGAAGACGCTCAGATAATCCAAGTCAACAATAAAAATATTGGATTGTTTAAAGCTAGTTTCATTTCTGAAAAATCACAATGGTATATTTTTCAGATACAAATACTACCTTCATATCAAGGTTTTGGAATAGGTAGGAAACTAATCACTGATTTATGTGATAAAGCGAAAAAAGACAAACTATCGGTAGGCCTAAGTGTTCTCAAGAGTAATCCTGCGAAGAACCTTTATGACGCGCTTGGGTTTCAGGTTGTCGGCTCAGATTGTTCTGAATATGAAATGGAGTACGGTGCTTAACAAACGTGACAACAAGATAATAAGTAAAGCGATTGGATTGCAAGCCAATTTTCTAATTTGAACAAGTTACTTGTTATTACACACCCTCATAGCAATAGGTGGTTTTGCGCTTGTTTATTAAACGAAAGGCTTGGACATAGACATTATCTATAATGTATATGATGTGTGCTTTAGTGTTGGTTTCTGGAGTGTTGCAACATATGAGGTTTACATACAATTTACTATAACTGAATGTTCCTTGTTTAAAATGTTTGATTGCGCTTATATCGATGCATTAGTCTTTGATTGGTAAGTAAGCTAGGGTAACTTTCTTGACATATTTGCTGCGATTTCTAGGCTGCAAGTTTAAAATTCATTCCAATGATATCTCGCCGAAAATGCCGATTATAAGGTTGGATTTGTTCGTACATTGTAGATATTATGCAAGTTAGTTTTGCAGTTTATGATTGGTGTATTAAATTAGTTATATATGAAACCAGAAAAGCCAACAATACTTGGGAGTAATGAATTTAGACCATCAGCTAGGTGTCCTAATTGTAATTTAATAATGTATTTGGGGAATCGCTGCCCGCATTGCAACCATTTGTTAAATCATCCAGAGCAAAAAGCGCAGCATGAGTTCTGGAAGAGAACGCAAAGAGAAGGGTACATTAAAGGGGGTATCTTCTTTTCTTCATTTTTTATATTCATAATTCTAATCTTTGGTCTATGAGCAGTTAATTCTATCAAACGAGAAATTTTTATTAGTGCATTATGGTTTTTGGTTGCCACGGCTGTTGCTTGGGTATTTTAAATCTATACCTTCTAATGTTTGTTATAATTTATTTTTTTGATACAGCCTACTTAAATATGAAAACGATTATTTTAATCGATGACTAACTTTAGGTAAGATAATGTGAGCGTCTTTTTTAAGATTGCTTTGTTATGTATCTAAATAGGTAAATATTCAGCGACTGACACACTCTGTATGACAGTCGCTGATCAGCGGGTTAGTAGTAATACGCCATAAAGCACATATTACCAGTACAAGAAACATTGTAGTCGAGGGTCAAATTATATAGATATTCAATTGAACTGATATCGACTTCTGACAATTCGTTGTTATGTAACTGGAGGTAGCTTAATTGGCTATTATTTGCGAGGTCGACAGTGGTTAACTTGTTGCTGTCCAGATATAACTCTACAAGTGCACTGTTATCACTCGTATTGAGCTGCGTTAGCTCGTTGTTGTCAGCTATTAAATTTGTTAATGCTTCACTTTGGGTAATATTTAGTTGGGCGATATTGTTTCGACTTACTTTTGCGTAGGTTAGTTCAGGCTGCTCAGACAAATCAAGTGCACTTAGTTGATTATCGTTCACATGTAGCTCAGTCAGCATTGAGTTGGCGGCTATAGTAAGTTTGGTCAAACTATTGTTGCTTGCATGTAATGTCTGCAATGAAGGGTTTGCAGTGGTATCTAGGTCAGTCAGCTGGTTGTAGTCTACATTAAGAGTAATGAGAGATGGGCTAGACGCTAGAGTGAGCTCTGAAAGTTGGTTATTCACTGCCTCTAGTTCAATTAGGGAGTCATGGCTTCCCAAAATCAGTGATGATAAGTGATTTTCGCTTATATTGACTTTAGTCAGTAATGAGTGACTGCTCAGGTCAAGTTGTGTTAGTTGATTTGAATATACATCCAAATTTTGTAGTGCTGAGGCTGAAGATAACGCAAGTTCTGCTAATTGGTTATTACTAACATTAAGTTTCTTGAGTATGCTAGCCCCATCAAGATTAAAAGATGTGAGTAAGTTGTCAGAGGCCTCAATAGATACTAGAGCAGGTGTATTTGTTACTGTTAACGTCTCTAGTTTGTTATCGTTTACATTTAGTATCTCTAACTTAGGTTGATCTGAGATATCCAAAGTTGTTAACTCGTTAGAGTATGCAGTTAGAAAGTACAATTCAGTATTTTGGGTTATGTCTAATTCTTGAAGCTTATTGTTAGATAATGTAACACTTTCCAGAAGTAAGTTGTTGGATAGGTCAATTTCGGTTAGCTGATTGTTCGAAAGGTATAAAGAGGATAAGGCGATATTATCGCTAATATCCAATTGATAAAGTTGGTTATATTCCAATGATAAATATGATAAAAGCACATTGTTAGATAAGTCTATATTGGTTAGCTTATTGTTCGAGGCGTATAGGGTTATCAACTCCGGATTATTGGAGACATCTAGCTCAGTCAAAGCATTGCCGTTAACAGCCAAGTAATTCAGTTCTGTATTGCGTTCAAGGTCAAGACTAGTAAGTTGTAACCCATTGGCAGAAAGAGAGTAGAGCTCTGGCATACCAGACAGGTTAAGTGTCTTTAGTGGCAAGTGACTTAGCGATAATGAGTTGAGTTGAGAGTGAACGGATAAGTCTAAGTCATTTATCTGTATATCGCTTAGTTCTAGCCTAGTAAGCCGTGTTAAATGAGACAAGTCTATGTCTTTTATGTAAGAGCTAATACGGAGCTCTCTGAGATCAGGTATGGCAGAAAGGTCTAGCTGTGCTAGTCCGTGAGCAGATACAGTCAGTTCCTCAAGCTGCGAGTTGTTAGATAAGTCGAGTGAAGCGAGCTTATCACTATAAACGTGAAGGCTGTGAAGCTGATTATTATAAGATGTGTTGAGGCGGTCTATTCCCCGCGCATTTACATGAAGATTTTGCAACGATTTATTTGAAGAAATGTCGAGTTTATCAAGCTCTGAACTGTATATTTGCAGTGTTTTTAACGCTGTATTATTTTCAACATTAAGTGTTGTAAGGGTGCTGCTCTCAAGTGTTAATTGGGACAGAGCGGTATTTTTTGACACATCTATTGTTTGCAAACTATCCGAAAAGACGCTTAATTCTGCCAGGCTGGCATTTTTATCTAGTTTAATGCTTTCAAGTTTGGAGTCTGAAACTGACAGTTTTTCAAGTGCTTTAAAGTTCGAAAAGTCCAATTCTGTAAAACCATGGCCAGAGACGGATAGTTCAGTAAGCAATTCATTAATAGGGAAACTAAGTTTTGTAAGTTGGTTATTTAACAGGTGAAACTCTGTAAGCATTGGGTTGTGCGAGATGTCCAGTTGAGTCAGTTGGTTATTCTCTACAAAGAGTTTTGAGAGATTCGGTAACCCTGTTAAATCTAATGTCGAAAGCTTGTTATCCGCCAGTCGTAATTCCAACAACTCTGGATTTTGCGACAGTTTAATTGTGTTTAATGCATTATTCGCAAGATCGAGTGATTGCAAATGCGGATTATTCTTTAAATTTACGCTTGTTAGCGCATTCGAAGATAAATTTACATTCTTCAAGGCAGTATTCTTACTGAGGTTGATCTCAGATAGTTGGTTTTTTGATACTGTCAAAAATGTCAGGTGTTGAGCATCTGAAAGATCTAAGTTTATTAGTTGGTTGTCAAATAGCTCTAAATGGTTCAAGTTTTGCGAGTTAGCTAAGTTTAAAGTGGTTAGTGGGGTATGTGTGATAAACACATGACGTAATTCAGAGTTTTGTGACAGATCTAGCTGAGTAATATTGACTTCGCTGAGGGATAAATAGTTAAGTTTTGGGTTGTCAGAGAGTTGTAAATTGGTAATAAATGCATTTTCAATATACAAATTTTCAAGGTGAATATTTGTATTGACGTTAAGCTCCCAGAGCACTTGGCTGTTGATTGATAATGAGTGTAACTCGACGTTTTTAGACACATCTAAGGTTTCTAACTGAGCTGCATCTACAGACAAGCCTTTGATTTTATGATTCTTTGTGATATCGAGCGCTTTTAGTTGCCCACTGGAAATAGCAAGGTCTACGAGATCTGTGTGGTTAGAGATATCTAAAGCGTTTAATTGACTTTCATCGATATTTAGCCATTTGAGTTTGGCGTTGTTTGAAATATCAAGCGTTTCAAGGAGTGGGCTAGAGATCTCAAGCCAGTACAACTCTGGGTTTTCTGAAATATCGATGTTTGTAAACCTTTGATTATACAGTTCTAAGCGCTGAAGTTTTGAAAAATGCTTAATGGCTTCCGGGTTTTCTATGGGCTGATGACAGGAAATGGAAGTAACTTCATCTGTAAACGTGTATTCGCCTCGCATAGATAAACATTGAGTCAGTACAGGATCTATATCCAATGAACTGAGTTCGACTCGAGGTTTAAATATAATATCAACCGTGCAGTCTGACTGCATATTTTCAATGCTATACCAGTCGCCTGCCAATGTACCACCACACCCAGTCGCGGAGGCGACATAGTAGCCTTCATCTGGCTCTAGTAAGAAGCCAGTATAGCCATTTGCATTCACTGTATTTGCAGGGTCAATGGCTCTACCAGATCCGACAATATTGGTCGTTAAGGTATAAGTAACAATATTTGTCGTGGAAGAAGAGCTGTTTGTATTACTATTGTTGTTACTGCTGCTGCCACCACCACAGCCAATTAAAAAGAATGAGAGCAATGCAGCTACAGAAAAAGTTGGTTTATGTGTCAATTGTATACTCCAGAAGTTTATGCTAATAGCTTATCAGAGCGAAAATGCTCCGTATACGAAGTTAAGTTAACGGTATAATATAATTCTGTAAATAAAAAATATATAATTGTTTTATATTTTAAGTTTTATTCTTTTGCAATGGGTTTTGGTGTGTGACTTTCTTTAATTATAAATATATTTATCTTTATTTTTGCGGTGTTTTATACCTTTTTTGATTTTTTAGTGGGTTTATAGTGGGGTTTTAGGTCGCATAAAATCTTCTAATTTTCTTTAGAAGTAATGGGGTTTAATATAGTCTTTACTACACATGAAACTACATGCGCTGAACTTTTTAACCGAGCGAGTTTTTAGAAAGTAATTTAAAATAAAAGTATGGTTACTTAAAGGGGCAGGTATTTATGTTTGATTACTGCCTTCTCTGATTCCTGAATATATAGATATTGATCATTCGAACATGAATAAAGTGATCTCGCTCAAAGGCTTTCCTTAACAGATATATGGACTTATCAAGCTTTAAGCGTTGCTTTTAGAATGTTGACTCTAAAAAGCTTTAGGAAAGAGTTGGCATGCTAAATTCAGATGAAAGCTTCGGCTTAGTTTTTGGAAAGTAAGAAATGTTTAAAATTGAGAGATAAGGCGGTAAACTAGGCTGAATAATATAGTCACATTTTTTGGTCTCAGACTTAATGTGTTTGGATTGAACGCAGGTAAAACAATAATAGATAGGAGTATACATGCCACATTTTGTAATGGATTGCTCAGAAAGTATTTTAAAAGTGCATGATGAAGAGTTTATTCTTGAGCAAGTTTTTTTGGTAGCGAGCGCGACTCAATTATTTGATGACAATGATATTAAAGTGAGAATTAACCCTTTTAAAAAGTACTCAGTTGGTAACAAACGAGAGGAGTTTATTCATGTGTTTGCCTCTATTATGCAAGGTCGAACAGAAGAGCAAAAGGCGGCATTATCTCAGGCTGTGGTATCAAAACTTGTTGAGATGTTCCCAAACGTACCAAATATCGCCATGAACGTCGATGATTTTGAGAAGGCGACATATTGCAATCGTTCAATGATTTAGCGTCTTTATAAAAATATTGTAACTCGCATAGTCTCAACTCTGAAACGATATATCGAGATCATCAAGAAGTGGCATTAGTCGTCTAAAGATGGGTTAGGTGTTTGCTTGATATTTATGCTATTTTTTCGATAGATATTTGACTTGAATACAACTTAAGTAAGTCTACAAAGAATGGAGTATTTTTTGAGTGCTGACTCGAGTATTTGGGTAGCACCGCTTTGTATGTTTTGATGGTGTATGCGCTTTGATAAAAGGATATGTTGTGGTGACTAACAGCAAATATAAAAGGCTAAGCGATAGTAGGGATTTTATTGTTGATAATTACCACGCACCGCTTAGTTTATCCGATATCGCAAAACATTCATGTATGTCCCCATACCATTTTTTGCGTGTTTTTAAGGACAAATATGGTGAAACACCCAATGAATATTTGATCCGGCTAAGAGTCGAACAAGCAAAGATAATGCTTATTACAGAACAGTGCAGTGTCTCTGAGGTTTGTGAAAAAGTGGGTTATGCAAGCCTAGGTAGCTTTTCCTCTTTATTTGTAAAACAAGTAGGCCTGGCGCCGACGTCATATCGACGTAAGTTATGGGCTTTATCAGCAGAAGCCTATTGCTTTCCTGCTCAGGCGATACCTGCGTGCTATGCATATCACTTTTTGGGTAAATTGACGAAATGAGCAAGATTGAAGAAATATTCTTGAGATTATTTTTGTATGATGAAGATGATTGAACAAATAAGGAATATATAAATGATCACATCTATAGCACATACAACAATTTATGTTCTCAATCAGGAAGACGCGCTTGATTTTTATAAAAACAAGCTTGGTTTTGAAGTAGGAGATGATATGAAAGTGGAGGGCGGTTTTCGATGGTTGACTGTGCACCCGAAATCTAACCCCGAGCTCCAATTAGTATTGGCAGAGCCTAAAGAAGGGCCCATGTTTAGTAAGGACGCGGCAGAGAAAATACGCAGTCTAATTGAAGAAGGCGCATTTGGTGCGGGGGTTTTTGAAACAGAAAACTGCCAAAAAACGTACGAAGAACTTGTTTCGAGTGGCGTGGAGTTTATTCAACCGCCAACAGAGCAGTTGTATGGTGTTGAAGCGATGGCGCTGGATAACTCTGGAAATTGGTTTAGCCTGGTTCAACGGAAATAAGCATTGAATTTTAAAGTAGGGCATTTTTAATATATGCCCTAAATGTGGATCTTCTTTGAGTATGCCACTCAACCAAAACAATGCGTGTAGGTTAAGTGGCTTGCCTAGTGCCTCAACTTTTTAGCTTTGTGTTTAAATAAATGCAGGCAGGATTTTTTCGGCAATGACCTGCTTGAACGCAATGCTGTTATCGTTGGCTGTATGCACAATCAGTAGGTCTAACTCATCAATGATCATAATGATTTGACCGTTGCCGCCTTGAGCTGACACCCCTAAATATTTTTTATCCCCAACTTTTAAGTCTACTCCCCACCACAGATAGCCGTAACCTTGTTTAGATACATCTTTACCGCCCCAATGCACTTCATCATCACCGGTAATGACAAGTCTGCTAGTACCATCAGTGATAAACTTTTCAGGTATAAGTTGCTCGCCCTGCCACTTCCCTTTGTTCATCGCGAGCATGCCCCATTTGACCATATCCCGTGAGGTCATATTGGTACGCCAACCCGCTTCTGGCAAACCTGAAGCCCCATTCGTTCTCCATCGATAATTGCTGATCCCCATCTTGTCGAGTAACTCTTTTTTAATGAAGTCTTTTGCTGAGCCCGGAACGACCGCTTCGAGGACGTGCATAACCAGTAACGGCCCATAGCCATACTTGAATGTTTGCGAGTCTTTGGTGACGGGTGTGCTGTAGTTTAGTATTGTTTGGATCTCTTTTTGGCCCATCAATTGGTTTGGTAACTTATTTATCTGTGCCCTTTGCTCATCATTGGTTCGAATGCCTGAAGTCATGGTCAATGCGTGACGCAAAGTCACTTTATCGGCGCCTTTTTTAATTGCTCCTTCTAAGTTTAATTTTGTTAGAAAGCTCGTTATTGGCTTGTCTAAGTCATCCATGGAAAGGTAGCCTAATTGAATGGCCCGACCGAGCGCTAAACCTGTGTAGGTTTTTGTGACTGAGGCCTGATAATGAGGCAGGTTGACTCGGCCTTTTGCATAATAGGATTCAAAAACCAGTTTTCCTTTGTGGGAGATTAAAAGGCTGTCGTAATGACCATGCTTATAGTCTGCAAGTTCTTTTGCAAACTGTATGACCTGTTGTTTATCAGCTCCAGAGTTACCTAGATTGCCTACGGAGATCCCATCCTGTCTATTTTCCGGAGATGTATCGATAAATGCTTTTTCAAGAAAGGGAGTTTCTGTATAACCAATCTGTATATCTGCTTTTGCAACTACAGGGGCCTGGTGCGTATTTTCTTTATTGCTTGCTGAGGCAAGGCCGCTATAGCTGGATAAGACAGCAATGGTAAGTAAGCTTTTCACTGCGCATTTTATAGTCATTCTTTATCCTTGTTACTTTGTTGATAATTATTATTTAAACCGGATTGAGGTGATTTATGTTCGTTATTATTCACGCCAATTCATCTGCTGCTAAGTACTATAACGAGATAAGAAAGATGGACTTGAACTCCCTATGATTTTTTGATTACAGCTTGATGATTTGAATTATATCCATACTTATCAGTTGCTTGGGTTTTGTATGATTGTAGGTGAATTCAATCAACCTAGACCTCTTAAAGCGTTTATGCAGATTGTCTATTGGTTTTTTGGTTTATATTTTGTAATTTAGGTGAATAGGGATAACAGTGGAGTATACAAATGGATAAGGCGGTTAAAGCATGCTGGCAGCAGTATCCTGAGCATGTACGAGCCCGGCTGGAATTACTTCGCGGGTTAGTTTTTCAAGTTGCCAATGAACTCGATTTAGGTGACGTTGAAGAGTCTCTTAAATGGGGAGAGCCTAGCTATAAAGTAAAAGTAGGTAGCCCAGTAAGAATTGATTGGAAGCCCAAAACACCAAACAATTACTTTCTGTATTTTCATTGCCAAACAAAGTTGGTTGATACCTTTCGCGTGTTATATAGTGAAGCACTTGAATTTAATGGGAATAGAGCAATAGTACTCTCTTTAGCTGAGCCACTGCCAAAGGCGATCATTAAGCACTGTTTAGAATTAGCGCTTACCTACCAGCAAAGGAAGCACTTACCATTATTGGGCGCTTAGTAATCAGTTATGGTTTAATCATGAATGACTATTTGGCTCTACAAAGCTTACTATGACCGAGTAAAACTAGGAGCTGCTTGATGCGTGGTAAGCAGCTCTTTATGCGCACCAGCTAACAGTGCAATTTGATTTTATGCCTATATCAATTAGATTTTAAAGTTTTTCTCGGGATGTTTTGATTGATGTATCCAGAGCTAACAAGGTTGAGCTGGCCAAATCAAAAGTATAAAACTGGGGAGATTGGCCTTCTTGCGATATAAGCAACTTATTGTTTTCAATTGTTCTAAATGATCCGACGTCTTCCAATATTAGGCTTAAGCTTTTGCCATCAAAGGTTGAGGTAAATAACTTGGCTGAATCTTCATGGTCAAGATACCCATTTTGATTAGTGTCTTCATTAATGATCCGGTAAACGTTTTTATTTAATAAGTGCTCCTCTTCACTTGAGGAGAACCTTGCCTTTGAAAACTCAAGTAGTAGTCCGTCTTTTCTCAATAACATATGTGGTTTGCTATTTTCTCTTACAAACATCAAGTTAACGGCGTTCCTGGATAAGAAGTGTCCATTATATAAGTCGTGTGACACTTTTGGGCCTGTAAACATAGAATAAATCTCACTGTCATGATGTTGAGTAATATCAATTTCTTTGGAGATCAACTCAAAAATGTACACATCTTTTAACTTTGTTGAATACTCTTTTGTGTACTGTGTTTGTTTAATTTGCTCTTGAGGATCACTGTTATCGACCAGTGCAATTTTTGGTGGCTCATATTTATGGTCGAAGAATTTCGAAATAAACTCGACAGAAATGACGACAATAAAAAGTGTCACGGCCAAAAAGAATAAGACGTGATTAGATTTTTTTATGAAGTTTAGCGCGCTATCCATAATTCTCCCTGAAAGTGAAAAAGCATTTTAATGTTGCTTAAACACTATTTTATTGAATATGACATTAAGTGTCAGTTGTATATTTGTGTTTGTTTTTTGATAATCAAGGTGTGGAGTGTAATTTTAAGCTTAAATTTTGGTTCTCTCATGAATGTAATTATTTTGCGTTGCAAAAGAGTAAGTTCATCGAGCAATGTCTAATAGTTATGTAGTGATATGTTTATAAGTATATGTGAACTCTACCTTTCTCAGGTGTATGCTTGTTTATTTGACGGTGCAGACTGTCATTGAACGAATTAAAGACGAAGGAAGCTGACTGTGTTGGACGCGATAGAATGTTTGGACTAGAAAAACACGGAATATTACTAAGGTTGTGAAACGCGGTTTCGGATGAGGAATTATCTAGTGTACTTAAGGAGGTTTTTTATACAACCAATCACATGAGAGGGGTTATGAGTAAAAAGTGTTTGTACACAGCATGGTATAAATGGTAAGTACATACAGTCTAGTTACAGTGTTTATATCAGCTTTGGTGTTCTTATGCTCACGATATATATACACTGTCGCCATGAGAGTTATGAACTGCTTTTATCATTTAGATATAGTGGTCACTATTTTTGCTTAAAATGATAAACAAGCAAGGTTGCTACATGAAGACACTAATAGCCATTTCGCTATCTACTGCTACTTTTTTGTTTCTAATTTTTATCGCTAGCCTTTTTGCTGCTCAAAGTGCACATGCCAATGCTTCTATTGACGGCAGTGAAAAAATAGTTGAGACGCAAGCGTTAATCGGGTTAGAGCAGTATGTCGACTCTTTGATTGAGCGAGGCATGACGCAGCATTCAATACCAGGTGTCACCCTTGCCATTGTTAAAGATGGCGACGTAGCGCTGCTCAAAGGCTATGGCTATGCGGATGTGAGTGGCCGAAAGAAAGTCGACCCCCATACCACCCTGTTCCGTATAGGTTCAATCACTAAAACCATGACGGCCATCGCGGTTATGCAATTGGTAGAGCAGGGCAAACTTGCCCTTGATGTTGATATTAATGACTATCTCACTGAATTCAAAATCCCTAATACATTTGAAGCGCCAATAACCATTGCTGCTTTGCTCAGCCACCGAGCAGGCTTCGAAGAAGCGGACGCTGGTCATTTAATCAGCGACCAGCCTGAGCACATGCTAAGTACACCTGAATATCTGGCTAAATACATGCCAAAAAGAATTTGGCCTGTTGGTTATAACATGTCTTATTCAAATTATGGGTTTGGTTTGCTGGGGTATTTGGTAGAGCAAAAATCGGGTATGGACTTGGCATCCTATATGAAGCAGAACATGTTTGCTCCTCTAGCTATGCAAAATTCTACGCTACGTGAGCCGCTTGGTAGCAGCTATGGTGCTGCCAATATGAATGACACTCTGCGACAACAGTTGGCAACGGGGTATTTCAAAGACACTGTTGGGCGCAATTTGGCAAAGCCGTTTGAATTTCTAGGACATATTGGCGGTGCTGGGGCGGCCTCTTCAACTGCACATGATATGGCACTGTATATGCGTGCCCTGATGCGTCAAAACAATCAACTAGTCACGCCATTAACCAACGAAAGCATGAAGCACAGGCTTTATGACGATAGATCGCTCGCTGCAGATGTCGTTCATGGTATGTTTGAAGGTCACTTTAGAGGGCATCATTACTACCATCATTCGGGGGCTACGCTCACTTTCTCATCTAATATGGTAATTTATCCTGAGTTACAGTTGGGTATTTTTATCGCGAGTAATATGGTTGGCGGAGCCGCTCATTTAGCAGACTCTTTACCTAAGGTTATTCTACATAAGTACTATCAAAGTAAACCGTTAAAGTTAGTTGAGTCAACTGCGGCTGGTGCATATAGCCAGTTTCTGTCAGTGCCTGTTGCCACGCGTAAGTTAGAAGAATATACCGGATCTTGGTTGAGTACCCGTCGCTCTTACACTCAGTTAGAAAAAATGGCCGCCTTGGATAGTTCAGTGACAATTTCACTCGATGCACAGGGTGATTTGAAAATGCGTCGTTTGGGGAGTAACGTGTCATTTAAACTAAAACGGCTTCAAGAAAATGTATTTCAAGCAGAGTCTTATCACGGTTCTATTTTTTATTTTTATCCAGATAGTTCAGGAAAAATAGCACGCTTCTCTGCAAGTATGTGGTCTGGTGACTATGAAAAGATGAGCTTGTCGCAAAGCCCGTTTTTCTTTTATTTTGTCTTGGTGCTTGCCTCATTACTTGCACTGTCCACGTTAATACTCACTGGTAATCGAAAGAGCCGGGTTAAGCGCCTCAGTATATTCGAAAATACAGCCTGCATCTCTGCAGGTTTGATACTGGTTACTGTGATTGGTTTTATTTTCATGAATTCCGGTTTGGTGTTGGACGAATATAATTTCTTATTAAATTTCCCGACACTTGAAGTGAAATTGCTACTTTGCTTTGTTTTAGTCGTTGGTTTTACTACGTTAGTTAAGGTGGTTGGACTGGCATTTATTTGGCGTATGGTAGAGTTAGGGTGGATGCACAAGCTTCTTTATTCGATTTTTACTCTGAGCTGTATAAGCTTTTTATATGTTTTTTGGGTATGGAATGCGATAGGGTTTAACTACATCAGTTAAGACAATTAGCTAAATAGACTCAGTCATACGCAAGCTCTGCGTATAAAAGCTTTTTGTGTTGAGCCCACCATACCACTGTTGCTGAATGATAAGTGGGCTCATCTGAGTCTAAAAGATAGCGTAAAGCTTTGCTGCTATTTGCTCACCTTTCTTAGGTTTAAATCATGAAAGTTATAAGAAAAATCAGTGCTACTACTTACTGCTTTCATTTTGAATCCGCTGACCTTACCATCGAAGTCGACGTCAAAGTTTACAAAAGCATCCGCATTTAGTGTTCGGTCATGCCATTTTGCAACAAATCGGTTGCCTTCTAGGTGGTCAAGCTTACCAGTTAAAGCATTACCGCGAGAAAACTGAATATTAAGCTCGGAGCCTGTCACTGTGACATCCACTGTGCCATACCAATCATCCCTGTAAGTACCGGCATATTGAACAAGTGCGATAGGCGGTTTGGATGTGTTCAGTTGTAAGGGCTTTTCTGTTTTCTTTTGTTGTTTTTTGTAGGCTTCGTATCGTTTGTTGCCTTCTATGTACACATCAATGTAATTTGTGGGTTCTGCTTCAATATAGTGTTCTAGGATAGTTGCGGTTAGACCTTGAGCTGCTCGTGACCATTGATTTGTAAGCGCAATCACAGCAACATCTTTTTCAGGTAAAAAAGCGATATGTGAGGTCATGCCTTGTACCGCGCCGCCATGAGAAACATGTAAGTGACCATGAAAGTCCATCAAATTCCAACCTAATCCATATGCTTGAAAATGTGTCTGCGCGTATTTTTGATCAATATAAGAGACTTTCTTTAAAGTCACTGGCTTCCACAGTTCTGCGTGTTGTTTTTCAGAAAGCAAGTTTTGCCCATCAGGCAGTTTTCCTTTGGAAAGAAATAGCTGTGCCCACTTTGCCATACCCGCTATGTCACAATTAATTTGGGTATCATCTTTGAAAAAAGTGGTTTTGAGCTCACCTTCCACTTCCATATGCGGTATTGCACGTTTACTTGGTATTTTAATTCGAGTCGGGCTTGCTACACAGTGAGTCATTTGCAGCGGTGCTAATAATGCTTTTTCGACATATTCGTCCCAAGGCATCTTGGTGATTGCGCGTATAACTTCTTCGGCGACAATATACATTAAATTAACATAAGAATATTCAGAACGAAATGAACTGGTTGGTTTTAAATACTTTAATGCTGAGATGATTTCATCAGGCGTTGCGTGTGCCTGTGCATCAGGCCATTGTAATAAGTCCCCAGCTCCCAGAGGCAAACCAGAGCGATGAGTTAACAAGTCGCGAATAGTAAACTCTCTTGTTACCCAAGGATCATACATTTGAAAGTGCGGCAGATAATCAATGACCTTATCGTCCCAGCTGAGTTTGTTTTCATCTACGAGAAGTGCCAATGCCGCAGTTACAAATGATTTTGAAATTGACGCGACCTGAAATAGGGTATCCGTGTTTACTGGAGTATTGCTTTCAATCGATTGAACGCCATAGCCTTTTGCATGGACCACTTCACCACTTTTTACAACTGCCAATGCAATTCCTGGCACATTAAGCTCGTCTGTTGCTTTTTCAACAAGTGCATCTATTTGTTTTGGCGTTAATTGTGCACTTAGACATAGTGGGGAAAAAATTAACTGTGATAAGACGATTCCTGTATATACAGACTTTTTGATATAGTTCATTTAAATAGACCCTTTAAAGCAATTTACTAATTGATAAGGACATTACCAATTACTTCTTATTTTTCCAGTGCTTATATGCAAGCGGTGGCGTTTCTTCTGCAAAAGGCAGCAAAACTTATCAGTATGTGCGTTCGACTCTTCTTGAATCCTATTGTGATAAATATCAAGCAGATATGTGGGTGCTTTTTGGCTATTTTTAGCATGATATTCTCGACACAACTCGTAGCAAATGAATTTAATAAGCAATTTATTCAAGAGGTTAGGGTTTGTTATGATGAAGGCGAAAAGCTGTCTTCAAAGACGTTTTTCCTTCAAAACTGCAAAAAGATGTCGCTGGGTGAGGTAAAGCCGGGCAATAAGTTAACATGGATAGGCACCGCGTTTGACATAGACGCACCTGAACACATCGATAAACCAATTGGGTTGTTTTTTTCTGCCCAAGCGGCGGCAGAGTTTTACTTTAATGGCGAATTAATTGGCCGAAATGGTTATCCCTCTTCTCAACCTGATGAAGAGCTGCCAGGTGTGATGGACTTTGTTACTTATATACCTAAAGGGCTGCTGAAGAAGTCTCAGAATGAAATTATTATTAAACTGTCATCTCATCATAAAGCGTTTAATATCAGTCGCTCCATTGGGCTTGCGATAGTGGCATACTATGACTCACCTCAAGATATCGTATTGCATCATTATTTACCCACACTGGTGCCGTTAGGTGTATTGATCATTGGTTTGTTTTTCTCAAGCTTATTGGTGCTACAAGACTTGAATCCAAGGCGAGGCGCTTTTTGGCTTCCTTTACTCTCTTTGCTGGTAGTACTTCAATTGTTGACAGAAGTGTCAAGGGGATTAGTCGCATACGAATATACTTATCATGAAATTCGATTGGTGGTTATTTTATTACTTGGGACGTTGAGCGGTCTGAGTTTGCTGTTATATATCATAGATGGTTTTGTAAAGAATCATCGTAAGATCTGCTTTTTCCTATCCATGTTATTGACGTTTATATCTATTTATCTGGGCAGTACGATAGAAGACAAAACTGTGATCGCCATACAAGTGCCTGCTGGTATCAGCTTTTTAATCACAGCTTTTCAAGTATTTAATAGGCAGGAAAATGCGAGAAAACATGCAAGCGCACTTTTAATATTTTTTACCATAATTGCGGTGAACCCCCATGAATTTCTCGATCTCTATTTTTATTATTTTGTTGCTGCGCTTTTGTTGTTCTTTTTTGTTCAACATGCAATTGCATACAAAAACGAGCAATCTCAAAAGCAACTTGCACAGCAAAGAGCTGATCAGCTACAGCAAGCATTAGATGAGTATAGTGAGCAGCAGACGCCATCTAAGATAAAACTCAATCTTGCAGATAAAAGCGAGTGGATATCATGTGAGAGTATTTGCTTTGTGAAAGGAGCGAGAGATTATGTGGAGATCAGTCTAGTAGATAGGCGCAGCGTGTTGCATAACGAGACTTTGACTATCATGGAAGAAAAATTACCCGCAACATTTTTGCGTATACATCGCTCATACATTGTAAATAAGCAGTTGATACAGTCTCTTCAAAAGCTTCCATCAGGCGGTGGAAATTTGATACTGAGTTCAGGTGACACAGTACCCGTAAGCAGACGGATTATGCCAAAGGTTAGAAAGCAGCTTGATTAATGTCTTAATTTAGCAACGTCACCTATAACAAGTTCATTACAGTGGAGAGTACTGTAGATAAATTCTTAGATACTTACAAATTCAATAGTAAGTATCGCTCGCTTTTAAACCATAATTTATATCTTAATAAACCAGCTCATTCCTTCAAATAAGTGATATCAACTAGAGTTTGCCTAGTTTGAATATTCACACTCCTCTTGGTTTTTCGTTATCTATTAAAGTGTTTTCAGGACTTTTCGCTTAGCCTCATGTTTATAACTGAAATTTTTCGTCTGGTTTTTATTAACTTTAGCTTAATTAAATGTTTTTTTATTTTATTTTAAACTTGGTTTTTAAATTTCCAAGAGTTTGCCTTTGAAGAGGGGGATATACTTTTTAAGCTTTATTGGTGTGTGCTCTTTTCTTAATAAAAGTTTCGAGAATTCCAGGTTCTTCATTTAGGTTTATGTTTTTAAAGGTTTTAGTTTTTTGTTGTAATATTTGGTTTCATTTGTTGGCTCTCCTGCTTTGTTACTTTTTATTGTGTTTTCTGTGTGGTTTTCTATTTGTTTTTAAGTCATTTTTTTGAGTTTTGATGTTTTCTTTTTTGATTATATAGTTTTTAAAAAGTTGGTTTTTAAATGTCCTTGTTTTTTTAAAGGCCTTTTTGGGTTTTTATAATTGAGTTTTATTGGTTTTTATAAGTAGGTTTTTTTTGGTATTTAAAGAGGAAAGGAAGTAATTATGGGGAAGAAGAGTAAACTAAACCCGATTAGTATTTCAGTTAAATTGATGTGCTTAGGTGCACTCAGTACAGCACCAGCTCACATAGCATATGCAAATGAGGGGGCAATTGAAAAAATCGAAGTTACAGGGTCGCGCATCATACGTGAAGGTGCAATTGCGCCCAGTCCTGTTTCAGTGCTCTCAGGGCAAGATTTGGTTAATACTGGCGCACTGAGTATTGGTGAAGCACTAAATAAACTGCCGAGTTTAAAGCCTACTTTTGGGATGCAAAACTCAGGTCGTTTTATCGGAACTTCGGGCCTGAATGTATTAGATTTAAGAGGAATGGGGGTTGATCGGACTTTAGTACTTGTAAATGGGAAGCGACATGTGTCTAGTAGCGGAGGCTCCGCTATGGTTGATACGAATACCATTCCGACCGAGTGGGTTGACCGCGTAGAGGTTATTACCGGAGGGGCTTCTGCAATATATGGTGCTGATGCCGTTACGGGGGTAGTCAACTTTATACTGAAAGAAAATATTGAAGGTTTTTCTATCGCGGCAACCCATGGTGAGGCGGAAAACTCAAATTACGATAACCAAAAATTAAGTATCTCTTTTGGGCAAGACTTCTTAGAGGGAAGAGGAAATTTTGGTATTTCTTATGAATTTGCAACTCAATCAAGGTTGAATGCACTTGATAATGAATTTACAAACTATGCTGCTCGCGAGTTGACTAATTTTGAACAAGATCCGAATAGGCCTGATGACTTAAATAATCCAGACGAAAAATTTTATGACAATGCTGGATTCTTTAATTTGACGGAGGCAGGTGTATTTAACGCAGGCGGTGTTTATTATACGTTCAATGAAGATGGTTCTCCACGACCAATGCAGCTTGATTATAATAAGTTGGATGGGCTTGCCTGTGTTGATTGTGAGTATTTAAACCTACGTAAATTTTTAGAGATCCAGCCAACGTTTGATAGGCATATAATCAACTTTAAAACCAATTATGATATTAATGATGAGACTACTTTTTATTTTGAAGGTAAATTTGCAAAAATAGAGTCTGAGAATTGGGGGCAACCAAGTTATCATACGCGCTCAGGAATCACCCTCTCTCGGGACAATGCGTTTTTACACCCGCAAACAGCACAGATAATGGATTCAACTCTTGATGATGAGGGTAATCCAATAACTGCTCTTCGTATTAACCGTTTTAACGAAGATATTGGTCGTCGATTCGAAATTAATACACGTGAAACAACACGTTTTGTATTTGGATTGAAAGGTATTGTTGCTGAGGACTGGGACTACGAGGTATTCATCAATTCCGGTGTGACAGAGATCGAACGTGCAAATCATAATAATCTCGTCAGACCGAACTTCCAAGCCGCAATCGATGCTGTGTTCGACGATTCCGGTAATGTGGTATGTCGTGATACACAGGCGCGTGCTGATGGGTGTATGCCTATGGATATAATGGGTTTCAACCGCCCAAGCCAAGAATCCATCAATTACGTTAATACTCTGTCTGTCGGCACTGCGAAGTTAGAGCAGCTCAATGCTGGTGCAAGTCTTGCCAACGCTGGCGTTTATGAGTTGCCTGCCGGCACTGTAGGTATTGCTTTTGGTATTGAATATCGTGAAGAAAAAAGTCGTCAAACAGAAGATGACAATGCCAAAACTGGTGAAACTTTCTTTAATGTTTTAGGTGAAGATGAAGGTGAGTATGATGTATCAGAAGTGTTTGTTGAGACATCCATTCCTCTGCTAGGCGATATACCATTGGTTGATACGCTGACCTTAGAATTGGCAAGTCGCTATGCTGATTATAGTACAGTGGGTGATGTGACGAGCTGGAAAGTCGGCTTGGATTGGCAGGTATATGATGATTTAAGATTACGATCTACGTTATCTGAAGCGATTCGAGCACCAAATATCGTAGAATTGTTCGGCGCTACAAGTGAAACTTTCTATGGCGTTGACGACCCTTGTCGAGTAAAAAATATTAATAAAATGTCTGGGGCGGCAAAAACACAAAGAGAAGCAAATTGTGGTTTAATTGGTGTACCAGCAGGATTTGACGATTCATATGATTCTGCTAGGGTCCGGGGCGCACAATCTGGCAATGAAGAGCTTACTCCGGAAGAGTCGACAAGTTACACGGTAGGTGCAGTTTTTACGCCTAGTTTTATTGATGGCTTAACCTTTACTGTCGATTATTGGAATATAGAGCTAGAAGACTCTATTTCTCGTATTCGTTCTCAGCAAATTGTCGATCGCTGTGTTGATTCTAGTAGCATTGACAATCAATACTGCGAATTAATTACTCGTGCTGGCGATGGCCGAATGACTTTAATTGAGAGTAAGTCATTAAATATTGCAATGCAAAAGTCATCGGGTGTCGATTTTGAACTTAATTATGATATCAAAACGAGCTTAGGTAACTTTAAAACTCGCTTGCTTGCAACGCGCTTAATCGAACGAAAGCAATTTCCATTTCAAGAAGAAGTCACTGCGTTCGAAGAGTATGCCGGTGTAGATGCTGAACCGTCTTGGTCGGGGGCATTTGATATTGGTTACGCTTATGAAGATTTTTTTGCAAGCTGGAAAATGCGTTACATTGAACAGACAAATCGTTACCGTCCTGATGAGCTTGAAAAGAACCCTAACCCTTCAAATCATATGCAGTGGCCAACTTATGTGGTGACTGATATTTCAGGCGGGTATAACTTTGACAATGGTATAACAGCTAAAGTTGGAATCGACAATGTGTTTAATAAAGAGCTTATTCGCTACACCACAGCGACGTCTTCTGAAACTTCATCGTTTGACAATATAGGCCGCTTTGGTTACGTGCAACTCTCCTATAAATTCTAAGGAGAATTTTAGTCACATTGAAAAGGCATGCGTTTGCGTGCCTTTTTTGCGTAAAATAAGAACAAATGGTTTGGCCAAAAAGAGACGATAGAGTTCTAACAAAACTCATCGGTTCTAGCTGATTAAAAATGTAGGCTTTAGGTGAGTTGGCAAGAGCACTGGGGCAATCCTAGCGCTCCAATAACTTATTGTTTAGGTATGGTATTGCGCTTTGCTTGAAATAAAGAGCGCTTCTTTGGATCTGAGGACCTTTCAACTGCCAAAGCAAGTAGTTTATCTGTCTTCTCTATGTCCCCTTTTGAATGGTAAATTCTGGCTAATTCAAAATAGGGCTCAGGGAGGTAGGGCGTCTCAATGATAACTTCTTTTAGTGCTTGAATTGCTTTAGTAAATCGTCCTTTTTGAGCAGATCTTTGAGCAACTTGAATCTTATCAAACGGAGTCAATGCCGTTTCATCAAGTAAATTTTCCAACTGCTCAACAAGTTCAATATTATTCTGATTTTTGGCAATAGAAAGATAATTCGCAAGTAAGTTTTGACTAGTTAGATTATAGCTCTTTGCGTATTCATAAATCTTCATAGCATGACTTTCTTGCCCACTACGACGGTGCAGTACTGCTGAAATATTTATCAGCTCAGGGTCATAAGGTTTGTAACTCAATGCTTGCTTGAGCATATTAAAGCTTTGATTGAAGTTGTCCTCTAATAATGCGTCAACGGCTCTATTTGCATAAAATTTTGTAACAAGATCATGGTAGTTTGCATTATCGATAAAAAAACTGTCTTGGGCAGGGAAGTAATCAACGACTGTACCAGCTCTAATGACTTCAATTGTGTTTGGGTCAGAAGTCGCTTTTGGCGCTAATAGCTTGGTACGAAAATGATTTGAAATGAGGATGGTATTGTTACTTTTTTTAAATACAGGGACGGTGCCTACTTCTATAAATGTCGTATCCACTTGTGCAAGCTTTGCATATGCTTGAGTGAGTATGGCTAATGAAATGCAATTACCTTCATTTCTTTCTAATGACTCAATTGCCGTGAGGGTGTCACCGTCGTAAGTAAATAGGTCGATACGTTGTTCAAGATAATTAAAAATGATCTTATCTTCTCTAATCCCCTTAATGAGTTCGTTATTGAAATAATCTAAGAATTTTTCTTGTTCTTGGACGGGGAGTGTAAATATTTCTTGCTCATTTATCGTAAGTGCTTGCTCAAATGTGTCGTCACTAAACAGGTCAGATACCAAAGGGATTGTTTCAGGAGGAGTATCTTTTGTACTAGAGCAGCCACTTATCAGCGCCATAAAAAGTAAAAAAGTTATGTGCTTAGTCATAAATAATATCCTTAACGATTGTGACAACGGGTTTAGTTATGACATGAATTGATATGGTTTTCAATATAAGTGCGCAATAATAAGTGAGCTAAATCAGGCTTATATAGTATGTAAGCAGCTGTAGTTGCTTGTCGAGTTTGATAAATATAATTTAAAAACTATCCACAAATTCATTATTACTTGTAAATAGTAGTGGGTTTTAAAATAAATTATCTTTGAGCATTTTTTACCTAAATACCTGTTATTTCAATTTGTTATTAGTAAGTGAAAATAAATCAATTCATATTTGTTGTAATTTTCAACAGTTGGCGGTTAGTTTATATTTTTAATACAAACAAAAGGAAATTAAATATGAAGTTATCTCTTATGGGTATGGCAATTATCTTACTCTCTGCAAGTACATTGGTACCAACGGCTCAGGCATCTGGTTCTCCATATACACTGTGCAAGTATGAATTCGAGACCGGCGCTCCAGATCATATTAGGCCACCAAACTCAGAATCGTTCACTAAGTACTATTCTGGACATGTGAGCTGTCCATCAACCTATGTAGGGGCTTGGGGTTATTATTTATTAAAGATTCAAAGGCACTTTAATTAGAGTCAACCTAAATAAGTAGGTTACACGGCCTAGGTAACACGGTTTACTTTCAGAAAACTTGGTGCGCTAAACCTGCAAGTGCCTTGGCTGTGTAGATTTAGGAACTTAATCTTCATATAAGAACATTATTTAGCCTCACCGTTTTGTTTACTTATTTCAAGCCTACATACATCAATGTTTTAACAAATGAGCTTATAGCCTTATTGGTTGCTATCGAGAGTGTGTCGTTAGGTAAAGTTAGCAGTCAAAAATATGAGCAAAATATTTCTGCTCGTTAGTTTAGGGTTTTGACAAGTGCGTTCATTGTTTCTATCTATAGGTAAATTTAAAACTGCGTGCAGCGAAAAGGGGATCACAAGAAGTACTCACAAAATAGGAAACCAGTTTGAACAACTCAGTATATTCACGCCTTTGGTATCAAGCGTTTGCTGAGTTAATATTAGCTTTCGTACTGAGAGCTGAGCGTTTTCACCCTTTGTAGAAGCTACTTTAACTAAAATTGAAGCAAATTGGACTAGGAGCCAGGTTATAAAAAGCTGTATTGCACAAGTGGTGATATCTGGCGCTGTAGTCGTGCTATTTTTTAGAGGTGTAATTATAAAATTAGTAGTATTTGGTGATTAAATTTTATTTTTATTAAAATAAGAAAGTGATGGTTTTTGAAGTTAACCATCACACCGTGATTTATTTTAGTTAAATAAAATCACATTAACACATAGCAGTCCAACAGCAGGCTGTTTGCTGTTTATTTGTATATAGCAATGTATCACATGTTTGTGCTTTGACAGAGCCACAGTGATTGGTGCAATTATCAGTAAGGCGTCCACCACCAACTTCAGGGGTTGCGTTAACTGGAAGCTGCTTATTATCTTGGCTTAGGGATTTAAAGCTTTTTTTATTTAGGCTAAGTTTCATATTCAATCCTTTTAAATTATAATTGCAACTATAACTTAGTTGCTGCTTGGTTTTTATTAATTTTAAATGTATTTTAAAAATATAGTGCCCATTTAATTGGTATTTCTTTCTGAAAATTTTTATATTTAACAGTTCTTATAGCATTACCAATACGATTCAGTCATTTCTGGCTGTATAGGCCCCCAATGATACCTTTACCAT
The DNA here is from genome assembly GCF_001625695.1 of Pseudoalteromonas luteoviolacea H33-S. Lineage (GTDB taxonomy): Bacteria > Pseudomonadota > Gammaproteobacteria > Enterobacterales > Alteromonadaceae > Pseudoalteromonas > Pseudoalteromonas luteoviolacea_B. The sequence goes on from NZ_AUXY01000133.1 coordinate 28,901, forward strand.
GCTCACATCATTAGATATTAACGTCATAAAAGCTTAACGCTACTATCACTTGAGTGTTTTTGTTTTAATGTAATGTATCATAAGGAGGTCCTAAGTTACAGATTTATTTATATTGTGTAAATGTCTGGATTCTATAAAATTAAATATTTAATGCAGTTAAATTTCAGGCTGTTTTTTTCAAGACTTTATTGTTGACAAAGCCTAAATTAAATAAAATCATCAGCTTTGTTTTTATTGAACCTTTAGTTATGTCGAGCTTAAAAATATGATGTCTAAAATAACCGCTTTAGTTGAAGCAAAGCTTTTCCAAAACTTTTTGATAGCAGTCATTTTGTTTAATGCTGTTACCTTAGGCTTAGAAACCACCACTTTTGGCAAAAGCAATGCTGACCTATTGCACAAAATTGACACTGTCATCTTACTGATTTTCACTTTTGAGTTAGTGTTAAAGCTAATTGCTTATCGATTGCAATTTTTCAAATCCGGCTGGAATTGCTTTGATTTAATCATTGTTGCAATTTCTTGGGTACCTGCTGGTGGCGCGTTGTCAGTGCTACGAGCGTTCAGAATTCTCAGAGTATTACGCCTGTTCTCTGTTGTGCCACAGATGCGAAAAGTTATCGGAGCTTTGGGCCATTCGTTACCTGGGATGGCTTCGGTTGTAGGCGTGTTAGGGGTTGTGTTTTATGTTTCTGCGGTATTGACCACCAAGCTATTTGGTCAGCATCCTGATCCGAATATGCAAGAGTGGTTTGGGAGTATTGGCGCGTCTTCGTACACGTTGTTTCAGGTCATGACGCTAGAGAGCTGGTCAATGGGGATTGTAAGGCCCACAATGGAGCTGTTCCCTTATTCTTGGTTGTTCTTTATTCCCTTTATTGTTTTTACGAGCTTTGCGGTGCTAAACCTTTTCATTGGTATTATTGTCGACGCGATGCAAGTAATGCATGAGCAAGAAGAAAAAGAAGACGGTGCATCTGTAACAAAAGAGGACATTCAACGTCTTGAGGCCAAGCTGGATGCGTTGTTACAAAGCAACAAACACAGTTAATTGAATTTGTGCTGAGCAAAGCAGTTCAAAAGGGTGAGTGCAATATAATATCTTATTGCACTCACTCGGCGCTCTATATCGAGTGGTTAATTTGATTGAGACAAGTAATCGAGGGTGAACTCAGTGAGTGCACGAGTACCTAATTTAAAGGCTGATTCATCGGCAAAAAAGTAAGGTGAGTGGTTACTTGGTGCGTCTTTGGGATGCGTGTCTTTCGGGGTTCCTCCTAAAAATACGAATAAACCAGGTACCTCCATGGCGTAAAACGAAAAGTCTTCGGCGCCAGTCACTTTCGGCATATTGATGAGCCCTGATTCGCCGACTACTTTTGCAAGCGATGGTAGCATTTTCTCGGTCAGCAGTGGATCATTCACAGTCACAGGGTAGCCTTCTTTAATCACGACTTTGGCCTTATTGCCAGAGGCTTTTGCCGTATGCTCTGCGGTATGGGTTATTTTATCAAAGATCTGTTGTCTATTTTCCATATCAAAATTGCGAATTGTCCCTATCATATTTACTTCTTCCGGGATGATATTGTTTCGCACGCCGCCTGAGATTTTGCCAAAAGATACGATTGCAGGCTCTTTGGTAATATCAATTTGTCGACTCACAATATGATTGACTCCAGATACAATTTGAGCGGCGGCCGCAATGGGATCTGCTCCAGCCCAAGGTGTAGAGCCGTGCGTTTGCTCTCCGGTCACTGTAATTTCAAACCTATCGGCACTGGCCATCGTTGGACCACTTCGATATCCGATTTGGCCGACATTGAGCTTGGATGTGATATGTAAACCAAAAGCCACATCGGGCTGATATCTATCAAATATTCCCTGCTTTAACATCAGCTCGGCTCCGCCTTCTTCTCCTTCAGGCGCACCTTCTTCTGCTGGTTGAAAGACGAACATGACGTTACCTGCAAGCTCGCCTTGCATACTGCTGAGTACTTCAGCTGCCCCCATTAACATTGCGACATGTGTATCGTGGCCGCAAGCATGCATAATGCCGACATCAACGCCTTGATAATTTGTCATTTTGGTTGATTTAAAGGGCAAATCAGTTTTTTCCGTCACAGGGAGTGCATCCATATCCGCACGTAGCATGACTGTTGGCCCTGGCTTTGCGCCTTTTAAAAAACCGACGACACCAGTGTAGGCAATGCCTGTTTCGACTTGCATCCCTAAAGATTTTAAATGCTTTGCGACGAGCGCAGCTGTGCGCACTTCACGGTTGCCTAGTTCGGGGTTTTGGTGGATATCGCGCCGCCAATCAATGACTTTTGACTCAACTTGCTTGAGCAGTTTGATGTGATCTGATGAAGCCAATGTGTTATAGCTCAAACCCATCAACAAAATTGATAGCCCTATTTTATTTGTTATTTTCTTCATATCCTTTCTCATATTTTTGCTGCTAACACTTAGCATATCTAACACGCGGAATCGTTATTTTGAATTAAATTCGATGAGTTGCTAAGTAAAAAGGATTGATTTTGCTTTGGTTATTTTAGTTTGAAATGTTCTAAGATGTTGGGCTAATTTTTATATAGCTGTATTGTTATCAGTTTTTATTAGAAGCAGAGGAAAATTATTATGGGATATGTACTCATAGATACTTCATAAGCCTCAGCTGTGGATACTTCGCAAGGTGAAAGAGCAGACATGTTTGTCGCGATTGTAAATTGTTGTAAGTTTTATCTCTTTAAATTTCAATATCGCTATTTCTTGAATTAATCATGCTGATATTGTTAGAGGATAGGGTGAAGCGCTATCTAATTTATGCTATTGATGTGCCTTATTGCATACAGATTATTATCGTCTCTTTATACTTTTTTAGAAGTATCCGGTATATCAAGCAAAAAAGTAAAGCTGAAGCCTGAGCACTATATGAACGATGCGTACCCTTGCTTTTGGCAAGGTAAGCATCGTTTTTTAACTTTGATTACTTATTAACAAAGCCTTGAGTGACAAGTACCAAAAGAGTGGCAGCCATAAGTTGTACCTGTACAGTCTCTCCAATCCGTTCTGAAACCGCCAGCAACTTTGTCTGTTAGCTCTTGTGGTAGATTTTTATTTGTTTTAGTAAGGCTTTTCATACTTTTTTTGTTAAGCGATAGTTTCATTGTAATTTCCTTTTTTGTTTAATAGTTGCACATTAATCATAATGCGATTGAGTTATTTGGCTATTGAAAAATAATGAAATTAAATATTTTATATTTACTTCAATAAATGGGATAAAACTTGGTGAAAACAGACGTTTTATAAGTTTATTAATAGGTATAAAGTGCTGGATTGATTATTGAATTAAGTTTTTTGTACTTTTTATTTTAATAATATGCCGTGCTGTTACACATTCAGATTGTTCAAGTTTAGCCTTTTACCTCAGCATATTTATTACGTGTCTGGTGCTATTTTCATAAAAGTCATAAGTGACTAACTAGCTTCAAGCTTAATCGCGGCGGAGTCTGCTAGTTTGAGCGCTTTTCTTTTCGCAAAACACGGAGACTTGATAACAAAAGTTATTTGAGGGACGCTCAGGTAGTTAAGCCGATTAGGCCTAAGAGAGCTCATCTAATTGTATGAATAGCTTCTAAAATTCAACATGCTAGTTTCCACCTTATTACAGTTATAAATAATTAAGCAATTGATTTTAATGCTTATTATTATTTTTTGTGCTCCATTCTGATTTTCAGGAAAAATCAATGAGAAATCATAGAGACGTAAGGCGATTCTTTTTTGCATTGCATAAGCTGAATTTGCTTAATCGAGTTTGGCCTCGATGAGATAACGAATTGCGCCAATAATAAGGAAAAAACAATGAAGCTTTACTCTCATTCAATCACGTTACTTTTATCAAGTTTAATATTTAGCGCTACTGGATTTGCCAAAGGTATTGCGGGCCCTTATTTTGGGCAAACACCACCTGGCGAGACGCCAGAAGTTTTCGCGCCCGGTATTGTATCTAAGGAGCATCGAGATTGGACTGGCAGATTTACGCCAGACATGACTGAATATTACTTTACAAGAAACAATCGTGAGGCTCGAACCAGTACACAATTGATGTTTAAACTGATTGATGGGAAATGGCATGAAAAAGAGTTAGCGGCAGGTGTTGGCGGCGCTGTTTCCGCTGATGGTATGAAAATGTACTCAGGTAGAACCTATCGAGATCGCATAGGTGATCAATGGTCTGAACCAAAAAGTATTGGCAAGGCGTTTCAATCGATACCTATTATGGTGATCAGCGTATCAGACAAGGGTATGTATGTTTTTGATGAGCGCGAGGTTAAAGGTACAATTCGATATTCCCGTTTGATTGATGGCAAACGCGAGGCACCAAAAGCTTTTGGCAAGCAGATAAACTCAGGAAAATGGACTGCGCATCCATTTGTAGCACCAGATGAAAGCTATATTATTTGGGACAGTGAAAGAGAAGGCGGCTATGGTAAGACTGACTTGTATGTGAGTTTTCAATTAGAAAACGGCATATGGAGCGATGCAATTAACTTAGGAGATAAAATCAATACGCCTGGGCCAGATACAGGCGCTGTGGTGTCTCCTGATGGAAAATACTTATTCTTCAACAGAAAATTTAGCGAAGATGATTCGGATATTATGTGGGTAGATGCCAAAGTCATTGATGATCTTAGACCCAAGCGTTAAAAGTCATAGTATATTGTTAGTTGAATAAAGGCGCCTATTGAGCGCCTTTATGCATTTTTGTGTAATTGTTGTCCTTATAGTTTAAGTAATCGCTGTTTTTTCACCTACTCGTGCATATATTAATTTTTTTTCGCTGAGATACTCTACAATGGAGCTTGCACCTTAAGAGCGCTAGGAGAAAAGTTTGGCTAAAAAATATTATGTTGTGTGGAAGGGCAGAGAAACGGGAATTTTTACGACATGGGCACAATGCAAGTCTTTGGTTGATGGCTTTGCGGGAGCTCGATTTAAGTCTTTTCCGTCGTTAGCAGAAGCTGAAGCCGCGTTTGGTAAAAAATCTAATTTACAAGGTGAAACAAGTACGGCAAGTAAAGTTGGTAAAGCCCCAAAACCAGCGCCGTTGACGCAAGCGCAAATCGATACTATGCCATATGAATTTAAAATCTTTACTGATGGTGCGTGCGATCCGAACCCCGGTGAAGCGGGAACAGGTCTTGCGATTTATCATAGTAATCAATTATCTGAGCTTTGGTATGGGTTTTATCAGCCGGTTGGCACAAACAATACGGCTGAATTGCGAGGGTTAAAGCAAGCACTGGTGGTTGCTCTTGCTTATCTAGAACAAGGGCACTCTGTTGGAATATTTTGTGACTCGAGATATTCGATTGATTGTATTACTAAATGGGCCATGGGTTGGCAAAAAAAAGGTTGGACCAAGTCCGATGGTGAGATCAAGAATTTAGATATTATTCAACCGGCCTTTGAGATTTATCAAAAAATTGCGAGTAAGGTTAAGATCCATCACGTCAACGGGCATGTTGGCATAGAAGGTAATGAGCTTGCTGACAGGATGTCAATCGTAGCTATCGAGCGTCAATGCGAGACACTACGTCAGTTTGAAGACGTAGATAATATTGATTCTATATTGGCTTTGCGAGCAGGCTAGGCACACTATATAACACAATGATTTTATTTAAATAAGAGCAATCTACTTTCGGGTAAGAATAATATAGGGAGATATTGAACAATGAAATTCAGTTTTATCATACTTGTACTGGTGATTTTTTCTGGATGTACTTCGCAGCTATGGCAGGCACCCAGCTATCAAGAGAAGATTACCGGTTTTTACGCGGCTAAAGATAAAAAGTTATTGCTAATTACAGGCACAAAATACAGCTATGTTTTTGAGGCTGATGATTTACTGACAAGTTCATTAGAAGTAAGCAGACATATTGAATTTATTCCTACATATAGCGGTTTCAAAATCGATAGGAACAACCAGCTCACAGGTACACTTAAATTAGTGTCTAATAGGGTTGCAGATAAGAAAATGCTCGAGGTAAATAACATCCCATTAGATCAGTATGGCAATGTAGCGCTTGAGTTTAATTTAAAAGGTAAGCGCTATGATGTTGAAGGAGACTTTCCTTTTCAAACCTTAGCGGATGATCACTATGTTGTGATTGAAACGCCTGAAAGTGGGGTTACTAAAGTGGGTAAAATTGTCGTGACTCCCGTTGCCGTAGCCATTGATGCTGCAACAGTTGTGCCTATTGCTGCTTTTTTTGGTGTGTTGGGTATTTTAAACAAGGTTTAAGGGCTCGCCCATGTGAAACAAATGCACGGCAACAAAGCGTTTTATTTTATATCATGCTTTTTTTTACTTATGAAAAGAAGGCTCTGAGCTTTTTCAAGTCAGTTTTATTGTTAGGTCGATACTTTAAGAATCGACTACTTTACATTTGTTTATACTCTCTTTGTCTCATATCTCTTCTGTAATGACGGGCTCGGCCCAGCCATCTATTAATATTTTTTCATCGCGAATGCGCTTCCACGTTTTACATTAGTTTACACCACATATCGATTAAAGTTGGTACATTGGCTTCAGTGAATTGAGAGCTACTTGCTTGATAATAAATAAAAATAAATCTGTTTTGTTTGTTAGTAGGTAAACACTCGCATGAGTGCGATTGACCAGAGTAGTAAAACAATATGCAAAGCAAACTTGGAAACCTAAGCTGATTTTCGAGTGACAAGAAGTAAAGGATAAAACCATGAATAAAATTAAATCAATTTCAAGTGTGATATGTATTGCAGCGACAGTGATGTGTAATGTGAGTGTAGCTGCCTCATTTCCTGCGCTTAAAGGGGATTGGTTCGGCCAACAAACACCAGGGTTAAAGCCAGAGGTATTTGCAGCAAATACGGTGTCAATTGAAGGGCGTTATGAGTTTGGCGTCTCTTTTTCTCCTGATTTGAAAGAGATGTACTTTACCGCATTAGATGTGATTGAAGGAGTGGATACAAGCCCTAAAATTATGTATTCAAAAATCGAGAACGGGTACTGGACAAAGCCTAAAGAAGCTGGTTTTACCGGTGGAAAGATGAAGTATGAACTCGTTCCTTACGCAAGTTTAAATGAAGATCGAGTGTACTTTACCGGCAGAAGCCCTGACTCTAAAGAGTCTGGTATTTGGTATGTTACCAGAGAAGATGAAGGGCTAAGCGCAGCAAAGCGTTTTGAATCACCACTTAACACTGGGCGACTTTCTGATTTTAATCAGGGCATTGATGGAGATATGATCTTTACCAATATGTCAGAGCGCAGAATGTATACCGCAAAAAAGGAAAATGGGCAGTTTTTAAAGGCTAAGCCGATGGACATTGAATTTGGTTTGCATGGTTTTATATCACCTAATGAAGATTACTTGCTGGTTAACGCGAGAAACCGTGACGATGAAGCGAGAAAAGACAGTGATTTATTTGTCTACTTCAAAGAAGCTGATGGTAGTTGGTCCAAACCTATTAATTTAGGTACGAGTATCAATACACCTTACTCAGAAACTGTGGCAAGAGTGTCGCCAGATGGTCAGTATTTATTTTTTGCCAGATATAACGAACCAGATGATGTATCAAATATTTATTGGGTCAGTACGCAAGTTATCACTGAGTTGAAAGAGGCTTACTTCAAAGGGTAGTTAAGAATCATACATGAGCATGGTAAGGAAACTAACTTACCATGGCTCCTTACTGGGTAAAACTATTACTCTTGTCTGAGCATTTAATATTTCACAATATCAGTGATCATGTCTTTTCTTCTTTTATAGTTTCGTTTGGAAAAAACAATCCTAAATGCTTTTAGCATTGAAATTTAGTTTGTTGTATTTTTTAATGAACTTTATCATGCAGTTAGACTCTATACTCCGAATATTCACTAAACTTGATAAATCAAAGAAGTAAGTAACTGTAATTAAAGCTCATTGTTTTTCTATTGGATTCATACAAAAAAGTGAGTAGTGGGACTTTTGAAAATGGATAAAGTAGCTTATCAACTTGGCTTTATTGGTACGGTGGAATAATAAAAATAAATCAAGGAGATATATAGAGTGATTAAAGTGGCCCTTATCTTTTTGCTGTTGTTGCAGTTTAGCGTACATGCACAATCGCAAGTCAGTATTGCAAAAAGCTTTGAATTTGAATCAAAGATACTAAAAGAGCAGAGAACAATAGTGGTATCTCTACCGGATGGGTATGACGCTTCAAAAGCCGCTTACCCCGTGATCTACCTACTGGACGGTGTTCAAAATTTGAAACATGTAGTGGGGAGTGTTGATGTTTTAACACGCGTTGGTAGCATGCCGCCCAGTATTATTGTTGGGATCAAAAGTGAAAACCGAATGAAGGATTTTAGCCCAACAAAAATGGCTGGTGTTGAGGAGAGTGGCGGAGCGAAGGTTTTTTTAAATTTTTTGAGCAAAGAACTCATTCCTTATATCAATAATACATATAGAACAAATGACTTTAGCGTGTTAGAAGGTCATTCCCTAGCCGGATTGTTTGCCGCTTATACATTGATGGAATCGCCTGATTTATTTGATGCTTACATAGTGATGGGACCCGCATTTTGGTGGAATAAAGAAGAACCAGCGAAGGACTTTAAAGCATTTTTAAGCGATTCTGATACGTTAGATAAAGCACTGTACTTTGGTGTAGGAAAAGAAGATGGTAATCGCCATTCGTTGAAGCGATTTGTCAAAGAGCTCAAAAATACAACACCCAAAGGTGTTCGTTGGAAACATGAAGAGTTTGATGATGAAGGGCATATGTCGGCACCGCTGCTTAATAATTATTTTGCGCTTAAATTTATCTTTTCAGATATGAGGCTACCTCAGGCGGTTATGGATGACTTTAGCAGTGAGAAATTCTTAGCCCATGAAGCTGGCATTATGAAAAAATATGGTCAAGCAGCAAAGCAGCCTCAAGAAATATATGTGCCTCTGGCCCTGGAGCTGATGAAGCAGAAGGACTATGCAGGTGCTGTCACGGTATTTAGACGTAATGCTGAAGCTTATATCATGAATAAATACCCACAAAACTATGTATGGTTAGCTGAAGCGCTAGAAAAAAATAAGCAAGTGAAAGAAGCCATAAAAGTATATGAGCAAGCTTATACACTTTCACAAGAAACCGGTTATGGTGAGGCTGATAAGTTTGCTGAAAAAATTAAAGAGTTAAAAGCAAAGTTGTAAATATAGGTTTGTTTATTTCACAGTGTGCTCCTTGAATATTTTAAACTTGGGGCATACTGACAACACATATTTTTAGCGGGTAGGCTGAGTAGCCTATTTAACTGGAAGTACAAGTAATAACCAGTTGGTTTTACTTTCCATCTTATATTGATGGCTTTGAGTTGTTTATTTGGATCACTTGTGACCGCTGAATAAAGGGAAAGAGAATAATTACTTTCCCTTTATTCATAGCTTATTCAACAGGACTTATTTGAAATTAGCGCTTTCTAATACCCGGTACACAGCGGTAAAAGTTTGTTTTTGGTGCGCCAAACCATCCCATTGCTTTTGAATCATGCACAGCGTATAGCTCATATTCAGCACCTGGCTCTAATGTAATAGCAATAGATGTCATACCTTTAAAGCCAGCACGCTCAGGCTCTTTACTAAAGTTACACTCTAGATTAAGTACAACTTCACCAGATAAAACTTCACGAGGTTGACTTCCTTCGCCTGTATAATAAATGAAGCCGTGCTCATCATACTGTACACCAGGGATTAATAGCGCATTATTGTTATCAAAATCGAAGTCAGAAACTGACACCATTTTAACCACATCAACATGTGCGTATATAGTAGGGTCTGCAACTTCAGGTGCGTTTAATACTTGGTCATACGAGTAAATTGTCGCAGTTGTTGCCATTGCTGAGGTAGATAGAGCCGTTAGGGCAAGTGCAGCAAGTAATTTTTTCATTTTTTTATCCTTATTAAATTTAGTGAGTTTATGATTTATCGCCTGTTGACGGAAAAATAGTACCCGCGGAATGTTTTAATTGGGTTTATGTTTTATTAAGTGTTTGTTAATTGCGTGGTGTGGTGTGGTATTTATAGATGATATTTATCAAAGGTCAGTATTGATGATAATAGAGCATTCGTGCTTGAGATTATTTGCATAAATGATTGGGCTTTATTTTGTTGTTGCTATGACAAATGTGTGACTTCTGATTTAACTGAGAAATAACAATCTTGCCTCTATTTATAATGAAGTTGAAAAATTGCGCATGTATAAGGGTTGCTTATATAGCTGGGTGAGAAAGGCAGCACTTAACATTCAGATTAAACGACGCTAAGATGTCGCCAGTTTATTTTATATCAGTTCGATAATTAGCCTCTATTGTGCTTAATGCTTCGGCTGTAGTTGAGAGGTTGCTCCAAGATTATGCGCAAATCAGATAAAAAATTAGAAAAGGCCATTGTTGCTGCTTTGACAGAAGCGTGTGAGGATGCTTTAAAAGTGTATAAAGGGTTTGAGTGGTTAACGCATGTGGTTAATTATCAAAACTTTCCCGACAGCTTAACAGTCGTTTGTATTTTTGATAATCAAGAGAGCTTAAACTTGGCAGTGGGCGACAATAAAGGTACAGGGTTTAAGTCGGCGATTGAGCGTAAGTTAACGGCACACAACATCAAGATTAAAGGTATCACAAAGCGCATTTTATTTGATACCGAAGAGGCATGTGACGCTGAGCACAATGGTAATTGGAGTAAACGGTTGGATGGTGTGCAGCACGCACGTCATGTTTAACCGAAAGTGGACTTTTATGCTTACCCAAGAGATGGTCAGTCTTTCAAAAACAGACCTGTTTACACTTTAGTATTTTATCTTTCTCAAATTTAGAGTTAAAACTCTAGTTCGGGGTTTTGTAGCTTGCTAACTGGTTATACCAGTTGTAAGCTATAAGCATATATTCCATCATTTATTGCAACTATGCCATATATTGTATGTCGAGAAATCACAGTGCACTGTGAGGATAAATACCGACTTTCCGCAACTGTGTTTTTACCCAAAGGTACATTGAGAGGAGCCACTCTAATTGGCCCTGCTACTGGGATAAAGCGACAGTTTTATACCGCATTTGCAGAATTTTTGGCTGCCAATGGCTATGGCGTTTTAACTTATGATAACCGTGGAATTGGGCAATCTTTACAAGGTAATGTCAGTGACCATGACGCGACATTACAAAGTTGGGGGCAGCTTGATCAACAAGCCGCCATTGCAGCGCTGATAGCTGAATTTCCTGACTCCAATTATCATTTAATTGGCCACAGTGCCGGTGGACAGTTAATTGGTTTGGCATCTAACGCACTGAAGCTTAACTCAATGTTTAATGTTGCGAGTTCTTCGGGTCGGTTACTTAACATGAAGTTGCGTGATCAAGTTAAGTCTCATTTTTTTATGAACGTGTTTATTCCGTTTTCTAATTTACTTTTTGGTCATACAAAGTCTCAATGGTTTGGCATGGGAGAGCCGTTGCCTTCAGCTGTATCAAAACAGTGGCGTACTTGGTGTAATGGAAAAGGCTATGTGAAAACCGCATTTGGTAAAACCATAGACAAGCACTACTTTTCAGAGCTGACGCTTCCCGCTTTGTGGGTGAATGCCGTGGATGATTTTATTGCAAATGATAAAAATGTGCGGGATATGATGTCTGTGAGCCCTAACATGAAAGCAGAAACTTTAACTTTAAAGCCCAAAGAGTTTGGTTTGAAAGAAATTGGCCATATGAAGTTTTTCAGCCGCAGATCAGAGGTGCTTTGGCAAATATGTTTAGATTGGTTAGTTAAACACTCCGAACCGTGATTTTTAGGGTACGCCTTGTGAAATTGATAGTGGTATAATCATGTCCTTGAATCTGAATTAGCAGTATAGAAATCAGGAGATTAAATAAAAAATGGAGTTTAAAACAGCGCAAAAAGTTAAGTTGCATGGGCTTTATTTAGCTTTAACTCTATTAACTATGTCACTTGGGCTTGTAACCAGATCGAGCATGGTGGATTTTCCTCAGTGGGTCCATCTTTACCTTGGGGATTTTTTGTGGGCGCTAATGGTGTTCTGGTTAATATGTTCATTAAAGCCCAAGTTTACAAATATGCAGTTAGCTATGATCGCATTATTGTTTGCTTATTCGATTGAGTTCTCTCAGCTTTATCAAGGTGACTGGTTAAACACAATCAGGCATACCAAACTTGGCGCCTTGGTGTTTGGGTTTGGTTTTAAAGTGAGCGATCTAGCAGCATATACACTTGGTATTGGGTTTGGTGTGTTTATTAAACATACATTGTTGAACCAGAAGAAAAAGCATCAACTTCATTTCATGTAATATTCATCGCACTATTTACTACATCTATTTGTTACTTTGATTTAAAGCTGTGTTTTTAAACCTTGTTGACACCATTGCACTAAATATGGTGACAATACAGTGTAGCCAATTAGTAATACTTAATAAGGATTTTCTCATGAGTGCACAATCGGGTAATGAGCGAACTAAACATACTCAGGCATACTATATTGGACAGGGCGTAGCTGTGGGTAGCAGCATTGGATGTATTATTGGGTTGGCGATAGGGATACCATTTGGTTTACTCGCTTATATTGGGATCCCTATTGGTGCGGGTGTCGCTATTGGTGTTGCAGGTGGCGTAGCTATACACCGTGCAAAGCATCAAATTTTGGATTTACCGTAATTATTTCAAATGCGATTGGAGGGCGTTATGGATTTTTCGAGTACTATCGATGGTTTGATCTTGTTGTTTAGTGGTGCTGCGATCTTACTTTATACCAGTGGAAGATTGTTTCCTAAGCTCATCAAGAGTGAAGCGGCACTCGGCTATAAAGCCCCTTTATATTTTGTTGGGGCCGTCATCACTGTGCTGGGTTTTAGTGCAATAGTGCACGTGCAGCTTTGAAAAGATAATTTGGCTACGTATTATTTTTCATAGACACCTAATTACCTTCCACTTGTATTTATGTTTCTTTTCATTATCTATTAACTTTTGATTTTAAATGTCTCATTGTCAATGAATTGTATTAGCAATAGCTTATGGATTAGCTTTTGGTTAATAAATCGGTTCGTGCAATAATGCTCTCGATATAAATAACAAAACAATATGTGAAGGTTTATCTAGGGAGTAGTCATATTGAAACTAAAAATATTATCACTATTTTCAGCGGGTGTTTTTTCTTTATCGGTGCAAGCAACTACATTTGGGACGTGTGACGTTGCAATTAATATATCAGGTTTTGAAGCATCCACATGTGCCAAAACACAGGTGCCACTTGATTATACAAACCCAGATCAAGGCCAAATAGAGCTTGCTGTTCGTCAATTTCCAACAAAAGATGCTAAACAGTCTCGTGGACAAGTATGGCTTATACATGGTGGACCAGGTGAAGCAGGAGCAGGGTTCACTCCGTTTTTGTCTGTATTTCGGGAAGCGTTTAAAGGGTATGACATTGTTGTGCCGGATCATCGAGGCACCGGTGAGTCTAGTCGACTTTGCCCAGCTCAGGAGTCAGGAAGCAGTGAAGCGGGTTATGCACTGGGTAATACAGAGTGGGGGCCCTGCATAGGCTCTTTATACGCTAATCCATCAAGAACACAGGCGTTTACAATTACTCATGCTGCTAAGGATCTGGCAGGCTTAATCGAAAAGTACGGCTCTGATAAGGAAGTATATGTCTATGGTGTATCTTATGGTACGCAATTGACGTTACGCTTGATGCAAGTGGCTTCACCAAAGTTAGACGGTATTATTTTAGATGGGCTTGTACCAAAAGAAGGTGATACAGAATGGGAGATCAGCCATCGTACCAGAGTTGTTGATACTGTAGGGCGTAAGCTACTGACAGATAAACAAGAAAGGCAGTTTGAAACATTACTAGAGTCTGATAATAAAGTGTGGCAGTCAGTACTTGAGGGAGGGGATATTCGCCTTTTCATGGCTTCATTGCTTAACTATCATGACTTACGAAACCAGATCCCAGATTTAATTAAGCAATTAACTGCGGGCGATACGTCACTTCTCAAGCAAATATTGCAATCACTTAAAGACAAACAAGGCGATATCATTTCAGCATACCCAACAGCAGTGCCTTCTTTACCTCTTTCCATGTTGATCACAAGTTCTGAAAATAACAGCAGGACTAATTTAACCAAGGAAATAGTGAGTAAAGAGGCTGAAGGTGCGCTATTTACTAGTCACTTACCTCGATTGTTGGTAGATGTACCTGCGCCATTATACCCACGTGATAAATACTTCGGGCAGTTACCAAAGCAGCTCCCGAGAACCTTGATTGTGCAGGGCACGCTAGACCCTAATACACCTTATGAAGCAGCTCAATTACATTCAAAGCACCTTGAAAAGCTGGGTGATGTTCAGTTTGCTACAGTTAAGGATGCTGCGCATATTCTACCTATGGTCGCGCCTAAATGTTTTACTCAGTTGGCGTCACAATTTGTATCTAAAAATAAAGTCTCTGAAATATGTGAACTTTAAACAGGCCTAGTAAATGTACCGAGCAACTTATCAAAGTGTTCGGTGCTTTACTTTAAACTTCAAGCTTGAACTGAGTTTTATAAAAATTTACGTTCATAAAAATAAACTCTACAAAATGCTTGACCCTAACGTTAGGTGATAGTTAACGATGGGCTTGTCTTTCAGCAGTAACTAAAGGATTTAGAGTTGAATAAAGCAAAACGTTATAGCGTGAGTCAATTGAGCCAGCTTGCTGGGGTGAGTGTTCGTACGCTGCACCATTATGACAAAGTTGGCTTGTTAAATCCGCTCCGAGGAGCAAACGGTTATCGTGAGTATTCGCAGACTCACTTGATTAAGTTGCAGCAAATTATTGTGTACAAAGAGCTCGAATTTACCCTTGAAGAAATACAGAGTATTTTAAACGCAACGGATTTTGACTTATTGCAAGTTCTAAAAGACCAAAAAAGTATGCTGTTGAAACGACAAGAAAAAACACAGTTAATTATCAACAGTTTGGAGAATTCAATGAGTATATTAAATGGTCAAAGCAACTTAGATATCTTATTTAAAGATTTACCCTTAGAAAAAGTAGAGCGCTGGAAAGATATGATGGCCCAAAGCGCAGAAGATGGTTCCTTAGATGAGTATTATTTATCATTGCAGCACTTGAGTAGTGAGGATGCTGAGTTTGAATTACATGATTTCGATGTGTGGGTTTCAAATTATAAGCAATTACTGAGCTTGCCAGTTCATAGTAAAGAGGTGCAAGCCTTAGTTGAACAGCACTATGTCATCACTAATCGGCTTACCTACAAGACGCATGATGACGATACAGAATTCAAAGGAGTAAGTTATGAGGGGTATTTAGTCTATGCAGACTCAATTGTAACAAATGCGATATCTCGAGAAATGTATGAGCATTACAGTATAGGGCTGGCAAGCCATTTACATAAAGCAATGTTGCACTTTGCTGAAAACACATTAAAAGGCAATATCGACAAGTTCAAAAATTTGGGGCTAGTTAATAGTTAAACAGAGGGCTAATCCCCAAATTTGTATTTAAAATCGGTGATGGTGTCATCAACCCAAATATATTGACAAATCAAAACCAAACAAAGCAAATTCCTTCCCTTAAGGGCATTATCACTTATGCCCTTATTTCTTGTTTAAATTCATACTATTTCATAAATTTAGTACTTCAAACTCAGGTAAAATATAGGTGTGACCAGTTAATCACCTTGATTCCTTTTAAGTTATGACCGTTTTATGTAGTCTAGACGGGTTTTTATTTTTGGAGGCATTTCGCTATGTTGCGAATTCTTATTTCTGCAAGCTTAGGGCTTGCAGTAAGTGCAGGTGTGTCAGCACAAGATGTGATGACCCCTGAAAAACTGTGGGAAGTTAAACGTGTTACTGCGCTGGGATTAAATAAAGATAAAACCCATGTAATTTACAGCGTAACGACCCCGAGCGTGGCAAATAATGATTTTGCCAGCAAGGTATATCAGGTGCCTGTTAAAGGCGGGAGTGCACAGCTATTAGAAGCCTATCAAGGTCTGTTAATCGATAGCAACATCTCTCCTGATGGTACTAAAAAGCTATTTCATAAAAAGGTGAATATTGAGTCGGTTTTAGCTAGTCATAGACATAAAGACTTGTCTCAAGCAAATGCTTATGTGTTCGATGATCTAAATTATCGCCACTGGGATACGTGGAATGATGGTGGCTTTAAGCATGTTTTCTATCAAGATTTAGCGACTGAAAAGAAAGTCGACATCATGGAAGGTAAGCCTTACTCAAGCCCAACCTCTCCATTTGGTGGCTCAAGTGATTACATTTGGGGCCCTAAAGGCGAGAACATTTACTATGTGAGTAAAAAGCTGACGGGTACTGAATATGTTACCAGTACCAACACCGACATTTATCGTTATAACCTAGCGAGTAAAAAAACAACCAATATCACTGAAAGCAACCTAGGTTATGATAAGAGCCCTGCGTTTTCGTCAAAAGGAAATCTAGCGTGGCTTCAAATGGACGTGCCAGGGTATGAAGCGGATAAAAACGACATCATAGTGCGCATCAAAAACAAAGAAGTTAATTTGACTGAGCATTGGGATGGCACGGTAAATAGCTTCAAATGGAGCCCTGATGGCAAGCGCATTTACTTTGTTGCGCCAACCGATGGCACAATCCAATTATTCCAAGTATCAGTCAGTACTAAGCCAAAGATCAAACAGCTAACGAAAGGCCAGTTTGATGTGAATGGGATTGTTGCGGCAATGGATAAGCACTTAGTTGTGACACGTAGCAGCATGAACCGCGCATCAGAAATTTTCCGTTTTGACCTGCGTAAGAAAAACCTAACAGCACTGACTAAAGTCAATGACGCATTTTATGCAGGCCTTGACTTACCAACCGTTAAAAAGCGTATGGTGACGACAAAAGACGGTCAGGAAATGCTAACTTGGGTGATTTATCCACCTAATTTTGATGAAAGTAAAAAGTACCCAACATTACTTTATCTACAAGGCGGCCCTCAGTCTGCACTTTCGCAGTTTTATTCGTTCCGCTGGAACTTCCAAGTAATGGCATCACAAGGGTATATCGTTGTAGCACCAAATCGCCGCGGAATGCCAGGTCATGGTGTTAAGTGGAATGAAGACATTACCCAAGATTGGGGTGGTAAGGCGATGCAAGACTACCTTGATGCCATCGATGATGTGTCAAAAGCATCTTACGTTGATAAAAAGCGCATTGGTGCAATCGGTGCAAGCTTTGGCGGTTACTCTGCATTTTATTTAGCGGGCAACCATGATGGTCGCTTTAAAACCTTCATCTCACATTGTGGTATCTTCGATTTACGCAGTATGTACGGCACAACGGAAGAGCTATTCTTCGTAAACCATGAATTTGGTGGCCCATATTGGGAGCAAGGCAATGCCTCTATCAACCAAACATATAATGAGTTCAACCCAATTAATTATGTAGATAAGTGGGATGCACCTATGTTTGTGATCCATGGTGGCAAAGACTACCGTGTACCATTAGGCCAAGGTATTCAGGCGTTCCAAGCTGCAAAATTACGTGGTTTAGAGAGCCGTTTCTTATACTTCCCTGAAGAGAATCACTGGGTACTGACGCCGCAAAACGGCATCGTATGGCAACGTGAATTCTTCAAATGGTTAGAAGACACACTATAAACTAGCAACAAGTTAGTTTGTATTAAACGTTTTAATGCCTGAGTACAAACCTGTGCTCAGGCATTTTTAATTGCTTTGATAATGGTTTTGAAGCGATAAAGTCGAGTATTATCATGGGAGTTACTAGGTTAATTAAAGGACTATAAATGCGAAGCGGACTCAATCAAATTGCGGGTGTTAGGCTTCCCTTTGTTGGCTTGGCAAATTGATTAGATGAGCGCATTAAACTGAGATTAACTTCACCCGAAAGCCTTAATGGCCCGTCAACTACCTTGCAATGGGCTGCGCCGACAAAAAACAATGCGTATGCAACAGGAGTGCAAGTGCTTTGGGAGATGGAAAGCCTTCAGTAACACGTAAAAAGAATATACAAAATTATAAGCTTAGTTCTAGTACATCTTGATTCAATTAGAAAACCTGATCTAACAACACATACTTATTTTTATGTCTGATATTTTCCAAGCGAAGGGCTTGAGAAGTTTGTATTTATTGATGAGGGCTGTGTGTTATTAGCCTCTTTTTGTCGATTGGTGAGTAACTAAAAACTGAGCTACCACCTCTTCACCAAGTGTTTTAGAGTGCATTAGATTACGAAATCAGATAAAGACGGTTATCCAATAGAGATAACATGGAATGTTACTTTTGGCATATATCTGCGTAGTCATATGCGCTTGAAGCATAGATAAAAATGGCGATTGAGTAGTAAGTTCTATTTTGATTTATTTATATGTACAGATATACATCGCTCAGTATTTGTCAAATATCACTGTTATACGACAAGTGACGTATTTTAATCATTGCTAATTTGGTGACATCTGTTTAAGTTGTTGTTATGGTTGATAGTAATAAAGTGCGTATTTGAATCGCTGTTGTTATGCAACAGACATTACGCTGTTGTTATGCGACATTTGTCGTAGATAAAAATGTTAGGTTCTTAAGTGTTACAACTAGCATTTCATATTAAACAAAGTAAGGATATTTCGTGATTAAAGCATTTTTGTCTCATTCAAGTCAGGATAAAGAACACTATGTTCGTAATGTAGCCAATTGGTTGGATAAAGATGAGATTATTTATGACGAATATACTTTTGAAGAAGGTGAGAGGCCTTTAGATCAAATAATTGATGGCTTAGATAAGTCGGAAATTTTTGTACTTTTCTTATCAGATAATGCACTAAATTCTGAATGGGTAATAAAAGAAATAACTGAAGCTAAGATTAGGCTGGACAGTAATCAGATAAACAAAATATTTCCTATTATTATTGACGATAAAATACAGTATACAGATTCAAGAATACCTGAATGGTTAAGAGATAATTACAATTTAAAACCTATCAAAAGAGCAAATGTTGCTGCCAGAAGAATTCACAATAAATTAAGAGAAGTAAGTTGGACAAAACATCCAGAGCTAAAAATAAGAGAAAACTATTTTGTTGGCCGGCTAAATGAATTAGATTCTTTTGAAGAGAGAATACATGATTTTTCTAAAGAAAAGCCGACTGTTTTAATTTGCTCTGGTTTTAACGGTGTTGGCCGAAGAAGCCTTATTCACAAAGGGTGTTTAAAGACTAATATCTCGGAATGTTCTCACAAACCTTCCGCAATATTCTTAGATCGAAATGTATCAATTGAAGATTTCATATTAAAGCTAAACGATTTTGGTTTGATTGATTTTGGCGACTCACTTGAAGCATTGAGTGATAAAACTGTCGATGAAAAGATTGAATATATTCATCAGGTCATGAACGCAGCTTATAATTCTAAAGAATTAATCTACTTCATCGATGATGGTTGCCTTGTTAACTACAAAAGGGAGCTTAATAGCTGGTTTGCAAAGGCGATAGCTACTTATAATAAAACTGCTTATCCTATCTTCTGCATCGCATCAAAATATAAAGTAGCATTTCCCGCTAGGCCGAAAAATGACAGTTTCTTCTTTCTCGAAATAACTGAGTTAAGTACTGTCGAGAGGAAGCGTTTTTTTAGTCAGCTAGCAGGGTTATATAAGTTTGAATTATCACTTGAGCAGTTTAACGATATTTGTAATTTACTATCAGGGCTACCAGAACAGGTTACATTTGCAGCTGATATGTTAAGAGAAGATAACCAAACAAGCTTTCATGATAAATTGGCAATTTTAGCTGATTATAACTCTGAAAGAGCTGCGACCTTATTGAATAAATATGAAAACAACGAATCAACTTTAGATTTTATCCGAATGCTTTCAAAGTTTGAAGTTATTACTATGGATTTTCTGTTTTCAATAGTGAGTGAAGAAAAATTCTATCCTGTAATCGAGGAACTCGCAGCGGAGCATATAGTCGAATTGATCGGACTAGATGGAGATATTGTTCGATTAAACGATGTTGTAAGAGATTACATTGCAAGAAATAGATTAACTTTTAGCCCAGAACTTTCAGAACGAATCACAGAGCGAGTAAAGACCACGATTGAAAGAGATGATCTATTTGAATTGGACTCATCTGAGTTTATTTTTTCCATTAAAGAGGCTTTGAAAGAAGGCACTAATATTAATGATAAATTCTTAATTCCATCACATTATCTAAGGTGTATGAAGGATCTTTATTATAACCGAGGAAGTTTACAAAGGATTATTGAGCTAGCAGATTTAATTCTTGAGAAGGAGAATAATATCGATGACTCTGCCTTGCAGGATATTAGGTACTATTTATGCTTGGCTTTAGCAAAAACAAAGAATTCAAGGCTATTGAAAGAAGTGCAGTTAATAAAAGGCGATGAACATCACTTTTTACTTGGATTTTATTATAGATTGCAAGGTCGTTATAAGGATGCACTTGAGAGATTACAGAAAATTGAAAACAGCAGATATGTTGCAGCAAGATGTAAAAGGGAGATAGTACAAGTATATGTACAAATGGAAGAGTATGATAAGGCACTTGATTACGCAAAGAAAAATTATGAAGACAACCGTAGTAACCAATTTCATACCCAAGCCTATTTCAATTGCTTGATTAACACTGATGAGGCCAAAAAGAATAGTGTATTACTAAAAGAGTTGATTCATAACTTAAGGTCTATTGGATCTGAGCAATCAATTGAAATGTCGAATATCGCCGAAGCAATCTTTGAAGCTAAGATTAATGATTCAGAGGTTACTGCCTTTGATAAAATAAAAGACTGTATTGCTATATATCCTGATAATCACTATCCGCTACTTGCTGCATGTGATATAGCCTTAAAATTTAATAATTTAGGAGAGTTTGAATCGGCTCTCGAAGAGTTATTGCGAATAAGTAAAAATAATCATATATCTCAACGGTCTTTAAATCGATATAGAGCATTAAGTGCAGCTCTAAAAGGTGATGAAGGTGCTGCACTTTCTCTAATTAGAGATGATATAAATAGATACCCAGAAGAAAGTCGTCAGAGAACTACTCGAATGATTTGTGAGTTTGCTAAACGGAATAGAACCTAACAAGTCAATTCAAAGGTAAAAAATAGCTGGCTTTACTCCTTCGTCGCTAAGTTTAGCCAGCTATTTTATTGCCTCTGATTGAAGCGTTAGGCATCTTGATGAATTGGATTCATCTTCAACTATAAGGAAATAAAAGATGAAAAATAAACTTATGTTCGCTGCTCTATTTTTTAATGCTGCCTCCGCACATGCAATTAATTCTGATCTAAGAGGAGTAATTTTAAGTTTTGATGATATTCGATGTGGTGAATCGAAACAGGAACAAAAAGCAAACTTCAAAAAGTATACTCCTGCTCTCCTAAAACCACGTAAATCATATGGTGTAACCGTAATACCTCATGAGTATTCGATAGATTCTAGATTTAGTGTTTTAAATCCTCTAGACACAAAAGCTATAGCTTTCAATTGGTATCGAACCGAAATACCATCTGGGTATAAGTTCGAATTGCTATCCTATTCAAGATACATCATTCTTGGGCCAGAGAATGATAAAAATTTTGCATTACAAAACTATATGAAAATTGAAACTGATCTAAGGGAAAAACTAGGTGTAGAATTAGGTAGTCCACCTAAAATTCAAAAACATGGTAACACTGAACCTCAAAAATGGTGGCTCTATGAGCAAAAGCCGTTCAAGGGTGAGCTTTTTGTTAATTTGGGTTCGTTTAAACACAAAGGACAATGGTTAGCATCTGTTGAGAACTGAAAAAGGACAGACACAAATTTAGTCTCAGCTGAAAGCCATTATGGTTCATCAATGTTCTTGCACTAAACGGAGCCAACAAAAAGTAATGCGTATGAAACTGCAAGCGGGTGCTTTTGGTAGTGGATCGTCCTCTCAATCAGTCATAAAAATAAGACAAAAATTATAAGTAGAGTTCCACCGCATCTTGATTCAGCTTTATGAGCTGAACTAACAATATATGCTCATCTTTGATATCTGACATTTTCTATGTGAAGGGCTTGAGAGTTTTTTATTTTTTGATAAGTTTGCCACTTAAGCTGTACTCGTAATCTAAATGCTTTAATCAATCACAAGCCACTGCCATACAGTAAATAGGCTTTTAGTAAATGTCGATGAATGCTATGTGACAATTGAAGTACTTTGATAGTTTCTGTTTTGGTTACATTTGCCTAAGTTATTGTTATGCTATGGGTCGATAAAGTACGTATCTGAATCGTTGTTGTTATGCGATGCTTGTCGTAGTTAAAAGTGTTAGTTGTTAATGAAGGTTTGGTGTAATGGATACAATCATTTTTTATCTTTTAGGTTCATTAGCATTTGTATTTTGCTTAACAATAATTGTTCTTCCTCAGCTCCTTTACAAGTATATTTTACCATCTGCACCAGAAAGAGAGCTATCAATTGAAGCTAATATGTGGCCTTTAACGTTAGCTCCTGAACATTTTTCTAAATCAGGGCAAAGAATTAGGTTTATAGGTTTCAAAATTCTCTGGTGTTGTGCAGCCAGCATGGGTGTAATTATTTTAGGTATAATTTCTTTTTTGCTGGTTGTTAATTAACACCTAACAAATGAACTGAAATAGGACAGGCATAAATTTTTTGCTTTAATCGTGCAATGTTACTACTGTTTAAATATCCAGTTTAAAGTTAAGTTGAATAGAAAAAGGAATCTAATGGGACAGGCACATATTTATAGGCACATATTTATAAATTTATCCTCCCCATAAAACCGCGATTGCTCATCAATGATCTTGCACAGCACTGAGCCAACAAAAAACAATGCTCATACCACATAAAGCAAGCGCTTTTTGAAGTGGAGTACCCTCAATAACTCAAAAAATAACACAAAATTATAAGCTGAGTTCTACCACATCTTGATTCAGCTCGATAAGTTGGTCTAGCAACACATAGTTACCTTTTATATCTGATATTTTCCAAGCAAAGGGTTTAAGAGGCTTTAATTTTTTAATAAATTCCCCGTTTAAGTCGTATTGGGTTAAGTAACCTGATTTTATGTCATAGCTATAAAAGTGTTGTTTGTATAACACTAAGCTGTGGCCATTCAGTGTCGGCATTCGCTGGTATTCAGTGCTCTCAGAGTTAAGCATTCGCTTAAAAACCTGCCCATCAAAGTCACTGATATAGAGTGCATGGTCACTGAGCCAGACTGACTGAACATCGTCAACTGAGTGGGCTGTAAAAATTTGCTTGTCTAGGTCCAGTTGCCAAAGTGTATGGGCAGAGGGGTGTGATGCCGTGACAAAAACCCCTGATTGAGGGTGCCAGTTTAGTACTTCCACTAGTGGTGCTGGCGCTTCAATGATGTGAGTTTCTCCATTTAAATTAACCATGTTGAGCTGGGTTTGATGAATGACAGCCAGGTTTTGACCATCTGGAGACCAGCTAAACTGCTCAATTTTGCTGTGCTGCGAAAAGTGTGTCAGTTGCTTTTCTTGTACGCCGTCCCAAAGCCATATCTGATCTTGTCCACTGCGAGCAGAGATAAAGGCAATCAGCTCACCATTTGGTTGAAATCGGGCATACTTTTCTCGGCTTTTAGAGCGTGCAAAGCTTGGATATGGTTGTACGCTTTGATTCATTACGCGCTCTGTTTTGACGTCTAGATCACCACTGAAAGGGATGAG
The DNA here is from genome assembly GCF_001625695.1 of Pseudoalteromonas luteoviolacea H33-S. Lineage (GTDB taxonomy): Bacteria > Pseudomonadota > Gammaproteobacteria > Enterobacterales > Alteromonadaceae > Pseudoalteromonas > Pseudoalteromonas luteoviolacea_B. The sequence continues at coordinate 52,702 of NZ_AUXY01000133.1, forward strand.
TGCGATATCCGTATCTTTATTGCCTTTGATGGCGATGATCTTGGAAGTCAAAGGGTGAGATTGCGCACTCACAATATCATTGAGTGCAGTTTGATACGCAGTCACTTTGCCATCCAGTGTTAAGTGATAAAGCTTACCATGTGAGACTGCCAACAATGCATTGCCATGATCCGAAAAACGGATAGAAAACTGGCTTACTTGCAGCTGTTGATTGCTTGTGTCTATTTCGCTTTGTTGCAAGAGTTCGCCGCGCTTATTGAGTATGCTCAGTATATGCTGGTTTTCTTGATTAAAGGAAAGCACTGCATACTGTGCATGTATTGGGTCATAGTCATATGTATAAACAGAATGACCTACCAAGTTAAATAGGGTGCCAGTGTGTTGTGCTAGTGCATTGAACTTAATTAAGGTCTGTGTGTTACCTTGGCGGCTTAAAAACGCATATTGGTGGTTTGGCAGTGCTACGGGTCGTGTTATCGAGTTGGCTTGGCACTGATAGGGCACAGTCGCAACTTGAGGCGTATTCAAGGCGGTAGCAAAATTCAGCATATTGATTTGCCAGCAGTTAGCCTGTAACGGTTCGTGTTGCGTGGTTTTGCTTTGATCACAATGGCGTTGCTTTGTATAAAGTATGTTACGCCCATCCGGTGTAAAACGTGTATCGCGGTAAAAGCCGGGCTCTACACTTAGCTGTTTTTCAATACCTGTTTGTAGGTTTTTAGCCCAGATATGGCTTTGGCATGAGTGCGTATGGCGATTAAATACGATGTATTGTCCATTGGGACTATAGGTTACTTCACTCTCAAAGGCATCTGTATAAGTGAGCTGTTTTAAAGAGTTCACTTTCAAAGGTTCGGGTTGCGTATGCCACCCTGTCAGTAAGCCAAGCATAATAATCAAAACGCACGGCAACCCAAAATATAGAGCCTGTTTGAGACTCAGTGAACTTTGCATGGCGGCGAATTTGGGTTTGTTTTCTGGTAGCCATTGCACATCTACCATGAGCCGATAGCCTATTTTGGGATGTGTCGCAATGATATGTGGCGACCTAGCGTCATCCCCAAGTACTTTTCTTAGCCGTGCAATACACCGCTGTAAGGCATTAGGGACAACCTCACTGCCTTTCCAAACCTCATCCATGATTTGTTGGTGGCTAACCACTTCAGGCGCGTTTTGTGCGAGTAAAAGCAGTACCTGTAAAATTTTGGGTTCTACCTTGGTACTTTGCTCTGCATAAGAGATTTCAGAACGAGATAAGTCTATGAGATGTTCTTGAATATAAAAACGCTGCGTTGGGGACATAATCTTATTTTACGGCTCGAAGTATGCTCGAGTATATGCAGTTAATTAGAGGCTGTCGAGTATCAAAATATTATATAACCTATTGTAAATTATAGATATCATCTATTCATCATGAATTCCTCAGTGTGCCTTTGTTGTGCTTTTCGGGCTTTAAAGCACAGTAATGGCGCAAAAGTCATTACATATGAAGGGAAATATTATGCGTATCTATTTCATACGAAAAACGTGGTCAAAGGCACATGACTGTCGAGCTTTATTTTGTGCACTCGTGGTGCTTCAAAGTGGTTCTGCTTACGCTGATGAAGCTGCTATTGAGGCAATTACGCGCGCTGCTGAAGTTTACGGTATAGACACAATTTCAAAACTCAAACAATTAAAGGTGGAGGAGTCGCTATATCGTTATATGCAAGGACAAAGTGGTCATGTTGAAGAGGGCTCGCATAGTCTGGTGTTACATCGGTATAAGCAACAACTTGAAATTAACTTTGCTGCCAAGAGTAAATCGTTTAAACGCAGTGATGAGAACTTAATTGGTAATTATGGTTATCATTCATTAGTTACGCTTGATAGACGTTATCTAAATGGCAAAGGGATGAAGGTAGATCATTGCATGCAAACGTATCAGCCCAGCACCAGAATGAGTTGGGACTCTGTGGCTTTTAATATGGAGCAGAGTGTAGACACGCTAATTATTAAGGAGCTCAGTGACAACCGTGCGGATGTGAGCAGTGGTGGGGTTACCTATATTCAAGGGGACGTTCATACGGTACTTAATTGGACGATTAATCAAGTGCGTAAAACAGCTTATATTGGTTCAGCTTCTGGTCTGTTGTCGCGCTTGACAACGAAAGAAAAAGGAAAAATGACGCGTTATGACTTTTTAGGCCATACACACAATAATCAGGGGCTTACATGGGCGAGTCAAACTATTGTAAGTCAAGAGCATAAACCCACCTTGCATGTGACAGAGCGCGTTGTCACACAGAGTACTCCAACTTTCCCCTTAGTGTTAAAACCTGATGGCTACAAACTTAGCGACAACGACACGTTTTTAGAATTTGCACAGGAGAGCGTAAATGAAGTTGCTAAGGGCGTATTTTTAGTCGGTCAAGGGTGGGGCTTTACTTTATTTGTTGATATTGGCACTTCCTATATCTCGGCAGGCTCATGGCAAATGCCTAATGATACATTCACATGGCAGCAAAGGTTAAACAAGTTGGATCAGCATCTGGGCACTCATAAGCCAGTGTCTCAATTTATTGTGACACACCACCATGACGACCATTTAATGGGGTTAAATGAAGTCAGTACACATGGCGCTAAAATACTTTTGATGGCGGAACATCAAAAGGCGGTAGAAGCGAGCCTAGAACAGCCTTTAACACCAAAAAATAGTGCGTTTCTACACGACGGTATGATGCTAGCCAATAACCAGGTACAGGTTTTTGATGTCCCAAGCAGCCATGCTGATCATAACCTCGTTGTGTATTTACCAAAGCAAAAGGTTGTATTTGCGGAAGATATGTTTGGCAGTAGCTTGGAGACGGGATTCCATTCACCTAATAGCTGGCCAAGTCGAGATGTATATTATCGGGCGCAGGTTTTAAACGAGAGGCTTAACGAGCTTGGTATTCAGGCTGAACATTTTGTGTCGTCTCACCATGGCCGAGTGCTCTCGAAAGATGAATTTAAAGCACTAGTGAACTTAAGTTGTCCAGAAGATAGTGTGTTAATAAAACGCCTTTATGTTCGTTAGCTCATTGCTCATTGCTCATTGCTCATTGCTCATTGCTCATTGCTCATTGCTCATTATTATGAACTAATATTTCAAAATAAGAATAACTATAAATTACACATTAAATAATTAATATTTGCCTAGTTATTTTCTTAATTCGGTTTGTATAATAAGTTCAGGAAGCGTTTTTATAAAATCGACTTGGAGGTCAGATGAAGTTTATATTTTTAACTTTATTAATGTTAGCAATACTTGGCTGTAGTCCGTTAGATGAGTTTTCTGCGCTTAAAAAGTTGAACGATGCTGAGCGGGTTTGGGTTTTTGCGCAGTTTAATGTCCCAGAAGAAGGCGGTGAGATAGAGTCTTATTATTACTATGGGGAAGTATCTAAACCTCTTTACGAGTCTATTTCAAACAATGAAATTGGCTCTGGGTTTATTTTAATGTCGAAGGTTAAGTATTGGGGGGATGACGATTTAATTCATGACTATGACAACAAAGAGACCTCAGGAGAGCTGGTCTTTCGAATTGAACATATTGCGACAGTAAATTTGATTAACACCCCTCCAGTTGCTGGTAAAGGTTATGAGCAAGTTGCAGACAAAGACCCATCTTCAGAGAGTGAATCTGCTCAAGCAGCTAGAAGTTCAATATAAAAGTTTTAGATGAATGAGTTAGATATGAAAGTAGTTGTTGTCGAGGCGCATGTCTCAGAGTTTCCAGAACCCTTTTTTTTAAACCAAGGTGAGCAAATAACGCTTGGCAATATGGATGATGAATTTCCAAATTGGGCTTTCATTAAAACGCAGTCAGGCCAACAAGGGTGGGCGCCAACTCAGTACATTAGAAAGAGTTCTGTAGCAAGTGAGGGGGTACTTACACAGGATTATGATAATAATGAGCTAAACACCTCGGTTGGTGAAAACCTGACAGTGCTCTTTGTGTTAAATGCGTGGTATCGGGTGAAAAGAGGTTTAGAAGAAATTGGCTGGGTGTCGGTTAGTACGGTAAAAACAGCAAAGTGAGAGTGAATTCTGGGGGTTGTTACAATGTCGTTTGGCGTTGTAGCTTACCCACTTCATTTAGAAAACAACAGCAAGGAAATGCGATGACTAGAATTGCTTCAAATAAAGAAGAGCTGTTGTCTGCCATTGATACGATTTTCCCTAAATTAATGGCAGATTATCGCTCGATATCTGCCAGTAAGTCTCGAGTATTAGGTGTACAAGGGAATATTAAAGGTTCCGTTGTGAGCGTATGCGATACCTTGGCTTATTTGTTGGGGTGGGGGAAGCTTGTTTTAAAGTGGCATTACTTAAAGCAACAAGCGCAGCCAGTGGACTTCCCTGAACGCGGATTTAAATGGAATCAATTAGGGTTATTGGCAGAGCATTTTCATCAAACATATGCTCATTGGCAATATGAAGATTTGCTTGCTGAGCTCGAGGTGTGTGTCACAGATATTCGAACACTGATCTTAAACTCAAATAACCATGAATTGTATGAAGTACCTTGGTATGAAAAGTGGACGCTAGGGCGTATGGTCCAATTAAATACGGCTTCGCCAATGATGAGTACACGCACAAAAATACGCCGGTTTAAGCGCCAATATTGCTAACAGGATATATTAAAATGAGCATGTGACAAAACCTGTGTAGATTTAACTAATTAGTACAGTAAATCTGACCGGCACAGTAAACAATTAGCTCGGGTATAAGTTAGTTTACCGAATGAGATGTTAGTTAGAATAACAAGGATAACGTTATGAAAACAAACGCGGTTTTTTTATACATTATATTAATTTTATGCAGCTTTACATCTGTTGCTAAGTTTTCAACCTTAGATGAGTCTTTAAAAGCCAGGGCGCTCACTCAGCAAATAGATATGCTGGGCAAAGAGGGAGAGTTTAGTGGTAGCGTTTTATTTGCCCGTAAAGGGCAAGTGCTATTTCACAAAGTTGTAGGGCAGATCCATCCTCAATCTAACCAATTAATAACCGAAAGTTCAGCTTTTAACTTGGGTTTATTGTCAAAGCAATTTACTGCAATGGCCATTATGATACTTAGGTACCAAGGTAAGTTAGATTACGATAAACCGATTCAGGCGTACTTACCTCATTTCCCTTACCCAGAAGTAACAGCGAGGCATTTGCTAACACATACTTCGGGTATCGTGAGCTATGAGGAATTGATAGATAAACCCATCCCAAAGCAGCTATTTACAAATAAAGATATAGTGTCGCTGTTTATCCAATTTACGCCAAATTTGGCGTTTATTCCCGGTAGTCAGTATAACGTTAGCAATACTGATTATGTGATGCTGGCGCATATCGTTGAGAGTGTATCTGAACAGTCTTTAGAAGAGTTTGCTAAGCAGCATATTTTCACACCACTCAATATGCATAACACACGTATATTCACGGCGTTATCAAAGAACGCTGAGTTTAAAAATAGAGTCTACGGGCTGTCAGGCAGCAAACAAAATGACCAGGTCCAAGTTAAAGGCGTGACAGGCGGCGGTGCTGTGTATTCAACTGCGGTCGATCTTTTAAAGTGGCATCAAGGCCTAAACAGTAATAAATTACTGCCGCCTTCGTTGTTAAATGAGGCATTTTCTCCAGCTATACTCAATGATGGTTCAACCGAATATTATGGTTTTGGTTGGGTTATTGATGAGCACCGCCCTGAAATAGTCTCTCACTCAAATGATGTACTTGGCTCAAACGCTTTTATTATCAGAAATATGAAAACAGATGAGCTACTGATTTTGATGAGCAATTACACTAAGGATATTAAGTTTACCAAGCTTAAAGCGCTCGTTTACTCTGGATTTGAAACGCAATTTAGCGATATTTATTAAAACCGCTGTGAGATGTGGCTGTTTTGCCATACTGAGGTATGGCAATTAAGTTATCTCTACACGATTTAAACGATGAGATTTCAATGGTAATAACTCACTCACGACTACACTATGAGATAATGAAGTATTTTGTTGAGCATGCAAAAGCGCCGAGTATAGACGAGTTGAGCGTTTTATTTGAACTCAATAAAGATTGTATTATTAAGGCACTAAAGTTATTACAAGCGGAGCATGGTGTTGTTTTGCACCCAATATCGAATGAAATTTGGGTGATGCATCCGTTTTCTGCTGCGCCAACTAATTTTTGGATTAAGTCTGGTGATATGGGCTGGTGGGGAAATTGCGCTTGGTGTGCTTTGGGGGCAGCTGCACTACTTGATCGAGACTTGACCATAACAACTACACTAGGTAGCGAGTCAAAACAGGTTGTGATTGAAATCACAAATGGAAAAATAGCGAACAAGCATTTGTATGTTCATTTTCCTATTCCCATGAAAAAAGCGTGGGATAACGTAATTTACACTTGCAGTACTATGCTGATGTTTGAGTCTGAATCTGACATTGATGCATGGTGTGAAAGACACAACATGCATAAGGGCGATGTTCAGCCAATTGAGCAGGTTTGGGCGTTTTCAAAAGCTTGGTACGGGCGACACTTGAGTCCTGATTGGGTAAAATGGACTGTGCAAGAAGCGACAGAGATATTTGAGCGCTTTGGACTCACTCATTCTATTTGGAAATTGCCAGTGGAAAAAGGCCGGTTTTGAGCAGGCCAATTAGCCTGCTCGTGAGCAATTATTTTACACAAGTATTTGGCAGGAGAATATCAACCCACACTAATCTGTGATCCGAAGAAGCAGCTCTATTCGCCACTAATTCAGCACCGGACTCGTGTTGTGCTGGCCAAAATACACCACCATTAATGACATTTAAATCACTAGATGGCAGCACGTAATCAGCACGCATTCCCCAATGTGCAGTATGTGCTACTGCATTTGCATTTTGCGGTTTGTTTAATCTTCCACCTTCTGATTTAGGCGTGGCTAAGTTGTTTACTCGACTGTGTGTGAGGATCTGCTTGATGGCATTAGGGTGCCCATCACCATCGACGTCACTGGCATTTAAATCACCGACAATCACAAAAGATGAACCGCTGAAACCGCCTTTCACACCTGCGTCATCGTAAATGTAGCTGTGACCAGTTGCAGAAATATAGTCTTTCCATAGCCTTAGTTCATCATGGTTTCTTTTACCATTTCTGTCCTCAGGCCCATCAAAAACAGGTGGCGTGGGGTGGCTAGCAAGTACGTTTAGTTGCTGGTTGCAGATCTGAACTGGAATATCCCAATGAGACTTTGAAGAAAGTCGCATGATGTCACGCTCAGATTGTGCATACCAGCTCTTACCATCTTTGGTGGTTGGCATCATGTTGTTTGGCATATCTTTCCATAGAAAGTTTTGAAAAGTACGCACTTGATCAGCGTCTATTGGGAACTTTGATAGTAGCACCATGCCGTATTGGCCCGGATATTTGCCAAAACCATAATGAGTGAGTTTGCTGTCTTTGCCAGTCAAAGGTGTTTTAACGCCCGTATTGACAGGTGCTAAATATACATGAGGATAAGAAATTGGTTCAAAACCATTTTGAGACACCTCTAAGTATTTACTTTTAAATAAGTTTATACCTTGCTCTGGGTCGGCAATATAGTCAAATTCATTTAAAAGGATAATGTCTGGGCGTGTGCGTTGAATGATCTCGGCAATATTATTGATTTGCTTTATTTCACCGCTTTTTAAGGCCTTAGTTAATACATTACCAGAAACATCTAACGCTTTGTCAGCTTGATAGTTAGTTGCTTCCATACTTACGTTAAACGTAGCAACACGTATCGTGGTGTCGTTAACAGTGGCTGCGTCAGTTGTTTGAGTTGATGTTTGTTGACAGCCTGTGCCTAGCAAAGTAGCAGCTAAGGCGATAGATACTAGTGATGGTTTCATTATTAACCTAATACAAAATGCAATTGACGATAGTCTACCTGTTTGTTGTTCAAAGAGGGTTTAAAAGTATGTTAATTATTTGGTTTTTATATTTTTTGAGAATAATTATGTAGATACTTCACAAACAATGAATATGCTGATAGTTTTTGTTATGGGTACTTAAAGTTACAAAAGAATTTGTAATTAGCCTAAAAACTGCGTTTTACAAAAATATAGTTAACTGAGCGAAGGTGCACAGTCAAACTCACAAAAACACCTGTTGTAGTATTTTACACTTAGGAGTAAGGCCTTGGTAAAACTAGAAGTAAATGATGAAATTTGTTTGAAGTTATTGTCTTTGTCGGATGCCCCAACGTTATTTACACTCGTTGATGACAACAGGCAGCACCTAAAACAGTGGCTACCTTGGCTTGATTTTACCCAGTCAGTTCAAGACTCTGAAGCATTCATTAAAACAACTCAAAAGCAATTACATGATGAACTTGGTTTGATGGGCGGGATATATTTAAATCATACCTTGGTTGGCATGTGCGGATATCATCCCATAGATAAAAGAAATAGATGTGCATCAATTGGTTATTGGCTTGCTAAAAAGTATCAAGGGCAGGGTATTGCAACCCAATCTGTGAGCTACTTAATTGATCATGCATTTGAAACCTTAGCGCTTAATAAGGTCTCCCTTTCTATTGCAGAGCACAATTACAAAAGCCAAGACATTGCGCTTCGATTAGGTTTTGTGAATAAAGAGTTTAAGCCTGACGCTGAGTTTTTATACGACCATAGAGTTAATCATATCTGTTATTGGATGGCGCAAGAGGAGTGGTTAGCGCATCAGGCGCATATTGATTAACAGGGCTTAATTAGTCATATTGAGTTAAAAACGTCACATCTAAATCGCCAAGGTGAGTGTGGGATGTTTTTATTTAAGCAAAGTCTTATCCTGTGTTAAATATGCACTTAGCACACATATTGCTTATTAATCTGTTCCGATAGATGTTACGCGTCTTATCTTGAGCGACTTTATTGCTTGCGTAATTTCTAGTATAAACTGGGTTTTTTATCGTGGATAAGAGTATGACCCAGTCAATACAGCAGCAAATTGGTAACATCGCCCTTGTCGTTGAAAGTTATGATGATGCCATCGAGTTCTACACAAAAAAACTACAGTTTACCCTAGTTGAAGACACTGATTTAGGTGCTGGTAAGCGTTGGGTTCAAGTTGCACCACCAAATTCAAATGGCACTAATTTGCTGTTGGCAAAAGCAAGCAATGATGAGCAAAGTCAGGCGATCGGTAATCAAAGTGGCGGACGGGTGTTTTTGTTCTTACAAACTAATGACTTTTGGCGTGATTATCATTTTATGAAAGACAATGGCGTGGTGTTTCATGAAGAGCCAAGAGTTGAACAGTACGCAACTGTTGTCGTTTTTGAAGATTTATATGGCAATAAATGGGATTTATTAGAACCAAAAAAATAGCTGCTGGCTCGAAGAAGGAGCTTCGTTAAGCTGGTCATCGAATATAGGCATATACCAAAAAATAGCGCATTATTTGTATTTAAGTTTGTTTTACCTCAATTCATTGTTTAATAAACACACTTCAATTAAATTTTTTATTAATTACTGAGTCTATGAAACGTATTCTTGATGCGTTCATATATTGCTTTGCCCTAACTATACGGGAAAACGAGCGATATACAGTGCACAGGATAGCAGCATGTGAGCGCATTAATGCGATGGCATGGTGAATGATTGTTTAAATATACAGACTGAGTAAACTAACATGGATATACGCCTATTCTCTCCTTACTTTCTTGGCTCTTATGGTGAAAATAACCACGAGTTTGAAGATATCTTTTTAGAGTTCTTTCGGGACCACGTTTATTGGCGACGTAGTTTTCATCCAGAAGATTTACCGCCAGTCTCTATTATTGAAAAACAATCTTCCCATTACCTAGAAACCATGGCCAAAACCAAGCAAGAACTGCATAAGCTAAGTGCGGATTTAAAGCAATCTGTGCCGTTTTCAAACCCACGTTATATTGGGCATATGGCATCTGATTTGCTGCTACCGGGAATGCTGGCGCAATTTATTACAGCGCTGTATAACCCTAACAATGTTACAGAAGAAGCTGCGCCAGTCACCGTTAAAATGGAGTTGGAAGTGGGTAACAAACTAGCGCAAATGTTTGGCTACAACTTGGACGCAGACAAAGGCGCAGTCGCTTGGGGGCATTTAACCTCAGGTGGTACGGTGGCGAACTATCAGAGCTTATGGATGTTTCGCTCCGTGAAGTACTACCCATTGGCGGTAAAGCGCTGTGGTGAGCTGGCAGATATTGACTTTGTGGATGGGCAAGGGCGTTCACTGCAAAGCATGTCTACTTGGGAGTTAATGAATCTCTCGATTGACGAAGTAGTGCAAATTCGTGTCAATTGCTTAAATAAGCTCAAAGCCATGGGTGATGAGAAGTATGATGAACTTATCGAGTTACTCAGAGAGCAGCGTATTGAACACCAAGGCCATATTGACTTTTTTGACCAGCATAAAGATTTAAAACAGCCCGTGGTGTTTGTGCCAGCCACTGCTCATTATTCATGGATAAAAGCCATGAAGATTTTGGGTATAGGCAGTAAAAACCTATGGCAAGTTCCTACTGATGAAAAAATGCGTTTAGATCCGACGGCACTTAAACAGTTACTGCTAAAAGCAAAATCTGAAAACCGTACTGTCCTTGCGGTGATTGGCGTTTTGGGGACTACCGAGTTTGGAACCGTTGATCCTATCGCTGACATTGTATCTTTGCGTGACGAAATGATCCGAGATGAGGGATTGAATTACTATATTCACGTGGATGCCGCATGGGGTGGCTACTTGTCGTCTGTATTTAGAGATGAAGACAATCGAATGCGCGAACATGAAGCGGTTAAAGCTGGGTTTGAATACTTCCCATCTGTCAAAGTCTACAATGCATTTGCCGCGCTATGCGAAACTGACTCCATTACGGTTGACCCACATAAGCTAGGTTATATGCCCTTTGGTAGCGGTGCATTTATCGCCAGAAACAAAAATATGTGTGGCTTTGTGGTGCAAGAAGCTGCCTATGTATTTGATAAAAAGAACCGATTTGTTGAGCCTGAGCCTAAATTAAATCAGTTAGGTCAGTATATTATGGAAGGCTCAAAGCCGGGAGCAGCCGCAGCAGCAAGTTATGTGGCACAAAATGTTTTACCACTCAATGCTGAGCATTTCGGAAAATTACCAGCGAGCACAATTCGCACCACAGAAGTGTTTTACCATAAGATTGCAGCATTGAGTGAAAAACTGGCAGGCAAAGCGACCTTGATTGCCCCCATAGAGCCTGACACAAACCTGATTTGCTTGGCCATTAACCCCGCGGGTAACACCAGTACTCGAGTGTTAAATGACTTTACTCGAAAAGTGTTTGAGCACATTAAAATTGAGAAGTCGACGCCAATGTTTAGTAAGGAGTTTATTGGCTCTTATACTTCTATTTTTAGAAAAAACATCAATGATAAAGTAGCACATAATTTATGTATTAAGCTTGGTCTTGATCCGCACTCGTTTGTGAGAGATGTTGAACAGGTTGAGTATCAAGATAACGCACTGTTTGTCTTACGACATACTTTGATGAACCCATGGTTATCAGATGATAAAAATGGCGTTACTTATATGGATATGTATCTTAACTACCTTGAGGAAATCATTTTGAAGGTAGTAGAGCAATAAATTCGGCCTATAAAAGATGCTGAGCTTTGGCCTGACAATGATGTCTGGGCTGAGCTTGGCAGATTAAAAGGTGAATATCTCAAGTTAATTCAGTCGACTGGATTATCTGCTTTTTGCTTGAGGTTGTTTTTTTGTACTGAAATAAAAAGCGGATTGTATTACCAGGCTCATTATTTTTCATAAGGGACAAAAATGAAAAGAATCTGTTTTGGAATCGTATTACTACTTTTATCTGTATCCGTGTTTGCGCGGCATGAAGGAGACTTATGTTGGGGGTGGGATGATAGCAATCCACCCGAACTTAAAGAAGAGGCGCTAAGAAGCTTTTTGGCCGATAGCCGGATAGGTAATATTTATATCTGTGGACAACCCATATTAATTACTAAACCTTTGATAATTGATAGACCTGTCCGATTTGAAGGTATAGGGCATACCGCTCAGATTATTGCTAAAAGTAAGTTTGCCGATTCTGCTGCTATGCTCAAGTTTACCGAAAATGCCAGTGGGAGCCAGATCAGGCAAGTTGTGATTGATGGGGGCTTTTTAGCAACAAAAGGCGTAGAAGTACAAGGTGTGGATGGCATTGATATTTCTTACTCGGTATTCAGTCGTTTTTTAGGAACTGATTTTAAAACGGGCACCATAACGCATTACTCAGAAATTTACCCAGCTCGGGCGATTCAGATCACAAACAGTCGTAATATTCATATTTTCAATAATTTCATAGATAGAGTTGGAGGGTATGACGCCAGTTCTGATAGGTATTTTAATGGTGTAGATCTTGTGAGGGAAGGGCGTTTGGCGCACAGGGGAATATCTATAGTCGGGTCAGCTTCTGGTCAGGTAGAAGTATCTAAAAATACCATTCGTGATGTTTATGGTTATTTAGATTCAAGCGCAATTTACGTACAAAGTATGGACTGTGTGGATCGTTGTTATTATGGAGTGATCTCAGATAATGACATTAATGCTTTTGGTAATAATGGCATTAAGCTTTTAGCAAGTAATTTCAATGTTCACTACAATCGCCTCTTTTCAAATGGTCAAAGTAACAGTGTGGATCGCCAAACAATAGGCACTACTTCATCCGCTATATTTTCACTTTGCCACTCGACGCCATGCTCAGAAAATATAATTTCAAGCAATGTCATAGAGCTACAAAGAGCGTACAGAGGGATACAAGCTATCGGTGAGCATTATGTTGGCGGTAATCAAGTCACAATTCATAGCCCACACATCACAGCCAGAGGTATGCTTACCTATGAGTTTTCACTTCAGGTTAGCTCAGGGTTGAGCCACTTCAGTGGTAACCGTATTTATGGGGAGGCTAAAAACCCGCATTTAGGTGCGACAAACTATGCAGATGGATACTGCATTAATAGTGTTTCACATACTTACCGTAGTGAGGTTTACCATGACTGTGATCCTGTGTTGCCCAGCACTGTCTTACTAAGGCATTAAAGGCAAATTCACTCACCCACGCTCGCAGCTTAGCTGGGTGGGTGAGACATGCTGCGACAACGCTGCACATAGTGCTTGTTCCTTGCTTTTATTTCTTTAAATTCCTGCTCAATTTATAGACTTTTTTGCCGATAACCAAATTACATGGATGGGCTTGGAGGAGCTATGAAAATTGAAAGTGCACAAATTGAGATGCGTAACAAACATGAAGGGCAATTTCACGTCAGTGAGCAGCGGACAGAAGTTACAATGCCTGAAGAGGAGCAAAGTGCTTTGTCCATGGCTGACACTGAAGTTACTAAGGCAGAGCAAGCTGCAAGTGACATGGAAATGGGCAACGATGCTAAGCTGTATATTCTTAAGTTATTGGTACAGAAGCTAACCGGAAAAGAAGTGAGTTGGTACGATGACACCATAGGTAAGGACGTAGCAGAGGCTGAAGCTGCCGCTGAGCTTGCTGCTGCAGATGCCGAGCAGCCCGAACCAACTCATGTTATTGTTGAGCGTTTAAGTCACGAGCACCAATCTAATGTATTTAAAGTAGGTGGGCACATTACACTCCAAAATGGCGAGCAAATTGCTTTTGCGTTTAAGTCTGTATTTGAGCAATCTCACACCAGTTACGAGCGTACGATTGAAGATATAAATATGAAAGATCCGCTAATTATCAGCTTTACCAATAAGGCAGTTGAGCTGGATAGTGAGCAGATGCAGTTTGATATTGATGCCGATGGCAAAGCAGATACATTCTCCCATCTTAAAAAAGGCTATGGCTTTTTGGCGCTGGATTTAAACAATAATTCGCGTATTGATGATGGCACTGAACTATTCGGAGCGCTAAGTGGTAATGGCTTTGCTGATTTAGCCAAATACGACCAGGATGGCAACGGCTTTATTGACGAAAATGACGAGGTATTTGACAGCCTCAAAGTATGGATAAAAAACAAAGATGAAGACAAGTTGGTGACACTGTCAGAGGCTAAAATTGGCGCTATAGGGTTGCAAAATGCAGATACCCCGATGAATATTCGCGAGCAAGGCGAGCTGAAAGGTGCAATCAGAAAATCAGGTTTTTATCTGGATGAGCAGGGTAACCCAAACTTAGTGCAGCAGATTGATTATGTGGTTTAGTTAACTGTGTACAAGCGACTAAAAATAAAAATCGACTTGGGGAATTGCAATATGTATTTAATTATTAAGGCTCTAGTTTTTTGGTCTGTTTATATGTTTTATACCGCCGGTTTACTATTTCTTTGTATCTTTTATAATCAGAAAAGGCATCAGAGAGCAGCTTCAAGTCGATGTTAAGCTCTAAGCCTTGTAATTGAATGAATGTAAATAAGTTAATAAATATGCAGTGCGAAAACCTAAGTTCATCTCTAGAGTAAGAAAATGGTACCCTGAGAATTGCAATGAAACTTCTCATTTCGTTCATTGAGATTAATGTCTTTCCTTTTCGCCATCTATCAAATTTTTTCTTTATAGCGGTGATATCAGGTTCATGTAACTCAGGAGAGTTTGAACTAATGGGCGGGTTCGTGATATCTGGATCTTGCATTCTCTTTTTAGCTATATCGCGATATAGGTCGGCCCATTTGATAGTCCGCTCGTTGGCATAGCCATGCTCGTCGCGTGACCATGCTTTTTTGAAATTAATAAGGAACTGTTCTGTTGAAAGGCTTAGTTTGTTAGTTTTCTCATTGAAGATTGGTAAAACCTTGTGGAGATATGAATATTCAGTAGTATTAAATTCAAGCTCCAAAAATAATTCAAATAAAGCTGCCCAGTACATTACTGATTTAACTAAATAAATATACATGGTGTTGCCGTCTAGATCAAAGTTGTTCTGTGTCTTGATGCTAAGCCATGTTTTTAAGTAACTTTCTATTAACTCAATGCTTTTAGCGGAACTTAGTTCTTCCAAAATAGTATGCTCAAGGTCACAATGAGCCTCTAGAAAGCTCCAGTAATATCTTAAAGCAATGTCTTCTTCCTGATTGTTATACTTACCGCCGTTAACAAAGGATTTTAATAAGTACCAGCTACCCATATTTTGTGGGTTAGGTTCTCGACTAAAGTTTAGCTTAAGAGAATCAGTATCAATATTGAAGTACGATTCAAAAATAGATAATCGTCTTCTACCATGCCTTATATCTCTAAAGATTTGATGATCGTGTGAAATGTTTTTATCTCTTTTAAGTTTTCTGGCGAGCTTAACTAATAAGTCTGATTCTGATGAAATGCACTTTAATGAAATTATGATTAACTCCGGCAGGTAATTAAACAGTAACCCTTTATTCATGCTTGTAGGAAATATCATATTTCAGTGAAAAGTCCCTTTTTTCTATTTGCTTATATGAAAAACTAACACTCAATTAAACAATAGAAAAGGAAATGTTATGACAAAATCTAAAATTACACCGCGAAACAACTCTGCAAATATGCCAAATGCTAATAAGGGTACACCAGGAACTAATAGGCAACACGATCAAGTTCATGGGAACCGGAGTAAACAAATTCAAAGGAGGCGTCAAGGGAAGAAATAACCTATAACAATTGGAAGTCTGAAAATATATGTAGGTTGGAGTAAGCTGACTTTTCATGATTATAGATTTTACTAAAAAACAATTAATGAACAAAAATCGCTCTTTTAATTGTTTTTTAGTATTTATTCAGATGGATATTATTTCACTTTATCATGTCGATTTGACGCAACTGCTTTACTACCTTCTAAATCCAGCATATACACCGCACCTGATGAATTGCCGTTATCATCGCGATGTGGTGCGGCAACGATGGCATGTTGATTTGATAGCGCGAGATTCCAGCCAAATCTGTCATCGATTTTTCCGTCTTTGGCGACGATCTTTGATGTGTAGTGCCACTGGCTACCTTGTTTTTTATACATATAGACAGCACCTGCATTGCTGCCGTTGGCGTCATGGTGCATCGCACTAATTAGGGCGGTGTCATTAGAGAGTGTTACGCCGCGTGCAAATCGGTCATCTGCATGAGCATCTGGCGCGACCAGCTTTTGTGTTTGCGTCCATTTTCCATCCGTGCGCTCAAAAATGTACGCTGAACCTGCATCCTCACCTACACCTTCAATATCGTCTCTTCTGGCAGAGATCAGTGCAGTATCGCCTCGCAGCGCAACTCGTACTCCGAAGATATCTGTATGTCCACCATCTTTTGCCATCAGTTTAGCTTGTTGCTGCCACTGTTTACCATCAAATTCATAGGCATAAACTGCACCGGCCTCTTGTGCTATTTCATCATGTAAGTCTGCACCGACAAGAATGGTATTACCATCAATCGCCACACTAATACCGAATAAATCATCCGCAGCACCGTCTTTGGCTGTGAGTTTTGTTTGATACTGCCAAGCACCGTTTTCGCGAGTATATACATAAGCTGAACCAGAGTCTTTGTGTGGAGCGTCACTGTGCGGCGCACCGATGACTAAAAAGCGCTCAGTCAGTGCAATGCTTTGTCCAAATACATCGCCAGCTTTACCATCAATTGCAGTTAAAATTTGTTTTTGTGTCCAAGTGTTGCCTTGTTTTTCGAATACCACCACGGCGCCAGAGTCTTTACCTCGGCTGTCTCTTCTTGATACACCTAACATGGCCATATTATTTTTAAGTGCCACATTACCACCAAGTGTGTCCTCGCTGAATGCAGGCTCTGCCACTAACTTTGCTTGTTGGTACCAGCCGTTGCTGCCGAGTGCATACACGTAGGCGGCCCCTGCATTTTGAATTGTTTTTGTATCCGCTTTAAAGGCACCGATCAGAGCAGTTTTACCGTCTACAGCAACGCTAAATCCAAAACTGTCATCGGCTTTGCCGTCATGAGGTAAAAGTTTCTGTTGATTGGCCTCGCCCTGAGAAGCCACAAGCAGAGTTAGACAAGATAACACTTTAAGTAGAGCACCCGATTTCATTATTATTTTCCTTGGGTTAGATAATGCTGTGCCAATATATGAAACTTTTTAATGCATAACAAGTGTCTACAGCGTCGGGTTTGTGCAAATTTATTCGAGGTTGACTCATATGCTATAAATGTTTGTTGAAACTGATCTTTGACTACTCCATAAGCCTTCTTAGAGTAATGCTGTGTAATAGATTTTTCTTATGAAAGTCCGTAATTTCGTGTCGAACACACATATATCAAAGGATTATCTAAAGTGAAGCTAGTTATACTATCTTTAATGTTTCTTATTGCTATGCCCATGTTTGCAGCGAGTAACGGGCAAGAAACGACAGCAAAAGGTATAAATACACAGGAAGCGCGGATAAAGGCGGAGCTAGAAAAGCGCTTAAATACCGCGATTATCTATTTGTTAGCATCAAATTTTAACGACCCTAGCTATTTGGCCAAATACAAATCTTTAGTCAAGGATTCAGAAGGAGATTTGTCGGTAAAAGCGCTGCGAAAAGCACTTAATGATGCGTCTGTTCTACTTGAAAACGCGCGTTTTATCAATCCACGCCAGGCTGTACTTTGTTCTCGAGAAGATTTCCAAAATGGCGTTTGTTTTGCACCGAGTTGTACACCTTGTATATTTGATAAACCAGGACCATTGGGGACAGGGTTATTGTGTAGAAAAGAAGAGTCGTCAGAACAGCTTCAAGCGTGTTGCGTCTCTGATGGTGGTGCGCCATGTGAAGTGTTTGATGACCACAGTCGCTTGAAAAACTCCGAGCTATTTGAATAAACTTATATCAGAGGACCTAGAATAATGCTTTAAATAAAGTTTTAATATAGGTTCTCACATACAAAATACAAAGCAATTTAATCGTCTTAATCCATACACAGCATTTTTGCTTATATTCATCGATAACAAATGGTTACATTCACTCTTACAAGGTAGAGTTCATACCGCTTAGACCTTGACTATACTCTGGTCTAATCAAGGTTTTGGTTCTCAAAGCGACACTTTTGAGTGTTATCGGTTTAATAAAGCGGATTAATAGCATGATCAAATTTACACTTGCTGCGCTGACTATGTTGGCTTCAAGCATGGCGCACGCGCTACCTAATATTCAATTCTCTAAACTCGACTTAACGCAAAACAAGCGTTTAATCATTTTTGTTGATAACGCGAATTCATTAAGCGGGCTTGCGGCGCAAGTAAACACAAAAACAAATGGTCAATTGCAAGGCGCAATTGAGAGCGCAGGCTTTAAAAGTGGGTTTGGTAAAACACAAACGTTTTATGGTCTGGCGCCTTTTGCACAAATTACAGTGATCGGTACTGGCTCTGATGCATTAACACAAGCTCAACTGCAAGACCTAGGTGGTTACGCAGCAGCGAGCACACCAGATAATGGCCATGCTCAGTATGCGATCGTGACTGATGCGCTCAATACGCAAGTTTCAACACCTTCAGCTTGGGTCGCAATGGGCGCAGGTCTGCGCGATTATCACTTTGATAAGTATAAAGCACAGGCAAAGCAATCCTCACCTCGTAACTTTGTGCTTCATAGTAACAACGTTGCTGCAGCTACTAAAAAATATAATGACGATTTACAGTACATGGTACAAGGCGTGCATCTAACCCGTGATATGGCGTCAGAGCCGGGTAAATCAATTTATCCGCAGAGCTTTGTAGACAGAGTAAAGGACGCTTTCGATGATATCGATAACGTTGATATCAAGGTAATGAAAGTCAGAGAAATGAAAAAGCGCAACATGGGCGCGATTTTAGGTGTTGGCTTGGGTTCTATCCATGAACCACGGATGTTGGTGATCAACTACCGCGGCGGTAACAAAAAAGACGCGCCAATTGCATTGGTGGGTAAAGGGATCACATTTGATACTGGTGGTATCAGTTTGAAGAAAAACAGCGGTATGTGGCAGATGAAATCTGATTTGTCTGGTGCTGCTGCGGTTGCCGGTACAATGTTAGCAGTGGCTAGTAGAGGTGAAAATGTCAATGTTGTCGGTGTGATGCCACTTGCTGAAAATATGCCAGCGGAAGATGCTATTCGTCCGGGTGATGTACTAACAACAATGCAAGGGACGACGATTGAGATCATCTCAACGGATGCCGAAGGCCGTTTGTTACTAGCCGATGCAGTACGTTATGCACAAGATGAATTTAAACCTAGAATACTGGTTAACATTGCGACGTTGACAGGATCAGCCGCAAGAGCGTTAAGTGATGAGTATGCGGCCATGGTTACGCGCGACTGGTCTCTTGCTCAAAATATGATGCAAGTCGGTGAAATCAGTGGTGAAGCGGTTTGGCCTTTGCCTCTGCACCCGAATTTCTTTAAGCAAATTAAGTCAGATATTGCAGATATTAAAAACTCAGGTGCAGGTAACCCGGGTGCAAGTATCGGTGCGGCAGTCGTTGCGACATTTGTAGATAAAGATACTCCATGGGTACACTTGGACATTGCAGGTGTTGATTGGTTAAATCAGCCGATTGCGGTGGCACCAAAAGGTTCTCAAGGTTGGGGTGTACGCTTTCTAGATCAATTAGTGAGACAAAACAGTAACTAATACATATCTTACCCTTTTTATGAGTGTTGCTGCATTTTAGTAGCACACTCTTTTCTAAACTAACAATTTGCATTGGGCTTGCCACCAAATCTTGGTAGCTTTGCAATTGACGAACTGTTACACCAAGGTCCATGCTGGAGCCTGAGCTTGTGAACTCGTGCAATGTTTAAATCGCTCCGTTCTACTATGGTGATTAATAGACTGCTTTTATTCACTAAATAAGCTGCATTACTGGTATTGAAAAACAGTATTGCGCTCATAGTTGTCGCTGCAAGCAAGGCGCCCATAATCAATGGCAGGTTATTTCTCTAGGTTTTTTATCTATAACTATTTTATGTAATTCAATGCCTTAAATGTTTATTTGTGCTTGAATGCGTTGTGAGTGAGATAAAGTATAGTGAGAGTAATTAGGGAGAAGTCGGCGAAAGAGTAAAGTCGAGGGCATTGAGAATTTACAAAAGTTTGCATTTAAACCTTTGCGAAAATTGGTACACTGCATATGCACAGAAAAGGGCTGCTGAACCATTTATAAAAACCAATGAGAAAGAAGGTCAGCGATCACATCGATTTTTACATCAACAAAAGGAAGTGGTTTGAGCATTAAACCAAAACTGCTCATCGTTGAAGATGAGCCGAGCATTTTAAGAGGCTTGACGGATTTATTTGTATTTCATGGCTATGACGTAGACAGTGCCGTTGACGGAAAAGAAGGTTTAGATAAGGGGCTTTGCGGCGATTACACTTGTATTTTGCTTGATGTCATGCTGCCTTCAATGAATGGCTTTGATATTTGCAATGCACTTCGAGCTCACTCTCGCACTCAACCAATTATGATGCTCACAGCAAAAAATGCAGAAGAAGACATCATTAATGCGCTGACTCTCGGTGCCGATGATTATGTATCAAAACCTTTTTCAACCTCAGAGTTAGTTTTACGTGTCAGTGCACTAGTTAGGCGCTCAGGGTGGACTGCAAAAGGCGATGTTATCTCGCTCAGTGATCAAGTTTCAGTGTGCTTACAGTCATTGACGGGTAACTCCTATCAAAAAGAGGTGAAGTATACCCGCAGAGAAGCAGAGATTTTGGCTTATTTAAACCGCAAAGGCGGTTTAGTGTCACGAGATGACTTGCTAAAAGATGTTTGGGGATACAAGGAGACCAAAGATATAGATACGCGCACTGTAGATATTCATATCGCTAAAATCCGTAAAAAAATAGAAATAGATCCCAAAACACCAAAGCACTTAATCACCCACAGAGGCGAAGGCTATCAGCTCTATACACTATAAGAATAACAAATGACTTTTATAAAAAATAAGCGCTTACTTAATTATTCTGAGCGTTTAAGGCGATTGCAGATTTCGGCGGTTTTACTCTTATTGCTGCTCCTCATCCCTCTCTCTTTACTGTTTTGTATTAGTTATCAGCAAGCGGAAAAAAACCGCTTGTCTGAGTATCAACAAGAAGCCAGCAATTTAGTCAGGGTTATTAACAGAAAGCTGTTTCGGATGACCAGTGCGAGCAATCAAATTCCGGTTGATGCATTTAACTATTATCGCTATGTGCATAACCCAGTTACTAAGCAAACACAAAAAGTAGTCTCACCTTTAGCACAGCTTGATGGGTCACAAAATATAACGGGACTTGTGGGGTATTTTCAAATTGATCATAAGGGCAATTTTAATTCTCCAATTTGGCCAAATGCGATTACAGTTGATGAGTTGTCTGACACTTCCAATGAAATACAAACCTTAGAGGCTATTACGCGTCGCGAAATGGCTGTATCTGTTTATCGCACTGTATTTCAATCTAAATCGATTAAAGCCATGTTGAATACTGGACTAGACCTTAAAAAAAATCAGTTTGATGTGAACTTCGACTTGTCTGAATATATCATCTTTTATCGTATTGTCCCTGTTTTGGAACAGCCCGTGCTGCAAGGGTATGTGGTAAAAAGAGGCCCGTACTTACACCCGCAAGTGATGGATATTCTTGAGAATAGGCGGTTTGATATACCGATTATGGTAACGCTTAAGATTGTGGATGAGACGCTACCCCATGCACACTTTTTATATCTTCCTTCAGAGAGTACACCGACAGTCTCACAGCCGAAAACAGTAGAAAGTAGTTACATACAACAGCCTATCTATGAAACTCGACTGGATTGGCCATATAAAAACTATACACTATCGGTGACATCAAAGCCCATGCCACTGGCTGAATCAACCATATTTAGCTTGATTTTTAACGGCATTTTATTAATCGCCATCGTTTCTGCTTGCTATGGGTTCTATCGCTTTAGTGTTAAGCAACTTGCACTTTCAGAAGAGAAGGTTAACTTTATTTCATCGGTAAGCCATGAACTAAAAACACCCTTAACATCGATAAAGATGTATTCTGAGATGCTTAAATCTGGCATGGTGGCTTCGCCAGAGCACCAAGGTGAGTATTTTGATTTTATCTGTGATGAGAGTGATAGGCTAGCAAGGCTCATTGATAACATTTTACAGCTGTCTGCTTTTGAGCGTCAGCAGCAAAATGTGGCGCCAGAGTATGTCCCGCTGACAGTATTGCAAAACATTATTCATTCTAAAATTTCGTCATTGACTGACAAGCACGGTTTTAAACAGGTGCATTGTATGGAATTGGCAGAGCCCGAGTCTGTTTTAGCGTATATTGAGCCTGATGCGTTTACGCAAGTGGTGATAAATATTACGGACAATGCCATCAAGTTTTTTGAATCAGCAAAGATAAATGACAATGATAGAAAGAAAATTGATTTTACTTTTTGCAGGCACCCCACAAACCAAAATATGGTTCAATTGGAGATCCGAGATTATGGTAATGGCATAAGCAAAGAGCAAGAAGAAAAAATATTTGAGCTGTTTTACCGAGGGAGCAGTGAACTGACGCGAAATACCAAAGGGACGGGGATTGGCTTGGCCCTTGTCCGCGAACTGGTGTTGTCACAGCAAGGAGAGGTCCAAGTGCAAAGAAGGCATCCAGGGTTGGCCTTATTGGTCTCATTCAAGTTAAAGTTGAGAGGCGAGTAAACAGCTGGTAGGGGTTATAACGCTCAAAGAACTTGAGTGCTAGCTATCTCTATAAGTTTTAGAGTCATTAAGCTATGGAGTTGATAGGTTTTTCAACTCCAACTTCTATTCATCTTTTTGATGTTGTGTAGGCTATGTACCTACCCCTTATTCCACCAAGATATAATATAGCTGTAACAACCTGTAATAGTTTTATTTTATACCTCCACCCACAATAAAGGCATTGTATTAGCACGTATAAAAGGAAGCATCGCAATGTTTTTAACCCAATGCCAAAAAGATGATATTGATTCAATTGTTGGTACGAGTAATGTGTTTTACCCAAATGATGGATTAAATGAGCTAGATGGTAAGTACAACGAGTCTCGTAAAGTATTTAATCGCAAATTTGATTTTGTACCAAGCGCGGTAGTTCATGTGACCAGTACTGAGAAGGTTTCTGGGCTCATCGCGTATTTACAGGATGAGGGGATCGATCTTACCGTTAAATCTGGGGGCCATGACCACGAAGGTGAGTGTGTTGCTACGGGAAAAGTATTGATTGATTTCAAATGCATGAATGCGGTTGAGGTAAGTGATGACAAAGCGCAAGTCAGGATCCAGCCTGGTGCAAAGTTTGTCGATATAAAAAAGGAACTTGATGCGCATAACCTTGGGATCCCGCATGGAACGTGTATGACAGTGGCGATTGCGGGTTACACTATGGGTGGCGGTTGGGGGCCTTGGACACGCAGATATGGCATGGGCTGTGAGCGATTAACGGGTGCAACGATTGTGCTTGGTGATGGCACAGTTGAATACCTTGGGGAAAGCGCGACTTACCATAATAAAACTCAGTCTGCTCATAATAGTCAGCTTTTAAGTGCCCTACGCGGTGGTGGTGGACTGAGTTACGGCATTGTGACTGAGTTTTTCTTTGAACCATTCGAGCTGCCAGAAATCGCACAAAGTTTTGTTATTAAGAATGACACGATACCAGCACTGAAAAATATTAAAGCAACGACCATTATTGCAGCTTGGGAGCACTTAATTGCAAACGATAAAAATCAGAACTTAATTGGGACCAACTTAAAAGTTGATGCCAAAGCAGTGGCCTGTGCATCTGAAATCAGTAAAGATGCTGTGCTAGATTGGCAAATGAATGGGCACTTTGGTGGCACAGTCGAAGAACGTGATGCGTTATTAGCTGCATGGGCAAAAGTCGTTGGCCTGACCGGGGGAGCAACTTCACAATCAAACGCTGCTAATTCTCTGTCGGAACTGTATAAAAACGTCAATGCAGATACTCAGGTACATTCAATTGCCAGTAATGCAACTGGTTATGCTTTGAATTTTGATAGCTGGGATCGTAGTACTGGCATTGAGCTTGAAACAGATGGTCCTGCACCGCATAAAATTACGTCGAGAATGCCGACTCCTGATTGGGATGAGCAAGGGCGAGAAGCGCTTGTGATGTCTTTACAGTCAACGTTGCTCTTTGATCAAAATAGTGACTCGACGGTATCGGCATATATTACGCTAGGCGCAATTAGTGGGCCGTTCTACACAAATAAACTCAAATCTCCATTAAGTGAAAGAGTGTCATGTGCATTTCCTTATCAAGACAGACCTTTCACCATTCAATATCAAGCATGGTGGGATCAACCTGACAAAGATAAGCCAGTGAGCAAAGAGCAAGAAATTGCCACACGCTTTTACGAAAATAGAGCGCAAGATTGGATTGAGTCATGCCGCAGCTATGATATTCCGCAAACTCATGGTTCGTTTATCAGCTTTAAAGATGCTTCGGTTGAAACGAAAGACTACTTTGTCGATAAGTATGAAGAGTTGATCAACACTAAACAAGAGTGTAGTAAAGACGAAAAATGCTTACTTAGAAGCCGTAAGACGATTATTTAAGGCTGTTTTATTTCCAGTCGAATCGCAATCACGCTACCCATGTTTTGTGGTTAGCGTGATTGATAAAGTAATGCTATCAAAACCCGCTATAATACCCACCATATTGAATTATTTATTAATTTAATCAGAAGCTTGCACTTTAGAACTCTGCGAGATAAGTTTCAGAGCCTAATGGCGTATTTATTTACTGAGAGAGACCAAAAAATGGAAAAACTGTTTTCATATGGCACATTGCAGTTAGAACATGTTCAAATTGAAACGTTTGGCCGTAAGCTAAGAGGCAAAAAAGACCAGCTTGTTGGCTATGTGCTATCTGAGGTTAAAATTACCGATGCAGAGGTGATTAAAACCAGTGGTAAAGACATACATCCGATTTTGAAATACACAGGCAACGAGTCAGATATTGTTGAGGGCACGGTATTTGAAATCACCCCAGAGGAGCTTGCTCAGGCTGATGAGTATGAGGTGGATGAATACGTTAGGGTAGCAGGGCAGTTTCAATCAGGTCAGCAAGCTTGGGCTTATGTCTGCGCGGCAACAGAGTCAGCAAGAGGCTAATGCTTTTCAGTGTGTATCTTATAAAGCATTGAGCAGTGTATGTTGTTCGGCGATTTGCAATAAAGCGGCTTTATAGTCGCCATTCACTTTTGTAAAGGTGAACATTATCAAGCCCGCTTCTGAGTCCAAAGAGCCTGTACTCCAAATAACAAAAGCCTCAGCTTGTCCTCCTAAAAATCTGAAATGGTAGGGTTTATCCCAAGGGTCTAGGGGGACATTATCGATTAGTTTAGGGGCTGTTTGCTCAAGGGCGTGTAGTTCTTTGATTTGACTAATATCATGTTTTAAAAGGCTGCTATATAAGGCAGCGGCAGTGCCTAAATGTTGGATATCCAGCTTAGCTGCTCTTTCTGGGGATAGCGGAAAACAATGTATTGTTGGTTGATATATTAATACTAACAGCAATAAAGGAACTAATATTAATAACGCGACAATGGGCTTGCTCAATGGATATTCTCCAGGTATGTACTATTCATCACTTTGCCTTGTCAGTAGTGATACTTTGTAGGTACTTCCTTCTTCTTTGAATAAATACATCACCAAGCCTTCCTCTGAGTCAATTGAACCCATACTCCAAATGATAAAAGTTTTAGGTTCACTTCCTAAATATTCAAAGCCGTATGGTTTACCCCATGGATCGAGTAGAGAATCATTTAACGTCTTGGTGAGAGTGTTTTTGTATTGCGTTACGTCGTCTGCGCGACTCAAATTCAGTTCCAGTGTCTTTTCGTTTAAAGCTAACATTTTGCCTATCACTGCGACATCTGATTGGATTTTTAACTGTGGTGGTGGGCCACATAGCGTTGTTGGCATAAACACAGGAGCAATACAGATTATTGTAAGTATAAGTGCGACATAAGCAGGGTAACGTTTCACGACTCAATTTCCTTGTTGCTCATTCATGTAAATACAGTTCCACTAAGCAATAACTTACTTAGCATGAATGAATCCTCACTTAATTAAAGGGGTAGTTTGAGAGCAGTGATTTATCCTGTTGTATAACTATGAAAGCTGTTTACGCATATTGAGCCCGCCACTTACTTGGGGTAGTGCCCAGTTGCTTTTTAAATTCCGTGTAAAAAGAGCTTTTATTATTAAAGCCGCTATCAAGGGCGATTTGAGTGATGTTATCCCTGGTTGTACTTTTTTTGAGTAGCTCACAAGCGAAATGGATTCTGTGCTCATTGAGCAATGTATAAAAGCTCTTGTTCATATGCTCATTGAGCAGCTCTGAGGTTTGATGTTGAGTCAGCCCAAGCTGGTCTGCAAGCTGTGCAAGCGTCAATTGGTTGTCTAAAAATACTTGTTCTTCTTCAAGTAACTCTTTGAGCTCATCGATGCAGCTTTGGGCAATCGATGGGCTTAGTTGCAGCTGCTTTTCTGATATTGGTGCACTAACTGTTCCAGCAAGGTGAGTTTGCTTGATGCGATAGACCGCAGTGAAAGAACATGCCAGTAAATAAACACAAACGCTGGTATTCAATAGTAGCCAAAGAGGGTAAGTCAATGGTGATTTACTTAAAAATGCGATGGCAACACCGCCATTGAGTGCAACTACAAACACGACCCAGTACAGCAATAACTTACTTTTCTTTAACGTTTTTGCGTTTTCTACACTTTGGCTATGCCAGATCGCCGTTATATAGCTGAACATCAAGCCAAAATAGACAACATACATGAGCGCTGTTTGTGTATGAAAGTCGGCGAGTTTGACTATTAGAAAAGCAAAAAAAGGCGTGCAATGTAGCAAGATTGTATTGAGCTTGGGTGTTACGTCATATCGATAGAACAAATAAGCAAGCCCACAAAATAATAAGATACAGTTGTTGGCTAACTGGGAAAGTAAAGGTGTATGAATATTAAATTTAATTTGAAGATAGCTGGTGAATGGGATCAGCAATAAAGCACAATTCGCTAAGGTCAAAAATGGCAAGCGGGTAATAAAGCTACACTCGAATCTTTGCATTTGGCCTGCACAAAATAATGTTAATAAACATGATACGAGATAAAACTCTTGTTGTAGTTCAAGCCACATAATCAACTTATCCTTAGTGAGCGTGGGTAATGCATGTTCTGAATTGTCAATTTAACTAAATTGACATGTGTAATGACCTGATAGATATCGATATTAATTCAAAGATTTCCTCTTTTATCAAGATGGAATAATTTTGTTTGCAGCGCTTTAAAACTAAAAAGGTGATAAATACAACGACTAGGAGTCATCATGAAATCTATTCAAGCAGGTTTAGTTTTATTAGGTTCGAGCTTTTTAAGTTTTAATGTGAGCGCTGAGCCATTAACAGCAGTGCAAGTAGAGCAGGTAAAACAAAATGTACTTGCATATATGAGTTCTTGGAATATTCACGAAGAAGCTGATCGTGTGAGTAATTTAGAGCAGGCCGTTAATCCAGGGTTTCGTTATCAAGACCCAACAACCGCTGGACTTAGAGTTACAGGGGCAGAAAGCATCAGTAATTGGATCGGGGATTTTCAGGGGTATATGCATGAGTATGGACTCTGGCCTTATGATGCCATTTTGGTGTCAAATATCGAAATTCATGGCAGCGTTGACAGCGCGAATATAAGGTTTAACTGGCATATTTCAGCATTTGATGGTGCTGTAACCATAGCTGAAGGGGTTGATTATGGTACTTCGTCAAACCTCAAGCTAGATTCGATTACTGGATTCTATGGTGCGCTGTCACCGCTATGTAGAGCGCCTGAATTTGAAGCTGGCAACACCTATGTGAGAGATAACCAAGTCACATATGAGCAAGCAATTTACAAGGCGAGCTGGTGGACTCAAGACTCACCTGAACAAAATCCAGAAGCTTGGGTAAAAGTCACAGACTGTAGCGTCAATCCGTAACGATTAGCAATCGTCCAGAGCGGCTCATCACGAGCCCTCTTTTATTCTTTCAGAAATTATTGAAACTTTATTTCTTGCCGCTAATATAAATAGGGTTTTGTCTAAGAAATAAAGGATTATTTTATGAAGAATAAGCACTATTTTATCGATCGTTCCCTTCACTGGTTTGCCGCTTTTTTGATCCTATTTATTTTAATGAATATGGGCACGCAAATTCACAATATCGATTACCGTATAAAAGGTCAGGCGCTGCACCGTCAAGATGCGATTGAAACGCATGCATTAATGGCGCTGGGCGTATTTGGTTTAATTTTGGCACGGCTTGGCTGGGAAAAGTTATTCGTAAACAGGCTTCCCCGTCAACCCATGCGCAATACATTCCATTTGGGATTAGTAAAAAGCGTACATACATGTTTTTATTTAATATTATCTGGGTTGGTGATCACAGGATTGGGTATGGCGATAAACGCCGAAGTGGTTATTCAATTATTTGGTGTGCAACTTTCTGATGCGATTAGCATTGACGGACGCTTCTATGCCAAAATGCTAGACATTCATTTAATGCTCATTGACACTCTGTGGTGGCTGATAGGTTTGCACTTTTTGGGCGTGTTGTATGCGCGTAAGTAGCTAGTTAAAATGCAGGGACAATGATTGTCCCTGCAAAATAATTTTTACTTGATGGTATCTTCTAAAGCTGCAAGCAATAAGGCCACGTTTTGCTCATTGGCTGTGCTGCCCATCAGACCTATGCGCCATGTTTTTCCTGCAAGCTGGCCAAGTCCAGCACCGATCTCTAGGTTGTATTTACTTAATAAAGTTGATCTGACTTGCGCATCTTCAATCCCATCAGGCATCAATACAGAATTGAGCTGAGGTAGACGATGTGTTTCATCAACCAAAAACTCAATGCCGAGCTTTTCAAGGCCATGACGAAGCTGCTCATGTAACCTTTGGTGACGCAGCCATGCGTTTTCTAGCCCTTCTTGCTTGAGCATAAGTAAGGATTCATGTAGCGCATACAATGAGTTAATCGGGGCAGTGTGATGGTAACTGCGTTTACCTTCACCAGACCAATAATCCATCACCAAGGATTGATCTAAAAACCAGCTTTGTACCTTGCTTTGACGAGATTTAAGTACTTCAACTGCTTTTTCACTGAAGCTGACAGGCGAGATCCCCGGTACGCATGATAAGCACTTTTGAGAACCTGAATAGATGGCGTCAATACCCCACTCATCAACTCTAAGCTCGCTGCCACCAAGCGAAGTAACAGCATCCACGATGCTTAGCGCGTTATATTGCTGTGCAATTTGGCATAAGTTTTTTGCATCACTGCGTGCACCTGTTGAGGTTTCTGCGTGCACAAACGCCAAAGCTTTTGCATCAGGGTTCGCTTTGAAGGCGTCACTCACTTTGTCAATTGAGACTGGATGACCCCATTTATCTTCGACAACAATGGCTTTTGCACCAACGCGTTCTATGTTTTCTTTTAAACGACCACCGAATACACCATTAATACACACAATGACTTTATCACCGGGCTCGATGAGATTCACAATACAGGCTTCCATTCCCGCAGAACCCGGCGCAGATAGGGCAATAGTAAAGGCATTTTGTGTGTTAAATGCATATTGCAGGAGCTGTTTTATCTCGTCCATTAAGCCGATGAATTGCGGGTCTAAATGACCAATAGTTGGCCTAGATAGGGCGCCTAAAACTCTCGGAGATACATTAGAGGGGCCTGGACCCATTAATATACGTGGTGTTGGATTAAAAGACTCAAACATAAAAATTCCTGTTGTTAGCGTGTTAGTCGATTTAAGCGATGAAGCGTTAAAAAAGCGCTTGGATTTTATCGAAGTTTTATTGTGTGTTTATTGATACATATTATCCAGTGTTTAAAGAAAATTTTATTTAATGATGGTTTCTGTTGAGCATGTCGTATTTTGCCATTTGAC
Source organism: Pseudoalteromonas luteoviolacea H33-S (assembly GCF_001625695.1). Classification (GTDB taxonomy): domain Bacteria; phylum Pseudomonadota; class Gammaproteobacteria; order Enterobacterales; family Alteromonadaceae; genus Pseudoalteromonas; species Pseudoalteromonas luteoviolacea_B. The sequence goes on from NZ_AUXY01000133.1 coordinate 82,661, forward strand.
GTACATTAAATTCAAAAGACTGGCCAGTGCAACCAAGAATAAGCAGCCGCTCAAAACCGGAAACAATAAAAAGTCGATGTGTGTATTGCCTGCCATGATGATGACAAGCGGGGTAGCGCCTGCTGGCGGATGAACCACCTTGAACATCTGCATTAGGGCAATTGCTAACCCAACACCAATAGCCATGGATAAAAGGCTTGAGCCAAATAAAAATAATATAAACAAGCCGATAGCAGCTGAAAGGCAATGCCCGCCGAAGACATTTTTTGGCCTTGATAACGGGGAGTGAGGAACCGCAAAGAGTAATACACATGTGGCGCCATATGGGGCCATTAAGAGCGGGTGATGCACAAACGAAGAGAGCATACCTAATCCCCAAATTCCTAAAAAACCACCCACAAAACCTTTTGTGATATCAGTTAATCTACTCATTTTATCTCCTTATATTAGCGCTGTAATTTTAAATATGTACAAGTCTGTACACCACTTGATAAAAAGAGTACAGATTTGTACACTTTCAGACAAGTAATTTTTTTGGCAAAAAAACATGGATATACAGCAGCATATTTTGGATGTGGCAGAAGACTTATTTAACCAGCATGGGTTTAACGTGGTTGGTGTTGACCTAATAAGAGATGAAGCCAAAGTGTCCAAAACCACCTTGTATCGCCGCTTTGGCGATAAGCTTGGTTTAGTGGAGGCAGTGTTGCATAGGCGGCATGTGCGCTTTGAGCAAATGCTAGATGAGGTTGTCAGTGTTCATGACTGTCCGAAGGATAAAATCTCAGCCATTCTCGATTGGCATTTTGATTGGTTTGGTTCGCCGCAGTTTAAGGGGTGTATGTTTATGCATGCCCAATCAGAATTTAAATGCACAAAGCAAAAACCAAGTGAAATTGCCGTCGATCATAAAGCATGGCTGTTGTCCTTGTTTATTCGTGCTCTGGGTGAAAATCAAGTTAATGCACAAAAACATGCCGAGATGCTACTGACTTTTTTTGAAGGCATGATAGTACGCGCTGAGTTCGGTTGTATTTTGCATGATAAAGCGTTTTACAGATCTGCATGTTTGAAGTTACTACCATAGAAATAAATACATGTTTAGATAAATTGCTTTTTAAGCCAGTCAACAAAGATTTGCTGTTGTTGGCTGTAGCGTACTTCTTGCGAGGGCAAATAATATCCTAAGCTTGAGGAAACAGGTTGGTGAGCTGAACAAGTTAATACACCGTTTTGCTCAAGCATGTTAACTAGGCTGTGTGAGGCAAAAACACAACCAGCGCCAGCAATGGCTTCTTGAATGCAATAGAGTTCTTGGTCATAAGTGATAAGTTCATGCTGTTTATCATTCATCTGGTTTTGACTTAACCACGCTGACCAGGGGGCTTCGGAAAGAGATTGATTTTTCCACTTTGGCATAAAAACAGTACTTGGATTTATGCCGTCAAGGTTTGGATTGAGATATAAGTTAAATTGCTCAATTGAGAGAATTTGGTGCGTTTCAATGTGGCTAATATCACCAAACCGAATGGTAATAGCTTGATTATCATGAACCAGATGTTCGCCGGTGATCACCGAGACATCAATATCAGGGTTTAATTTCGCAAAATCTCTTAAGGCAGGGATCAGCATTTGGGCCGCAAAGGACGAGGTGGTGTGCACCACCACGCATTTACTTTGCTCTACGAGCTGATGAAGCGCTCGCTCTATGGTACTAAATCCAGAACTGGTGGCTTTTGCCAAATCTGCCCCAGCTTTAGTCAGCGTGACTTCTCGTGTTTTTCTAATGAATAGTTCGATGCCCAAGCGCGTTTCAAGGTTTTTAATATGATGAGACACATTGGTTGCCGTGAGATTCAGCTCGTCGGCTGCGAGTTTAAAGCTATTGTGGCGCGCTGCAGCGTCAAAGACCTTAAGTGCTTGCATTGATACGTTGGTCATCGGTTATTCCAAAAACGAAAATCATTTTAATTATACATGAGTAAAACTTATTTATAACTGGGTTCTTTTCATTTGTCGTGATATGGCAAAAACAGCAAAATTGCAGTCATAGAACAGCAACAATAGGTATATAACTCGATGTACTCAATACTTCATTTAGACTCAAGTATCAGAAAGCGTGTCAACGACAACCCAAACCATGACTCAATCTCTAAACGCTTAGCCCACAGCTTTATCGATAAATTAAAAGAAAACTCATCCATAAAAGCATATCAGCACCGCGACGTGGGGATGAACCCTCCACCTTTTACTGATCAGGATTGGTTAGGCGCTGTATTTACGCCACAACAGAGCCGCAGTGAACAACAGCGCCAGAAGCTGGCAATATCAGATCAATTAATTCAAGAAGTGAAAGTGGCCGATATCATCGTTATTTCTACCCCAATGTATAACTATGGTATGCCCGCACAATTAAAAGCATGGTTTGATCAGATAGTCAGGATCCACGAAACATTTAGCTTTGACTTAAATCGAGGTGATTTTCCACTAGAGCCGATTTTGAGTGGGAAAAGCTTGGTCCTAATTACGTCATGTGGAGAGTTTGGCTTCGAAAAAGGGGGAGTAAGAGAGACGATGAATCATTTAGCACCGCATATTAAAACCTTGTCCAAGTACTTAGGCTGTGAGCAAGTATTTGAGATTGCCTCTGAATATCAAGAGTTTGCTGACTTACGTCATCAAAACTCACTGGAGACGGCGTTTGTTGAAACACGCTCATTAGCAAATAAGTTTGCATAATCAATTTGTAACAGCAAAAAGCGATTTTTGCTGTTTATTCTCGGTCTGACTGTCTTTATTATTGGTGCATATCCATTAATTTGCCAAAAGGAGTATGGTTTGGCTGATAATTCTCAAGACCCTTCAGTTGCTCAAATATGTAAACATTATTTTGATGATCAAGGCTTACCAGAGCGGAAACTTGAAAGTTGGCACTTTTGTGATAATGAAGTGGATGCAAATGCATGCCTTGCTTTGGTGCTTTCAGGAGAGAAAAAGGCCACATCACCGTCTTTATGGTGGTATGAAGCAAATGATGAAGCATTGCCGCAAGTAGGAGATTTAAATGTAGTGACAAACTACCAAGGTGAAGCTCAATGCATTATAAAAACAACCAAAGTGTCTGTTACCCCATTTAATCAGATCAGTGAAGCTTATGCGCAAATAGAAGGAGAGGGCGATAAGTCACTTGCTTATTGGCAGCGTGTACACTGGGCATATTATCATCGAGAATTGGCGGGGACTGCATTTGTGCCTAAGCCAGATATGCCTATTGTATGTGAAGAATTTGAAGTGGTTTTTGCATTGGAGAAGCTATGATAGAAGCGGTAATTTTTGACATGGATGGCACCTTAATTGATTCCGAGCCCATGTGGCAACAAGCTGAAAAACAGGTATTTACAAGTTTAGGTGTGGATGTGACAGATGATTTGGCAGCCAATACTGCGTCAATGACAACCATTGGAGCTGCTGAGTTTTGGTATCAGCAATCTCCATGGAATGGACCTTCTATTTCACAAGCCGCTGATAACGTCGTCTCTTGTGTAGCGGAACTTATTTTACAAAAAGGTAAGGCATTATCTGGTGTGCATGAGGCTTTGGCTTATTTAAGTGAAAAGCAGATTAAGATTGGTCTTGCGACTAATGCGCCAGAGAGGCTAATTCCTGTGGTGTTAAATGTCCTCAATATTGCACATTATTTTTCCGTTTGCTGCTCATCAGAGGACGAGCTGTCAGGTAAGCCCAGCCCAGATGTCTACTTGAGTGCTGCGGCAAAGCTCAACGTTACTCCAGAGAAATGCTTAGCAGTGGAGGATTCTGTCACAGGGTTGCTTGCCGCAAAGGCTGCAAATATGCGCACATTAGCAGTGCCTTCAAGCGCTCAATTTAACTGTGTGCAATTTGCACAAGCAGATTTCAAATTGGCTAGTTTAGCAGGGCTCACATCACGACACTTAATTGGAGCTTGATAAAGCAGGTTGAACAAAATGCGTTCAAACACAGTTAAATAGGGTGTCTGACTTTGCAATTATTGCGAGCTGTTACTAGCATCAATTTGTGGTATGCACAAAATGACAACAGTAAGGAAGGCCATGAAGATTTTGATCGTAGATGATACCTACTTTATGAGAGAGCTTATCAGTGAAAGCCTGCAAGAACGAGGATTTAAAGAACTAACACAGGCATCCAATGGTGAAGAGGCACTCAAAGCCATGTCGGCTAAGTGTTACGATTTAATTGTAACTGACTGGAATATGCCAAAAATTAATGGCTTGGAGCTCATCAAAAGGATGAAGAAAAATCCGGCCTGTCGTCATACGAAAGTGATCATGCTCACTGGTGATACCACGCCAGAAAAAATACTTGAGATGAAAGAGTTAGGTGTAAACGGTTATATATCAAAGCCATTTACACCTGAACTACTCACGGATCTGGTACTTAAGCTGGCATAGCAAAGCGATTTAATTGGTTATAACTAGCCCACAAACCTTCCTCAAGCACTTGAAAAAAATCCAAAAGGCGGAGACTATAAGCGCAGTTTATCCACTAACCTGAAATGGAAATTAAAATGACTAAAGTTTTGCATACAGAATCTGCGCCTGCGGCAATTGGCCCATATGTTCAAGGGGTTGACTTAGGAAACATGGTGATGACTTCTGGTCAGATACCAGTAAACCCAGCGACAGGTGAAGTACCTGAAGCCATTGCTGATCAAGCAAGACAATCACTTGAGAATGTCAAAGCAGTGGTTGAGTCTTCGGGCTTGAGTGTTGCAGATATTGTAAAGCTTACTGTATTCGTTAAAGATCTAAATGACTTTGGTACAGTTAACGAGGTGTACGGTAATTTCTTCGATGAGCATCAAGTTGCTAACTACCCAGCGCGTTCGTGTGTTGAGGTTGCACGCTTGCCAAAAGATGTAAACATCGAAATTGAAGCGATTGCAGTACGCAAATAGTGCTGATGAAATGGTTAAGAGGGGCTTAGGTTCCTCTTTAAGCTGTAATGCTCTCTTAATTTACATACGAATAAAAATTCAGTAGCAAAAAAATGCTTAAACTCATCCCCTCTATCGCCGAACATATTGATGCCTTCATCGAGATGGAGCGACGCAGTGATACCTCAAAATTCATTATCCCTTATACAAAAGCGCAACATCAAACTGAAATGCACAAGCAGGATGTCATTTACTTATCGATATTATCGCATAATGCTTTATCCGGATTTATCATCTTAGCGCGACAAGCCAACAGAGAAGTTGAATTTAGACGAATTGTTGTCGATAGCAAATTTCGTGGAATTGGACAGCAAGCGATTGTACAAATGGAACAGTACTGCATGGCGCAGTTTGATACTCAAAGGATCTGGCTGGACGTGTTTGAGTCAAACCAACGCGGATTACATATCTATAATAAATTGGGTTACAAACAGTTTAATACTTCGCTGCATCAAGGAAAACCTCTAATTTTGATGGAAAAGTACCTGTAGATAAAAAACAGTTTTGACAAAAAATACAGGTACAGATATGCTGATAAAATGCACAAAATAATTAATCAGAATATTCGACACATTATTATCATCATTCCATAGGAATGGTGGGATTTGATGTGCAAAGATTTTATCAAACCCGCCCAATACGGCGGGTTTTTTTATGCGGTATTGGGAGACAAATTATTAAGGAAAATAAATGAAAAAAGTCGCCGTATTTGGCAAGCCAGGCAGTGGCAAATCGACCTTTAGTAAATATTTAGCAAAACAGGTAGACTTACCTCTGCATCAGTTAGATATCATGGTGTTTAATCAAGATGGCAGCCAAGTCTCACGAACGCAGTTTGATGACAACCACGACAAAATTTTACAGCAATCTAGCTGGATTTTAGAGGGGCTGGGTCCGCTGAGTTCTTTCAAGCAGCGCCTAGCTCACGCTGATACTCTTATTTATATCGACTTACCCTATTGGTTGAGCTATTGGCTTGTGACAAAACGCGCAATTAAGGGCTTAATTAAAACCCCAGAAGGGTGGCCACAAGGGTGTTCGATTATACAGGGCACACGTCAGTCATATCATTATTTAAAACTATCACGACAGTTTTGGAATGATGAGTTTGAACAGAACTTAAAAAACATCGCCAGTGACAAACAACTCTATATCGTACGTTCACTGAGCGAGCTTAAGTCGTTACAACGTCAGTTAGTTAGCTAACCTCTAAATAAATGAGCAATCGCCATTGCTCATTTTTACTATTCATCTTGGTCGAATGTGGCTTGCAGTAAGGATTCCGTTTGAATCGCAATGTCTTTCATTTTGATGGCATATTGTTCTAGTGCTTTTTGCTCTGGTGTTTGAGCAACAAACTTTGAAACTGGGATGGGGTAACCTGCTTGATCCATCGCGATAAAGCTAATGATGCAGTGGTTGGTTTCGACCATGTGTTGTTTTTGCGGATCGCCGCATCGAACCTGAATAAAAATTTGCATACTGGTTTTTCCTGTATGCGCAATTTTTGCTGACACCTCAACAATCTGACCCACTAAAATAGGCCTGTGAAAGCGAACGCCTGCCACGGATACGGTCACGCAATATGCACCGCTCCAGCCAGCAGCACAGGCATAACCAGCTTGATCTATCCACTTCATAACAACACCACCGTGTACTTTCCCACCAAAGTTGACATCGGTTGGTTCAGCTAAAAATCTGAAAATCACTTCTGATTGGTTGGCCATGTCTACCTCATCATTTTTTGAGTCTGAGGTAAGTATAGAAAAAAAGGGGCATTTCGCCCCTTGCAATTTAGGATATGTAAATAATTGGTTGGTTTTACATATTCGGGTAGTTGGGACCGCCTGCACCTTCAGGGGTTACCCAAGTAATGTTTTGACTGGGATCTTTGATATCGCAAGTCTTACAGTGAATGCAGTTTTGTGCATTGATAACAAACTGTTTCTCACCTTCTTCATTTTCATTCACTTCATAAACACCGGCAGGGCAATAGCGCTGTGCAGGCTCAGCGTACTGCTCAAGGTTCACAGAAATTGGGATCGTGCTATCTGTTAACTGCAGGTGGCATGGTTGCACTTCTTCATGGTTGGTATTAGATAAAAACACTGAAGAGAGCTTGTCAAAGCTGAGTTTGCCATCTGGTTTTGGATAAGTAATTTCTGTTGCATCTTTTGCAAGTCTCAATGACTCATAATCCTTGCTGATGTCTTTGATGGTGAATGGTAATGCGCCGGAGAAAAAGTTTTGGTCAATCATGTTGTAAGCACCGCCTAAGTAGCGGCCTAACTTGTGCATGGCAGGGCCAAAATTACGAGACTGATATAACTCTTCGTGTAGCCAGCTGGCTTTAAACTTATCATCGAAGCTGTGTAAATCTGCTTTCGCATCTTCTTGTGAGAGTGCTTCGATAAGGGTGTCTGCGCCAATGATCCCTGATTTCATTGCGGTGTGATTACCCTTGATCTTTGCAAAGTTCAAAGTTCCCGCATCACAACCGATCAATAAACCACCTGGGAAGTGCATTTTTGGTAAAGCATGTAAGCCACCTTTGGCAATGGCTCTAGCACCGTATGAAATACGCTCGCCGCCTTCAAGTGTTTGCTTAAAGACAGGGTGGTGTTTCATGCGTTGAAATTCATCAAAGGGGCTAAGATATGGGTTTTTGTAGTTCAGGTCGATAATAAGACCCACCACAACTTGATTATTTTCGGCATGATACATAAATGAGCCACCATGTGTCTCGTTATCAAGAGGCCAGCCTGTACCATGCACGACAGTCCCTTCTTTGTGTTTTTCAGGGTCTATTTGCCAAATTTCTTTAAAGCCAATACCGTAGTGCTGAGGTGTCGCATCTTTATCTAGCTCAAACTCTTTGATTAGCTGCTTACCAAGATGTCCTCGGCAACCTTCTGCAAATACTGTGTACTTGGCTCTAAGCTCCATACCTGTCATATAAGTGTCTTTTGGTTGGCCATCTCTATCTAAGCCCATGTCACCTGTGACAATGCCTTTTACTTCTTTGTCTTCGATGATTAAAGAGTGGGCACTAAATCCTGGGAAGATCTCTACGCCGAGCTCTTCAGCCTGTTCCGCTAACCAACGACAGACATTACCCATAGAAACGATGTAGTTACCGTCGTTTTTAAATGTTTTTGGCACCACCATGTGCGGCAAGTTTGTCGCGTTTTGCTCATCTTTGAATAGGTAGATTTCGTCTTCAGTGACTTTGGTAGTAACTGGTGCCCCTTTTTGTGCCCAATCAGGGATGAGTTCATCTAGTGCTTTGGTTTCGAATACCGCACCGGACAAAATATGCGCACCCACTTCAGAGCCTTTTTCTACCACACAGATCATGAGTTCTTGTTCTTTTTGCTGTGCTTGTTGAGCAAGTCGAATAGCGCATGATAGACCCGCAGGGCCCGCCCCCACTATGACGACATCAAATTCCATGGTTTCACGTTCGACCATTTTTACCTCGTATACATTGACGGTAGATTAACTTAAACTCAAGTTAAGTTCTTTTTACGTTAAGCTAAGGTTATTTTAGGTTGACGTTTACGTCAACAGGAAGTAGGCTGGTTTCATCAAATTGTTTCATTGACGTACGCGTCAGCTATACAAATAACCAGATGATGGAGTAACCATGAAAGTACTTGTACCAATCAAACGCGTGATTGACTACAACGTCAAAGCGAGAGTCAAGGCAGATAACAGCGATGTTGATCTTACAAATGTAAAAATGGCCATGAACCCGTTTTGCGAAATCGCAGTAGAAGAAGCGATTAGATTAAAAGAAGCAGGTAGTGCAACTGAAGTAATTGCCGTATCTATCGGTGATAAAGCTTGCCAAGAACAACTTCGTACTGCACTGGCACTTGGTGCTGACAAGGCAATCCACATCGAAACAGATGCAACATTAGAATCTCTTCATGTTGCTAAATTACTGGCTAAATTAGTAGAACAAGAAAACCCAGAATTGGTCATTCTTGGCAAGCAGTCAATTGATGCAGATAACAACCAAACTGGACAAATGCTAGGTGCATTGACTAAACGTGGTCAAGGTACGTTTGCATCTAAGCTTGTTATCGAAGGCTCAAACGCTGTGGTAACTCGTGAAGTCGACGGTGGTCTACAAACAGTCTCACTAGCGTTACCTGCGATTGTAACCACTGACCTTCGCTTAAACGAACCACGTTATGCAACACTGCCTAACATCATGAAAGCAAAGCGTAAGCCGCTAGATGTTATTGCAGCAGACTCATTGGGTGTAGATTTAACACCTCGTGTTGAGCTTGTTAGAGTCGATGAGCCTGCTAAGCGTGAAGCAGGTGTCATTGTAGAGAGCGTTGAAGAGCTAGTAACAAAACTTAAGACAGAAGCAAAGGTGATCTCATGAGCGTATTAGTTATTGCAGAACATGAAAATGGCGTATTGAAGCCAGAAACCGCAAAAGTGATCACTGCGGCTGTTAAAATTGGTGGTGATGTTGATGTATTAGTCGCGGGCAGCAATGTAGCTGCTGCGGCAGACTCTGTTGCTGGTATTGCTGGCGTCACGTCAGTGAAATTAGTAGACGATGCGAATTTTGAGCACCAATTGGCCGAGAACACCGCTGATTTAGTGGTCGAGTTGGCAGGTGGTTACAGCCATATCTTAGCGAGTGCTTCTACGACGGGTAAAAACATTTTACCTCGTGTTGCGGCGCTACTGGATAAATCACAAATTTCTGAAATTGTCGACGTAGTAGATGCAGACACCTTTAAGCGCCCAATTTATGCGGGTAACGCCATTGCGACGGTTAAATCACTTGAGTCACAAAAAGTTATCACTGTTCGTGCAAGTGCATTTGATGCTGCGAGCGAGCAGGGCCCTGTGTCTGTAGAGTCACTATCAAATGGCGCAGCGAACAGCCTAAGCAGTTTTGTTGGTGTTGAGCAAACTGAATCAGAGCGCCCAGAATTAACTGCTGCACCTGTGATTATCTCAGGTGGTCGCGGTATGCAAAACGGCGATAACTTTGCACTATTAAACGGTGTTGCTGACAAGCTAGGTGCAGCAATTGGTGCATCTCGTGCTGCAGTTGATGCTGGCTTTGTACCAAATGATATGCAAGTCGGTCAGACAGGTAAGATTGTCGCGCCAGATCTGTACATCGCGGTGGGCATTAGCGGTGCTATTCAGCACCTTGCTGGTATGAAAGACTCTAAAGTCATTGTAGCCATCAACAAAGATCCAGAAGCACCGATTTTCCAAGTTGCTGACTATGGTTTAGTCGCCGACTTATTTGACGTATTACCTGAGCTAGAACAAGCTCTGTAGCCTATTCTGGTTGTTGAAGCCGTGTGCGTTATGCCGCGGCTTTTTTCATTTAATATGTTTGAATTATAACAATTAATAATTATGCGCTGGCATGAAAGCCAAACTGATACACTTCAAGTTTGTTGATCATAGTTTCATAATTTCTGACCACATCTTGTGTTGCTGCGCCCTGACTTTTAACGGTGGATAAGTTTTCTTTTAATTGACCTATCACATCGAACTTTTCAGCTTTTGCTTGTGCAAGCGTCGTCCCGCCGAGCTCACCATCATGTTCAATTAAATTATATCGCCCAGTTAAAAATGCAACCTCGCCAATGCTTAACACGCCTTGCTGATAAAGCGCCTCTGCAGCATTTGATTGCTCTTCTAATGTCATATTAGAAAAATCAAATTGCCTACTGCGTATACTATTATGAGTATCTGTATGAGCACTATGGGCTGAGCTCGTTTCAGTCATGGCTTGGCGGTTTTTTAAAGCTTGATGCCCACTTAAGACTTGGGGAGAACTGGCTGTAATGTTACTGTTCATCTTTTATCCTTAAAATGAGATTGGGTGTATGAAGTATAAGCAATTAACATTCCATGAGGCATTCATTGTGAATAGACAACACTCGGGGACTGTCTAAGTATTTCGAAGCTCTGACGGTGTGACACCAAACCATCGTTTAAACGCGCGGCGAAAATTAGGTAAATCGTTAAACGCGAGTGCTTTTGCTACCTGTGCATTTGAGTAACCTTGTTGTTGAATACAAAATGCGGCCTGCTGGCTAAGCACTCTGTCTTTTAAGCTACTGAATTGACTGTTATGTTGACTGAGTTTTCTTTTCATTGTGGCTTCGCTTATCTTAAAGTGGTTGGCGAGATCTTCTAAGCATGCTTTGGGGTGATGGATCAAAAACGTTTCTGCATAAGATAAAAAGCCTATTGATGTGCAGGGCTGCAAAGTGACTAGATTGCTTTGTAAAGCTGAAACGGCATCGTATTGCCGCGTTTGAAGTGCTGTTTTTCGGATCTCGACAGTACAGGCGTGGTGACCAAATGATAGCTTACCAACCTGCATCGCATGGTAATGTTCAATGTGCGCAGGCGTGCTGTAGGGCAGTTGAAATTGTATCTCTAAATTATTGAATCGCCATTTGATAAAGCCATTTATAAGGCTAAGCCAAACCTCGAGTAAAAATTGATAGGTGCAAGTGGATGGCTCACTGACAGCGGGATTTACAAGTAAATGAATAGCTTGCCCTTCTCTAAGCATACGTATGCTGAAGTAGGGAAATAGGTCATTTTCCAGTTGTTTACAGGCTATCAGCAACGCCTTCAAGTCGATACAATGAAACAAATACGATGCATATTTAGCACAGAGACTATGCAATAGGTGTTGGCCTAAAACAAAGCTAATGTCTTGACTTAAATTGTGTTTTGTAATGTTTTCTATGATCTGTTCTAGTTGCGTATAACTCGATTTGTGGTTTTGATTTTCGAAATCCTTGTAAAATATTTTTGTGCCTTTGAGCGCTTTGTCTGGATGTATTCCCCGTTGCTTTGCCAGCTCAACCAGTGGTTCTAACAATTGATGACTGTTAAATCTTAGATTGTTTGATTCAAAGTAAGGCATTAACAAGCCTGCTTATTGTGAGCAAGTTGAGCCATCAGCTGCTCAAAAATCTGCTCACTTTGCATTGCAAATGAAACTTCAATGCACGCATAGTGCAGTGTACTCGGGTTTAATGTGACGAGATTTTTATCGTACTGGTGGTGGACTTTTGCGGCAGTGCACACTCGGTTTGTGATGTCTATGGCAGTACTGAGCTTAGTCGCAGGGTATAAAACAATGAATTTATCACCAGCGTAACGGCAGGTGAGATCGCAGCCTCGAATATTTAAAGTGATCAATTGCCCTGTGTCGCGAAGTAATAGTTCGCCTTTGGTGATACCGTGTTTAAAGCAAAACTGGCTATAGGCTTTTAAGTCTAAGATTGCGACACAGAACCGAGTACCATCATCGATGAGCTGCGAAACCTCCGCGTCAATTTGCTTTTCCATGTAGCGCGCACTGTATAAACCAGTCACATAGTCGGTAAAGGTATGCTCTCTAAAATGTCGCTCTTTTCTTAATAACGTTAAGTTTAAAAAAGTTTGCTCTTGATACCACCAATACATGGCAATGCTCATCACAATCATACCGAGTAATGCGGGGAAAGCTTCAAGTGAGCTGAGAGTTGGATGGATGTGGTTAAAAGAAAAGAACTCATCTAGGCAATCTAAGAGCAATGAAATCAGCATCAAGGTTAGGCCAAAAGAAAGCGCCGTCGTAACGCGTCCTTGTGGGCGGCTCAATAATGTTGCAACTAGCCACACTAAAGACATGGCAGCAAGTCCTCCTTCACCAATTGCGTCAAGTATTTCGAATTGGGCGTAAGGTTTTAATTCACCAAAGTGTACTGCCATTAATATTGTGATGGTGACAGACACGATAAGCAGTGCCCATAAATGAATGTGTTTTATCGATGTAATAAAGTGAGCCATAAATTGATGCCGAGCAAAATGTTTATTGTTGTTATGTTATTGCAGTGAAATTTCTTGAACAGGGTCAATTTAGCTCATTACTTTGACAGTTTTTTTAACTTTGATGGCAATTTAAGGCTAAAAGAGTCTCAGTTTATTGTTTTGAGCTTATTTAAGAGGGTGAAATTAGCTCAAATGCTCAGTGTTTTAATCTAAAAGCTAGCTAAATCAGTACCTTCGGTTTAGTGATGAAATAAATAATTCATATTGTCCAGATATTGTTGCTGCGATTTTTAGGGTAATCAATCAACACAATCTGTAAGAGATAAATATGAAACAATCACTACCGTTACCTTTTTCAAAGTCCTATCAAGCCATTGCGCTACTATTGGGCGTGTTTGCAAGTGGCACACATGCAAATACACTGCAAGGGCAAGTAGGAGATACACAAAATAAAGCGTTTTTTGAAGGCGCGCATGTCAAACTCGTTGAGTTAAATAAACACATCAGTACAAGTCGAGATGGACGTTTTGTGTTTACTAAACTGCCCGCTGGGGAATACACGCTGGAAATCTCCTATATTGGTGCTCAATCTTCCGTTCAAATAATAACAATCAATGACGACCAACTAACGCAAGTGGCTGTGAAGCTCAAGCCTGTGCAAGAAGATTTGGATAATATCATTGTGGTTGGCCAGCGCGCAGGACAAGCAGGGGCATTTAACCGACAAAAAAATGCCGACGGTATTATGTCTGTGGTGAGTGCAGATGGCATTGGCCAGCTTCCTGATCAAAATGCAGCAGAAGCATTACAGCGTTTACCGGGGATGTATATTCAGCGCGACCAAGGTGAAGGGCGCTTTGTTGGAATTCGCGGTATTGATCCTGGGCTGAATAATGTGTCGATTAATGGTGCCAACGTACCTTCGCCTGAGGCGGGTGTACGCAGTGTCGCAATGGATGTGATCCCCAGTGAAATTATTCAAAGCTTAGAAGTGAGCAAAACCGTTACGCCAGATATGGACGCCAGTGCGATTGGTGGCAGTATCAATGTAAAAAGCCTCAGTGCGTTTGACAGGCAAGGGCACAGTTATAGCTTTACGGCGCAAGGCTCTTATAACGAACAGGTTAGTGAATCCAGCCCTAAATTGTCAGCGAGTTTTAGCGATATATTTGCGCTTTCCAATGATACGCAGTTAGGTGTGGCGACAGCCGTTTCTTGGTTCGAACGAAAGTTTGGATCGCATAATATGGAAACGGATGGGGGTTGGATGGCTTTAGAACAAGAAGAGGCCTCAACAGGAGAAGATACTGCATTTTATGGCGCCGAAGAGATAGAGCAGCGTTACTACCTAGTAACTCGTGAACGACTTGGTGCTGCGCTCAACTTAGACCTTCATCATAATACATTCAATAAGTACTATTTGCGGACTTTATATAGTGAATTCTCGGACGATGAATATCGTCTTCGCAACGAATATAAGTATGACAAAGGCAAGTACATTGAAGCAGAGTCAAGTTCAAGTGCGGCATATTTCACTGACGCGGAAATGGACAGGGACACCAAGGACAGATATGAAGAGCAAAGTATTCTGTCGTTGGTGGCGGGAGGGGAGCACATACTGCAAAGCTGGTTTGTGGAATACAACCTTGGCTATTCAAAATCGGATGAAATTGAGCCTAACCGATTAGATGTCGATTTTGCAGGAGAAGGTTTTGCACTGGGTTACGGCAGTCTAGGTGACGCACCAACACTCGCTCACTCGGACAATGCCCATGACCTAAGTAATTTCGCATTAGATGAGATTGTCAGTGAGCATAACCTCAGCGAAGATGACGCGCTCAGTTTTAAACTCGATGTGAGTAAAGATTTAGTATTAAAAGGGCACAATGCACAGTTAAAAGCTGGTGTTAAATACAGCGACCGTGAAAAACGCAACCTTGTGAATACCAGCGTTTATGATGGCGGTTTTGATGACGTTACGGCAATGCGCTTTGCAACAGACAATCCAGGTTACGATCTTGGCCAGTTTGGACCTGGTCTGTCGCGCAGTGGCATAAGACGTTTTTTTGTAGAGAATCAAGCGCACTTCACGCTTAATCAATTAGAAACAGACATTGAGAGCAAAGGTAAATCTTATTCATCTGAAGAGCGTGTAGCGGCTGCATATGTGATGGCGAGTATCGACATTAATGATTTAAATGTTATTGCTGGGCTGCGCTACGAAGATACTGACTATGAGACATTAGGGAGTCGCGTTGAGCTGCTTAAAAATGAGATTGAAGACAGCGAACAAGTTGTAATTA
Source organism: Pseudoalteromonas luteoviolacea H33-S (assembly GCF_001625695.1). Taxonomy (GTDB): domain Bacteria; phylum Pseudomonadota; class Gammaproteobacteria; order Enterobacterales; family Alteromonadaceae; genus Pseudoalteromonas; species Pseudoalteromonas luteoviolacea_B. The sequence continues at coordinate 97,790 of NZ_AUXY01000133.1, forward strand.
CGCCATGGAATGTCAGCAAAAGCTACGACCACTTATTACCAAACCTGACTTTCAGGTATGCCTATTCGGATGAAGTAATCACGCGTTTTGCCTACACACATACGATTGCAAGACCAAGCTTTGGTGATGCCGCTGCTTTTCAGTTATTAGAGAGCGAAACATCCAGTGATGACGATGGTATTCAAGTTGAGCGTAAAGGCGAGGTTGGCAACCCCGATTTAAATCCTTATGAATCGAGCAACCTTGATTTCTCAATTGAGTATTACCCCGGCAAGATTGGCATTATGTCTGCGGGGCTGTTCCACAAAAATATCGATAACTATATTGCTAAGCAGCAAGTCCAAGACAATGGCAAGTGGGATGGCTTTGAAGAGGTGATCCAGTCGGTCAATGGTGGAGAAGCCCAACTCAGTGGCATTGAGCTGGCATATACGAAAAACTTTGATAATGGCCTGATGATTTCAGCGAATGGCACTTTTATTGATGCGGATGAGGGTCTGCCAAATCAGTCTGACACAGTGGCGAACTTGATGATTGGTTATGAAAATGACGAGATCAGTGCCCGCCTCAGTGCTAGCTACAAAAGTAAGTCGTACATTATGACCGAGAATGATGCGCGAGTGTATCAAGACGCCCATAACCAAATAGACCTCAGTGTGAAGTATTTCATAGATGAGCAAACCCAGATTTACTTTAATGCAGTCAACCTGACGGATGAGCCGTACTACGTGTATCACGGCGAGCAGCGTTATAACTATCAGTATGAAAGTTATGGCCGCGCCTATCAATTGGGTATCACCTTAAGTTCTTTCTAATTTTCTAAAAACAACAATGGCGCTGCTTGGGTAACCTTGCAGCGAAAATGTATGAAGTTATCTACCTCTTGCTTCGCAGTATCTGCGTTATTACTCAGTGGCTCATTTAATGTGGCAGCTAAAGATTCTATTTCGTTTTTGGCTTTTGGTGACGGGGGATATCACCCTGATTATCCAAAAACTAAGCATATTAAAAAGCCTAAAAACAAACTGCAATTTATAGAAGCCGAACGCGCTGACTGGTTAGAGGATCACAGGCCAATAGAGGAATTTAATCACGCGCCAATTTACGTTTATCCTGGCACAGAAATCGCAACAGAAGATACCGGTGCTGCGGCTGTTGGTAAAGCAATGGCGACACTATGTGAGCGCAAAGCTTGCGAGTTTGGCATTCAGCTTGGCGATAATATCTACCCAGATGGTGCGGATGCGAATGATGGCAAAGATGACCAAAAGCGCATGAATGATTTGATATTAGGTCCCTTAAAGCCGCTATTTAAGAATAATAAAGAACTGGTGGTGTACTCTGCACTCGGCAATCATGATTGGAAGACATCTCGAAAGGGCGTAAAACTGCAAACGCAATGGATGGCTAATCAACCTAACTTTCATATGGATAAACGCGGATATTACAGTTACAAAATGGGCGAGGCAGGCAATGACGTAGAGTTTTTTGTGCTCGATACAAATATGCTGTTATCAGGGCAGCATTATTATGAAATTCCTCTGGCAAAAGATGGCAGTGAGCAAGGTCTTGCGACGGCACTGGCACACGGACATGCTGAAGTAGAGGACATAGAAATACATGAGTCGCCGGTCAATGGTGAAGACCATAAGCAACTTGCTTGGCTTGCTAAGGGGCTGAAAACATCAACCGCAAAATGGAAGATTGTGTATGGACATCACATCTTGTGGTCTATTGGTGGAACTAAATATGATGAGGGCCATGTACTTAGAAGACTGATTTTACCTGAGCTATGTCAGTATGCAGATGCCTACATTGCAGGACATGAGCATGATCTTGAGTTACTGACGGATGATTGCTCTCGTGTTATGCCGGGTAACAACAAGCCAAAACTTCCACTTATTATCAGTGGAGCAGCCTCAAAAATGCGTGGGACGCACACACCATTTTCTCAGCAACAAGAAAAACGTTACCCAGAATATGACTTAATTTGGGCTAAAAGCTTTATTTGGGGCTTTGCCCATATTGAGCTCGATAATCGTAGCGACAGCTTAAATGTGAGCTTTTATACCACACCACATGACAAGTCTGGACAAGTGATCCCTGAAGCGAGCTTTTCTTTTAAACATCGTAGTGAGTAGGACTATTTAAATTGCACTGTTGTATGTATCTGTGTGCAGCAGTGTTTTTGATTGTTAAAACTTATCAATAATTTGGAGTACTAGAAAATGGTAAGAATAATTCCCAAAACTTGTTAGAAAAGTATCTAAATTACGCATATGGGTACAATTGCAGCTGTTATATTTATGTAACTATCCAGTCGAGGCAACAATAAACATAGGAATAAGGAAATGAAACTTACAAGTTTAACATTGGCTGTGATTGCAACTTTGGGCGTGGCGCTATCAGGTAACGCGCAAGCCGAGGCGGAAATAAATTCACCTGTGCGTGTCGCGATTGATCATTTAGGCGTGCCTTGGGTGCATAAAGATGACTCAGCTGGGCTGTGGCGTGAAAAGCCATTGCCACATGGTCAAAAGGCCATTGCAACAGCAGGTGGATATTTTCACTATCATTTTGGTACCGGACCTGATGATAAAGGGTATGCATATTATGAAGGAGCGACTTTTGCGGTTGGAGAAAACGGCAATGCATATCGATACCAAAACTATGACTGGCAATCGGTTGTTGGCTGCTGGGGCGCAAAGGATGTAAGCTCATTTACAGTTGACCATGCATACTGCGTGAATGGCGATGGTACTTTGAAGAAGTTCAATGATGTCAGCGATAGTTTCGAAGGTTACTATGCCATTAGCAATGAAAAAATTAAAAAAATTGATGTTGCGCTGGGTGGTGTTATTTGGGCTATCACCGAAAGTGACAAGTTGTTTAAATATGATGGCGTAAAGTGGGCACAACAAAAAGTAGCCTGTGGCGATTTATGTTCGCTTGTTGACATCGCAGTTGGTGGCGGCCAAGTGTTTGTTGTAGCCAGTGTTTATGGCAGCAACGATGGACCGCAGAGCGTATACACACTGAATAATGGTAATCTGGTTAAATTTGGCTCATTTTATAATATCGATGTCGATAGAGAAGGTGTCATATGGGCTATCTCAAACTATACACGCACGCTATTTTTGAAACGCCCAGGCATGAGCGAATTTGTTGAAGATGTTCAAATGAGCTATAAGGTGTCGACTAATATTGGTAGTTAAATACAAATGTAAATGAAGAGGGGGAATAGACCGCCTCTTCTGACTTTAAATAACTTTTATTATTTATATGTAAAACTCTGCAATTATTAACTATTCAGTCTATCTTCATTCGCTTAGTCATATCTTACCGTTCTAGATTTACATTATTTTCCACACCTTATGGCTCATTTTAAGCTAATTAATATATGTGGAATATCCATAGATATATAAAATAAAACTAGGAAGTAACTCATGCTTAATAATTGGTATAAATCGACCTTATTCATTACATCTTTTTGCTTTTGTTTCGGTAGTGCGCAGGCTGCGAACGAGACACCTGAATCTAATTTAAAATATGAATTTGCACTTCAAGTTGGCACAGAGGCCTTGTATGAAGTCAAAATGACACTCAAAGATGAACAGCCTGCGGATATCACCTACTACGATGAAAAGAACAGACCGACTTATAGAGTAGTTTTAAATGTAGACTATGAAAAATCTATCAAGCGTGGAAAAGCGAGCACCATAAAGCATTCCATTCAAAAGTATAAAAACAACGATTGGGTAGAATTGTTTTCTCCAGAAATGACTTACTTGGTTGGACTACCAGGTAAACTCGAAATATATAACGAAGACAAGGTTAGAATGTCATTAAATGGTGAGCTGACCATTGCCGATAGTACGCACCTTTGATGATTAATTACTAAGCTTTATGAGAAATGAAGCTTAGTCAAACTAACAGTCAATGAGCAACATAAAATGACAGAATAATACATTTTTCATTTTCTTTGTTTCAATATAGAACAGCATTTAAGCTCGGGTGATGTTACCTTGGCAAATTAACATGGCTATACGAAGATAATATTTTTATCCATAGTTATTAAAAATCCAATATATCAATGGCCTGGGTTTATTTTATAAATATATTTGTAACATATGCGCTTATCTTCTAGAATCTGAGCGGTTTTCTGACTGAGTAAAGCGTTCAAATAATTGCGAGGTTGTCATCTCGCAAGGTTTTGGACAAAGGAGAGTAATGAAAAAAGCCATTTTTACTTTGGCCATTGGTGACAACCCAATGTACAAAGCTGCACTACATAGTTTTAAACTTTACGCGCAAAAGGTGGGTGCTGATTTAATCGTATCTGATCAATTACACTATAAAATAGATATTGTTAACCCCAAGTTTAATGCATCTCCTGCTTGGACTGAAAAGCTTAGGATTGGGGAGCTATTGCATGAGTATGACAGAGTACTCTACGTTGACTCTGATATTATCATTCGACCAGATGCACGAGACATATTTGAACTGCATCAAGAGTTAGATACAACTTATTGGCTTAATGAAGGTTTGCTAAAAGACCGCCAAGCAGATATTTCGCTTATTTGTGAAAAGTTAGGGCCAGTAGAATGGGCAACTGAAAGTGGTATGCCGACATATTACAATGCAGGAGTAATACTGACTTCTAAAGAAGCTGGGTTATTCTCAATAACTAATTTAGAAGACCTGCAGCTGTTATGTAATGAGGTCTCTTTTTACGAGCAAAGCTACTTTAATTATTGTTTGCATAAACATGGTTTAAAACATCAGGGGATTGATAAAGCATTTAATCACATGGATATGTTTGGTAATGGCAGCTACCTAGATGCCGACTTTATTCACTATGCTGGCAAGGGGTATGCTAAAACCAGTCGACGTCGAGATGTACAGTTTTTAAAGGATTTCTCGGCAATTTTCGACGGTATTGTATCTGCGGATGAACTTAAAAAGCTCAAAGAAGACGCATGGCAGGCCTATCTGAAGGTAATTTATAAAAAGTATCCTTTACCTAATATTTTGATAAAACTCTTTACTGAACGCTTTGTGCCGCGTTAGGAAGGTGGTGATAGCAGGGAAGGGGAGTAAGAAAGTGCAGTAAGGCTTACTGCACTGTAACCTTACAGACTAAGAAGTCTTTTTTTGACGGCTAACTAAACAATAAGAACCGTCTTTTGTGCTGGTCATATAGCCAACAAAGTTTTCATCTCTTTTATGAGCAAAAACATGTGTCTCGTCGTTCAATTTACCTTTGAATAGCCACTTTTTGAATACTTCCTCACGCACCACAATGCATGGGTTTTTAACAGCAAAGCTTTCTTTATACGCTACTTCACAATGACCCGCACTGTGAGACATAGAAAAAGTGATATGGCTTTGTCTGTCTTTATATTCAAGTACACCCGTTACCAACAAGGTTTCAAGCTCATTTTTGTTGGTTTGGTTTGATACCAATAAACGATGTTTTTTTGAACCAATAATATCACCTGCCATCGCTTTCAATTCACTATGACAATGTTTGACATTATATTTTTCAATAATCGTTTCAATCGAGTTTTTTGCAACCACCTGAGTACTTGCCATTAAAAGGCCAGCTATGAATAAATGTGTCTTCATAGCATAAGCTCTCTAATTTGAGCTGCAAGTTCATTAGGCGTTGTTGTATGGCTCATAGCGGTAATTAAATCGCCTTCTTTATTTATGATGTAGAATCTTGATGCATGGGCTACTGAGTATTCCATAAACGACTCTTCAAGGTTTTCGTCATCATAATAAACACCATATAATCCACCAACTTCTTTGGTTTGCGCAGCGCTGCCAGTCAAACCAGTAATACGCTCGTGAAAGTAGTCAGTATATTCCTTTAAATCTTCTACTGTATCACGCGCAGGGTCTACTGTAACAAGTAAGCCCTGCACCTGATCAAGCCCTTGCTTCTCTAAACGCATAAATGCATTTGTCATTACCGCCAGAGAGTTAGGGCATACCTCTGCACAAGACAGGTAGCCGAAGTACATGACGACGACTTGGCCTTTATAATCAGAGAGCGAAACAGGTCCGGCATAGCTTTGCAGCGTAAAATCTCCACCCAATTCATCGAACGACTTTCTTGTTTCGTTAAAGTCTTTAGTGGTTGTTGATAGATAAAACCAAATGAGTCCAATAATACCAAGAAAAGATAAAATCCAATGTAAGTGAGCGGCTTTAAACTGCTTCATAACTCTACCTTGCTGTCACATATGCATTTTGGTCAATATGAGCAAAATCAACTGACATTAGAACACTCATAGAAGTAATGGCAACCAGCGATAAAATAAATACGCGTTTTGCCCAAGTATGATTGTCCATACGATGGAAGTCGAAAATTGTGCTCAATAGCCAGATCAAACCAATGATGAACGTAAATGAGGCGAAAATAGCGCCAACATAGTTCAACGTGAATAGAGAAAGTGCAAGTACAGTAAAGGCAACAATAAAGCCAATCATGTGTTTTCTAGCAACTTCAACACCACTGACGATTGGTAAAACTGGAATATTTGCGTCTTTGTAGTCTTTGAATCGGTAAATAGCAATGGCATAAGAATGCGGGATTTGCCAAATACAAAAGATTGCCAAGATCACAACGGCGCCAATATCAAATTGACCGTTAACAGCACAGTACCCCATAACAGGAGGACATGCGCCAGAAATACTGCCTACAAAAGTACCGTATATAGATTTTCTTTTATAATAAAGCGTGTAAAGGCCAACGTATACCACGAAGCCTAGCACACCGAAATAAAAGCTCATCATTGATGCATACAGTGCTAAAGAGGCGAAACCTATGCAACCCAAAAGGGTTGCATAAGCCAAAGCTTTGTTCACCGAAATCGACTCTAAGAGTGGCTTTCGGTACTTTGTGCGTGACATCAACTGGTCGATGTCACGGTCAATCACATTATTAAAAACGCAACCAGAGGCGATGATACAAACTGTACCCACTATCATTGCTGTAAACGTAACGAAATCAATATTACCTTTGGCTGCGAGCACGTAGCCCGCAACCGCAGTGATTAAGTTACCAAAGATAATGCCTGGTTTTGTAATTAACAGGTAACTTCTTAACATTTTAATGTCCCATGAGCATGTTGTGATTTAAGTGCTCCATAATCCAAATGGAGCCAATCACAACTATGGCCACTGTCAACACAATAAACGCGGCTGAAGTAGTGTTCCATATTTGCTCAGAAGATGAGTTCATGTGTAAGAAAAATACAAGTTGTACAAATAGCTGTGCAATAGCTGTAACTAGGATGATCCCAAGCGTGATAGCTGGAGATGCCATATCGTACATTACAACTAAAAACGGAATAGCAGTTAGTACTAGAGATAGAAGTAAACCTATCGTGTACTCTTTAACGCTACCGTGAGATGCACCGCCAGTGCCATGTTCATTATTAGTGTGGCCCATTACATCACTCCTACTAAGTACACAACGCTAAATACACAGATCCAGATGATGTCTAGGAAGTGCCAGAATAAGCTTAGGCAAGATAGTCTTACCAAGTTATCTTCACTAAATCCGTCACGCTTGAAGTGAACGAATAGAACAAGCATCCAGATGATACCACCGAATACGTGCAAACCGTGTGTTGCTACTAGTGCATAGAATGCAGACCAGTAACCACTTGTTTGCGGCGTAGCACCAAGTGTACTGAAGTGCCAGAACTCATACATTTCTAAGCCAAGGAAACCAAGGCCTAGAAGTAATGTGATGACCAACCAAGTGATCATGCCTTTCATCTTGCGCTGGTTGGCTTGAAGCATTGCCATACCAAACGTAAAACTACTGAATAGTAGGAACGCAGTACCAACTGCAACTAGGTTAAGGTCAAATAACTCTTTTGGTGTAGGGCCGCCTGCGAAGCCGCCACTTAGTACTGCATATGTTGCAAACAATGTTGCGAACAAAATACAGTCACTCATGATATATATCCAGAATCCGAATATAGTATCACCACCGGTATCATGATGCTCATGATCATCGTGATGATCGTGAGCGTCGTTTGCGATTACGTGATCGTTTGACATGATTTAAAACTTTCCTCTACTTGCCTTTATTAGCTGCGTGTTCTGCAACAGCTGCCAAGTGCTTTGACTCGATTTCTTCAACTTGATCTACTGGTACGTAGTAGTCTTTGTTGCGATCAAATGAGTACGCAATCCAAGAAGCTACGATACCGATGAAGCTAGCGATAACCATCCACCAGATGTGCCATACGAAACCGAAACCTAAAGATAGTGAGAATGCACTGATCACAAAGCCAGCCCATGTATTTGAAGGCATGTGGATCTTTGAGTACTTCTCAGGCTTTTGGTAAGCAATGCCATGCTCTTTCTTGTAATGATGCTCATCACGGTCATGGATTTTAGGCAGCTTAGCAAAGTTGTAGAATGGAGGAGGTGACGAAGTAGCCCACTCAAGAGTACGACCATCCCACGGATCACCAGTTACGTCCATATTTTGCTTACGGTCTCTGAAGCTCACGTAGCCCATGTAGAACTGAACAGCAATACCAGCAGCAACGATGAATGCACCAACCATTGCAACGATCAGTAGTGGCGTCCACTCTGGGTTGTCATAGTAGTTAAGACGACGAGTCATACCGTTGAAACCAAGGATGTATAGCGGCATGAATGCAACGAAGAAACCGATTGTCCATAGTGCACAAGAAAGCTTGTTAAGTTTCTCGTTCAGCATCCAACCAGTTGCTTTTGGCCACCAGTAAGTAAGACCTGCGAAGTAACCAAATACTGCACCACCAATGATTACATTGTGGAAGTGTGCAATTAGGAACAAGCTGTTGTGTAGTACGAAGTCAGCAGCAGGTACTGCTAGCATTACACCTGTCATACCACCGATTGTGAATGTGAATAGGAAACTACACGTCCACCACATAGAAGCTGTGAATTCAACACGGCCCTTATACATAGTGAATAGCCAGTTGAAGATCTTAACACCGGTGGGGACGGCTATGATCATGGTGGCGATACCAAAGAAGGCATTTACACTTGAGCCTGCACCCATTGTAAAGAAGTGGTGTAGCCATACAACCATTGCTAGAACCATGATAACGGCAGTTGCCCATACAAGTGATGTATAACCGAACAGACGCTTACGTGAGAATGTAGCAGCGACTTCAGAGAACACACCAAATGCAGGTAAGATCAGAATGTAAACTTCTGGGTGACCCCATGCCCAAATGAGGTTTACGTACATCATTTGGTTACCACCAAGGTCATTAGTGAAGAAGTTTGTACCTAGGTATCTATCTAGCGTTAGAAGCGTGATAGTTACAGTAAGGATAGGGAACGATAGAATGATTAGTACGTTTGCACATAGAGAAGTCCATGTGAATACAGGCATTTGCATAAGCTTCATGCCAGGCGCACGCATTCTGATGATAGTAACGAAGAAGTTAACACCCGTTAGTAGAGTACCAATACCTGAGATCTGTAGTGCCCAGAGCCAATAATCGACCCCGACCCAGGGACTGTATTCAATACCTGATAACGGCGGATATGCTAACCAACCAGTTGCAGCAAACTCACCAACGAATAGTGAAATGTTAACTAGTAATGCACCAACCACGAATAACCAGAAGCTCAAAGAGTTCAGGAATGGGAATGCAACGTCACGCGCACCGATTTGTAGAGGTACAACTATGTTCATCAAGCCAACAACTAAAGGCATGGCTACGAAGAAAATCATGATTACACCGTGAGCAGTAAAGATCTGGTCATAGTGTTCTGGAGGTAGATAACCCGCCCCCACGCTGTCAGCGGTTGCTAACGCTTGGTGAGTACGCATCATAATTGCGTCCGCGAAACCACGGACCAGCATCACAATCGCTGCGATGATGTACATAATACCTATTTTTTTGTGATCCACTGAAGTGAACCATTCTTCCCAAAGGTATTTCCACTTACCCATTTTGGTAATAAGTGCGAATAGGAAGATACCGCCAAGTATTGCACAGATCATTACTGGCAAAATAACAGGGTCATGAACAGGAATAGAATCCCAGGTCAGTTTACCCGTGAGCGGATCCGGATCTGTGATTATGGTAGCTTTACTTGCCATTTTGAACCCCAGTGTATTTCTCTATGGTTTTCTTAAAGTGCAGAGGGTCGACATCCGAGTAGTAAACTACAGGATGGTCTTTTGATTTCTCGCTAAGCGCTTTGTAAGTAGGTTCGTCTAGCACATACTCTGATGCTTTTACTTTGTTAACCCAAGCATCAAAGCCAGCTTGATCTACAGAGTGAGTTTTGAACTTCATGCCTGAGAAACCAAAACCACTGTAGTTGGCAGACATACCGCGGAAGGTACCTTCTTTAGATGCCATCAGGTTAAGTCTATTTTCCATGCCAGCCATCGCATAAATCTGGCTACCCAAACGCGGAATGAAGAATGAGTTCATCACTGTGTCTGAAGTGATTAGGAACTCTACCGGCGTATTTACTGGGATTGAGATTTCGTTGACGGTTGCAATTTGCTGCTCTGGATAGATGAATAGCCATTTCCAGTCCATTGCCACTACTTGAATAGTCAATGTGTCTTTGTCTTTACCTAGCGGCTTACGCGGGTCTAGAGTGTGAGACGTGACATATGTGAAATATGCAAGTGCTGCGATGATCATACAAGGCACAATCCAAACAACAAGTTCGATTTTTGTTGAGTGTTCCCACGACGGCTTGTACTCAGCTTTTTTATTGCTAGTACGATACTTGTACGGGAAGTAAATAGACATAAATAATACAGGGATTATTACAATAAGTAATAAAGCCACAGAAATTATAATCAGGTCTTTCGCCTGCTCACCAATTGGACCCGCAGGGTCAAAAAGCGCTAGCTCACAACCTGTTAGAAGAAACGCCATCGTAAAAACCATTACGAATGACAAGGACTTTTTCAGCATATTCAACCTACTTGATATCGCGGGTAATTACCCCATTACCTGCCTGAATAAATTAACGAGATTAATGCAATTGAGAACTGTTTCCATTCACACCCCTCTCGGAGGGGAATGTTATAGGGAATGCAGCTAAAATTCAAGATTGACTTGACCTACATCAATACGTTCTAAATTCAAATTTAGATGTTTTTTGAGCGATTTATGTCTAGACTTCGTATTGACACCGTCAAAAAAAATTCTGGAGCGTGCGATATGAAAAGACTATTTTATTCCACAGATAGCTTGGATGATGCAGAAATGATTTCGGACGAAGTTCATCAACTAGGTATTGATGATCACCATTTTTACGTACTATCTCGGGATGAAAGCGGCATAAAGACGCATCATTTACACGGCTCAACTCAGATAGAGAAAACACAAATATTGTCAGCAAGAAAGAGAGCTTTTTTACTCGCAGGCGCAACTGCATTAGCATTACTGACATTCATGTATTTTTTTACTGACTTAACAAATAAATTTTTAATACAAGCTCTAGCAGCAAGTATTATTGGTGGTTTTGTTGTCATGTTCATCGTAAAACTAGCTGGAAAGTCATTTGATGAGTATTTCCAACTACTTGTCAATGAACACCTCGATGCTGGTGATGTGATAATTATCATCGATGTTGAACGTTCTCAAACACATAAAGTTGAAACCCAACTTGAGGGACACCCAAAGGCACAGTTTTTAGCCGATAGTTCAAATCTGGCGTCGCCAATACCAGACTGAACAAACAAGGTTGAAATAGTGGTGATAAACTTTGGAGAATGAAAAAAGTTATCACCACTCGTAGCATCAACTTTTGATTGCAACTTATGCTGCAGAGCTTACTTCCTTGTCAGCTTCCTCGTCCTTGACTGCCTTTAACTTGGGCAGCGGGTTTCTCGAACCAACAGCTTCTTCTATAGAATTAAAGCCATCGGCCTTCAACAATTTGACAAGTCCACGATTGATCTCGCTAATATTTTGCGGTCCGTCAAATATGAGAGTTGAAATCATGTGCAGGATGCTTGCGCCAGAGGTAATTTTTTCATAGGCGTCTTTGGCTGTGAATACACCACCTACACCAATAATTGTGAGTTTACCGCGAGTTCTTCTATAAACATGTCTGATCACGTTGGTAGAAATACGCTGAAGCGGTAAGCCACTCATGGCACCTTTGTGGAAGGGGAGTTCTTCTTTGACATATTCTTGGTTGAACTTGGGCTTAGCGAGGTTGGTTAACACAACGCCATCCATTTTATGTTCAACGCAAGCATCAACAATGATGTTAATCTCATCCAATGTCATGTCTGCAGCGAGTTTGACATAGATAGGGCGGCCATCAACTCTGTGCTTGTTTACTGCGATAAGTAATGCATCTAGATTGTCTTTATCAACAAATGGTTCGCCATCTTGCGTATTTGGACAGCTTATGTTGATAGTATAGTAATCGCCTATATCTTTGAATAGCTCCATTGTTTTGGTGTAGTCGTCGATAGAATCTTGTAGATCAAACTCCGGCGTTATATTCGATTTAGCAGCATTTATCCCCACTTTTAATTTACCAAAATTCACACCTTTTAATCGTGATGAAATTTTCTCAGCACCTTGGTTATTCAGGCCGTACCAAACGAGAATTGATTTTGACTTGACCATTCTAAATAAACGCTTACCAGGATTTCCTGGACAAACTTCACCGGTAAATGAACCAAGTTCAGCCAAGCCAAATCCAATCGATGGGTAAATCTTGGTTAATTCGCCATCTTTGTCAAAGCCTGCGGATAAACCTAACGGGTTTCTATATTTGATACCGTCAACTTCAATCTTCAGGCTGCGATGGCCGTAGTTGAAGAAAAAAGAAGTGAGCCAGCGGGTTAGAAAGTTTGAGCCCAGTATCACTCCGACACGTTTAAACATGTAGTGAGCATCTTCTGGGTCCATCAGGAATATGAGCGGACGAACCGCTCTGTATAGTAGCTTTAAGACAAAGTTACGAATGCCGATGATAAGGCGCATTTTCAACCTCCAAATTTGTCATCGATTGTTGTTGTTGGGTGCTGTTTTACGAGCACATCAGGTAACTCATGTTTTTAGCTTATGATCATTAAATAATAATAGCAATAAGAATTGTTATCATTTACAGTTGTTGTTATTCAAATTGGAGGTGCTGATGAAAAAGTGGATGCTGAAGCTATTGGGTACAGATGTAACGAAGCCGATTGTACGAAGTGTAGTCGAGCCTATTTGGCAAAGTACAGGCGAAGTTTTTTATTTATTGAATACTTTGCAATTACGCTATAAATCTCGTTACGGGATGGTCAGTGTTGATGCGTTTGATATCAATTCATTTATTAACAACGCGCACGATCCATTAGATGAACTTGTAAACGAGTTTGGCGAAGAGTTTTCTTTTTCTGTTTGCGCAGTTGGGTGGGAGAGACTTGGCAATCAAACTCGGGTGAAGGCCATTGATAACGCCGCAATGTTTAGATTTAACAAGTCATTAGATTCACCTACGCAGGTACTCTTTCAGCATCAGTTTTGTGCATCTGATGAGGTCAATAAAAATGAAGTTAATCTTGCTTTAACTCGAGGGGTATTTAAATATTATAATGTCCAAATTGATGAATTTATTAATCAATTGAAAGAAGCAAATAAAAGAATTAATCATGACAGAGCAAAATGTCATGGGATAACTGGAGAAAACTTTAATAAAGATGTCTTTGACAGGGTGTCTATGGCTTAAATAAGCCTTTGAGTCGGAGTGGATTTATTAAAAAACCACTCCATCTAAGCGTTACTGATCGTCGTAAGTTGCGATTTCTTGCTCTATGACAACTAGTTCAACGCCTGCCATCTCAAACATATCTCTGGTTTCTTGCGCTGCATGATAACGTTTTTTAGCAACGACTTTAGAAATGCCGCAGCTGATGATGAGCATTGCGCAAACTCGGCATGGCTCCATCGTGCAATACAAGGTGGCACCATCTAAAGGAACGCCATAGCGAGCAGCTTGGCAGATAGCATTTTGCTCAGCGTGAATGGTTCGCACGCAGTGTTGCCTTGTGGTGCCATCGCTATCGGTAACTTGCTTCATTAGGTGACCGACATCATCACAGTGTGGCAAACCAGAGGGCGAACCCACATAACCTGTTGATATTATTCTTTTATCTTTAACTATAATACAGCCTGATTTACCTCTATCACAGGTGGCCCTTTGTCCAACACTGTCAACTAAATCAATGAAGTATTCATCCCAATCTGGTCTCATTGCTTGTGCCTTCAATACTACTTACATGTCAATAGTATACTCAGTATCTAGCATAATTCGAAGCTTATCTTATCAATGAGTTATATCTTTAAAACGGATCAAATGTATCTGACGAATATAAAATTAATATGATTAATGTATCTATTTGTTTTGTTTTTTAGTATAAATTGTTTTTTCTTTTTTTATACTTTTGGTGTTGTGTGAAAAATAAATATTTATTGTTTTCTGCTTATTCTAGCTTTTTGGCGGCTGTTTTACATCTTGGGTGTATTATATTCGGTGCGCCTTGGTATAGATTTTTCGGGGCTGGTGAGCGAATGGCTACGATGGCTGAGGCGGGAGAACTTGAACCCACGTTGACTACTTTTGTGATTGTCTCTGCTTTAAGTACATGGGGAGTATTTGCATTGTCCGGTGCTGGCGTGATACGTCGATTACCTTTCTTAAAAACAGTTATCTTTATGGTTGCGTTAGTGTTTATTGGCCGTGGGGTTGCATTCCCGTTTATTATGCCTTTGTTTCCCGAAAACTCACTCACATTTTGGATAGTGAGCTCTTTGATATGTTTGACTATCGGCCTGTGCTACGCGTTAGGTGGATGGCAACTGCATAAGCAGCAAGCCAACTTATAAAATGACGCTTTGTCAATATAAATAAATTGATATTCATGGATTTTATATTACGTATATTCTGACTGGAACCACAATTACCTCCTATATTTCAATTTGGCACTAAACTTGATGTTCTAGCGAATAAGCAGATTTGGCTAGCTGAAATTCTACTTATTCGCTTATCAGTAGGTGAATCTGAGCTCATCAACAAGATGTATCTAACTAAAATTGTGCAAAATGCACCAATAGGGGGCAATAATGAACTTCTATGAAGTTAATTTCGATGGACTTGTCGGGCCATCACATAATTACGCAGGCCTGTCATATGGAAATGTCGCTTCAAAAGCAAATGCGAAAAAATTCTCTAATCCTAAACAGGCAGCGCTACAAGGATTAGACAAGATGTACGCTTTGGCACAGCTGGGCTTACATCAAGGCGTGTTAGCACCTAATGCGCGTCCAGATTTAAAAACGCTACGTGCTCTTGGCTTTGGTGGCAGTGATGGCGATGTCATTGCTAAAGCAGCCAAACTAGAACCTCAACTACTCAAAGCATGTTATTCAGCATCGTCAATGTGGACAGCAAATGCGGCTACGGTGTCGCCAAGTTGTGATACGCAAGACAGGAAGGTGCATTTCACGCCTGCTAATTTAAACAATAAATTACATCGTGCAATAGAAGCTGAGACAACGTCTCGTATTTTAAAGCAAGTCTTTAGTGATAATGATTATTTTGCGCATCATAAACCGTTACCACAGCATCCCCTTTTTGGTGATGAAGGAGCTGCAAATCATACTCGTTTGGCTGACTCGTATAATCACTCAGGTTTAGCTTTGTTTGTCTACGGACAGGATAATCAAAGCGACATCAGGCCGTCTAAATTTCCTGCTAGACAAACACGTCAAGCAAGTGAAGCGGTTGCACGCAGCCATATGCTTAAAACTGAAAACTGTCTTTTTATACAGCAAAACCCGGATGTGATAGACGCCGGCGTATTTCATAATGACGTAATAGCGATTGGTAATGAGAATGTATTTTTATTCCACGAACAGGCATTTTATGATCAGCAAACGTCAGTCAAGAAAATCCGTGAGGCCTATAAAGGTAGCCGACCTTTGCACTTAATTGAGGTCTCAAATACAGATGTGAGTGTTGAACAAGCAGTACAGAGTTACATTTTTAACAGTCAACTAGTTAGCTTGCCTAATGGCGGAATGGCATTGATAGCGCCGAGTGAATGTCAAAAAATCAATGAAGTTGAAACTTATTTAAGCGCACTTAAACAGGCAAGCAATCCAGTCAACGATGTTATCTATATGGATGTGAAGCAAAGTATGCAAAATGGGGGCGGACCTGCTTGTTTACGTTTGCGTGTAGTTTTATCTGAGCTTGAGCTTAAAGCCACAAATCAAGCTTGTTTGTTGGATGAACAGCTTTATAGCACATTATCAATTTGGATAAATAAACATTATCGTGACCAGTTAAGTGAATATGATTTGGCCGATCCGCAGTTATTGGAAGAAAACTATGCGGCTTTAGATGAGCTGACACAGATCCTAAAACTCGGGTCTGTATATGATTTTCAAAGAGAGTAAGCACTTAAGTTAGGCTATTCACAAGGGTAGCCTGAACAAACATCGTTATAGCTTGTTTTACTCATCAATTTTTACCCCTGTTAAATTCAAAAAATTATAGGTTTCTATAAGATATGAATACTTAGTATCGGACTTTAATTACGATATTGTTTGATTGTTCATTTTTATCTTTTTCTTCGAAATTAATGCGAGTCTGAATGGTGTGCTTGATTTTGTGTACTACATGAATCTTTGCAAAAAGTTGTGATTATCTATATTCCTCGAAAATGTACCCGAAATCTAAAGTGAATTTTTAACGTCCTTGATTATACTTTGCATATCTCTATCTAGGCATGTTTTATGTTTTCTGGTCGTTATCGGGTCGACGGTTAGATAAAGAGGTCTTGCTTGGAGTAGGTAGTGATGAACATACGATAACCAATGATAGGTGATTAGCTATGTCACTAGTACTTCGATGCGCACAGTACGTTTTTATAACCCTTGCTAGCCTGAGTAGTTCAATATGCCTAGCACTGGATAATCCATCTCAATCTGATGAGAAATTGAAACAAATCCTCAGCGATATTAACGCTAACTTAGTTGAAAAAGACTATCAATCAGCTTATCAAAAAGCGGAAGCTGCAAGTGACGAGTGGGCTGGAGAGCCAAGTTTTGACTTTTTGTATGCTCAAGCGGCTTTAGAACAGGCCAAATATGATGAAGCTATTTTTGCATTAGAGCGAGTGTTGGTTAGCTGGCCAGATCATATTCCTAGCCATTATTTGTTAGGTTTAACCTATGCGAAACAAAAAAACTATGCTCAGGCTAGTAGCGTTTTTTCAGATTTGTTAAATGCGCAATTAAGTTCGACAATGCGCGAGAGGGTAAGTCAAGCATTAGAAGCAATTGACCGCAATACACAAAAACTGGAGCAGTCATTTAACCACGCAATCTCGCTTGCACTGGGTCATGACTCCAATGTGAATAGCGGGGCGCTGGATGACAGAATTGTTATTGGCGGGTTGCCTCTCACTCTAGGCCAGAGCAGCTTGAAAACATCAGATAACTTTATGCGGTTTAAGTATCGTTTTAGAGGTAGTTGGCAGCAAACTCAATATCAAGGTTGGCGTTTGGACGTCAATTATTCAGATCAACGTCACAAGGATACTGAACAGTTTGATAGATACCAAGGCAATATTCGCTTTGGCTATGAGCATAAAAAAGATGACTTAACGCTCACCGCAGGTGGTCAATTTGGTGTTTTGGCACTGGATGATAATACCTATCAACAAGATATCGGAATGTATGGCTCTGCGCAATACAACATATCAACTCATTATTTCGCTGCTTTGAGCAGCTTTATTTTTTCGCAAAACAATGTTCAAGACCGAAATCTTGATAGTCGTATTTATACGATTCAAGGATCTGCAGGATATTCATCAGCGTTATGGTTGTTGAGGGCTGATATTGGATATACCTGGCAACCTGCAAGGTATGAAGAGGGTGAGCATTACGGCCGAGATTATAACTTTATTTCCGGGTCGGTAAGCCATAAAACCGGAGAAAAGGGGTTATTGAGCTTTAAAGCGCAATACAGAGATATTGAACATCGTGCAGATCACCCACTTTTCTTGTCGACAAGAAATGAAGAGCTTGTGATTCTGAATTTGAATTGGCGATACAGATGGAGCCAAGCGTTGAGTATTTATTTGTCAGCTTCCTACTACGACAAACATAGCTCAATTACCTTATATAGCTACGATAGAACAGAATGGTTCACGGGAGTCCGTTATGAATTCTAACTTTAAGTTGATTGTAAACTTTACATCAATATCAAGTGCCATGGCTCTCGCTGTAGTATTGCCATTTTTTGTCCATGCTGAACAAGCAGGGAAAACCATTATGTCTCGTGGTGATGTGGTTGCGACAGACAGCAGTAATGCGTCACAACGAGATCTCAAAAGGCGCAGCCCAATTTATAATGTCGATGTTGTAAATACGGGTGAATCAAGTCAGGCCCAGCTCAGAATGCAAGACGGCGCGCTCATTGCACTCAAAGCTCAAACTCAATTGAAGATTGAAGAGTACTCGCTTGGCAGTGCTGAAGGTGGCTCAGTAGTTATGGAGCTTATCTCTGGCGGACTTAGAACGATTACAGGTGAAATTAAAGGTGATAAAAGTAATTATAAATTAAAAACACCTGTCGGCAGTATTGGGATCCGTGGCACGCACTATGAAGTCGAATGGAAAAATAATGAGTTATTTCTAGCTGTTTGGGACGGTACGATTGAGTTAGATATGAGTGGTGCAACAGGTGCTGAAGGGCCTGTATTACTGGGTAAAGGCGGCGACTTTTCGTTTGCAAAGGTGAGTGAGAATGGCGCCGTTACATCACTACTTAAACCCCCTTCTGAGCTATCTTCATTGTCTTCGTCAGTAAGTGAATCTGCACAGTCAAGTGACTCTGAAGAACAAGGCACTACGGTTGCGAGTGCTGAATTAGACCCGAGCGAGCAGCCAATCCCGATATTAGAAGGGAGCTTTGCTCAAGTAGCCAATGATGTATCACAAAATGAGTTCATCAATGAACAAGAACTAGATAGCTTGGGGACCGCAGATATTGGTGAATTGATTTCCGAGCGAACTGGAAGCACAGACTATACGGTACTTGAAAGCATAGATGCCAGCTCGAGCCTAGGCGCTGTAAGCTCTATAAATATGCAAATGACAGTTGATTTTGATCGAGGAACTGTTGAACAAGGGGCATTGTCCTTTCAAGATTCTGGTGGTGAGTGGTTTGCAGCATTTAATGGCTTAATAACTACCGAAGGCATGGATCTTGGTATTAATTTTGCCTCTCATGGAAATAACTTAGCTCATGGGACAATTCAAAGTCGATTTATAGATGGACTTGAAAAGTTGAGTGGTGACTTCAATTTAAGAGAAATAGACAACCCGAGTGTGACTGCTCGTGGTGATTTTCTATTAGGCCAGCCTTAGGAGAAATATGATGAACCTAAGTGCATTAATACGAATTTTAGTTGCGATTATATTCGCAACGCTTATAGCGGGCTGTGGTGGTGGAGATGATAGAAAACCACTTCAGCAAAATAATAGCGCTTCTGAAGCGGCTGAACAGTCAACACCTTCAAATCCGCACACTTTTTCAAGTGCGCCTGTCGTGGTTGACTTTTCTTATCAACCCAAATTTAGACATGCTCGACTAGGTGCAACTCAGGTAGTTGACGAGCGGATGATAAATGGAACAGGTGATCTCACCCATCCTCAAGGAGCGTTTACTGAACGCGGAAATATCACAGTTGCGGTTGATAATATTGAAGACCCTGATGGCATTGCTCGAGTGCTTTTGGGGTTTGATAATGCAGAGCAAGCTATTGAGCTGTGCAGTGCAAATTGTGGTTCGCCTTTTAAATTTACTCAAACCGGAGTCAATCCATTTGACTTTGGCCAGCAAAGTGGCACTGTTAATCTCCAAGTGTGGGTAGAAGATCTTAATGGCAACCTCAGTGTAGTAGCGATTAAGCAGGTGAACTGGCAGCCGCAAAGTATCGTCGTTGAGCCTGCACAAAGGCAAGATGATGGTACCGTAGAGGTTAATTGGCTGCCACTTGATAGCGCACTGAGATACAACATTTATTTGTCAGAAGAGCTTATAAACAGTCGTGCGACGATCAATTCACTTCCTGCTAGCAATCGATTTGTTGCTTTGACACAGACCACTCAGTCATTTTCTGGTCTGGATCCTACAAAGCACTATTACGTCATGGTAACAGGCATAGATGGTAGCGGTGAAAGTGCTTTTAGTGAATCAATCCTGTTGCCTGCTACTGAGAACACGCCACCAATTGCAAGAGATGATAGTTTCTCAGGGCTTCAGTTTGAGTCAATTTCTGGCAATGTTTTAAGCAATGATGATGATTTGGGTTTTGGTCCGATTGAAGTTTTAGATGAGCTTATTACAGCGCCATCAAATGGTACCGTTAATATTTCTCCAAGCGGTAACTTTACTTATACCCCAAGTGATAACTTTTTTGGTAATGACAGCTTTATTTATCAAATTCAAAATTCACAAGGCGCAACGGCTCAGGCGGCCGTTACGTTGGAAATAGAAGCGGTAAGAGTTTCAATACTTACGCTTAATAATAGTTATGTAGTTGAAAAAAACACGGAGTTGGCTGTTACTGGGCGCGGCGTACTTGTGAATGATGTGCATTTATTGGATCAAGCACTGCAAATGGACACCCAGCCTGAGCGTGATGTAGAAAATGGCGCTTTGACACTAAACTCTGATGGTAGCTTTATTTATGTGCCAAATAGTGACTTCATCGGCGAGGATTCATTTATTTACCGTGTTCGGAGTAATGATGGTGAAGTGCAAATGGCAGAGGTATTTATTTCTGTACAAGATAGTGTTACCAGTATTCCTCCTGTCGCAGTGAATGACATGTTTGAGACCAGCGAAGATTTTATTTTGTCGGTTAGCTCACCCGGCGTATTAGAGAATGACACGGATCAAGCGCTGGATAATGTTTCGATTGGTATTGAGACAACCACAATGAGTGGTACTTTGGAATTGACCGAACAAGGCGGGTTTAGATATATCCCTAATGCAGACTTTTCTGGGCAGGACTTCTTTATTTATAACATTACCAATGAAGATGGCTTGAGCGCTAATGCTTTTGGTTTAATTAATGTCATCAGTGTCAATGATCCACCTATGGCCGTGGATGACTCTATCGAAGTTGCACAGGGTCAACCAACTGCAATAAATGTAACAAGTAATGATAGTGATAAAGATGGTGAGCTGGTTTTATCGACATTAGAAATTGTTATGCAGCCAATGCACGGAAATCTTTCGTTTGATTCAAGCAATGGGCAATTTATTTATCAGAGTGATGCCAATTACCGAGGTCCTGATTATTTTGTTTATACAATTGATGATAATGAAGGTGCTAAATCTAACGAGGCGCAGGTACAAATATTTGTTACAGGAGAGAACACAGCCCCCATGGCTGTAAATGACACTGCCAGCACTTCTCAAGGTATACCTGTAGATATTGATGTTCTGTCAAACGACTCAGACTCAGATGGCACGTTAGTGTTTAGTTCTATTGAGATCACGACAAACCCAGAAAATGGGCAAGTGAGCCTTAATTCAAGCGACGGCATTTTGGTCTACACGCCAAGTTCAGGGTTCTCAGGCACAGATTCATTCCAATATCGAGTTCAAGACAATGAAGGCCTAGTTTCTAATATTGCGTCGGTTATTGTGACGGTACAAGCTGTCAATCAGGCTCCTGTGGCAAATGCAGACAGTGCACAGGTGGAAATTGGTGCATCGGTTGTGGTGGTTGTGCTGGAGAATGATATTGATTCAGATGGCATGATTGATGGTAGTACTGTAGAGGTAGTCGCAAACCCTAGTAAAGGCACTGTTAATGTTGAGTCTACCGGAGAGATTTTGTATGTGCATACTGGGACAGCGGTTGGCACGGATAGCTTCTCATACCGAGTAAGAGATGATGATGGTGCACTCTCAAATATCGCACTTGTTTCTATTAATATTGTTGAGCCAGATACTACGCCAGTAGCGAATGCAGATACAGCGTCACTTGATAAGAACACGTCCGTTATGATTGATGTGTTGAGTAATGATGATGCCAAAGGACAGACGTTAAATTTATCTACCATCGAAATAATCAATGCTGTAGAGCATGGTTCCACTTCTACTGATACATCTACAGGCTATATTAGTTATATTCCAGTGAGTAACTTTGTTGGTACTGATAGCTTTACTTATCAAGTTATGAATAACTTAGGTGAAACTTCCAATGCTGCTACAGTCACCATTACAGTATTACCTAGAAATTACCCACCTACGGTTTCGCCCAACTCTGCAAATATAGACACAAATGTTTCAATTGGTGATCTGGTGCTTCAAATTGCAGCTGTCGACCCTGATGGTGATGGAATTAGTTATTCATTGAGTGGCACGAACGCTAGTTTATTCTCAGTAGCTGCGAATGGACATGTTACTGTTGCCAATGCAACTCAAATAGTGAGCAATGGTGAGGCGGTATATAACTTAACCGTTGAAGTGTGTGACGATATTTCCCCTCCTTTGTGTACCAGTGCGCAAATTACTATTAATGTCAGTGTGGCGGTGCAAAGCTTTGTCGCGAATAAGCTTACTTCATTTGGTACGGATGGAGAGCAGGTTGTTCGTTTAAGGGCAAGCAAAGAGTACCATGAGTATGGTCAAACTATTTTACTTGCAGATGGCAAATTGCTAACAGTGGGTGGTGTGGGTCAATTTGAAGCGAGCATCAGTCGAAACATACACAGAGCAGCTGTGAGCAAGTTAAATACCGATGGACACTTTGATAGAACATTCGCAACTAACGGTGTCTTTACAAGTTATTTTGGCATCGAAGTAGCAGGACAGCCGCAAAATATTGTCGCGAGCTCGGTTGCGATTGACAGTGAAAATAGGATCTATGTTGCGGGTTATGCCGACTTTGGTACGACTAAGGAGCTGCTCATATTCAGATTGTCATCTGATGGTAATCATGATACCAGCTATGGTGCTGGCTCTGGGTACACTCAGTTGCCATTGACATCTGGTGCAAGTGTAGAGCCTGTGGCCATATTTGTAGGTGATTCACAAGTTGTCACTGTGGTTTCGAACGTGACTGTTGGGTCACAAACGACAATTATGGTACGTCGTATTGATAATACAGGAGGGGTAACGGGGTCTTTAGATATTGCACCAAACTCTTCTCAGTTTGCCAACGGTGCAACTGAAATAAATAACACGATAGTAATGTATGGTGAAACAACTTCTGAAGCAGGTAATAAAGATGTACTAATGGCACGTTTTGACAGTGCAAGTTTGAACTTAGATACATCTTTTGGGGCCTCGGGCATATTGCAGCTTGATTTAACATCTTCATCGTTTGACGACAGAGCTAATGATGTAATCCTATTATCAGATAACAAGCTATTGGTGACAGGTGATAGTTATTTACCTGGCGGTACCTTTAAATCTACTTTTGTAATGCGCCTGGCTAGCAATGGTGCCCTTGATACAGATTTTGATACGAACGGTTTTAAAGTTTACGAATTTAATGAGTTACCTTCTACAAACATTAGTGGTTTAGATTTAAGCGCTTGGCATGCATCAGGAAAAGGTCTTTTTGCAGATGAGACTCACTATTACATTGGTGTTGGAAGAGGGCAGTCAACAAGCTCCTACAGCGTTGCACAAATCTTTAGAGTGTCTCATGCGGGAGTCGCAGATAGTGGCTGGGTGCCAGATTTAGGTGGGCCAACTGTGTTTAATTCTTTAGGGTTAACGCCTGGTGGCATGATCCGCACAGCACAAGGGTTGCTGCTTCCTGGTTATAAATATAACTTAATCGGAAACAATTTCTTTAGATCATATTGGTTTGGTGAATTCACTTTATCAGGTGTCCTTAACTCCGCATTTGGTAGCGGTGGAGAGGTTAGCAATACGGTTGGGGATGCTGATGAGCGATTTGAGTTTGGTTTCACCTCTTCATTACAAAGTGACAGGTTCTTCCTAGCTGGCGATGCCAAAACATCTCATGATAATGATGTGCCATATATCTATAAATTGGATGCCACGGGTAAAGGAAGCTCAGATTTTGGTAATCTGGGGATATCACAGGTTTCTACTGGTATCAATGCTGTTGCAACTGCTTCTGCTCAGTTAACTTCTGGCAACATATTAATGGCATTCCAAGGGGTTACTTCTACTGCTGATGCCTATATTGCTAGTTTTGCGAATGGCAAGATACAAGATATGACATTTGCAGCGGGGGTAAATCAGGGAATTGTGCAAATTGCCGCGAGCACTTATTCAGGCGAGTCAATTACAGTTAAGCGTTTATATGGGCTTGCGACAGGCGGATTTCTTGCGTTTGCAAAAATATTTGATGGCTGCATAAATCAAAGCTATGGCTTTGTCTTCACCAGCTCTGGTGTACTGTCTAATGCGTTTCAGTATCCAGTACCAGGAGAACCTGCTTGTAATACTTCAGCAAGGAGCATTGATTTTGTTCATCCAGTTTCGACATTCCTTGTTGGAGTAGGTACTGATGAGCAAGTATTCCCTGAGCCACGAATTATTCTTGCCAAAGCGACTGTTACTGGCGCATTAGATACAACTTTTGGTACTAACGGCGTTGCGGAATTAGATATCGGTTTATCTTCAGGAGAGTCGATTTCACTTACTGGATCTTTGGTTGATTCTGAAGGCCGATTTGTGATCTTCGGCACCGGCGGAAGTAAAAACTTTGTGATGAGAGTCAATAGTGACGGCTTAATTGACAGCACATTTGGTTCTGGCGGTGTTTTGATGTTTGAGCAGTTAGGCACAACCCCAGTTGTTGTTAAACAAGGCTGGGTCCAAAGCACTGGAGAGTTGGTGTTATTCTTACAAGAGTCAAGCGGCCAAGGTATTTACATTGCTCGGGTTAAATTAGCTGATGATGCGGGTACTCTCGATACAGCGTTTAACTCTGTCGGTTATCAAAACTTCTCGGTGTCCATGACAGGACAGCTTTCCTCTGCTATTAGTTTGAATAATGGCGATAGTTTTGTGCTGGTTTTACAACAGGATGAGCCTAAGGTCATTGTGTTGCAAGCGGGTATCATTGAAATAGCTGACTAGCGAGGTTGATATAGAATGCGGTTAAAATTCTACGGTGTGCGGGGCTCTATCCCCACACCGGGACCAAATACAGTCAAATATGGTGGCAATACGGTGTGTGTATCACTGCAAAGCCAAAGCAATACACACATTATCTTAGACTCTGGAACAGGTATAAGACTACTTGGTGACGAGCTAATGAAAGATAAGCGGGATATTTATATTCTGCTTAGTCATAACCATTGGGATCATATCCAAGGCTTTCCGTTTTTTGTGCCTGCGTATATGCCAAATAAAAATATCACAATCATTCCAGGTGTAACTGATGCTCAGGCGCCTGATGCGATTTTGCGGCAAATGGATGGCAGTTATTTCCCTGTGCAATATGATGATTTGCCGTCAACGGTGAAAGTTGTGCAGCAGCAAAATGATACTTGGCACTATCATGATATTAAAATTGAGCGTATGGCGATGAATCACCCTGGTGGCGGTAGTGCATATCGCTTAACGGTTGATGGGCTAAAAATAGTTTATGCAATTGATAACGAGCTGTACCCTCCAAATGATCCGGTGACGAGTTTTGATAAGTGGGTTGAGTTCGTCGATGGTGTTGACTATTTAATCCATGATGGGCAGTTTATCCCCAGTGATTACCCTTTAAAGATGGGGTGGGGGCATTCGCAGATTAAAGATGCTTTAGATTTGGCGGTACAAGGCAAGGTTAAAAACTTAGTTCTTATTAGTCATGACCCTGCAAGATCAGATGATGACCTGGACCAAATAGCACAAGACATTGGTAAGCAGGGCTACGATTTTAAAACCATTATTGCCCATGAGGGGCTCATAATTTAATGAAATTAGCTAAGCATTTTAAGCTATATCGACTTCAATGGGCAGCTGGTTTTATTATTACGTTTTTATTTATATTGCTTCATCTACTAGCTTTGTCTCCCGCAGCGCCTTATGGACAAGTTCTAAAACGCTTTGAAGGATTGGCATATGATGTACGTCTAAAAGAAACTCTTTCTTGGCAGCAAAGGTCATTTTTACCTATCGTGATCGTTGATATTGACGAGCAAAGCTTGATTGAGGTTGGTCGCTTCCCTTGGAGTCGTCACGTTATGGCAAAGCTACAAGACCAACTTGTTGCTGCTGGCGTATCTGTTGTTGCATATGATGTTTTGTTTTCCGAACCAGAACTTAATCCAGCGAACCAAGTTGCCAATCACTTAAGCGAATTTGATCAAGATACTACAAGTAAATTACGATTAATTGCGCCTGAAATTGATGCAGACATCGCCTTTTCAAAAACACTCGACGCCACAGATACTGTCTTGGGTATGTTGTTTGAACATCAACAAGATATTTTAGTAGGGAAGCTACCTGCTCCCATTTTCGCCAGTGAAATAACCCCCACAAATCTTCCAATCCCTGATTTTGCTGGACATGTGGCGAATGTTAAAGTGTTGCAGCAAAATAGCCCAGGCACCGGGTTCATAAATAGTGCGCCTGATGGTGACGGTTTTGTACGTTATTCTATGTTGATGATCAAACACAATGAAAACGCTTACCCGGCATTGGCTTTAGAAGCAGCAAGATTGTATACCTTGGCAGATACTGTAGAGATTGTTGCTAAGCCATTTGGTGATGGGCACAGTGTGCAAGGGATAAAGTTAGGCACAACGTTAATTCCAACTGATGACTATGGCCGTGTAGCTATTCCATTTCGAGGACCTGCGTTCAGCTTTCCTTATGTTTCTGCTATTGATGTGATTAATGGAGAGGTAGATAAAACGCTATTCGACCAAGCCATTGTATTTGTAGGTACATCAGCCGTTGGTCATGCGGATCTTCGTACCACGCCAGTGGGCGTTCAATATCCGGGTGTTGAAGTACATGCAAACGTATTAGAAGGGTTAGTTTTTCCTGAGCTGCTGCCTTCAAGGCCTGATTGGATAGATGGTGCTGTGGTTGTATTACTGTTCTGTTTAGGTTTAGTCACCTCGATTGTGTTACCGCTACTAGGCGTACTTGGCATGACAATATTTGCAGGAGTTATCACCTCCTGTTTTATCTTCTTTAGTTTTTATGCTTGGGTTGTTTGGCGATTAGACTTCCCCCAAGTTGCAACGCTTGGCCTGATTATTTCGCAAACTACCGTACTAGGTAGCCTTGGCTTTGTGAAAGAACATAAAGAGCGTGTACAGATAAAGTCGATATTTGATCAATATGTTCCACCTGCACATATCGCTTCCATGCTTGAGCAACCAGACCAAGCCTCTATGGAAGGCGAAAAGCGTGAAATGACGGTCTTGTTTGCAGACATACGTGAGTTTACCAGTATTTCAGAGTCATTGGACGCGGGAAGGTTAAAAGCTTATCTGAATCAATATTTTTCTCCGATCACCAAGATCATATTTGAATATCAAGGCACGATAGATAAATACGTCGGTGACATGGTGATGGCATTTTGGAATGCACCATTGCTGGTTGAACAGCACCCTGAGCTTGCTGTTAAATGTGCCATGCAAATGCAGCAGCAAGTAGAGGATTTGCAAGCACAAATGCTTGAGCAAGATTTTCCGCCTTTTGCGATCGGTATTGGGTTAAAT
The DNA here is from genome assembly GCF_001625695.1 of Pseudoalteromonas luteoviolacea H33-S. Lineage (GTDB taxonomy): Bacteria > Pseudomonadota > Gammaproteobacteria > Enterobacterales > Alteromonadaceae > Pseudoalteromonas > Pseudoalteromonas luteoviolacea_B. The sequence goes on from NZ_AUXY01000133.1 coordinate 125,545, forward strand.
ACCGGTGATATGAATGTCGGCGACATGGGGTCAGAGTACCGACGAGCTTATACTGTGCTTGGTGATGCCGTTAATTTGGGCTCTCGCCTTGAAGGGTTAACCAAGTTTTACGGGGTAGGTGTACTTGTGAGTGAAATGACCTATGAGCAGTGCCCAAATATTATTTTTAGACCGATAGATAAAGTAAAAGTAAAAGGGAAAAGCCTGGCAGTAACTATTTTTGAGCCAATCGCGTTAAAAAATGCGGTGACGCAGGCACAGTTTGATGAATTAAAACAGCATGAAGCAGCTTGGCAGTTGTATTTATCACAATCTTGGCAGGAAGCTTTGTCAGCTTTTACTAAACTAATAGAGTTACAACCGCAAAGAAAGATTTATCAGCTTCTTTGTGAAAGAGTGCGTGAGATGCAGTCGAATCCACCGAGTGAAAACTGGGATGGCAGCTATACGCACAAATCAAAATAGTATGGGTGTATAGGGCCATGGATCTGTCAATTCGTAGCACAGTAGCTGAAGAAGACATCATAGAGAGTCAGGTTGCATTAAAGCATCTGCTTAAATTAGCGATTGAGCTTTCGTCAGAGCATGATACCGACAGGTTATTAGAGCATATTTTGGAGTCTGCAATTGCGCTGAGTAATGCAGAAGGCGGAACAATTTATTCTGTCTCAGAAGATGCGCAACTTAAATTTGCCACACTGATTAATGAGCCGCTTGGCTTACATATGGGAGGGACATCCGGTAAAGAGATACCATTTCCCGCGATCCCAATATATTTAGAAGATGGCTCTCCAAATGAAAGTGCATTGGTGGCACTTGCTGCAGCTAAAAAAGATGTTATCCGCATTGACGATGTTTATGACTGTACAGATTATGATTTATCTGCAGCCAGAGCAATGGATAAAAAAACAGGCTATCACACCCAGTCCGTATTGACGGTCCCTATGGCAAATCATGAGCGTGATTTAAATGGCGTATTGCAACTGATAAACCCTCGCAGTAAAGATAAAGTGGTTAGGTTTTCTTCAGACTTAGTAGAATTGATCTGTTCCATGAGTTCATTAGCGGCCGTTGCTTTAACTAACAGGCAGTTAATTGATGATATGGAAACACTCTTTCAGGCATTTACACGCTTAATTGCAAAAGCGATAGATGAAAAATCGCCTTACACAGGAGGTCATTGTCGACGCGTACCCGAGTTGACCATGATGATTGCAGATGCGGTGCATGATGCTCAATCAGGACCCATGGCTGAATTTATAATGACTGCTGCAGATAGACATGAATTATCGCTCGCTGGGTGGCTCCATGACTGCGGGAAAATTGCTATTCCAGAATATGTCATGGACAAAGCCACTAAATTACACTCTGTGTATGATCGCATCGAATTGGTAGTCGCTAAAATGGAAATCGCTAAAAGGGATATTGAGCTTGATTATACAAAGCAAATCATTAAAGCGGAGATGCTGGATCAGCAAGAAAAAGCAAATAGCTTGAAAGAAGAATTACAACGTGCCTTGCAAACGTTAGATGATGAGAGTGAGTTTTTATCTCGAGCAAATATTGGCGGTGAATTTATGAAAGAAGCCGATCAGCAACGAGTACAAAGCTTGGCGGATAGTTATCAGGTTTTAATTGCAGGCTTTGAACAGCCCCTACTATCAAAAGAAGAAGTGTATAACTTGAGCATAGCCAGAGGCACCTTAACAGCTGAAGAGCGAGTTGTGATCAATAAGCATATGGATATTACGCTTGAGATGCTTGAAGCATTACCTTTTCCAAAGCATTTAAAACGTGTGCCTGAATTTGCGGGGGGACACCATGAAAAAATGGATGGTACAGGGTATCCAAAAGGCCTTACCAGAGATCAAATGTCAGTACCTGCACGGATCATGGCTATTGCCGATATTTTTGAGGCATTAACCGCGGCAGATAGGCCCTACAAAGACGCGAAGCCATTGAGTGAGTGTTTGTTTATTATGGGTAAAATGAAGCTCGGAGACCATATTGATCCGGACTTATTTGATGTATTTGTCAGCTCCGGTGTGTACTTAGAATACGCTAGGCAATATTTGAAGCCAGAGCAAATAGATGAGGTAGATATAGATAAAATTCCTGGATATAACAAACCTGAAGGGTAACTAAGTAATACGCCAAGGTGGATTTAAGCGGTTTTCTCCAGCCCAGTAGAGCTTAATTTTATTGTTAGACGGGTCTAACAATATGGCTTCTTTCCAAAGGTATCTCTCCATAGTAGGTAGTTGTTTAAACTCAACGCCTTTATCTACAAGTTCTGCAACCCACTGCTCTAATTCAGGGTGTTCAAAATATATCACAGCGCCGTTGTTAAACTTTTCATCTTCAAGAGAGAGTGAAAAAGAACTTGTGCCCTTTGGGCACTCAAATCTAGCATAATGTGGCGTATCTACAATTAATGTGAAGCCAAGCAGCTGATAAAAGCTCACTGCTTTTGGCATATTGGTAACGGGCAGAGTCACTTGGTTTAAATTCATGTTTATTGTTTTCTCTGTTGGCGAGTTTAAAGCCATAATTTCAAACAATGCAGTTGTTGTAAACAGCAAAGCAGTTGTTAATTATTGGAACTATCTTGCTCTTCAGGACCGTAGCACCGTATATATTCAATAAGGTCAGGGAAAAAACTTAAAAAAGACTGCTCAAGTGGTTCAAAGTGCTCAAAAATCTCGACGCCTATGCCATGAAATCCGTTTTTAAACCGTATCCTGTTGGCAATATTATCAAGCGCTTGAGTAGTGCCAGTAAATGAGCGGTACTGGGTAAACCAATCGTGCGTAATGACATTTTTTATGACCTTTTGCATAGGTGGGTGCATGATGGGCAGCTTTTGACTTAGAAGCCGATAACTATTACTTTTGAACTCGTCAAAATGACAATCGCTAAACTGATCCCAGTGTTTTATCAATAAATGGTCGTACAATACATCAATTGCAATACCTGAAAAGCGTCTACGTTTGGCTGTAAATATTATTTTTGATTGCTTAACTTGCGGATGAGTGTCCGTGAATTTGTCTACCAAAATATGATTTTTTAGCGCTCTTTTCGTCTGTGGCGATAGGGTTTTTGTGTCCACGCCTTTTTGAAAATCACCAAGCAAGTTGCCATGGTAAGACTCTGCGTTGTTTTGCGCGAGGAATAAGTGGGCTAGATAATTCACAGATCACCGTTTCATCATATTAAGAAGAATTTGTTAATTCGCTATTATTACTATGCGGGCAATGGAGAAATTATCAATAAGTACGAACTGAAAACCTTTCCTTTAACAGTTATTTCTCTAAAAAGAAAATTATTGAAATCGCGGCCACTAACTAAGTTGTTCTGCTAATCTTAACTTATGAGCCCTTATAAAGACGACCATTGATGCCTGATCTACTGAACTTTGATAGCGAGGTACAGTTATGATTGCATATGGATTTTTGCCTTTTTCAGCCTACGTTATCTCGGATTTTATCTTTTTTCACCGTAATCGCTCTATTAGTGTTGATGTGCTTATTAGACAGGTTCGCTTTACAGGAGTAGAAGCGCTTGGGCTGGTGGTGTTAATAGCCATGTTGATTGGGGCGCTCATTATCGTACAAGGTTACCCACTGTTAGCCGCGATAGGCCAAGGTAATTGGATTTACGATATCTTAATTTCTACCATAGTGCGCGACTTAGGACCATTTATAGTGTGTTTTATTGTGTTAGCTCGTTCAGGGACCGCAATCACTACCGAGCTTGGTAATATGGTTGTCAGCAAGGAAATTGATGCATTAGTTGCAATGGGCGTCTCACCCATTTCTTATCTTGTCGCCCCCCGTGTATTAGGCATGATTGTATCCCTAGTGCTGCTCATGAGCTACTTTGTAGCATGCGGTATTTTTGGTGGCTATTTAGTCAGTAACGCATTTCAATCAATCCCCGTAAGTACATTTTTTGCAAAGTTAATTAGTGAATTACATTGGTTGGACATAGTCATCATGCTTTTGAAAGTTGCATTATCAGGCTTGTTTATTAGCTTAATTGCCAGTTATCACGGTTTGACTGTGAATCGCGCGATTACCGAAGTGCCGCAACGTAATATCAAGGCGGTTGGCAGAGGGCTTATTTCAATTTGCTTAATTCATGTTTCTCTGACTTTGCTGTACGTGATAATTACAGGCCAATAGTGATGCAGATTGAGTTTAAAAATATCTCCCACAGTGTGAAAAGCAGGGCCATATTTAGTGATATAAACGCTCATGTAAATAGTGGTGAGTGTCTAGTTGTGTCTGGACGCTCTGGTTGTGGGAAGACCTTATTTTTTAGCATTGCTAGTGACATCATCAGACCTGATGGAGGGGAAGTAGTCATTGATGGCTGTAATGTCCGCAAAATGAATGCGCAGAAATATGCTGACTTTCGAAGAGACTTAGGCGTGGTATTTCAATTATCAGGGCTAATTTCAAATTTAACTCTAGAAGAGAACCTTTTGCTGCCACTAAATCGTCATTGCAAAGAGTTAGATAAAGCTGAGAAGTATAGCCGTATTAACGCGCTAGCTGAGGAGTTTGCTTTGACGCAATATTTACCACAGCGCACCGAGATGCTTTCATCTGGTCAGGCATCTTTGGCGGGTCTTGCACGCGCACTGTTATTAAAGCCTAGAGCTGTGATATGGGATGCACCTATGACGGAAATTGATGAGCAATGGAGTCATTATGTGTTGAAACTCTTATTAAAACTTAAAGATCAAGGCACGACATTGGTTTTATGTTCAAATCGAAAAGAGGTGATCAGTAACTTGGCGGACGAGCAGTTAGAGCTTAATGAGCTGTTCTGTTTGTCGGAGTGTTAGAGCATGCAACATAGTGTAAATAAAACAAATAATATCGTACTGGTTTTTGGTATTGCGGGTATTTTGATGTTGCTGATCTTGACCTCAATGATCTTGGTAAACAATCATACTTTTGCCGATAAAACGTATTATAAAACGGTGCTTCAAGACGCAAGTGGGCTGAGTGCGTTGCCGGCCATTTATTTTAAAGGATTAAAAGTAGGGCGAATAGATGGATTTAGATTGAATCACGACACCAATTTGATTGAGGTTGATTTATGGATATTTCAGGAATACCAAAACAAGGTCGTTGAGTATGCTGTATTAGCCGGCGAGCAGCATCCAATTTTTGATGATGTAACGACCTTTGAGTTGATTTTACCTGATAAAAAACGTGTTGATAGCTATATTCAATTGGCACCAAATAGTTTTATTCCACATATTAATAGTGAGTTAGGTAAAAGTTATGTGGAGCAGGGGGCAATTGCTCAAAAAGGCGATGATATTGAGAGCATACTCGCCAGTATTAACCAGCTTTTACAGAACTTTCAAAAAGAAGATAACCCCGAGGCTGGAGCGATATTTAGAGTCTTAGACCGTGTAGCAAAAATTAGCGACAATTTGATGGTGGTGAGTGAGGAGGTCAGAAGCAGTGATTTATTGCCAGATGCTGAGCGTACATTGGCTCAAAGCCAGCAGATACTTGAACAAATGCCAAAAGTATTAGCCCAAATTAATACCACACTATTAACGACCGAGCGCCTAATGGGACAAGCTGGCACTACTTTAAATAACTACGCATACCCAGCTGAGATTGTCGGAGATATAACCGAAGGTCAATTACCTATTGTACTGAACAACCTCAATGAAAGCCTTACAGTGATGCAAACCATGCTTAAAGAAGTGCACAGTGAACGTGAGCAATTTGCCATCGCGATACATAGCATGCAGCAAGTGTTAGATAAAATGGATAAGACCTTACAGGCGCTTAATAATCATCCCATTCTGAAAGACGGTATTGAAAAACAACCGCAAACCACAGGGATAGAGATGCATGATTAGAAGCTTGGCATTGGTAGTGGTGTTTGTATTGATAAACACAAGCTGCTCAAGCGCGCCTGAAAAGCAATATCGGGTGACAAAATATTTGGAGTTGACAAATACTTGGATGGCGCGAGGAGATAGAAAAAGGCAAGAGGAAAAACTTGATCTTGCTTTGAGTAATTACGACACAGGCCTTAAATATGCTAATTTGCGAAATGATTTGACGTTAATGGGGGTTTTGCAGCTCAAAAAGGCGACGATTTATATTAATCAAAGTCGATTTGAATTTGCTTTAAAGCTCATTGAACAAGCGAAAGCACTGCATAAATATGAAGGTGCTGAGTTAAAACTTCCTATAAGAGCGTTAGAAGCAAAGCTTGCACATGCACAAGGTCGCTTTAAAGAGGCGTCAGCCTCTGCCTTGGCGCTAAGCGAGGCATATAAAGATGATAATGAGCGAAGTATTTACTATCGATGGTTAGGTGTGATGTACGCAAGCGACAGTATAATGTTATGGGAAGAAATGGACAGAGATTTGCGCTCGCTAGATAACCTGAAAGCGCGTGGCGAGCTTGAAAATATAGAAATATTATCATTTGTTGTATATAACAATGCGTTGTGGAAAGTGCGTGATAAGCATGCACAGGCACAAATAGCAATTGAGCAGGCAATCGCACACTTTTCAGAGTTAGAGTTGACTAACAAGATTAGAGATTGCTACGCGCTTGCCGTTAAATTATATAAAGCTCAGGGAAATGAGGATAAAGCAGCTTATTTCCTAAAACGTTTGGATAGTTTTAACCCTTATTTTTAAAAGCGCAATAAATCGTTGTGCTATGTTATGCGTCTTCTATTAAGTGTAGCTCACTTCGGTTTCTGCCATTGTGCTTGGCTTGATAGAGTGCGTTATCCGCTTGTAATTGGGTTGCTTCAAATGCGGCCTTTGATACAGTTTCTGTGCTAGCAATGCCTGCACTCAAGGTTACTTCACCAACTTGTGTGTTGACTTGCGCTAAGCTGTGAGTAAAAGCACGCCTTATTTTTTCGGCCAGTTGCAGTGCATGGGCAGGGTTACTATCGAATAAAACGATACAAAATTCTTCTCCTCCCCAGCGGGTAACAAGGTCTGATGCACGCACAGATGCATGCAGTTGTTTACCTACATGAGCAAGAATTTGGTCGCCAGTTTGGTGTCCGAACGTATCATTTATTCTTTTGAAATGATCTACGTCTAACATGATAACAGTCAAAGAGTGACATTTTCTTTGTGAGAGGGGCATGATGTTATCAAGGCATTTAGTCAGGCCACGACGATTGAGTAGTGCTGTTAATTCGTCATGATGGGCAGCGTATTCGAGTTTTCTCACAAACCTTCCGGCACTGAGTAGCATGAGTAAAGGAATACCTGCGACAATTCCAATTAAAGCCACTACCCATGTGTAACCGCCAACCCAGCTAAACTGCTCTCCGATACTGGGTAATGCGCCGAATGCACCATAAAGTGTATATAGAAAACTTAAAATAAGCTCTAAAAGCACAACAGATACGGTGATTTTTACAGCGATATATTCGTTTTTATCTTGCTTGGCATGCTGCCACAGGACCCAAGCATAATTTGCTCTAACATAAAGCAGCCAAACTCCAATCACCAACAGCCGTATTGAGCGTTCCGGTATAATCAGCGTAAATACTACAGACAGTACCAAAACGGGTGCGATCAGAAGTAAAACTTTTTGTTTTGAAGGCGGGCTATGTACAAAGTGCCAAGCCCCAATTAACCAAAGTGCATGCCCGATAATAAGACAGGTATTAAAGGTCACAACCATGATATTTCTTGGTATTCCTTGCAGGGTTAACTGAGAAAGGTAAGCAACAGATAGGATACCAAGCGCAATGGCCCAATATCGCGCGCCCTCAATAGTCTGGCTCATCCTTGTTATGGCGCTCAATACAATTGCGCCAGTCATTGATGCGATGAAAAGTGAGAGCATTAAGGTTAAGTCATGAACTTGCACTTATTACATGATCCTTATCAAGTCATAGAAAATGACTTTAAGTTGAATTGTTCCCCAAACTTGGAGCCCAATAAAAGCTTAGCAAATGTTGATGCTTTTGCATGAACTTGCCGATTAGATAGCTATTAATTTTGGACCATAATTTGCAATTATTACTATATTTTAATGTGAGGGGTAGTATGGAGGTGAATGTGAAGCAGAGTATCAACAAGCTATTTGTATATGGTTCTTTGGCGCCAGATCGTGAAAATGCTAGCGTGTTGGAGCCTTTGAAAGCGACATATCAAAAAGGCTGGGTAAAAGGCAAGCTTTATGAACAAGGGTGGGGCGCAGCGATGGGCTATCCAGGAATTGAACTGAGCACTGAGGGAGATTGGATAGAAGGCTACTTGGTCAGATCGAGCAAACTCAACGATTTTTGGCAGGTGATTGATGAATTTGAGGGGCAAGAGTATACGCGGCAAGAATGTGAAGTGAAAACAGCCTCTGGAGAGTGCCACAGAGCCTACATTTACACATTAATCAGCTAAAACTGTGAAAAGTCAACGCTAACTATTATCGGTACTGTATAGATTATGAAAAAAGTTTTGTTCTTTTTATTGTTAATGCATTGCCAAGCTATGGCGGAACCAATTCGAATTATCGTAAATGATTGGACGAGTCAAAAAATCCTAGCAAATATTGCAGAACAAATTTTTATCCGATTAGGATTCGAAGTAGAGCTGATCACAGTGACTGTAGATGAACAATGGTTTTTATTAAAGACAAATAATGCCGATCTGCAATTAGAAGTGTGGCAAGGTACGATGGAGGATAAGTTTAATCAATTGCATCGTGTGGGAAAAATTGTTGATTTGGGGGAGTACTCTGTTAAAACACGAGAGGATTGGTGGTATCCATTGTATGTTAAAGATATGTGCCCTGGGCTACCAAATTGGCGAGCACTAAGAACGTGTGCAGATATATTTAAACGGGTAGGCTCAAGAGGAAAAGGCGTATATATTGCAGGTCCATGGGAGAAACCAGACAGGGCACGGATCAAAGCATTGGGCCTCAACTTTATCGTCAAACAAGTTGATGAGGGCAAGGAAATTTGGCAAGAGCTTAAATATGCGATTGAGAAGCGGCATGCAATTTTGGTATTTAACTGGACTCCCAATTGGGTTGGAGCGGTTTACCCTGGAGAGTTTGTAGAATTTCCGCAATACGCTAAGGAATGTGAAGAAGATAGCAGCTGGGGTGTCAATTCTGAATTAGTATTCGATTGTGGTAACCCCAGGTCGGGCTGGTTGAAAAAGGTCTCAAGCCGACGCTTTGCTGAAATGTTTCCGTGTTTATCCGGTGGAGTTAAGAGGTTTGACTTAACTAATGAAGAAATTGAAACGCTGTCCGCCCAAGTGGATGTTCATGGGCGTACAGTTAAACAAGCAGCGCTGGATTGGATTAAAACCAATAAGTTATTGTGGGAAGAGATTTTTTCAACTTGCGAACCTCAACTAAATTAATCTACTGAGATGTTGACTGTCTGAGTATCAATTTGGGTGGCAATAATGTGTCGGTTATATCTTCACCTCTGATTAAAGAGAGTAGGTTTGTAACAAGCATTTGCCCTGCAAGCGTTGTATTTTGCTGAACTGTGGTTAGAGATGGTGTGATATAGTTTGATGCAGCAATATTATCAAAACCAATGACATTGACGTCTTCGGGTATTCTTAAGCCTGCTTCTTTTAATGCTTTGATGGCGCCAATGGCAATTAAATCACTGGCGGCAAACAAAGAATCAAATTTTATATTGTTTGCCAAAAGAGAATGTGTAGCGTGATAGCCCGAATCCTCTGTTGATATGGCATTTGCAATATGTCTTTCACCGCATGAAATACCGTGGCGCTCTAAAGTTTCTTGAAAGCCTTTGAATCGAGTTAAAAATTCAGGGCTGTGTTCTGAGGCGTCTCCAATAAAGACGCAGTTTTTTCTTCCCTTTTCGATAAAGTGTTGAGCTGCCAATTGGCCGCCACCATAGTTGTCACAACTGACAGTTAAATCGGGCCTCCCCTCAACATTTGCGCCCCAGCATACGAACTTGGTATTTTGTGATAATAGGTTTTGTAACCTTGATTGGTAATCCATGTAATCACCGTAGCCCAGTAAAATGATGCCATCTGCGCGATGACTGTCTTCGTATTCAGCACGCCAATCTTGGCTGATAGACTGGAAAGAAACCAATAAGTCATATCCTTCTTTAGCACATGCTCTAGTAATGCTTCCGAGCATGTTTAAAAAGAAAGGATTTATTTGAGACTCATCACCGGTAGGATCTTCAAATAATAAAATAGCCAAGGTTGCACTTTGCTGAGTGCGTAAATTACTGGCATTTTTATCGACTTTATAATTGAGCTTCTTAGCGACCTCCCACACTTTTCTTCGCGTTTCTTCATTCACAAGGGGGCTATTTCTAAGCGCTCTAGAGACGGTTGATTGAGAAACGCCTGCAAAATGTGCAATGTCGAAGGAGGTTGCTTTACCTTTTGTTTTCATGTTCAAAATTAGTTTAATTGAGTCTTGGACATTGTCTTTGATTATTTTTTTTTTGCAACCAATTTCATAAAAGGCGTAAATTTTTATTGATGTACTTTGACACCGGTGTCATAATGTCGGTGTTTTATCATTTTGTTGTCAAAACGTATTTGGCTGCCCTGAATTAGGGCAGCTCTTTTTTCAGCCAGCGTGCAAAGTTTCGGCTGATGATGATTTGGGATAACAAGTGGGGCTAGCCCCAATAGGTGTTTGGAACACCGCAACAACAGAGAAAAACAGCATGAGCCAGACAACACTTAATAGTTTTAATGGTCATGACCGTGCGTTCGAGCCGATTATCGTTGCCGATATTGGTGGTACTAATGCTCGATTTGCCGTCGTGACAGGATACGATTTAGACTCTAATCAGTTTACAATTGCCCATCAACTTACTTTTCCAAGTGCAGAGTTTCAATCCTTTGAAACTGCTTTATCAGCTTTCCTCGATTCACTGACTATTTCGAAACCTTCTAGAGCTTGCTTCGCCGTTGCAGGACCTATCAAAGGACATCAAGTATTTTTAACTAATTTGGGCTGGAATTTTAATACCCAAGATGTTCAGAAACAATTTGGTTTTGAGCAGTGTGCGGTGATTAATGATTTTGCGGCATTCGCTTATGCTGCGCCTTATCTAAAAAAAGAAGACAATATACAGATTAAGGCAGGACAAGCAGCTAAAGGTGCAAACATAGCTGTGATGGGACCTGGTACTGGGTTTGGTGCGGCTTGTCATGTCAGCGATATCCACAGCAGCTCTGTATTGAGTTGTGAAGCTGGGCATATAAGCTTGGCAGCAGTAACTGAATTAGACAGGCAATTATTACAAGTATTAAAAGAAAGCATTGGGCATGTTTCAGTAGAGACCGTGTTTTCTGGCCCAGGGCTTGCGAGGCTTTACAAAGCAATGGCGCAAGTCAAAGGTGTACAAGCTGAAGATTTAAATGCTGCACAGGTAAGCGCGAAAGCGGGAGAGTGTGAAGTATGTGATGCGACACTCAACCAGTTTTGTGACTGGATTGGTAGTGTTGCAGGTGATCTTGCGTTAACTTTCGGGGCGTTAGGTGGCGTGTTTATTGGCGGTGGGATTTTACCACGCATGACTGAACGGCTGATCTCAAGCAGGTTTGTTGAAAGGTTTACAGAAAAAGGGATAATGTCTCAGTACGCAGGGCAAATTCCAGTAACTCTAGTTGTGCAGGATAATATTCCTCTAATTGGAGCGGCAGCATGTCTGCATAGCCGTAACCAATTTTCATAAATTGGAATAAGTATGAAAAAAGTAACCATTAACAGCGTAGCTGAGTATGCTGGGGTATCGAAAAAAACGGTCTCTAGAGTACTCAATAATGAGCCTAATGTTAGTCCAGCTACGCGTGAAAAGGTACTCAAAGTTTTTAAAGAGCTCGACTATAAGCCAAACCCTATCGCGCGCGGACTGGCGCGCAATAAAAGTTTTATTATTGGGTGTTTATATGACAACCCGAGTAAAAGTTATATTACTCGAGTGCAAAGCGGGGCTTTAGAAGCGTGTCACAAATTCAACTATAATTTGCTTATTCACCCATGCGAGCTAAGGGGTGATGAGCTAATTCATAACGTTGATCAATTACTGACTACGTCGAGGCTAGATGGCTTGGTGTTGACACCGCCATTTTCTGATTCACAAGAGCTAATTGATTTTTTAAAAACACAGAATATCCCGTTCGCTCGTGTTGCATCTGCTTTGGAAGACGACACTTCTATTTCTGTGCGCAGTAACGATGAACAAGGTGCCTATGAACTTACTGAGCACCTAATATCACTTGGTCATAAAGAAATTGCTTTTATTAAGGGCCATCAAGACCACAGTGCAACTGAAAAACGCTTCAGTGGTTATCAAAATGCGTTACTTAATCATGGAATTGAATTTAACGAAGGTTTGGTAGCACAGGGTAACTTTAGTTATCACTCGGGTGCTGATAGTGCAAAACAGATTTTAGATCTGGAGCCAATGCCAACTGCGGTTTTTGCATCTAACGATTACATGGCAGCAGCGGTGTTGAAGCTTGCAACGCAAAGGCAGCTAAGAGTCCCAGAGGATATTTCAATTGCAGGTTTTGATAATGCACCGATCGCCAGGCATATTTGGCCGGGTTTGACCACAATTGCACAGCCTGTAGAGGAGATGACTCGCCAAGCTGTTGAGCAATTGATTTTGCAAATATCTGACCCATCGACAGAAGTTTATCAAAAAGTGCTTGAAGCAAAGCTCATTACTAGAGAGTCGACTGCTGCAAAATAACCAGTTTTAATTACATCTACTTGTCAAAAGCCCAATCCCTAGCGATTGGGCTTTTTTTGTCCATAATTTAGATATGACCCTAATTTAATCTAAATTTAATGTTCTACAGGTTGACACCGGTGTCATAAGTGTGAGTTAATACAGTGACACCGGTGTCAGGTTGAGGTGAGAGACAACCTGTCAGCGTACCTTTGAACGGGTAAATCAAAGCTGCTCAGTACATGTGAGATGTGCTGAGCCTTTTTCCTCTAAACATGCAGAGAGGCGGATTATGTTGCATCCTCGAATTCAAGAAGTTACTGAAAGAGTCGTTAAACGCAGCCAGACAACTCGTAGTGCCTACCTTAAGCGTATACAAGAAGCAAAAAAACAAACACGCGTAAGAGCTGGACTTGGGTGTGGTAACTTAGCACACGTAATGGCTGCTTGTTCAAGTAGCGATAAGGCAAGACTAAAAGCTGACGATCAGCCAAATCTAGCGATTATCAACTCTTACAATGACATGCTTTCTGCACATGTTCCTTATATCGAATACCCAGACCTAATTAAAAAGATAGCGACAAAGTATGATGCCACAGCACAGGTTGCTGGCGGTGTACCTGCGATGTGTGACGGTGTTACACAGGGGCGCGATGGTATGGAGCTGTCTTTATTTTCACGTGACGTTATCGCGATGTCTACCGCAGTAGCGTTGTCACACGATGTGTTTGACGGTGTTTTTTGCTTAGGTGTGTGCGACAAGATTGTACCTGGACTTTTAATAGGTTCACTTTCTTTTGGCCACTTACCAATTTTCTTTTTACCAGCCGGCCCAATGGAGTCTGGTATTCCAAATAAAGAAAAAGCGCGTGTCCGTCAAAGCTTTGCACAAGGCCTAGTTAGCCGTGAAGAACTATTAGAAGCGGAAAGTGCTTCATACCATAGTGCGGGTACTTGTACTTTCTATGGTACTGCAAATTCAAATCAGATGCTGATGGAGATCATGGGTCTTCATTTGCCAGGAAGTTCATTCATTAATCCATACACTGAGTTACGAGATGGTCTAACTGCCAGTGCTGTGAAAATGATGCTAACACAACTAATTGAAACTAAATCAGCAAACCCAATCGGCGAGATTGTTGATGAAAAGACTGTTATCAATGGCTTAGTTGGTTTACTCGCGACAGGTGGCTCTACTAACCACGCAATACACCTAGTTGCAATGGCGAAAGCCGCTGGCGTACAGATCACATGGAAAGACATGGCTGAGCTGTCAGAAGTGGTGCCACTTTTAACCCGAATTTATCCAAATGGCTCAGCGGATGTAAACCACTTCCAAGCGGCTGGTGGTATGGGCTTCTTAATGCGTGAACTGCGCGATGCGGGTTATTTACATAATGATGTTAAGACTATTGTTGGTGAAGGCCTAGACGACTACACCAAAGAGCCAGTTTTAGATGTTGATACCAATGTGATCATGACCAACAGTGAAGGCCCAAGTAAGGTTAAGTGGGTACCATGCCCTGAAAACTCTTTAGACGAAGATGTGCTTAGACCGGTATCAAATCCATTTAACAAGCAAGGCGGCTTGCAACTATTAACAGGTAACTTGGGTAAAGCGGTAATTAAAGTGTCAGCCGTTGACGAGAAACACCAGTTTGTTTCTGCACCTGCAAAAGTATTTAGCTCACAGGCCTCTCTTCAGGATGCATTTGCAAACGGCGAGCTAAATCAAGACTTTATTGCTGTAATTAAAGAGCAAGGTCCTAAAGCCAAAGGCATGCCTGAGTTACATAAGCTGACGCCAGTGATGGCAACCTTGCAAGATCAGGGTTATAAAGTTGCGATTGTGACAGATGGTCGTATGTCAGGTGCGTCAGGTAAAGTACCTGCGGCTATTCACCTAGCGCCAGAAGCCGTTGAAGGTGGCATCATTGCGAAGATCCGCGAAGGTGACATGATCACGCTAGATGCGCCAAATGGTGATTTAATTTTACATGTTTCAGATGAAGAATTAGCAGAGCGCGAACTAGAACTTACTCAACCAGAGCTGACATTCGGTACAGGCCGAGAGCTATTCACCGGGTTTAGAAACATGGTGAGTAGTGCAGACTTGGGTGCTAGCGCCTTTGGTATCGACGAATAAAAACATTGGGGATGGGGTAAATATGAAAATACAAGAAATCTTATCGGCAGCGCCCGTAGTACCGGTAATTGTTATAGAAGAATTAGAAGACGCAATACCATTGGCACGAGCTTTATACAATGGCGGACTACGTGCACTTGAAGTTACGCTTAGAACACCTGTAGCAGCTGAAGCGGTAAAGCAAATTAAAGAAGCATTGCCTGAAGCTTATGTCGGTACTGGTACAGTTGTGGACAAAGCTTCTTTTGAAGCGTCAGTTAATGCGGGTGCAGACTTCATGGTAAGTCCTGGTGTGAGCTCAGAATTACTAGAACTTGCTAAAAGTACTGATATCCCATTTTTACCTGGTGCTGCTACACCAAGTGAAGCAATGGAACTCGCCTCGCATGGTTTTAAGTATCTAAAGTTTTTCCCAGCAGAAGCAGCTGGCGGTGCACCAATGCTTAAGTCAATTGGTGGGCCTCTTCCGCAAGTGACATTTTGCCCAACAGGTGGAATAACACTTGAAAGCGCGCCTAAATACTTGGCGTTAAACAATGTAGTTTGTGTTGGCGGTACTTGGATGTTGGATAAATCGCTAATTGCAAATAAAGACTGGCAAGCCATCGAAGCGCTTGCAAAACAAGCAAGTGAAGTTAAATAATTAGGGGAAAGTAATCATGATCAACATCGCAATTAATGGCTATGGCCGCATCGGTCGCAACGTACTACGCGCACTTTACGAATCAGGTCAAAATGACCAAATCAAGATTGTTGCTATCAACGATCTTGCGCCAGCAGAAACAAACGCGCATTTAACTCAATTCGATTCTGTACATGGTCGTTTCAATGAAAAGTTAACACTTGCGGGTAATACACTTGTTATCGGAAATGATGAAATTACACTAACGCAAGAGCGTGATCCTGCAAACCTGCCTTGGAAAGCATTAAATGTTGATATCGTACTAGAATGTACGGGTATTTTCACATCGCGTGAGGCTGCTGCTAAGCACATTGAAGCGGGCGCAAAGAAAGTCATCGTTTCAGCGCCAGGTACAGACTTAGATGCAACAGTGGTTCACGGCGTTAATAGTGATGTGTTAAACGAAAACAGCAATATTATCTCAAATGCATCCTGTACAACTAACTGTCTTGCACCAGTTGCAAAAGCACTAAACGATGTTATTGGCATCGAGCAGGGTAGCATGACAACAATTCATGCATTTACAAATGACCAAAACTTATGTGATGTGTACCACAAAGACTTATACCGCGCTCGTAGTGCAACTCAGTCTATGATCCCGACCAAAACGGGCGCTGCAAAAGCAGTTGGTTTAGTATTGCCTGAGCTTGCTGGCAAACTTGATGGTATGGCTGTGCGTGTTCCTACTGTGAATGTATCTTTGGTTGATTTAACTTTCGTTGCTAAGCGCGAAACTACGACTGAAGAAGTGAACGAAATTGTAAAAGCTGCTGCAGAAGGCGCGATGGCGGGTGTGCTTGAATACAACACGTTGCCACTTGTATCAATCGACTTTAACCACAACCCAGCATCTTCAGTATTCGATGCAACGCAAACTAAAGCAGAGGGTAAACTTGTTAAAGTGATGGCTTGGTATGATAATGAGTGGGGTTTCTCAAACCGTATGATTGACCAAGTTAAAGCACTAGGTGCATTCTTATAATTGCAACTCAGAATTAAAATGAAGCCCTGCAAATTGAAGTGACCCCATAAAGTTGGACTCATTTCTAAGCGGCTACCAAGGCCTGATTTCGATACGCTATCGGACTCAGGCCTTTTAGTTTTAGCTTAATTCGTTTGTGATTGTAATATTCTATATATTCTTTTATGGCACTTACCAGCTCGGTAACACTTTTGTACTCATAACCGTGATACATTTCCGTTTTCAATATGCCAAAGAAATTTTCTGCTACGGCATTGTCTAGGCAGTTTCCTTTTCGAGACATGCTTTGTGTAAGATTGTTCTCAGCAATGAATTTTCTGGTCAACTGATGTTGATATTGCCAACCTTGGTCAGAATGAATGAGCGGTCGTTCATGCCATGCCAACTGCTTAACAGCATTGTTTAATGTATCTGTAACCAAGCTTAATCTTGGTGAAGTTCCAACCTCATAACTAACGACTTCTTGATTAAACAGGTCAATGATTGGTGACAGATAGACACGCTGGTTAGCTACCTTAAACTCGGTGATATCGGTTACCCATTTTTGATTCGGTTTCACAGCAGTAAAGTCTCTGTTAAGCGTATTGTCGATATGCTTACCTTTGGTGCCTCTATAAGACTTATAGCGCTTTGGCCTCACTACTGATTGCAGCGACAATTGCTGCATTAAGCGTTGAACAGTTTTATGGTTAATTAAAGTGCCTGCGCTGCGTAATGTTGATGTTATGCGCCTATAACCATATCGTCCTTTGTGAGCATGGAATATAGACTTAATTTGCTTTGTTATTGCATCATATTTGTCATGACTATCGCCTTTGTTGCGATGGTAATAGTAAACACTTTTAGGCAACCCACTGGCCTCAAGTAAATGGGATAGTTTAAATTTGGCCTTAAGCTCACTCACTACTTTTGCTTTTTCGTTGTTTGTTTTTCCTGAGCCAAGGCACTCCACTTTTTTAGAACAGCATTCTCCGCTCTGAGGTACTCAAGCTCTTCTCTTAATTCTTTTTCAGTCATTGTTTTCGAGTCTTTAGCATTGGCGGATTTGGACATTTTTGCTCTACTTAGTTTCGGGTGAGTTAGTTTTCCCGAATTATAAGCACAAAGCCATTTGGATAACATGCCAGGAGAAGATAAATCGAAAAAGGCACTGGTGTAAGTTAACGACCACCCTTCTCGTTTCATTCGTTGGATCATTTCTAAGCGAACTTCACTTGTATAAGGCTTTTGCTTATGCAAAAAAGCGTGTTCACCATGAAGACGATAAACTAAACACCAATATCGTATTTGCCGTGAGCTGACATTAAATTGTCTATAAAGTGAGCGCGAACCTTGAGTGTTGGCTTGCGTTGCAACTTCTAGTTTGAACTTTTTACTGTATTTAGACATAAAAAGACCCCCAGTAATTAGAATGTCCAACTATTGGGGGTCACTTCAAAATGTGCGGGGCTTTTTTATGTGTATTGGTTTACCTGAGTACTTAGCTAAAAAATATTGTTTTATAAATATACGATTTTGGTGCGTATTCCTTGCACAATAAGTTGATTATGTTCATGTACATTCGACATGGGGTACAAAACCTCTAATCAATTGGTATAAGTGACTTGAGTATCAACGCGCAATATGAAAAAATTCCAACCAATTAAAATACAGTAAACTCAGAATCGAGGAACATAATATGCGCATTATCCTTTTAGGCGCGCCTGGTGCTGGTAAAGGCACTCAAGCTCAATTTCTTATGGAAAAATTTGGTATCCCTCAAATCTCTACAGGCGATATGCTTCGCGCTGCTATCAGCGAAGGTACACCGCTAGGCTTAGAGGCAAAAAAAGTGATGGATGCTGGTCAACTAGTTTCTGATGAAATCATCATTGGTCTAGTTAAAGAGCGTATCGCAAAGCCTGACTGTGAGAAAGGTTTCCTGTTAGATGGTTTCCCTCGCACTATTCCTCAAGCCGATGCAATGAAAGAAAATGCGATTACGATTGATCACGTTATCGAGTTTGATGTTGCTGACGAGATCATCGTTGAGCGTATGGGCGGTCGTCGTGTACACCCTGGTTCTGGTCGTGTTTATCACGTTGTTTACAATCCGCCTAAGGTTGAAGGCAAAGACGATGAGACTGGTGAAGACCTTATTATCCGTGCTGATGATACAGAAGAAACTGTACGTAAGCGTTTAGGTATCTACCATGACCAAACAAGACCGCTTGTTGATTACTACAACAAAGAAGCAGAAGCGGGCAATACGCAGTACCACAAGCTAGACGGTACACAAGCTGTAGACGCTGTAAGTCAGCAGCTTGGTGAGTTACTTGGTTAATTAGGTAATTAATTAGCTTTGAACCCAGTTGCGATGCGGCTGGGTTTTTTTTGTCTAAAATTTGGGTTTATAAGGGGGACGAAAAAGGAAAAGGCGCCTGAAAGCTCAAGCGCTAAAAATCTTAAGGGGGAATTCAAATGCCAAACAAGGTTGTTTGGACATGCACATTAAACACTTTTTTGATGACTAATTTATGACAGTGTCTTGTTTGTTTCTGCTGAAGCCAAGTTCATCGGCGCTTTGGGGTTTACTGAACCAATAACCTTGATATTCAGTAATGCCTAGTGCATCCAAGCGTTCGAAGTCTTCTTGGGTTTCAACTCCCTCAGCTAATAGTGCAATCTGCATGTTTTCACATATGGTTTTTAGTCCCAGTAATAGGGAGCGTTGTTTTTTAAGATCCGTGATATCAGATATTAAACTTCTGTCTAACTTAAGCCTTTGTATTGGACATTCAAGCACGCGTGCAATATTTGAATATCCAGTACCAAAATCATCAACGCTTAAAATAAAACCAAGCTTGTTTAGCTGCTCCATAATGTGATTATGGTCTTCAGCGAAACTATATTCGGTTAACTCTAGCTCAATAGACTGAGGTGACACGCCATAGTGTGTCGTTATTTCTTTAATTGAAGTGATAAAGTGAGGATCTTCAATATCCCTTGAGCTGATATTAATTGCGACAGGCACAGTGATATCGGGTGTACTGGTTAAAAGTTGGCAAACCTTTTTCAACATAGTTCTTGTGACTTGATTTACTAAGCCAAACTCTTCTGCTATGGGAATAAACTGCGAGGGCGGAACCCAGCCCAATAAGTTGTTATGCCACCTTGCTAGGGCTTCAAAGCCAATAATGTCTTTGTTGGCATTATGTTTACTTTGCAAATATAGTTTTAACTCACCTAGCTCGATGGATTTTTCCAGTAGCAAAGCCATTTCATGTCTTGCTAAAGTTTGCCTACGAGTCATTTGATCAAAAACGGTGATCATCTGGTTTGGTGCTCTCAGCTCACAGGCTTGTAGTGCATTTTTTAATAATCTCTCGGCGATATACCCGTGCTCCGGGTAGGTGGCAATACCAATGGCATATTTAGAGTGAAACTGATGTTGTCCGAGCTTTAGCCAAAAGTCGAGTTGTTTATGCCAGCGGCGTGCAATGTCTTTTAATGGCGCCTTTGCTTCTACTAAGATAGCTATTCTTCCTGCACCAATATAAGCAATTTGATCTAATAACTCTGCGTCTTGCTCTACAATTTGGTTTATCCGTGCATAGAGAGTGCGGTGTTGCTCTCCATCAATCATATAATCAAGCACATGTTTGTTTAAATTGTCAGCGATCAGTAAGGCAAAAGGTTCACCTCTGTCTATGTGCGCTTGGAGCTGCTCTAGTAACCACGTTTTATTTGGTAGATTGGTTGCTTTATCAAAGTACTTGGCTTGTTGATGGGCAACGTCGAGTGTGAGTAGGTCTTGTTGAAGTTGTTGCTGATCTGACACATCTTGTAGATACCAAGCTTTAATATTGTTTGAGTGTTGCTCTTGTGCTGCGACTTCAATACATTTCTCATCTACGGTAAATGTTTTTGGTATTGCATCAACAAGCTCACTGTCGTATGTAAGATAATCAATGTTATCCGGCGTAATGCGTGAAAGTAACAAGGGCAGTGGTTGCGTCTGGATATTCAGCAATCTTTTCGCTTTATCGTTTGCTTCTACAATATTTAGGGCGTTATCAACTAGGATAATTGCGTTAAATGATTTTTGGAAAAAGCGCTGATAAATCTGCTTTTGTGATTTTAAAAGGGTGTTATTTTCATGCATGTGCTGGTTTAAACGGTTTGCAGCGAGGCTTGTCCTCCAAACAGCAAGTGGAATACAGCAATTTAGGAAGAAAAACAGCAAAAGTTGAATGTGTAATACGGCATCAACTAACATCCTACTTTCTTTTGGTACAACAGAGATATCGACGTTCTTGAGTATCAGTATGAAAGGGATAATGTTTAATAGCGCATAAAAAACGGCGGTTTTTTTCCCCACTAAAATCAATGCGATAATAGGTGTAATGTAAACAAAGATAGAGCCTAAATGAGCAAGTTCAATGCTTGGAATGAATAACTTGATCATCACCCCAGCAGTGATAATGCATAACAAGAGTAAATGTGCGGTGAGATAAAAAGAACGATTACTCAATAGCAGTAATGTGCCAACTGCGAGTGTGAATCCGGTAGTTAAAGCAATGACATAGTTTAACTCGTAATCAATTGCCGCTGGTAAGCTATTTAGAAAAATGCCCAAGCACAGTACTAAGCCCGTCGCCAAAATAATACGAAGGGCGCTAAGTCGCCATGTAGGTACGTTTACTTTTGGTTTTTGTTCTTCTTCAAGTAAGAAAAATCGGCTTAATGTACTCAAAACTAAATATTTCGTATTATTATTTTGAACAATACTAAGGTCTAACTGTACACAATTCAATGACAAATCAGCGAAATAAAGACTTAAATCAAATTGACTGCGTTGTCATTTTTTAATTATCTAAGATAGAACGATTCGAGTTGGTTTTTTTTTGAACTTAGTTGTTAATTTACGGTTGCGTTTGATAATTAATGTGATGTTTAAAACTTTGTATATACAGCTATGTTGACTGATTAGTATGCAAAAGAATTAGTATGTACTGATAAAGGCCAAAAAAAACGGTAGTATAGGGCACTTATCCACGACAAAAAATTAAGTTTGAGTGATTAATAATGAGCAAAGGGTTCATGCTAGTTTGCGATGGCAGTAATGGCGCAGGCAAAACAACAGTGATTAAGGGGATTGAAGCTTACCTAACTTCGAAAGGCTATGAGGTTGTTTTAACTCGTGAGCCTGGAGGCACAGAAATTGGTGAAAAAATCCGTGAAGTTATTCTTAATCCAGAGACCCCTCAAATGACGGACATTGCAGAATTAATGCTATTTGGTGCAGCACGTGCACAGCATATTGAAGAAAAAATTAAACCTGCACTTGCAGCGGGAAAGGTGGTTATTTCCGATCGCTTTGATGCTGCAACTTTCAGCTTTCAACATTATGCAAGAGGCATTGATTTAAAAGTCATTAAAACAATTAATGATTTAGCGCTAAACGGGTTTAAACCTGATATGAATCTTATTTTAGACCTCGAGCCAGAACTTGGCTTGCAGCGAGTTCAGCAACGAGGCGAGGGTTTAGATCGCTTAGAAGACGAAAAAATTGATTTTTTAAAGAGAGCCAGAGACGGATATCTAGCGCAAGCAAATGCACAACCAGAGTTATTTACTGTTGTGGATGCTCGACATTCTCAAGAGCAAGTATTGCAACAGTGCCTTAAAGTGGTGGATAGCTTAGTGATGCGCCATTCATGAAGTATAAATGTAATCAAGGTGCGGCATAATGTTTCCTTGGATTGAGTCAGTTAGATCTCAAATGCAAGAGAGCTTTGAGCGCAATCGCTTTCATCATGCTCAGTTGATACACGGGCTAGTGGGCGTCGGTAAAACAGCGCTTGTTCAAAGTTTAAGTGAAGATCTATTGTGTACAAATAGCAGTACTCTCGCTAGCTGTGGCCAGTGTAAAAGCTGTTTGTTACTGCGCGCCCAAAACCATCCAGATTTATTACATCTAATGGCCGAGTCAGGTAGTATCGGAGTTGATGAAGTCAGGGCATTGAATGAATTCGTTTTTCATTCGGCACAACAGGGTGGTAACAAGGTTGTTGTCATTGAGCAAATAGAAAAAATGACAGAATCGGCTGCGAATGCATTACTCAAAACGCTCGAAGAACCCGCGGCTAAACGATATATTTTAATGACGTGTAATGATATATCCAAGGTTAAGGCAACCGTATTGAGCCGTTGTAATCAAGTTCGGGTGGCAGTGACAGATGGGACAGCAGCAAAGCAGTGGTTAGCTATGAAAGGAATTTCAAGTGAAGCACACTTATGGGCTGATAATTTCGCCAATCAGCCGTTGCTACTTGAACAGTGGTCTAGCCAAGGGATCATGCCTGAAGTGGATTATTTATGGAAAGTAGCGCATGATATTGCTAGCATTTCTGATATAAATGCACTTGAAAGTTCGCTTGCAAAAGGCACTAACTTGTATACCGTATTCACGCGTTTTTTAATTTCTGCGGTTAAGCAGCAGCTAGTGGCTGGCCAAATTAATTTTGTGCAGTATCATAATTGCACACAACAAGTTGAAAAATATATGTCTGATCATCATAAAATTTTGGGCATAAATAAGCTTTTGAGTTTGTCCAATTTGGTATTTGGAATACAGCGTGTGCTAAGACAGGATTGAATATCATGCAAGAATTATTAGTCGATATTGAAGACAACGACGAGTTATATCGCAGTTATATGCCATTTTTAAAAAATGGCGGCATGTTTGTAAAAACCAATAGCCGCTTTGATATGGGTACGCCAGTGTCTATGCGTTTGATGCTGCCTGATGCGCTGGAAGAAGAAGAAGTGACAGGTAAAGTCGTTTGGATCACGCCTCAGGGGGCGCAAAATTCAAACCCACCGGGTGTAGGTATTAGTTTTGACTCTGAGTTTGAATTGTTAAACGATAAAATAATAAAAATGCTGGGTACTTCACTCAATTTAGATAAACCAACTTATACGATGTAAGAAAGTAGTAATGATAGTAGATTCACATTGTCATCTTGACCGATTAGATTTCGACAAGTTAGATATTCAGTTACCAGAAGTTTTGCAGGCTGCACGCGATAAGCAAGTTGAACACTTTTTATGTGTTAGTGTCACGCTTGATCAATTCCCAAATATGTTGAAAGTCATCGAGCCGTTTAAAGATGTGTCTGCCTCATGTGGAGTACATCCTTTGAATCAAAGTGATGCGTTAAATAAGAGTGAGCTATTAGAGCTAGCTCAACATCCCCGTGTTGTTGCAATTGGTGAGACTGGTTTAGATTACTATTACGCTAAGGATACACATCAAGTTCAGCAGGAAAGCTTTGCAGGACATATAGATGTTGCGAATGAACTGAAAAAACCGCTGATCATTCATACAAGAGATGCGAGAAAAGACACCATCGACATAATGAAGGCCCATAACGCCCAAGATTGTGGCGGTGTTTTGCATTGCTTTACCGAAGATTGGGATATGGCTAAAAAAGCCATTGATATGGGCTTTTACATTTCAATTTCAGGGATAGTCACATTTAAAAATGCAGTTGATTTGCAAGAAGTAGTGAAAAAACTACCTTTGGATAGACTTTTAATTGAGACCGACTCTCCTTATTTAGCGCCGGTCCCTCACCGTGGGAAAACTAACCAACCAGCTTATGTTCAGGATGTGGCTTATTTTGTTGCGGATCTTAAAGGGTTGCAATACAAAGAGCTTGCACATGCGACGACCGAAAATTTTTACCAACTTTTTAGTTTAGCAAATCGCAGTAACCAAAGTAGTGAATCAATCTAATCTCCCCCTATTTTTATGCGGGCCTATGGTCCGCAGAGCTGAACCTCACCAAATTTGCTTGCAGTTTGTTACGACGAGAACAACAAACTTAAAGGTCGAGCTGAAGGGGCATCAAACGGTGTCAGATCAAACTGACATACGCCTAGGTGATGCGCTATTTTTGACTTTTGTCCATGTTAGTCCGCTACAAGGGGAGTTTAAGACAGATGAAGAGATCCCTTATCAGCTTTTAAATGCAGGCGAAACAGCGGATCTAATCAATTTGAGCTATCAGGATTCACCTCAGATAGTTGTACCCAAGTTATTGAAAAATGTACTGCATGGTTCGTGCAGAAATCCGCATCACCCAAGCAAAGATAGCCTTGTTGAAGCCGATTCTTATATGGCTCAAAGTTATAAAAATAGTGATGAACGAGCCAGCTTGCTGATCTTATCAGGTGATCAAGTTTATGCAGATGATGTTGCAGGCCCAATGCTTGTCGCAGTTCAGCAGTTAATTGATTTACTTGGGATTTATAAAGAGCAAGCATTAGATTTGATGCTGCCAAGTACAGTGGATGACCAGCTTTACAACCGGGACTCTTTTCTCCCCAAGGAGCCTTGGAAAAGTCGAAGTAAACTTACTTTGGGTTATTGGTTACGAAAAGATGAACCTCATTTTTCCAGTGTTAAAGCCGCTAATCATCTTGTCTCGATAGAAGAGTTTGTGGCTTTTTATGTCTTAAATTTCAGTGCTAAGGCTTGGCAGTTAGTCACCCCTTTTGAATTTGACACTCAAGGCTTGAGTGCAAATCAGCAAACATTATTTGAGGCTGAATCAAGGGCATTGAAAGAATTCATTGCAACTTTACCTAACGTGGAAAGGTTGATGGCCAACGTCTCCACATTAATGATGTTCGATGACCATGATGTGACAGATGATTGGAATTTAACGCCTAGGTGGGAGCAAAATATTGCCAATTCTCAAGCTAGTAAGCGTATTGTCAATAATGGGCTGATCGCATATTGGTTGTTTCAAGGTCTTGGTAATGATGCGCACCAAGTGTCTGGTCGATTGTTAGGCGGATTTTCCAATTCTTTAAAAGACAATGTTTGGTATTTGCAAAGTTTTGATAAAGAGATAAATCGATT
This sequence comes from Pseudoalteromonas luteoviolacea H33-S, assembly GCF_001625695.1. Lineage (GTDB taxonomy): Bacteria > Pseudomonadota > Gammaproteobacteria > Enterobacterales > Alteromonadaceae > Pseudoalteromonas > Pseudoalteromonas luteoviolacea_B. The sequence continues at coordinate 150,993 of NZ_AUXY01000133.1, forward strand.
TGGTCAATGGCATTATTGTTTAGATACGACACCAAAAGTCGTTGTGATCGATACCAGAACTCACCGGTGGCGAAGCGAGCAAGACTTTGATGAACCCAGTGGCTTGATGGATTGGGAAAGCCTGATGGAGCTACAGGAAGTACTGATTAATCATGAAAGTGTACTGTTGGTGAGCCCTGCGCCAGTCTTTGGTGTAAAAGTTATTGAAACCATTCAGGCAATTTTTAATACTTGCGGCGAGCCATTAGTGGTGGATGTTGAGAACTGGATGGCACATGAGGGAGCAGCTAGAAAGCTTATTGATATCTTCAAGCGAGAAGATACTCCTAAGGAAACAATTATTCTATCTGGTGATGTACATTATTCATTTTGTTTTTCGGTTCAGGCGAGGTTTGGTCGTCATGACAATCGGATCTGGCAGCTAACTGCTTCGGGGATTAAAAATGAGTTCCCCAAAGGTCTATTGGCGATTTTGGAAAAACTAGATATTGCGTTATTCGCTACTTGGAGCCCATTTAACTTATTTACAAAGCGTTGGCAGCTCGCTGTTTCCAAGCATAAGTCTGATTATGAAAACGGACGGTATCTGGTTTCGGGCTCTGCGATTAGCTTGGTGAGTATGGATAAGGGCAAACTGGTTAAATACACTCTACTTCACGGGACAGGCGAAGTAACCCAATTTGATTTAAACTAAACCTCACGGATTAAAGCGCTACACGTAGCTTTTGCTATAGTTACGTTTAAGTATAGAGACTTAAGTGGCATTTATGCTTTTAATACAGCGCTTGCATGTGATGTGTATAGGATTAACACTGGTTATTAAGCCTTTTGTACAAGGTGCCCTTTGTGTTGTTTTGCTGTGTGCTGTTTTTGTTACGGCGGCAAACCCTGTCTTTACGGATACCTCTCAAGTTATGAGGCGATTTGATTATGAGTCAGGCCTCAGTCAAGTTACTATCATGGCACTTACCGAAGATCAGCTGGGCTACATATGGATTGGTACTCAGGCTGGGCTTAATCGATTTGATGGCCATGAATTTAAACAGTTTAGCAGTACGCAACAAAACCCCAACGAGCTAGCTGGTTCGTTTGTGACAGGGCTGTGCCACAGTGGTGAAACAGTTTGGATAGGCACAAGCACTGGGCTCAGCGCATATCACACAGTGACAGGGCGCTTTCAAAGTTTTTTAGAAGAAAATTACCAAGCCATTACTTCAGACAGAGTAAAAACACTCAATTGCAGCGGTAATTATATTTCGGTCACCACTGAAAACCATGCTTTTTATCTTATCGACAAAGTGACACTTGAGCCGGTTGCGCTAGATTTAGCTGGCCGTTTTCCTAGCCATGCGATCGCCTACAATCATCAAGTCTTTTATATCACTGAAAGCGGATTTAGTACGCTGAACCTGCAGTCTAAGAAAAGTGACTTGTTGCTCGCAGGAGAATTTAAGTATCTGGCACTACGCGGAGAGCGCGTTTTTCTGATCACCAAAGAAAATCAATTGCTGAGTTATGACACATTATACGAGCGTGTGCTTTGGGAGATATCAGTTGGTGCCGGAGCTGGGCTTGAATTGAACAACTTGCACATATCAACAGGGAAATTATTCGTCGGTAGTAATTATGGTGTTTATTTATACGACTTAAATGGCAATTTTAAAAAGCACTGGTTTAAACATGAAGGTCAGGGACTTGGCTTACAGGACAACAGCATCATGTCTGTATTAGTCGACAGTAATCAAGATCTATGGTTTGGTACTGAGACAGGTGGGTTACATTTCATTAGCCAATTAAGTGAGAACTTCGGTCATATCAGTGCTTTTAACTATCCACATAGCCCACTGCCTGAGCCTGATATTAGAAATTTTGCATTAGATAGGTTTGATAGACTTTGGCTGGCAACCTCTTCAGGCTTATATTTTTTCGATGGAACAGGGTTTAAAGGAGCACACCGCGTTTTTCCGAACCTCTCGGTTGTTGAGAGTGCATTTATAACTAAGTTGTATATTCGCGACCAATATATGTGGATTGCAACACGTGGGTTAGGTATTTATCGGTTTAACTTAGATGACGGAACATTATTGAATATTATTCCCGATGTCGGTAAAGGCCCAGAGCTGAGCTTTAATGACATCATTGAGTTTCAAGGTCGAATTTTGGTGAGCTCACGCTCAATGGGTTTGTTATTTTTCAACGAATCATCAAACAAGCTAGAGCCATTTTTAAACATGGAGAATGCGCCCAGTCACGTTTCATCACTACTGCCTCAAGGTAATGCGCTTATATTTGGCAGTATCGGCGATGGGCTTTTCAAATATGAGGAGGGCAGCTTAATACAACTTACAATTGCAGATGCTTTGGCTTCTGATATCGTATTTATGTTGCAAGCTGATAGCTTTGGTCGGGTCTGGGCTGGAAGTGAAACGGGCATTTCTGTTATTGATAATACGTTTTCTGTGGTTAGAACCATCAAAAGGCAGGACGGGATAGCAAATAGTGCAATTTGGGCCCTTTTGTATGACGAACAAGATCATATTTGGCTAGGCACGAGTGGTGGTTTGTCACGGATAAATATTCATGACTTTAAAATTGATAATTTCTTACCTGTAGATGGCGTGCAAGGTAATGAGTTTAATTATAATGCGAGCTGGCTAGCGCCAGATGGGCGAGTATTCATTGGTGGGTCAAATGGGTTTAATCAATTTCATCCTGAGCAAATAACCATATCTCCATTAATTAGGCCATTATTAACCTCCAATATTGAGTTATTGGGTAAAACATTACACCCGTCGATAAATAAAGAATTAAAATTGGCACCCGAGCTCACTACTTTCCTCGAACTTGAATATGACCAAGATATTGTGTCTTTGCATTACTCAAGTTTGGACTATGGTTCTGAAGGCCTTAGATTTTACTATCGTATCATTGGGCTCAGTGAGCAGTGGCTTAAGCTTGCTGATGGGGTTAGGCAAATTAATTTGCTCAAGTTGAACCCAGGCAATTATCAAGTTCAGGCTTATACAATTAATCGTTTTAATCAAACATCTCCTGTCCATCATTTTGATATAAAAATTAATGCGTCATGGTGGTGGAGTAACTTGACTAAAACACTTTATTTCATTCTTTTATCACTTCTTCTTGTCATGTGGTTTAGGCAGCGACAAAAGCGATTCTTACAAGTTGTTAATGACAATAAAATAATGAATGAATTGCAGGAGCGTTTAGAGCTTTCTTTGTGGGCCAGTCAGGACGAAATGTGGGATTGGCATATTGATACAGATAAAATTTATCGCCACAGTGTGAGACCTCGAATTGAATATGGACACTGCAAGGCTGAGATGTCCGTCCATGACGCTGTGCAGTTTATACATCCAAAAGATTACATTGCTTGGGAAGAAAAACTCGAAGCTTGTCTAGAAGGTGAGCAAGATACGTATGAGATCGCAATTAGAGTAAAAACGATTGATGAGCAATGGACATGGGTATTGGAGCGAGGCAAGGTAGTCAGCAGAGACAGTCATGGCAAGGTTAAGCGACTAGCTGGTGCATTAAAAGACATAGCTGAGCTCAAAGCACATCAAAATGCACTTCAGGCATTAAATGAAGGCTTAGAAATTAAAGTTGCGGTGCGTACTGATGAACTGTATCAAAAGAATCAGAAGCTAGAGCAGGCGATGATCGAGCTCAAAAGAACACAACAAGAGCTTATTGAGAGTGAAAAAATGGCTTCACTTGGTAATGTTGTTGCTGGTATTGCCCATGAGATAAACACTCCTTTAGGCATTGCAATTACGGCAATTTCGTATAACCAAGAAAGCTTGCAGCAAGTTGCGACTAAATTAAAAAATCAGACACTTAAACAGTCCGACTTAGAACAGTCTATTGAGGAGCAACAAGAGGGCTATTTATTGATGAGTCGTAACCTTGACCGTGCCAAAGAGTTAATTAGTAACTTTAAGCAAGTCGCGGTTGATCACTCCAGTGAGGTTCAGCGAGAGATAAATGTAAAATGTTATGTTGAGGATGTCTTTAAGTCTTTAAGCCCTTTAGCAAATGGCAAGCAAATAACCTTGGATATCGAAGGGGATGAGGATGTGAATGTTGATACTTATCCCGGCGCTTTATATCAAATCCTAACCAATTTATATAACAACTCGATATTGCATGGCTTTGAAGGAAAAGAGTCTGGTGGAGTGAGTGTAATAATACAACAAATAGATGGCTATTGGTCGCTGGTTTATAAAGATGATGGTGTAGGGATGAAGGCGGATAATTTACAAACAATGTTCGACCCATTTGTTACCACTAAACGCAGTCAAGGGGGGTGTGGTTTAGGTATGCATATTGTTTATAACTTAGTCACACAATTACTTAAAGGCGAGATATCAGCCTGGTCAAAACCTAATAAAGGTCTAGAGGTGAAGTTGAAAGTGCCAGCAGTACGTATGAATGAAAAAAAAACAGGCTCTAATTAAAGCTAGCCCATCCTAATTCATATTTTATACAGGGCTAGCGTTAATATATTTAAAAGGGGTTAATTTATATAGGTAGATATATCCCGAGTGATGTTATTTTGATTTAGTTTCCAAGTCTCGACCATGCGAGTTGTACCACCTGTATTTCTACAGACTATTTGTGCTGAAATTGTTGCTGTTCTGGCATCATAATAGGTAGGCTCATCAAAAGAGATAATATCATTTATAAAACCATCACTGTGCCATGGCTCTAGTTTTAATGGTGCGTCACTTTCAATACTTGAAGCAGTACAAAAACCAGTCTCTTCGCTGTTATCAATGTTTAAAGTAGCTTGATAGCGTACATCTTGATAAAAACCTGGATAAAGATGATCGCCATCTTGCCAGTGAGATGCTGTCATTTTGCTTTTTAATTTGATTTTAGGTGCTGGGGCAATGTTATGCCTTAATCGTACTGATGAATTTGAGTTATCGATGCACTGTACCTCAATATACTTTTCTTTATGTTCGTGGCCACGCTCAAGTTGAGCCGTTAAAATGCTTCCATTTATTTGCACATCAGCGAGATGAGTATGTGTGTATTTTTCGAAAATTGCGGCGTGTTGGCAAGGGAGTTCGTTACCTGGGTATGGAGCATAAACACGGATGTCGTATGCAGAGCTTGACTGGGTCACCATCACATTTAGTGCAGTTTGGTTATAATAGGTGACTCTACCAGGCGTGCCATCAGTATCGTGTATGATTGATGATGCTAAAGCAGATGTATTTATTATGATCGCCAAAGGTAATACTCGATTAATTCTCATTTTACATTCCTTTTTACATGTTGTGAGAATTTACTTTAGCGTGCACATAGTATTATTTAAAGGGTTAGGTAGTATTTGTTGATGAGTTATTATATTTTCAAAAGTATTTAAACAATTAAAATAACTAAGTATAAAGGGTATAAATTAGAGTGGGTTTATTCTGAACTTTGTCGCAAGAGGCGTTAGATGTAAAGAGATGAGAGCCCAAAAAGAAGGCATGAATTATAGCTTCATGCCCTCAATGAATTGTATTACATTACACGCATACCTGGCTCAGAGCCGTCGTCAGGGTTTAAGATATAAATTTCTTTACCACCTGGACCTGCGGCTAAAACCATGCCTTCAGACATACCGAAGCGCATCTTACGCGGCTTAAGGTTTGCTACCATCACGGTTAACTTGCCTTCAATGTCTTCTGGTGCATAGGCTGACTTGATACCTGCAAATACTTGACGCGTTTCACCACCTAAATCTAACGTCAATTTAAGCAGTTTTTCAGCTCCTTCAACATGCTCAGCTTTAGCGATTTTAGCGACACGTAAGTCAACCTTAGCAAAGTCATTGAATTCAATTTCGTCTGCGATTGGCTCTTTAGCTAGCGGGCTATTTGGATCTAAAGCTGGTTTAGCAGCTTCTAAGCTTTCTTTCGATGCGTCTACCATCGCATTTACCTTATCTAAATCAACACGCTGCATTAATGCTTTGAACTTATTAATTTCATGACCAACTAATGGCTTTGATACTGTTTCCCAAGTAAGTTCTGTTGCTAGGAATTGCTCGACGTTTGCACTCATGCCAGGTAATACTGGTTTTAAGTAAGTTAGGATGATCTTGAACATATTCAAGCCAAGTGAACATACCTGATGCGCGCGTTCTTGAGTCGCTTCGTCTTTGATCAATACCCAAGGAGCTTCAGCGTCAATGAACTGGTTTGCTTTGTCAGCAAGTGTCATGATTTCGCGAATAGCACGGCTATATTCGCGATTCTCAAAGTGGGTAGCAATGGTATCAGAAACAGCACTGAACTCTGCTAAAAGCGCTTCGTCCATGATGCTGTCACTTAATTTACCAGCAAACTTCTTAGTAATAAATCCAGCACAGCGACTTGCAATGTTCACAACTTTACCGACAAGGTCGGAGTTTACACGCTGTGCGAAATCTTCTAAGTTCAAGTCTAAGTCAGTGATACCGCTGTTTAGCTTCGCAGCGTAGTAATAACGCAAGTACTCAGGGTCTAAATGCTCAAGATAAGTACGTGCTTTGATAAACGTACCTTTAGATTTAGACATCTTGGCACCGTTTACAGTAACGAACCCATGGGCAAATACATTAGTTGGCTTTCTAAATTCTGCGCCTTCTAACATTGCAGGCCAAAATAGGCTGTGGAAGTAAATGATGTCTTTTCCGATAAAGTGATATAGCTCAGCGTCTGAGTCTTTGCCCCAGAATGCGTCAAAGTCGATGCCACTTGTGTCACATAAATTTTTAAAGCTTGCCATGTAACCAATCGGTGCATCTAGCCACACGTAGAAGTATTTGCCTGGTGCGCCTGGAATTTCGAAACCAAAATAAGGCGCATCACGGCTGATATCCCATTGCTGAAGACCTTCAGCAAACCACTCTTCCAGCTTGTTTGCCATTTCGGCTTGTAAACTACCTGAGTGTAGCCACTCTTTTAACATGCCTTCAAAAGCTGGCAGATCAAAGAAGTAGTGCTCTGAGTCTTTTAAAACGGGCGTTGCGCCAGACATTGCTGAGCGAGGGTCTTTTAATTCTGTTGGACTGTATGTTGCGCCACAGGCATCACAGCTATCACCGTTTTGATCTACTGCATCACATGTAGGGCAGGTACCAGTTACGAATCTATCTGGTAAAAAGATATTTTTCTCTGGGTCAAACAACTGCGAAATAGTACGCTTTTTGATGTGGCCCTTATCATTTAGTCGAGTATAGATAAGTTCACTAAGAGCTTTGTTCTCATCGCTATGTGTGCTGTGGTAATTGTCAAAAACGATATTGAAATCAGCAAAGTCACGCTGTCTTTCAATACTGACATTCTTAACCATTTCTTCAGGTGTGATACCTTGCTTTTGCGCGTTCAGCATGATCGGCGTACCGTGTGCATCGTCAGCACAAACATAGTATGTCTCATGGCCACGCATTTTTTGGAAGCGTGACCAAATATCAGTCTGAATGTATTCAAGTAAGTGCCCTAAATGAGTTGGGCCATTTGCATATGGTAATGCACTTGTGATGAGAATTTTTCTCTTTGTCATAGTTTTCCCAAGGTTAATTAGCCGCATCGGCTAACGCCAGTGTCACTTTGTATTCAATTTGACGGTTAAATTAAATACAAATATTTTGACCAACTGGATTATGCCCAAATAACGCGATTTTGACTGGTCTTAATTTATCGAATGTTACATAATTCCTGCGTTCTTTTCATCACCTGATGGCGTTTTATTTGTATGTTTGGCATCAAGAAGTTTTTTAGTAAAGAAGATCCACAGCAAACTGAGATTATGAAGCTATTAAATAGCTATCGTAGTGCGATTTTTCCGATGGGGGTTCAAAACGAGTGGATCTCATCGATTGAAAAAAGTAAGCCGCAATATCGTGTATTAATTACGCTCCCTTTTGCTGCACATAATCAACAAAAGCAACTTGAGCAATATTTACATAAAAACAAGATAAAAGAAGTCGCTGTTACCATTGAAACCAGTATTCCAGCTTCATACAAATTTAAGAAAATAAAGCATATTGTGCTTATTGCTTCCGGTAAAGGCGGGGTGGGCAAATCAACAACCGCAGTAAACCTAGCTTTAGCGCTCGAGCAAGAAGGTGCAAAAGTAGGACTACTTGATGCGGATATTTATGGACCTTCTATTCCATCATTGTTGGGTTTGGTTGGAGAACAACCTACAGCGAAAGATGACAAAACACTGAACCCGATGCAAAAATATGGATTAAATACGATGTCTATTGGTTACTTGGTACCAGCCGAAAATGCAACGGTATGGAGAGGACCAATGGCGTCGCAGGCATTAAATCAGTTACTTAATGAAACCGACTGGGGTGAATTAGATTACCTTATTGTTGATATGCCACCAGGAACAGGCGATATACAGCTTACTATGACGCAAAAGTTACCAGCCAGTGGTGCGGTCATTGTTACAACGCCACAAGACTTAGCGCTAGCAGATGCACAAAAAGGCATTGCCATGTTTGGGCAAGTTAATTTGCCCATAATAGGACTTATTGAAAATATGAGTTACTTTAACTGTCAGCATTGTGGTGAGAAAAACGCGCTTTTTGGTTCTGACGGCGGCAGTGAGTTAGCGGCGCGCCATGGTGTGCCTTTATTAGCTGAGATCCCACTAGATATTCAGATTAGAGAAGAGTCAGAAAAAGGGGAAAACTTAATTTCTCAACGCACTAAGGTGGCTGAACATTATGTTTATTGTGCACAGCTTTTGAGTAGTATGTTGCACTTGCAATCAGCTGAAACATCAGCAGTCGAAATTACTTTTTCTGACGACTAAATGTCTATTTTATATGATCTTGGGGATTTTATTTCTCTTGAACACTGGTAATTGGGTTGTTAGTCATCATACTTATACATGTGGTTCTTAGGGGTGTCTGGTTGAATTGACATTAACGTTGACATGTTTGTGATAGCCTAGGCTATTGGCAATCGAAATCACTTACTCAAGGAGGTGGGTATGTGGTTGTATGTTAAGAACATTGCATTGTTTTGCATGCTTTTAATTTGTAGCTATGGTTCGTTTGCATCTCAAAGTTATATCATTGAGCAAGTTTCAGATACATCAAACCAATTGACCATAGATTCTATCATTGATCGTTCAGCGAGCTTTACTCAAACAAAGGGAGAAATTCGCTTTGTTAAAGGTGAGACACTTTGGTTAAAAGTCTCTAGTGTCAGTGAGCTAGCTAACGAGTCTTTAGTTGCTTTAGGTTCCATTGAGGGAACTCTCAAGTTGTATCAAGTTGCTAACGGTAAGGTGGCTGCGTATAAGTTTGTTTCACCAGAACTCGCGCATCTTGCCCCAAACCTCCACATATTGCCTTCTATCACATTATCTACCGACAATCAGAGCTATGATGTCTATATTAAAGTGCAAGCTAAATACAGTGGCATGTTATCTTTATCTGTGATGTCGTTGGAACAGTATAGAGAGGCGCTTAATTCGCGGTTGTTTATTGCTGGTGCCAGCAGTGGTATCCATTATTTCATTGCTTTTTTTGTGTTGTTGATGGCGATAAGTCAGTCACGAAAAGGGCTAGCGGTTTTAGCAGCTTATTTTGTCTGTGTCAGCATCCAAACAGGTGCATATAATGGGGCCAACAACCTAATTTTCCCAAGTGAATTGGCAAGCTATTTTGCAGTTTATCAAAGCCAAATCTATCTACTCTCTTTGATTTTTGCGGTACTTTTTCTGAATTATTTTGTTGTAGTTAAACGCTGTGACCCCAAATATACTAGGCTTGTCAGTGCATCTATTTGGGCACTAGCAGGATTAGCTGTTTTGATAGCTCCTTTGAATGCGCAGCACTCTCTTGTCTTCCACCTACTCGGTAGCTTGATCTGTTTCTTATTGTATATTCTGGTATTACAGAATCAGTTTTACGAACATAAGCATGAGGTAGTGGCGATTGTTATCGCTTGGCTGCCTATTTTTATCTTTAAAATGTATGTTTTCATGAATCAATTTGGAATGTATGTGTCGATTGATCCATCCGTACTCAACCAGATATTTATCACGCTACATGTTGTTTTACTTGCGGCATACTTGTACTGGCATGATAAAAACAAGAAAAAACAACTGTTGTTCTATGCCACTCATGACAAAGATACAGGGGCCCCTAATCGCTATATGTTGCAGCAGAGTTTAGACGGCTTAGGTAAAAGTCAAAAAGATCATACTTTACTTCTTTTTCGCCCGCTGGTTTTGCAAACCATTCGATTAAATATGGGCTGGAGCTATGCTAATGCTCACCTAAAAAAGTTATTGATGAAAGTGGGTGAGCAGTTAAATACTTATGGTAACACTGTAATTGCAGGGCATGATAATGTGCATACAGCCATCTATCGCCTAGATGATTCATTGTTTGCAATTGTTTTACTTGGAAAGTTTGAACTTAGCCAGGTAGAGCAGTTTGTTTGTGTTTTGTCTGCTAGCTTTGAGGAAGGTGTTGATTTTGGCGGAGACTTACTGGTAGATCAACTAGAAATAGGGGTGGCGAGTAATCCAATTCATGCAACAAATGCAGACGCATTGATACAGTGTGCAATGCAGGCGATGGCTGCAAAGCCCGCCGGGAGTAACAAGTGGCAGCTTTTTGACTTTAGTAATTCAATTGTCTCTCAAAGGCGGATAAAAATTGCTTCTGCGTTAAAGGTGGCTATTGAGCGAGAGCAGCTTAGTCTATACCTTCAACCTCAGCTCCATCTTGGAACTGGTCGTGTATACGGTGCAGAAGCATTATTAAGGTGGCATCACCCTGAACTAGGTGTTGTGCCGCCCAGTGAGTTTATTCCTGTTGCTGAGTCTTCGGGTATTATCTACGAACTTACTGAATGGGTGATTGAAACTGGATTAAAGCAGCAAGCTGAGCTTGTTCAATTGTTACCTGATCATACCTTATCACTGAATATCTCAGGTAAAGATGTAGGCCGCAAAGAGCTAACGGTGCAACTTATTGAGTTAGTGAATCAATATACTTTAGTGCCGACACAAATTGTTTTGGAGGTGACTGAGTCAGCAACAGTGGAGAATGAAAATACGTTGTTTGATACTTTAGGTGATTATCGAAGCATAGGGCTTAGAGTTGCGATTGATGATTTTGGTACTGGGTATTCATCACTGGCTTATTTAAGTCAGCTTGGATTTGATAAATTGAAAATAGATAAACGCTTTGTTATGGACGTAGAAAGTTCGAGGACCAACCAAACAATTTGTAAAGCCACTTGTGATATGGCGCACAGTTTAGGATCTGTTGTTGTTGCTGAGGGAATTGAAAGTGAGCAAAGCTATCGTCAGTTGCAACAGTATCAGTGCGATATTGGGCAAGGGTATTTTATTTCAAGGCCACTACCTTTTGAAGACTACAAAAAATGGCTGCATAGAATGATTGAGGTTGAGGACGTTATTCATTACCTCACATCTTAAGTGTTACTTACAGACATAGTTTCAAGGCAGCGAGAGATCAAGTTGCCGAGTGTCATAAAGTCAATGGGCTTTGGCAGCATATCTGTCATTCCCACCTCAGATAGGTGTCTTTTGCTGAGCTCATCTGTATTAGCTGTCATAGCGATAATGGTAGCATGAGGTGGAAGTAGTTTACGATCAAAAATAACCTTTGCAGCTGTCAGCCCATCCATAACCGGCATCATACTATCCATGAATATGATGTCGTACTTATTATTCTGTTCACACTGTTTTATTGCAATTTCACCATTGCTTGCAGTATGCGGGGTTATATTAAATTTATTTAAAAATGCTTTCATCACTTTTAGATTAATCAGGTTATCCTCCACAACGAGCACATTCAAGATAGATGCGTCAAAGCTATGCTGTTTTAGAGGTTTTTCAATTGCGGGCTTTGGCACTAATTTTAGGGGGATACATACACTAAATTGGCTGCCTTTTTGTAGGGCGCTGGTTATATCAATTGTGCCTTGCATGAGATCTATCAGTTCTTTCACAATGGACATACCAAGCCCTGTTCCGCCAAAATGACTACCTATTTCGTTTTCCCCTTGTTTAAATGGTTCAAATAAATACTGAATGCTTTTGGGTGACATGCCTATACCTGTGTCATTCACATCAATAAAAAGATTGACACCATCTGTGCGAGGTTGAGAATGGACTCTGAGACTCACGCTGCCATATTCAGTAAATTTGACGGCGTTACTAATAAGATTAGTGATAATTTGAGTTAGTCGTAGTGGATCACATGTTACCCAGCATGTTTTAGGTAATTCGATGTCAGAGCAAAAATCAATGCCTTTGTTGCTTGCCAGCTGTTTAGATAATTCTACAAGGTCATCGATTAAGGGAGGGATGTTGCAATCTTGGTGAGTTAAAGAAAGGCCTTCTTGAGATATTTTTGAGAAGTCTAAAATTTCGTTTACCAGGCCAGTTAAAATGTCTGTGCTGCGTAGCGCAAGTTGAAGGTGCTCTGTAATCTGATTTTCATCAGTTTCATCCATTGCGCTTAATAGCATGCCATTTATCCCGTTTAATGGGGTTCTCATTTCATGGCTTATTTTCGCCAAAAGTAAGCTACGCTCATTTAGCAATTTCTCGGCATCTAATTTTTGTTGTTGAAGGTTGTTTCTTAGTTCAACATCTTTGGTAATGTTTTGTATGGAACCAATTAGATACATTTCTCCATCTTGATCAATGGTTCTTTCCCCATGACATGACACCCAAATTTCTCTGTTTAGTTTGGTTTTGACTTGTAATTCTAACTCCCATGGCAAGCCGCTATCTAAGGCATTATCAATGGCACCGGAAAATGCTTGGCGGTGCGCATCTTCGTTGATGAGTGCAAACCATTCATTGAGTGAGAGTGTCGAATCTAACTCTAGTTGATGGATCCGCTTAGCTTCATCGCTCCAAAAGACTTGATTAGAAGATATATCAATTCGCCAACTGCCCATTGATGCAACTTGCTCCATTTTTGCTAGCGTTTTGTAGTTAATCTTGAACTTGCTTTCAGACTCTATTCTTGCAAGTTCACATCCTAACCACTGAGCAAACAACTCGACATAGTCAATGTGTTCGGCGGTAAAAGGGTTGCTCACCTTAGCAGCTGAAAAGTTAATGGTTCCAAATGTTTGACTTGCAATGCGTATCGGTGCACCGATATAGGATTCTAGTTGGAAATTTTGATAGCAAGGGTGGGAAGCAATATTGCTCGAACCTGCATGGTGAAAGGACAGCGCTTTATTGGCTTTTAAAGTGTGAGTACAGTATGTGCCTGCTAAGTCAAATTGGCATTTTGGTTCGAGTGAAGGACTATCTGACTCGACATACAAAATGGTGTATTTATCATCAATAACTTGACTCACAATTGCTATTTCTAGATCAAAAACATCGAGTCCAAACCGCAGTAATGATTGAATTTTTTCCTCGGTGCTCAATTCTTGTTTTGATACAATATTATGAAATTGCCTTAAAAAACTCACCAAGTTAAATCCTTCTGAACTAGTACAAGTTATGCGCTAATAGAATAAATATAAAAACTTTCGCAAGATGAATAATATATTAATATTTCTGATAATCAATTGGCTTGGTGATTATATTTACGTTAATTAGATTGGAAATACAGTGCATGGCCTAGCGTATGAAAGTAGCGTTCAATATTTTGGGTTATCGGTTGCATCTCATCTGTGAGGGGGAACCCTCCGGCGCGCTCCAACTTAGAGTTGATGACATCAGACACTAAGAATTCGTTTTGAATGCTAGGTTGATGTGCAACAAAACATTCGAAAGCACGTGCTGTGAGCTCTTGTGGCAAACTATAATAGAGCTGATGTGCCTGTTTGTCTAAATGAATACCTCTTTGAAAAAAGGCACTTGGTTTATTGCCATCACTGCTAAGTAAAATACTTTTATAGATTTGGTCGAGCAGCTGATTGAGTGGGTGAGCTGTCTCTGGTGAGTTTGTGAGCCAAAGCGATGAAGCAAAGTCGTTGGCCTTACTAAACCCAAATAGGTGTTTACATATATAGTGATCAAATGCATGCCACCATTCATGCGCAAGTGCGCCACCTCCAGCATTTTTTGCAAGCGCTAAAGTTCTAGTGGATGGGGCATAATGAGCCTGTACGCCCTTTTGGCCACCACTGCCAAACGCGAGGTTCAAAGTACCTCTTAGGCCAATAGCGGTTGGAGGGAGAGAGAGTATTTGGGCAAGATCAGCCAGTGAGTCATAGATCAAATTGGCACTCAGGTGTTGTTCTTCTTTGGTAACCCAATTTCCTAAAGTAATCGTTTTAAAGCCAAATGTCGTTTTCAATTCGTCAAAACAAACTTGGTCACCAAACCGATAATCAGGTCCCGAGCGCTTAAAATGCCTGTGTAATCTAGTGCTCTTCATTGAGGTATCGTTGTTTAACGTCTGCGGGCATAAACTTTGTTTGCTCATGTATCATACCTGCGAGCAAATCATGCAGCGGCTTAACGTTTAACGATTCATAACAGGATAAGAAATGTGCACACGCTTCTAAGGTTGATAAACTGTACGATTGTTCAGCTTTTCTAATCGAATACTTATTCTCTGGCAATTGTGAAAATGAGACTTTTGGTAGATCATTCAACCAAGGGTTTAGCATGGTAATTTTATTTACTTTTTTCCAAGTGCCGTCTAATACGAAAAGTGTGTCTATTGGGTTTACATTTTTATCAATATTTTCAACTTGAAGCGCATTTTCGCTTGGAAATAGCAAAGCACAATGACTCGAAGAAGCTATTTGTTGTGGGATTGAAAAATCAGACGGGCTCTCACCTACGTATATTTGAATATTGCTTAATTGAAGATTTAGCAGTCTAACTGTATTTTTTGCTACACAGACTTCGTTCGGGTGCTGCAATATGATGATCGTTGTTTTATTGCTAATCACAGGGCTAATATAGTGACAAACACATGTTTTAATAGAAAAATGGCAAATATTGCAGGTACTTCTTTTCATATAGGCTTGGAACAGGTTACATTGGTATATATCTTAACATAATTTATAGTTGGCTTTGCTCTTGTTGATACTCTTAACTAGCATATAGTTATAATTAGATACACGGGCAATAGACAATAAAGGACTTTTATGGATACTAGAATTGATGAAACTTGCTTGGAAAACATGCAGGCACTGCTTGGAGAGCAATTTAATGATACGTTAGAGTTTTGTCTAAGCGAATTTGATCGTCTGGCAAATGAAGTTAAGGCGACGATAGATAATGACTTAGAAGCCGCAACAAGAAATGCGCATAGCCTTAAATCAAATGCGGCACAATTCGGCGCAATGAGTTTAGCTGATGTGGCTAGAACGATTGAAATGTCATTGGTCGAAAACAATGTAGAGCTTGCTAAGACGCAAGTCAGTGTTTTGTGCTCAGAGGTAGATGCCTCTAAAGCGCTTTTACAAAGGTGGTTAACGTCCAGTGTGTAAATAGGGAGCTTAGGCTGGTAAGAGCGCTATCGAATCGTAAATAAATAGATGTATTGCCCTAATCACACTTCAGTTAAATAAATCCCGCGATTAACCCTTTCAAAACCCCTCATTCATCGTTATGCTAAGTTTGGATTGAGGGGAATATCATGAATAAAATAAGTAAAAGCAATAAATTAAATGGGGTGTGTTATGACATTCGCGGACCTGTTTTGTCACAAGCACAAAAAATGGAAGATGAAGGCGTCAAAGTCTTAAAACTCAATATTGGTAACCCAGCGGCTTTTGGATTTGACATGCCTGAAGACATGCATCGAGACATTATTAGAAATTTGCGAAACGGGCAGGGATATTGTGATTCAAAGGGATTGTACTCAGCACGTGTTGCTGTTTACCAATACTATCAGCAGAAAAACTTTCCAAATATCAGTGTTGATAACACCTTTATAGGCAATGGGGTGAGTGAGCTGATCCAAATGGTCACGCAAGCTCTATTGAATGACGGCGATGAAGTATTGATCCCCGCTCCTGATTATCCGCTTTGGACTGCCTCTGTTAAATTAGCAGGGGGTGCGCCAGTGCACTACATGTGTGATGAATGTGCAGATTGGTTCCCTGATATTGCCGATATCAAAGATAAGATCACCAGTAAAACAAAGGCACTGGTATTAGTTAATCCGAATAACCCAACGGGAGCCGTGTATAGCAAAGCGCTTTTACAAGAGCTTATCGAGATTGCCAGAGAGCACAAGTTACTTATTCTAAGTGACGAAATTTACGAGAAAATACTGTTTGATGGTACAGAACATTTTTCAATTGGTTCGTTATGTGATGACTTACCCGTGATTACGTTCAATGGATTAGCTAAAACGTACCGAGCCGCTGGTCTTAGAATGGGCTGGATGGTGGCAAGTGGTAAAATTTCTGTCATGCGTGACTTACTTGAAGGCTTAAACATGCTCGCTTCTATGCGTTTGTGTGCAAATGTACCAGCACAATTTGCGATACAGCAGGCTTTGGGTGGTGTGCAATCGATAGACGACCTGCTTCTACCCGGCGGGCGTTTGTATGAGCAACGCAATATTGCATGGCAGGGATTGAATGAAATTCAAGGCATATCCTGTGTAAAACCAAAAGGTGCTTTGTATGCCTTTGCGAAAGTTGATACAAAACACTTTAACGTTAAAAACGATGAGCTAATGGTACTTGACCTATTAAGAGAAGAGAAAATATTGCTCGTTCATGGTCGGGCTTTTAATTGGCCTTCTCCTGATCATTTTAGGTTGGTTTTCTTGCCTCATAAGGATGAGCTAGAACCTGCATTACAGTCTATGCATCGCTTTTTTGATCATTATCGACAGTAAGGTTTATTTTTAGAAGGGCGTTTAGCCCTTTGCGATATTGGTAATAAACTGAGAATATAATTTTGGTAAATTTGCTAATATCGCTTCCTTTCCAAGAACATCTTGCTCAGAAATCACTTGTTGAATTGTGTTTAGTGATACATGTTGCTCTAATTTATACGCGGTCTCTAGATGGCTTATATGCCAAGGCTCCGCAGCAACTCCGCCTCGATATTTATCGTACGGTCTAAAAAAACCGAATTGTGACAATGACGCATCAAACCAGCATGAGAATTCATAAAATGGGCCGCCTGATTGATATTCCCAAGGTTCAAGCTGCAATGACTCTCCAGCTCCAAGGCAGTTACTGGCGTAAACATCCAGATCACTGCCAAAATGATGTCGGCTTGTTCCAGGCAAGGCTGAAAACAACATTATTGCCTCGACAATTTTTTCGTCACTGAGATGGTGAATATCAACAGGTGCACTATTTTTATCAAGAATAGGACGTTTACCACTAAATTTAGCATTCCAAATCATGGCTTGACGCTGGAAATCTCTATGTGCAGATGCAATCGAAAACGCAAAACCAGCTGTTTTAGCTGCTTTACTAAGGGCGTCTAAGTCCTTGATTACCTCTTTGTGGACATACTTATTTTGATACTCAACTAAATGAGATGTGTCTAACCCAAGTGCTTGAAGCGCAATATTATTCATTACGCTTTTACCAATAGCTTTTCAAGAATAGACTCGTAGATGAGCGCTAAATCGTCTAGAGATTTGGCACAGACTTGCTCGTCTACTTGGTGGATTGTCTTATTCACCGGGCCAAGCTCAATAACCTTGCAGCCTGTTTGTGCGATAAATCGACCATCTGAAGTACCGCCCGTTGTTTCAGGGTTTGCTTTTATACCTGTGACTTCTTTGATAGCTTCCAATGTGACGTTGAGCAACTCACCTGGTTCGGTTAAAAAGGGTAGGCCATTCACTGTCCAATTAAGCTCATAATCTAGGTTATGCGCTTTTAATATTGCATTTACGCCGTCTTGTAGCTGCTCAACAGTGGATTCTGTACTGAATCTGAAGTTGAACTGCACATCAACAGTACCAGGGATGACATTGCCAGCCCCTGTACCACCGTTAATATTTGAAATTTGAAAACTGGTTGCAGGGAAAAACGCGTTGCCCGAATCCCATTCTTTATTACTCAGCTCGGTAAGTGCTGGTGCGACATCATGAATTGGGTTTTTAGCAAGGTGGGGATAAGCGACGTGACCTTGAATGCCTTTCACGGTTAAGTAGCCAGTTAGGGAACCCCTGCGTCCATTTTTGACTACATCGCCTAATGTTTCTCTAGATGAAGGCTCACCGACAAGGCACATATCTATTTTTTCGTTGCGCGCTTCAAGTAAATCGACGACTTTTGTGGTCCCATTTATGAATGGCCCTTCTTCATCGGATGTGATCAAAAAGCTGATCGAGCCTTGGTGGTTAGGGTGCTTGGCAACAAATCGTTCTGTCGCGACAACCATAGCCGCGAGTGACCCTTTCATGTCGGCTGCGCCTCTGCCGTGTAAAATACCGTCTTCAACTAAACCGGCAAATGGTGGGTGGCACCAATCTTTTTCATTGCCAATTGGCACGACATCTGTATGCCCGGCAAAGCAAAAATGCGGGCTTTGCGTGCCTTTTCTTGCCCATGTGTTGAGTGTATCAGTAAAAAATAGCTCTTCAATATTAAACCCCAGCTTTTCGAGACGGCTATTCATTAAGCTTTGGCATCCAGCATCTTCAGGTGTGACTGATTGGCGTTGGATAAGGGCTGAGGCAAGTTCAAGCACTTCGCTAAGTGGGGTTTGGCTCATTTAAAAATCTCTTGATATTGCGCTGCTTTGAAACCAATGTGTAGCTTCGAATCAACTTGTAAAATAGGGCGCTTGATCATAGCAGGTGCGTCGAGCATGTATTGCTTGGCAGATGATTCATCAAGTGTTTGTTTTTGCTCGTCGCTAAGGGCTCTGTATGTGGTGCCACGTTTATTCAATACCGTTTCCCAACCTAGCTCTGTCACAAAGCTGTCTAATAACTCCGGTGTTAAACCATCTTTTCGGTAATCATGAAAGGCAAACTCAATATTTTGTTCTTGTAGAAATTTTTTCGCTTTCTTAATCGTGTCACAATTTGGAATACCGTATAAAACTATGCTCATAATTTACTAGCTCTTGATAATGTTATTAGCGGATCTTTGCCCGCGTTGACTTGATTTAGCGGATAATAACACGGGCCTAATTTATCTGCATTGAGAATTATGAGTGTGCCTGTGATGGGCAAATCCTGTGGTATATCGAAGTAGCAGAGAATATCGCCAGTGATGATGTGTTTTTGTCCAACACAGTGTTTAATAAGGTTTTCCATTTTACGATATTCGTTGGGAATACTAAGGTGTAATAAAAATTGCAATCCGGATTCTGCACGGATCACGAATTCACAGCCTTGTTGACCAACCTTTATTATTTTGCCATTGCAGGGTGACATCATCAGTGCTTGATTCATTTTGACACACACGCCACTGCCTATCATGCCAGTTGAAAACAGAGGTAAAGGATGGTTTGTCAATGGAAAGACTTTACCAGTAAATGGGCTGGCAATATGTAAAAGTGGATTGGCAATTTGCGCAATTGGTGCGTAATTAATAGGTTTAGAAAATATCATTAAACAAAAAGGTAACCGTCTTTTCTGAGCGCTTGAATTGCATTATTTAGTTGTTGTTCTTTAACCAGAATATAGTCAGTATCGTATGTTGAAATGGAAAAAATAGACACATTTGCACTCGCTAATACACCTGAGATGTTAGACATGATCCCAGTCAGTGAAAACCCCAATGGACCGATAATCTCGATGGCTCTCCAGTATGGCTCAGCGGCGAAGCTATCAACTTTTATGTCAGAAGGACAAACGATTGATAATTCTTCAGTTGTTTTAGCAATAAAAAAAATATCAGATTTGAGTACATTACTAGGAATGCTCTCATCGCTATCTAGGCTATGAATCGTAAAGTCTTGTTGTAGTATTTGTAGCGTTTGTTTTGACATACTTGCGCTCTAACTGCATCGACTTCTTCATAGTATAGGTAAGCAAAAGGAAAAGAAACCTTTTTATTTAGGGAGTAGAGATTGCCTACTCCCTTGATAGCGTTAAGAAAGGCTATTTATGGGCGTTGAGCCGCTTGGATTGCCGTCAATGCAATCGTATAAACGATATCATCAACCAGTGCTCCACGGCTTAAGTCATTTACAGGCTTTCTCATCCCTTGAAGCATCGGACCAATACTGATGAGCTCGGCGCTTCGCTGTACTGCTTTGTATGTTGTGTTACCTGTGTTTAGGTCAGGGAATACAAATACAGTTGCTTTGCCAGCTACTTTACTATTTGGTGCCTTTTTACGTGCGACATTTTCCATAATCGCTGCGTCGTATTGTAACGGCCCGTCAATATCTAAATCTGGGCGTTTTTGCTGTGCTAATTCAGTTGCTTCTCTTACTTTATCAACATCAGCCCCTTGGCCTGAAGTCCCTGTACTGTAACTAATCATCGCAACTTTTGGCTCGATACCAAATGCAGCAGCTGAATCAGCTGATTGAATCGCGATATCAGCCAATTGTTCAGCGGTTGGATCTGGGTTAATTGCACAGTCACCATAAACAAGTACTTGATCAGGTAGCAACATAAAGAACACAGAACTCACTAAAGATGAGTCTGGTGCAGTTTTGATCAACTGTAGAGGAGGGCGAATGGTATTCGCAGTGGTATTAACCGCACCTGATACAAGTCCATCTACTTCATCTTCAGCTAACATCATGGTACCAAGCACGACATTGTCTTGCAGTTGTTCTGCGGCGACGACTTCAGTAAGTCCTTTGTTCTTGCGCAGTTCAACCATAGGTGCAATATACTTACCAATCGCTTGGCTTGGGTCGACAATGGTGATGTTTTCATTTAACACCACGCCCTGTTGCGCTGCGATACGTTGGATCTCTTCATGGTCACCAAGTAAGACCGTTTTAGCAATGCCTCGTTCACCACAGATTGCTGCCGCTTTGATTGTGCGTGGCTCATTACCCTCTGGCAATACAATGGTTTTGTTTGCTCTACGTGCTTGATCTGTCAGCATGAATCTAAATGCCGGTGGCGAGAGCTTTCTGGTGCGAGCAACACCTTGAGATAAACTATCTAGCCAATCTGGGTCGATATGATCAGCGTTGTGTTGCTTCACCTTATCAATGCGTTGTTCATCGTCCGCAGGTACTTCCATATTGAAGTTATGTAGTAATAACGATGTTCTCCATGTATCTGCTTCGGTTGCAAGGATTGGCAAGCCGGTATTCATTGCTTGCTCGCACAATTCCATGATCCGCGGCTCAGGCTTGAAGCCACCAGTCAGTAAAATTGCCCCTAATTTTGTACCATTCATAGCTGATAGGCATGCAGCGACCAAAATATCTGAACGGTCGCCAGGAGTCACTAAAAGGGCGCCTGGAGTAAAGTGATTCAGGATGTTAGACACTGTTCGCGCACAAAAGGTAACGCGGCGGAGACGTCTGTGCGCCATATCACCTTCATTGATGACTTCGGCTTGTAGATATTCACTTAGATCTCTAACTCGTGGTGCAACAAGATCGAAATCCCAAGGGATAGCGCCAAGCAACATAAACGGATGTTTGCGGAAGATTGGCAATGAAGCCAAACGGTTCATCTCGTTTTCTAGTTGCTCTGGTTCATGTTGGTCAACCAAATCAGCACGAGCGCGGCCATCTTCATCTAGTGGCGCGTTGACCTTATTGAAAATACAACCAAGTACTCTCGCATGATCTATTCCACCATAGTTACCTGAGGCAATCTCTAAGCGGTCTTCAAGTTGGTCGTTGGTGTCATTGCCTGGTGTTAATACAAACACGATATCAGCGCCTAAAGTTTGGGCGATTTCTCGGTTTACACGACCAGCATAAGGTTGTTTACGTGTTGGCACCATACCTTCAATGATGGCGACTTCATCATCTTGTACGCTGCTTTCAAAGCGCTCTACTATTTCCTCTAGCAGGTCATCGCCTTTACCATCACCAATCATTTGCTCTGCATAATGCAATTCGAAAGGCGTAGGAGGCGCAATTGATGACCCTTGCTTGATAATTAAAGTCGACTTCTCAGGCCCTAAATCAGCATTTCGAGGCTGAGCAATCGGTTTGAAAAAGTTAACTTTTACAGCTTTTTGCTCTAAAGCTCGCACTAAACCGACAGAAACAGATGTCAAACCAACCCCAGTTGAGATTGGAATAAGCATGATCCTACGACCCATAATTATTGCTCCCCAGCAAGTGTTGCCGCATCTTGTGCAATAACAAGTTCTTCATTAGTTGGTATAACCATGGCAATAGGCGTAGATGAGCCTTCAGTAATAACGCCCTCGCTGCCAAATCTTGCAGCTAAGTTTCTCTCATTGTTTAACTGGAAGCCTAGGAAGCTTAACTGGTTGACAACACTTGCGCGGATCACATCAGAGTTTTCACCGATACCACCAGTAAATACCAAAGCATCAATCCCACCAAGTGGTACTGCAAAACTCGCAATTTGCTTTGCAAGTCGGAAGCAGAATATGTCTAAAGCTAGTTTTGCTTTTTCATGACCTTGGGAAGCATTTTCTTCGATTGTACGGCAGTCGTTTGACAGCTCACTAATGCCAAGTAAACCACTTTCTTTATTCAATAAAGTGTCGATCTGTGCTGCAGAGTAACCAAGCTGGTTTACTAGGTAGGCAAATAAGCCCGGATCAATATCACCGCTTCGTGTGCCCATCACAAGGCCCTCTAGAGGCGTTAAGCCCATACTGGTATCTACTGATTTGCCATTTTTAACCGCACAAACAGAGCATCCGTTACCAAGGTGTGCAGTAACAATTTTAGAAGATTTATTACCTAAGCCTAATTGTTCGATGGCTTGTGCCGATACGTAGTAATGACTGGTTCCGTGGAAACCATAGCGTCTGATACTGTGTTGTTCGTACAATTTATATGGCAATGCGTATAAAAATGCGGTTGCATCCATTGTTTGATGGAAAGCAGTGTCAAAAACAGCAATTTGAGGGAGTGTTGAAAATGCTTCCGTGGCCGCTTCAATACCCAGTAAGTTAGCTGGGTTATGCAAAGGCGCAAGTGTTGCTGTTTGCTTGATTGCTTCAAGCACTGTGTTGTCTATAAGTGCTGATTTGGTGAAGTGTTCACCACCATGCACGACGCGGTGTCCAACAGCAACAAGCTGTTGATCGAGCTTTAACGACTTTACTAGTTCAACCAGTTTGTTTATAGCGACTGCATGGGCGTCGCCATTAGATAGAGAAATAATGTGCTTTTGGCCATTAACTTTATATTTGATTTGAGGTGATTCTTCACCCAAGCGTTCCGCTAACCCGGATAAATGCTCTTTTGCAGAGCTCGAGTCTATGATTGCAAATTTGAGGCTAGAGCTGCCACAATTGAGGACCAAAACATGCGACGATGACATAATGACTTTCCGTTTTGACAATAAGAGTAGTTGCGTATTAAGCTAAATAATGACGTTCATTCAGCATTACACTTAATACTAAGGTATAATTGACATGAATGACCGTAATTTTACCTTATTTTTTTGAGAAAAGTTAGCACCTAGGAGTTATGATGCAGAAAAGTCTTATTTCACAAGTGCAACTGGGCCGTCAATATGCCAAAGAATGGCCAATGCGTAAGGAACTCGCGCCTTTATTTCCCGAGTTTAGAGTGATTAGGGCTACGGATCTGGCTTTACAAACGATGCCAATTTTAGCGATTTTTACTGTTTTTTTTCAAACAAGTCTACTGGGTATGGCGTATTTACCTCAATCAATTGCGATTGCGTTGTTTTTTCTAACGCTGCCAGTACAAGGATTGTTATGGTTAGGGAAGCGATGTGAGACAGCCTTAACCCCTGCACTGAATTCTTGGTATAGAGATTTGTACCAAAAAATGGTTGCTAACGGTTATCAAGGGGATCTTTGCACACGAAAGCCCACTTATCGTGAGCTGGCTAAATTACTCAGTGACATGTTCGATAAGATGGATAAAGCCTTCACTAAAGAAAACCTGTAAAAAGTTCAAACGCACAATAATTGATGTTTATTGTGCGCCTCTTTAAATTAGGCATTGGTGATTCTTTTTATCTTAAGCAAGCCTAATATGATTAATAGCCAATACATGGCCCCACCAGAGCTAGATGATTCTTTGTTTGCATTATTTTCAGTTGGGTTTGATATAGCTTTTGGCTGCGTTTCAATTTCGGCTAATACTTCTATGCCATATGGCTGTTCAAAAACATGTTTACCTTTGAATAGGGCCGCCACGTGAATTGTGTGTTTACCAGCTTCTTCGAAGGTAAATTCTACTTGTTGTCCACTTAGTTGTAGGTCATTAGGAAGCGTCCATTCGTAGTTCAAGGCTAAGTCGTATTCTGAGTTCAGTTCGATACTGGCACGTACTTTTTCTCCCTTGTGTATATCGTTTGGTGCGATTAAATTAAGTGATTCTATCACAGGGGTGATGGCGTTTATTTCGTATTGCTTACCATAGCTAAGGTTATCACTGACCGTTTCAGTAAGTGAGACGGTATAAATCCCAGGTTTTGTATAAGTATGGTTAGGGCTTGCCTCTGTACTCGTTGAGCCATCACCAAAATCCCAAAAGTAGGTTTTTTCTTGTGCATGGAGTTGAGTAGGTATAACAAAAGCCAGTACACAAGTTATCAGCGATATCCTTTTTAACAGCATTTAATGTCCTTTCCCATTTATGAAGATAATATATTTCGATTTAACAGTCTTTTATGGATTGTTTGATACGTGAACAAGCGCCTAACTTAATATATTTATATGAAACTTTAAATACATACTTTTATATTATGAAATTGTTTATATAGTGAACTTATTTAGGGGTTTTACTGGATTATCTCAGTTTAATTGGTTATTTTTTACTGGTTTTTTGACCACAAAAATAATTTCAGGAAGGACTCCAGTGCGTAAGTTAGGATTTATATTTACCTTGGTCGGCTGTCAAGCTTTTATGTGTGACGCTAGAGCACAACAGGTTTCGCCGTTTCCATACCAATATGAAGGTTACCATATACATTTATCAGACCAACCCGCTGATATTCAATATAAATTAAACAAAACTAAGGAAGTAGATACGTCGTCTACCTTCAAACATTATGATTTGTACTTGGATGATGTAAAGGTATATGACAGTACATTGGTTTTAAAAAAAACACAGGACGGTAACGGGCAGCTAATATCTGGAAATTTAAGCTTTGTAAGTCAATTAACAGAAAGCTTAGCAAGTTTGAAAATAAAGAAGCCTAAGTTTAATTACAAAGATGATTATGTCATGGAGCATGTTTTACAGACTTATCCATTTGTATCAGATGTGGCACAGGTTAATCGCTTAGTTGTTTTAGGTAGGCAACAAAAACTTCATTTTATTTATCAAGTCGAAGTAAAATCAAAGGAGCAAAGACGCCAGTTTATTACCTTGGATAGTCTAACTTTAAAGCAGTTAGGTGTATCTGTCAGTAAATATGCTTTCTCAGAACATCATGATGAGAGCTATCACCCGGTAGCAACAACAACTGGGAATTACAAACTTGGTCTAAACTGCCACCAAGCTCCAAACATGCCAACTCAAAAATGCCAAAATACTGTTTTACCGCTTGAGCACCCCATCACACAGCAGTTTTTTCCAGATGCGCCAATAGTCAGTAATATCTATTATCGAACAAATAACAACGCTGCATTTAGCGAGTTTGATGGTTATCCAATGGTTGTTAAGCTTCACGATAATCGATGCACTTTTCAAAACAACTGGGTTGAAACATACCTTGGTAGCGCTTTAGAACCATATTCATACGCATGTCCAGATGGTGTTGAAGAGGCCCACGGTATCAGTGGTAATCCATACTTTTATTATTTTTTAAAAGGTGCATTTAAAACGGTAAATGACGGTCATTTTTTTGGTGGTATTACTGCCCAAACCTTGCATTATCACTTTAAACAGTTGTTTCCAAACCAGCAAAGCCGTTGTGAAAAGGAAGCGGGTTATTGCTTGAATAAAATAAAACAGCGTGTTGATGCAGGAAATTTATATCAAAGCAGTTGGGACGGTGAATTTACAAATTATGCAGGAGGAACAAAGGGCTCCCCATTTCCACATGGTAGTTCATTGGATATTGTTGCTCATGAAATCGGACATGCGATATTAGAGTGGAATACGAATAATATTATTTCAGGCTTTAATTTTGAAGATGAGCCAGTAGAACTTCGTGCGAAGAGAAGTGCATTACATGAGAGTTTTTCGGATATGACAGCGATTGCTGTTAAAGATTATTACGCTCGGCATTTGCAAGCAGAGCCTTTTGATTCTAACTGGGTGCACTCTGCAATTTATTCGAAACTATACGATCAAAATGAAATGCTTTGGGCAATAGGCTTTGACGCAAGATTGTCTGATACATTTTCTCGACATGCAGCTATGCCGAGGCTTGATGGCGTTAGCATGGATGACTATAGAGAGTATGATCAGACTGTGGGGTCGCATCAACGTGCTGGCGCGTTAAATAAATTGTTCTATTTAATCGCTTCCAGTGATGGTTGGGATATTCAGCGAGCATATCAGCTAGTGTTAAAAGCCATGACAGGGTGTTTTTCAGCCACAGCAGGTATGTATGAAGCCTCGCAATGTATTATTGCAGTGGCTGATGCTCCTGATGCAGAACATATTACACAGCTCGCTGAAAAAGTTGGATTTATAGCGACTGACAAAGAGCATACTCAATTAAATGTATCTATTGATCGCCGATATGGCAGCCTAAGGTATGACTTTAGTGATATGAGGGTTTCACAAGACAATACTTCGGTTGTCGAGGTTCAAATTGGTTCAAATCCCGTTATGAGATGGACACCAGATAATGAACTCGTTTGGCAGGGTATCATCGCTGGGCAACATACACTGGGTGCAGGTGAACATGACTTATCATGGTATGTTGAGCTTAATGATGGCACAGAATTAGAAACTAAAAGGTTGGTGAGTTTATTTGACGGCGTATTATGTAAACCACAAGGTATTAGCGATCAGTATATTACTAGCCTTTCAATTAATGCCCAAAACCATGAAGTAGAGCAAGGTTTTAATGAGTTGACCAGACTCGATCCAGTTTTTAAACAAAGCGGTTTAAACATAGATTTTATTGGCCTTAATCCCGAGATATCGATATCTACTTATTTGGATTTGGACAGAAATGGGTATTTTGATACTAATAGTGAAAAAATGGTCAATCAGAGCAGTCAGGAAGGTGAGTTTGTCTTTGATCTCGCTCAGTATCAAAAATTGGGTGCTGGACCTATTGTAGTAAGGTTTGTGTTATCTGCACAAGAAGAAACCTCTAGTTGCGCAGGTTTAACCAATGCGCAAGTGATTGATCTAAATATAACATTACGTGAAGGTCATTACATTGCTCCGGATATTGATTTTGGCTACAAACAGAAAAACAGTGAGATCCACTTATCTATCAATCAAGACTTCACTAGTGCGTATTCTTTTAGATGGGTTTTTGGTAATGAAGAAATAGAAACCTCTGAATACCATATTGTAAAATCAATGCCGCAGACATCAGAAGTGACGTTAATACTGCTCTATCATGGTGTCGAGGTGAACCGTGTCGATAAAAGTGTAGCTGTATTACCAGAACCAGCGTTTTCTATTGATTGTCAGCAAAATGGTACGGAATGTAAGTTATTATTGGTAGGTGACTTACCAAGCAATATCACTCGGTTTGCGTGGAAAATAGATGACCAGCACTTCACTAGCAGTAATGACTTTCTAATTTATGACTTTGGTACAACAGGACTGAAAAATGTCACTGCATTACTCACCCTGCAAGGCGCCTCTGTTATATTTGAACGGTCACAGTCTATTGAGTTAAAAGAAGTTGTGGATTTTGATGTTGATGTACAGCAAGAAAACAATGACTTCATACTAAATATCTCAAAAGCACTTCCGGCTAGTTATTCGTTAATTTGGGTGGTTAATGGCATCGAATATCCGCATAGTCAAACTGGAACTATTTTAACTGCGTTGTCCCCTCAAGACAGTGTAAGCTATATATTGCAAAAAGATGGTGAATCAATTTTTGAGAAACGTATTGATATTGCTCATGTAAATGACCCTAACTTGAAGATTGGATGCCAAAGTAACGGCCTAGAATGCAAGTTTTTAGCAGAGCATCAGTCTACTGCCACTGATATAAAGTATGTGTGGGACTTTGGTGATGGCACTGTTATAGAAAATAATGCACAAAGCATTAATTACAGTTATCAGGAAGCTGGAGAATACATTGCGAATATTACGCTTGTCATTGATGGAAGAGCGAGGTTTACTGCTCAACTATTGGTAAAAGTCGACGTAATTAAACCTTTAATAAATATCGGTTTTAAGCAACACAATCAAACATTGTCTCTGAGCGCTTCAGGTGAGGTACATGATGGGATGGCATTTCAGTGGTTGATCAACAATGAAATAAGATACGGTCAGACGATTGATTATGATTTTCCTGACAAAACACAAATAACAAGTATCAAGCTTACTGTGTATGAAAAGGAGCAAGAGGTGCTTGAGGTTTTTGAGAATATTCAGGTCTTTGAAAGTTCTGGGTTAGATTTTAAGTGGGCTCAAGACAATTCAGAAGAGCCACTACAGTTTAGTTTTTCTATACAGAAGGGCATGAACTAAAATGTTTAAGCCCGTTGCGATTTGCATACGGGCCTAATTGTTAATCACTTTACTAATTTTTTGTACTGAGTGATTAAAAACGAAAAGGTAATATCATGAACGTCTTTGCGAGAGAGCTCTTCGTAATGAGAAGCTTTAAATTTCCATGCAAAAGGCGTCATTTGAATTAAGTGCTTAACAATATCAGTCGCGACTGCCTGATTATCTTCAACCAGTGTTTGTTCAATCACTTCAAAGTCTTGTGGACATTCCGGCGCTTCATGTAAGTGCACGTTATCATAAATTTTTTGTTTTAGTTCAAACAAATGCTTAGGGCCAGGCCCAACAACGATGAGTGTGCCATCGTCTTGTAACAAACGAGCAGACTCTTGTGCAAATACTGGTGCGAATATACTTAATACCACATCCGCCTGTTTGCCCTTAAATGGCGCGTCTTTACTTGAAGCGACACTAAAGTGTGGTTTTTCATAACGCTTTGCAGCATATTTTACAGCAGGTTTACTGATATCTAATCCATACACTTGGGTCGAATCTGGCACTTTAGCC
Source organism: Pseudoalteromonas luteoviolacea H33-S (assembly GCF_001625695.1). Lineage (GTDB taxonomy): Bacteria > Pseudomonadota > Gammaproteobacteria > Enterobacterales > Alteromonadaceae > Pseudoalteromonas > Pseudoalteromonas luteoviolacea_B. Next base: position 180,195 of record NZ_AUXY01000133.1, read on the forward strand.
GCGATTGCGTGAGTGTAGAAACCTTCTCCACAGCCAAGGTCTATCACGATATTAGGGTTTTTACTTGTGATGAGCTCTGCCAGGGATTGCTGCAAAAAGCGGTAGTGGCTCGTAGCAAAAAATGCACGTCTGGCCTGCACCATATCAAGATTATCGCCTGGTTGCTTAGAGCGTTTAAACTGTACAGGCAATAAATTGATATAGCCTTCTTTTGCAAAGTCGAATTGATGACGGTTAATGCAGCCCAGTGTATTGTTTGTCTGTGTTAATGCCTCTGAGCAAATAGGGCAGCGGTAATCTAATGTCATCTATCTAAATATTCCTGATCATAAAAAGTCCTAACCCAATTAGGACGATAAGTGATCATTAATGTGATGGCCATGCCATTTAACATGGCTTCAGGGAACCACATGATCACTGAGTAAAACATATAGTTGTATTGCAACGTTTGCCAGTCGTATAGACCTAAGGTCCAATAGTAAACACTGGTAATTAGTATTTTACAGGCAGCAACAAGGCCTGCGCAAATAAATGCACATACAAAAATATATATAAAAAAATGTTTTGGCAGGTATTGGTAGCAAATAACAAAAAGACCATAACTGATATAGACAGGAATAATCCCTGTTAGTAACCAAAACGAGAAGAAATCAACTGGTGTTGTAGCAAAAGCTAAGTGGAGTAGGGAAGCCAGTAGCGTGCTGATTAAAGACAGTCGCCAGCCAAGCACCAAAGTAACCGTTGTTATGGCCAATATATGGATATCCAAATGGGGGAGGATCCCCGCCTGTATTTTCCATAAAATAGCCATAACAAGCGCACAACATAATACACCTGTTTGTCTTTGCGGTGTTTTGAGTAGTGTTAATAGTTGTGTTTTATCAAAACTAACTACAAATGCGAACAAAGAAAACAGCATAGTTGCCATAAAATGTTACCTGTCATTATTAGGGCAAACTATCTCTGTGCTTAAATATCGAAAGTAGCCCAAATCGGTGCGTGATCTGAAGGCTTTTCAATACCTCTAAGCTCATAATCAATATCACTTTCTGTACAGGTTGCCATTAAGCTCTCTGTTGCAAGCACGACATCAATTCGCAGCCCTCTGTTATCGTTAAAGCCTTTAGAGCGGTAATCAAACCAAGAATATTTATCTTGTGCATCAGGTGTAAGTTCTCTAAAGGTGTCTTTTAATCCCCAATCCATCAGCGTTTTTAGCCACTCACGTTCTTCTGGCTGGAATGAGCATTTACCGGTTTTTAGCCAGCGTTTCATATTTGGTTCGCCAATACCGATATCACTGTCTGTAGGTGAGATATTAATATCACCCATAACGACAAGATTAGCCTCTGGAGATTCGTTGTTATTGAGGTGAGTCATTAAATCTTTATAAAATTGACGTTTATATGGGAATTTAGTCTCATGACTAATGTTATCACCTTGTGGAAAGTAGCCATTCATTACAGTGACTTCTTTTCCATTGTCGCTCTCGAATACGCCCGTGATCATACGTTTCTGCGCTTCTTCAGTATCTGTCGCAAACCCTTTCAGAATAGATTTGGCTGGTTTCTTTGATAGCAAAGCGACGCCGTAGTGGGCTTTTTGTCCATGAAAATAAACGTTATAACCCATGGCTTCTACATCGTCGATAGGGAATGCTTCGTCATGGACTTTTATTTCTTGAAGCCCTATTACATCTGGCTGATGTTTGTCGATAAGTGCTTGTAGTTGGTGAAGCCTTGCTCTAAGACCATTGATATTGAAAGAGATAATTTTCATATTAGAAAGTCATTTTTAAATAAAAACGAGTGTAACACTTTTGCTGGTGGGATAGTTGAAAAGTTTACGGATACTCATGACTTGTTTGTTAATTATTTAGAACGATTTGCATAGTTAAAGCGATGTGTTTATGAATATGTTAATTGATCATTAAATGTTCAGAAAAGTTTGTTTTTATCATTTACAGCGTGATTTTTGGTTATATAATGCGCAGCAATTCGTTCATCCGAGGTAAATTATGTTTAAATCTTTCACTGTTGCTGCACTTATTTCTCTAATATCTACGACTGCTTTTGCATCTCAAGCTCAAAGCTTTAAAGCAAGTAATGCATCTGCAATCTCAAAAGTATGTGAGGTTGCTGCAAATCAAGGCCTAAGTGCTGCACGTAAAGAAGGTGCTCAGCAAGGCATATTCATCTCGCGATTTTCAGAAACAGTAAAGTGCAATGGTGAAGATATTCGCACATTCGCAAAAACGCAAAGTGATGTTCAAGTTGCTAGTCAACCTAGCAAGTCAAAGCTAGTTGCTAAAAATACGTCAGTTGCAACTGAGCTTTGTATGAAAGCTGCGAAAGAAGGCTTAGATAGTCTTAAAACTTATCGCGGTCAAGCGAGAAGCCTAAAATGTAATAACTTACCTGTTAAGCAGTTTGTTCAGCAAATTCATAGAGCTGCACTGTAAACCAAATATAATCAATTTTTAATTAAGCCTGACACATCGTGTTGGGCTTTTTTATTTTCTGTTATTTTACCTTTCATAATTTAAATCATTTCTCTTTTATTTCCCGTTGGTAACACCTGTAAGTTATACCCTCTCAATTGTGTTTTTATTGTTTTTTCTATGTGTTATAAAGGTTAATTAGATGTTTTATTTAATAACACTACGGAGAAGAAAAAATGAAAAAGGGGATTACGCTAATTGCATCTGCAGTAAGTATTGCGTTACTAGGAGGGGCAAGTCCAAGTTACGCGAATGAAAATGAAGTGGAGCGTATTGAAGTAACAGGATCGCATATAAAGCGTTCGGACCTCGAAGGGCCATCGCCAATTCAAACAATCTCAGCAGGGGATTTAGCTGCGACTGGTTCAACTGACCTCATCGGTGCTTTACAAAAACTACCCGTTGCTGGTGCTGGTACCTTCAGTACACAAGGTAACTCAAGTGATGATACAGCTAACGGCGGTTCAAGCGTTGCGTTAAGAGGGTTAGGGGCATCATCAACACTGGTATTGATTAACGGTCGCCGTGTTGCTGTTAGTCCATTTGCTAAAGATATTGAAACATCTTTTGTAGACTTAAATACAATTCCTGTGTCTTCGGTAAAAAGAATAGATGTGTTAAAAGACGGTGCATCAGCGACTTATGGTTCTGATGCGGTTGCCGGTGTAATTAACATTGTATTGCGTGATGACATCGATGGTTTTGAAGTGGCGGGTAAGATTTCTGACACCGCTGATGGTGGAGCAGAAGAAGAAAACTTTACACTATTGTGGGGTAGCTCAACAGACAAAGGGCATCATAACTTCTCTCTGGATTACTTTAAGCGCGGCGATGTATTTTATGCGGATAGAGACTATGCATCTACGGCTGACCAAAGATTCAGAGGGGGTAATAACGCCCTGAGTTCATCGGGTATTCCGGGCAGTATTGAAGTGGTTAGAGACAGAGTAACTGACGCTCAATGGGAAGGATTGGAAGTTGCACGTGTCGAAGATGATGGCACTATTGTGAGAAAAACTCTGTATGCTGACGTGTTTGGAAATGACAAATGCCCAACGGATTTGATTATTGGTGATATTTGTCGTTACGACTATGCTCCGCATATGACGTTAATCCCATCTACAGAGCGTATTAGCTTCAATTATAATGGTGTACAAGAGATCACGGATGGTATTGAAGGCTTCGCGGAGTTCTCCGCACAGCATACATCTACTTTCATTCAAGGTGCAGCGAGTCCAAGCTTTACAGAGTTATTTATGGATGGTGACAACCCGAATCACCCGCTTGCGGACCAACCCGATCACTTTCTTCATGGTGTAAATATTTCAATGCGTCGACGCACGGTTGATATCGGCAACCGTAAAAAAGACGTCGACTCAGAATATTATCGTGCTGTTATGGGTATGCGTGGCGAGTTTAAAGAGTGGGATTGGGAATTTGCATATTCTTCAATTCGCTCAAGTGCGGTTGAAAAAGGCTTTGATGGTTTCCCCAATAAGTTAAGAGCACAAGCGGCTATTGACAGTGGCGAATGGAACCCGTTTGAGCCAAGCCAGAACTCACAAGCTGCGTTAGATAAAATCGAAACGACCACAACACGTTATGGTGCGTCAACGATGCAATCTTTTGATGCGACGATTTCAGGTGAGCTATTTGAATTTGGTGACGGTTATGTCGCAGCTGCGTTTGGTTTAGAACATCGCTATGAAAAAATAGAAGATAACCCGGACAGCCAATATTTAAACGGTGAAATATTTGGTACTGAAGCGACACAAGCAAATGGTGACAGAGACAATACAGCGATATTCGCAGAATTTAATGTGCCAGCGACTGAAAACCTAGAGTTACAATTAGCCTTAAGACACGAGGATTATAGTGACTTTGGTAACACGACAGATCCAAAAGTGGCATTTCGCTGGACACCACTTGAAGAAATTGTCGTGCGTGGCTCATGGGGCACAGCGTTTAGAGCACCTTCTTTGGTGCAGTTACACCTGGGCAAAACAGAAGAATCTCCGAGTGTTATAGACCGCGACCGCTGTAAAATTACCAAAGATCCATTAGATTGTGAGCCTTTTGAATATACAGCCGATGTTGCGGGTAATAAGGCCTTACAGCCAGAAGAGTCAACAAACTATAATTTAGGTGTTATTTGGCAGGCATCTGATGAATTTAGTATCGGTCTGGATTACTGGAACTATGACCAAGATAACCTGATTAAAAAAATTGGTGCTCAAGACATTGTAGATTGCTGCGGCGACGATTCAAGTCTAGTTATTAGAGATCCAAGTACAGGAGGCACGCCTGGTCGTATTCGTCGTATTAAAGATACATTCGTCAATATTGGTGGCAGAAAAACAGATGGTATCGATATTGACTTAGAGTATAGATTACCAACTCAAGATATGGGTGAGTTTAAGTTTGGTTATAACGTTACTTATGTAATGAGTTATGATGAAGAGCTGGTCCAAAACGATGCGAATGGCAATCCGCTTACTGTTATAGAAGACGAAAATGGCGAGTATCAGCACCCAGATATGCGTTGGAATGCACGAGTAGATTGGGCGCTAGATGATTGGGTAGCTAATTTTAGTGTGAATTACATTGATTCATATAATGATTTAGCTGATAGCGATGGTAATAAATTTAAAATTGATTCTTGGACAACGATAGACACCAGTGTCACATATATTGGCTATGAACAATTAACTTTGACCGTGGGTGCATCCAACTTGACTAATGAAGAAGCACCATTTGCGCCGTCTGAAACAATGGGTGTAGATAACAAAACCCATAGTATTCTTGGTAGACAGGCTTATCTGAAGTTTGCTTACAAGTTTTAAATACTTAAATTTTTAAAATATCATGCCCAACTGTAAATTGTTGGGCTTTTTTTCGCTGAATTTTACAGCACCTATCTTTGAATAGTGTTTCATTACTTCTACTCTTTAACTTATTAGCCGAAGGGTTTTCGCGATGTATTGCTTTAAATTTATCGTTACTGGCACTGTTCAAGGTGTTGGGTTTAGGTATCACACCAAAATAACAGCCCATACATTAGGGTTGGCTGGCTATGCTAAAAATTTACCAGATAGAAGTGTTGAAGTTGTTGCTGCTGGAAACCCTGACAAAATAGCGCAATTAGAGTTGTGGTTGCAAAAAGGCCCTGTAATGGCGAAAGTAAGTTCTGTTACTCGAGAAAAAGTAGATTATTTAGTGGGCGATGACTTCGAAATTTATTAATAAGTACACTTTTTCTAAAATATAATTTGGCGGATTGACTGTAAATCTAGGTGTACAGTTATTGGGTTTGGCCAAAATGCAGCCTATTAAGGTATAAAAAAAAGAGGCTAATTAGCCTCTTTTTTCAAATAAAGCGAGTGATTAACGCTCGCCTTGGTCTTTATAATCGCGTGCTGTGTAGCCAGTATATAGCTGACGAGGACGACCGATCTTATGACCAGCTTGAGAAAGCATTTCGTTCCAGTGTGAGATCCAGCCAACTGTACGTGACATAGCGAAAATCACAGTGAACATGCTTGTTGGAATACCGATTGCTTTAAGGATAATACCTGAGTAGAAATCTACATTCGGGTAAAGCTTCTTCTCGATGAAGTACGGGTCTTCTAGAGCAATCTGCTCTAGCTTCATTGCAACGTCAAGAAGTGGGTCTTGAATATTCAATTCTTTAAGTACTTCGTGACACGTTTGACGCATTACTGTCGCGCGTGGGTCAAAGTTTTTGTAAACACGGTGTCCGAAGCCCATAAGACGGAAAGGGTCGTTCTTATCTTTTGCTTTTGCTACGTACTCGTCGATACGGTCAACAGAACCGATTTCTTCAAGCATTGTTAGACAAGCTTCGTTTGCACCACCATGCGCAGGGCCCCATAGTGACGCAATACCAGCAGCGATACAAGCGTATGGGTTTGCACCTGAAGAACCCGCTAAACGTACTGTTGACGTCGACGCATTTTGTTCGTGGTCAGCGTGAAGCATGAAGATACGGTCCATAGCTTTCGCAAGAACCGGGCTTACTTTGTATTCTTCAGCTGGGACAGAGAACATCATGTGTAGGAAGTTTTCTGCGTAGCTTAAGTCGTTACGTGGGTAAACGAAAGGTTGACCAACGTTGTACTTGTATGCCATCGCTGCAATAGTTGGCAGCTTAGCAACTAGCTTAGTGGCACAACGCATACGTTGTTCTGAGTCTGAAATATCTAAATCATCGTGGTAGAAAGATGATAGTGCGCCTACTACACCACACAGCATAGCCATCGGGTGTGAGTCAACACGGAAACCTTGGAAGAAAGCTGCAATTTTCTCGTGCATCATAGTGTTACGAGTGATCTCGTCAGAGAAAACTGCTAGCTGATCAGCGTTTGGTAGCTCACCATTTAATAGTAAGTAGCATAGCTCAATGTAGTTTGAGTGCTCTGCAAGCTGTTCAATCGGGTAGCCGCGGTGAAGAAGTACACCTTTTGCACCATCAATGTAAGTAATAGATGATTCACAAGAGCCAGTCGACATGAAACCAGGGTCATATGTGAAGAAGCCGTGAGCACCTAAAGTACGAACGTCGATAACGTCTTGGCCTGCTGTGCCAGAGTGGATCGGTAGTTCGATTGGATCGTGCCCATCGATATGGACTGTGGCTTTCTTATCTGCCATCTAACTTATCTCCTATGGAATAACAACATTCTGATTGTTATGTTGTGATACTAATGTTAAGCAAATTCAGATCATTGTAACTTATAAATGGGGTGAAAAGTCAATTTTTCTAAGAATTATGCAAAAATGTATAATAAGTATTCTGGTGAGATTAAATATTATACCATTGGCTAATTCGCAAGCGTACGAAACTAAACAAGAATTGTAAAAACACGCACAGCCTTATATACTGTCAACGGTTTTATACCGTGTCGTCTGTGGGTAAACCTATTTTTACATCGAAGTTTTACAGGCAAGTGATCTTTTAAGTGTTTAAACAGGTTTATCTAGAGTGTGCCATTTGTGCATGTCGTGCAAGTGGGTTGATAAAAACAAGTAGATGAAGCTCTTATCGAGCAAAGATGGGCAAGTAACTGTGAAAAAGCAAAGACCTGTAAATCTAGATCTTACGACTATATCTATGCCAGCAACGGCAAAGGCGTCGATCTTACATCGTGTCACTGGTGTCGCGTTGTTCTTCGCGCTGACATTTGTCATTTGGGCGTGGTCTGAATCTCTCTCTTCTCCTGAAGGATTTGAATTTGTTAAGGAGCTTATGACTGGCTTCGTAGCAAAATTCATTGCGTGGGGCACCTTGGCTGTATTGTCTTACCATATCATTGGCGGTATCCGTCACATGATCCAAGACATGGGCCACTGGGAAGAGTTAGAGTCGGGCAATGCAAGTGCTAAAATTGCAATCGCCATTTGGGTAATCGTTGCGATTCTTGGTGGAGTGTGGATATGGTCTTAAATCAAGCAACTCTGAAACGTGATGGTGTACAAGATTATGTATCACTGCGCGCAACAGCATTAATCATTGCAGCTTACGCTGTATTTATCGTGGGCTACTTAGCGTTAACTCCTGAATTAACGTATGAAGCGTGGTCTGGGTTATTTGATAACCTAGCTATGAAAGCTGCAACTATTATTACACTTGTTTGTATAATGGTTCATACTCGTATTGGCCTTTGGCAAGTTCTTACTGACTACGTCAAGTGTTCAACAATGCGTTCAGTTTTAGGCTTTGTATTAAATCTAATGGCACTTGCATATGTTGCTGTTGGTTTGTTTGTTCTGTGGGGTGTTTAAGTGAAATATAATGTCCGTGAATTTGATGCTGTAGTTGTCGGAGCCGGCGGTGCGGGTATGCGTGCTGCACTTGCTATTTCTGAGTCAGGCAAGACATGTGCTCTTATCTCTAAAGTATTCCCAACTCGTTCTCACACAGTATCTGCGCAGGGTGGTATTACGGTAGCACTTGGCAACTCTCATGAAGATAACTGGGAATGGCACATGTACGATACCGTTAAGGGTTCTGATTATATCGGTGACCAAGACGCTATCGAATATATGACTAAAACGGGTCCTGAGGCGATCACTGAACTAGAAAATATGGGCCTACCATTTTCTCGTTTCGAAAATGGTCGCGTTTATCAGCGTCCTTTCGGTGGTCAGTCTAAGCACTTTGGCGGCGAGCAGGCTGCACGTACTGCAGCAGCAGCTGACCGTACTGGTCACGCACTACTTCATTGTCTATACCAACAAAACGTTAAAAACAAAACTAACGTTTTCTCTGAATGGTATGCGCTTGACTTAGTTAAAAATGATAAAGGCGACGTGGTTGGTGTTACTGCGATTGAAATTGAGACTGGTGAAGTTGTTTATTTCAAGTCTAAAGCGGTAGTACTTGCAACTGGTGGTGCTGGTCGTATTTATGCATCAACCACGAATGCACACATCAACACTGGTGACGGTGTTGGTATGGCTGTGCGCGCTGGTATCGGCATGCAAGACATGGAGATGTGGCAGTTCCACCCGACAGGTATTGCAGGTGCTGGTACACTCGTAACTGAAGGTTGTCGTGGTGAAGGTGGTTACCTTCTGAATAAAGACGGCGAGCGTTTCATGGAACGTTATGCGCCTAACGCGAAAGACCTTGCAGGTCGTGACGTTGTTGCACGTGCAATGATGACAGAAATCCGTGAAGGCCGTGGTTGCGAAGGTCCTTGGGGTATTCACATTAAGTTGAAACTTGACCACTTAGGTGAAGAGATGCTTAACCTACGTTTACCTGGTGTTTGTGACTTATCTAAAACATTTGCTCACGTAGATCCAGCTGAAGAGCCAATTCCAGTAATTCCTACATGTCACTACATGATGGGTGGTGTACCTACAAACGTTAACGGTCAAGTACTAGATGTAGATAGCAATGGTAACGAACGTATCGTTGAAGGTCTATTCGCTGTAGGTGAGATTGCATGTGTATCTGTACACGGTGCAAACCGTCTTGGCGGAAACTCACTGCTAGACTTAGTTGTATTCGGTCGTGCGGCTGGTAACTTCCTAGGCTCTTACCTGAAAGACTTTGAGTCAACTGGCGAAGCGTCTAAAGACGATGTTGATGCAGCGTTTGCTCGTTACAATCGTTGGGAGACGTCTGAGGTTGGCAAGGGTGAAGATCCGGTTCAAATCAAGAAAGATCTACAAGAGTGTATGCAGCTTAACTTCTCGGTATTCCGTGAAGGTGACTCAATGGCTGATGGCCTTAAGCAGCTTAAAGAAATTCGTGAACGTCTTCAGTATGCGCGTCTTGATGACAAGTCAACTGAATTCAACACGCAACGTATTGAGTGTCTTGAACTAGATAACTTGATGGAAACAGCATACTCAACAGCAGTTGCTGCTAACTTCCGTACGGAAAGCCGTGGTGCGCACTCAAGATTTGACTTCCCTGAGCGTGATGATGAGAACTGGTTATGCCACTCAATGTATCACCCACAAAGTGAGTCAATGACTAAGCGTGATGTTAACTTTGCGCCGACTACGCGTGAAGCATTCCCACCTAAAGCTCGTACGTACTAGGAGTTAAACGATGGCAACAGCAACTTTAGAATTATCTGTTTATCGTTACAACCCAGATGTTGATACTGCACCTCGTATGCAGGAATACAAACTTGAGGTTGAAGAAGGTCGTGACATGATGGTGCTTGACGCACTACTTATGTTAAAAGAGCAGGACTCGACACTTTCTTTCCGTCGTTCATGTCGTGAAGGTGTTTGTGGTTCTGATGGTCTAAACATGAATGGTAAAAATGGCCTTGCATGTATTACTCCATTGTCTGCTCTACAAAAGAATGGCAAAGGTAAAATTATCGTACGTCCACTTCCTGGCTTGCCAGTAATTCGTGACTTGGTAATTGACATGAGTCAGTTCTACACTCAATACGAGAAAGTAAAACCTTACTTGATCAATGATAAGCCAACTGGTGGTGAAGAGCGTCTTCAATCTGTTGAAGATCGTGAAAAGCTAGATGGTCTTTATGAGTGTATTTTATGTGCATGTTGTTCAACTTCATGCCCATCATTCTGGTGGAACCCAGATAAATTTATCGGTCCTGCTGGTCTTCTTCATGCGTATCGTTTCTTGGCAGATAGCCGAGATACAGCAACTGAAGAGCGTTTAGCTGGTCTTGATGACGCGTTCAGCGTATTCCGTTGTCACAGTATCATGAACTGTGTTAGCGTTTGTCCAAAAGGTTTGAATCCAACCAAAGCGATTGGACATATTAAATCTATGCTATTAAACCGTTCGGTTTAAAGCATATTATTATCTTAAGATGGCATGCTGAGCATGCCATCTTGTTTTCGTTTAAGTTTAAGTTTCTGCGCTAGAGAAAAGGGCTAATAAATGCACGAAGGTGTGATGAAAGCATGGCTGGAATCTTCTCACTTATACGGCGGCAACGTTGCATATGTAGAAGATCTATATGAGGCGTATCTTGACGATGCGGCTTCAGTGCCAGAAGAATGGCGAGAAGTGTTTGATCAACTGCCTAAAGTAGAAGGTGTTGATGTTGATATTAAACATTCCGATGTAAGAACACAATTTGCTGAGCTTGCTAAGAACAAACACAGAGAAGTAGTAGTTTCTGCAGAAGGTGCGGCAGATGCAAAACAAGTGCGTGTGTTGCAGCTTATTAATGCATTTAGATTTAGGGGCCACCAAAATGCCAATTTAGACCCGTTGGGTTTATGGCAACGTGACCGAGTTCGAGAACTCGAATTGGCTTACCACGATTTAGATGATGTGGATCACGATAAAGAATTCAACGTTGGCTCTTTTGCCTGTGGCAAAGAGACAATGAAATTAAAAGACTTGTATGCTGCGTTAAAGTCTACCTACTGTGGTTCAGTTGGTGCAGAGTACATGCACATCACATCAACCGAAGAAAAGCGCTGGTTACAACAACGCTTAGAAGCCGGTTTCTCCAAGCCTCAATTTAGCAAAGAAAACAAACTACGTTTATTGCAAGGCTTAATCGCTGCAGATGGTCTTGAAAAATATCTTGGTGCTAAGTTCCCAGGTGCAAAACGTTTCTCACTAGAAGGTGGCGATGCACTTGTACCAATGCTTAAAGAGTTGGTACACAGAGCTGGTGAAAGTGGCCAAGAAGAAGTTGTTATCGGTATGGCTCACCGAGGTCGTCTTAACGTATTAGTTAACGTCCTTGGTAAGAACCCACAAGAATTATTCGATGAATTCGCTGGTAAATATGGCGAGTCTGCAGGTTCTGGTGATGTTAAGTATCACATGGGTTTCTCTTCTGATTTCGCGACGCAAGGCGGCGATGTTCACATGGCATTGGCGTTTAACCCGTCTCACTTAGAAATCGTTAACCCAGTGGTTATGGGCTCAGTAAGAGCACGTCTTGACCGTTTAGATTGCGCAAGTGGCTCTAAGGCACTACCAATCACTATCCATGGTGACTCAGCTATTGCAGGTCAAGGTGTTGTACAAGAGACCTTTAACTTATCAAAGACACGTGCATACGGTGTTGGCGGTACTGTTCGTATCGTTGTAAACAACCAAGTTGGTTTCACAACATCTAAACCAGAAGATACGCGTTCTACAGAATACTGTACTGACATCGCTAAAATGGTTCAGGCGCCAATCTTCCACGTTAACTCTGACGATCCGGAAGCGGTAGCATTTGTAACGCAGGTTGCGCTTGATTTCCGTAACAAGTTTAAGCGTGATGTTGTTATTGATTTAGTGTGTTACCGTCGTCACGGTCACAACGAAGCTGATGAGCCAAATGCAACTCAGCCTCTAATGTATCAAAAGATCAAAAAGCACCCTGTACCGCGTCAGTTATACTCTGACAAGCTTGTAGCTGAAGGTGTATTGTCAGCACAAGAAGCAAAACAGCTTGCTGATGACTACCGAAATGGCTTGGACAATGGTGTGTGTGTGGTTTCTGAAATTCAGCCAGAAACGAAGCATTCATCTGAGTGGTCTAAGTATGTTGGTCATGACTGGGACACGCCTTATGAGACAGAAGTTTCTGTTGATAAGCTTAAAGAGCTTGGCGAAAAGGTTGCTAGCTATCCAGAAGATCACAAAGCACAGTCTCGTGTTAAGAAAATATACGATGATCGTAAAGCGATGGCAAAAGGTGATAAGCCGCTCGATTGGGGTATGGCTGAGACACTTGCATACGCGACTATGGTTGACCAAGGCACTGACATTCGTCTAACTGGTCAGGACTCTGGCCGTGGTACTTTCTTCCACCGTCACGCTGTTGTTCATAACCAAAACGATGCGTCTACTTACTTACCATTGCAAAACATCAGCCCAGAGCAGGGTACTTTTGAGGTTTATGACTCAGTACTTTCTGAAGAAGCTGTTTTAGCATTTGAATACGGTTACGCGACAGCTGAGCCAACTTCACTGGTTCTTTGGGAAGCACAATTTGGTGACTTCGCGAACGGTGCGCAGGTTGTATTTGACCAATTCTTAAGTTCGGGTGAGCAGAAGTGGGGCCGTTTGTGTGGCTTGACTCTATTGCTTCCACACGGTTACGAGGGTCAAGGTCCAGAGCACAGTTCTTCACGTATGGAGCGTTACCTTCAGCTTTGTGCTGACCACAACATGCAAGTATGTGTACCAACTACGCCAGCGCAAGTTTATGCAATGTTACGTCGTCAATCAGTACGTCCTTTACGTCGTCCATTGATTGTAATGACACCAAAATCATTGCTACGTCATCCATTAGCAGTTTCTAGCCTTGAAGAACTATCTGATGGTGTTTTCCACAATATGATCGATGAAATCGATGAGATTAAGCCGGAAAACGTAGAGCGCGTTGTATTCTGTAGTGGTAAGGTTTACTACGAACTACTTCAAGAGCGTCGTAAGCTTGAACTAAACAATGTTGCTATTGTACGTGTTGAACAGTTATATCCATTCCCTCACAAAGAGATGGATGAGATCATGGCTCGTTATCAGCATGTAAAAGATTTCGTATGGTGTCAGGAAGAGCCACAGAACCAAGGTGCTTGGTACTGTTCTCAACACCATTTCTGGGAAGCAATCCCTGCAGGTGCAAACCTAACATATGCTGGCCGTAAGGCATCAGCTGCACCGGCATGTGGATATATGTCTACCCACACTAAAGAACAAAACGCGTTGATTGCTGACGCATTAACAATTAAAAAATAAGGAATAAGAGATGACAACCGAAATTAAGGTGCCTGTTCTTCCTGAGTCAGTTGCAGACGCGACCGTTGCGACATGGCATGTAAGCGTTGGTGATACGGTAAGCCGTGACCAAAACCTAGTTGACATCGAAACGGATAAAGTCGTTTTAGAAGTTGTAGCACCTGAAGATGGTGTAATTGTTGCTATTTCTGAAGAAGAAGGCGCGACAGTATTAGGTGAGCAAGTAATTGCACAAATCGGTGCTGCAGGTGCGGCACCAGCTCAATCAAACGAACAATCAGCAGCGCCAGCGGCAGCGGCGCCAGCAGCAGAAGGTAAAGAAGTGGACATTAAAGTACCAGTACTTCCAGAATCAGTAGCAGACGCTACAATCGCAACTTGGCACGTTCAACCAGGTGAGGCTGTAAGCCGTGACCAAAACCTAGTTGACATCGAAACAGACAAAGTTGTTTTAGAAGTAGTTGCACCTGAAGATGGTGTAATGGGTGAGCACTTGCACGCTGAAGGCGACACTGTACTTGGCGAGCAGGTTATTGGTAAGCTTTCTGCAGGTGGTGCACCAGCAGCACCAGCACAAGCAGATGCTGCATCTTCTGATGAAAACGCTGATGTGCTTACGCCTTCAGTTCGTCGTTTAATTGCAGAAAAAGGCCTAGATGCTTCACAGATCAAGGGTTCTGGTAAAGGCGGTCGCATCACAAAAGAAGATGTTGATGCATTCTTGAAAGCACCTGCGGCTAAGCCTGCTGCAGCACCTGCAAAAGCGGCGGCAGCTGTATCAGCTCCAGCAGCACCTGTAGGTGATCGTACTCAGAAACGTGTTCCAATGACACGTCTTCGTAAGACAATTGCTAACCGTCTTCTTGAAGCTAAGAATTCAACGGCAATGCTTACTACGTTCAACGAAGTGAACATGAAGCCAATCATGGACCTTCGTAAGCAGTACAAAGATGTATTTGAAGAGCGTCACGGTATTCGTCTTGGTTTCATGTCTTTCTATGTGAAAGCAGTAACAGAAGCACTTAAGCGTTTCCCTGAAGTAAATGCATCAATCGACGGTGATGACATCGTTTACCACAACTACTTCGACATCAGCATCGCTGTATCTACACCTCGTGGTCTGGTAACTCCAGTACTTCGTGACTGTGACAAGCTATCTGTTGCTGAAATCGAAAAAGGTATCCGTGAGCTAGCGCTTAAAGGTCGTGATGGTAAACTAACAGTTGACGATATGACTGGTGGTAACTTCACAATCACAAACGGTGGTGTATTCGGTTCACTACTTTCTACGCCTATCATCAACCTACCTCAGTCTTCAATTCTTGGTATGCACAAAATCCAAGAACGTCCAATGGCTGTAAACGGTAAGGTAGAAATTCTACCTATGATGTACCTAGCGCTTTCTTATGACCACCGTCAAATCGATGGTAAAGAATCGGTTGGTTTCCTAGTAACAATCAAAGAATTACTAGAAGATCCAACACGTCTACTACTAGACGTTTAAGCAAAAGATTAAATCTTAAGCTGTATGTGTGCAATTAAGCGACATACAGCTTTTTTTTTGCGCCTTTGGTCTAACTGGGGTTTTATTAAAACGCCGTGGGATCTATACTATGTGCGCAATTTGGGATAGCTGATTATTTGCATAAATATTCAGCATTTTTAGTATAAAAAATTGGATAAAGCATCATGAATTTGCATGAGTATCAGGCAAAACAACTTTTTGCCGAATATGGTTTACCTGTGTCTGAGGGTTACGCTTGTGACACTCCTCAGGAAGCAGTTGAAGCTGCTGGTAAAATTGGTGGCGACAAGTGGGTCGTTAAATGTCAAGTACACGCGGGTGGCCGTGGTAAAGCTGGCGGTGTTAAGCTAGCTGATAGCAAAGACGAGATCCGCGCATTTGCTGAAAACTGGTTAGGTAAAAACCTAGTAACTTACCAGACTGACGAAAAAGGTCAGCCTGTTGCTAAGATCCTAGTTGAAAGCTGCACTGATATTGCAAATGAGCTATACCTTGGTGCTGTTGTTGACCGTGCTTCACGTAAAATCGTGTTCATGGCTTCAACTGAAGGTGGTGTTGAAATCGAGCAAGTTGCTGAAGAAACTCCAGAACTAATTCACAAAGCTGAAATCGATCCACTAGTAGGCCCTCAGGCATACCAAGGTCGTGAGCTAGGCTTCAAGCTTGGTCTTAACCCAGCACAGATCAAACAGTTCACTAAGATCTTCCTAGGTCTTGCGAACATGTTCATCGATCACGATTTTGCACTTCTAGAGATCAACCCTCTAGTAATCACTGACGAAAACAACCTACATTGCCTAGACGGCAAGATTGGTGTTGATGGCAACGCGCTATTCCGTCAGCCTAAGATCCGTGAATTCCACGATCCTTCACAAGAAGATGCACGTGAAGCTCACGCTGCAAGCTTCGAGTTAAACTACGTTGCTCTAGACGGTAACGTTGGTTGTATGGTTAACGGTGCAGGCCTAGCGATGGGTACAATGGACATCGTAAACCTACACGGCGGTAAGCCAGCTAACTTCCTAGACGTTGGTGGCGGCGCGACTAAAGAGCGTGTATCTGAAGCATTCAAGATCATCCTTTCAGATGACAACGTGAAAGCAGTACTAGTTAACATCTTCGGTGGAATCGTTCGTTGTGACATGATCGCTGAAGGTATCATTGGTGCAGTTAAAGAAGTTGGTGTAAGCGTACCTGTAGTTGTACGTCTTGAAGGTACTAACGCTGAAGCTGGCCGTGAAGTACTAGCTAACTCTGGTCTTGACATCATCGCTGCTGAATCACTAACTGATGCTGCAGAGAAAGTAGTTGCTGCTGCGGAGGGCAAATAATGTCTGTACTAATTAATAAAGATACTAAAGTAATCTGTCAGGGTTTCACTGGTGGTCAGGGTACTTTCCACTCAGAGCAAGCTATCCAGTACGGTACGCAAATGGTTGGTGGTGTTTCACCTGGTAAAGGTGGTCAAACTCACCTTGGTCTTCCAGTATTCAACACTGTACGTGAAGCTGTAGAAGC
Source organism: Pseudoalteromonas luteoviolacea H33-S (assembly GCF_001625695.1). Taxonomy (GTDB): domain Bacteria; phylum Pseudomonadota; class Gammaproteobacteria; order Enterobacterales; family Alteromonadaceae; genus Pseudoalteromonas; species Pseudoalteromonas luteoviolacea_B. The sequence goes on from NZ_AUXY01000133.1 coordinate 196,953, forward strand.
AACTGGCGCAACTGCGACAGTAATCTACGTACCAGCTGCATTCTGTAAAGACGCTATCTTAGAAGCTATCGACGGTGGCATCGAGCTAATCGTTTGTATCACTGAAGGCATCCCTACATTAGATATGGTTGATGTTAAAGTGAAGCTAGAAGAAACTGGCGTTCGTATGATCGGTCCTAACTGCCCAGGTGTTATCACTCCGGGTGAGTGTAAGATTGGTATCATGCCTGGTCACATCCACCAGCCTGGTAAAGTAGGTATCGTATCTCGTTCAGGTACTCTTACTTACGAAGCAGTTAAGCAAACTACTGACGCTGGCTTCGGTCAATCAACTTGTGTTGGTATCGGTGGTGACCCAATCCCAGGTACTAACTTCATCGACGTACTAGAAATGTTCCAGAACGATCCTAAGACTGAAGCAATCGTAATGATTGGTGAGATCGGTGGTACAGCAGAAGAAGAAGCTGCAGAGTACATCAAGCACAACGTGACTAAGCCAGTTGTTTCTTACATCGCTGGTGTTACTGCTCCTCCGGGCAAGCGTATGGGTCACGCTGGTGCAATCATCTCAGGTGGTAAAGGTACTGCTGATGAGAAGTTCGCAGCTCTAGAAGAAGCAGGCGTTAAGACTGTTCGCTCTCTTGCTGAGATCGGTTCTGCACTTAAAGAAAAAGCTGGTTGGTAATCTTTTACCATTCAGATAAAAAGGCTCCTTAGGGAGCCTTTTTTGTTTTAACTTGTCCCGTCCTAGTTAAGGTTGACACTTTTCAAATTTAAATTTGGAGAATGTCATGACATCTATATCTAAGAGAACCCAAAGAGATTATTCGCTTGCCTTTAAATTATCAGTTGTTGATAAGGTAGAAAAAAGCGAATGCACTTACAAACAAGCACAAGACCATTATGGTATCCAAGGGGCTTCGACAGTTTTAGTTTGGCTTCGTAAGCATGGCCGTCTAGATTGGAGTAAAGGAACACCTAATCATATGAGTGAGGTCGGTTATATGTCAGAGCCCAAAGACTTAACGCCAGAGCAAAAAATCAAAGCACTTGAGAAAGAGCTAGAGGAGGCAAAACTCAAGCCACAGTTCTTCGAAACGATAGTTGATGTACTTGATAAAGATTTCGGAGTACGTATTAGAAAAAAGCAACGCAACAAGTTATTGAAGAAAAAACCATAGCCAAGCTATCGGTAAGTAAAGCGTGCATGTATTTGGGCATTACTCGGCAAGCTTATTACAAGCGTTGTAAAGTGAATGCAAACAACGCACTACTTGAGCAAAGTGTTCTCTCATTTGTGAGGCTTGAGCGCATGACTCACCCTCGTATTGGCACGAGAAAGTTACAATATATGATGAAACAATCTCATATATCAATCGGAAGAGACCGCCTATTTACTTTACTAAGGCTAAATCGTTTATTAGTACCGAACAAACGCGCGTTCCATAAAACGACACATAGTCTTCATCGTGTCCCGTCCTAAATAAGGTTGACACTTTTAAAACTTTTTTTGAGAGTGAGAGACAATCGATAGTTAAGCCTACCTAACGCAATCATACTCAAAGTAATTAGTCTTCATCCTTCAATTAGCTGGAGCTGTTCATGTGCAACTTGGCGATATAACCTGTAAACAAGTGGATTATGGTAATCAAGGTCGATCAACCGTTTTCGTTAGATTCGAAAGTATGCGTGTCTAAATTGCTCTCAAGTTATATCAAAGCGACAAAGTATGGATAAGTTAAAAATCCAGGACACTCTAGTGAAACCTACCAGCTTAAAACAGGTTAGCTAATGCCAAAGTCATGGGCTGGACCTTTCGAAGGTGTAACTCATGCACACAAAACTAACAAGAGGTGAGTATTTAAAAAAGCTTATAGTTTTATAACTATATGCCCTAGTTAAAACAAATGTATATATATTTTGTGTGAACTTTATTCGTTTATTGCGTTTTTTATTTTTATATTCATATATGTATTTTAGTTGTTAACTAATGGTTCTCAAGCTGTTATATTGCCCCCGAATTAGAAAAAGGAGAATAATGTGCGGTTAATTTTCAGTTCAATAGTTTTGGGGTTACTTGCAGGATGTGGTGGAGGTTCTTCAAACGATAATCAAAATACAGCGCCTTCTGTTGCAGCTGCGAATAGCTCATCTACCAATAGCTCTTCAACAAATAGCTCATCGTCCAATAGGGCGCCAATATTCAACTCAGAACGAAATTGGTCGGTTATCGCAAATACCGAGACAAGTAAGGTTTTTACGCTTTCTGATGCCGATGGAGATGAGATTTCAGCTCAAGTAGACAATTTACCAACTTGGTTATCTTTTTCTTTAGAAGGGAGTAATCTAACACTGGTTGCTAAACCAACTTTGTCAGAGGTAGGTACTCATTCAATTGCAGTGACTTTGTCAGACGGTGAAAGTTCTGCAAATCACAACATTGAAATAACTGTTGAAGATGACTCAACGCAGCACGCAGAGGATCCAATTGCGCTTGATGACGACACTCTAGTCGGTACTTGGTCGAATGCGGATGAAGGCCTTTTATTTTATTTTGCTGAAGATAAGTCAGGCCTAGGTAAAATAAAGCAAACTAACTTTGCGTTCTCTTGGGATAATAAAGGCACCATAGAGCTGCAAACCAAAGAAGTTGAATGTTTTGTTAATTGCAGTAGTGCAGATTTGCTATCCATCGAGGCATTTTCCCTAAGCGATGATCAATTACGCGCTAAGCTCTTTAAGAATGAGTCAGAATATGACTGGATCACCCTTACAAAGGGTGACGTAAAAGAGCTTGAATACAGTGAATATAGTGAGCAAAGACTTTCGGATTATGTAAATGTCAGTGAGCTAACTACCTCTGAAACAGAGATGTCTAGATTTATTGGTTACCTACATGTTAACTACGGTGATTACAACCAGTGGGTTAGTTTTAATGACGAAGCGGATTATCGTGCAACGACTGGCTTTGAATTATTAGATACGCGAGTTAGCGCATCTACGCCTAGCGTTTTAACACTAGATTTTGAGAATAAGGTTACTCAAAACACAAAAAGCTTATCGTTCAGGACACATATCACAGCAACTAAACTGATCGCCGCGGTTGATGATTATGCTGCATTTGAGTTTACATACCAGTTCAAACTTGATGCCTATTCATTTGTTGCCAAGGATGAAATTGAGGATTATGTAGGCTTAGCGGAGGTGTTGGAACCACGTTCTAGCTATAAAATATACAGAGGCATTACCTTCTTGCCATTTTCTAATCTGTCCGCAAATGCCAAGCATGGTGGCTTTTCTACCACGTGGTTTATAGATTTGGCGTCAGGTGAAAGGTTCAAAGGTAGTAATGCTCGGGTGAGTATTAATTCTGGTAACAATGCCAGTTTAGTTTCTAAAAATCTAATTACAGGAGACGAAGAGCCTGTAGAAGTAACTTTTGAGAAGTCATTCGGTGGCTTAACCTACAAAATAGACAATTTTAGCAAAACAATTAGCTATGCTGAGCTTTATGATAATAGAAAAGCATTTATCTACACACGAACAGATCCTGCAAAGAAGGTTTTTTCAAATGCTTATATAAGTCAGTTTATTGAGCTTGATAAGGTCACTCAAGATGATTATTTGAAACTATTCTATCGCGATGGTACTTTTCTGAATAATAAAGGCTTTGTTGAAATTGTTTATCCTTTAGAAAATGGTAAAGCCGTAGTCTTCAGTGATGATGCACAAAGTCCAAATGGACGTTGGAAATTCGAAGACGATAATAGTATGACCTTGATAACTCCATGTTATGAGGATAGCTTTTCCGAGTGCTTGAATAATGACGGTGATCTGACTGTTGTTAATTATAAGTTGATGCAAAAACTTGATGAGGGTTATTGGTTTAAGCAACTTCGTACTGACAGAGAGGTAAGCCCACAAGGTCTTATTCTCACTTCTAATACTGAAAGCTTGGAATTTATGCGTACTTGTAAGGGGACATGTAACGCCAGCAGTAACTAAACTGTGTCAAAGGCAAGCAGTCTGCTTGCCTTTCCTATGTAAATCTATATTTCATCTCTTATTATTAGTTTTTATTTTAAACTAACGCCTTATTTACTCTTTAAATAAGCCTGCAATTAAATGTTCTTGAAGTTTGCCATAAATCCCTGATATAAATAACCTTTCTGCATAATATAATAGGTAACGTCATGTCCAAAAAGGACTTTGTAAGTCATTTACTAACAGAATGTGATGTCATGATCCGCTATGCTTCCGGTGAAGGTAAGACTGTGCCCAGTCATATTCCCAATACAATTTATCAGTTACAAAATAAGCATGATATTGACGAATATACTTTGCTCTTGGAAAACGAGCTCACTGCTTTAACTAAGTGCCACAAAGAGCTTTCGCTCCTTGTTTACCCTGCTAAACCGCTTACTCTGGCTATCATGGATAAAGAGTCAGCTTCAGTAAGCTGGCTGAGGTTTTTGGGGCCTGTAAAGCTGGTTCGCCATATGTCTTTATTAGCGTTGTTCTTTTTAATCTCAATCATTGCGTTGTCAATTTCTCCTGAAGTGAATCAGAAAACCATCAATGAAGGCTTGTTTAATTCTGAAGGCAGGGTGCTTTTATTAAACCAGCTCTTCTTACTTTGCTGTGCAGGTCTTGGGGCGACTTTTGCTTGTTTATATAAATCACGCAACTTTATACGATCGTGTAACTATGACCCTAAATTTGATTCAACTTATTGGTCTATGGTGATTATGGGCTTCATGGCGGGTTTGATGATTGCAGAGTTGATCCCTACACAAGACATTACCCAGAGCCCTAGTTCATCGATTGGCGATTTTCATAAACCATTGGCAGCGCTTCTTGGCGGCTTTTCTGCTGATGTTATTTATAGTGTATTGAATCGACTGGTTGAAGTGCTCAATCAGCTCATGGGGAGTACAGATCAAAAGGCTAAAGATAAGGTAAAAGTTACCCTTACTAGGGCTGACTTAGCAGAGCAGTTACAGCAACAAAACAAGGATATTAAAGACTCTATTTTACAGAGCCAAAAATTGAACCAGCAGGTCTTTAGTGCACTTTCTACAGAATTCACATCAACAGTATTTAACAAAAGTGATTTTCAGCCTGCATCACAAGATATCAACCGACCCAGAACAGATGGGGCAGATGTCCATAATAAGAAGACAAAATCAGAGAAAGAGCAGCCTGTATTGTCAGAGTAATAATGCACTTTTGAGTGGGATAGCCAGTTACAAAACGTCCCGTAATTTATTGTATATTTCGTAATAAAGGATTACATTTAAAGCGAGGTAAACTTTACGGGAAGCGTATTTGCAACACATATTTTTTTTGTTAGTGGTGGCTTTACTTTACTCATTGCCTGCATCAGCATTTTCAAAACCACAGTTACTGGAGTTTGAAGCATCGGTTGTTTCCTCTCCTGCTCAATTACTTAAAATGGAAATGCCTCCTGTTGGCATCGATGAGCTGTTATGGTTGACGCTTAGAGCCCGCGCTGCGTTCTTTAGAGGCGATATCGATACTGCGGCGAAACTTTTTGACTTGGGAAAGGCCAGAGCACAATCTTCACCTTTACAACTTACTTCTGGTTACTGGTTTTTATATCGTGCTTTTTTCTCAGTAGAGCAGGGTGATTTAAATAAAGCGAAGCAGTATATAAAGCAAGCTAGCCTTTGTTTTACTCAAAATAGAGAAAGTGAGTTTTTGGTACGCGCTCACGCGATGGAAGCTATCATTTCAGTGTGGCGAGAAGAGTATAGTACTGCATTAAAGCGACTTCAGACGGCGCAAGGGCTGATGTCTAAATACTCTAACGAGCAAGGTGATATCACTAAATTATTGGTCTATGATGCGCTAACAGCTTATTACTCAACGTTGAAATTTTACGTCAAAGCACTAGGTTATGCACACCAAGCACAAGAATTAGCTGACAGACAAAATAATGTTCTGGATGGTTTACCTGTAAAATATAACCTGTGCTTAACATTATTGCGAGCTGGGCTGCTTGAAAAAGCAAAAGTATGTTATTCGCAAATGCTTGTAGCTTCTGAAGAATACGATTTGCCGAGGTATAAATTTTGGGCTTTATCAGGGCTTGGTAAAATAGCGTTATCAGAAAAAACATTCGAGCTATCCATAAAACATTTTAATTCAGCCCAAAGTACACAAAAAAGCGCCATTATAAACCCCGCGCACATTATTGTGCTACACAATAACCTCGGGTATGCATATGCACAAACTAAGATGTTTGATAAAGCACTTGAGCAAATTACGTTTTCAAAACAGGTTTTGAGTACATATCACAGCCCATTAAATAATAGATATATGAGACAAACACTCAAAATCGAAGCGGATGTGCATCAAGCGAAGCAAGATTTTCCGCAGACAGTATCCACATTACGTACTTATATTCGCCTGCTCGAGGAGAGCGAATTAAAGACACAAGGTAAGCAGCAAAATGATAATCAAAATGTAATAAGGTTAGATCGTAGGGAGAAGAGTTCGCCTAAAGAACACCGGCAAAATTACAGTTCTAAAGAAGATGGAACGTTGACAAAGGCATATATTTTTATTGCGTTGTTACTTGCTTGTTTGATTGGCCTGATTATTTATCATAGACAGTCAACAAGTAAATTGACTCAAGACTTGTATTACAGAGATATCGCCACAGGCTTATATAATAGACGCTATTTGATTGAAAAACATGATGATTTTACAAGTTGTCATGTGGATTATGCTATGGCGCTTATCGAGGTAAATTCAGAACTTAGTGAAAGGTATAGCAGTAACGTGTTTGAGGACTCTGATCTTAGATTTATTGCCGACCAACTGTTGATGCAATTTCGAGATGATGGTGATTTAGTCTGTAGGGTGAGTGATCAAGAGTTTGTAATCATGTGTTTAGGGATGAAAAAAACAGTTTTACAAAAGCGATTAGCGGCGCTCAATAAGGTCTTGATAGCACAGAGCAACAAGGCCCCGTTGTCAATATCTGGCGCACTCATATGCTCAGATGAGGGCGACTTTGGAAACATATTTGCCGAATTAGAAAGTCGCTTGAACCATGTCAAGCGCACAGCCAAAGGGCAGGTGATTTCGTTTTAATCACCTGCTTTAAAAGGCTTTTTTAATAGTTATAACTAATGTGTTGGAAAAATCGCATTGTTATATCTTGCTTTTCTGGGTTTACGGGAAGCTGAGTTATAAATCGCCTTACCATGGTTTCAACATTGTTCATGAATTTTCCATACCCCGTATCTTTGTTATCACTGTCGTTAGCTACGATAACAAAATGCATTACATCACATAGATATTCGGCGTCCCAAATTGTGTGGGTTTGTCCGTCAATAAGCGAAGTGTCAAAGCTCAGCTTTTGCAGTTCTCGGTTGTGTGCTGATTTATCAATTTGGCTATTCCTGACAATAGGCAGTCTACCATCAGCTACAAATCCTATATGTGTCAGCTGAAGCTGATTACATGTTGTCAGTAGTTTATCTTCAATATGCCTGTAAAAGTTCGCATAGTCACCAGGTCTGAGCATATGCTGGTATTCGGTTTTAATGGCTCTAGTGATCGGAACAGAGAATGTAACATAGGTAATTTCACTATGAGCCTCAGGCAATGAGCAGTTTCTGGCTTGATAACGAGGGTATAAGCTTCTCAGCTTATAACCATATGTTTCTCTATGACCTTTAATTTTTGAGAAAATATCATATGTGAGATGTTGATGGTCTCTCACTTTTATCTGCATATTTTCTTCTTCATATTGAGACTGAAGTGCGTCTAAAGCACGCTTTACTTTACTATGAAAAGACGCAGCATTTGCTCTTAGTTCATCACCTGTGGCTAAAAACAAGAAACGGATCTTTCTAGCTTTATGATCTTCATCACTGTAAACCTTGTGCGCTTCATGATATTTAGGGTTGTAAAAAAACAGGATTTGTTTGTCTGTTTGTAAACTGTAAGCCTCTTCGTGATATCTGACAACGGGCAGCTTGTCATTTACAATAAGCTGTACGTTATATAATTCATATTCATCACACAGTGCAAATAGCTTTCTTGAGAGGCGCTGATAAGCACTTTCAACATCATCAAAGCGTTCATAGAAAGAGTTCTCGGGTTTAAACTCTGCCAAAATATAGTGGTTATTGCGAGCATTGGTTGGAATATAGACACGATGTAAATTCAATGAAGCCATTTTTAATCCTTAACGATACACCTGATTTTTAGCTCATATTATTGAATTTAAATGACGATTTTATTGCGCTGGAACAAAAGTTGTCATAATAGTTGAATTGAAGCTGATAACATCTACTGCATTCATTTGCTCATTTGTATCGCTATTTAGGATAAGTCATTAGACATGTAAATAATTCTCGTTTAAAGTTCTGTGGATTATTAATGGGAACAATACAATGAAACTAATGCCTTTGAGTGATCGTTCACTCAACTTTCTCGCCTTAGGTGAGGCAAATAATAATAATGCAAATTCATGTGACTTACTCATTTTAGATGGTCAATACGATATGGAAGTGTTGGCAACTAGTGTTGATCAAATTGCACGTACTCATCCAGTTTTGCAAAGTCGAATCGTGAGAAAAGGGCTTAAGTATTATTGGCAATATGACGCGTTACTGTATCCACCCAAATTATATTTAGATTGGAGTGACCGCTACAGTGATGTTGAGCAATGGCATAAGGCGCTTAGGCAATATGCCATTGACAACCCTATTGATCCTTTCGCAGGCTCACCGTTGAAGTTTGTTTATATCCGCTTTAAACATCTTAGTGCAATGTTGTTTCTTTCCTCTCATGCAGCCTCTGACGCGCGAAGTGGTTATATCCTGTTTGAACAATTGCACTCCATCTTGAATAAGCAAACTTTTCCTGAGGAAGATAATAGCTTTTGTGAAGAGCATCTGATTTTTGATAGAGTTAAATTAAATGCAATACTAAAGGCTGGTAAATACTTAGTGTCTGAGCTGTTCAAACCCAGCGCTAAAATTACGATTGAAGATTCTAGCAATTGGTCTGTAGATTATTATGATTTTGGCACTGCGGCTACAGAGTCTTTAGTGAGATGGGCTAGACAGCATCAAGTATCTGTTAATGTTGCGCTTAACTATGTACTTAATAAAGCATTAAATAAGGGCGAAAAGTACACTATTATTGAGACTATTTCGATTAGAGGGATAGCAAAGCAAGATCTCGCATCTTCGTATAACAATTTAATTATGCCGTTCGGTTCAGAAGTCGGAGGCGATAGCTGTTGGGTTCAGGCGTACCAAGCGCGTCTACAGAATTTGAAACGTGAGGGATATAAGGTGCACCAAGCAGAGCAGCGCATACAATCTTACTCAATAAATTTGATGCCTAAGTTTGCGTTAAAACTACTCGTTAACTGTTACAAACACCTGTTTCTGAGAGGAAATGTGATCTTATCTAATTTAGGAAGACTAGATTTTGATTTAAGTTATATTGGCGAGCATAAGATTGTAGATACCTACAATTTTAGCGTCCCTTTGCCGCCTGCTGGTTTAGCATTGGTTGTAAGCACTTATAAAGAAAAATTACGAATTTCTTTTGCTCATAGAAGTAAAAATATAGAGCCGATAATAAAAGCTATTAAACATGAACTGTCAGTACTAAATGAATAAGCATCAAATTCAATTATTCATACCTTCTTACTTACGAGAAGGTATAGTGTTTAGTATTGCAAGTAATTTTCTTTTTTTGCATCTCTTAACTTAATCCTTCTTTGTTACTCAAATTTTAGGCTAAAAATGTACTTTGACTCTAAAAGCAAATAATTTATGGCAGCAGAATAGGGTTATACATTAAATAAACAATGGTTTATATATTGTATTAATTTTGTTTTCACATAAATGCTATGCGCGCGTCTTTCCTCCGATATAAATTTTTTTATTGGAGAAATGATGTTACATACAGGGGAGTTAGTTGCAGCAAAACAAAGGCAACTAAAAGGACATAGTGAGTTTTGGACAATTTGGCTTGAAAACAAAGAAAAACTATTAAGCTGTTGCCACCGTTGGCTAAGAAACGATAGTGATAAAGTTGAAGATGTACTTGCGCAAACTTGTGAAAAGGCATTTCGAGCATATAATCAAGCAAATTATACAATAGAAAATGAATTTGCTTGGTTATGCCGTATTGCTCACAATTTATGTATGGATGAACACCGTGCAAGAGCTAAACATCAAGATATAGTCAATCACGTATCTGAGCTGCCGGATCACTTCTTTTTTGCAGATAACCAATCCACCTCTTTAGAAAGCGACCATTGGAATACCAGTTTATATGCGAAGTTAGTAAATGAAATCTCTATACTTCCTAGAGATTTACGTCTTGTGATGCAATATAAATTTCTCTATGAAATGGAGTACCCAGAAATTGCAAGTAGACTGCAATTATCACTAGAGAATGTAAGGAAACGGGTACAGCTAGCAAGAAGGCAACTGACAAATTTAAAAGAAGAATATAAGCGGTATTGTTAACACCTGATAAGGTTCAGCACATTGTACAAATATATTTTCCAGTAGTTTTATAAGAGTAATGATTTAAATCAATAAAATTATTTCACATATCTTTATGTATTACGTTTATTGCCTGCAAGGTTTTAAACATCAGCCCAACCTTGAAAGTGGTCTCAAAAATTGAGGCCACTTTTTTTGTTTCAATTAACTTAAATTTTCACAAACTATCTCGAGTTTCGTCAGTACGGTATTAAAACAGTAGTAAGCATTCTAAATTGTTTATTACTTAACTTTAAAACATAAACCTCTGAAAAGATCGCTCCATTATGTGGGCGATGTGGCGGAGCGTATCTAGGATTTGAGATGACAACAATAAGAAATTGGTACGTTGTTTACACTAAGCCGAATACCGAAAAGAAGTTTGCAGAACAAGTATCGAATATTAACTCTGGATGTGATGTATTTTTACCATTAAAAGTTGAAAAAAAACAGTGGAGTGATCGTGTTAAAACAATAAATACTCCTTTATTTAAATCATATGTATTTGTTTACCTAGACGACTTTGAATATCACCATATCAAACGCTTAAATGGGTTTGTAGATTTTATAAAGTTTAATGGCAAAGCAAGTATTGTTAAGAGCGCTGAAATTGAAAAGATCAAAGCGGTTATTTCTTCGGGTTTTGAATGTGAAACAGTACCTAATAGGTTAGCTATTGGCAGTCAAGTAGAAATCACAGTTGGAGCTTTAAAGGGTTACCAAGGTTACTTGGTAGAGCGCACCAACGACAGCGTATTTGTAATTGAAATAGCAGGTTTAGATCAAAGTTTGATGCTATCGGTTCCAGCCGACCTGTTACAAGTTGTTGAGGCCAGATGATGGAACAACACTGTTTTTATAACCTAATGTGTACTTGCGTAATCTTGTTGGTTTACGTTGAAGCGTTAGTAATTAGTATTCAGATCAAAGTGCCTGTGCTAAAGGCACAGAGAAAGCAACTTTCAGTCAATTCTATGCAGCCTTTAGAGTTAAGCGTACGGGGTTTAAATGTATGTTAGCACCCGATCAAGTGACATCACAACAATTTGAACTAGAAAAGCAGCTTGCTCGTTGTTTTTTTCAAATTGGAGCTGCACTGTCACAAGATGAAGAGAATATACAACTTTTGATGTCTCATTTTGATGATGCGTTAGAGCAGTTAATTTGCGCGGCTAAGTTTAAGTTTGTTGCACAGGTGTTTAGTCTTAAAAAATATGAAATGAGGCTAATTGCTCTTGTGTATATTCAAGAGCTTGAACCTGATATTTTGACACCTTTTATAGGATTGAGTTGGTATGAAAATGGCCCAACACTTAGCCTTGATAAGTTATTGTATTTGAGTCAATTGGGTAATAAAAGGGCGTTGCTATTTAATGGAAGCCTTCGCATGAAGGTGTTTGAATGGCAATTATTACAATATGGACCTTCGCAATCGCTGACTGAACGTGTTTCTATACACTCAGGGCTATTACATTATTTATTGACAGGTTCTTTAAGTCTTAAAGAAGAACACGTCGTTGCATTTGATAGTTGTGCTTCACAAGATACTATTTTTAGGTTTTGTATGGATGAGATGGAGGATGATTTATCTAGCAACCAAATTTTCCAGATTGATACTTATAATACAGATATTGCTCGCTGGTATTCGCAACAACTTGCCTTTCATGAACATGCTTTGTTTGGCTTTTTTCATGATGAGCGACTTCAGAAAATGGATTACACCTCATTTATCTGTTCATTAGTAGATGTCATCCTTAGTGCTGCAGGTAAGCACATATTCTTATTTGCTGATGATTTAAATTGTGTTTCTCCCTTGATTTTCGAAAAACTAGATCAGTTAGATCTTGGGGCAGCTAAGGTATCATTCGTGAGTCCATTGGCTAATCAGCCAAAAGAAGCGCAAGCGTTTTGTAAGAGGATTAAATTTAAAAAGCCTTCAGCTAAATCTCTTGAAGATACTTGGCAGATGTTATCGCCAGCACCAAATAAAGCGGAAGCCGCCTCAATTACGTCTCGTTACCCTGTTTCGATACATCGTATGTCAGTATTGGCAAGCACTGCTAAACAAAATATGCAAAGTGAGTCTAATTTTTGGGACATGCTTCAATCACTGTGTTTACGTGAACTAAGTAAAGGTCCTGAAGAGCTGGCAAAGCTGGCTGAACCTCGGTTTAAAATTTCGGATATGGTTTTGTCGCCACAAGTGTCGTTGCAGCTTGGTGAGTTGGTTGGTCGAATAGATAAAAAAGCGGATTTGCAATCCCAATTATCTCGTTTTATGCCAGGCTGTAAAGCACTTTTTTGGGGTAAGCCGGGTACGGGTAAATCAATGGCTGCGGAGGCCATTGCAGGGGAGCTTCAGCTGCCTTTGTATATCGTGAACTTAGCTAATATCGCGAGTAAATGGATAGGGGAGACGGAAAAGCACCTAGAAAAGCTTTTTGATCAAGCCCAAGATCACAATGCCGTTCTGATGTTTGACGAAGCCGATGCGATATTTGCGAAAAGAAGTACTGTAGAGTCTAGCCAGGATAAAAATGCAAACACGGGCGTAAGTTATTTACTTCAAAAAATAGAACACTACAGCGGCCTTCTACTGTTAAGCACAAATCTTAAATCTAATTTGGATGATGCTTTTTTACGACGGTTCCACAATGTGATTGAGTTTACATTGCCAACGCCGGAACACCGAGAGCAGTTATGGCGTCGCGCTTTGTCAAAAAATGGCAATGATGTCCTCATGAATTCGATAACAAGTTTGGCACAAAGATTTGAATTAAGTGCTGCACAAATTTTCAATATTACGGAGTCTGCGTTATTACAACGTTTGATGATAGATCATAGAGATATAGACCCTGAATCGCTCGCGAATGCGCTTAAAAGAGAGCTTTCAAAACAACACGAAGGATTTATGGCACAGCATGAAATAAAAGCCTGGTTGCAAGGAAATTAATATGGATCCAAACATTATTTACAACACACAACAAGCGTTAAAAACATTCCTCACTGAGCGAATTTTGTCGGTGAGTAATGGAACTGGTACAGAGCTAGATAGTGAAATTGCGCTTAGTTTTGTTGCCCCGGATAAAACTTTTTACGACAAACATGTCAGTGACGAGCCAACGGTTAGCTGTTACCTGATTGGGGTCGCTGAAGATATAACTCGTCGTCAAAGTGAGCCGCCAAGAAGTTATTTGAACATTTCTCAGACCCATCGCATTCATCATAAAGAGCCAAGGTTTGTTTCGTTGACTTATATGCTGACTGTATGGAGTAAGGCTGAAGCAGGCAGTGCAGAGCTTGAACATATGGTACTTAGTTATTTGTTATGTGGACTAGGTGCTTATGACTTTTTACCTGAAGACATTCTGGCTAAGTATGGGGTAGAGGATAAGCCTTATGGGATCCGAACACAGTTATTTGGCAATGAGCATAGTGAAAAAGTAAGTGGTCATGTATGGCAAGCTTTGGGCTCGACACCTAAACCTACTTTGTTACTTTCTTTGTCTGTACCTGTGCCAGTATTTACACCTGATGTATTGCCAGTTATCCAAGAAATTGAAACTAACATGGATAATAAATCAGCTTAGAAGCATTTTTCCTCCACCAAATTTCGCTTGCTGCATCAACTCTCCCCCGATGTAGCAAGATTTCTCAATTTTAGACTAATCACCAAAGGTTAACTATGAAACATTCAGAATTGAATACTGAACTGCGCGGATATTTTGAAAATGGCGACATACCAACTCAAATCGAATTTCGCAAACTGATCGATGCGGCAACGGATAATTCATCTACATTCAGCTTATTGGCACACCTGTTTGGTGTCACTGTTGATTGCGCGATAAGTGAGCCTGATCTCGATTTACAATCAGATTTGACGGCGAAATTAGCTGAGTACTCTCTGGTTCCTGGAGAGCAAGTTATTTTGCATGCGCAGCAAGATATTACAGAGAATGGTGTATACATATTTGAACTAGAGACAGTTGAAGGAGAGAAAATCGCCAAGCTGACCAAGCAGACGATTAATGAATTTGAAGGCATGCTAATTAAAGCGAATCGTTCTTTAGACGACAGTGCAAGTTATTATCATTATGTTATGGAAAGTAATACTGACCAAAATCTAGATTGGCATAAGGTTGAAAATTTTGATGTACCTGACTACTACTCAGAGCACATCCAAAACGCTCGCTTTCCAGCAGAAATTGATTTAACACAGCAAGGCAGCGTCGAAAACAGCAAATTGACGGCCAATTATTTAGTTGGTAATGGTGCAGCGATCACGGATTTAAATAATGCCAATTTGCCCGCTCAAATAGACCTCACGCAAATAGATAATAATTCAAGCCTTAAAGCCAAAGACATCATTGGAGATGGTCAGCAATTAACGGGGTTAGATGCAGGTCATCTGCAATTTGGACAAGTTCCACCACAGCGTATCGACTTTGCACAAATGGGTGATATTGAGTCAGGCAGCAGCGTAAAAGTCCTGAACGCAGATCATGGGTATTGGCTTAATCAAAAAGTTGAGTCGCTGGGGATCTATACTTTAATACCAGATTTTATCACTTGTGCTGAAGTCAATACGCATATCGATACTGCTTCACCATTGCTGATGCTCGATGGTGTATCATTGCAAGCGGGCGATCTTGTTTTGTTAACAGCCCAGCTAGAGCCAAGTGAAAATCGTATATGGCAAATTCAATCAGACAAAACACTGTCTTTACCATCGCCAGAGATTGCCTTAAGCCCAGGTGCCGCAGTAAAGATCAATGCAGGTACTGTACATCAGCATAAAGTTTTTGTTTTAGCCTCTCAGTTTGAAAATTTACAGGGGGATGTTGAAAACCAATGGCAGGCTTCAGCTCAAGTTACATTGGCGGGCGCCGGTCTCAAGGTCATTAATAATCAACACTCGGTAGATGTTGCTACACCAGCAGATATTGAAGCGGGTGTCACAGATAAGCTACTCGATGCTGCTCAATTCAAAGCGCAACAATCTTCTGGATCAGATGCTTTAAAAGCAGATTACAACGCTAAAATCACCGTTCAAAAAGAGCGCATTGATAGCATTTTGGAAGCGAGTGATGCAGATGCAGATTCATTTAAAGAAATTGTTGATTTGATCAACTCAGTAGACACTGAGTCGGATCAAGCTTTTGCAAGCTATGTACTGAGTAATGATCAGAGAAGTGCCCAAATAGAAACCGATCTGGCTACAGAGTCGAGCACGAGGTCACAAGAGGTAGCATCACTTCAGACAGCTTTACAGCAAGAGGTGTCAGTTCGTACAGCAGATTCGGCATCAAGATATACCAAGGCGGAGGCCGATCAACGCTTTCTAAAATCCGTCAATACCCAGCTTGTAGGCACAGTGGATATTACGCAGGCTAATTTTAACGGCAATATGGCTGTTTCAGGAGCAATCACCGCAACGGGTGATGTGACTGCTTTTTCTGATGCACGGCTAAAATCAAATATTAAACCCATCACAGAGGCGCTCGCAGCCGTAGGAAAGCTAGAGGGTGTTACATTCGAACGCGCTGATGGTCAGTCTGATAGGCGTTATACCGGGTTGATAGCGCAAAACGTAGAGCAAGCCTGTCCTGAAGCTGTATACGAGCAAGATGACTATAAATCTGTTGCCTATGGCAACTTAGTTGGCCTATTAGTTGAGGGTATTAAAGAACTAAATAACAAGGTAATGAGTTTAGAAAATCAAGTTGCCAAACTTGAGTCTAAATAAAGGGAGTGAAGGTGAATGACTTTACAAACGAATGGACCCATATCACTCAAGAATATTGGCGATGAATATCGCGACTCACAGCCCCATGAATTAGGTTACTTCAGCGAGCATGTCGACAAAGTGCCAGGCGACACACTCGCAATCAGCGAGTTTTACGGCAAGTCAGCTCAAACGATACGCCTAGTTGATAAAACGTTTCAGGTTTATACGCAGCGCACTGCTATTATTCCAATCGCCAATATTCTTGAGGGTAGCTTTGATGAATATAGTAATGGGCAAGACCCTATTAGGCTGATTGCGGCACAAAACCCTCAGTTTGGGACTGTGCTTATACGTGGCGCCAATATTGAATTCACCTCAAATAGTGGAATTGGCAGTGCGGCCCGTTTTGATTTTGTTGTTGAAAACAGCATAGGGATCCGCAAAACACATTTTGTCACCATGTCAGTTGTAGCGGTCCCACCAATAGTATGTAATCCAGATACCTTGAGCCTACAGCAAGGTGAATCTGTGTTTATCAGCAAACAGCAATTGATTGCCAATGATGAAGATGGCTCGGGCACTGGCCTATCCTTAATCGGTGTATCCAATGCACAAGGCGGTACGGTATCTCTCAGTGGAGACACTATTACTTTTCTATCTACAGGGCTCGCAGAGCAACCTGCGCAGTTTAACTATCGTGTTAGAAATGGTCACAGTGTTGAACAAACTGGTACGGTCTATATTAACATCACACCTTTACCTGAGCTGGAATCGTACATATACCGCACCCAGCAGCAATCAGATGATGCAAGGCAAAGTTATAGCCCGCCGACGATGCAGGATATCTTCAATAATTGGGCAAGATTTAACGGAAACGAGTATTTCCTAAATAAACAAGATGCCGAAGCTCGCAATAGCGCCAATGCAAAAGCTTGGTTCTATCGCGCTTCTACAGATAGTGTCGTTATGCCGCTCAATGTATCGCCTTCAAATGGGTTTGTATCCTCGGAGAAAGTCGATAACTACACCTTAGAGGCGACGTTAAGTTCGGATAATAGTGATAATGATACAATTGGTGTCGTTGCTGCTTTTGTTAGGGAAGGGAACACAAACTATGTCCTAACGATAGTGCTCAATACAGGTGGTACAGCGCCCGCTTCAACAGGGTGTGGTGTGTATTTTGGTTATGCCGGTGTAGGCTCTGGTTCTGATAAGTTACTCGGGCAATACAACATTGGAACTGGTGGCGGATGGAATAACAAACGTGTGCGCGTAAAAGTTCAGCGTCAAGATGATATTTTTAAATTTTACGTGACGCCATGGAACCAAACGGGCAATTTCCAATCTGCCAGTGAGATTATTGTTGATTTGAATAACGACACGGATTTACATCGCTTCAAAGGCAAGCAATCTTATGGCTACATCACTTACTCCCAGCCAAATTCAACCTACTTGGATACCGATTTGCGCGGTGGACTAGACGTATCGAGAATTTACGATGCGCAAAATAATTTTGTATGGGAATACGTGAATGGAAGTTGGCAGAAGGTATCAGGCAGCATACAAAGTCATTTAGGGTACATCAGAAAGGTCTTTAATCCGCAAAGCCAAGAGCGCTTTCTTATTTCGCAATCAACAGTCAGCTACTTAGGGAATTTGGTGGAAAACAGTGCGTGGAATAGCACCAAATTGCTTGATGAAAGCCAAAATATTCTGGCGGAGCAAGCTTTATCACAAAATGGCGCGCCAGCTGGGAGACGGATGTTAGCCTTGTATACCAAAGGGAAAGAAGAGAAAAATTATCTAACCGGTAAACCAAGTGTGTCTTCTACATCAGCACATACTCATCACAACAGCAGTCCTGGCTTTAATAATTTATCGAGTAAAAATTGGTTTGCTGATAATGAAATAGACTTGGCAATTACCAATTTCGTTGGCGGTACCGTGGTATTTGAGGGCGGAATTGTTGGTCGGATCACCAGCATAGGCAATGATAATGGGACGAGTGCTTTTGTGCATTATCAAGTCACCAGTTACCGCTTGTTTGAACTGATCCCCGAAGTGTCATCCCAGCACCTTTAAAGATGCTTTGCAGCGTTGTGTTTAATCCTACCATGACAGTTGCTGCTTGAAATAAAACTCCAATTCTACAACCTGTAGTGTTTCAAACCTGAAAGCTACATTTATCAAGGAGGCCATAATGGCTTTAAAAACTCTCTCTGGTATTCTCTCAGCCATTGATGCTGAGCAAATCGCTGTCAACATGACAGCGACAAAATCACTTTATAGATACACGGGTATTATTGACCGTGTTCATAAAGTGAAAACTGATACCAATGTAAACCTGCCTACGGCGAATTCGGATGAGTATCTCACCAATACATTAGCGCTTGCTGATGGTGAAAAAATCCTACTCACCAAGCAATCTGCACCTTCTCAGAATGGGGTTTATCAAAGAATTGCTGACACGCTTAATAAAATCACTTACCCAAATGTTGAGTTGGGCAACCTAGTTGAGTTGTTGGGCACGCCCCCTACATCCTCTACCGTTTTTTATAAACTGATGGAAGGCGATCAGTGGAGTGAAGTTGCATTAAGCGATGGCGCTGTGTCAGTCGCAGTTTAATCTCTTTGGCCAAGTGTGAGCACTTGGCCTTTTATTTTAAATGAAGGGTTAAAAATGAGGTGTGCACATGACTTTTAAATATCTAAATGTCAATGCTTTACTCAAAAAAATAGACCAAAATCAGCAATATATTGAGCGTTATATAGGCTTCATTGGTGCGGTAGACAGCGTATTTGAAGAACCTATATCTCTGTCACAGCCAATGCCTCCAAGTTATTGGCAATCTTTAGTGTTGTTAATCAATCAAACGCAAAAAATTGAAAATGGTTTGTACCAAATAAGCTCTACAGGGCTTTGGCAACGCCTCCCAACTGAGATTGAGCTTGGCAATATTGTTGCTTTAAAGGGAGCAAATGAAAATACGATTCGATATTTTAAATTAATTAAGCTAAGCCCAGAAAAACAGATTTGGCAGCCATTCACCATAGATAGCGTTAAAACAATCAATATGTCATCAGTGTAATTGCCGGATGGAATTGACGATGGAAAGCTCCTTAAGAAAAACCCTAAAATCTTTTTTTAGACGTGGCGCAAAGCCAACAGAATCTCAGTTTGCGAAATGGCTGGACGCATGCTTACTGCAAAATGAGGACGGCATCAGAATAAGTGAGGGTGGATTAGAGTTTAGTAATGATGTCACCATCAAAGGCAACCTCAAACTTGATGGTACATTTTGGCTGTCTGCGGATCCACAAATAGCGACTTTATTGGATGATGCTCCACGCAGTCAAGCGATCCCTGTTGGCGCAATATTTCTTTGGTATGGTGAGGTGCTACCGCAAGGCTATGAGCTGTGCGATGGGCAGCTTGGTCGGCCTTTTTTGTCTCCCCCGAATAAACATGTCAATTACATAATAAAGCTAATTAAAGATGGAAATGATTAAGGAAGAAATTTATGTCCGATCACGATTTTGATCATTCGCAACGGTTGAGATTGGAGCAACTCGAGTATGCGACGCTACAGGATGCGCCACAATCATGCCAAATAAATACAATGAAAAACTATGGTGAGTTTCGCAGAGCCTCTGAAGCAGATATATGGCCAACGTTTTTATCAGAACAATTTGTCGAAGAGTGGCACAATCAAGCTTGGTTAAAAGTTTATTTAGAATCTATTCTGGCCTGGTTACATGACTTACAAGACAATGAGTTATTAGATACTTCAAAGCCTGTTTATTTGCTGCAACTAGGGGCGTGTGGGTACAAGTTTGGGTTGTCTTTGATGCATAAATTACAGCAGGGCTGCGCTGAACAAGGCCTGCTGCATATTCGTTTATGTTTGCTAATCCATACGCCAAGCAAGCAAGAACAAGCACTTTTGAGTCGACATCCTGACTTTCAATTTCACAAAGCGCATAAACGCGCACTTATTATCGACTGGGGGATCACCTCAAGCATTTCACCACTACCCAAAAAAGCTATTTGTGAAACGGATATTGATTATGCAAGCAACCCAGCTATTTTGATAGCCAATGGTACGTTATCTCAGCTCGCACAATCGCTTTATCATGTTCATTATTACGAGGTTTACAGAGCTGATGTCGCACGCGTATATGAAAGTCCGATAAATATAGATACCACGATAAATGAGGTAGATGCGTGTTTTGAATTGCCATTTTTGCAGCAAATCAAGAGCAAAGTTATCAACAAAGATACTCAAGATAACGAGCGTATAGAGCTTGCTTACCAATGGACTAAGGTGAGTGTAGAAGACGAAAGTCGGTATTATGACTCACAATTATCTGAGCGCATAAAGCAGTTACTGGAGTATCAAAGTTCAAAAGGAAACAGCGAAGTGATTGCTGTGCCCGTACAAGCAGCACGAGTAATTAATGCCATCGACTATTCGTTTAATAAGGGAATACTGGGATTGATTAGCGATCACACCAACGATCAAAAGGGATTACGGTTATCCAGCAGTATTAATTTAGTGGGTATGGCTCTACCCATTGACTTTAGCTCTATAAATCAATTGCTTTGTGAAGACTTAAGTATGCAAAGTGGCAGATTATCAAACGACGAAACTGGTTGTGTGATGGTTTTGTCTGAAAAACGCGCTATCGAGTTTAATTATGCAAGACATGCTTTTGATACCAGCTGTGCAAACGAGCAACCAAAGGCAAGAGCGCAAATAATGCAGAGCTTAGATAGTGCTACCGCCGCTTTATCCGATGCTCAAATCCGTGCTTTTATTGTGCAAACGGATCACGACGTAAAAGTGCTTAAATTATTTCTACCACGCCTTCGTAAAGAAGGTGTGCCTCTTAAGCATCGTTTAGCTTGGTGCCAACTTCTTTCCCAGGTATGGGACAACTACATTGCCAATCTTGAAAGTGAGTCTTTTGCCTTTGAACTTGGCCTATTAGCCGTTGCATTAAACCATTGGTCTTTAGCTAAAAACTGTATGCTTATGTGCTTAGAAGTCAATGGTCCAAATTCAGTGTTCTTACATAACTTGGCACGGGTGGCTTGGGTAACCGGTGAACTCGATATTGCACAGCAAAGTATTGATTTAGCCATATCAATGAGCGAGAAAAAAACACAAGCGGAACAGCTAAAAAACGAACTTTTACACTATCTGCAGCGCTGTGAAAAGATACTTTGGTATGACTGTGAATATCAAAGTACACACCATGAAAACAGTGCGCTTAAATTGCTCCCTTTAGGTGAGCACCAATTGGGAGAGTATTATACTCAATATCGCAACCAAGATATCTCTGAGCGACTAAGGGGCATAAAGTTAGATAGCTTAAAGCAATTAAAACAGGTATGGCCAATTTGGCAAGCGCAAGGGGACAGTAATCAAAAGGCTCATTTTGCCATGGTACATGCTGAGTTCGGACTTGTTGGCGGGGTAGTTTTTGACTTTGATGAGATCGAAAACACGTTATCTTCTGAGGAAGTAGATAATAAAACAATTCAATCTGCGCACTTGTCATTTTGGGTAGGTGAAGATTATCAACATAAAGGTTTTGGTGCGCTCGGTGTCAATTTAGCTATAGAACAAATTCGTTCAATAGCCCATAAACTTAATATTACTTATATTAAAACCTCAGCTTGGTGCCACAACATCCCATCTCGAAAAATTTTGAAAAATTTAGGATTTATCGAGTCGCCAGATACTCAAGGTGCTGGTGTTGAGAAGGAGGTGTTTTATGAATTTTATTTTAATAGGAACGTGAAAGGTAAATAAAATTTAGAATGTTTAAGTGTATAAAAATAATAAATTTTACAAGTTATATGTTTATCTTTTTAAAAGGTGATTTAAATGAAGATCAATGCAAGGAGATCTTATATGAAAGGTAGTTACAAAAATTATAACGATGGCCAGTTAATAGAGCCGTTAGTTGAAGATGAAAGTACGCAGAGTTCAACTCAATCAACTTATTATACGTCAGGGAAGTATATTGATAGTAAGAGTAAGTTGAGATTGTTTGGGTTGTCAAACTCGTCTAGTTGTGCTGTGTATTATCAAGCATCTAAAACGACTGTACGCCATCTATATGAAATCGGAACTAATAAAGGTGGTTGCACTTTTAGTGGTGTTAAACAGCAACATAATTCAGGTTCAGAGAATAAACATCTGAATTGGAATAATTAACTTTAGTTTATTCTGTCATTGCTATAACACCCCACCTTTTCCGGTTTTTAATTTTAACTTTATTTGTGAGTGACTTTTTAAAGTTAATCACATGTTCTGCTGTAATTAAATTTAAACTGGAGAAAAATATGTTATCTAAGAAAAGTACAGGTGTGAAAAAAAGCAAGCATGTTAAAAACTTGCCGAGCACTTATAAAAAAAGCAAGACGGGGAAATATGCATTAACAAGTCAAAATCGGTTACTGCTTTATTCAAAACCAACGAGCCCGGCATTAGTACCTGCAAAAATGTTTAGCCACTTTACTAATACGTATGCTGATTATAGCGAGCATTGGAAAAGCAATGGAGGCAACAAGCAACTAGGTATTTACAAAACAGATTGTGGTAAATATGCAAGGCTGCTGAGGTCAAAAACCACTAAAAAAGAGAAAGATAAAGTAATAAAAGATAGCAAGCAGGCTAAAACTAAGCCTCAAGTTGGTGATACATATTATATTTCACCACGGACTAAGGCACAGCCTACATTCAGTACTTTGACTTCAGGTTTGGCTGTTGAAGATCCTGTTAGTGACTTAAATGCAAAGATCAAAAAACATGCTACAAACTTTCATGTCGCCACTGTGGTTGCAAATGATGGCAACACAATTATTACATCTGAGGTCAATGCTGCATTTCAAAACAATACAACGCCTTGGTTCTCGATGTATGAAGGAGGTATGGGCTTTTATAAAACCTTTAGACTGGAATACAGCAATCTTGCTAAAGATAAAAAAAGTGGTAAGTGGGAAGTAACTCAGTCTCCGAAAATTCAAAGGCAAAGTATTAAGTAATGAACTTGATTACTCAGCGATATTTTCAAAAAAAATAATTTTTAAAAACTAACTTTTGGAAAGAAATTATGCAAACTTTTAAAAATAAATATGATTCAGAAAACTCACCAAGAGATGTGATGGTTGGGGATACTATGAATAACCAGCACTTGAAAGGCCTTAAAGATGACCAGATTCAAATCAAAAAATCTCCTACGAGTAAGGCCGAAGTATTAAGAAATGCATGGAGTGCTGGATACATTGGCGCAAAAAGAGAAAATAACGCTAGTGTGGTCAATAGTGTGCTACAGATTAATAGGAATGATTTAGTTGAGAGTTTACACAATAATCAGGCAAACCATTTAATAGAGTGGAAAAAGCACTCTATGCTAACAACGGATGCACAATTAACTTACTTGGGAATGAGTAATAAGGATTTGAAAGGAAATAATACGGGTAAAAGGCTTTTATCTGTTGGTGAGCCAATCACTGAATTCAGTGTGGTATCAATAATAGATCCAATGCAAATTAATCATTTAGAAAGCACTAATACGTTACAAAAGAACCCCACTCATGCAAATTATTGGTATGCGAAATGGACTGGAAGTGAAATTGAATCAAGTGGTGACTTAGATGGTGCAAGTTGGGATGAGATATCCGCAGCAGCAGATAAGGGGATCCAAGGAGATAACCCTCCGTAACCGTTTTAATTAAACCACAACGTATAAAAAAGGGGCTCATATAAAGGCCAATTAAAGAGTCGCATGCTTTTTGATTAAATAATTGTGTAGCACGGTGTATAAGCTGTGCTTTTTTTCGAAGAAGATTAATTCGTGTGTGAAATTTTGACCATGGGAGATTATGGCTATTAGAGCAAACTAAGCTGCTAAGCGGTCAAGATTAGTCACTCTTCTTTGGATTTTAAGGAAATAGCATATAAGCACTGGTTGCAACTTCACTCTAACTACCTACGCCGAACCATAGGGTTATTTAAAGTCATATGATTGTGGTTGAGTGTAATAGAGAGTAATACTTTTTTGTCTGGTTATCGCTAAATTTAAGGCTCACTCAATACTGAGTGGGCCCTAAACTTGGGCAATATGAACAGACAAAAGGAGCACATATTATGTCTAATGAAAATTGGGTACTTAAAACATTCACTAGTGGACATCAGATAGACAACATCGGTACTGTACAGGCTTTTTTAAACACGGAGCTGAACGGCGCACAAAGAGCAGTCTGTAAAATTGCTTACTCTGATTACCATACTGGAGATGCCAGTGTTTTTGTGATGTACCCGACAGATGTAAGCAAAGTAGATTGCTTAACTTCGTTCAATTTGTTTGAACAACATACGGTAAATAACAGCCACGACTCAGAAACGTTAGCACAAGAAATTGTGCACTTTTTAAATGCGTTGCCAAGTGCACAGGCTAATAGTGCGCGTGTCGCTGCATCAGACGCAAAAAGCAACCCTGCAACATTTACAATCTGGTACCCTAAAGCCTAATAATTGACTAAATTGTGATAGCTTTAATTACTTAGAGTCTCATACTCACTTTGCCGCAGAGCCATCACATTCTCTGTAGCAAAGTGTTTGTATTCAATAATAAAAACTCCAATATCATTCAGATTTTACGATAGGCCTTGATGTTTTAAATCTGAAAAAGGTCTTTCAAACTTACCTCGCATAACACAATCCAGACACGAATTTACCCCACAAGAAGGCGACGCATTATGATGTCAAATATGGACTCTACATACTCGGTTGATAGGCAAGAACAGAAGCAAAGAGATAAAGCGTTTCGGCAGCAAAGATATCAGTCAGATGAGGAGTCGCCACGCTTTAGAGATCGCAGTCCCATTCGTCGCCCAGCCTATGAACTCGCACGCACCAGCTCAAATATGAGTGTTCAAGATGAAGAAGATATTGAGACAATTGTACTTGATGATCTAGATTACGTTGAGTCTATTTCTCAGGATGAATATGGCAGCTTCATTCCAATTTTGGATCAATATTCAGCGGATTTAACCTCCACCGAAAAAGTGGAAGAAGCCATAGAAGTGATAGGTAGTAGTTACTTTGATGTCTTATTGGATCCTGAGCAAGTACAAGAAGTGGCGCAATATTATTACCAAGTTGTAGGCGCTAGGCTAAGCCACATATATAAATTACTTCTTCCTGAAAGTAGCAATGTGGATTTTGCATTTAGTGCGATTAATGAGGTTGCGCTAGCTGAGATGCCGGGTGCGCATCTAATCCAAAACTTTGCCTATCAATATAATCCATCTGTGATAGGTGCGACATTTTCAATTAACCCTGCATGGAATATTGCAATACCAGCTGGTGGCAGTGAAGAAAGAGTGCGAGAAACCACTGGATCTGATTCAATCAATGATACAAAAATCAGGTTTTTTGCCGCAAAAGATTTTAAGTATAAAAATGCAGCTGGCAAAGATGTCACGATCAATACGATTGTGGGAGATAAGGTTGAAGCGCGGTTATCCCGTCTAGCACCACGGGGTGAGTCGGCCGAGGTCAATGCCGATCAAAGTGATTTGATGAAAAATGTGCTTGTTTACAACAATAACGGAAATAACGCCAATGAAAAAGGGTGGATCCGTGGCCATCTCCTTAACGATAATTTAGGGGGGTCTGCACTAAAATTTAATTTATATCCGATCACGGGTTCTGCCAATAAAGAACATCATTCTCGGGTGGAGTCACATGTTAAAAACCTTGTAGAAGCAGGTTATATCGTCGAATATAAAGTGGAGGTTGTACCAACAGTGCCCGCACCTCATCAAAAAGAAACGGCACCCGGATATAAAAGTGGCGCAGCGCCTAAAGCAAATTTGCTCTGCTCAGTAAAAGTATTGAGTGACACCAGCACAGATACAGCCAGTAACTACCACCCAGAAGGGTCATTCTCAGTGACCATTACGTCTGAATACAAAACCAAGCATGCTTCATCGGGGGATGTGTCGACTTTAAAAGCGTTTGCAATTAAAGCCATTAAAAGTAAAGACAATACGGTTGATAGCAAAGCCTATATGCGGCCATGGACAAGTAAAAAAGGGCTTACCAAACCGCTGGGCTTGTCTCATAAAGATGATAAGCATATTCGAGATAAAGATTATAAAGATTGGACTGACAAGCAAAAAAATAGCAAGTTCTGGACATGGGATCAGACTCGCATTGATGCACTCAAAACTGCACTAAAAGGCTAAACCTCCCTAATTAAAACTTTAGATAGCTGCTTCACACATGCACTTGTGCCTCTAACCAGTACCTCTTTCAAGTTTCTATTATTTACACACGCAACAATAGGAAATTATTGATATGCAACAACAAGAACAGGAGCATGCTCCTTCCTTCCAAAATTACCCCACGCGAACAGCTTTATCTGTGAGTAATGCATTACAGTCTGATTCTGTGAGTGTTGATCTGTTGTCATCAGGCGTTGACGTTGCAAAACGATATGCCTCGCAAGTGGTCTGGGATCACTTTAATGGTGACGCGACAGCCAAGCTGATTATCTCGAGTGTATTTAATTATGCAGTGACTTCGTTAAAGTCTCTGAACCCGTGGGTCACTGCCATAGCGCAAGCACTATTGCTGTTGGCAAAAGTCCCGCCTGGTGTGGTTTCTGCGGTTTTGTGGGCGGTCGGAAAAATTTGGCTTTGGGTCGCAAATAAGTTTTACAACGGCGGCTGGATAGCTGCGGCTTGGGGAGATATTGATGAGCCATATATTTATCAATGGCTAAAAAAGGGCAGTGACGCCCACGGTGCGCTTCGGGCACTAGTAGACAATTTACAAGATTGGGTTAAGTATATTCAGGACAAACTGAATAGCCGGGTTGCTCGTCTAATAGGTGTGGCTGAGTCTAACAGTGAAGAAGAGCAAAGTAATCAACAGCAGGCTCAGCAAGGGGCGCAAGAGTCATCACCTAATCTAGTAGATAACAAATTTATTTCATTAGGGATTAACCAACCAGAACTGATGGACTGGGAAGACGGTGCAAGTAAACCCAAAAGGGCAGGTCTGCATGGTACTGGTGTGGCCAAGGTGAACCTACTTGGCCAGCAATTTGGCGGTGATATTGATATTAAGCTGCCTTTTGGAAGCGGCTGGGAGGTGGCGGTATCGCCGGTTTTTGCAAGTCAACAAGGTGTTGGCTTTAGCGGTTATATTGAAGCTCACCAAGTACTAGGTGATGAGTTGGTCATTAATGAAGCGGGCCTTGCTCGGTTTAAAGCGAGCATTGTAGGTTTAAATATTGCCAATAAACGTGTTTATTCGGACTTGATGTCGCTGGATTACAACAAACAGCAAAAAGAAGTTCATTTTGCTGGTGATGCCCATGTGCCTCTTTGGAATAAAAAGAAGCTGGATGGTGAGTTTGACCTTAAAATGGATACTGCTGGTAAGTTTAAGTCGGGAAGGACTAAGGTCTCTTCAAAAGACACGTTTGAAGTGATCCCCAAGTTCTTATCAATTAGCAATCCAAGCGGTGAAGTGGAAGTAAAAGAAGATGCATCACCAGAGTTTGAAGTAGGGACTGATGTGTCGCTTTATGGTTTACCAGGTGGCGTGAAAGCATCCGTGACACAAGCAAAAGTGATGTACCACGATGAGCAGCTCGGGGGTGAAATAGAGCAAGCTGATGTCGAGATCCCCATCAGTAAACACACCACAATGACCCTTGCGATGACCAAAGCCAAGTTCACAAAAGATGCCATTGAAGCTGAAAACGCCTTTATGGACCTAGAGCATGATAATTCAAAAGTGCTCAATGAAACCGCCATTGTCGAGTCTGACTTTTTCTCAGGTAACTTTGATTTTAGTAAAGTGTTTGAACTTAAACAGTTAAAGGTTCACCAAGGTTTAAACTCGCTCAAATTTGCCGGCGGTAAATTTACCTATGAAAAAGATGAAAATAATGGTTTACAGCTACTTAGAGCACGCATTTTGGGGCTTGAAGCCTATTATGATAGAGAAAAACGAGAAGGGGGTATTTCAGGTGAGTGGCATAAAGGCATTAGTTTCCCTGCATTCTCTTTAGACTTTCCAGTAGGCGCAGGGGTTGCAGGCGTCGGTGTTGATATTACTGGTGGCTTCGACTTTGGTGCAGGTATTGGTGCAACACTTAAAAACGATGAGAAAGATAATACCGATACACAGATGTTATTTTCGGTCTCTGGTGAAGCCTCTGCCAGTGCAAAAGCCAAAGCAAGAATTGAAGCCGGTGCTTTTGTGGGGGTTCCGTATCTTGCCAAAGTGCAAGCGGGCGTGTTTGGTGAGATCCGAGGTGGTGTCGCCGGTAAGGTCAATACCACTGGCCGCTTAAAATACACGCGCGGAAAAGGCGGCGACAGCTTTGGTCAATTTGCCATTGACAGTTATATACCAATGAAAGGTGACTTTAGCCTCAAAGGCTCGTTAGAAGCGGAAGTAGGCGCTTCGATAAAGGCCAAAGTGCTGACTTTTGAGAAAGAAATCGCGTCAGTTTCCATCGGTGACTGGACACTTGGCGAATACACGTTAAACGGTACAATCAAAAAAGATCCAAACGGCAAAGGCTATATTGTTGAGCGCTCTAAAAGTGAATTTACCAAGGGTAAGCCAGAACCAGCACAAGTGACAAAAGAGACCTTAACCGTAGATAAATGGGTAGATCAGCTGGAAAAAGACCACACTCACATTGAATACACTGAGGATGAAGCGAAAAGAAAATTACCAGAGGTAGCACGTAAAACGGTATATAGTCATTTGAGCCTGGTACAAAAAGATGATGTGAGTGATCGTTATAAAAATCTACTTAAACAAATTTCGCAGCAAAATAAGTTCGTTAAAATTTATCGAGAAACCAAAGCAGGGCGGGATAAGTTGCCTACCAGTGGCACCTATATTTGGACCTCTAAAGTCTGGAGTGAAGCGGTACAGCGCAAGAGCTTCTGGATATTTGAAATGAGTAAGAGTAAAGCCAAAGTGGCGGATAAGTTGGATAAGTATCACAAAACCAATTCTATCTTGGATCGCAGGGTAATACTGGCGGAACTTGAAGAAATTGCATCAGACTATCGTCAAAACCGTTCAAAGAATGAGGATAACAAAGAAGCAGCAAAAGAGTTTTTAGACAGTATTGATAAAGAGAGACTGATTTTGATGTGATAAACAGACTGAGTTGTCATCTGTAATCGCCTTGATGATTGTTAAGTTTTTAACAACGCATGTAATAAGGCGTAATAGATATTGGCAAGTGAGTTCATTATGTTGCTAGGTAGATTTGAGTAGATGCAGCGTCGATTTACTCGTATCGATACAACATGTAAAAGGAACATTTATTCATGCCAAAGCTTAATTGGCGACACACACACTCGGTCAGAGATGGCCCCAACTTAGGTCTTTAATCAAGTGAACGCAAAAATATATATGTGTGCTTGTGGGCCTTCAATTCAATAAAAAGCAGCCATGCGGCTGCTTTTTTTGTTTTTATATTTATGTGCGCTTTTAAAATCATCTGATGATTATCAGATAATTTTAGAAGAGTACTTATATATTTAGCTGCATTATACTAAGTTAAATACGAAACTTGCGTAGTATAGGCTAAATGTTATTCTTAAATAGTCGCTTTATTGCCAGCAATCACACAATGAGAAACCACCTGATTACGCGGTCGAGTCTCATAGCCACCGGATTTAGTCGTTTTAAATACTTTAGAATGCGCGCCTACTCCATTTCCTCGGTCAACATCAGAGCCATAGGTACCATCATTGGACATATTTGTGAATTGAACATCATGATCATGTTCACCAACCATATCAGCTTGCCACGTTCTTGGTTGTCTGTTTTTATCTACACCTCTACCTTCGTCGAGACCTCTAACAAACTCTCCTCGAAAGTCACTTAATTGAACGGAGTGCGCATTAGGATCATCCGTGTAGTAGAAAACAAGCTCAGGCCACTCACTTGCATAAATAGTTTGACCATGAAGAGGTATGCAGTTCTTTGGTCTTTTATGTGCTAATTCAAACATTTTTATTTCTCCAACTATCCCGTAACTCTGGTTGGCGGGAGCTAGAGTAAATGATTTTCCGTCAGCATTTAACGTCAATATTGATCCTTCAATTGGAGCCGCTTCACAATTTTGTCCATTATCATCACATAATTTGGCCGAATAACCATTTGAAGAGTAAGAGAGTACGGAAAAAAGAATCGTAAAGTAGGTAAAGTTTAATTTTTTCATTTTAATCCTTTATTTAAATAAGCTTAATTTTTGAGATGGTTACATCCTGGCGAAGTTATAATATAAATTATTTAATATTTAACTCAAGCTAAAGTCCGTGAATATTTCAGTTTATGTTTTTTAAGTGTTTTATTCTGAAATTTTAGAAAAGCAATGTTGTTTTTTTCGTGTAAGCTTGTGTGTGCTCTTAGGCTGAGGAAGGTGAAAATATAATTCTGAGTTGATATTTTAAAGGGCGGATGAACTGTATGGTATTTTAGTCGCTATTTTAATAAAGTGGCTAATTAATATTTCAGATTTGATGTGGCATAAAAAATAGGTGTTGTGTTAATCTTTCTTACTAATCGTTGTAAGTTAGAGATAAAGGAGTGTTGTAAATTGCTTTTATTTTATTATAAAAGGGACTTGGTGAGAGGGGACAATGTAGAGTGCCCTGCCTGTAAAAGTTCACATTGTTCTTATACATCTAGTGTGAATTATATCACATTTATGATACTTCCTATTTTTCCAATTAGCCATTGGCACTGTTACAGCTGTTTAAATTGTTTGAAAGTGATAAAAACACAGCCTGACTCGATAGAGCACTATCCTAGAGTAAGTAAAATTAGAGTTTTTAATAAATTTATAGGTATACCAATCGCCATAGTTATATTTTTTATGGTGCAGGTCTATAATCAAAGTTTGGAGAGAGTGCAGCAACAGTTTCGTCTACACCCTCAAAAAAACGATGTTTTATTTATTAATAACTTCAAGATCACTGCAGAACCTAGACAAGTCTTATACCCCTATCGAATCGCTAAAATAACTAAAGTAGACGTTGAGGACCAAACTCTATCTTTTGCTCTGAGTAACTTACGATATAAGAATATGTCCAGAGTAAAGAGAGACTTTGTAGTACAGCGCTACTTGTTTAACAGCTATTTTGATGAGAAAGAGCTAAAAGTACCTATCAAAACAATGTTCGATGAGGAAAAAGTGATAAAGATAAATAGACCTTTTGAACCATTAGATGTTGAAAATTTACATGGCGACGTTGAGTTCGATAAAAGTTTTGAAGAAGTACCACGGATAAAGTAAATGGTAGCTGACCGATGAGGTTTAAAGCTATAAAGTGCTTATTTAGAGAATACTGGCTGTATATCAGGCATGTAAGTATTAAAACCATCATACTTTATGTACCTACAGGTGAATATCTAGGTAATACCTGAATAAAGATACACATATTCAAACTGTTTCACGAGATTTTAGTGTTAATGATAGGTTTTCTTGCCCGAAGAGAGTAAACCGTCATCATAGCTTATTACTGTCTGGCTATGATGGAGCGCCAGCGCACCTTTCAGAATATCGACGTTATGTGTATATGTGTATCAGCATCATGATAAACAAGCACTCAATCACAACGTATATATCTATTTATCGACAACGGCTGATTATTAGAATTGATATAAACAGAATAGCAGCTCTAGTGAGCTGCTATTTTTAGACCGTATTTAACCATTAGTTATTTAATGATTAGTTGGTCTTCGTATGTGTAGATGCTGTTTGGATCTGTTAAGTTGAATACTTTAACAGCCATCGTTTTACCAGCCGCGTTTTCACACTGAACGATTTGGTAAAGAACCGGTTGTGCAGTATCGTTTGTATATACTTTATCTTGTGTGAATACATCTGAGTGGAATGTATTTGATGTATCACTGCCGTGGAATAAACCTAGAGATAGGCCACGGTTAGCTACTGTATAACAGTATGACTGGCTCTTGTTTTGGTTATTTACGTTTAGCGTGCTCTTAACACGGAACGCTGAGTGGTAACCAAAAGAGTAAGGTTGGTTAACGAACTCACCTGCTGGTTCTACAGTGATGTCCCAATCTACAATTGGAGCGCCAGGTACGTTTACAAGAACGTTATACCATGTGTTGTCTGCATCATAGCAGCTTAAGTGAAGTGTTTTATTGTGAGTAAGCTTGTCTTCTGCAATCGCATTAGTCACACCAATTGTTGCAGCATTCGCGTTAGCAGCATCTGCCTGAATACCAACGTTTACTACGTGGCTGTTATCAACATTTGAATATAGGTTACCGTTATCGCAGCGAGCGCCGTCACGAAGTTCAACATCAGCTGAAAAGTTATGTGCAAATTCACTGGTAATAACCACACGGCTAACTGGGCCATATGAGTATACAGTATGACGGTCATAACCATTTGTATCAGCAACATTGATAGGTGCAGCAACTGCACTTACAGCAGTTAACATAGCAGCAGCGAGAGTACCTACTTTAAACATTTTCATCTTTTTTCCTTTGGTCGTTCTTAGTTCAGTTATTTTTCACTTGTTAGTTTTAGTCAGTTACCACTTGGGCCCAAAGTGTTAACGAGATGAAAAGTAACAAACAAAAAAGGGACGAGCAAATAAGTCATACTATGAGAGAAGTTTGAAAAATGAATAATTTTATACGCTTAAAAAACAAGTGTTTAAGTGTGTTTTTGTATTTTCAATGGGTGTTGTGAAATGCTTTTCTATGTAATCCATAACCATTAATCACCATTAAAAACTTATTCATTGTTTTAAAATAATTAATTATTTGAATTTTGTGTAAATTCATGGGTGCTGAATTGCATTTTATGAATGGTAAAGTCTTATTTTAGATGAAAAGAGCAAAGTGCATTCGAGAAGCTCACTGCTATTGAATTGTTTTTACTGCGTCTGCTAGTTTTTTCTCAGACCATTTCTCCGGTTTCGACGGGGGCTTGCCTTTTTCAAGTGTTGTGCCTGTCCTGGGGGTTGAGATCACAACTCGGCCAAACTCATTTTCGATTACGATTGGATGTTCACTGTCGAGTAAAATAATATCGATGGTGTCTGCATTATATAAATTGCCGCCCCAAAAGTCGGTGCCTCTAATGCCAATAGAGCCCATAGGTGTTTTAATTTTAAAGTTTGGGTTTGTGACTTTTGTGATTTCTCCTGTGACCACTCGAAATGCTCCTTTAATAAATTCAAAGTGCGCTTCAGATGTTGTTTTATGCTCAAATTGGTTGACGGCAAATTGCGTGTTTTCACCAAGAGTAACTATGGTTCCCTCAGTAAACCTGAATTGCGCCCTTGCATGTTTACCAGTTTTTAGCGTGTCGGCCTTGTAAATTTTAGCTTTGCGCTTTAACTGGCGCTCTTCACTAGGTGAGGTTGCTGTGACTTGTTCCTTTGCGATTATGACTTTGGCAACCGGTGTGTTTGCAAAACACGACCCGGCAACAACTAATAAGCTCAGCAGTGCTAATTTCATTATTTTATTCCATGGCTATTTCTTTAAAAGTAGAGCGATAAGCGCAAAGTGTCGAGTTTAACAACACCACAAAATGTGGAGAAATATTCACATTATTTTTCGTGAAACGTCGGGTTGTTGATTTAACTTTAAAAGGTCAAAAATTCGTGCGAGTGAGAGCAACTTCCTTATATGACAGTGAGCCGTTGGCGATCATGCGAACGGGATCATTGCACTGGGCTACTATGCAGTTAAATAAGGCCCCTTATTTTACAAAGTCGCTGTTGCGTCAGCTAAGTTATTTTTTTTCACCTGAATTTCAAACCCAAAAAAATACGATAAAAGTGATCAGTAGTGCCAAAGCGGGTGTATTCAGTTTAGGTGGAGACTTAAGCAGCTTAGCGAATGTGGTAACCAATAGAGATGAAATCTGGCTAAAAGATTATGCTTTCACTTATATGACTTTATTACACCGCATTTTAAGTGGCGCAAAATATAACATGACCAGTATTGCTTTGGTACAAGGCCGAGCTTATGGAATAGGTATGGAGTTGGCATTATGTACTGATTGTGTTGTAGCTGAAAAAGAGTCAGTGTTTTTGTATCCGCCTGCGGTATTTAACCATGGTTTGGAGCACTTTTTGGTTCGTAAACTTCAACATAAGTCATCACGCTGTGCATTAATGGAAGTGATGTATTCAAATCGGCGCTTTAGTGCCAAAGAGTTATACGATTTGGGTCTTGTGGATGTTTTGGTTGACGTCGGTGAAGGTGAGCAAGCTGTGAGAGATCTAGTTAGTCGTGCACAAGCTTGTGACCTTGGCCATGCAGAATTACAAAAGTATAGATATCAAAAAAGCATGCATTCACTCAGTCAATTAAATGGTGTTGCTGATACCTGGGTAAAGCGTGCGATTAAAGGGGATGCAAATCAGCAAAAATACTTACGGCGATTAGCCCGCATGCAATATTAAATTTAACAATCATGGCGAAGAGGGCCGCTTTGTGCGCAAGGAAGGGATAAAGCGGCCTTTATTTTAAACAAAGTGACAAGTTACTCCATGTTTTGTTTGCGATGCTTTTTAATTGCTTTGGCAACCCGCTTTGCAGCGCGTTGCATGGTTTTTCTATTGGGATGCAGTCCGTCACTCATAGGCTCAAACCCTTTCCAAATATCTAAAAATATGGCGTCGGGCACTTCAGTGCGTAGGCGGTTTAACCTGAGATCAGAAAATGTCTCGTAATTTTCTTTACTGATTATCCATGGCCAGTTGAATCGACTTCGTAATGTTTCCCAATCTATGGCGTCATAGTCCGGCGCTTTTGAAAAGATTGGGGTGATCCCAGCATCTAATGCACGATTAGCAACGCTAACAAATGTATCAATGTACGAGTTCATTTGCTCAATGGTACATTCCGAAGTTTCTGCCATTGGAATACCAAACGCGTCAGGGTGATTACAATCGTTACCACGAATAATAACGATATATTCTGCTGATACTTCACCAGAAAATGAAGTAACCCTGCTTAGGGCTTTGGTAAATAGTTTTTCATATCCCTCCCAACCAGGTCCCACACACTCAGGACCAGGAAAACAAGTCAGCCTATCAAAAGTGGTTGCACCAGCTTGGCCTTCATTAATGAGGTGGCCAGATAAGCGAGGTTCTCTGATCAAGGCATTACCAAGTGATAAGTATTTCCCTGAATTGATTGCTATGCCGTTCAGTGGCGCCTCAAGGTTATCGAAATAAGGCATTTTTGCATTCGCAAATGAGGCTCCAATTAAAAGTAGCGGTGCTTCATCTGATTTTGTTGCAGCGCTTGCATGTGCACAGAGTGATAACCCAAGGCCACATATCAAGGCTTTTAAGGTATTTACAGTAAACATACTATTCCTTTTGTTTGAAAAATGTTCACTTTTAAACTTAGGGCATGTTGCTAACACAGTAATTAGCACTTTGGTCGGTCATCGTCATGTTTGACATAAATACACGGTAATTAAATTTCACATAGTTTGTTTATCTACGTTTTTTATTAGGCCACAGCCACATGCTCAGCACTTGAGTATTCGGTACGACGGCTGTCATCGTGGGCGTGTATTAAGTTATTCGGTACGCCAAAGTAGATTATAAATTGTTGAGTAATATCATGATCAAAATTCTTAACCATAGTACGGTTTTTAATTTGTTACTGGATAAAGGTGTTCTTGTTGTGCCAACAACCGGACCTTTGGAAGTGGCTTCAAAAGGGTTAATTTGCCAAGGAGAGATAGCAGTTCAAGATGACATAGAGCAGTTTTTGGCTAAAAAAGTAAACATGTCGCCATATATCAATGGAGCATATGCGGCGGGTGGGACAGTCACTTTTAGTGCTATCAACGATATAGTGCTATCGGAAGTCACATTTAAAGGCGGGGCGCCAATTGTACTTAAAGGGGATATTGTTTGCGCACTGAGCGTGATCCCAGCACTTAACCCGCAAGGGGTGCCAGATCCTGGGCCTCCAACTGAGCTAACCGTGAAATATGAGCCAACCCAGCCGATTGTTGTCTCGAAATAAAAGGTATTAAAGCGTATTTAATCTTGTGGCTCACAGCCATGTAAGACAGTTACATCTGATCCTGTTAAGTTAAATACGCCGCTCGACCAGCAACTTTAAGTAGGTCTTTAATATTCCTCTCCAAAAGAGGTTTTTCTATTTTGGTTATCTCAAAAGCCTATCTAATTACGTTGTATTTGATTTCTTTTCATTTCTATTTCTTCCGTTGCCGCACGAGCACTTTATTTTAGAGAACACTACTTTATATCTAACTACACCCTAATTTCCAATAGGTTTAAGTGCTTTATAACAATAACTTACAAAAATTTCATTTTAATTTTCACACCCTTCAGACCATGGCGTCATAGCAGTACAAATTAACAAATAAACACACATCAGCTGGGACTGATGTGGCGGAGCCGTGCAAAGGCTCTTCATTTTCGAGGCACAAAGAATAGGGTGGGTTTGTTCCCATTGATTTGCCACCTGACCTGCAATGACCGAGCAGCTTTGTGCCTCTTTTCACCAAATTCTTGCCTAAACGGCTCTTTAGAATGTAATTATCAACGTAAGGAAAAACTATGCCTCAATATAAAACCCCAGACGTCTACGTCCAAGAGAAGTCAACTCTGCCTCCATCAGTTGCAGAAGTGGCGACTGCTATCCCTGCCTTCATCGGTTATACAACAAAATTAGATGATGCCGGAAATGTTGCTTATCTAAATTCACCAGCACGTATCACCAGCATGGTTGAGTTTGAAGCAGTATTTGGTAGTGCCTACCAAGAAAGCTTTAAAGTTGCACCTAAGTCGACTGGCGGCTTCAATGTTACTTCAGATGGTTCAATGCTTGCTGACGCATTTTTCTTTTTACACCAAGCAGTGAGCCACTTCTTCGCCAATGGCGGCGGTGCGTGTTATGTCGTTAGTATCGGTGCGCCAGACGCAGGACTTCTTTCAGCAGATCCAGTAACTGGTGAAATAAACTTACTAGCTGAGCAAGCAGCAAAGTTCACAGCGGCTATCACATTACTAAATAAAGTAGATGAAGTAACGCTTATCTCTTGTCCAGAAGCGATTGGCCTGAGCACTGTTAAGCATTATGAAGTGCAAAATAAGGCGCTTGTTCATGCAGAAAAGAGAATGGATCGCTTTGCACTTGTTGACGTTCAAATGCAAGCGGATGCAGACAGCATTGACCCAATTGCAGATGACTCAAAAGCATTGAGAGCGGGCGCTACATTGGGCCTTAAATATGGTGCAGCTTACTATCCATATTTAACAACAACGATGGCACGTGCATATGACGCGAAGAAAGTGGTTGTTAAAACACCACTCACAGCGCAAGCTTGGTGGCCAAAAGCGGCTTCACATGAACTGGTTTGTGTGGGTGACGACGGTACTTGGGCTGCAATTGGCCAAGATTACCTTTATAACCCAGAAGGGGCGAACGATCCAACGGATGCTGAATATGACCCATCAGGTAATCGTTATTTAGTGCCTGAAACTGTATTTGCAACAGATGGTGAAAAGTATTATCGCCTTACTGATGGTGAGCAAGTTGACCTATCGGACGGTGAAGTAACAGCGACACCAGGCGGCTCAGCAATTACAATCTCAGATGATTTCGAATTAACTGACATCATGCTTCCTCAGCTACAACTTGCTGCAATTGGCGACCCAGCTTACCCATTCTCATCAGCAGATGTGTATAACCAAGTAAAAGCAGAACTTGGTAAAAACTACCTTGATTTACCACCTTCACCAGCAATCGCGGGTGTGATGGCTAAAACAGATAAAGACCGTGGTGTTTGGAAAGCGCCTGCGAATGCTGCACTTGCACAAGTATTAATGCCTAAACTGGCAATTGATAATGCAGATCAAGAAAACCTCAACGTAGATGCGACTTCTGGTAAGTCTATCAATGCTATCCGTACATTCGTAGGCAAAGGGACGCTTGTTTGGGGTGCACGTACGCTTGCTGGTAACGACAACGAGTGGCGCTATGTGTCTGTACGTCGCCTATTCAACATGGTTGAAGAGTCAGTACAAAAAGCAACGCACTTCGCAGTATTTGAGCCAAATACACCATTCACATGGCTAAAACTTAAAACCATGATTGAAAGTTATCTTGAAGGGCTTTGGCGCTCAGGTGCTTTCTTTGGTGAAACACCAGAGCAAGCATTTTTCGTTAACGTTGGCCTTGGTCAAACAATGACTGAAGATGACATCAACAATGGCTTAATGAACATTGAAATTGGCCTAGCGGCAGTACGTCCAGCTGAATTCATCGTTCTAACATTCTCTCATAAGAGCCTAGAAGGCTAATTAGTAACGCCTAAATGGCAATTAGCTAATCAAACATTGCTATTTGGCGCTGAGCCTTGGCGTCAAATAGATATTAATTATTACTTACAGCATGACTGTAAATACCGAATTTTTGGAGTTATTACATGGCTACTACTAAAGCAGATATCGCAGCAGAATATCCAATTCCCGTCTATCGATTTGTTGTCAGCTTCGGCGAAGAGAGCATTCCATTTTCAGAAGTATCTGGTCTAGACATCGGCGTTGAAACAATTACTTATAAAGATGGTTATGGCAAAAAACACATGCCTGGGCAACCAACAGACGTCAACATTACATTGAAGCGTGGTCTGGTTAAACAGAAGAGTCAATTCTACGATTGGATCTCGTCTATCAGCTTGAACTTAGTTGATAAAAAAGACATCACGATTTCATTGACGAATGAAGACAGATCTCAGCCACTTGTGACGTGGAAAGTGATCAATGCATTTCCTAAGAAGCTTACAGCACCTAGCATCAACGGTGGCTCTAACGAAGCCAGTGTTGAATCATTAGAGATGATGGCAGACGACATTAAGATTGAGTTCCATTAATTTTTAAATCTCTTTTAGGGCACGCAAGTGCCCGCTTAGGTGGCTAATATGTTTCAAGACCCTAGAACCCCGATGGTCGGGTATCGATTTTTAGTTGGTATTGTGGCCGCAGGTATTCCTAACCCCATTGATATTTT
Source organism: Pseudoalteromonas luteoviolacea H33-S (assembly GCF_001625695.1). Classification (GTDB taxonomy): domain Bacteria; phylum Pseudomonadota; class Gammaproteobacteria; order Enterobacterales; family Alteromonadaceae; genus Pseudoalteromonas; species Pseudoalteromonas luteoviolacea_B. Next base: position 236,357 of record NZ_AUXY01000133.1, read on the forward strand.
GTTCAAAGAAGTCAGCGGCCTGAAAATGAACCGCAGTATCGACTATACCAATAACCGTGTCAGTATCGCTAACCAAAAACAAGCGAAAACACTCACTTTAAAACGTGGCGTCTTTCAAGGTGGCAGTCCTTTGATGTTGCAAAATCTCGTATTTGGCGATGCTTGGAATACCTACTTGGTTAAAAATCAAATTTTGATCACCACCTTAGATGATAACTATTTACCATCGCAAGCTTGGCTTGTTCAAGATGCATTTTTAGAAAGCTGGGAGTGGGAGGGGATTGATGCGAGCAGAAATGATGTACTTATTGAGTCTCTTAGCTTTAGTTATCGCGATTTGGTGGCAGTGCCTATTCCTGGTGTGCCAGTGTAAGGAGCTAGATAGATGGAAGTTAAGTGTAACAATGTGCGCGTTAAAGCGCGGATCAGTGCTGAGCAACCCTCCAAGACTTCAGCGGCAAATTCGAGCGATATGCCCAGCGAGGAAACGCAGCAGGCTCTTGGGTCCGAATATCATAGCAATGCAGTAAGCTGGTCCGAATTACAAGACTTATTACACCAGTTAGAGTCAGATTTAAAACGACACATCGAATTTAGATTTGCACGCCAAGGTAAGGAAAAAAGGCCCTAATTATGAATAAAGCAGACGGCATTAACGCAAGTGGCTTACCACTTTGTAAAGTGACTTTTTATAAAAAAATTGAGCGCGGCGATGGCAATAAGTTGGGGGAGTTGACGCTGCCGTACGATCCTAAATCACTCAATGTCACTCATCAAAATTGTTTAAAAGACTCTAAAGCCATTGGCTCTGAAAGCGGCTCTGCACGTTATCAAAAGTCCCCCCCATCCAGTTTAGCGATCACGTTTTTATTAGATGACACGATTATTGAAACACCCGCTCAATATGCAATGACGCTTAGCGGTGAAACCACCACTGAAGACAGCATTCAAGATATGCTTAAATACGGCCTCGCTGTGCAAGGGGAGACACACTTACCTGGGTTTGTCACAATTATGCCTTTGAACATGGTACTTAACCATGGTGCCGATGGCGGTTTTCACGGCATGTTCAGTGATATTAATGTGATAACTGAATTGGTTAATTCCAAAGGTAATCGAGTCAAAGCTCAGGTCGTTTGTAATATCTCTGAGTGCCTATCTAGCAAAGAAATTAAGCTCAGAACAGGGAAAAGCTCGCCTGACTTAACGCACGAATTACAGTTTATGGATGGAGATAGCTTAGTGTCAAAGGTGGAGTCCATATACGGTAAAGCTAACTATGTTCACCAAGTTGCAAGCGTAAACAGACTGCCTTCGATCCGCAGTGCCAAGGTGGGTGACTACATTACTTACCCACCATTGGAGCGATGACATGGACATTCGTTACACGATATTAGTGGATGGTAGTGAAAAGAAACTGGAAGTTGGCGTTCGTGAAGTTATCACACACCGTGGGCTTAACCAGATCTCAGAACTATCTATCCTATTTGAAGACGGCGATATGGCTGATGAAAGCTTTAAGCTTGATTTAAATAAAGACTTTCAGCCTGGGAAGTCCATTGAAGTCAAAGCCGGTTTTGGTGAAGACGCGCAAATCACGTTATTTGTTGGCGTGATAACGGGCGGTAAAGTGGGTTATTGCAGTGAACCCTACCTTCAAGTGCTCGCTAAAGGTGAAGCCAACAAGTTATGCCAGTCTAAAATCAGTAAGCTTTACAAACCTGACTCCACTGACACAGATATTATCAACGATCTACTCAAACCTTGTGGCGGTAAAAAAACGGTCGCGGACAGTAAAATAAAACATTATCAGTATCTTATGGTTGAGAAAAAACCATGGGAAGTGATCATGAACCGCATATTGACAAATGGATTCGCCCTTTATGAAGAAGAGGGGATCAACATTGTTGATTTGACAACGCATACGCCTTCGGCAACGGAATTTAATGTTGCGATGGATGGCTGTACAGGGTTTGAGCTTTGTATGGACAATAGCTCCTATGCGCAAAAAGTTGATCACAGTGCTTGGGATATCAAAACTCAAGCTATGCTACTTGAAAATTATGATTCAGGTGAGAAAAAAGAAGGCGCGACCGCAGATGTAGTCATCAAATCACAAGCACCGATAGATAAAGTTGAGTTGGCAGCCAAGGCCAAAGCCGAGCAAGTATATCGTTTACTAGATACCAGCCAAGGCCGTATTCAAGTTGATATGTCTGAAGCGACCGTATTACATAAATTAAAGCTACTTGATGCAATCAAAGTATCGGGAGCTGGGGAAAACAACAAAGCGGACTACATGGTGACAGAAATTCACCATCATTTAAGTAACCAAGGCTGGTTCTGTGAATTTACACTGGGCTTATCTTTAACTAAAAGTGGCTGGTCTAAATGGGGTGAGCTTTCGGCTACTCCCATGTTGGTTGCCACTGTTGCGCCGTTTAAAGACGATAAAGAAAAATTGCATCGCATACCTATCACCTTAAATACATTAACCACGGAGCCAATTTGGGCAAGGTTGTTGACCACCTATGCAGGTAAGGAAGAAGGATTATTTTTACCTCCAAACCCAGACACAGAAGTGCTGGTGGACTTTATCGGTGGGGATGCCAGACACCCTGTGATTGTTGGTGCCTGTCATAATCCTGTGGCCATTCCTCCTTTGGGCGGCTACAAGAAAGAATATGATGTTCGAGGACTGCTATTTAAGGAGCAAGCAACAGCACTGAAATTCACCTTTAAAAAACCGCATATCATTATGGAAGGCAGCAAGGATCACTCAATCTCTTTAGGAGAAAGCTCTGGTTATGCGTTATCTCAAAAAGATAAAGCCGGTATGACCGCTAAAACAGATGTTGTGATTAAAACACCAGACGATAGCCAGATAAAAATGGATAGCAAAATTACCATTGAAAGCGCAAAAGTCGAGGTGGCCACAGATAAGATGGAAATAGGATAACGAGGAGGCAAATATGGACAATTCATTTCTAGGTCGTGGGTGGAGTTTTCCACCTAAATTCTCTAGCCCAGATGCAGGTCCTGATATGGACGAGGATGAAACACTGGTGAAGCAAGCCATTTCGGTGGCATTAAATACACTCAAAGGCGAACGTCCATATTGGAGTGAGCTAGGTTCGGGCTTATCAAATTTTGTATTTGAAGATGTCAGTGAGTCGGCGCTTGTCACGCTCAAGCAAGAGATTTCTGCGGTATTGCTAAATTACGAACCCAGGATCATCTTAGAAGATATCTCGTTCGATATGTCAGATGCATATGAAGGTGCGCTACTGATTGAACTCACTTACCTGATCCGTAAAACGAACAGTCGCAGCAATATGGTGTTTCCTTTTTATCTCGCTGAGCAATCTGTATAAATCAGCATTTCTTACACTTTGGTTTTTCAGCACTAGTTCATTAGTTCATTTCATCCTCGCTCATCAAGCAAGACGCAGACCCGCACCGCTTCTTCTTTTGTTTAGGTTAATTTAACCAAGCAGCGCATTGGTATGCTCATAAATAACATTAATAAGGTAATCTCATGACTTTTAAGTCTCGTAGTCAATCACTTATCTCAGGCAATGGGAAGGGGTTAAGTCAAACCGCACGGCAGATCCCCGAGCTTTCCAGTGAGTTTTTCAGTATCGAACCGCGTACAATTGAACTGTGGTTATCATATTTATCAACTGTAGCTGAGCAAACTCAGTTTATTGGTCAAGCCACTTGGAAGCCGGTGCAAAGTTGGTACAAGGTATTGCCTGATGCTGACAAATTTGCTGCTTTGGCTAAGTTAATCGCTTCAGGGCAGGGTGATGAACTCACCGTGCAAATTGCAAGTCGTCCTGATCTGGCGCTACTACTGACGTTTGTTGATTTGCTACAGCATACTCAGCAGCAATTTAACGATTTTGTACAGCGCCATCTTGATCATTATTATCGTGACGTTTTGGGATTTGAATTATTGGCAGCCACTCCAGACTCAGCCCATGTTCTAATCGAGCTCAATGAGGTTGATTCTTTGACCTTACAGCCGGGCACTCAGTTTGATGGTGGTAAGGATGATGACGGTGCAGATCGTGTGTATCAGTTGGCACAGCCAAGCGCGATAAATCGAGCTGTGGTGGATACAGTAACGACGGTTAATAAAGCTAACTACAATAGCGGTGTGCAAATTTGTCGTAATGTTTTACTGGATACTGAGCAGGGCATTAAGCTTGAAAATAGCGCGATGACATTTGGTGACAACGTAACGTCGCCAGAGCAAGCGTCTGTTCAAATAGGATTCAAAATTGCGTCACAAGACTTATTTTTAAGCAGTGGTCAGCGCATTATTACGCTGCGTTTTTCTACCGATGAATTTGGTGAAAGCCCAATAGATTTATCCCTTTGGTTAGACAGTTTTGATATCTGGCTCAGTACCGCAGAAGAAGCCGTGCAATTGGACCCTGCGCAGTTAACACTCAATGGTGAGAATGAGTTGGTTATTCATGTTGATGAGTTATTTGCGCCGATTGCGCCAGTATCAGACATCATGATTGGTCAAGATAAAACCTTACCTTATATTGCATTTATACTGAAGCAATCCAAATACGATGCCTTATATGCGCTGGATCTTGAAAAGCGCCAAGAAGCATTGGCAAATTTGACCGTCAGTGATATTCAAGAAGTGCGCATGGCGGTGACTGTACTTGGCGCCAGTGGCCTGATAGCCAACAATGGCATTGGCTTTTTAGATACAACCAAACCTTTTGAACCGTTTGGCTATTCTCCTCAGTTAGCCGACAAGTTTGAGTTCACTCACCCTGAGCTTTTGTGCAAACGTGTTACCCGAGCCAGCATTGAATTTAATTGGATCGGCAGGCCAACAGATTTCGATAGTCACTACCAAACTTACTTGTCATATAAAAATATCACCACACCGCCAGCAGATCCGCTTCAGGCTGCTGAAGAGTCTTGGCCAAGAAACCAAGTGATGATTTCACAATCGGATGAAACTTATCCAAGTGACGAACATAAAGTGGTGGCGGATCTGTTTTATAACGACACGGTATGGCAACTGAGTAATGAGGAACTGACGTCGCAAGAGCAGACCCTGGTAGCCAATGACAGTGCCAACACCTTACCTGATGTCGTCAATAATATCGCAACAAATCGCTTGGTGTTTAGTTATGATGATGACAATGGTGAAACAGATTATTTATCTTTGCCATTTAATTTGACACAGGCGAAACATTGGCCTAAATGGTATACATTAGCGCTTTCAAATCAAGACTTTGGTCATCCGCAGTATATCAAGGTTGCTGAATATTATGCGTTCCAAAATAGTGTTAAACTGGCAAATTGGGACCCTGCAGATGGCGACTTTATGCCAACGCAGGTGCCAGAGCCTTACACACCCTTATTAGATTCCGTTAAATTACATTATCGCACGCAAAGTATTTCACGGGCGCAAAGAACAGCCATCGGGAACTCAATTTGGATTGAGCATATTTCACCCATTGGTAGACAGCTACAAATATTAGAAAACCAAAACACGGTTCACTTATTGCCGCAAATCGACGATTTAGGGTATTTATACATTGGCCTTGGGACGCTACCAACGCCTGGGCAATGTAGTGTGTTATTTCAACTTGAAGCCGTTGATGGGTTTAACTTTAGTGACTCTCCAGAATTTAAATGGGAATACTACAATCAAGGTCAGTGGCACCACTTTAGCAGAGAAGACTCCCAAGGAAGTGGTGAAGAAGGGCGGATCTTACAAGACAATACCTATGATTTATTAGATTCTGGGATCATTATCTTCTCTTTACCGGAATTTGATTTAGACGATCAATTTAACCAAGACGGCAAGGTTTGGATAAGAGCCGTGATTGACTCGGATGTGTTGCAAGATAAATATGTAACTCCCATCTATTCAAAGCTAAAAGGTGTGTATGCTCAGGCCGTGCAAGTCACATTAAACTCAACTGAACATGCGCAATCTCATTATTTGAAACCACTCGAAGCGGGCAGTATCAGTAAGCTTACGGTCACCGATCCGCTCATCGCGTCGATTGAACAGCCTTTTGAAAGCTTTGGTGCCAAGGTAAAAGAAGATGATAGCCGACTGTATCGCAGAGTGAGTGAACGTTTAAGGCACAGAGACAGACTTTTAACTGGCTGGGACTATGAGCACTTTGCCTTACAAGCGTTTCCCGAGTTGCACTCTGTGAATGCATACCAAACAGAAAAAGGCGTGAATATCACCGTGATCCCGCTTAATCATGATGTTGACATTTTACAGCCTAAAGTACCGCGTTACTTAATGCGCAAAATACAAGATGAAGTTGAAGCGCGCTGTGCACCTTATCTTAATGTAAAAGTTGAAGACCCAACGTATATCGAAGTACAACTTGAGGTCATCATTCAAATAGATCCAAGGTTTGATATTCAATCCACGGTTATAGAGCTCAATGATTTGATTGTCGATACTTTAACACCTTGGAATAAACCGGATGCTGAGTTGTCGCAAACCATTTTCCTCGCAGATGTAGCGCAGGCTTTAGAAGCTCACCAAGCTGTGAATATGGTACAGGTCATACGAGGCATGAAAGTCGGTGAAAATATTAAGCACTATGCTCAAATTTCGCCGAATGATAACAGCGAAATTCTGGTACCGACTCGCAATCATAAAATCTCATTGACCAATGTTGACGGTGATGTATTTGAAGGGATCGGTAAGTGGAAAATTCAGCATAACTTTGTTGTGCAGTAAATCAATTCAGTAATTAAAGCAGCGTTAAACCCATAAAGCGTTTCACAGTCTTGAGGGTTTGACGTCATCTCCCATATCGACTTACTTTCCAAAGGAAAATCATGGAAACCAATGCACTGAAAATTGCTTCAGATGCCTTGTTGCACTCTGGGCAAAACCTAGATGAGCTGCGAGAACAAGGTATTGCGCAATTACAAAAGCTCGCGCCAGAGACTTGGAGCGATCACAACGTATTTGATCCGGGCATTACCTTACTTGAAGTACTGGCCTTTGTGCTTTCGGACCTCAGTTATAAGCTTAATTATTCCGTTGAAGATTTAACCACGCCAGCGCCAGATGAAGCGTCTGCGGTGACACAGTTTTTACCATCAGAGCAAGTCATGTTCAGCCACTGTGTCACGCTTGCGGATTACCGACGATTATTACTCGATATTCCGAGTGTAAAAAACATCACGATAACTGTGCGTGATGAGGGTCAAAGCGGCGCGATTATGTTTGATCTAGTCGTACAGCCTGTGCCAAATAGCCCCGTATCAGAAGAAAGCCTGCGCCACCAAGTCCATAGCGCGTTTGCTAATGCGCGATGTGTGACACATCAGCTTGGCAACATTGAGTTTTATAAGTCGGTACCTGTGCATTTGGGTATGAACCTTGTGCTCCAAGATGCAGAAGACTTGGTACAAGTCATGGCTGATATTCTGAGTAAAGTGGCGCTTGAAATTTCACCTAATTTACCGCGTTACTCAGGGGAGCAACTGCGAGAAAAGGGCATGTATGTTGAAGATGTCTATGTTGGGCCATCACTAAAGCATGGCTTTATTTTGGACAATGACTTAGAAAATACGCCCGTTAAAAAACATTTGTATAGCTCAGATATTTTAGATGCGCTGCGCAATCACCCTAACATTGAGCAAATAGAAGAGTTTCGATTTATTGTAGGCAGTGGCTCGCAACCGGGTTATGACTACTGGCAGGTTGAAATACAAGATTTAGAGCCCGAGTCAGTCAATTTAGCCCCTGAGCTTGGCTTTTTGAGTGAGCAGTTTTTTGATGCCATTTCAATCGTAATTGAAGACCAGAGTTATGTACTTGATGACCAGGAAGTTGAGCAAATAAAGCAATTGGTCAGTGAATACATTTTGGAGCAATCCACAGATAGCATTACTCAGGTGCTTGCTGAAACTGAAGACTATTTATCATTAAGCCAATATCGCTCTTTGCAGCATGAGCTACCAAAAGTGTATGCCGTTGCAGATCAATCACTAAGCCGAGATATCGACTCAGAACAAAAAGCACAGCTACTGCAATTTAAAGGGTACTTGCACCTTTTCGATCAAATATTAGCTGATCAGCACAAGCAACTAGATGTACTGCCACATATTTTAGCGTTACCGCAGTGCGCACATTTTGAACGCCTAGGCCAAATAATGGATCGCATGCTCGCCAGTGAAGCGCTGTCACAAGCTTTACTTGATGAATTTTGGCACCGAGTAACGCAGTTGCCACATACTCAGTTGAGTCAAGCTGTTACGGGAATAAGTGGCGTTAATCACTTGGTAAAACAAGTACTAGAGGATTATGCGCAAAGTGGCTTACAGCAACAATTAGAAGCCGATTTTTCTGTTGCTCAACTGACACGCTTAAATGACAGCCTAGCGCATTTGTTGGCGCGATTTGCGGTTAAGCTACCGAATGCCAACTTGCTGAAGTATCGAGAGGTTTTTGGTTTTTATGTTCATGTCATAGGTGCCTGCCACCAAGATCCAAATGTTCAAGAAGACCTACTATTGCGCTTGGTGCTGTTACGTCAGTACATTGATAAGTGTCGATTATTGACCGAAGTTGGCTTACTGGGGGAAAACCGTTGTCGTGGCTTCGACTATTTATCCAAGGAACCCAAAACGGACCATCTTGCAAGTTTAAGCCGCTTAATTATGCGTAACCTTGGCTTTTCGCACCAAGGACAAATGCCACTGGCAACCCATAACAGAGAAAGTTTCTACCTACTTGAAAGCGACTTGCTCACCAGCGCCACAACAGGGCACTTGTATTGTGTATTGCCGAATTGGACAACTAGACTGCAAAACCCAGCATTTAGGGTGTTAGTTGAAAGTCAGGTTGCTAAGCACAGGCCGCTGCATTTATCCGCTGAGTGTATTTGGCTCACGCGAGAGCAAATGAGTTTATTTGAGCGCTTGTATTTTGGGTGGCTCAATTTCTATGGTCAGGCGCAACGTGAACGATTTGCAGATGGGCAAGCACATATTGCCAGTGTTGCACAAGATATTGGTGGCCTGCTCGAGACTTTGGCGATATCTGATCCACAAGACATGATTAAGCTCATTATCAATTATGTGCTTGCAAAACCTCATGGAATGGAAGTACTTGAAGCATACCTGATACAGATATTATCTGAATATGCCAGCGAACCACTCCCAGAAGACATCGCAATAGACGAGCAAACATACGCTTTAGTCCATGCTGCTGTTACGCGCATAATTAGCGACAACAGTGCGCTTTACCCAGATGGTTTTAGTGCTGACCAAGTACTTTATTTAGCAACACAGCTTTGCATTGACCACATTTGTACACCCAATGCATTTGCACAATCAAACAATACCAGGTTTACGGTTGGGTATTCACCACTGCCGTTTCTTAAACCCATTTTGCCTGTGTCTTTTTCACAAATTAACTCAAACACCGCGGTGGTTTCGAAATTTATCGTGGCAACCAGCGTGCCAAATCGTATAGATCCTGAAGGAAACGAAGAATGAACAAAGTCAGTGACCAAGAAGTGTTAGTCGAATGTGACCAAACATCCATAGTAACTAAGCGCAGCCGCGCTGAATTAATTGAAAAGTTTGACGACCTCAAAACGCCTACTGGGGATGATTTTGAGTCACTCATTCGCTCCGGTTTTAACCAGGTAGATGACCCTATCGCTGTAGTGAAAAATGCAGATACACAGGAAATTGCCATCACGTCACCGTTAACCGTCAGTCCTGATGGTGAGACTGAATGTTTTAGAGTCGATACCGATGCGGTAAAAATTAGTCATGATGTGGTTGTGTCTGCATCAGACAGTGAAAGTAATGTATTGACTGCTGACGCACAAAGTGTCTCCATTTACGACAAAGTCGAAGTGCTCCCTGAGGCTGAAGAGGTGTTACGTGTTACAGGTAGTGCTAAGTTAACTCAAGGCATCAAGTCGCAAACTGCGGATATTAATCAGCACTTAAGAGCAGGTGCGTTGTCTGTCAGCAAAGGGACAATAAAAACATTGGAAGCGGGCTTGGATGATGATGACAATCCAAAAGTCACGGCTTATGGTGATGTTGAAGTAAACGCCGATGTTAACGTTGCAGGCAATGTTCAAGCACACTCTATCTCTGTGACAAATGACATTAGCATGAGCGGTAATACTTCAACGCAAATGTTATCGGTCGAGGAGCGTACCATGCTACTCGGTGAACTTAGTGCGCAAAATGCAATCTTTGCAGGGCATGTAGAAGCACCTATGTTAGGGGTTGGTTTAGATGAAAACAGCACCTTGGCGAAACTGCACATCGGCAAGCGCTCATCAGATACCAGCGATTTATTCCGAGTTGATGACCTAAACCAAGACAATACGCCATTTATTATTAACCCAGAAGGTAAAGTGGGTGTGGGTACCAGTGTGCCTAGAGCGCGCTTCCATGTTGCGGACTCGGTGTTAGTTGGACAAGATAAAGACCACCCACACATTGCATTAAATGAAGATGGGCATGCACATTTCTCTGGCACTGTGCGCATAGAGCAAGTAGCGGACGTTGCAGGTAATTTGAACGTAGAAAGTGATGCGCATATTGATGGGGTGTTGTCGATTGGCGCTGAAAGCCCCAATGCGAAGGTGGATATTCAAGCCGGTAGCGGAGACTTACTGAATATTGGCGATGGCAATACGAATTTAGTTAAAGTCACTAATATGCCGCTTTCGGGTGAGCAGTCAATCAATATGTTTGCACATACATATATTGCAGATGACTTAACTGCCGCGGGGCAAGTGAACGCACAGACAGCGCAGATTGCGGCTACGTTAACGGCTGGCAGCACGGAGCTTAACGATCTAACGATTAGTCAAGATGCTCAAATTAACGGGCAAACACGCACACGTCAGTTGCAAGTAGGTGAAACACCTAGCACACCTGTGCAAACAGATGCCGGTGCGCTTATCAACACGACGCTTGATGTAAAAGATCACGCTACGTTTAATTCAATCCATGCAAGCGACAGTATCATCACTGACACGCAGCTTAGCGCACGCGAGGGTGTTGTAAAGGATAATCTCACCGTGGGTGAGCAAGCGGTTAACTCAGCAGCAACACTTACGGTAAAAAGCACGGCGGTAAATGAGCCATCGTTACTTGTGGCTGACAAGGAAGGAAATCCATTACTGCGTATTGACAATGATCAGGCCGTGATGGGCAGCGCAGCGCAAGACCAAACATTGACTGTAAAAGGCAACATTATAACGCCAGAACTCACGGTATCTGATGAGGCGACTATTCATCAAGCTGACGTCAGTGAGCATGTGGTTATCGCATCGAGTGCTTTACAAAGTGATTGGACGACGGGGGCGAAATTGGGCGTACTGGCGCATAATGGACAGCCACAAAGTGTCGACATCAGTTATTTTGATGGGCTTAACACTACGTCTGTTATTAATGCAACGGGCAAGCAGATTGGTTTATTCCAATCAAGTCCTCAGCAAAGCCTACATGTTGGCGAAAATGCGCTGTTTGATAAAGATATCACGGCACTCAAAGGCGTTTATGTCGCCAATGAAAGCAGTGAGTTTGGCGGTTTTAGCGCGTCGTTAATGCACACCCAAGTGGGCAGCGAGCAAAAATCTGCCAATTTTGATGTGTATGGTAATTCACAGTTATTCGGTGAGTTTTCCATCGTTGAAAACGAACATGTGGCAGTGAACTTTGCGAGTAGCCAGTTGGCATTAACTCAGTTATCTGAAACTCCTGTATTTAAAATTACTAACCCAGCGCAAGATGCAGAAATATTGGCCGCTGCGGGTCAACTTGCCATTAATCAAGCAATTCCAACAGATGGCGTTAACTTCGCAGTCACAGGTCTTGCTAATATTACAGGCCAACTAGCCATTAAAGATACAGGCACCGCCTTAACGGTGGATGGCAAATCTAAATTAATGGGCCATGCTGAGCTAAAAAATGGCATGCACGTCAGCGTGACCAATAACTCTGGTGACGTACAACGAGCGGCGTTATTTGTCGCGGGGCAGTCACAATTAGAGGGAGAGCTCCTTGTTTCAGACGATGTACATCTGGACGCTGATCTGATCGTTGATGGCAACAGTGACATTAAATCAAACCTGCAGGTGGGGCGCAGTACTCAGCTAGGAGAGAATTTATCTGTCGCAGGTGAACATTATGCTGGTGGCAGTGTAGAAATTGAGGGCACAGAAGGTCGGGATGCACTGACTGTAAATAACGATGCCAGCTTTAGAACAGACGTCAATGTTGCGGGCAACTTGTCTTTGGCACCATACCAAGCCACTGCGAGAGTGCACATCTGTGAAACGGATCAACAAGCACTTCGTATTGATGATCCTAGCGGCGCTGCACAACTGGTATTCAGTCATGGGAACCTAGGCCTGGGTGTTGAACGCCCAGATTATATTCTCGATGTGGGAGAAGATGCCTGCTTTAGAAAAGACCTAGCTGTTAATGGACGAGTGGAAGTGGACGACAGTCTGCACGTTAATGAATACGCAAGCTTTAGAAGCAACGTGAACATATACGGCACGTCAGAGCTACAAGGCGAAACAAGAATTGGTTTGGCAATGCATGCCTCTGATGAGGAAGCGTCAACCACACGCCGCAGTGCGCAACTGAGTGTCGATCAAAATCACTTTGAGTATGGCCTGGCGATTTATCACAAAGGCGTTAACCCGATTGTATTCAAAGATGGCAAAGTGGGGATCCGCAATGCACAGCCAGAAGCAGAGCTGGATATTCTAGGGGATATTAAGGTTGAAGGGGATATCGAGCTCAATGGGGTGCTACGCGGTACTGGTCTACTTGAGTGCTTAGATGGTGCGAAAATTTTAGGGGATGTTGAACTGCGCTCAGATTTAACTGTTTATGATGACGCGCTGTTCAAAGACACGGTGACTATCGAAGGCCTGACAACGATTGAGCGTAAATTAAACCTGCTGGCCGATGCTGATTTTGCAAAGAGCTTACACCTAGGTGAAGAGTTGACGGTTCGAGGCAATGCGTTCTTCAAAGAAGCGGTTCATTTTGATAAAGACACGACAGTACGTGGCAGCTTAGTGGTTGAAGGACTAGATGCAGCAAATCAAGTTGTGTTTAAGCCGCATGTGGATATCCATAGCCACTTAGCAGTAAAAGGGGAAGCAAACTTTGGCAGTGATACCCATGTAAAAGGCAATTCTTTCGTTAGTGGCTCAGTACAAGCAGCCAAATTAGTCACAGAGCACAGCCTCAAAGTTGGTGAATCTCATAATGACAGCGCCATGGTGGCAGTAAACACCAGTGAAGGTGAATCAGCGCTTGATATCGCGGTGCGTGGAAAGTCTGAGCTTGTTGTTGATGGCAATACGAATGTGGGTATTGGTTGTAAAGCACCTGAGCACAAACTAGATGTACGTGGCGACGTTCGAGTATCGGACACATTGACTGTTGAAGGTGATTTATTGCTTGAAAGCAGGCTTCATTTACAGCAAGGCGCAGAGATTTTTGGTGATTGTGCTGTACAAGGTCAAATTGCACCGGCGCAATTGCAGCTTCCTGAAGGGCCGCATATTGAGGCGATATCTCCAGATTGTGAGCTTGGCGGTGAAATGGCATCTGACAACGTCCTTGCCACTCAGGCTGCAGTGAAAGCGTATGTCGATGAGCATGCATGGCGCTTTGGTCGCGGCAAAAAAGTGGTCGCAATTCACAACCAAGAAGAGTTTGACGAGATCTTCTCTAGAGACTGTTTGCATAACATGACCATCTTGTTGTTCCCACACAACGGTCATCGTCAGGTTTCAAGAGCCTATAAGCTGAAAAACTCCGTTGAAGTGGGATCAAACCTGAGCATTGTCGGTTTTAATGAGCGAGAAACACGTATTGTAAAAGCCGATGCAGGTTGTCGTTTCCTTATTCGTGGTGATAGAGATGCCATGGTAAAACACGTTGAGATGCATGGTTTCACGTTTGATGGTGCGATCCATGAAGTATCCAGAGAGTTGAGTGCTTATGAAGGTAATGGTGGCGCGTTCAATTTGCGCTATGCAGATCAAATACAACTTAATTGTGTGATTGAAAACCATGCTGTCAGTGGTGATGGTGGTGCAATTTATGGTGAAGATGTAACCAATCTGACTGCCAATAATGTTCGTAACTGCCGCGCTGGCCGCCAAGGTGGTGCTGCTTACGGCTTAAGGTATGCACAGATTAACGCCGAAAATTGTCAAGCTGAGCGCGGCGGTGCGGTTGCTCACTGTGATGACAGTGAAGTGGTTGCGATTAATAACACAGCACAACTACACGGTGGCGGTGCGTATAAGTGTCAAAACCTAATTTGCAAAGGGTTCTGGCGACGCAATACCGCACAACAAGGCGAGGGTGATCACATCTTCAGTGTGGGCTGTTATCATCTAGAAGAGCAAGAAGAGCACCATGGTGACTATTTGTGGCATGCGGTTTATTTGGACAGGCCACTAAATCACTCTCGTTTCTTCTGGCGTAATGACCACATTTAATGATGAGGTTAGCAATTGGTCAAATAGGGGCTGAATTAGAAGCCCCTGCACATCTGGTGAACTCAGGTCAGCGTAGTATTGCTGACCTAGAGTCGCTGTTTAAGACTTGGTTATCTAAGGAAATAAATCGACTCCAAATAGATTTACCGTCCATAACATTGCCGGTTGGTTCTGTGACGCTCAGTGACCTAGAAATTGTGTTGCCTGACATTGATCTACACAGATTACAAAGCGACCCAGGGAGCTATTTCAAAGCTATTTTTCAGCCGGCTTTTAATGCCGCCTTGGCGCAGCAGTTAAGCGATTATGTACGCCAATTACCTAAGAATAATTACGCACTGGCTGCGCCGCTGTTTGGCGAGTTAATCGCGCACAGTAAAAATGCTGTATCAAAACAGGCCATGTTAGATGTTATCAAAGCATGTGAATTGAGTTTGCAACATCGCCCTCAACAATTTTTAAGCTTGGTAAGTAGCGCAGAATGGCCAAGCTTGCGCAAACATGTCATTAATGCATTTTATAAGGACGAGGCACTTTTGGCAGCGTCACTTGCCGTGATCAGTGAAGGGGTTGTTTCTAATCGTTCAATGGCGCTTTTAACTCGATTATCTGAGGCTGAGCATTATCAATTGTGGCTCGATATTGAGTCACTGAGAAGTGCCTACGCATCGAATCTACATACTCGTCAAAGAAGTTTAGCTTTGCTTGTACACAGCTATCAATTTTATAAAGCGCAGACTGCGTTTAACGAAACGGTTCGAGAAAGTGTCATTGATACAATAAAAACAAAGCGGACTATTTTTGGAGCCCTGAGTACCTGGTTTGCAGTGAAAGGCCAAGCAACAATTACGGCTAAAGATTGTAAATCACTATTAAATGTGCTGAACAAAGTAAGCAGTAAAACAAAGACATTACCTCCTCATAAAACTGATTTGGCGCCATATCAGTCAGGTGCACTGACACAAGTGTTAGAACATCGCGGTGCGGATCTTGACTCACCACAACAGACGGTAGAATTCGCCGAGCAAGGCACACCTTATTTGCTTGCACAAATTAGAGGGGCGCTAGGAGGAGGTTGCCGACAAACGATTCGTGCGCTTGAGCGTTTAATTCAACTTTTGGCTGCTCAAACAAGCTCCAAAGAGTTGCCATATTTGAGCCAAATTAACTGGCGTAAATTCATTGCTAAATACGACATCGAGCAAGCTTTACCTGTGCAAGTAAGAGCGCCAGTTCAGCGATTATTGACTGCAATGTTAGCGGCTGAAAGTCAATACGACGGAAATCTGCGAGCAAGCAATAAGGTAATTCAGCTGATCGCACGTGAGCGCAAAGCGCTCGAGTACAATTGGGCACCTAAGCAATCACCTAAATATGCTCGACGTATTTTTGCGCTACTCTGTCAAATCACTAACTTACCATCGCAATTTATTGTTCAATTTAATCATTTCTTTGCAAATGTGTTGGGTAGTAAAGGAGGTGACAGCACTGAAGCAAAAGTGGTGGTGTATAGCGCCTTGCTTGAGCAAGTGCATGCATGGCTGAATAATGAATACGAGCAAAGTGAGCAGCGAACATCGGGCTATCAGCTTACGGATCATAATAATGAGTCTGTAGAAAACGAACAAAAGCAGCAAAACAAGGGTATCGAGTCAGGTACGAGTACCACAAATGAGCATACAGCACTGTGTGATTCTGCAGAGCATATGCTGGGTGAGGTGAGTTATTTTGAGTCATCTATGCGTGTTGTATTTGATAGCAAGCAGATCGCACAATTAGAACAAATTGAGCTGCTGCAATTAGAGTTAACACTGTCTGTCTTACTACCGCAAGTGGATGAAACGTATCAGTTAATCGTTCGAAGTGAGATGTTTGAGGCCAGTGCGACAAAATTAAAGCAGCTTATTGCAAGCCAAACAAAGCGCATAGAGCAAATTGAACACAGCTCATTAACAGAACAATATGCTAAATCAAAGCTAAATGACCTTGATGCTCAAACGCAGATGTCGATTGTAAATAGTTTACTGAGTGCGTTGGCGCCAGTTTGTGAAAAGCTGGGGCAAATAGTCAATCTCATCAGAACGATGCAGAAAAGTACGCTGCATTCAATGGCTATAAACCAAACCAATGACTTGTTGTTTGATGCGCAAAAGCAATCTGCTAACCACGTGAGCATGAATGAGGCTGATGGGCTAACAGACGCGGGCGTTGAAACGCAAAATGAAAAATCAGATGGGCCATTAGCTACCTCAGGGCTTGTTCTCGCTCGAGAGTTGGTCATGATCACTCAGTTGAAGCGCTATATGACAGCGCTACAACAAGAGATTTCAGCCAATCAATTGGGAATTCAATTGCATGCTTGTCATGAGGTGGTGGTTAATTTGCTATCGTATGTGCACAGTTGGAAAGCTTTATTTCCAGTGGATTCAGTATCACCTGCTGGCAAAGAAGCGCAGCAACTTTTAATTTCAACTATCTCTACGTTTGATGGTATTAGAAAACAGCTATATGCGCTAAACCCCTATCTACCTGGTCAATTACAAAAGTCATCTATGTGGTGGGTGTCTTTGCTTGATGAGCATCAGATCGACCACAAAGATGCTAGGGGACAAGGCACCTTAAATGCAGTCATCACAAGAGAGGCTGGTAATAAAGCTGAGAGTGACGGCTCCCCAAATTCACCTCAGAAAAATAGCAAAGAGCACCTAGATTATGCTTTGCAGGCAATTAGTCAGCTACGCTCGGCAAAGACACTAGAAGAAATCAAAAATCAGCTTGTATCTTATGAGTCACATAAAAGTGACGTGAAACACACCTTGGATAGCCATGTAGTTGCTCAGTTAGAGGGACTATTAGAGGGCAGCACATTATTTTCGAAGCCTAAACAGAAACATAAAGGCAAGTTATCTAAATCTCAACATAAGCTCGAAGCCAGCGCGTCAGATGAACGCTTGCAGTTATCTAACACCAGCCATGAGGACATCGAAAAAGTATCGCACGTTGCTGATAACGAGGCGCCTTCACTTGTTGCACAAAATATAAACAAAGTACTTAAAGGCCTGACTCTACAAGCTAAAAAACAGCGAAATAGACTCGCCAGCTTGAATGCGCAAAAGATTAAGACACACAGTGAAGAAGCACTGGCTGAGCTTAAATATCATTATCAGCAGTCTTCTGAGCACTTTATCAGTGCCGATGCGGGCGTTGTTTTACTTTGGCCGTTCTTGGAAATTTTATTTAACAAGTTAGCGTTACTCGACAATACGGATGAATCTGGCGTGTTATTTGAAAGCGAAGCTTCGCAACATAAAGCGCATGCGTTGCTTTGTGAACTTGTTGGTATTGATGACGATGAGACTGAGACTTTTGTTATTAATGCGCTGCTTGGCTTACCTCTTGAACATAGGTACGAAGAGCAAACCACAATAGGTGAACAGGAACGTGATGAAATTACCAACATGGTCAATGCAGCAATAAGCCGCTGGGAAGCCTTAAAAGGCATGCCAGCTGATGCGTTTAAATCAATGTTTTTACAAAGAGCCGGCGAAGTCAAACTCACCGCAAATGGTGTTTGCATTGTTATCGATAGTAAACCTCAAGATATATTGCTTATGAAGCTTCCTTGGGGGTTAGGAATTGTTCAACTTCCTTGGTTGAATAATGACTTAATCAATATTGAATGGCAGTACGGCTTTTAAATTGATTTAACTCACAACAAAAAATCCAGAATAAAACTTAAAACGAAGACACATTATATGGCAAGTGATGTGTCTCAAACCCAAGACCAATCATCAAATGGACTCGCGAACGAGTGAGCTGGTCCCAATTAAATATGGAGAAGTGTATGCCTGTAAATAATCATTCGAATCTACGCGCGTTAATTGAGGAACATCAAGTGCGTCAACAGCAGTATCAAGTTGCAGAAAATAAAGTACAAGCCTATTTGGAGTATAATCGCAGGTATTTGCTCCAACATTTGAATAACTTATTTACAAATCGTGTACTACCACACTTGGAGTTAGCTAAATCTTTATTAGTTGAGCAAGGGTATGTTGCGGATATAGAAATAGAAAAGCAAACACTGTTTGAAGAGAGCGAAGCGATAGAGGTGATCACACAAGTGTCATTTGTTTTTTCGGGAAATTCAGATGATCTTGACACCGGATTGACACAAAATAGGCTATTAATATTTACGCGACCAAATCATGCGTTTATTTATGCTAAATACATTACAGACTTAGTGACAAGCCAAACACAGCCATTGTTTTTTGCTGACGATTATTATTATCAAAATATGCCGTCAGACAATCAATTTCCGCACTTCCCATTCCCCCCTAATTTTGAAGACCATAGTGAATTTAAGTCTATGTTGTCAGACTTTTTGAGTTTGGTATTTTTACAGATCAGAGGGAAGTTAAGTTAATTAAATAAATTACGCCTTGGTTTTTTGTCACATATAAAAAGTTTTTGCGTCAGTATTTAAAGAACCTAAGGAGAGACTCTGTGGCAAATTATCAAGAAGCGTTTAGATATGTTTTTGAAGAAAACTTTAAATATAACCAAGATACTAATTATCAAACTGTGCGTTTGGACAGTTTATATAGCCAAGGTTTTAATGATAAGGAAATCCAAGTTTTACTTAAGCAAATCTACGGGGTGGAACTTTGGCGACAGTTTAAAGGTGAACGTATAAAGAACCAAAAAACAGCAGAGTTATTGTTGCTGCTTAACGCGAATGGTCTTTTAGCGATGATGCTCCTTGAAATGCAAAAATATTATGGTATTTCACCAAGTAGTCAAATGTGCGAGCAAACGCTGCATCGAATAAATCAAATACCTGCTGATAAGTTACATGATTGGATAATTGCAGGTATCAATTATTTTTCTCTTGTTGGCAATATGCAAAAAGAGCATGTCCTTCATCAATAGGGTTGAATTTTACTAAATTTACCCAATATAGAAAATCAATAGAGTAATCATTTGACTTATTAAATCTAGTCAAAGTAATTTTTGTAGGGAAAGAGGCATGAGTATACAGCAGCCTAGCGTGGGCCAATTTACATTTGAACAAGAAGGGCAAGAGGGCGGTAGATACCACAGCCGAGTCTTACATGTGCCATCTCAGTACTCTGGCCTAACTATTGGCAGAGGCTTTGATTTGAAGCATCGCAGTTCGGAGCAAATTATCCAAGCTTTAAAACTAGCAGGTGTGGCTTTTGAAGATGCACAAGTGCTAGCAAAAGCATCGGGCTTGTATGGAAGTGAGGCAAAAGAGTTTATAGAGAAACATGGATTACAAGGCTTTGAGGTCAGCCCGAAAGAGCAAGTCCTATTATTTGAGCAGACATATGAAGTGATGGCAAAAGACGTTAAACGCATCTGTGATAAAGCTGATTGCGTTAAGGTATATGGGCCGGTAAATTGGGATAATTTACATCCAAAAATTAAAGACATCTTAATCGATTTGCGTTACCGAGGCGACTATACTCCGACTACCCGTAGACGGATCCAACGTTATGTGGTGCAAAATGACCTTGAAGCATTCAGTAAAGAGATGTCTGACAGAGAGTTGTGGCACAAGGTACCAAGCGAGCGCTTTAAACAGCGTTTAGCGTATTTGACCGCAACATAATAAAAAAGCTGCTTAGGCAGCTTTTTTATTATGTTGTTTTTTTATTTCGCTTCGAAGGTGTGTTCCATGACCATCGATTTCTGGTGTTGAGAGCAAGTATGCATGGAAAGTAATAATGCCGAGGCCACGACGAGTTCGCTCTGCCCAATATAAGCCAACCAACAACCCCAGCAACAAACAACCTACTATTAAACTTGAAGCAGTAAAGTGGTCAAAATGTAAATATGCAATGGAGCCAAGCACACCCATAAAGAATATTGGCACAATCACAATTTGTAAATATAAGAGTAGAAATACAAGGCACCCTAAAAAATATAAATGCCACTCAAATATTTTTTCAAAAAATAATATGATGCTCTTTAGCAATTAAATTCCTTTTTTTAATGAAATATTTATAATTAGTAAAGATTAATAATAACATGAGGTGAGGAGTGAAGGGAACCTTGCTAAATATTAAGCCCAAGACTTTATTGGCCAGACCGATTCATTTCATGTATCTGGCCACAAAAAAGATGATTTAATTAGCCACCAATATCCACAACTGTAGCATGATTTACTCGTTGCTCTTCTACAAAATCAATCATGCCCGGGCGCTTATAGTGAAGGGTTTTTGAATCATATGAAATAGTCCAAATCGTGTTATCGCGATCGACGTCAATATTATAAAAGTGCCCAAACTTTTCTAGCTCATCACCATTGAGTTTATAAACTTGTTGTGAACCGCGTGTATTTTTAAATATATGTGCGGTGACATAGACTTCACCACCACCAACAGCGACATCTTTGAGGGTGCATGTTTGCGGGCAGTTTATGTTAATTTGATGCCAATTTCCGTTGTTCCGCTGGTAAAGTTCATTGTCATCCGTGATTGCCCAGACAGCGCCAGTTTCATTCACATCAATTTTTACAATGCGCTTATTGGGGATCCCATAATTTCCACCAAACTTTTCAGCTACCAAGTTGAATTTCTTTAAATCCCCAGTTTGTGTGACACAATATGCGTGTTTAGGACTATAAGTCGAAACATCCGCGGCACCCAAACAACCGAATACGTGTTGCCAAGTATCGTTTTGATATCTAAAGACCATGCCATACTCCCCAACTGCAAACGTCGCGCCTTCATTGTATGCGTATCCGGGGGAGCTTTCACTGCTTGGGCGATGATGAAAGTAACCACCTGAGGCGGCGACCGTTTTTTGATAATAAGGAAGTGGCGTAATTTGCCAAGGATCAAACGCATCGTCTTTGTGAATGTAAGGTGTACCTTGGTCGTCAATCAAAACACGGATCGCTGAATTTTGGGGCTCATTAGCAGAAGCCGTTGTATTTAACGCGGATAGTATGCCCATAATCATCACTGCATGTGTGAAGTATTTCATATTAGTTTTCCTTTACATGTTTTTTACGGTCTAAAAAAGTGTAAGCACATTGGGAGGAAATAAGGCGTACTAAACACTCAAAAATCGATACTAATGAATGCTTTTTTACCTTTAGAACATTCTAAAATTAGTAAAAAAGGATGGTTTTTAAAGTGTGGAAAAGTGATTTTTGAGCATGCTAAAAAGCTTTAATGCCATTGATTAAGACTTATATAAATCAAATTAAATACTTTTTAATTAGCGATACGTCGTAAATAGGTAAACGTAAATACCAACAGTTATTTTGCTGTTAGGCGCTGCAACTGTCCAGCTAGGTGGGCAATCTTGCCAAGGACGGACTGTCTTTTTTTCCCACGAAGGATATGTTGAATTACTCGTTGCTGATGTCAGCTTATAATGACACACTTTATAGTTTGCTTTAGTCGCTTCTTTGTCCGAGCCTAGGGCTGATGCACTAAAAATAAAGCTAAAAGTAAGCACAAGTGCCAATATATTTTTTATCATCATATTTCCTTTAAATACTTTCAGGTCGTTGTACAATTCAACTCATCCATTGAGTTTGATTTAGGCCCTATTACTAGAACACATTATGAACGATAAGTGAATAAAAATTACGCCGAAATCTGAAATATTTAAAAGACTCGATTTATAAATTAACTCAATAGTTTGACTGCTCTTATTACTTATGTAGCTGTAAATAGGGCGCAGCATCAAAAGAATAATTTAATTACAAACCTGCCACATACGCACATGTGGCAGGCAAATATAGATTATAAAATTAAATACTATCTATACGTACTGTACTGATAAGCATAATAGCCAGCCGGAACCCGACTCCAATAAAACCCGACAGTCCAGCCGCTTGGGCAAGATTTGTTTGCTAGTACTTCTTTTGTTTCCCATGATGGGAATCTGTCACTTCCAGGGCCACGTAACGTAAGTTTATAATGGCAAACGCGAACAGAATGTGATGCACTGACCTGTTCGGTTTTGGCTTCCGACGCAGCGGATGAGTAAGAAGCAAAGCTTAATGTGCTAGTTAATGCAGCTGATAAAATTAAAACTTTATGATTCATCATATTTCCTTGATTCTACATATTAGTAATTAGATAAAATCCAGATGTGCCTAAATATTGAACAGGCATATTTAAGTTAATCACTGCTGCTTAAAAAGTAAACTAATCGAGCTTGTGTTATTTTAAAGTTACTGTAATGTGAGAAAAATACTTATCAATCAGCTTAATTAGTTTGGATAAGCATGCAAGATCACTTCTTTTAGGGGGATTACTTTAGTCAGACGCCACCTACATTGGACTAATTTTGCATGTAATTTACCCAGCCCATAAAAAACATCAAATAAATCGACTTTATGAGGCGATAAGCGCTGTAAGTTACCAAATTAATTTGTAATAATGCGTCAGTTAACAAGCTACAAATTCAGAGGAAAGACCTCCTATGGCGGATACAGAGAATCGCCCAACTAACTTCATCAGAAATATCATTGATGGTGATCTGGCAAGCGGCAAACACGCATCAACACATACGCGTTTCCCGCCAGAGCCAAATGGTTTTTTACACATTGGTCATGCTAAGTCTATCTGCCTTAATTTTGGCATAGCGCAAGATTATAAAGGCCTTTGTAATTTACGTTTTGACGATACGAACCCAGAAAAAGAAGACATCGATTACGTAAACTCAATTCAAGAAGATGTTAAGTGGCTAGGTTTTGATTGGGATGGCGAAATTTGCTATTCATCAAACTATTTCGACAAGCTATACGGCTATGCTGTAGAGCTGATTGAAAAAGGCTTAGCTTATGTATGTTTCTTGTCTCCCGAGCAAGCACGTGAATATCGCGGTACATTGACTGAGCCAGGTAAAAATAGTCCGCACAGAGACACGTCTCCTGAGGAAAACTTAGCGCTTTTCGAAAAAATGAAAAATGGTGAGTTCAAAGAAGGTGAATGTGTACTTAGAGCAAAGATCGATATGGCGAGCTCTTTCATGGTACTTCGTGACCCGATTATTTACCGTATTCGTTTTGTTCATCACCATCAGACTGGTGACAAGTGGTGCATTTATCCAATGTATGACTTCACGCACTGTATTTCAGATGCGCTAGAAGGGATCACGCATTCGTTGTGTACGCTTGAATTCCAAGATAATCGTCGTTTATACGATTGGGTACTTGAGAACATCAGCATTGAGTGCCAACCTCAGCAGATTGAGTTTTCTCGTCTAAATCTAGAATATACCGTGATGTCAAAGCGTAAGCTTAACGACTTAGTCGTGAACGGTCAGGTAGAAGGCTGGGATGACCCGCGTATGCCTACAATTGCGGGTCTACGTCGTCGTGGTTACACACCGGCATCTATTCGTGAATTCTGCAAGCGTATTGGTATTACAAAGCAAGATAACATGGTTGAAATGGGGATGCTTGAAGCATGTATCCGTGATGACCTAAATGAAAATGCACCACGTGCGATGGCTGTTTTAGATCCAGTTAAAATTGTTATCGAAAACTATGATGCAGACAAAGTGGAGATGTTATCTGCACCAAATCATCCAACATTAGAAATGGGTGAGCGTGAATTGCCATTTACTCGTGAAATTTTCATTGAGCGTGAGGACTTCCGCGTTGAAGCGAACAAAAAGTTTAAGCGTTTAGTGTTGGGTAAAGAAGTGCGTTTACGTAATGCTTATGTGATTAAGGCTGAGCGCATTGAAGAAGATGACGCTGGGAATATCACGACTATTTATTGTACATATGATGCAGATACACTTGGTAAAAACCCAGCAGATGGCCGTAAGGTTAAAGGCGTAATTCATTGGGTTTCAGCATCACATTGTATCGAAGCGGAAGTACGTCAGTATGACCGTCTATTTAATGTACCTAACCCAGCGGCTGCTGAAGATTTTGCGACTACACTAAACCCTGAGTCATTAGTTGTTATTGCAAATGCGAAATTAGAGCCATCACTTGCAAAAGCAAGTCCAGAGCAAGGCTTCCAGTTTGAACGACTGGGCTACTATAGTCGCGATAACAAGTCACAAAGCTTAACATTTAACCAAACGGTTGGGCTTCGCGATTCTTGGGCGAAAATTGAAAAAGCATAAAGTACGTTAAATACACTTTATTTTTTCCAAAAAAGGTCGACATTTGTCGGCCTTTTTTTCAATATATTCACCAAATTAGTTTTATTAAGTCGCGCCGTGAGCAAACAGTCAATTCACAATTTCTATATTAATGAACAGCAATCGATTTATTTGCTATCTCACCATGATGCAAAAAAGCATCGTCAGTGGCTTAATATCTGTAAGAAGCAGTTATCGCTCTTGGGCTATCAAGATGTAGAGTTAATTGGTTCTGGCGCGTTTGGATTTGTGTTTGCAGGCATAGAAGACAGCGGTGAGGAGTGGGTTTTCAAATTTTCTCGTATTACCTTAGCGCAAAGTGTGAGGGATAGGCTTGAAGACGAAGCTTATATGTTATCCCAGATAAATAATCCAATGGTACCTAAGTTCTTTGCTTTTGAACGAGTTAAAAAGCAAGGGATCTTAATGATGGCCAGAGCGCAAGGAGAAGATCTTGAGCAGGTTTCTTTAAAGCAGGGCCGCCTAAAACCCCATGTTCTGGTTCATTTAGCACTGAAATTACGAAATGTGCTACAAGACTTACGTGAGAGAAAAAACGGTATGTCCTTACAACCCGTGGTGCATGGTGACATCAAGCCTTCGAATATTGTTTGGGATCAGCACACAGATGCATTTTCGTTGGTTGATTGGGGCAGCTCTGTTTACGCACAAATTGATGTACATGGAGAACCTGTAGCCAGCAATATCATGGATTTAATGTCATCTGATATTGCGAGCACAAATGCCC
This sequence comes from Pseudoalteromonas luteoviolacea H33-S, assembly GCF_001625695.1. Taxonomy (GTDB): domain Bacteria; phylum Pseudomonadota; class Gammaproteobacteria; order Enterobacterales; family Alteromonadaceae; genus Pseudoalteromonas; species Pseudoalteromonas luteoviolacea_B. Next base: position 261,788 of record NZ_AUXY01000133.1, read on the forward strand.
GAATGGGGGATGTCTACTTTATTGGTGATGAGCAAATGTCTGGCTCACGCTCTTCACCGCGATTTGATGAGCAGGGAGTCGCTTCGACGATTTACGCATTGGCAAGTGCGCAATCTTGTCGCTTTGGCGCACAGGTGATCCCTGCGACGAGCCTGGGGCTACCTATTGAATTTGCGAAAGTTATCGATGGTATGTTGAGTAAAGATAAAATGACCAGAGATAATGCGGGTGATTATTTTATGCGTAATATGCCTGCCATGGCCAAAGTATATTTACCAGATATAGAATCGCCTCAAATAAAAGCGAACATACCGTTTTGGACGGCTACGCAAACCGATCTGCCTGATACCGTGGTCTACAGCTCTAGAAAGCAATTTTTGCGCCGTGCTGATCATAACCAACAGCTTTTAGACGTAAATGATGCACAGCTTGACAGATATTATAAAGAGTTCTTATTTGATACTGGCGATACGGAAAAAGCATTTTTAGCTTCTATTAGTCGATTAGCGAAATACCCTGTTGTGGGTGGGTTGAGTTTCCACTGGCAACAAGAGTCTTTATATGTTGAATCGAGCTTGATGTTGCATGATGAAAGCTTGCAAAGTGCTTTTACGGATGCAGTAAATGCCACGGTTATGCTGGCGCAGGGCATCGAGCAGAAGGGCTTATTCAAATGCTGCTTATTTGACGCAAGGCAGACGATTCAGTTAGAGCGTGACGAAACCGGTGCATATATTTTTGAGCAGCTGCCAGAATTACAGTACACAGTGAGTCATGTGGCAGCGTCAGAAGTAACGAGGCCGCATTCCTATTTTGAAGATGGTAAAGACCCTGATGAACAGCTTCAGCTGCCTAAGCAAATTATTCAATGTGTTTTTGAGCTGAATAAAATTCACCACACTGGCTGCATTATTTTCGAGTCGCTGAGCGATAGATTAAAAATTCACTATTACTATCGGCTGTTAGATGCAGAGCAGGAGGCTACTTTTGCGGCGTTGCTCAAAGAAATTATTCAGTATACTGTGAGCATTCAAGACTATGGTGTAGCAGGGTTTATGAAGCTTCCCTACAAAAATACCCGAGAATTTGAGTTGTGTCCAAAACAGCCTGATAATTATTATCCAAAAAATCCAAAGTCATAAATTTATACTATTGCGAGTAGTGTAAATCTGCCACTGAGTAGTAAAATTTGGACTAGCATATGACGAATTGTCAATTGAAATCTGGCTGACTCTGTAGCAGTCTCTTATGGGAGAGGAGGGAGCTATGGATAAACGAAAAAGACAGGAGATCTTAACCTTGAGTTGGGGGATCCACGATGAAGTTGAGCAAGCAATAGTCCATCACACTGCCGTTGAAGGGGACGATGACTGGTCCGAAAAACAACGATTGTTGATAGCTGATATGTCTTTGCATTTGCTGCAAACAGCGCTTAAGCCTGAGCCCATGTGCAATGAAAAGCTCAAAAATAATCTCAATGCTATTTTAACTTTATCGAATGACTTTGTGAGTGAAGTTGATCTTAAGCAGGTGGCTGATGCGTTATATCGGCTTGAAAAAGCCTAATCGATTTATTATACACATATCATATATTTAAAAAGCCAGCATAAAGCTGGCTTTTAATTTAAATTGCATACGCTTTCGAATTAAGAATCATCAGATTCTGTAAATCTTCTGCACTCTTCTTCATCGACACACTCACCATACAAGTAAAGAGAGTGGTTTGTTAGTTTGATACCGTTAGTTGTTGCAATTTCGACCTGACGAGTTTCGATAACTTCGTCTTCGAATTCAATAACTTTACCACACTTTAAACAAACCAAGTGGTCATGGTGTGTGCTGCCAGACAATTCAAAAACTGACTTGCCGCCTTCAAAGTGGTGACGTGTCACAATACCGGCATCATCAAACTGGTTCAGTACACGATAAACAGTCGCTAAACCAATTTCTTCGCCCTTATCGAGCAAAATTTTGTAAACATCTTCAGCACTGATATGCTGATTTTCTGGAGATTGTAAAATCTCAAGAATTTTAATTCGCGGTAAGGTGACTTTTAAGCCCGCCTTTTTAAGCTCTAAGTTGTGATCAGTCATTTAATCTGTCTCAATCTATTATCTTTTTACTTCAATTCTTAAGAATAAGCACGACCATTTTCTTAAGAATAACGTGCACGGGCAACAAGTCAAAGCTTGTTTTATTAATTCAATGAATTAATCTTCTAATTCGCTTAGACACATTTCATCATAAACCTGTGCACACCAAGCTTTAATACGTTGCTCAGTAAGCTCAGGTTGACGATCTTCGTCGATACCTAAACCAACGAAATGATTGTCATCTACAAGTGCTTTTGACGCTTCAAACTCATAGCCGTCAGTTGACCAATGACCAACAACAATTGCACCACGCTCAGTAACGATGTCATTTACCATGCCCATCGCATCTAAGAAGTATTCAGCGTAATCTTCTTGGTCACCACAACCGAAAATAGCAACTAGTTTGCCTTCAAAGTTAATCTCTTCTAGCTCAGGGAAAAAGTCATCCCAGTCACATTGTGCTTCACCGTAGTACCAAGTAGGGATACCAAATAGAATTAAGTCAAACTCTTCGATGTCTGCTTTGCTGCTTTTTGCAATATCTTTAACATCAATTAGCTTTTTACCTAGTTCTTTTTGGATTTGCTTAGCAACGTGCTCGGTGTTACCCGTGTCACTGCCGAAAAAAATACCTACGCTTGCCATTAATTACTTACCTTTATCTATTAATCGCTAATTTCTCTTGCAAGATGGTCTCAATAAGTGCGCTACGGCTAATATTTTGCTCTTCAGCCATATCACTCAACGCTTGGTAAAGTTCAGAAGATACTTTGAACTCTACGCGCTTTAAACCTCTTGCTCTATCTCTTTTAATTTGATTACGCTTGTTGATCTTAAGCTGCATTTCCCTTGGTAAGGGATTTGTTTTGGGCCGACCAGGGCGTTTTTCATTTTCAAATAAGTCGATAGTTGTTCTATCTAATTCAGACTTGGCCATTAACCAACACCCGCACCTTGCCAAAACACTTGTATTACACCTTTGGCTATAAAACCTGAACAACCTAAAAACAACACCAGCCAAACGATGTATCGACCAAATTTAGGCACGTCACCTTTCTTTAGAACGTCTTGAATAGCCATTCCTATAAGAAAAAATATACATGCGAGCGCAAAGTAAAAACCAAGAGTTTCAAACTCATTTATGTATTGACTGATCATCTTTGCACTACTAAAACCTTAAACGGCGGGTACTATAGCATACCTAACTACAATAAATTAAGTTTAGCCACATAAAAATCTCCGACAATTATTGAATAAAATCAATAATTGAACGATTGACAGCTTCTGGTTTTTCAGCGTGCAGCCAGTGACCAGCCCCTTGAATGATTTTTGCGCGCGCTTTAGAAAACGCATTTACAATGTCATGTTTGTGTTCTGGTAGTATATAGTCGGAGTTATTACCTTTGACGAATAGCGTATCACACAAACAGGTACGAGGTGTATCTATGTTATCGATAATCTTAGAATAATTTTTTTCGATTATGGGCAAATTGAAACGCCATTCCAATTCACCATCCTCATTCTTTGCCAAGCTTTTTAATAAAAACTGTCTGACGCCAAGCTCTTCTATATTATCTGACATGATTTTGTCAGCATCACTTCGACTTTTTGGTGTGCTGTTTGTCACTTTATTTAGCGCAGCTATGATGGCGTCATGTCTAGGGTGATATTGCACAGGTGCGATATCAAGTACTACCAGCTTGCTTACCTTCTGTTCATCAAGCATTGCCACTTGCATCGCGACTTTGCCGCCCATTGAGTGCCCAACAAGAATCACTTGTTCAAGTTTGAGGTGATCAATCAGAGATAATATGTCTTGGGCCATGACCTGATAGTTCATATCGTCACTTTTGAATGAACGGCCATGATTTCGCAAGTCTACATTGACGACATTGAATTGTGGCTCTAGTGCTCGAGCTATGATGTTTAGGTTTTCTAATGAGCCAAATAAGCCATGTATTAATATGACAGTTTTGGCGCTACTTTGTTCTAGTCCGCTTTGCTTAAAATTAAGTAACATACTACCTCCAAATTTGTGTCGCTATTTTGCCAGCCTTAAATCAAAAATCAAAGCCGTAGAGGAAGAAGAAAAATTTAGATATAATCCCTCCCAAATGCGGTATATGTATAAAATGACAGGACAAGCATGAAAACAATAGAAATAGATGACGAGCTTTATCAATACATTGCAAGCAATACGCAAAGTATTGGAGAGAGCGCCTCACAGATCCTGCGTCGTTTACTAGAGTTAGAGCCAGTTCAGGGTGCTTCGGCAGCAGTGCAAACCGAGGTGTCACAAGTAGAGCCAGTTCCAGTGGAAAGTAAAACGGAAGTTAAACCTGAGCCAGTAAAAGAGTCTGCGAATGTATTTAATATTCTAAATAAAGAAGAGCTTGCTATGCAAAAAGGCGTAGTAGGGCGTTTTTTATTTATTCTTGCAGCATTTCACCGTACGCACAAAGCTCAGTTTAAAAAAGTACTGGAAATAAAAGGGCGAGATAGAATTTACTTTGCAATGAGTAAAGAAGCGTTGCTTGAAAGCGGGAGCAGTATGAACCCAAAAAATATCACAGACAGTGAATATTGGGTCATGACAAATTCAAACACCACGCGTAAAAAGATGATGTTGCACGAAGTGGCCCTAATTTTAGGCTACACTGAGCAGCAGGCAGAAACAGTTCGAGATTACCTATAAGGAAATGTGATGGCAAACCATCCTAACGCAGGCAAAAAAGCTCCCAAGTCACAGCTCGCAAATATTCCAAAGCTGGTGTCAGCTTATTATTTGAATGAGCCAGATCTTGAAACAAATCCAGAACAGTGCGTAGCATTTGGTACCTCTGGTCATCGTGGCTGTTCTTATAATGTAAAGTTTAATGAGTCACATATTCTTGCAATCACACAAGCGATTTGTGATTACAGAAAGGCAAATAATATATTTGGTCCTCTCTTTTTAGGTAAAGATACTCATGCATTGTCTGAGGCAGCGTTTAATTCAGCAATCGAAGTACTCGTTGCTAATGAAGTGCAGGTAATTACTCAAGAAAATGATGACTTTACTCCGACGCCAGTAGTAAGTCATGCGATCGTTTGTCACAATAGAACACATCCACATGAATTGGCTGATGGTATCGTTGTAACGCCTTCACACAACCCGCCTGAAGATGGTGGTTTTAAGTACAATCCGCCAAACGGTGGTCCTGCTGATACCGATGTAACGAATTGGATTGAGCAAAGAGCTAACCAGTTATTACGTGAAGACTTGGTAGAAGTGCAGCTATTTCCTTATGCTAAAGCGAAGCGTTCTGGGTTTATCAAATATGAAGATTTGGTCACGCCATATGTCGAAGACTTAGTAAATGTGATTGACTTAGAAGCGATAGCAAAGGCGGATGTGAGCATCGGTATCGACCCTCTTGGTGGCTCAGGCATTAATTTTTGGCCTGTTATCGCTGAAAAGTTTGGGCTAAATATGACGGTCGTAAACGATGAAGTAGATCCTCGGTTTGCATTTATGCCACTAGATAAAGATGGCAAAATTAGAATGGATTGCTCTTCACCGTTTGCTATGGCAAACCTCATTGAAATCAAAGACGATTTTGATATTGGTATCGGTAATGACCCTGATTATGATCGTCACGGTATTGTGACAAAAGATGGGTTGATGAACCCTAACCACTTCTTGGCGGTAGCGATAGATTATTTGCTAAAACACAGAGGCTGGGCAAAAGACATCAAAGTCGGTAAAACACTGGTTTCAAGTGGCATGATTGACAAAGTTGTGCAAAGCCATGGCAATGAAGTGTATGAAGTACCAGTTGGCTTTAAATGGTTTGTTGAAGGCTTAAGTGATAAGTGGCTTGCTTTTGGTGGTGAAGAAAGTGCAGGTGCGTCATTTTTAAGAAAAAATGGCGATGTTTGGAACACAGACAAAGACGGATTTATTCTAGGCTTACTCGCAGCTGAGATTTTAGCCGTCACAGGTAAAACACCTTCTGAGCGATACAAAGAGCTTGAACAAGAGTTTGGTGCACCAAGTTATAAACGAATCGATGCACCAGCAAATGATGCGCAAAAAGCCAGACTAAAAGCGCTCAGTGTTGATGACGTGAAAGCCACAGCGCTTGCAGGTGATGAAATTACCAATATTCTGACCCATGCACCAGGTAATGGCGCAGCTATTGGCGGCTTAAAAGTAGTGACAGCTTCTGGCTGGTTTGCTGCTAGGCCTTCTGGCACAGAAGACATTTACAAAATTTATTTAGAATCTTTCAAAGGCGAAGCACATCTTGCTGAGCTTGAAAGAGAAGCAAAAGCACTGGTTGACAGTGTAATTAGCTAAATTATCTGATATTAAAGGCCATTTTTTAATGGCCTTTTTCTTTCTTACATCTCTCATAAGGTGACAGTATGTACCTTGATACATTAAAATCAACCGGCGATTTTTTAACCATTACTCGTGAAAATGAGTTTGAATTAGCTCCTAGTCAATTTACTTTGGAGAACGGTACCGAGGTTAAAGTCATTGACACTGGTGTTATTCAATTTACCCCTGCATGCGAAACTCAAAAAGACTTTGTTTTTTCAAGTGCTGTCCACGGTAATGAAACCGCACCAATCGAAATTTGTGATGAGCTGATCCAGCACATTATCACTGGCAAGTTAGAACTGAAACAACGTGTTTTATTTATCTACGGTAATCCGAAGTCGATTAATATTGGTCAGCGTTTTGTTGACGAAAATTTAAACCGGTTATTCAATGGCGCACACGACAATAAAACGGATAACCCAGAACAGGTTCGCGCAGCAAATTTAGAAAATTATGTGCGCGAGTTTTTCACCAGCGTAGAAGCGGGCCGTTATCGTGCGCATTATGATCTGCACACAGCTATTCGTGGTTCTAAAAACGAAAAGTTTGCTGTTTATCCTTTTTTGCATGGCAAACCTTGGAAAAAGTCGCAACTACAATTTTTATTGTCATGCGGTGTAAACACTGTACTGATGATGCGCGCAGCCGCCACGACTTTCAGTTATTTTTCTTCAAAGCAATTTGATGCGGATGCATTCACAGTAGAGCTGGGTCAGGTAAAGCCATTTGGTGAAAATAACATGGCAAGCTTTGAAGCAACAAAGAAGACGCTTAGTGCATTAATTAGCCAAAAAGAAGTTGAATATAAAGAATTCGATGCAAAAGATTTTGAGCTATTCACAGTGCATAGAACGATTAACCGAACTTGTGAAGCGTTTTCATTTCCATTCCCTGATTCTGCGGTGAACTTTACTGGATTCGCTAAAGGCGAGCTACTTGCAACAGACGGAGACACAGAGATATTTGCTGAAGTGGAAGGCGAAGCAATTATCTTTCCAAATGCTAAAGTTGCCCTCGGCCAACGTGCATTATTAACCGTGATCCCAATGGAAGTAAACGAGAACTTTGTTTAACCCACTGAAATAAAAGTTTTTTGTAACCGTATCGAAATCTTTCCAGAATAAAAATGCAAATTACCGGTTATTCATCTAGGATTAGTTGAATAACCGTTTACGTTAACGTAAAGTGGCAAAAGCTTTAATTTAAGTAATTTGCATTTACCGCACTAATTATTCAAAACTCAACACGCGGGCTTTTATGTCAATGCTATTGGCTGCAAGTATTGCAAATTGGCGATGACAACAAGAGAAGGTAGGTTATGACTAACCCCAATAACATATCGTTAAACATAAGCCATGCACTCGAATTTATCGATGGCCATGCGCTTAACATCCCAACATTGAAAATTTTGAGTGAGCAAGGCGAGATCTTAGATGGTGCGACGTCACCTGAGCTAGATAAAGAAACTGCGCTTAAAATTTATAGCACGATGAGATTTATCCGTTTGTTGGATGAACGTATGCAAGCCGCTCAGCGCCAAGGCCGTATTAGTTTCTATATGCAGTGTCTAGGTGAAGAGGCTGCAATTACAGCAAGTGCTGCAGCGTTAAAGCAAGATGATATGATCATGGCTCAGTATCGTGAGCAAGCTGCACTGCATTATCGTGGCTTTACACTAGAACAATTCATGAACCAGCTTTTCTCAAATGAAAAAGACTTGGGTAAGGGTCGTCAAATGCCGGTGCATTATGGCTCTAACGAATTACATTATCTGACAATTTCTTCACCACTTGGCACGCAGATCCCGCAAGCTACAGGCTATGCTTATGGCCAAAAGCTTAAGCATATTGATAAAGAGTCTGGTGAATTAAGCTCTGAAATCGATAACGTAACTATCTGTTACTTCGGTGAAGGTGCTGCTTCAGAAGGTGATTTCCATGCTGGCCTTAACATGGCCGCAGTACACAAAGCTCCTGTTATCTTCTTTGCCCGTAATAACGGTTACGCAATCTCAACACCTGCGGATGAGCAGTTTAAAGGTGACGGTATTGCAGCACGTGGTGTTGGCTACGGGATTAAGACTATTCGTGTTGATGGCGCTGATACATTAGCTGTGTATGAAGCGACTAAAAAAGCCCGTGAAATAGCAGTCACAACAGGTGAGCCTGTGCTCATCGAGTCAATTGCATATCGCCTTGGCGCTCACTCTACTTCTGATGATCCGTCGGGTTATCGTACTAAAGACGAAGAAGCTGAGTTTAAAAATAGCTGCCCAGTTGCCAGATTTAAAGCGTGGTTATTGAAGCAAAACTGGCTAGATGAAAAAGAAGACGAAGCAATTAAAGACAAAATCCGTGAAGAGATTTTAGCGGCACTAAAAGTAGCGGAAAAAGTACAAAAACCAGCACTTGAAGAACTTGTTTCTGATGTTTATGACACGCCAATTCCAGCGCTACAAAAACAATACGAAGAATTAAAAGAGCATATCAAACAATACCCAGATGCCTATCCAGTAACAGCAGGGAGAATTAAATAATGGCTAAAATGAATATGTTACACGCCATTAATTCGGCGCTTGATATTAGTATGGCGGAGCACCCTCAAGCTTGTATCTTTGGTGAAGATGTTGGCTATTTTGGTGGGGTATTCCGTGCAACATCTGGATTGCAAGAAAAGTATGGTAAGCACCGTGTATTTAATACACCACTGACTGAGCAAGGTATTCTTGGCTTTGCCAATGGTCTTGCAGCATTTGGTGCACCAGCATTAGCTGAAATTCAGTTTGCAGATTATATCTTCCCGGCATTTGACCAAATCGTGAATGAGTCAGCTAAATTCCGTTATCGCTCTGGTAATGAGTTTAATGTTGGTAATCTGACTATTCGTACACCGTACGGCGGTGGTATTGCCGGTGGTTTGTATCACTCGCAATCTCCAGAAGCGTATTTTGCACATACACCAGGTTTGAAGTTAGTTGTACCTCGTAATCCTTATCAAGCAAAAGGCTTGCTAAGAGCTTGTATCAAAGACGATAACCCAGTGATTTTCTTTGAGCCTAAACGTTTATACCGTGCATCTGTTGGTGAAGTACCAGAAGAAGATTACACCATTGAAATTGGTAAAGCGGAAGTTGTTAAAGAAGGGTCTGACATCACTGTACTTGCTTGGGGTGCACAGATGGAGGTTATTGAACAGGCCGCTGTGAAAGCAGAAGAAGCAGGTATCAGCTGCGAAATTATCGATCTTCGCTCAATTTTACCTTGGGATGCAGAAACACTGATTAAGTCTGTGACTAAAACAGGCCGTTTGGTGATAAGTCACGAAGCGCCAATTACAAATGGTTTTGGTGCTGAAATTGCTGCGACTATCCAAAAAGAGTGCTTCTTGCACTTAGAGTCACCTATTGAACGCGTATGTGGTCTAGATACCCCGTATCCTTTAGCTCTTGAAAAAGAATATGTACCAGATGCTTTAAAAGTGTTTGAAGCAATCAAGAAGTCAGTGGAATTTTAAGGATAAGTCATGTCTAAAGAGTTTATTTTACCAGATATCGGCGAAGGCATCGTTGAATGTGAAGTTGTAGAGTGGTTAGTCGCTGTTGGTGACACAGTCAAAGAAGATCAGCCAATCTGTGATGTGATGACAGACAAAGCTTTGGTACAAATCCCGGCAGTACATGATGGTGTTATCACTCAATTGCATTACGCTAAAGGTGATATTGCAAAGGTGCACGAGCCACTGTTTGCGATGAATGTGGAAGGTGATGCCCCTGTAGAAGAAGCGACAGCTGAGGCTTCAGCGGCAAAAGAGCAACCAGTAGCAACACAAAGCGATCACTTAGAGGATTTCATCTTGCCGGATATTGGTGAGGGTATTGTTGAATGTGAGATTGTTGAGTGGCTGGTAAGCGAAGGTGAAGAAATTAAAGAAGACCAAGCTGTTTGTGATGTAATGACAGACAAAGCGCTTGTTCAAATTCCAGCGAAGTATGATGGTGTTGTGGAAAAATTGTATTATCAAAAAGGTGATATAGCACAAGTACATAGCCCATTATTTCAGGTACGTTTGGCACAATCTAATGGTGCGCAAGCAGTACCTACTAAATCTGTTGAAGAGGAGCTTGCAATCCACAAGCCTCAAGCTGTTTCTTCTTCAACGCCTTCAACTTCGTCTTCACAGCCTGTTATTAATGGTAAAGCGGTCGCATCACCAGCTGTAAGGCGACGTGCACGCGAAATGGATATTGATATTCGCCAAGTGCCTGGAAGTGGCAAGAATGGTCGTGTCTATAAAGAAGACCTTGAAAAGTTCTTGAGCGCGGGCGCGAGCCCAGCTGCACCAGTTGCTAGCGAAGCGGCTCCTCAGCCTAAGACAACCACAGTGAGCACTGTGACGGGTGGCACAAGAGTTGAACCAATTCGTGGCATGAAAGCCGCGATGGCTAAGCAAATGGTTGCGTCTGTATCCACAATTCCTCACTTCACTTACAGTGATGAAATTGACCTAACAGAGCTTATTGCGCTGCGACTTTCTTTGAAAGAGCAATATGCAAAGCAAGGTATTAAGCTCACTATGATGCCTTTCTTTATTAAAGCGCTGTCTCTTGCCATTAAAGAATTCCCAATCTTAAATTCGCAAGTTAACGATGAATGTACAGAGCTTACATACTTTGATGATCATAACATTGGTATGGCTGTTGATAGTAAGTTAGGCCTGTTAGTGCCAAATATTAAAGGTTGTCAAAATAAGTCTATTGTTGATGTTGCTGAGGCGGTAACTAAGTTAACTGACGCAGCAAGAGAAGGGCGCGTATCACCAGATGATCTGAAAGGCGGCACAATTTCTATATCGAACATTGGCGCAATTGGCGGCACAACTGCGACACCAATTATTAATAAACCAGAAGTTGCGATTGTTGCACTTGGTAAATTGCAACATCTACCACGCTTTGATGCTGACGGTAACGTTGTTTCACGTTCGATTATGCAAGTGAGTTGGTCTGGTGACCACCGAGTTATTGATGGTGGTACGATTGCTAGATTTAACAATTTGTGGAAATCATACCTGGAAGAACCTGCGAAAATGATGATGGCGATGCGCTAAGTCAGATTTGTAAAGGTCCTTTACATGCCCTAAAAGTGCACGCTTTTGGGGCATTTTTATGTTTGAGGTAAATATTTATACGATGTAAATTGTTTATCTGCATTGATATGTTCCAACCCAGTCTAAAAGCCCGTATAATTCACACCTTAAAATTTTTACCCGTAGCAATTAATAAGCCGTCCGTTTTTAGGCTTGAGAAGTCGTGATGAATCAAAAAGACGATAGAAAAGAAATACTTGAATTTAATAAGTTGCAGAAAAAACTGCGCAGAAATGTTGGTAACGCAATAAAAGATTACAACATGATCGAAGAAGGTGATGTTGTGATGGCTTGTATTAGTGGTGGTAAAGACTCTTTTGCAATGCTTGATATATTACTTAACCTGCAAAAAGCTGCGCCGATTAAATTCGAAGTTATCGCAGTAAACTTGGATCAAAAGCAACCTGGGTTCCCAGAGCATATTTTGCCTGAATACTTCGAAAGCTTGAATATTCCTTATTATATCGTTGATAAAGATACGTACTCGGTTGTTCGTGAAAAGGTGCCTGAGGGCAAAACAACATGTGGTCTATGTTCTCGTCTGCGCCGTGGAACTCTGTATTCATTTGCAGAAAAAATTGGCGCAACCAAGCTTGCCTTGGGACACCATATGGATGACATTGTTGAAACCATGTTTTTAAATATGTTCCATGGTTCGCGCTTAAAAGCTATGCCACCTAAGTTAAGGTCTGATGATGGCCGTAACGTGGTTATTAGACCGTTAACATACTGCCGCGAAAAAGACTTGATAAAATACGCAGAGCATAGAGAATTTCCAATTATCCCTTGTAATTTGTGTGGTTCTCAAGAAAACCTACAAAGACAAAATATCAAAGCAATGTTGGTTGAATGGGATAAAAAGACACCTGGCCGTGTTGACAGTATTTTTAAATCATTACAGAACGTTAGCCCAAGCCAGCTTGCAGATACAAACTTGTTTGATTTTGAAAACCTGCCAATCGACAGGGAAAATGATCGAGATGAGTATCAATTTAGTGAAGCGACCGTGTCATCAACAAACATTGATGAGTCTTTGTTTATTGATGTGACAAATATCTAATTAATGCCTTTTGCCAAGTATCGCGGTCAGCGATACTTGGTGCATTATTATCTGGCTTCCTTATTTTTCATTAACTTACTGAGCTTTATCTCCAAGTAGCTTGGCAACCATTTTTGCATCACTGTTTTAAACTCTTGGCTATTAACGACAGTATTAGCAACCGAATCAATTTTTTTGATGATCTCTCTGCCAGTTGTATTGTCTGTGCAACCAACATAACCATGAACAATAGGGTCAACGTCTTCGAGAAGCAGTTGTACCACGTCTTTAGTATTTGTTTGTTTGTGAAGGTAAAAATGTTCACTGGGATAGCCAATAACGGCGTCAACACGACCTTTTTTAAGCATGTAGGTCAAACTTTCAAGTGCATCTTGTCCAGGCCTGATAACAACCTGATCTTTTTCGATAGAACTAATTACTTGGTCTAATGCACTGCCGTATGAACGTTGCATCACAACACCGAGCACCAGTTTATTTTGCTCTATAAACGGCTTAAGCCTGACCTTTGACGCGTTTTCAAAACCAAGTGCCTCAAGGGTCGCGGTGGTTGTGGCAATGGTTGGCGATAATCCAATGGTGGTGTAGTTTTGGCTAAAGCGAATGAATTTTTGACGCTGCGGCGTTTTGTACAAAGAAAGCATACAAAACGTGTTGCGTTTATCACTTAGGGCTCTTATCGCACGACTTGCAGGAAAGTAGACTTTATTATTTTCATAATCAGGCAAGTACGTATGGAATAAATCAATGATTAACTCATCTCTACCAGTACCTTCGTCTGCATCATTAATCATGTAGTAGGGAGGGAAGTCAGTGATAATCCAGTCAATGCTTTTGCTTTCTGCCACACCGGTTAACAACATTAATAGTAGCAATGCTTTGCGCACATTTCGCCCTCGTATAATTGTCACTATTAAAGCTTAGCAAAGATCATTCAATTGCCAACAGGTATAAAAGTAATTAAGTTAAAATCTTTGTTTATTATTTGTGATTTATTTTACAACTTGTGTCTTTTTGCTACATTAAAATACGAACACCAGCCTTAAAGCAATTTAAAGTGGTGGCCAATAGGTTTTGAACAAGGATTGGTCTTTTATTTGTGATTAAAAGTGTTTTAAAGTCGTACTTAGGTTAGTATGCAAGGTTGGCGAGCTAAGTTAATTTCAATAACAAGAGAAAACTATGAATACGCTTATCGTCAGTGATATTTTTGGGCAAACAAAATGCTTAGAGAGTTTCGTTAATGAGCTAGATGGCAGCACCTCAATTTGCTCTCCTTACCCATTTAGACAAGGTCATTTGAATAGAGATGAAGAGACAGCATATAAGCAGTTCATGGATTCTGTCGGCCACGATAAATATTTTCAAAAAGTAGTTGAAGCGATTTCTGATAAACAGCCTGATTTGGTCATCGGCTTTTCGGCCGGTGGAGTTGCATGTTGGAGAGCGCTAGCTGCCATGCCGATCAAAAGTACCACAAAGCTGATTGCATTTTATCCGGGTCAGATAAGGAACTATTTGCAGCTGCACCCTAAATGTGATGTCGATATATATTTTCCTTATCAAGAGAATCACTTTGATATTAAACCTGTTATACATCATTTGTCTGGCATGCCGGGGATAAATTGCCATAGAACTCGCTATGAGCATGGATTTATGAACTCGCTTTCGAGTAATTTTGATGCCGCAGCTCTGCAGCATTTTACTGCTTTGTGCCAGTACAATATAGACGAAGCAATTAAGTTGAAATTAGCCAACCGAAGGATAAAAAGTGGACTAGAATTGACTATGTAAATCATAATGAAAAGGAGTTATGTATGTCAGATCAGCCTCGTATTCCTTACAGACACTTCCCAGGTAACCCGATCGCAAAGCCGCCATGCAGAATGCTTAACGCAATGATGTATGGCTTTTTTGTTAAAGGGGAGTTGGAAACCATTCAAAGCTATGTAGATTCAACACTTAACAGCGTACCCAGTGAAACAATTGCGTTTAGGGCGTTATCATCATATTGCCTTTTAACGTTCACAGATATAGAAAATATTGCGTCTAAAGTACCGCCATTTAGTAACTACGGCTATATGCAAGAGACGGACATCATTGTTTGGTTGCCGATTGCACAGATAAGCAAGCAAGAGAACAAGATGACGCATTTATATTGGTATCCAGCATTTATTACGGTAAACAATATCAATGCGTTAGTTAATGGCCGTGAGACTTGGGGTTATAACAAATACTTGTGTAAGTACCAAATGCCGGATAACCAGCATCGCGCGGACCATTTTTCTCTTAGCCTTGAGACTTTTCAACCTTTTGAAGCAGACAAAAAAATGGCTTGGTATGAGCTTTTGTCTATTGACCGGGTGGCGGATGATGACACTTGGTTCGAAGAAGCGATAGAGATTGGCAAAGAAGTTGCCGAACTTATCCATGGCAGTGTGCATGATTTAGGCGTTAGTATAGACTTTTTTAAACAGCTATTTAGTGGCTTTACCAATCCGCAACTTGCCCAAATTTTATTTAAACAGTTCCCTGACGGCTTTGCAGAAAATAGCGTTTATAGTGCGGTTGTTCACTCTCCCTCAACTGTGAAAAAGGTGCATAAACTCGGTTTTCTTAAAGATGAATATAAAGTCACTTTTAACCAAGTTGATGCATTTCCCTTAGAAGAGATGTTTGGGATCAAGGTGGGTGAACAGTTCGCCAGGCTACCTTACTTTTTGTGCATGGATTTTGATCAAGACGGTGCGCATGAAATCGTAACAGCCGACCTATAAAGTGAGTAAGGACATAACATGACTAAAGAACGTATCGCTATATTAGGTGGTGGCGTGTCTGCGATGACGGCTGCTGTTTACTTAACTGAAAAAGAAAATTGGCAAGATCTGTATGATATTACGGTTTATCAGTTAGGTTGGAGATTAGGTGGGAAAGGAGCAAGTGGCAGAAACGCGCATTTTGGTGAAAGGATTGAAGAACATGGCTTGCATGTATGGTTTGGCGCATATGTCAATTCATTTCGCGCGATTGAGACTGTGTATGACAAATTAAACAGGCCAGCCACCGTGCCAATTCATACTTGGCAGCAAGCGTTAAAGCCCCATAGTTTTGTTGTTTTACAAGAGTATATCGACAATCAGTGGGAGACCTGGCCCGTTGATTTTCCTTTGATTGATGGAAACCCCGCTGATGGTACATTAGACCTTCACTTTTGGCAGTTGATAGAGCTGGTTGTTGCATGGTTACACAAGTGGATTGATGAGTTAGAAGAGGCGATAGAAGCATCTAATCGCCAAACGCAGCTGCAAACGCGTAAACAACGTGATAGAAGTCTATTACAACATTTAGCCGGAGAGATCTCAGACGCATTTGACAGCGTTGAAGACTCTGTTAAGTCTTTTTTTGATAGTGCTATCGATGAAGCGCAAGACATCTTGTCGACCCCTAAACTGCTTATATCTCAGCTACATGATTTAATGAGTTTGCGAGCGAAGGATAAAAATCTATCAAATTCAAAAGATAGACTTGTCACTTGGTATATCGTCAGAAAGTTAAAGCGTTGGCTGCGCTCAGAGGCCTTAGAGCTGATTGACGATAATCCTGCTGTGAGACGCGCATATATCTGTGCTGATTTAGCCATTGCGATGACAGTTGGCATGATCAGGGACAGAGTACACGCTAATGGATTTGGTGTGCTGAATAAGTACGACTTTAAGTATTGGCTTGCTAGAAACGGGGCAGATAAAGAATACGCTGTTGAGTCTGCGCCCGTGCGTGGGTTCTATGATCTTGTTTTTGGTTTTGTCGATGGGGACTTTAAAAATGGCGACGTCGAGGCCGGTGTTGCTTCTTTGGCTATGTTACGCATTATGCTTTGTTACAAAGGCGGTGTGATGTGGAAAATGCAGGCGGGGATGGGTGATATCATCTTTTCACCAATCTACGAGTTACTTAGCCAAAGAGGTGTTAAATTTGAGTTCTTCAATCAAGTTGAAGGGCTTAAACCTGGACAAGATGAAAATGGCAACTACGTCGTAGATGAAATTTCTATTATTGAGCAAGTCGAGCTTAAAAATGGTCAATATCAGCCATTTGTAGATGTGAAAGGTTTGCCTTGCTGGCCTTCACTGCCAAACTTGGATCAAGTAGTTGATGAGCAGGCCGATCTTATTCGACAACACAAGGTGAACTTAGAATCATTCTGGACTGACTGGCCAGCAATATACGAGCAGCATTATCAGCGGCCTTTGCCGCGTAAGACACTCACAAGAATGCGTGATTTTGATAAAGTCGTTTTTGGTATTTCGATTGGGTCGCTAGAGCACCTTTGTCCAGAGCTACTCGCGTTAGATTATGGTTTTGAGCAGCAAAGCAGTAAGGTAAAGACAGTTGCAACGCAAGCGTTTCAGGTTTGGTTAAATAAAACGGATGAGCAGTTAGGTTTTAACTATACACCGACCAGTGAAGAGCGGCCTATATTAAGTGCGTTTTCTCAGCCGTTTGATACATGGGCGGCAATGTCTAATTTACTTGGCGTAGAGGATTGGCCTTCATCGGGACCATGTAATATCGCTTATTTTTGTAGTGCTTTTACTTGCGACTATTACCCCCCAGCATCAGAGCATACGTTTCCTGCAGAACAAACAGCCAAAGTTAAGGTTAATTCACTCAATAAATTGAACCATGAAATGCAGCCGTTGTGGCCATCTGCATATAATGATGTAGGTCAGTTTATTTGGGATGTCATTTACGACCCAAGTGCTGCGCCCACAGAGCAAAGGTTTGACTCACAATACTGGCGCGTCAACGTTGACCCAAGTGAGCGATATGTTCTGTCAGTGACAGGTAGCAGCGATTTTCGCTTAGCGACTGATGGCACAGTGTTCAAAAACTTATTTATAACAGGTGATTGGATCAAAACAGGTGTTAATGCAGGGTGTGTAGAGGCTGCTGTGATGGCCGGTATGCAAACATCACGTGCTATTTGCGGCTTACCTGAGGAAATAAGTGGTGAAAATGGCTTTGAGCCAGATGGTACTTAATAGATAATATTAGGTAAGTTACAGAAAAGACCTGCAATTTTATTGGAGGTCTTTTCTTTTGGACTATACTCAGTAGTGCAAAGTGAATACTGCAATAACTAACGAGAACGGACATGTTTAAACTCTCTGCCATTTCTATATCCATAATGCCTGTGCTTCTAAGTTCATTTCTATCTTATGCAGCAAATGATTCAATCGAGATTATTGAGGTTCATGCACAAAAACGAAAGCAAAACATCGAAGATGTGAGCGTATCGATTTCAACGATTAGCGCCGACCGTATTGCCCGGCAGGGTATCAAAGATGCGACTGAGCTGGGTCATTTTGTCGCAAATTTAAAAATCAGCCAAAATGCAGCTGAAGGCACGCCGCCAGCAATTAATATTCGTGGTATTGGCTTGTTAGATTACAACACAGCAAATACCTCACCAATTGCCATGTATGTCGATGGTGTATCTGTCGGCTCGGCCAACAACCAAATAGCTAACTTGTTTGATATTGAGCAAGTTGAGGTTTTAAAAGGCCCACAGGGAACTTTATTTGGTAGGAATAGTACCGGTGGTGCATTGCTTGTAAGAACTAAACGTCCTGATGCAGGCAATTATGGTTATGTTAGCTTGGGAGCCGGTACTGATGATTGGCGAAGGGCGCAAGGCGCTTATAACACAACAATTAATGATGAGAGTGCCATTCGTTTCGCTTTTAATCATGCGGACTATGAATATACAAGTTATAACCTGCTTGAAACGTCGCCAGAGGCGGGCCTAAAACAAAGCGATTTACGGCTAAGTTACTTGGGAGAGTGGGACAATTGGAGCGCCTTTGTAAAAGGGTACTACGGTCATTGGGATGGCATAGTACAGCCGGTCGGTAATATTGGTATATTCAAGGATCCAAACCCAGCAGCTCCTGTAAAATGTTCACCTAGTGAAGCTGGAAGTGCTGGGTGTGTAGATAGTTTTGGTTTTAATGATGGCAGCGATGATTTTTGGGCTGTAAGTGTAAACAATGACTCTCCTCATTTAAGTATCTATAAAGGCTGGACAGCTGAACTACAGTGGCAACTAAATGAAGATGCATTTGTAACTTATTCAAATGGTTTTAATCGTCTTGATAGAGACCATACGTTTAATTGTGATGGCAGCCCTCAACGTTTATGTGAAGGCGAACTGGGCTTGAAAAGTGAGCTTGTAACTAATGAGCTAAGATACCAAAGCCAATTAGGTGAAGACTATTGGACAATTGGTCTATTTCAATACCAAGAGCGCATCTATCAAAATAATCACAATGATATTTTAAGGGACTTCAGAGGTATTTTTGCGCCGGAGTTAACAACAACCTTTTTTTACGACAATGAGATTGTTACAAAGTCGATTGCTTTGTTCTCTCAGTATGAGTGGCAGGTGAACGAGCATCATATGCTAACGATTGGCGCGCGCTATTCAGACGAGTCGGTTGAATATGACTCTGTTTCACGGTTAAACTTTATCACAACGCCAGGGGAGCTTGCGGGGTCGCTTATTCCTTTTTATACGGTTAATGGAGAGGTCAAAGACGATGGTTTTTCGGGAAAAGTTGCCTGGAATTATACACCGCATGATGATTTGCTAATTTATTATTCTCTGGCAAATGGCACCAAAAGTGGTGGCTATAATGGAGGCCTACTGTCATCTAAAGAACAAGCTGAGTTAGCGGATTATGGCCCCGAAGAAACACTCTCTCATGAAGTCGGTTTTAAGTTCTCTGAAGAGGATGCCTATTTTCTTTCTGGCGCGATTTTTTATTACGATTATAAAAATCAGCAAGTGTTCATGAACCAAGCCTCTTCAACACCCAATGCGCCACCTTTGCAACTTTTGGAAAACGTTGGTGAGTCGACCATTTATGGTGCAGAACTTGAGTTAGAATATTTGTTCACTGAGGCTGTAACATCGCGGGTAGCCATTGGCTACATTCCTGAAGCAAATTTTGAAGAGTTCATAGATCCGCTTGGTAACCGATTAACTGATAATAGACTTCCTTTTACGTCTGAATGGAATATTTCTGCAGAACTTGATTACTCTTATGAATTGAATAGTGGCGAGTTGGCAGCAGTTATTGGTGTTGATTATCAGTCCGAATATTACTTTGATCAAAACCAGAATCCATATGCGATGCAAGCTAGCTATGCATTGTGGCGCGCTAATGTCACCTACCAGTATCAGCAATGGCAGGTCGGTTTATGGGGCAAAAACTTATTCGATAAAGAGTACAGTCATTTAAAGTTTGATCTTAGTTCTTTCCTTGGCATGTTAGAAGACTTTAAGGGTGAGGGGCAAAGAATTGGTGTTGATGTTACATATAACTTTTAGCGCTCTCTTAGCTTATTCATATGGGTTTTTAGGTCGATAATGTATTTGATTAGACTGACTCTTAGCTTAATTATTTTAGTTATGTCGTACTCAGTGAGTGCTCAGCAATACGTGTACAATGGTATCGAAAAAGGTGTCAATCTACACGACAAGGGTTTGGTGCTTGCTGCAAAGGACGATACGCGCTTCCCTGAGTCATTTGATGATGTAATGAACTGGGCGAGTCGTCTAGAGAAACAAGAAGAGCGAGCATTATTCTCTGGGCGCTATTGGCTTGTTACTCAAATTAAAAATATCTCTAACTATGAGCAGTTGGTTTTATACCCTTACAACACTGTTTTATCCAATATCGAGACGAGAATATACTCAAAAGATGATATTAAGCGCTATTACTCCGGGGGCATGGTGACTAATGAGTTTGCGTTTCATTATGGCAACACCATTGAGCTGTTACCAGACAAAGACTATTACGTCGTTACTTTGTTTGAAAGTGACTATTTTTATACGCCTATTAAATTAGAGCTAGTGCCAGTCAAAGAGTTTAAAGAGCAAGTTGTGATTGATAACTTAATCATGATGATTTGCTTTAGTGTTGGCATTGTTTTGGGCCTTTATAATTTGCTCATTTATATTGGCTCTAAAGATTTGACACACCTTTATTATGCGATATTTGCAGCCACTATGGTGTTTGCATGGAGCCACTTTTTTCATATATCAGATCAGCTTTTTGGCTTCTACTCGGCCCACTTGCATTGGCTAGGCTTTACGTTATCTCCAATCAGTAATGCATTGTTTTATAATTGCTTACTTAAATTAAAAGAAAAGCATCCAAATTTATCTTCGGCCTCTATTTGGGTTGGGGTAATTGCTGCGATAGGTACGCCTTTCAGTATTTTATTTCCTGGATTTGGTTTTCTATGGGCGACACTGTCAACAGGTGTTGCGCTGTGTTTAGGTCTTTATATTGGTATTTTAAGGATCTCAGAAGGCTTTAAACCTGCTCGCTATTTCATCTTAGCTTATGTATGTATGGCAGTACCCAACATGATTGGTAATTTCACTAATTTGGGGTTATTACCACCGATAGCGGTTAATTTGTATTTACTCGGTTTGGTTGGTGTGGCACTGGATGCAATGTTCTTGGCATTTGCCGTTGCGGATAAAGTGCGTTTAACCAGTGAAGAAAATATTGAACTGAATAAAAACTTAGAAGCGAAGGTATTGAAACGCACTTATGAGCTAGAACAGTTAGCTTCAGAGTTACGTGATGCCAGTGAAGCGAAAAGTCGATTCTTGGCCAATATGAGCCATGAGATCAGGACGCCTATGACCTCAATAATTGGTTATGCAGATGGCATTATTCTTGGAGATATTAAACCGCACGAGCGCAATCATGCGATTACCGTCATATTACAAAACTCTCGGCACGTACTCGGACTAATTAATGATATTTTAGATATGTCGAAGATTGAGGCCAACAGACTGGAAGTTGAATTAATCGAGGCCAATTTATTTCAGTCTATTGCGCATGTCGAATCCCTGCTTGGCAAGCAAATAAGAGATAAAGGATTAGAGTTTGATTTAAATTATCAATTCCCTTTGCCAGATTATGTCGTTATTGACCCAACGAGACTGAGGCAAATACTACTGAATTTGACATCAAATGCGTTGAAGTTTACATCGGTTGGTAAAATTTCAATTGAGGTAAGCTGTAAGGACGACAGGCTATATATCAGTGTTAAAGATACGGGTATTGGCATGACAACAGAAGAACAAAAAGAATTGTTCAGCGCATTTTACCAAGCGGACTCATCTACAACACGTAAGTATGGTGGAACGGGATTAGGACTTAATATCTCCAAGAGCTTAGCTCAAAAGTTAGATGGTGATATTGTCGTTGAAAGTGAAGTTGGATCTGGAACTTCATTCACCTTGTCATTGAGTTTATTCACCACTGAGCGAACAAAATGGGTAAACTCGTTTGAAGAAATACATCACCAAAGTGAGCCTTACATACAGGCTGAATCAGAGTTAGATTCTGAGGATCTTAAAGGTGAAGTATTGTTGGCAGAAGATCACAGTGATAATTGTCGCCTGATAACTCGGATTTTAGAAAGAATGGGCTTGAATGTAACGGCGGTAGAAAATGGCCAGTTAGCAGTGCAAGCAGTTTTAGACTATGAATTTGATTTGATTTTAATGGATATTCAAATGCCCGTTATGGATGGTGAGCAAGCATTTAACTTTATTCAAGCAACAGGGTGTACTGCGCCTGTTATTGCTTTGACAGCAAACACCATGAGTCATGAAGTGGAAAGGTATATTAAACTCGGGTTTACTGACCATCTAGCGAAGCCAATAGACAGAGCGCAGTTTGCCAAGAAAATTTCACATTATTTGAATATTACAGTAGATGATGATCTTAATTTACCAGATGAAGAGTTTAAGCAGCTCAAAATGCAATATATTGATGGTTTGCATGAGCAGTTAGTTCAGCTTCAAAATCAGTTAAAATATAAAGACTATGAGGGGCTTGCGCGTTCTATTCACGCGCTCAAAGGTACTTCGGCGATGTTTGATTGTCATGAAATTTATCAAACGGTATCCCAAATTGATTCCTTATTAAAACAAGAAAACTGGCAAGATGTTGAAAGGGCGCTCGCTAGGTTATTTGAACTGATTAATAAGGTGATCGATGAATCTGATTGTGGTCAAGCAGTTTAGGGCTTGACTTACAACTTGAAGAATTTGAATTTGAGGTTTTCATCACCAAAACTTTATAATTGCTAAAAATAATGACAATAAAATAGGGAAAGATTATGAAGTATTTAACGTTATTGTGTGCGCTTGTAAGTCCACTTGCCTTGTCAAATCCTTTGATGGGAACTTGGGAGTTTGTAAGTGGTGAATATGCGACTAAAGACGGCAGAGTGACAGCGTCTGCGCCTCAAGTCACCTCAACCAAAATCATTAATAATACACATTTTAGCTATATCACCAGTAGCGACAATAAGTTTCATTATGCTGGCGGCGGCACTTATCAGCTTAAAGACAATTATTTTATTGAGACGGTAACACTTGGCAATGTTGAGAGCTTAATCGGTCGTAAGATGGCATTCACTTATGAAGTCAAAGGTGACCTTTGGCATCATAAACTCGTTGAAGATGGTAAATTTGTTGAATATGAAATCTGGAAACGAGTGAAGTAGTACCTCCTGATTTAGATGCGACAAGCAGCATTTAAAAGTCACAATGTGAGTTAAGCTACGGCGATCACAGCTTAGCTTAACGCTTTTTCGCTTTAAGCGAAATTTCTCTCCATAAAGTTCAATTTTTGATGTAAAAAACTGTATTAAGCATGTTCTGATGAACTAACATTTAGATTAGTTGGAAAACGTAGTTATTTCTGCATTTTATGATTGAGTTGCAATTAATTATCAATTAATTTGAATAATTATTCTTATTTGGCGCTTTAAAACTCATCCTAAAGTGGGTCATATATCAACAGTAACTGACAAGTGTTAACGTCAGTTACTTTGTCCAATTGTATTTTTTCGCATAAGTTATTTGTACAGGTTAGGCAAAGAAGGTATGCAATCATGAAATCTTACATCCCCTTAGTTATCGTGTCTTTAATAGCTGGCTGCTCATCATCTGAAAGTGATAGCCCCAGTCAAGTAAACAATTCATCCCAGCAAGAAACATCGACTCAGGAAACTGAAAACAGTCAGACAAATACATCTACAGATAATAGTAGTGATACAAACTCAAATATGAATAACGATTCATCAGGGCAAACAGATGCCGGTGATAGTAGTGGAAGTACAGATAATGATGTGACGAATAATCGTGGCGTATATTTCCCGCAATCATTGGCAGTCGCCTCTCCGTTTTCAGATAGCAGTGATGAACAAGATAGGCAATATGTTTACAGAACGCTAGAGGCGAGAGGCCCTGCATCACCAACATACTTTTGGGCGACGAGAAGGATTGATGCATTGTTAAGTGGTGAAACACCCTTAAGAGATGTATTTCGAGTTCGTTCTTTTTATAGAAATAGTGAAAATGCGGATTGTTTTGGACCTCAAGTGAGCTATCAGGGCCACCCTGATGCAACTGATCCTAGTATGAGCTCAGGTACTTTACCGACTGGGGATCTTGGTTTGTGGCTAGCCAGTGCAAAAAACGGAAATGCGTGTGCTGTTGCTCAAACTAATGCTCAACTGCGAGCAGTGAGGGAGCGATCAAGAATGGCATTGATGACTTTGGCGAGTATGGTGTCTGCTGCTATTGATGACGGTTCGGGTTTACCATCTGACGGCAGCTCGATTGATTTGACCACGCAGATGAATAGTAAGGGATTAGCTGATATCAATTTTGATACTGCGAGCATAGAGCTGGCTTCTGGTGTGTGGGAATATCGCGTTAATCTAACCTATACAGTGTCGGGGTCAGATTATGGAATTACGTTATCTATGGTACATACACCTGGTAGTGATGCCATGAATTATACTGGGCTATTAAACTTTACAGTTGAAGGCGAAGTCGGCGTAACAGGTATAGAGTTCCCCGGTGGTAATTGTAGTCAAAATGAACGCACATTGGTGGGTTCGCTAGCTTACGAACGAAGTGCAGAGCAGATGTCTGTGCAATCAAGATCGGCAATCAATTGTGGTCATGGTATTAGTGGGGCATTTAACAGTGACCAACAAGTGGATGTGAAAAACAAATACCATAGTACTGATAACACAGATGGTTGGAGTGAGAATTTTGCAATTTTTGGTGCGAATTTTAATCTCACGAGTTTAGCGGGTGATTATGCATATGCATGGCAAGCGGGTGTGAATGATTCAAATAGTCGGATCTTAAATATTGGATTTAATGATGCATCTTTAGAAAACGGCGAAGCGCATTTTGGCTATGGTACTGACATTGATGTGACAGATGGCATGGTACAAGGGTTTATTTGTAATTGGGCCGGGCCTAATAATAACCACACCTTACAAGATTTTACCCAAAGACAATTCTTTGAATACGATTCATCGACGAATACGTATTTAGGTACCGAGCATCGTGCAAATATTGAATATGCACCGACTAATTCCTGTGAGTACGACGGTACCGCCAGCTTTGTATTCGATATTGATGCAAGTGGTGTTTTAGGTGACATTGCTAGTGAATCAGCAAGCGTTAGTTTCGTAACAGACTTGTGGTCACCCACGGATCCTTCGCTCTCAGTTGCTGAATCTGTGGTAGCAAGAGGGCTATCAGTTCCTGATGTGCCATTCACTTGGCCAGTAGATGAATAATTTTGATGAGAAAGAGAAGGCTGAGCCTTCTCTTTTTATATGCATTTAGCGGGTTTGGGCAAACCTGCAATCTTAGTGGCTTGCTTCGCAGGGCCTTTCGGAAAAAGTTTGTACAAGTAGATACTCTTGCCTTTATCTTCACCCAGCTTTTTGGCAATCGCTTTTACAAGCATTCTAATTGCTGGACTAGTGCCATATTCTTCATAAAAGCTACGTACAAATCGAATGACTTCCCAATGCGCATCGGTCAATGTGATATTTTCACCAGATGCAATGACTGGCGCTAGGCTTTCATCCCAGTCTAAGTGATTTAATAGGTAGCCTTCTTTATCTGTTTCTATTGTTTTATCGTTTACTTCTAACATAATTACCACGTTATAGATTTGTCACTGCTTGCAATAAGGTCAACCCAACTCAAATCATCAACAAGTGTAATGGAGTTGTCAGGTAAAACGCCACGGGCCAAAGCGCAAGTTTCTAGCATAAATATAGGAGCAGGGCAGTTAATTAAGAATTTTGATTGATCATAACAGGCGTCTTGCTGAAGCAATACTTTATCTGTTTGGCTAATTAGACCCATATCAACATTGCTATAATAGCTTATCGGTTTAGAAAAAATATGTACTATTGAACTCATAACTTAACCACGTGATCTTGTTCGCTTAACAGTGCTTGTTGTTGATTTATGTTTAACGCATCTGCGTCTATGGCCAATTGCTCTTTTGATATGGAGAAGTCGTTAAGTGCGTCCTCGCAAACAAATATGCTATCCACATCATAAATCTCTAGTGTTTTAAGCTGTTTCAAAAAGTCTTTTATACCGAGTTGGTTAGGCTTTTGACCTTCTTTCAATGCAAGCACTGAGGGGCCTCTGAACAACCAACTTACCTCTTGATCAATGGCTGCAAAAATCAGAGCCATATCTAAACTGTCGCGGATAATTTGCTTGTCAAATGGTGAAGCGTCACAGATAACTAATACTTTTTTTGTCATTTGAATTGCACCCACTTATCAGCTTTACATGTTTCCATAGCGAATTCAGCTAAACCAGCGACAGTGAATAAACCTGTATCGGATATATTGATACCGCGTTTTTCAGCTGCTGTAACGCAGAGTTTTAATGGTATACCTAAGTCATGAAGGTTTTGCCAGACTGTGCTTACTTGAAGCTCATCGCTTGCAAGCGCAAAATGCTGAGTGGCATGGAGTACCGCATCTTGATATAGAAAAATACACTTGATCGAGTGCTGTTGTTGGAGTGTGGCGCGAGCAAAGCGCTCAATACATTGCAAAGTATCATGATCTGAAGGACCGCAATGTACCGAAATAATGAATTGGCTCAAAGAAAACCCATAAAAAAAGCCCCTAATGGGGCTTATTTTATCAGAATGATAAGATTAGTCATCACTTGACATAACGCCTAATAGCATTAATAGGGAAGTGAATAGGTTGTAGATAGCAACGAACAGGCCTACTGTCGCTAGGACATAGTTAGTTTCGCCACCATTTACGATTCTGCTTGTTTCAAACAAGATCATTGCAGACATAAGCAATACAAACACAGCGTTGATAGCAATGAATACAATTGGGCTACCGATGAAGATATTTACGATAGAAATACCAACAGTTACTAAAATACCAATTGTTAAAAAGCCACCCATGAAAGAGAAGTCTTTCTTAGTTGTCAACGCATAAGCTGATAAACCGAAGAAAATCAATGCAGTTGAACCAAGTGCTTGTGCAATCAGTAATCCACCATTTGGTAAGTTTAAGTATGAGTTAAGCAGTGGACCTAAGCCAAAGCCTAGGATACCTGTAAACAAGAAAACCAGACCGATAGCAGAAGAAGAGTTTGCCTTCTTTTGGATAACAAAAATAAGACCCATAGCAACAAGAGAACAGACAAGACCTGTAAATCTAGGTAATGCCATAGTCATAGAGATTGCAGCAGTTAAGGCACTGAATGCCAAAGTCATTGCTAAAAGAAAGTAAGTGCTCTTAAGCACTTTATTTGTTTCAGTCGTTGACATTACTGCTTTTTCAGTAGTGTACGAATGATTGAACGCCATATTATAGCTCCTTAATAGAAACACGATGTTCCGATAATTAAACTTTCCAAAGATTACCAAGAGTTACATAGTTGAGCAAACCTTTCTCGAATAGTAGACCATTTTTTGAGGTAAATAGTTCAAAGATAACAAAAGATTGATAAAAAATTCGTCAAGCTAGCTGGAATTGTCGTCAAACGAGTTGAATTTTAGCCAAACGATAAAAAAAGCAAAAAAAAAGCTTCACATTCTCAAAAGGTTTCCCTATTATTCGCCCCGCTGCGGAGAGATGGCTGAGTGGTTGAAAGCACCGGTCTTGAAAACCGGCATACGTTAATAGCGTATCTAGGGTTCAAATCCCTATCTCTCCGCCACTATTTGTATTGTGCTTATGCATAATAAAAGTTTCGGAGAGATGGCTGAGTG
>NZ_AUXY01000134.1 GCF_001625695.1 Pseudoalteromonas luteoviolacea H33-S
TCCGCTTAAATATCTGATCTAATATAGAGCATATAAAATTACAGACTAAATAACGTTGAACCCAAGTATATCTGAACAGCTTTTAGCGCTTTCTCGAAAAGAACCCAACGCACGTAAACGTATGCGATTACTTGCCGTGTCATTATTTTATGAAGGTAATAGCAGAACCGACATTGCAAAACGCCTTAATATAGCACGGAGTAGTGTTAATAAATGGGTCTCTAGTTACCTAGAGCATGGGCTCGATGGCTTAGACAATAAGCCTATTCAAGGACGTCCATCCAGACTGCAACAGTCTCAGCTTGATCAACTGTCTGAATTTATTAAACGCACAAACACGGAGCTTCAAGGTGGCCGTCTAACCGGTGAGGACATTGTGCATTACATTAGCAGTGAATTTGGTGTTCATTACCACTTAAATCATGTCTATAAAATACTAAAGCAGCTTGGCTTTAGTTGGATCACAAGTCGTTCAAAACACCCTAAGCAGTCATTACAAAGCCAAGAAGCTTTTAAAAAACTTCCAACTGGAAACGATCCTTCACACACCAGGACACTTACCTCTTGATCGTATCGACGTATGGTTTCAGGATGAAGCTCGATTTGGCCAGCAAAATCCGACTACACGCATTTGGGCTAAGACGGGTACTCGGCCAAGGATTGTGAAACAACAACAGTTTGAATACGGGTATTTATTTGGTGCAGTATGTCCTGCCACGGGCCAAACAGAAGCGCTAGTAAGTCCATTCGTAAATAAAGAAGCGATGACGCAGCACATGCGTCAAATATCACAAGCTACACCAATTGGTAGGCATGCAGTAGTGATAATAGATGGCGCAGGCTGGCATACACATGATACTGCGTCAGAATTCAGCAACTTAACGCTAATAAAGCTTCCCCCTTACTCACCTGAGTTAAATCCAATAGAACAAGTATGGAGCTGGATAAGGCAACATTGCTTATCCAATAGAATATTTTCGGGCTATGTAGAAATAGTTGACGAAGTTTCAAAAGCTTGGAATCAATTTATTTCAATACCTGAACGAGTTAAGAAAATGTGCAGTCGTGAATGGATAAAGCTGATTTAATCTTTATGCGGAA
>NZ_AUXY01000135.1 GCF_001625695.1 Pseudoalteromonas luteoviolacea H33-S
CGTCTACCGACACAGCTGGCGCAGGGAGAGCATGATGAGCGGCTGTTACTGATGATCCATCACCTGGCCGTGGATGGTGTGTCATGGCGGATTTTGTTGGAAGATCTGGCATTGGGACTGCAACAATTACAGCGTTCAGAGCCACTCACACTGGCTGCGAAAACCTCGTCCTATCAGCAGTGGGGCGCCTTTTTGGCGGACCATGCGCGAACAGAAACGGTGCAGCAGCAACGTGACTATTGGCAGGAAGTGCTTGCCTCTTCTGAGCCCACTCTAGCCGAACGCTATGGCACGACACAGGATATGACTAGCATAGCGGCGGGACAGCAGCAACAACTGAGCTTCAGCCTTTCGGCGGCTCAGACCGAGCAGCTGTTGGGGCCATGTCAGCGGAGTTATCGCAGCACCACGTTGGAGTTGCTATTAGCAGCCATATTGTCTGGTTTTGAGCGTTTTGATGGCACCCGCAGTGTGTGTTTGGACCTTGAGGGGCATGGTCGCGAGACCGATACCACGCAACTCGACCTGAGTCAGACGGTGGGCTGGTTCACTGCCATGTATCCGCTGCGTTTAAGCTGCGAGGGGAATACTCCAGGCGCGCTGCTCAATGGCGTGAAACGCCAGTACCGTGCTGTGCCAAACAAGGGCATGGACTTTGCGCTGTTACAGCACAGCGACAGTGCATTTTCATCGCTGCCGGCACGGGAGATAGTATTCAATTATCTTGGTCAGTTTGATCAGATAAACCATGACGAGCTGCCTTTTAGCGTGGCGCAAGAATATTCGGGTCAAACGATCAGTTCAGCGCGCACGCCTTGGCATGGAGTTACGCTGACCACACTGGTGTCGCAGGGACAGCTGCACTTCAGTCTGAAATACGCCGAGGCGGGCTATGATGGCGCGGCGATGGCGCTGCTGTTATCTCACATCGAGCAGGGGTTAGCAGAGTTGATAGAGCACTGCATGGCGACTCAGCAGGGCGAATATACTCAGGTAGACTTCCCGTTGGCCACGGCAGAGGAGGCGAGTATCCGCCAGTGGCAGGCACAGTATGGAGAGATCCAAGATCTTTACCCAGCCACAGGGATGCAACAGGGCTTGTTGTTCCACAGTATGTTGGCGGCGGGCAGCTATGTTACCCAGATGACTCTGGACTTCAATGCAGTGGACAAAGTTCGGCTGGCTGAGGCTTGGCGTCAGGTGGTGGCAAGACATGAGATACTGCGCAGTGTGTTTGTGGGATTAGACAGCACTGCGGCTCATCAGCTGGTGCTGCCCGACATGCCACTGGCATGGCGAGAGTATGATTTGTCAGAGTGGAGCGCCGAGGCACAAGCCGATGAGCTGACGCGGTTGAGAGAGGAGATCAAGGTTGCAGGGTTTGATGCGAGCAGCGGGCCTCTGATGTCATTGGTGCTGGTCGATTTAGGCGCAGGCCAACAGCGGCTGCTTTGGTCGCATCATCATGCGATCTTAGACGGTTGGTGTTTACCGATTATTTTTGCGGAGCTGACAGCGTTTTATCAGGGTGAGGGCGCGACGTTGGCTGCGCCACAGCCATACCGCCACTATGCAGCTTATCTGGCGCAGCAGGACGGGGATGCGGCGCAGGCTTATTGGCGTGATGTATTGGCGGAGGTTGAGCATAAAACGCCGCTGCCATTGGCGCACCAGCGAACGGAGCAGTCAGAAGTGCAGCAACCTGCAGTGCAGACGCGCACAGTTACATTCAGCGAGGACCAGACGGCGGCGCTGAGTGCTTTTGCGAAACGCAGTCAGACGACAGTGAATATTTTGGTGCAGGGCGCTTGGGCGCTACTGCTGAGTAAATACGGTGGTGGCAGTCAGGTGGTGTTTGGTTCGACGACGTCGGGCAGACCGGCGACGCTGGCGGGGGTCGATGAAATGGTGGGGCTGTTTATCAATACCCTGCCGGTGGTGGCGAAAGTAGAGGGTGAAAAGTCGGTGGTAAGCTGGCTACAGCAGCTGCATCGAGCTCAGCAGGCGAGTGAAGAATACAGTCATGTGCCGTTACA
>NZ_AUXY01000136.1 GCF_001625695.1 Pseudoalteromonas luteoviolacea H33-S
TTAGGAAACAAGGCCGTTTTGATTTGCCAAGCAATGGAAAAAACTGAATAACATGCCTATTTTTTTCCCTGCTGGCAATATTGTAATCCATTAGATAGATAAAAATTTTCTTAATATGGATAGAAAAATTAGGACAGACACTTTTAAATTAGAATCGAATCATAGCCGCCCACCTGAGAGTTTTATGCATAGGGAAAACTATAATAACCCACCTTATGGTGGCAATAAATTTAAATTAGGAATATTTTCATTTCAATAAGCTATTGTAAAAAATAGTAAAAAATAGAGGACAGATAAAAAATAGAGGACAGACACTTTTAAAACCCGAATTCAAGTTCCAAGTGCATCACTTACATTATCAAGTGAAAAGGCTTATTTCGGCGTCTGATAATCTAAACTTTTTCTGGGTCGGTTATTAATTTTATGTACAACTTTTAGTAGCTCATTATCAGTTATAGTCGAGAAGTCAGTTTTTTTGGGAAATACCGACGAATTAGGCCATTTGCATTTTCATTTGTCCCTAGTAAAAAACTAGGACAGACACTTTTAAATTAAAATCGAATCATAGCCGCCCACCTGAGAGTTTTATGCATAGGGAAAACTATAATAACCCACCTTATGGTAGCAATAAATTTAACTTAGGAATATTTTCATTTCAATAAGCTATTGAGAACTAGATTGGAAAGAGAGGCATATACAAAACTCGGTTACCCTACTCCTTTATACCAATTCATGTCATTTTTAGCTGCATGCGCTCTTAATACCGTTTGCGAACCTGCAAAGTTTCCATAATAAGTACCATAATTTTGCCCCCTCTCCAGCCAAGTCAATTCTTCAATTTTCAACGATTCAAGAATTTTAGGAATACCTTTTCGTACGCTGCCTTTCTTTTTAGGATGAACATGACGACCCGTCCAATCAACTAGCTCAAGGTAATCCAATAGCGAGAAAGGTATTGTGTTTACGTGCTCCCTCGCACCAAACGGTTTTAGTGATTTAGGTTGTTTAACATAGCTCTTGGCTTCATTTGGATTTGATTTTTTTGAGTTTGATTTGGTGTTTTTAAAGTGCTTTATGCGCTCTTGAATCGATGTAAAGTCGCTATCCTCAAGATTATTTGCCATGTTGGCTCGAATTGGATTTAAGTCCACGTAAACCATGCAACTGAGCAATGCCGTTTCATCTAACAAGGCTTGTGATTTATATCGCCCCTCCCAATATTTACCCGTGCAGCCATCTTCTTTATTTGCTTCTTTTGCAATGTATTCATTGAGGTTTTTCATAAACCAGCTAATGTCATACAGCCTCGCTCGCCACTTTTCAACTAACTCAGATACAAGCAGTTGCTCTGCCTCACTAAGAGCATCACCGTTTCGCTGCTTATCTATGATAGGGCTCCCCTTGTACAACTTATACCATCTAGATATTACCTCATTATCTGACCAACTAAGTGCATGCTGTCTATTCACTTTAACTACCAAATGATAGTGATTGCTCATGATGGCATATGCTGCTATTTCAATCGCAAACACACTGCTTAGCAGTTTTACTCTCTCGACTAACCATGTCCGTCGATGGTCAAAGTTTTTACCTGTATACTTATCTTCTCCACACAAAAAAGCACGGCGTACACACCGTGCTATCAAGTGATAATAAGGCGTCGACGACAAATCTATCAGTGCTTTCCTTGCTCTTGTCATTCCCATGCAACTCAACTTTAAACTGGATATTTAAACAGTAGTTAAATAGCTCGATTTAAGCAATAAATTTGTGCCTGTCCGAAATTAAATGTTACCCAAGCGTCACAAGAAGAGAAAAAAGCAACGTAAATACGGCGACTTACGTGGCAAAATAAAAGGTCGGGTTAGTATCCATGAGAGGCCAGTTATTGTAGAGAAGCGGACTCGTATTGGCGATTGGGAGGGTGATCTTGTTGAAGGAAAAAAAGGGTCTGGATATATAGTTACTCATGTGGATAGAGCTACGAAATACTTAATGGCCCAAAAAATAGAAAGTAAAACAGCGGATGCTTTTAATAAGGCGACACTGTCAATGTTTATGCCTTTAACTCCCTCGAAAAGGCTAACGCTTACACTAGATAATGGTAAAGAATTTTCACTATTCAGCAAGATCGAGGATAGACTAAAAATAGATATCTACTTCGCGGATCCTTATTGCTCATGGCAGCGAGGGACAAATGAAAATACAAATGGTCTTATTCGTCGGTATTTCCCCAAAAAAACTGACTTCTCGACTATAACTGATATTGAGCTACAAAAAGTTGTATATAAAATTAATAACCGACCCAGAAAAAGTTTAGATTATCAGACGCCGAAAGAAGCCTTTTCACTTGATAATTTGAGTGGTGCACTTGGAACTTGAATTCGGGGACTGCTATTTGACTGGCTTCTTATTTGGCTGGTTTGGTTATACATACATTTGTTTGACAAGCAAATCTATAGCGCCAGTTAATGAAACGATAACGACCATGTATCCAATAAAACCTCCAAGAATCTTACTGCCTTTTTTGAAGCCAAATTTAGCGTAGCCATATGCAGGTATACCTACAACGTTTAATAATCCACATAACAATGGGAAAAACTTTAGGTCTTTTACAGAGTTTTCCGTTGCATGTTGTTTACACCAAACAAAACAACAAACCGCAATAAACAAAGTATGAAGCAGAAAGGTTACGCCTTCTTGCCCTTTTGCGTACAGGAAGTAACTGTCGACGAATGCGACTATGACGAATGAGGTAATTATTAAGATTATTGTTTTATTCGATGCTTTCATTTTATATGTACAACATTTTAATCTACAGATAAATATCTGAATAAAACAGCGTAATTTCTGACGCACAACATCGGCTATTCAAATACGTACTTTATTACTCTCAATCATAACAGTAAGTTAAAACGATGCAACTATATTGCAAACTAACTAAGTGCATCAATTGACGCATCGAGAATGGGTTGGTCAGGCATTTTTATAAGATAAAGAAAATTACAGCAATATGTTTGTGCCTGTCTTATTTGGTTTTACTTTTAACTCACCAGTCCAATCTTTCCATGAAATCGACTTGCCAGGTAATGCTATTTTTGAGAAAGGCCAAGCGGCTTGAAGCCAATTTAAAACAGTCTGATAAAGTCTTTTTTCTAACGCAATACTATCATCTCGGATCCAAAAGTAGACTTCACAGTCATAATTTGGTGATTGGCTTGGATCTATATAAACAGAGCCTAGGCATTTTTCCTTTGAATTGTTGAATACGGAATATGCAAAAGCATCTCTTGCTTCAAATTCTTGTTTGTGAATCTTTAAGCTTTCTATATTTTCTTCAAGGGTCATATTAACTTTAGGCCACTCAGTTTCAGGGCCAAATATTCCCTGTAGCCTTTTTTGACTGGACATTACTGCTTCAAAGTCTAATTCCGCAACTTCTTCTTCAAGAACTCTGAAATGAAAATTTTCACTATCAAAAAACATCGGAGGCTTGAATGATTCGGGAATAAAAGGGTTTATCATACTCTGGCTATCCGTAGTTGTTTCACGCCTTACTAAGAGGCGCATAAATGCTTAATTGAAATTAGTGACGAAGGAGCGCAAGACAAGCGCTTTGCATCCTTTTGAGTAGCTGATTAGGTAACGGCTTATTTTAAACATGAACTGAGTTTCCAAGATTAGAAAACATCAAACTCCTTGCTCTTTTGGCAGTAATTCCCCAGTTATCAGTTTCCCAGCGTTTATACCCTTCGTCTGTGAGGTATATTTGAAGCGGAGCAAGCACAAAGTTATTCCAGTTTTCAACGAAATCAAGTGATTCTCTTTTACTGTAATCGTGAAATTCTTCGTTATGATATTTTGTTATGCCTATAGTCCCGTCTGAAATAAGCCTTTTTAATATGTCTTGAACTCTCTTTTCTTTGACACCCCTAGCATCAAATTCGGTTTTAAGTTCATTCACATTGGACTCTTCAGACGCTAGACAAGCAACTAAAAATTGGATTTCGTTCGATGCTAATTCTTCCATGAGTTACCTAATATTTTTATCTACGACAAATATCGCATAACAACAGCTTTTAAAATACGCACTTTATTACTCTCAACCATAACAATAAGCTAAGCATATGTCACCAAATTAGGAATCCTTAAATGACATCAATTGCCGATTAGCAGTAATATTTAAAAATAGTTAGTTGAGCAGACACTTTTATAATATAGAAAGGATTACAGCAATATATTTGGCTTTATCAGAAAAAGCCATAGCCTGTTGATTGAAGGAGAGATAAAAAAGCTCGTCTAACAAATAAGGCGCACTTTTTTAGCGAATACTCACCCAGAACCGAATTTAACACTCAATCAATAAGCCGAATGTATAGGTGCAGTCTCATATCTACTTATCAAAGGTGAACTCGTTGACTGTCGTGGGGCAGCATAACGGGCAAATCATGTTTGACTAAAACTTTGACGAGGCGACAAACGGGAAGCATTAGTTTGTCCCCTGAGAAAGCCGATGAGCATTAATGCGTGTAATTGGCCCCCCTAGAACCAGCGCACTAAACCAGAGAGAAATATGCTAACTAGACCAATTAAAGCAACCCCAAACGCTACGCTTCGTAAAACTTTTAAGTTAGCATAATAGAACACCATATGACCTAATCGGCCAACAAAATAAACCATAGCAGATATATTTACCCAACTAGAATTGGATGAAGACAAAAATGCGAACATTAGGAAAAGTATGAAAATACCTACTGTCTCATTGCTGTTAGCGATAGCACGACTAGAGCGAAATAAAAAATTGTCGTGGCTTTGCTCTACAATCGTGCCAGGGATTTGACCTTTTTTAATACTGACAACATCGGCAACAAGTAGCTGAACTAAAAACATTAAGCCTGTTAAGCCAATAACTAAAATGCTGATTTGATACTGTTCAAACAATTCCATTTTTTAACTCCAAGGCAGGCAATTTGGTAAAAGCCCTGACATTTTTATCTACAATAAATGTTTCATAACAACAGCGTAATGTCTGCCGTATAACAACAGCTTTCCAGATGCGCCATATAATACTTTCAACCATATCAATAAGTTAAACAGATGTCACCAAATTAGGAATCATTAACGAACATCACTTGCCGCATAGCTGAGATATTTAAAAAGAGTAAGTTGAACAGACACTTTTTCAAGATTAAAAGAATTAGGGCAATATATTTGTGCCTGTCCCTTTTGGCTTTTTATGCCAGTTAAATTTGAGCGCTGTTTAGGCCGAAATTAATGTGCCTGTCCCATTTAATTCTAATTTAATTGTCCCATTTAATTGTCCCATTTAATTCTTTTTTAATTACGCACTTTATTCATCTTAACCATAACAACGAGTGAAGCGGATGTCACCAAATTAGGAATAATTAAAGAACATCACTTGCCGCATAGCTGTGATATTTGAAAAGAGTAAGTAGAACAGATACTTTTATAAAATTTAGAAGATTACAGCAATATATTTGTGCAAATCCTATTTGGCTTTATGTCATCTGAAATTTGTGCGAGGCAGACTTTAGCGCTTCTCATCCTTTATTTAAAACATCTTTCATACTGTTATTATTTCTTGCTGCATGGTTCGTTTTATTGAACAGAAAACCTCAAAACACATAAATTTACTTAATTGTTATTGAAATACATAAAGAGAATCTGCGTACAATTACTTTAAAGTACATGCCCAGCCCAATTTAAATGACGTTTAGAAGCTTTACCAACTTGCTTACACATAAATTAAGCACTATAAATGTCATCTATCTTGCGAAAAAAGGATAACGCGTGGCAACTTTTAAATTCTTAGACTTCACCTTTTGTGATCAAAGCTATCGATTATGCCAGTCAGGTAAAACCATTCATATCCGACCTAAAACAGCGCAAGCAATAGAGATGTTTATTAATAATCCTCAAACTCTGATCACCAAAGATGAATTACACACTGCTTTATGGGGCAATTCACAACATCAAGATTACCGCCTTTTTCAAGTGATCAGTGAAATACGTAAGCTCGCGCCCAACAAAAATCTTATTCGCACTCAACCTAATCATGGCTATTACTGGCTAGCTCCTATCGACAAACTCGCAGTAAAAAAGTCAAACAAAGTGGCAAACTATGCCATTGCTGCATGCCTGGCCATTTTTGGTATCAGCTCAACGAGCTTTTTAATTCAAGAAGACAATGCATTTGAGCCTACTTTACCACCAGCTTTTAGCGGCTATACAAATGCAGTTGATGCTTATCGTTCACAAGACTACGCAACAGCTCAAAAATGGCTGGAATTCAGCTTAAAAGAAAACCCTTACTCTCAAGAAGCCAAACTACTGTTAGCCGAGATAAAATTCAGTCAACAGCAGCTAGCCCATGCTAAGCAATTAGCACATGAATTAGTGCTAGAAAATGAATCACAAAGTTATTATCGAGGACAGGCACTTTCTTTATTGAGCAGAATAGCCACGATGCAGCATAACTTTGAAGATGCGCTAGATTTTGCAATTCAAGGAAAAGAATCCGCTGAAGAAGGGTTTGCAATCTGCAGTGCACACATGTTCGAACAACAAATCGCAGCCTTAGTCAGTAAACAGCAAGATAAACCTCTTAACTCGCAGGTACATATACAAATCGACAGTAAAGAGGCCCTATCAAGTAACGCAGAAAACAAAATAGAAAAGAGCGAATATGCGCAACTTTGTAATGAACTTAAAGACTCTGTGACTTCAAAGCTAGATTGTGAAAACGTTGAATATACTGCCCAGTTAATAAGCATAAGACAATTCACAGCTTAGGCGTAAATCAATGATAATTAGGTTAATATATATAATTATAGAAACTTAGAGGCATTTATACTGACATAACATGTGCAGCTCACTTTATAAAGGTATTTACATATCTAATATTGAGAGCAGCCAATGAAAGTATTTAATCGATTATCAATTTTAGCGTTTGCTATTTTACCTTTCACAAGTCCTAATGCAGCATCCGCAGAGATACCTACTAATAAATCATCGAATTACTCAAACCCAGTTCTAAGTGCAAAGCTACATCGAATGCTTGGCCCTAAGGCAAGCTTTGAAATAACTTCATTTAATGACACTTTTGAGCGCGTCACAATCGACAATCAAATCTTACTTGCCAGTAAAGATGGGCAACACTTATTTTGGGGTAAAGTGATCGACACCTCTACAAGCACAGATCTGATTGAACAGGCAAATCAGCATCATAGACAAACACTACTCGCATCTATTCCAAGAGAGAAACTACTCACCTACTCAGCAACTGAAGAACGACATAAAATAACTATTTTTACCGATATTGACTGCCCATTTTGCAGAAAGCTTCACGCTCAAATTAAAGACTTAAACCAGCTAGGTATCAGCGTCGATTATATCATGTTGCCCAGAGGAAAAGCGGGTAGTAAAGCTTTCAATAAAACCGTAAATGCACTGTGCGCCACAAACCCGCAAGCAGCGATGGACTCTGCAATGCATACGGGGCACTTTGAAACAAACATTCAAGCAACTCCAGAATGTATTAACAACCTCAATACTCAAAAAGCGTTGGCGCAAAAATTTGGTTTTAGCGCCACGCCAACCATTTTATTTGCCAATGGAGAAACAGTACCCGGCTTTATAAGTACTGAAGATATTGCAGATATAATTAAGAAAATAAAATCAACTTAAAAAGGGTATTTAGATGTACCCATAGACAGGAAATTTCTGACTAACAGCTAATGCCCACATATGCGGAACAAAATACTTGGCTATAATTGATGATGTACGAACCAAGCCAAGCTTTTGGTTCCGCTCATAATGTGCTTTTTATGTACCGCATTGCAACTTAACAACTTTACCAGACATTATAGTTGCTGTAATTTCACTTTCTCCACCGCCAGCTGTGAATACAAAATTATTGTCAGAGCGTGATTCAGGCATACCTAAATGAAAATATAACTCGTCTTGAGATATGCCTGATTTTAATTCTTCACAAATTGAGTTATTCCTATAGCTTGGTTTGCAAGAACTGGTTTCAGCACAATTTTTATATATGCAAAAGTTGCCATTTGATGCCCACTTTCCTCCTTGTTCTAAACAAGAGTCTTGAAGTAAAAAAGTCTTTGCTGGTTGCCAAGCTAAAGTAATCAAAGCTATAAGAATTAACACCAATGCTAATTGAATTTTCATAGGTACATAACGACCCCTTAAACGGCATAAAATAGCTGGCTAAAATTAGCTAAGAAGAAGCACAAGCCTGATTTTTTGTGTCCATGGTTTTATAGCCTTGTAAGAGCCCCTACAGTTTTGTCGACAGCCAAATTGCGAATTTAGTTGAATATTTAACGACTAACCGAATTGGTGAATAAACTAGTGAGTTAGAGCCATTAAGTAAACCCAAATTTTGATGCGCTTCCTCTTCTTGTTTAATGCTCAATACGGCTTCATAAGCACTCGGGTCGTGTTTGCTTAGGTAGCTGAGCTGCCAGTCCAAGTGATGAAGTACCGTTGATTCAACGGCGTGAGTACAAACCCAAATAGATTTACGCCCCAATAACGCAGTGACTAAACCCAAGAAGTAACCACCAATAGCCCAAAACCAAAGCGCATAACAGTGCCTGACGCTATTTTGTTCGAGCCAACTATTAAACGTATCAAAGTGCTCCTTTTCGTGGTGCAACATATCATCTAATTGTTCGACAATATCCTTGTAAAGAAATTTGGCTACTGTTCGTTGTGCTCGATAAATATTAATTGCACCAAACTCACCAGCATGGTCAACACGAATAATTCTCTGAACTTCTTTGGATGGCATGATGCTAATCTCTAGAGCTTATAATGCTTGCCGTAAACTGCGTAAAATAGCAGACTGAAATTAGCGACGAAAGAGCGCAAGCCTGCTGTTTTGCGCCCATGGTTGAGGCACTGTTTATGTTTTACTTAGCCGTGAGTTCATTAAGCGAATAAATTTTTCAGCCAGTCAAAAGTAAGTACAGTGGTAAATACTTTTAAAGCGATTAAGCCAATAAAAACAAATACAAGAGCAACTTTAACTGCTTTGCTTTCAATCTTATTCCAAAACAGCAATTTAGCTTTTACCTCACTTTTTAGTTCATCCATAGCTTCTTTCATAAAGTTCCTTTTTATTTAATCTTATATTAGTTACTGAGCTTATGTTCCGTAAAACATAACATTTTAATCTACGACAAATGTCGCATAACTACCTTGTAATATCTGCCGTATAACAACAACTTTTTATACCATTCCGCTTAAATATCTGATCTA
>NZ_AUXY01000137.1 GCF_001625695.1 Pseudoalteromonas luteoviolacea H33-S
ACAAAGTTATGTACAGCCTCGTGCTGCTCTTAAGTTCTCTATTATGTTCTCTTTTGAGTTCAATTCCTTAATTGCTGTTAAAACGTAATTTCTGGCATTTTAGACTTAAACCCTACCTGAATTTCGCAGCAACACAGACCAAACTCCCAAATTACACCTTCAACCAGATTTGAATCAAAGCGTATGATGTCCCATGGTAGGTTTAAGTTAGATATTGCACCAACGAGGTCACTATCAGCCTCGATAAAAATAAATTCTGGGTTCTCAAAAGTTGCTATAGCTTCGTTATCTAAATTATTCCATGGAGCAACAACTAACTTTAACCTAGTTTCAGTCAACGAGAACTCCTTCACTGCGTGAGTACCTAACGATCGGAATAATCTATCAGTAAAAGTGTCGTTCATTTAGTTCTCCATAAAATTGTTGTCACCCACCAAAAGTAGACACCTTATTTATGTATTTACCCTTAGAAAGATACTTACCTAGCGGTTTGTCAGATATTTTTTTAAAGCCTTTTTGCCGATTTAGTTTTTCAGATGACTTTATTTCGGAGTCAAGCTCCGTAGCAAACTCTTCATCAAAAGGTCTTTTATTTAGCACATTGAGTTTCTTGGATGAAGACCGAAAAAGTTGTGATGAACGCTGCTTTCCTTTACGAATATTTTTTCTACTACTTTTGTCATTTTCGCCGTAATCGTTCCGGCAATCCTTTTCATAACTCTTACGCTTTTTTTCTTGTGGGTTTTTAACCTTACTCATAGTCAAATAGCTCCGATAAGTACCTAGCGCATCGCTTAACCAGCGTAAAAACTAGGCTAAGGTTGACGACGAAGAAGCGCAAGCCTGCATTGATTGAAACATATATTATCTGCTGTTAAACCAAAACTAATTTAAGGTCGTTGAGAAATGAAGGCAAACAAGTTTGATCCGTTTTAAACTACACAGTCAAATTTCTAGAATGTTCACTGTACTCTACGAAACAAGCACTCACAATTAAATGTCCTAAGTTATTAAGCTAAAATTTAAGGAAGCGTAACCTACCACTGTGGAGTTCATCAACTCAAGTTCACTAGAAACTTTTTAAGGTTATCAAAACGAACCACGCCATTAAACCCTAAGCCTCCAGAGACTTAAATTGACAAAACATTTTATACTACTGCCAAGGAATTCAAAATCACTTAATTTTAAAGTGATTCGATCATAATTTTTTATATTGCACTGTTTGAGAAAATTTAGATTTCGTATACATGATTCTATAGCGCATCTAACGCCTTACAAATAGGCGTAT
Organism: Pseudoalteromonas luteoviolacea H33-S; assembly: GCF_001625695.1. Lineage (GTDB taxonomy): Bacteria > Pseudomonadota > Gammaproteobacteria > Enterobacterales > Alteromonadaceae > Pseudoalteromonas > Pseudoalteromonas luteoviolacea_B. The sequence goes on from NZ_AUXY01000137.1 coordinate 1,289, forward strand.
AAATGCTTGGCAAAATTAGCAAAAAAGGATCACAAGCCAAGCTTTTTGCGCCTTTTGGTTTAAACATTTGTAATGTGATCACAGGATTGATTAGTATGGGACTGAACTAACAAATGCTTTTAACCTAACGATAGATTGTTGAGAGTTTATAACGCCATCAGCTAAATCTTCACATATTCTTATCACTTCGTTTCGTAAGCCAAATGGAACAGCTTCAAGGGCATCAATGTCCCCTCCAAGTTCTCATGGGTGTTATCAAAATTTCGAGCATCTATTGCTTTAATAATGTGCTCTTTTCTTTCTTTGTTATTCATAAATACATAGCCACATAATGAATAATATTAACTCCCCTTCCACGTAATCAGATTATGTCACAATCGTATTTTTCAAAAATGAAAATAGCTGTGTAAAGTTAGCGTAGAACGAGCAAATTTAACTGTGTTTTGTCCCTAAAAGTAACTGATTAGCCTTTATTAGTGATGAGAAATAAGATACCAATTATCCTCAATGTGCTTTATTTCGGTTGTATCATCTTCATTTAGATCACGAAACTTTTCAGGTAAACCACCGCTTGGAACATACAGGTAACCCGAGTAATTATCTAAAAGGCCTCTAAAGGTAAAAAATAAAATATAAGTTAAGCCTTCATGGTTTTCGACCACAATATCATTCCCACCGCGAGAAAGACCAATGTGCTCCTCTCCTAAGTTAATCAAAGAAGAGTTATGTGAGACATTTGGCTTCAGCTCCCCATTTAATACTTGAGCAACCACTAATTCACGCAGTTCTTTATTCAATATGAAATCGGCCTTTAACCATAACATTGTAAATGGAACATACGTTACCAGAAGAAATGCGATTACGTGAATACCTATTGGAGCAGCACTTTTTAGCCCAATATCTTTAAGCTTCAATAAACAAGTTAAACTAGAAATAACACAGCAGAGGAAGAATACCCATACTGCGCCAAACAGCGGTATCATAAGAAAAACAGTTACTATATCTACCAATGACCACTGAAATGCAGATAATAAAATCAGTAAGATCGAGCTGATAATGGCAAGGTTAAATCTCCATTTAATTTCGCTAAACACGATACTACTCCATGAGGACTAACAAATGATATGGGCTCCCAAACTACTTTCTACCATGTGCATGTGTAATGTTAAAAAACGAGGATGATCCATATGTCTTTAATTAAAATATTGGCATCGATATAGCCAAATCTGTTCTGAGTATCCACGGAGTGGATAAGCATAGCAAGTATAAATTTCGTGAAATCATTAAACTAAACAATCCATTAGCTTATATTTTAAGTCAGAAAATGATAATTATTGCTACACTTTTTAATGAAAGTACTGACCTGTTCGTTTATTGCCACTATTTTTTAAATAACCAATACAAGCCTTGAGTTGCCGTAGTTGGAAACGCAGTTTCATGGTTGGCACCCTGTATGATTAATAATTTAACTTCCACATTTGGAAAATGCTCACCCGATAGATTGGATACCAACTTTTGTGCGCCAGTTACCATGTCATGTCTTGGTGAGTCATATTTAGGCGTTTCCCTTTCTCCAACAGCAATAAATATCTTATGTGCATTTGAATTCTGCTTGGGTTTAATACTAAGTATATCGCTATTCATAAACCACACAGAAGGGCTGCCTAAAATGTAATTTGTGAACATATGTGGCTTGGTAAGAAATATATACGCACCAAGTAAACCACCCAAAGAATTGCCAACGTAAGTACGCGAATTGTTAACGCGATAGTGCGATTTAATATATGGAAATATTACATTCTCGATAAAATTAGCATGTTGAAGCGCCTGCCCTGTTTCAAACTTCCAGCTATGGTCTTTTTTATGCGTAAAATCACGAATGCGACTTGAAGGCCCTTTAGAGCCTTTTGAATATGAAATCCCAACAATGATCGCCTCTTCCACTTTGCCTGTATTCATTGGGAATCGAGTGGCACCAGACACTATTTGAAAACTGTACAAGGCATCCGTTAAATAAATGACCGGGTATGATTTGTTATGGTCGCGTCCATATGAAGCGGGTAATTTTACAAATATTGGGTAAACTCTTTTAGAAATAGGATCTTTTATGTCTATCACACTACTTCTTGGGATCTCAAAAGCGTTGATGCTTTGAGCATTCACTAACTGGCTAAAGATTAGTAAAATAAATATGAACGGTAAAAATTTCACCAAAACTCCTTTTCTTATAATGCTTCAAAACGAAGCAATAAAATTATTGTTGTGCTTTATCGATTTTTTATTTTTCTTTTGGATTACTACCGACGAAAAATGCAGTAGTAAACAACAATGACATTATTAACTGTACAGTAAAACTCGAAAAATGGCTTTCTTTAGTCAAATGAGCTAACAGGTTCCAAATTCCCATATTAATAAGGAAAGCAACTATACTCCCTCCGATTTTGTGTTGAAACCTAAAGAAGGCAAAATCCTCAACACATAACTTATATCTTTCAGTTAACTTCATTTCTCTCTCACTTTTATTTTTTAACTAATACATTTGGTACTAATGCGCATAGCAAACGTAATTATTAATAGTAATCTCATCGTTTTTATACATTACCCTCGGTCAAGTGAGCGTAACAATGTCGCGCTCAAACTTCAGCTATATTATGGCTACCAAACAATTGGTAGCATCCCAATCGTCAATAATGTACAAGTAATGAGTGATAGAATTGAGCCTAAACGAACTAAAATCGTCACTGTATGCTCAGTGGCGATGGTAGCTGAAAAGCCAGCGCCAGCAATTGGCAACGCTTTACTTGCACCGGTTACAGATGCAACCGTTATACCTAGCCAGATGAGTATGAACCCAAACGCACAGCCATAAGCTGTAAATATTTCTAAAGATATAGGAAGATCAACTAACGACCAGACAATACCAAAGATCATGAGCGCCATCGCGCACTGGACAGCGGTTAAATGACCAGAAAGCGCCATTCTTGAATTTTTTGCAGCTGGGATCAAAGCACCTTGAATTAAACCAACTAGGAAAAAGGCAACACCAACAAAAATGAGCTCTGAGCCAATTTGAGTAAATTCAATCATAACAGCCCCCATATTTGCTTAACGCAAGACCCACTGGTGCCACTTATATGACAACTTATAACAATGTAAACTTCGGCGCTTTGTTCTTGGTGTTTTTTTGATTTTTGATAGATGTTCATCGTTTACCTCCTTTGAAAAAACATATGGTAAGTAACGAAACACCTGAATTCATTCACCTAGATTCATTTTTTCAATTTACTCAACGTCTGAGGAGCAACACCGAGATAAGAGGCGATATGGTACGACTTAATTTGACTAAATATGAAAGGATACTCATCCAGCAGACGCGAATACCTTTGGGCTGCGCTCTCTGACATAAGAGAAAGAACACGTTTGTATGTTGCAGAATAATAGGTGTTATGTAGCCAAATTCTCGCTAGCGTCTCCCATTTTTTTTCTTGAGATATAAACTTATCAAGCTCTTTTAAGGATGTGACATAAAAAACCGAGTCTTCTAAAACTTCAAAATTAAGCATGGAACCAGTTTTTTCGTAAAAGCTGACACTGTCATCCATAAAGTGGTTTAAACCATGTTTGCTTTTACCACGAAAATAGAGCTGCCAAGTATGTTCTTTACCATTCATATCAATTAGGTATGACCTAGCTAGGCCGCTTTTGATAAACCAAATCTCACTAAACACATCGCCAGCGTGATGTACTGTCGTTCCTTTTTTGACATACTTTATGTCAAAAAGATCACAAGCATGACTCCACTCTTCATCATTAATAGGAACGTAATGCTCAATCATTTTTCTAAAGTATTTCATAGTACTCAGTTATTATTTTTATAAAGCGCTAAGCTGAACGATACAAAAATTTTGAGCTAACATGAACAATTAAGCGCATTTTTACCTATGTTTAATTGATATTTCATGTTTTTCGATATTTAAAAGCTGTAAATAGAATATACAGCTTGCTAGAAGCCAAAAAATACGAGTATCACAGTGCTCGTCGCTAGGGCAATGAGCAGGCTTTAGTACTAATTAGCACTTGAAACCTAAAGCCTGTCATGCACCTTCCCACACAGTCAGTGTGTCTACAACATCACCATCTTCAAACTGACGTTCAAAGTCATCTAAACAGAGCCCGTGCAAAACTTTTTCAAGACTGAGGAGTGCTGGTTTAATACCAATTGCTTGCGAGTACACCTCAATATTGTTGCCATCAATATCTATGAATGACCATATTCCAATAAAGCCAATCACTGCGTGATAGCTATATTCAATCCTACACAACTTTGAAACCTTGATCTTTTCAGGCCTTCCAAAGTGGTACTTTCGTAAGATACCATGTTTATATCGAACAATTTCAAACATAAAACGCCATGTCATTTTCAAAACGGCTAAAACAAATTAAGCCACGAGGTAAAACAACAAAACCCGCAGTTGTAATTAAATTAAACTAACTGAACTCTTACCAGTTCAGATGTAAGTGCATTCAATGCAGCCGTTTTTTTAACATTAGATTCTTTAATTTCAGCTCTTAGTTGCATTAGTAGGACACCAAGTCTGTTTTTACCCTTGCCATTAGGACCAATACCCCAATATTTATCATAGGGTGAATTTTCAACTAACTCTTTTTTACCTGTGCCCAGTAAAATATTCCTAAGTTCTGAATCCTTAAATTTCTCTCTTAGTCCCTTGAGCATTATTTCTTCTTTAACCAAATCCCAGTCTTGCCGAATAGGGATGGCTCTAGATTGGCCCAAATCTTTAGCCTGTTTTGGTGAACCACAATTTAGGGTCTTATCGAATTGAGGTGTACCCTCAAACTTCATAGCTTGAAAATAATGTTCCATTGTGCGCCACTTATTTCCATCCAATACAAAGCCATAACCAGCAAAATTTGATAACCGAAAGTATTTGTCCTCTCTATTAAAAAAGTAGATCACCTTAGCCATCGGTTAAGCACCTGCTTTGCTTAATAATTGCTCTCTAACTTCCATAAGCGCGAACCCTAAAAGATTGAGACCTTTCCATGTATTGGGTTTTCTGATGCTGAATTATCTTGAGCCAAGCCAATCCCCCAAATTTTATCTACAGGGCTTGCTTCGACGATGACTCGTTCTCCAGTATTTAGCAAAAACGCCTTTAGCGTTGGATTTTGAGAAAACTTTGCTAAATTAGCATTTACCACAATTTCGAATCGTTTCTCATCCCATATTTCTTGCTTAAACCCAAGCACCTCACGGCCAACGGCTTTCGCTTCTCCCGGTTCACGAGCACAGAGCACTCTCTCACATGCTTTGTCATCACCAAACAGTGATGCCTTGTGATACATCATATAGTGCTCAGCAGTCGCAAATTCCTTACCATCTTCTTCGAATTTTGACTCATACCATTGGCTAAAACAGCTTTTTGTAACTTCATTGCTTTTTTCTTGATGACCCCAGAAAAAGACGTATTTAACCTCATTTTCGCGATTTACAAAATCGACCAACTCTTCTCTTGTCCTAATATTCAATTTTATTCCAATACTTAACTTGTTATACAACTTATAATTCTATACGTTATCAGGGCGAACATGCCGATAAACACTTTAAACACAAAACTCAGTCCATAGTATAAATACTACGCTTTACGGCTTCATTTTAAAATTTGTCTCCGACTTTTCTGCTTTTTATTTCTTTCTGATACAAAGACTCGTTGTATAGCCAGTAACCCCAAAATGCGAAACACATACTTACAGAGTAGATAGAATATTGGATAATATTGTCTGACGTAAAAGTCGCTATATTTTCGTGGTCTGAAGATGGGTAAAGAAAAACCACACTAAAAATCATGTAAAAAATGGATGCAGTTCCAGCTGAACTTAATAGCCAATTTAAACGCCCCTTTTCAAACTCTTTTCCGTTCACTTTATAACTCTTACTCTAATAGTTGAAGCCAATTCACTACACATATACAGTTAAGTTCGGCTTTTCTTTGGCGTTATCTGTGTTGACAACTATATTGCTTTTGCTCAAAACCCCGTTTAAATGATGTGTATTATCTGAATTACCTTTGCATTATTTTTTGTTCAGTGAATACTGCCAGACACGCTATAGGATGTATCGAAGATAAAAGAAACCGACATTTAACTTTTAGTAGATGACATATTTAAACTATAACTGAGCTCATTAGATATAGATTTGAATTTTAATTTGTAGTTGAATCATATTAAAACAGGCAAGCTAACATAGGTGCATCTGTATATCTGATTATTATGCACTTGCATGGTATTTCCCTGCCCCACCAAATTGGTATGCCTCTAATACATGAATGAGTTCTTTTGAAAATGCTATTTGCGAGGCTGGAGCACCGTTAGCCTTTGCGTCCCTTAATCGCTCTTTTTGCATGGCTATCACGTCTACTTTCTCATTTTCAGCTTGAGATAATGCGCTTGAAGAAACGTCTCCATCTCCCTGATTTAGGCCAGTTGCGGCCGCAGTATAATGCAGTGAAAGTGAAGCATGTTGCCCTAAAGTAATTACACCTTCGTCATATAGAGCTTTTGATGCTTGTGAAAGCTCTTTCATTGTCATACGGGTAAAATCAAATTTATTATTTTGCGTATCACTGCTTGCCACCTGAGATGGCGGCAATGTTTTTCCTGCTTTTTCACCTGCGGCTATTTGCTTAAGTTGGGCTTTTTGCTGGCTATATACAAAGGATTGATCTTGTACCTTCATTACAACTTCCTTTTATTGATGATTGGTCAAACTATGCAAAGTCTACGCCTATCTCACAAATGCTTTAAATTTGGCCCAGATTTAGATTCGAGTCATACTTTATATACACAATAAAACTAACCTAAGTAAGCTTATGTATTATCACCTTGCATTAATTTACTCTCTGGAACAGCACTATCTTTCCAAACAAGCTATGTGCCTACTCTATTTCTCTTCCAATTTCGAGCCTAACAAAAGGCTTCGTAATTTCTTAGATATTATTAAAAACCTGCCGATAAATCAGTCAAGAATATTGGCAGAAAGTCTTTAAAATTCGATATTATTTCAACTCTATTTGTACTTTCCTAGGTGTATTTAGTAAAAAACAACCTGTTGGTACTATACTTGTATATATTTAGTAAGCTTAAATAAACATATATTGACTTCCAAGGAGGATGTTATGCAAGTATCCCGCAACATCATGGATTTATATTTCGGATATAATGGCAGAGTTGGTGATGTTAGAGGCGCAAAAGAAGGCATCGCTGAGTTTGAACAGCGAGCAAATACGGCCTCTACCCCTGAAGAGCAAGCTCGTTACGCACAAGCTGCGGAAAAACTAAAAACTGAAATACTGCCAAAGATGCAGGAAGAAATGGAACAACTCGGCAAACAGCTAGGCTTAAACTCAAGAGATATAGGCAAAGTCATAGAGACTGACGAAAATGGCATACCTAACTTAGCTATGAAGCAGTCAAAAAATGGGGGGCTCTCTTTTATGACTGCTTATGAAGCAGGCAGTTTTTACTCAAATAAAACTTAAAGGGATAATTCATACTTAAAAAGAGCATATTGATTACATCACTTACGCTGAGTAATTCAGCGTTAGAGTAAACTTAAGCTCTTAAGTGTGGCTTTTTTGTAATATTTCATTGTATTCAAACTTAATCAACCAAAACATTTGAGGTCATGAGACTGATTTTTTCAGTAACAACTTTGACGCATGTCAAGTTATAAACTTCAATACGATTAAGTTTTACAAATGATAATTCACCTAAAAATACAGCTTTAACAATACGAAAATGGGCAACAAGTCATATCCAATGACAGCACTTTTGAGTTACGGACTCCAAGTGTTAAAACCGTAAGTACCAAGAAGCTGATTGGTTTCTTTTAATCGAACAGCTAAACGAATACCAAAAACTTCTTTAAATCGAGAGTTAATTAGCTCCATTAAATTAGCCGCTTGGTCTACTTAGATCAAAGCTACCAAGTCATAATATTCAACAACAGCTTGTTTCGAGAAAAACTCAACTAAACTATATGAGCCTTCTTTGGTTATCTTATCCATACTTAAACGATTCGTCTCTATAAGTAGAATTTTCATTCTGACTCCTCTATGAGGTTTAACGCCATTTAAGAGGCATATCATTGCAAGCTTAACTAATTAATTTTAATCAACACACTGCAGAAAATTCCAAGTCATTTGATACGATATTAAGGGGTGTTTAGAATACAAAATAAATATTTTAGCCCATCCAACCAGTTAACTTTAACTTGTCTAATAAAGAGAATTGTAAAGCTCATATTTTTCAGATGGCTTAACTTTTCTTCAGTTCATAAATCCATTTAAGTTTGAATCTTTTCGAAAAAACTATTGCGTTATAAACTCAAGCCCATGGCTATTGCTTCGTTCACTTAAGTTGTTTTAAATCTATTTAGGCTAAGGGAATTATCGAAAACACACCAATAGAATATGATTTAAATTATAAACCCCTCTATAAACAACAATAAACTGCGCCCTTTATTTCTCAAAATTAAACCGCAATTTAGATAGCCAACATTGCGTTAGCACACCAAAAAAGACTATTTCTAACTAAATCAGTTACATCACCTACCATTGTAAAAAGCTAAATTCTTAAATCAAACTATTGCAATAATAAAACAATATGTTATTTTTATCCTGAGTTTATAAAAATCTATTAAAGGAAGAACATTATGAAGTTAATAATGAAAAAGAAAAAAATTAAAAACTTGTCTGATTCTAAAAATATGCTTGCTAAAGTAATGACACCAAATGTTGGTGGCGGTAATGGTGCATGCTCAGGTGGTCCAGCTTGTATCGTTGACGACCAGCCGTCTGAGACAGTTACCAGTGGTGGTGTTCCTGTCACTTTCTAAGGCTTAAAGCTAGCAGAAGGCGTTTCTTACGCCTTCCTTAAAAATTATATATTTCTTAAATTTATCATTTTCAATTAATCTTGGCCAACCTTTTCACACCTGCTCGATTGCACGTTATTAACGTCCAAATCTAAAGTATTCTGCATTAATAATAAATTAGACAGGCACTTCTTGATGTTCACTTTGCCGTGAAATTTAACGCCTATTTAAGGAGCGTATTAAAGCTGCATTTCACCTTTGATTAAAGCAGTTTTTGATAGATTTTACTTACTCCATGGTAAAAGAATCCAATAGTTGGTAGCACTGAAGAATCGAATTTATAAATTTAAACATTAATAATATATGAGGGAAAAATTAGTAAAGCATACATCTCTTCACTTTGTTTAGGGGTATGGGTAAGTACATTACTTATTAAGGGACTATTTCGAAACTTATATTACTTGCTACCACAAAGGCGCATTTTTGTGTCTGGTCAACGCCCCTTAAAAAAAAGAAAGCGCTATTAAGCGCCTTATGCTTGTTTTGTTAACTCAATAACGGCAAGCATATCTTCACCGTCTTCATCCATTCCTAATTCTACAAACCCAAAGCTAGAATAGAACGCCTTTGCAACTGGATTTGCTGGATCATAACAAATCTCGATCTCTCGAAGGTCTGGAGCCTGCTTAATTTCATCTAAAGCAAGGTTCAATGCTTTACGGCCTATCCCTTTTTGTTGATACTTTTTATCAATCATGAATCGCCATATCGATATTTTTTCGTGGGATTCTTGCACCCACATGAAAAACCCAACTGTCTCTTCATTTAAATATATCGCTCTGGTTTCATACCCTTCGTTGAACATTGATTCAACCAATGAGTACATATTGCATGCAACATACTCTTGCTGCTCTTTGGTGACATCAAGCTCGCAAACCTCTTCGTAATTACACTTAGTTACTGAACGGAGTGAAACTTCCACAAATGCTCCTTACAACCTAACAAACTATTAGCGATAGCTTTTATGTATCCCACTTATCCACTACTGAGACACACGCAAAATAAGACTGATTTTATTCATTATTTTTAGTAACTTAACAGCTACGCTTGATACTTTCAATAGTAAGTCAGCCTACAAAAATAGAGCATTTACTTGTTCAGCTATATTCTGATTCGCCGATCACAGCCTGAAAAATAACTGAAAGTTGAAAGGTTATTTTTCTGATTCTCAAAAATGATATCCGATAACGTATTGCTACTCGTTACTTTTACTTCCCTGGAAACTTCAAATTCCCAACTTAGACCTCTGCACATTTCAGCAGACGATATGGTGATTTCTCGACGCAAAATAACCTTATTGAAGATGATAGACTTCAACACATAACAAAGCGCTCTGTATCATGATTGCAAATTCATCCCTGTTTTGAATCTGATAACACATGTTTTAACGATAACAAATGTTCTAAGTCTATAGATATATTAAGGTGGTATTTTATTAATAACCTTGCTCTATACAAACAAATTAGTAGTATATATTTGACCAATATTTATTTTACTCGCTAAGAACCTTCTCCATTAAAACCGCCTTATCGCCATAGCTTACACATGCATTAACCCCTTGGACTTCTTGGAATCCAATCAACGACCAAAAGCGGTCGGAGCCTTGTACCGCTACTAAACTTATTTTATCGATTCCTTGTTTCTTGGCGATTTCTATCAATTTTAAGGCTGCCGCCCTGCCAATTCCGTTTCCTTTTGCTCTAGGTGTTATGGCCATATCGTGAAGATATAAATACTCACAATGAGCGATATTTGGTAAAGGCTCGAATAATTTTGGTGGCGTAATACCACTCCATGGGTGGGCTAACACATATCCAAGTACCTCTCCGTGGTCGGATACACATACAAAACAAGTACCTGGTGACGCGTCATTTTTACTTTTGAGTACCGCTAAGTCTTCAGTACCAATCTCTTGGTAAGATTTTTCTTGAATGTCTAAAATACTGACCCAGTGCACTTCTTCTATTTTACTAATTACCATACTATTCCTTGCGTCGCGATAATACCAATCTCTCGCAGTTAACTATTTTTGACATACAATTACCTTAATAATTTGCCACTCAATTAGATACAGTCAAGCCCGAATTAGTCAAGTAAGACAAGTAATGGACACAAGTAATCAAGTAATGGACAGACACATTTTAATATTGCAAAAACTAACAAGTACATTTAAAAAAAGCTAAGCAAATTTCGAGGTATCATTCAAAAACAGTAGGTTCTTCACTATAGGAATATCGAGAAGCACCTTACATTAGATATTAACTTCAAATAGGAATATTTTCATTTTATTAAACCAGAAAAAACTAGATTTATAAGCAGGGCTAAAACAACTTTTCACTAACCAACTCCCTTATACCAATTTACATCATTTTTAGCAGCATGCGCTCTTAATACCGTTTTAGAGCCTACAAAGTTACAGTAGTGACTTCCAAAATTTTGTATCCTATCCAGCCATGTCGCATCTTCAATTTTCAGTGATACTAGAATATCTGGCACACTGTTTGGTATGACCCCTTTCTTTTTCGAGTGAACATGACGACCTGTCCAATCAACTAGCTCGAGGTAATCCAGCAAAGAGAAAGGTAACGTGTTTTCATACTCACTTATACCAAATGATTTTAGTGATTTTGGCTGTTTAATTTGATGCGCAGCTTCATTATCTTGATTAGCTTTATGTGCGCTTGCTTTGGCATTTTTAAAGTGCCTTATGCGCTCCTGAATCGAGGTGAAATCACTATTCTCTAGATTATTTTTCATGTTGGCTCGAATTGGGTTTAAATCTACGTAAGCCATACAACTGAGCAGCGCTGTTTCGTCAAGCAAGGCTTGAGACTTGTACCGCCCTTCCCAGTATTTACCCGTACAACCATCTTCTTTATTTGCTTCTTTTGCTATGTATTCATTGAGGTTTTTCATAAACCAACTAATATCGAACAGCCTAGCTCTCCACTTTTCAATCAGTTCAGATACAAGCAATTGATCTGCTTCAGTGAGAATATCGCCGTGAAGGTATCTATCAATGATCGGGCTACCCTTGTATAACCTATACCATCTTGATATCACTTCGTTATCGGACCAATTAAGTGCTTGCTGCATATTCACTTTAACAACCAAATGATAGTGATTACTCATAATGGCATAAGCCGCTATTTCAATAGCAAATACACTGCTTAGCAGTTTTACTCTCTCGACTAACCATGTTCGTCTATGGTCAAAGTTTTTACCTGTATACTTATCATCTCCGCACAAAAAAGCACGGCGTACACACCGTGCTATCAAGTGATAATAAGACGTCGACGACAAATCTATCAGTGCTTTCCTTGCTCTTGTCATTCCTATTCAACTCAACCAAAAACTGGATATTTAAACAGTAGTAAGAAACGTAATTTAAGCAATAAATTTGTGCCTGTCCTATTTTCTTATTCATCTAGAGAGATACTATTTATTGTTTTGTAAAAGAGAGCACTAACTTTCTCATCCATTAATCGGTTCACATATTCTCCTTGAGTGACATAGACATAATGACTCCCACACGGTGCTAGCCTCCGCATTTTTGTGGGTTAGCTTAAAGCCAGAGCCATAATTAGTTTGTCAAATAACTAAATAGCAGAGGCTAGCATGAC
>NZ_AUXY01000138.1 GCF_001625695.1 Pseudoalteromonas luteoviolacea H33-S
ATCATGACCCACCATTCAAGTTTAAAATCTCCTCGAGCGGGTCATTAGCTCAGTTGGTAGAGCAGTGGACTTTTAATCCATTGGTCGATGGTTCGAGTCCATCATGACCCACCATTATCTTTTCGATTCATTTATTCTTAAATATTCTTTGTGAATATCGTCTATTACTAGGATTATCTCCGTATTTTTCGTATAATTCGCGGCAATTATGCAATGTGGACTATGTGGTCGAGAGAATGAGTCTAGCAGAACAAATCATGCCTGAGGATTATATATTTCCTCCAAAGCCAGCACCGTTGAATGATGAAGAAAAAGAGCAGTATAAAGCTCGTATCAAGTCATTGTTAAAAGAGAAAAATGCGGTATTGGTTGCCCATTATTACACAGATCCTGTGATCCAAGCGCTTGCTGAGGAAACCGGTGGTTGTGTTGCAGATTCATTAGAAATGGCACGTTTTGGTGCTAAGCAAGAAGATGCAGATATTATTATTGTCGCCGGTGTTCGTTTCATGGGTGAAACGGCGAAAATATTAACGCCAGAGAAAACCGTTGTGATGCCAACATTGGCAGCAACTTGCTCATTGGATGTGGGTTGTCCAATAGACGAGTTTTCTAAGTTTTGTGATCAGCACCCTGAAAGAAAGGTTGTTGTATACGCAAACACATCTACCGCGGTTAAAGCGCGCGCAGATTGGATTGTTACCTCTTCATGTGCTCTTGAAATTGTGGAGCATTTGGATTCTGAAGGGGAAACCATTATTTGGGGCCCTGATAAGCACTTGGGTTCTTACATTCAGAAGAAAACTGGCGCGGATATGATCATGTGGAACGGTGCTTGTATCGTTCATGATGAATTTAAGACGCAAGCGCTGAAAGACATGAAAGCGCTTCACCCAGATGCGGCTGTATTAGTCCACCCTGAGTCGCCAGCTGAAATCGTTGACTTAGCTGATGCAGTTGGCTCGACTAGCCAGCTTATCAAAGCTGCGCAGGATATGGATAACCAGAAGTTTATCGTGGCGACCGATCGCGGTATCTTTTACAAGATGCAGCAGCTTTGCCCTGAGAAAGAGTTCTTCGAAGCGCCAACAGCAGGTGAAGGTGCAACATGTCGTAGCTGTGCACATTGTCCGTGGATGGCAATGAATGGCTTACAGGCGATTGAAGAAGCACTTATCAACCCTGAAGGCAAAGAAGTATTCGTTGATATGGAGCTACGTGAAGGAGCATTACGCTCACTTAATCGTATGCTCGATTTTTCAGCGAGTTTAAAGCGTTAATAACAAGTTTGCTTGTAATCTGTGCAGTTAACACAGATTACAAAAAAAATACTTGCTAAAAGGCGGGGGTTTTCATAGTATTACGCCCGCTTTCAGTGCGGAGAGGTGGCTGAGTGGCTGAAGGCGCACGACTGGAACTCGTGTATAGGTTAACCCCTATCGAGGGTTCGAATCCCTCCCTCTCCGCCATTTCTTTCCCTAGAAAGTAAAAATAATCTTCCTTTATTTGTATTTCTACATTGTCCTAGACTAGTCAATTATCTTCTTTTTTAATTTTAGTATCTTTCTGTAGATCTGAGTTTTATACAATTTCCTAAGTCAGAAAAATCATTTTGATATGTATCGTTTAGATTTTTTGTACAAATTGACTTTAAAAGTATGCATTGCTTGTTTTTTGATTTTATGCAACTGTACCTCTAGGTTAAAAAACTGACCTTTTGTCTACAATGTTTACTATTAAATTCATTGTTAGGGTAGAATATTAGACGTTCTCATATAGTTTTGAGCCAGGGTAGGTAGAATAAATGCGCAGTGATGAATGCTTTTCTGATACATACTTAGCGCCAGTAAAGCACATTGCATCGGGTGGGATGGGAGATGTGTTTCTTGCCAATGACACTCGCCTAAATAGACAAGTTGCAGTAAAAAGAATTAAGTTAAATCATCAATCAGATGACCTCAAAATCAGAGAGCGAGCGCTTTACGAAGCGCGCTTAATGGCTAAAGCTAATCACCCAAATGTCGTTCAATTGTACGATATTCTTGAAGTTGGCTCAGATTTATTACTTGTTCTGGAGTATGTTCCTGGTCAAACATTAGCTAAGTATATGAAGCAAAAGCTACTCACTGTTGCTGATAAGTTCGCGTTGTTGGAAAAGGTAGCCAATGGTCTTTGCTATATTCATCAGCAAGAGCTTATTCACTGTGATATTAAAGCGAGCAATATCCTTATTTCCAACACCTCAGAGGTGAAACTGTCTGACTTTGGCATCGCAAACTCGATACAGAGCAATACACCAGATCAGCCCTTAGGAGCGAGTTTCGGCAGTTTAAGTACGATGTCACCAGAGCAACTTGAAGGAAAGCCCGTTGAACAGTCAACGGATGTATTTTCTTTTGGCGTGCTTTGCTTTGAGTTTCTCTTTGGTTGCCACCCTTTTGGTACAGCGAAAGGCACTGAACTGGCTGAGTGCATCAAACACACCGCGTTTATTGAGCCCAGCAGTTTAACGCCTGATATCCCCGTTGAATTTACTCAATTACTACGCAATATGTTGTCTAAATCGCCTGAGTCACGTCCATCAGCGAGAGAAGTGTGCTCGGTGCTTGGCAGAACGTTGGCGTTACTCGAAGTAACCGATGCGGAAGATACGGCGTTATTGTTAGCTACACAAGAACTGAGGCATGAGCCCAGAACGCTAATTCGAGAAAAATATGTTTATAGTGGTTTTGTGTTAAGTGTGTTGTGCTTAATTGTTTATTTAGGGTGGTCTTTTTTAAAGCCAAAAAGCGAGCTTCATTATGCCTTGGTGCTTGAGCCGCAAATAACGAATAGCGACTATAGTGAGAGAGTTGGCGCTAATTTGTTGCACGCTACGATTGATAGCGCAATTCGACAAGTCATTATAACTGCGACTAATGCGGAGTTGATTAATCACAGAGAATATAGTGATATCAAAGATGTAGCTGATTTAGCAAAGGCAACCGGCGCAACAGCGGTTTTTCTTCCTGAAGTTAGGTGTGAACATGCTCAGTGTAATGTTCGCCTTTCCTTACTCAGTGGAGATAGCCAATTAGTTTTGGGAGAGCTGAATACACAAACGAGTAAAGATAATTACTTTGCTATTCACTCAATCTATGAGCGGTTTGCAACTAAATTACTTGGCCAGCCTCAGCAGGATGCAAGGCAAAGCGTTATGTCTACAGAGACGGCCTTCTTTGAGGAATACCTGAGTGTTTATCATGACGTTAATATTAAAGGCGATCTGTCTCATTCCAACTTGTCTCGCGCATTGGAGTTGATTGAACAGGACCCTAATTATTTACCCCTGTATAGCCTTGCAAGAGATTTATTGCTGGAGCGCTATCATATTGATAGGGAACAACAGTACATTGATAGGTTAACAGTGTTACTCGACACAGCACCAGAGCGTTACAAATCATCTAAGCCTTATCTGGTTGACAGGATTGTACTGGCAATTGAAAGTCAGCAGCAAGCACTTGCTGACGATTTATTTCGTCGTTTGTCTATCTATGGTGAGACGGCATTGAGTTATCAGCTAAAAGGTTATTCTTTCTATAGGCGACATCAAATAGATAAAGCATTAGAGATGTATTTGAAGTCTGTGTTACTCAAACCTGATTTAAACAGTAAATATAATTTGGCTGTCACGTACCTAAATAATGGTCAAGTTATTGAATCTACATCATTATTACATGAGGTTGTTCAGGCATTCCCTGATTTTACGCGGGCACATCGGCTTATTGCAGATATTAATATGTTTGACGGGCACTGGCAGGTCGCCGCCGCAGGTTATCTAGCAGTGTTAGAAAATAGTAAAAGCCCGGAGGATTATAACAACCTTTCTCTTGCATATTTGTACTCTGGGGAAATTGAATTGGCATTATCTGCTGCAAAGCAAGCGACCGTACTAAGTCCTGAAAACCTCGCTATGAGGCTTAATTATGCGGATTTGTTATTGCTGGGTGAGCAGAATGAGCAAGCTGTCGAGCAATACAATCAGGTAGCTAATGGTGTACGCGAAGATATGTCTGTCAACGAGTTAATTGCAGCTGGACAGGCAATGGCTCATTTAGAGCGCTACAGCGATGCTCTACACTATTTATACAAGGTAATAAAGCTAACCACAGACAAAATAGAATATGCTTATGGAGCAACGGTGATTTTTACACTCACAGGTGATCATCACTCTGCGTTGCTCCACTATAACGAGACGATTAACGGCGGCTATTCATCTAATTGGTTTAACTTGCCTTGGTTTAAGCCACTATGTAAATACCCGCAGTTTAAATCATCACATGAGGGGCTGTGCTTATCTGGGCGGAATTGGGCGACCAATGATAAGTATCGGGTCAATGAATAAGTTAGTAGCATCAGCCTCTATGTTGTCGTTTGAATTTTGTTTTCTTCTCGATAGCAGGATATCAAATTTTAACTCTGTCTTTTCTTCTATCGGCAGGTCTTTCGGCACTATGATGGTTAACTTAAGTACACTTTTTTTGGGTTCAGGTGTTTTACTGTTAAAAATATTTGTACTTAAGATTTCTACATTTTTTAGCAGTTTAATATTAGCTCCACGTATGAAGTAATTTTCTACTGTATTAGCATCAAGCTTGTATAAAAAATCAACGGAAAGTCCGTATTGAGATTGGTCTTCACTCAATTCCACGTCAAATGGTGTCTTGGCGTAGTTTATTTCTCGATCTTTTTCAGATGTTGGCGTATCGAACTTGATATCTGTTTGCTCTGTATTGAGATCAAACGTCGCGCTGAAGTCAAAAATAGAACCCGAATGCGGGATTTCATCACTATTTTGCAGCTCTAGGTTGAGCTCGTTTATCACATCGTTCATTGTATTGTCCTTTATATTTATTTAACTCGATCCATATGCAAGTATTTACTTGCCCTTTGGGCAACTATGAGAATAGAAGAATATTCTATTACATGCTATTACACGGCCGCGCTTGACTTAGTGCTCATGCAAACCATGCATTCGAATTGCCCATCAGCACAGTGTGTATCAAGGAATTAAGGGCAAAGCAGTACGGGAAATCTTAAGGTGAGTAATTTAGAGTAATTTGCTTTGTGACATTGCTGTTCCTTACTTTCTGACCAATACTTAAACGTGACGATCTAGTACACCTTCATTTAAATAACTATGAAGGTATATAACTGAACAGATAGAACAGGCAAGCGATGCAAGAAGAACTATTAAATTCGGTTATAAAAATAACGAAAACACGTGACATCGATTCATTGGAATATAGCTTGTTGTCGACAATACAGGAGTTTATAAATTGTCAGCGTATTTCAGTGTTCAAAACGATTCAAGGGCATGGGCCATGTACCGTGGAGCGTAGCCTTGCGCTCATGGTGCATGATGTCGGCGAGTATGAGTGGTTAGATAGAGTGATTTTAGACAACCCTCACGCAGAGCTGAGTTCTTGTTTGCAGTCAGCATGTAGTATCACCATGCAAGACGCTGCGGGGGCAGAGCGTCGTTGGTTACCCATCGTCATTCATGATAAGCCTGTTGGCGCAATAGAAGTGCAGTGTCAGGGATTAGATAGCGCACAACAGGTGATGCTGAATGCGTTTATTCGTATTTATGAAAACTACCTGACAATATTGCGTGAGAATGAACGAGATAAGCTCACTGGGCTTTTAAATCGTCAAACCTTTGATAAAAAGCTCAAGCAACTGCTTGAAAAACAAATGTTAGAGCAAAACCGTGCTATTCGAGATGGCTCTGACTTGCGGACTCTACATCAAGGTGCAACGTCTTGGCTTGCGATGTTAGACATTGATCACTTTAAAGGTGTTAATGATACATACGGCCATGTTTGTGGCGACGAGGTATTGTTGATATTGGCGCAGCGTATGCAGGATTTCTTTCGAAGCACAGATTTGTTGTTTCGATTTGGCGGCGAAGAGTTTGTCATTGTATTTGAACCCGCAGACTATGAATCGATTAAGCAACGTATGAACTCGTTTTTAGAGCTTGTGAGACAAACATCTTTTCCTTTTATCAAAAAGTTAACTGTGAGCGTTGGTCTTGCGCGGATCAGCCCTTATGACTTTCCCATTAATGTGTTAGAAAACGCGGATAAAGCCCTGTATTTTGCCAAAGAGCATGGGCGAGATCAGGTCGGGTTTTATGAGGATTTGATTTCTCGCAAGCAAATAAAGGATCATATAGAAAGCAGTGATATAGACTTGTTCTAGCAATTGGTTAGCTACTGACGAGTACTGAAACTAAGCCTTCTAAATGAGTCTGTGCACTTTTTTCTGTCATACCCTGTTTATTTCTCTTAAACTGTTCAATCTAATTGATTTTCAGCTAATTTCACATGTTGCATATAATTCAATCTAATCGAATGGAAGCATTGCAAGCGCAGTTTAACACTGTAATGCAAACAGCCCCTTTAAGTGACCCATTTGTACAAGAAACCGTTCTTGTTCAGTCGCCAGGTATGTCACAGTGGTTGAAAAATGGACTCAGTAAACACATTGGTGTTGCAGCTCAGGTCGACTTCCCGTTGCCGCTGAGCTTTATTTGGCGTTTGTATCAACAGTTTTTGCCAGATGTCCCAGCAGAGTCGCCTTATAATAAAGGCAATATGGCTTGGAAGTTATACAGTTTACTGCCATCCAAGCTGGATCATGCTTTGTATATGCCATTGGCAAATTATTTATATGCTGATAATCCTGAAGCAGCAGAGCAGGAGGATTTAGATGGCTTAAAGCTATTTACCTTATGCGAGAAAATTGCGGATGTGTACGATCAATATCTGATGTACCGACCAGATTGGTTAGCCTACTGGGAATCCGGCACCGATGCGCTACCTGATGTTGATGTCACCATTGCGCCTTGGCAGCCTGACTTATGGCGCACTTTGGTCGAGTACACAAATCAATTAGAGCAAAGCCCTTATAACCGTGCCAATATGCATGAACAGTTATTGGCTGCTCTAGAAAATGCTCACAGTCATCAATTACCTGAGCGTATTTCAATTTTTGGCTTATCTGCGATGCCCACAAGTCAACTAGAAGTGTTTCAAGCGCTGGCCAGTAAAACCGAAGTGTTGCTGTTTTTTTTCAATCCAAGTGAGCATTATTGGGGAGACTTGGTAGATGAAAAAACACAGGCAAAAATCCAAGCTAAATATGCAAAGCGCCCAGAAATTGAGGCAAGTCTTGATGAGGAAAACGATTACTTTAATGTTGGGAATCCATTGCTGTCCTCCTGGGGCAAACTGGGCAGAGATTATCTAGAGCAGTTATTGCAATTAGATGCTCGTTGGTTGGATGGCTTTGTGGAAGACTTTAATGACTCTTTGTTGTCAAAAATTCAAAGTGAGATATACCAGCTGGCATTTAAAGGCGAATCTCTACAAGCTGATCCTAATTGGTTTGTGAGCGAAGAAGGGAAACTTCAGGTTCAACAAGGTGACGACAGTATTTTCTTACAAGATTGCCACACTGCTTTGAGAGAAGTTGAGTGTTTGCATGATCATCTACTTAATTTATTTAATCGACATCCAGATTTAACACCTAAAGATATTATTGTCATGATGCCTGATGTAGGTGCGTATAGCCCTTATATTGAAGCGGTATTTGGCAGTGCACAAGGCAAGCGGTATATGCCATATGCCCTCGCAGATATGGCTATTGAGCAAGAAAAGCCTGTTTTATCATCGTTTGTGATTTTGGTTAACTTACCCTTTAGTCGCTTTGGCGTAACAGATATTTTAGATTTATTAGCTGTTGAATCTATATCTAGTCGCTTTGAATTAGAAGCGACGGAATTTGAGCAGATAAAATATTGGCTAGACCAAGTTGTTATTAAGTGGGGTCTAGATGCACAGAACAAATCTGAACATGGGTTACCAGAAATCTCTCTTAACACCTGGCTACATGGTTTAAATCGATTATTGCTTGGCGTTGCTTCAGAAAATGAAGAAGGGGCGTTTAACGGCATATACCCTGCAGACTTGGTTGAAGGCATGGCGATCCATATTTTAAGTAAATTAATTGCTTTTATTGAGGCGCTTACTGATGCTAAAGCACAACTACTGCAAACCACAAACCTAAGCGAAAAAGCCACGTTGTTACGTGCACTTTTAGCTCGCTTCTATCACCAAGATGCGGACCAAAGCTGGGATTTAATGCAACTAAATAAAGTGATCGAAGGCATTGAAAAGCACTATGAAAGCGGAGATATGCGCGAGCCTATAGATCCTAGGGTGCTGGCATATCTGGTTAAACAGGGTATACAAGAAAAAGGCGTGGGACAGCGTTTTTTATCTGGAGCCGTGAATTTTTGTACCCTGATGCCGATGCGTGCGGTGCCTTTTAAAGTGGTGTGTTTGCTTGGCATGAATGATGCCGATTATCCTCGTCAGGTTCAGCCGATTGGCTTTGATTTAGTGCCTGCCTCATCAAGAAGAAAAGGTGACCGATCTCGAAAATTAGATGATAGATATCTATTTCTAGAGGCGTTACTTAGTGCTAGAAGCCACTTCTATGTCAGTTACATTGGCCGTTCATGTTTTAATAACGAAGTACAAGTGCCATCCGTGTTAGTGAGCGAGTTGTTTGAATATATTGATCGCAGTTTTTATTTTTCAGGCTGCGATACGCAGGTTAGTACGCAGCTTAAAAGTCAGGCCCCACTGCAACCATTTAACGCACAACACTATCAGCAAGGCCCTATACAAAGTTATAACCCCAATTGGTTATTTAACGGATCAGAACAGCCATTAGTTCAGCCTGCGCCTTTATCCGTTGAATTGCCAGGTGAGCTAGAATTAACGCAGTTTTTACGCGCGTGTACGGCGCCGCAAAGCTACTTTTATCAAAATTGTTTAGGGGTGAAAATTAATCCTGCACTTGAGTATCAGGATGATACAGAACCATTTTCTTTAGATCCTCTGACACGTTATCAATATTTACTAGAAATACTGGATACCCGTGTAAATGATACCACTCTCAGCACAGAGCAAATGTTGCAAAGGGGTCATTTGCCGCAAGCGTATGTCGGAGAGATACAGTTAGAATTATTAGAGCAACGCGTGTTACCTATGGTGGGTGTGTTGAAGCCCAAGCTTATTAACGCACAGTCACCGCGTGAGGTCAGTATAGAGCTTAATGGGATGAAGATAGTGGGTTGGCTTGATAAAATCTTTGCAAATGAGCAGATCTTTTACCGCCCCGCGAGCATTAAGGCCAAAGATAAAATTCGGGCGTTCATTTATCACCTATTGGCCAATATTACTGTCTCAGCGACCAGCACATCAATTATTGGACTAGATGAGCAGGTGACGTTTGATGCGCTTGAGAAATCAGATGCAATGCAGTTATTGCAAGGCTGGGTCGATTTCTATCAGCAATTGATCTCACAGCCTGTGGCATTTTTCCCAGCCTCAAGTTATGCATTTGCGAGCACGGATGACATTGGTAAAGCGAATTTAAAGTTTGCTGGTGGCCAGTATATTGGCATTGGCGAGTCTGAAGATCCTTATGTGGCACTCAATTTCAAAAATTTAGAGTCCTGCATGGAAGAGTTTATGTCGCTCAGCAAATCATTACTAGGGCCAATCATTGCGTTAGAAAAGGAGCAGTCTCATGGAGATGCTTAATCCAATCACCATGCCAC
This sequence comes from Pseudoalteromonas luteoviolacea H33-S, assembly GCF_001625695.1. Taxonomy (GTDB): domain Bacteria; phylum Pseudomonadota; class Gammaproteobacteria; order Enterobacterales; family Alteromonadaceae; genus Pseudoalteromonas; species Pseudoalteromonas luteoviolacea_B. Next base: position 9,680 of record NZ_AUXY01000138.1, read on the forward strand.
TGTATGGCCATAATTTGATTGAGGCGAGTGCTGGGACGGGTAAAACATACACTATTACGGCACTTTATCTTAGATACTTATTGGGCTTGGTAGAGCATCAAGAATCGACATGCTTAAGTGTTGAGCAGATCCTAGTGGTGACATTCACTGAAGCTGCTACGCAAGAGATAAAAGACCGCGTGAGAGCTAGGATAATAGATGCTCGAGATGTTTTACTCGGTGCTGAGTGTGCAGATCCGCTTATTCCAATGTTATTGGCGCAAGTTAAGGATAAGAAAGCGGCGTTTAAATTGCTAGATGCGGCAGCAAAGTCCATGGATGAAGCCGCTATTTTCACTATTCATGGATTTTGCCAGAGGATGCTTAAACAGCACGCCTTTGAGTCAAAGTTGAGTTTTAATCTGGAGTTTATTCTTGATGAAACTGAGCTTTTAAAAATGGCGGTAGAGGACCACTGGCGCAAATTTTTATACACATTGGACAAAGATCAAACCGCATTGGTGTTGGAGCATTTTGCACATCCACAAAGCTTGATGAAGAAGCTGATACCACTGCTGAGTAAATCGGGTGCAAAACTGACACCTGAGGTGAAATTAGACGATGTTTTAGCTGCAAGAACGCAATATCAGGCGAGGGCTGCCGAGTTTAAACAGGCGCTCCGAGAAAGTGAGTTTATCACTTGCCTAAACGAGTCAGCACTGGCAAAAAATAAGGCGCCTGGGCGTGCTGCTAATATTAATGCTCTGGGTGATTATGCTGCTTCAGACGCTTGGTATTTTGAGTTCGGTACAAGCAAGCACTCCTTTAATTTGTGGGGGAGCGCACAACTTGGGGATGCTAAAAATTACAAAAAAAATGCCCAGTTGATAACCCATCACATGATTTCGCAATTTGACGAAATGGCGAAATTACACCATCAAGTTAAAAACTTACTACCAATAGCACTGCTTCAAGACGCTTTGAAGCAAGTAAAAGCGCTGTTAGTACAGCATAAGCAAATACAGAGCACGATTTCTCCAGACGACCTATTGAGTAATTTATACGAAGCGTTGCAAGGAGATGCTGGCGAGGTTTTAGCAAATAAAATTGTACAGCAATTTCCTGTTGCATTAATTGATGAGTTTCAGGATACCGATCCTATTCAATACGGTATTTTTAGCACCGTATACGCGGGCGACGCTAACAGCGCTTTGACTATGATTGGCGACCCAAAACAGGCTATTTATGGGTTTCGCGGCGCGGATATTTTCACCTACATCGCCGCCAAACAGGCTGTGGATGAAACCAGGCACTTTACTTTGGCTAAAAACTATCGCTCGGCTAAATCTGTGGTGGATAGCGTCAACGCGATTTTTACCCAGCACGAACGCAGCTTTATCTTTAATGAGGATATTCCATTTTACGCAGTTGACGCGCAGGGTAAGTCTGAGCAGCAGTCGTTTAGTAGTGATACAGAACAGGTTTTAAACTTTTGCGTATTTGATAGTGGGGATGGCGTTACCAGTAAAGCACAGGCGCATCAGGCATTGGCGCAAACTTTTTCAGCTAAAATTGCAACCTTGCTCTCTCAAGCACAGTTAGGGCAAGTGAGTATAGGGGGAGAAGCGGTAAAAGCAGCTGATATCTGTGTTTTGGTCCGAGATAGAAACGAAGCTTCAGTGATGAAGCAAGCACTGCATGCGTGTGGTGTGAGTGCCGTGTATTTAGCCAGAGATAGCGTATATGGGCAACCCGTTGCCAGTGCGTTAAATCAATTGTTGCATGTGCTTCATGGCGCTTATGATGAAGCGGCGCTGCGTGGCGTGTTAGTCAGTCCTTTATTTGCGTTAAATTATGAGCAAGTCTACGGCCTCTCTCAAAATGAGCAGCAATGGCAGAGCTATTTAGACTTTTTTGCTGAACTGAAGCGAGTTTGGTATCAAAGTGGTGCGATGGCTATGTTAGAGAAGCTGATGGTACACAATCAGCTTGCCAGTGTTTGGCGGGAAAATGGCTATGAAGTCGAGCGTTGGTTGACCGACTATCGTCATCTCGCCGAATTATTGCAACACAAACAAATTGAGTTAGAAGGGACGCAACGTGTCTTGAGGTGGTTGAGCATTCAATGCAGCGAAGCCACGTTAGATGGTGCTCAATTACGTTTAGAAAGTGATGCTAACTTGGTTAAAATTGTCACTATGCATGCGTCAAAAGGGTTGGAATACCCAATTGTATATATGCCATTTGCACTGGGTTATCGTGATCCGAGTGAGATTATTTATCATCAGGATAAACACTTAATCATTGACCTTGATGCAGATGATCATGGCGTACAAGCAGCCTCAAAAGAGCGTTTAGCGGAAGACATTAGATTATTATATGTGGCGCTGACACGTGCGGTGCACTATTGCGAACTCGGCTTGTTTAACATTGCATTGGGCCGCAGTAAAAAGCTGGGTATTGGTCAAACAGCACTGGGATTTGCATTGTTTGGTGATACTGAATTTAAAGAAGCGCAGCAGTGGCATCAAGCACTCGAAGAGTTATGTCAGCAGCATTCTGGTATGTCCATGGAGATATTTGAAACGCCTCCAACTGCCTACTTTGGTGAACCGCAAGCTCAACTCCCTGTTTCGTTAGCGGTAAAAGAGCAAAACGCCGCAATAGAAACCAATTGGCGGACAACCAGCTTCAGCCAATTAAGTTATCATGCGCATCATGATGATAGACCTGCAGGGGCCTTAGATGAGCATCATGAATTAGATCTGCCCCGCATGGCACAAAATTCAACTAAAACGCCATATAGCTTTGTAAAAGGTGCAAAAGCGGGAAGTTGTTTGCATGAAATCTATGAACAGATCGATTTTACCTCACCTCACATGCCAGTGGCTGGTGATAAGTTACCAGTGAGCGAGGTGGTTGAAGCCTGCTTAGATAAATATCAGATTGATGAGCAGTGGCGAGACTGTGTGACTGAGTGGGTAGTGCAAAGCTTGGCGTGTCCACTTAATGGGGTTGGCGACTTGTCGTTGAGTCGTTTAGCTCCTGAAGATTGCTTGGTAGAAATGGAGTTTCACCTGCCATTAAGTGCGCTTAAAGCAAGCCAACTAAATAAGGTATTAACGGATATAACGGGCCAGCCTAGCTTTTTACAATTTGACCAAGTGCAGGGCATGTTAAAAGGATTTATTGATCTTATTTTCCGCTGGCAAGGTAAATACTACGTGTTAGATTATAAATCCAATTACTTAGGTGACGAGTTGGGTGATTATAGTGATGATAACTTAATGTCTGCGATGTCATCTCATCAATATCACCTACAGTATCTTATCTATAGTGTTGCTTTACATCGGCTATTGAAATATCGACTTGCTGACTACACGATTGAGACGCACTTGGGTGGTGTGTACTACTTATTTTTACGGGCATTACCGCAGGGCGGCGGTGTATTCTTCAAAGCTCTCACGGAGCAAGAGTTACTTACCCTCGATGCGCTTTTTGAGTCGGAGGCATCATAATGTCGCAATTTTCTCTAGATTTTACGCAAGATAGTTTTGATGACGCCTTATTTATTGAGGCATTGATTGAGCAACGTAAAGTACGAAGTGTTGATATTGCTCTCGCAAAACTGCTCTGTGACTCTCAATTTTGTGATGTATTTTATCTTATATTGTTAGTGCTTAAAGCTGAGCAAAACCAACATAGCTGTTTATTGTTGGATACTATTGACTGGTTTAATCCGTTTGAACTAAATATTGAGCAATTGGCTCATCCCATAGAGCTGACGCCATTTGTGGATAAAGACAAGGCATTGCAAGCGCTTTCTTGCCACCAAGCAGTTGGGCATGATAAGCCCATTGTACTATTTAAAAATCAGCTGTATTTAGCACGTCTAGCCAATTATGAAGCATTTTTGGCTGAGCGCTTCATAAGCATGTCTCAGCGTGAGATCAATTTGGACCTAGGTCAGTTGCAAGCATTGTTGAATGTCTATTTCCCAGTGCAAGATGACAATGTCATTGATTGGCAAAAAGTCGCGTGTGCCATAGCGGCTGCAAGTGCATTTTGTGTTATCACAGGCGGGCCAGGTACGGGTAAAACAACGACGGTTACAAAATTACTCGCTATTTTACAGTCTCTTTATGTCAAAGCACCGCTCAACATTAAGCTGGTGGCACCAACGGGCAAAGCAGCTGCGAGACTCAGTGAGTCAATCATCGGTGCCAAAGGTCGGTTAGCGTTAGCGCCGGAGCTTGCCGATCTGATCCCTGAGGACGCACAAACAATACATAGATTATTGGGCGTTATTCCACATAGTAATAAGTATAAACATCATGATAAAAACCCGCTTCACGTTGATTTATTAATCGTTGATGAGGCCTCGATGGTAGACTTGTCACTTATGAGCAAGTTGGTGGCCGCGTTGCCTGAAGGTGCGCGGCTATATTTATTGGGAGATAAAGATCAGCTCGCATCCGTTGATACTGGCTGCATTCTTAATGATTTATGTGCTGATTTAAAATTGGGGCAACATCCAAAGTATTCTTCGCAGCGGGCTCATTTGCTCAATGACGTATGCTTTGGCGGTGTTAAAAAGCTATCAGGGGTTGCAAGTCAATTTCAATTGCAAGATATGATGGCGTTTTTGCAACAAAGCCATCGCTTTAAAAGTGACAGTGGTATCGGCCAATTAGCCTCAGCGGTTAACAATAATGACCCAAATCATTTGGACTGGGTAATACATCAAGGGTTCTCTGAATTAAGCCTCTATGGGCTATCAAATGAATCATATGTCAATATGATAGAGCGTGCTGCCATCGCTTATAGCGAGTATTTAAGAGCGATTCAAGCGGGAGAAAGTGCACAGCAAATACATAAGCTATTTTCAGGTTATCAATTACTTGCCGCTGTACGTGAAGGCCCGTACGGCGTCAATGAGTTAAACAAACGTATTGAGCATAAACTTGCTCAGCAAAACTTGATTAGGCCTTACACTCGATATTACGTAGGTATGCCGTTGATGATCACGCAAAACGACTATCAACTGAAACTTTTTAATGGTGATATTGGGATAGTGTTACCTGATGAAAGTGGCCAACTATTCGCTACCTTCATTGATGAGCAAGGGCACTTAAGGTCTATCAATCCTGCACGCTTACCAAGTTATGATCTGGTGTATGTGATGACAATTCACAAATCTCAAGGATCTGAATTCGCTCATACAGCAATGATCTTACCTCCGATACAAAGAGCAAGGCAAGGAGTTAATAGGCAATTGGTGTATACAGGCATTACCCGAGCTAAAAGCCATTTAGAGCTAGTATGTCAGCCTCAAGTGCTTAGGTTAGCAATGGAAAAAACAGTTGGACGAAGTTCAGGGTTACGTGAAAGGTTACTCAAAGATTAAAAAAATGTTTTTTATTTGTTTCTTTTGAATGTTGAGCTATGGTTATTTTGAAAGCAGAAAGAGATGATAAAACTGCTTTTATTGCCCAGTGAATGTGCCGCCAAAGTCGTAGGCGGCCTTTTTTAAGCGTTGAAAATACATCCAAGTTAAACATTGTTTATTTTCCAAGCGGTGTTTTATTGACTTTTTTTCCTGTAAGGCGTTAGAGTGAAAATTAAAGTATTTACTCTTGATGAGTACAGAGATGAAAAATTTAGAAAGCCACCTTGTCCAGTATGCACTTTATCACAGAGATAATCGCAATATACGCACACATTTGTTTGGCGTTCCCTTGATCGTCCTGTCCGTTATCCTAATGACCTATGTTCCTTTATTTGACTTAAATACTGTATCGATCACAGTGTCAAGTGTGTTGATTGGTCTGGTATCGGTTTATTATTTGTACCTATCATTCAAGCTTGGTGTGCTTATGCTGATATTATTGAGCTTAGGCTATGTACTTGCGATGTTTATCTATACACAGTTTTTAAACTTTGACATTGCAGCTGGGGTATTCTATTTATGTGGCGCATCAGTTTTTGTTTTAGGTTGGGTCATTCAGTTCATAGGCCACTACTATGAAGGGAAAAAACCAGCGTTTGTAGATGATTTAGTAGGGCTTTTAATTGGACCACTTTTTGTACTTGTGGAGGTATTATTCATGTTTGGGTTAATGAAAAAGTTAGAAGAGCATATCGTAGCGCAAGCTGGGCCCTATCGAAATTGATAATTGGGGCCCATGGTAGATAGAGTTTATATGTTACAAGCTAATGCGAGTCTCAAGCTGAGCACCTTTTAAAATGGTGACATCTTGACAATTCATGCGCAGCTGACCGTTATTGGTTTCAATGATATAACCTGCTTCAGGTGCTCGGTCAGGTGCTGCTTCACTTAATTGTTTGCGCGCGCGATGCACCATGATGTTCATATGATTCATTTGCACACCGAGCTGTTTAGCCAGATCTTCTCTGTAAACCCAACCTTGAGATTCAGTATCTACACCTGCTTGTTTGTCTTCAATACGCGTTCTAGCAAGCAGTAATAAGAGATAGTGATGGCTTCTACTGCCTAAGTTATATTCCTCTCCCTCAACGTGTAAAGAAAGCTCCGTTTTTTCTTCATCAAGACTAACAGCAAAGCTTAAAGCCAGTGGTTTCACCGCAGGTTGTTGCTCCAGGTGTTTTGTCATGGTTGAGATGCCTGCACAATAAAACAGCCATTGCTCGCCAAACAGGCTGGTAATGCCGCCATCGATTAAGGCTTGTCTGTCTGAGGTAGTAAGATCTTCAAGGAACCAATAATTGAGCAAGGCGTCATAGTAAACAATATGAGTCGGCTCTTCTTCGTTAGGAAGCAGCATTTGGTTTTCGACTTCAATGACGTTATTACGGTTATTTTGCGACACAAAATACTGGCAATTGGCATTTAGACTACCTACGACAAATGAATTTTGTCCCGGTGCTGCAAAATCTATTTTATCATTTTCAGAGAGTTGGTAAGGGAGGTTTTTATCAATTTTTCGATCATTTATCCATATACCATTTGTACTTACATCGCGAATTAACCAATTGTCATTGGTGTACTCTATGATTGCATGATGTCTTGAAATACCGGGCTTATCTAAAAATGTGTCTACATTAAATTTGTATCGTCCAAAAGTGTGATAACTCTTTAAATATATTTTTTCGAGCTTGAGTTCATCGATTAAGTAAGCCATAGAGTTTCCTAGATTTCCGTATATGTGCTAAGGGCCAGCAGTACGTTTTATTTGCAGAAATTCTACCTGATATGAGAAGTAAATCACTACTAAAAAGTATCTCAATCGAAGATAAATCTTAAGTAACGCAATACTGATTATATCATTTATCGCATCGTTTAACCGTATTTACTGATATTTCATTCCACGAGATAGTGTCATAAAAGTGGGCCCACCTAGGTGGGCACCAATAAAGGGAAAACTGCAAGTTTGACTGTATATAAAGCCCAAATTGATCTTTTCGTTAGTTCACTAACCTATAAAATACATTGTACGAAGAATAACTTATTTTATCTATTACAGCCGATTACAGCACTTTTCTATGATTCAAATCGTACCCCTAATCAACCTTGCGATCCCCTGAACAATGAACCATTCTTTTTTAATAAAGGTAATTGATGAGTCCACAAGAGGTGGTATATGAGTGAGTTTAGATTATTAAACACGACTAAGTTGAAAGGGATTTATCAGTTTTGCGAGCACTATGAAGGGAATCCATTATCGATATTTAGCCCAGCAGAACAGGTAGTAACCGACTTTTCAAGGCGCCAGCCACAAATGATATTAAAAGATGTCGACATTGATCACGCACTATTTATGATGGTGAACGGGCATGTGCGATGTAAGCTCGTTATCGATCATGATGACACATTTGTAGGCGTTGTTAACTCGAAAGATTTGACGGGGAGGAAAGTACTTACTACCGCACAAAAGCGCAGCGTTTCCCGCTCAGACCTTACCGTAGAAGATGTGATGACCAAAAAAAGCGAATTGCATGCCATGTTTTACGATTGTGTTAAAGATGCGCGCATTGGGGATATTTTAGAAACACTCAAAGAGCTTGGGCATCAGCATGTGCTACTTATGGATAACAATCAAGTGTTGCGTGGTATGATTTCAGCATCTGATATTGCAAGAGCGCTGCATATTCCGGTAAATATTTTGCAAAAAGCTCACTCATTCAAAGAGATTTTCGAAATCATTTATGAGCACGGTGAAGTAACGGCTTAGTTTAAAGCCGCTACTTATCGAATAGGTTAAAGGGTTTTTAGGTATTCTATTACGCCGAGAATGGCAGCAACTTGGCCGTCAGTACATTCTTGCTCTGAGGTGCTTTCACTGTCAGGATAAACTTCAGTGGTCGTCACATACTGAGCTTGCGTGAAGCCCATACATAAGCCCAGTTTAGTCGCATCGTAGTTAATGACACCAAACTGTTCTATATCTACACCGATCAACTGTGAGTTGTCGTCGGCGTCGGCTATATGCGTGACTTTTTGTACCTGTTCAATTACACATTTTTGAAATGCTGGCTCAGGCTTTTGAGTATGTCCTACGAGATAAAAGCCATCTGGTATATTCCAATTGTGGTTTACTTTGCCATCTCTTGCTGCCAAAGCAGGGCGAAATTCACTGTTGTCAGTATCCGTTGTTTCATGAAGGTCAATATGTGCAATGATATTGGCTGGTAGCTGTCTAACATAGTGCATTGCTAAGTGAGACTCCAATGCAGGGCTGTTATCGTAAAATGACCGATTAGGGTCTACCGCATCAGGGTTCCATCTATTAATCGTTTCAAAGCCCCATGGACTGATACAAGGCAAAATTACAAAGTTAAAACTATCTGTAAACTGTCGCATTTGGTACCGCGCAAACGCTAAAGCCCCCATGACGCCACTTGTCTCATAGCCATGCACCCCACCTGTAACAAGGATTGTCGGCAGTGATGTATCTACATCTTTATTCTTTAATGCAAATAAAGGGTATGCTCCATCTTGATAGTCTAATGACCCATACTGTTCAATATCGCAAAAAGTATCGAGTGCTTTGATTTCTTTTAATACAAGCTCTTGATATGAGCGTTTGATTGCTTGAGACTGATACCAAAGTTGCTTTTCAGCTGGTGTCCAAGGTGTTCCGGTTTTGCCTATATGATATTGCTTTGACATGATTTGACTCTGTTTTGACCTGTTCGCAGCATGCTATGCAGTTTATCTTTAGATGGCAAACTTTTAAGCTAAGTAGCCAAGCTGAACCAGGGATTTCTTTTGTGCTTTGGTTATTTTGAATGCTAATAAGGTAATCGTCTTCTCATGGGTGTGAACTTGGATCACTTTTAACCCTAAGCAATTACGAGTCGTTAACTTGTTGATTTCTTCAGATGGAACAAATTTTCTTCTCGCAAAAAGATTCAAGTATGAGATTCCTTGATTGCAAATAGTTACCTTCTTCTGTCCTGATAAGGTGAGCATTAGATGTACAAGCGCCATAAAAATTGCTGAAATGGCGATAAAGAACTGTAAAGTAGCTAAGTGAGATAATTGCATATCCATAAATAATTTTGCGGCGCTTAGCAGTACTAATGAAGCTAGCATTACGATTAAGTAGAATACAGTATTAACTTGTAGCCTAAGTTCTTTCATTTTAAATTCCTATTTCCTATTGGTGTTTTTTCAAGTTTGGGAAAGATATTGGAACAAAATGGAGTAAATATGAATCCGGCGATTAATAGTTGAAAATACGATTTTTCTAGGGTATTTCTCGCCATTTATCAACCAAAACGTTTAGAAATCCGCATTTTTGATATGATTTTTCGATGAACTTGTTGGCTCTGAGTTGTTTTATTCCCAATTGTAGGGAGTCGAAAATAGCTTGACTGTTTTGATACTTTTTGCTTATTACGAAGTGACGGCTATCTAGTAATGCAACTTTAACACCTTGAACTGCTTCGACTTTGTAGCCTTTTCCTGTGTACCTAAAGGGGGTTTTATTATTGAATGGTATAAGCATAATATCCACCCATTCATTACTCACCAAGCGCGCCATCATTGTCCAGTCTGATTCATTAAATAGCCGTTTCGGATTAAGTTTTTTGATGGTAGACCAATCGACTGACCAGGCTTTATTACTCACTACCGTTATATTGGAAAAGTCCTGCTTTATCTGTGAGGCTAGCGTTTTAGCCCTACTCTCAGCAGCATAAATGCCTGCAAAGTACTCGCCTTTGCGAATGATAGGGGAAGAGATTAATACGCTGTCGCCCAAAGCTTTTGCCTGAGATAGCCATATTGTGTCGACGCTAATCATCGACATCCCAGATTGCAATAAGATTTCTTCTCGCTCTTCGTGATCTATCATAAAAAAATCTAAAGTCACGTCTGCTTTGCCAACTTGTAGCGCTTTTTGAATAATAATTAGATCTACGACATCTCTTTGGCAGAGAGGGTGATCAAAGATGTCTGGAGAGATACTATCAAGGTCCTGTGCATTTAAAATAGTTTGAGCGAAGCCGTAAATGTCTCTATTCACTGGAACAGAGATATGATTACTTGCCTTAGAAAAACTGCAATGACTAATACTTAGTAATGCGATAAAGCCGAGCTTTTTAAACATTTCGGACCATTTTATTTACCCAATTCTAAGGCTAGTGCATGGATCACAACTTGTATATTTTTTAAGTGACAATGTGGGTGGAGTTTTATATGTTCGTACTATCGCCATAAAAGGCATGCCGTCAATTGAAGGAGTCAAAAATGAAGTTTGAACAATTGCTATCGCATCTCGACAGTGGAGTTTGTGTTGAACAGCTGCAAAAAGAGTCGCTACTTGATATTGCATTAATGTCACAATGCGTTTGTGGAGAAATTAAGCCGAGTGAGCTGAGCCATGTTTTGCAATGGGCAAACTCTTTACATTGGAGCGGTTCAATATCTTTAAACGAGTATGTTGATGAATCAATAAGTAAGTGTCTGCTTGCATTGAAAAGTGGTAGATTGCAAGGCTTTATAGACCATAGAATACAGCAAATTGAAGACGCCCCTCTTCAAGAAACGGCACAATTTTTGGTCAACAAGATTAATATGGCCAATAAAGTAAAGCATGAGGAAAATGCATAGCAGTTTGCCTCATACTGGCGACTTTTATTTAGTTTTAAGTGTAACGTTGCTGTAAGTGGTCTTTAAAGATTTGAGCGTTAAGCGAAGATCCTGTTGCTTGAACCACTAGCTCATTTGTTGGTAACAAGCTCGCTTTTTGCCAAATATGGGTGTTTAGCCAATCATAAATAGGTTTGAAGTCTCTATTATTGATCTGTGTTGCAATATCGATAGATTGGCTCATAGCATGTTTAAATTGTGCAGCATACATCGCGCCTAGTGTATAACTTGGGAAGTATCCGAAACTTCCATCTGTCCAGTGTATGTCTTGCATGCAACCATTTTTGTAATTATCTTTTGTTGAAAGCCCCAACAGTGTGGACATTTTGTTATCCCAAAGCTCAGGAATATCTTGGCAATTAATCTTGCCATTAATGAGATCTCTTTCTATTTCATAGCGTAAAATAATGTGTGCTGGGTAGGTGACTTCATCTGCATCAACACGAATTAAACTAGGGGTAACGCACTGCAGGTTCTGCTGTAATTTTTGCGCTGTATTTATTGATGCATAATTGGGAAAGTGGCGTGCCGCAAAGTCACTTATTAGCACTATAAACTCAGGGCTTCTCGCGATTTGCATTTCATAAAATAAGGACTGCGATTCGTGAATGGCCATGGAGCGGGCTTTGCCTGCAGGTAACTTATTCAGAGGTGTTGGCAAGTTTTGCTCATAACATGCGTGTCCTGTTTCGTGGATCACGCCCATCATTGCGTTGATGAATTCATCTTCATCATACCGCGTTGTTATTCTGGTATCTTGACTTGTTCCGCCACAAAATGGGTGAACGCTGGTGTCCAATCTACCATGGTCAAAATCAAATCCGAGTATTGTCATGAGCTCATGCGCTAGCAGTTCTTGCTGCTTTACTGGATAGGATGCATGTGTTGCTGGTGGCGGTATTTGTTTGGCTTCTTGGATAAGCTTTGGTAACCAGCCAGCTATGTCTATGAACAGTTGATCAAGTTCTTCGCTGCTCATACCCGGTTCATAAATATCCAGCATTGCATCATAAGGCGTCAGGTTATTCGCGTTTGCTCTGATCTGTGCTTCTTCTTGGCTAAGTTGTACGACTGGCTTAAAGTTTTTAACAAAGCCTTGCCAGTTATTCTCTGTCCTTTGTGTTCGCCACTGGTGTTCGCACTTGGCTCCCGCTAAGCTTTTTGCTTTGACTAAATCAGTGGGCAGTACCGTGCGCATTTGCCAAGTTCTTCGCATCTCTCTCACACTGGCTTGTTGAGATTTGTTTAATTCTTCGTCTTTAACCGCTTCGAAAAGATCGGCAAGTTGTGGAGCAGTATGAAGTGAGTGAAGGTGAACAGCTAGCTCTGCCATGGCTTCAGCTCGGCTCTCTGCGCCGCCTGATGGCATCATTGCAGCCTGATCCCAACTACAAATTGCACTTAGGTGCTCAAAGTTATCAATAGAGTGGTAGTGTTCGATGAGCTTGTTGTAGTTTTTTGTCGTCATTATTTTATTTCCTCAGCCACTTCTGCAATTTTTTGTCTCAACCACACATGGCTGGCATCACGGTGAAGTAGAGGGCTCCAAATCATATCTAGTTCAAAGGGAGGAATAGGAAACGGGGGCTCCAAAATGGCTAACGAGTTATCATCTCTGTATATGTTGGCAGCCTTTGATGGCAGTGTCGCAATTAAATTCTGTTCTTTGGCTAGATGAATAGCAACATGATAGTTACGTGTAAAGGTGGCAATGTTTCGGTGTTTACCAAAGTTTGCTAGCGCTTCATCTACCCAGCCCAGCTTTTGGACATCTTCCGGGTTCATGCCGACACCGACACCAAAACCGGTTTTACTCACCCAAATATGACGTGCATTTAAATAGGCGTCTAGCGTGAAGTCTTCTTTAATCGGATTATCGGATTTGACTAGGCAACTAAAGCTATCTTTCCAAATTTGCTTGTGGTGGAACGATTGAGGCAGATTCTCAAATCGATTGATTGCCATATCCACTTTACCATTTTCAACATCATGAAAAGTAACGTCGCTGGGAGTCAGTATATCCAGCGTGGTATCTGGTGCTTCATTATGTAGCTTGGCCAGTAGCTTAGGAGCGAGTGTGCTTGCAGCATAATCACTTGCCATAATACGAAAAACGCGTTTACTTTGACTTGCTTCAAATTCTCTATTTGGGGCGAGCGTTTCTTCTAGAGTCATTAAGATCCCGCGTATGACAGGTTGCAATTCTAACGCTCGTTCGGTGGGCACCATGCCTTCACTGGTGCGCACGAGTATAGGATCATTGAATAAGTTTCTCAGTCTCTTCAGGCCATTACTCATCGCCGGTTGTGTAATACTTAACTGGTTAGCTGCACGTGTTACATTACACTCTCTGAGCAGAGTGTCTAAGTATACCAGTAAGTTAAGGTCAATTTTGCTAATGTTCACAATGTTCCTTTCTTGTTATTGTGATGTCCAAACCGCTGACTGTGCGGGTATGGATAAACATGTTTGGTGATATGTTGTCGTATATCCCGTTGAACTTTTTGCCAATACGTCGGAGTCATAAGTTCTGGGTGATGGCGCTCAAAAGCAGCCTTGAGTTTAGGGTTTGTCATTACAAATGTACACACTTGCTCGGGAAATACATCATTAGGGGCAACCGACGGTGTAGATTGACCTGAATATAAATCGTCAAGCGAGGCCTTTGGCAGCGCTTTAAATGACATTTGTGTGAGATATTGTACCTCGTCATAGTCATAAAAGATCACGCGATTGTGTCGACTGACACCAAAGTTTTTTAAGAGCATATCACCTGGAAAAATATTAACTTGTAACATCTCTTTGATGGCATTGCCGTAATCTTCGATAACATGCTCTATTTGCTCATCTGTTGCGTCTTGTATAAAGAGATTGAGAGGTGTGATACGTCTTTCAATATACAAGTGTTTAATGGTGATGAACTTGTCGTCTTCGATGATATTTTGTGCGATTTTTTCTTTTATTATAGCGAGTAAATCTGGCTCAATACGATTTTTGGGAATGACTACATTGGAATATTCTAAGGTGTCAGCCATTCGACCGACTCTGTCATGGTTTTTGACCAGCTGGTATCGTGCTAAAACTGTTTCTTTACCAAATGGTTTACTCGGCGCAAATTTATCTTTTATGACTTTAAACACATATGGGAAAGTCGGTAAAGTAAACACTAGCATGACCATACCGGGCGTGCCGGGGGCGACAGTAAAGCGTTCACTGTTGTGTTTTTGATGCAGTAAGAAATCACGGTAAAACTCAGTTTTACCGTGTTTGTGAAAACCAATTGAATTATATAACTCCGCGGCAGTTTTACTTGGCATTAATTGATTTAAAAATCCAACCATTGCTGATGGTGCGTGTGTTTCGACTAGAAAATAAGCGCGAGCAAATCCGAATATTAAGCTCATTTGAGATGCTTGTGTAATTAATGCATCTATTTTTAATTTACCGCTCGGATGGTGCAACAGAGCGATGATAAACGGCTGCACACCAGAACAAGAAATGACTCTTCCGACAATGTATGCGCTTTTATTGCGATAAAATGATGCCTTTAAAATATCAAAGCGCATTCTAAAGTGTTGGTGGTGTGTGTTGGGCGCTTGTTTTAAAAATGCTCTTTGTAAAAGTCGGATATCTTGTTCAAGGTCATGAAAATTATCAAAAAAGCCGGTGTCTTTAATTATTTGCTCAATTGTTTTGCGCAGACCTTCGATAACAGGGAAGTAGCTTCGATATTCTGCTTCAATGGGGAGCAGGGGGGCGCCTTTTTTTGAGCTATCAACAAATATATAGTCATTGTTGAAGTAGCTATGGTGGAATAGGTGACAAAATACCGAGTTGTAAAATGTTTCTGCAAGCTCTGCTTGAGGATGAAAAGTCAATAACTCAGTGTAGGCTTCTTTTACTTGGAGCCATAAGTCACTACAAATTTGTTTAGTCGGGAATTGTAGTTTTAGTACTTCGACGGTTTCTTGTATGCGTTCATCGTAATGACTGATCCGCGCTTTACTGATCCGTTCTATATTGGCCCATTGCTGTGATATGAATGCATCCGGTGCCTGTGCAGTGATGCTTTGAAAAAGAGCATAGTGCTTTTTAAAGCCAGAAATAATTAAAAACGCAATATCTTGAGGGCCCATAAAGGTTCCTATCGTCGCATTAATAAGCCTAAATTTATTCTGTTTTTAATGTTTTTATCCAAGCTTTTTGCACTTAATGCTTAATGTGTATTTTATTGTGATGGTTATACTCTAGCTCGAAATCTATTATATACAATATTTTTTTATACAGGTTTTTGAGCAATTGAAAGCAAAGCGGCGTATGCATTGAGGCTAGTTGGATTGCAAAGGCTATCGTCACATTATTAACCTTTTATGTCATGATTGCCGGAGTTTCTGGTTCTGTGTGTATTGGTTAATTTAATAGATGTGTAAAGGCCTAGAGAATTTTAAAAATTTGAGCCTTTTCATTACCTTTATTGGCTATTTAGGGTCTTTGTCAACCGTTCTACAGGCCACAACACAACCTGTAAGACAGCCACCTGCAACCTCTGGCGTTAGGCCTTTAGCTAAGCTTTTATCAATATTAATGAGGTTTTTAACTGGCTTTTTATTTAATTTGAGTTTCACTATAATTCTCCTTTTTATTAACTCAAAAAAAACAGTATCTTATTGATTATTTTGGGTCTTTATCAACCGTTCTACAGGCCACAACACAACCTGTAAGACAGCCACCTGCAACCTCTGGCGTTAGGCCTTTAGCTAAGCCTTTATCATTATTAATGAGGTTTTTAACTGGCTTTTTATTTAATTTGAGCTTCATTACAATTCTCCTTTTTGTTAACTCAAAAAAAACAGTAACAAAAAAACAAATTAAATCAAGTTTAATAAGTTCAAAGATTATTTTATGAAATTTTTTATTGTTACACCTAAATTCTAACTTTGGATTTTTAATGATTAAAAGAGGAGGCGATGTCCATTATATTTCTATATATATTCAACACTTCTTAATCGTCAATTTCACTTTTTAAAATTGAGAATGGCCTGATTATATAAGATCACATTAGGAAATGCTTTGAAAACATATATCATAGAGTTGTTATGTAGATTGACACTTGTTCATCGTATTGATGAAAAATACGTCTTTGTTTACTGAAGTCGTTTGAGTTTTTTTTCAATTTTAGCAATTTCTTTATTAAGGACTTTTACTCTTTGCAAGTAATCTTTATTTATTGTTTTTAATTGCTTTTTCACATCCTTCACTGTGGCTTTTCGTTTGTCATCATCCATCAAACGGGTCATACGACGCTGCTGCTTTCTGGCTGCTTCATCACGTTTTCGGCCAAGTATGGCGGCATGCTGTTTTTTTGCTCGCAATGCATTTTTTAGGTTAAGAATAATTTGTTTGCGCTCTATCTCATTTAATGTCTTAAAATGTTGCTCAGAGGGTATGGAAGCTTGTGGATCTGAGTGAGTCAGGGTGTATTGCTGTGCGTTGTTTGAACAAGGGTGCTGGCTGAAAATTGTGCTCTTGTCAGTGACGCATTTGTAATAAGAAACCGTCGTTTTTGCAAAGCTGAGATTGGTATAAAATAAAAAGCATAATAGTAAAGTAAATTTCATAGCTGACGTTTCCCTGTAGTCGCGCATCACTTAACTATAGACAAAAAATAAAAGATTACGTTGAAATAAGAGCACAAATTACTGCAAAAGCACCCAATTATTGATTGGGTGCTTTTGCAGTGAACCTTTTGAGTAATTTTATACTCTGAACGAGAAAGGGAATATCCATTTTTTGCTCAATAGGAAACCCTTCCTTTGCAGATATTTGCTTATGCCTTCCGTCATGATTAACCAATATAATGCGGTCTTTTTTATAGGTGATCAGTACACCTTGCGAATAGTTCACACCTTGATTTAATTCATTACTACCGGATACATTACCTATCATGGTTTGAGATGCAAGCTGGCCACAATTAAAATGCTTATCCAGCAATGTGTACATAATGTCGGTACCTTGCATCAATCCGTTATGATCTGAGAAGTAAGGTAAGTTAGTATGTAATGTTGTTTGCGTTACTATTTCACTACCCATAGGGTACTCAATAATGATGTATGCACTAGCATCCGGAAGATTAGGTAGCTCAGAGGCAAAGTGAAATCTGATTTTACTGTCTTTTTCCGGTTCATTGAAGTAACCGAAAACATTGTCACTGGAAACAGATAATGTGTTTTTTGAGTTCCAGATTGGGGATAATTTTTGCTCGGTGATGGTATTGCGATAGTAAGCTGGCAGGCCATATATTAGATTAAAATAGTGGTCTTGTGGATCAGTGGGCACTAATACATGAGAGTAACTAAATAAGTCTTTATTGGCTAATTGGCTTGTTGCATTGGAAATAGAATTCAAGACAAAAATATCTACAGCAGGTGCATCAAACTCGCAGTATTGTAGATTATTTGGCACCTGAAAATGAGACGTAGCGTTTTCTAACCTTACAGTTCTGGCTTGCTCGTATTCATTTAAATCTAATAGCTCGTGTCTAGCTAACAATGTTTTCGCTGTAGTGGGGTAGGAAAGTGGTAAAACATTATCTTGTTTGGTGACATCAAAATAATTATTTGCATCAGCCCATACATGCATTAGGTGACTTGTGGCAAAACAAGTAACTAAAAAAGCAGTTGCGTATTTAGGAAATTTGTAAGATTTAAGTTTGTCTAAATGTCGCCATGCATGATTTCCAACAACAAGCTCAAACCCTAATATGGCTATAAACACTAGGAAGATGAAAACGACAGTTAGTATGGACATGCTATTAAGCATGCCGATTAACAGCGATATTATTTCCGACAAAGATTGAAAACTTAAATGGTAACCATGTTGATAATATACAAATGCATCTAGGCATAAAACAGAAATGCCAAATGTTGCAATGAGCGCAGCCATGCCCCTTATATGTCGAGGATAAGGGAAGATTAAGCTCAGTGGAAACACGGTTAGCACGAAGGCACAAAAAGTAATAAAGCTGGTGTGGCTTACCCAGGTTACAATCATGTATACCCAGCCAACCGCACTGCTTGGTGCTGCATCTGCTGCTAAATAGACCAGTGCAATAATAAGCACTAGCCCTATGTTAGCAAAAGTAAACCAGTGTCCCCAACTTAGCAGTTGACTCGCTTTTGAAGAAAAAGGACTGTGTGGTGTTAAATTCATTCCGTTACTTTACCGATTGAGTAAGCGCCTTTGCAAAATTTTCCGCGACTTCTTCTCTTTTACTCTCTGGCACATGCTCTTTTAGGATGTGCGTGATAGAATTTCCTAAACACATTAAACTCAAGTCGACAGGTGCTTTGTGCTCTTGTAGCACAGTGATTAAACTATCAACAATTTGTTCTACTTGTTCATTGGAATATTTAGACTGAATTGGCATCGGTTGGTTCAAATTAATAGAGTTACAATTCTTCATATTCTAACACCAGAGGCGTTAAAAACAAAGATGAGCATTGAGGTGAAAAAGCTTGTTGTACATTATGTAGACAAGCAAGACGAAGAAACGCAAATTCATTTACGTGAAGACGAGATGGCCGTTAATGATAGGGTCAATGTATTTATTGAGCAGTTGCACCATGCATATAATGGAAAACCTGGCAAAGGTTTTTGTGCATTTGATGGTGACAAAAATAGTACAGTGGCATCTGCGATGCAAAGTTATCGTAATAATGAGCTAGGTTTTTGGCATTTGACACAGCAGGCAACTGAAGTGTTAAAAGAAGAGCTAAACAAATATGCGTTTCATGAAACGGGGTATTTAATTTTTTGCCATTATCAATATGTCGGTTGCGATTATATGTTGATTGCTCAAATTAGCATTAAAGAGCACTATTCGATTACTTCTGAACTTGATTTAGCAAGCTCTAGACACTTGGATATTTCTCGAATGCAGTTAGCTGCGCGTATTGATTTGACAGCATGGGACACGCAGGCAGAAGAAAATCGCTATATTTCTTTTATTAAAGGACGGGCTGGACGTAAAGTTGCTGATTTCTTCTTAGACTTTTTAGGGTGTGCAGAAGGGGTTGACCCTAAGCAGCAATCACAGACTATGTTGCATGCAGTTGAAGATTATTTGGCTGAGCAGCAGTTTGAAAAATCTGAAAAAGATGTCATCAGAAAAGAAGTATTTGATTACTGCAATGACTGTATTAATAGTGGCGAAGATGCTGATATCGAAGGCTTATCAGATACGCTTTCGAAATCTTCAGATGTTCAGTTTGAGGATTTTTATAAAGAGCAGGGCTATGAACTGGAAGAGTCATTCCCACTTGATAAAAAGACTGTGACTGCAATGGTTAAGTTTTCGGGTATGGGCGGTGGCGTAAGTGTTGGATTCGAGAGAAAGCACTTAGGTGAGCGCGTCATTTATGATCCAGTTAGTGATACGCTTACTATCAAAGGCGTCCCACCTAACTTAAAAGATCAGCTAGAAAAATATTCACAAGAAAAATAAAAAAGGCCACTATGGCCTTTTTATTTACATTGCAAAAAAGCGCTGACTAGGACTTACCTGTTACAACAAATTGCGCCAACTGTTGGCCCAATTTATCGGCAAGTTTTCCCATAGCATTGCTTTTTGCAGTATCTTTAAAGCTTGAAGCGGCTTTCACTTTAGCGTTAAAGTGCGCTTTTTCTTCGCCTTGTTCTTTTACCACAAGGTAGCTTTCAGCAAGGCTATAGAAAGTGCCTGACTTTTTCATATCTTGCCAATCAACACGGAAGCTCAAATCGAAATCAGCGCCCTGATTTGTGATTTTGATCCCTTGACTCGTCAGTGCTTTGGCAAGCATGTCTCTGACTTTTTGGTGCTTGCTATTATCTGCACTAATACTAAAGCTAATGTCATTTAATAGTGCATCTGCCATTTCTAGCTTTGCTCGCACAGTATTTGGCATACTAATGTGCGCGGC
The DNA here is from genome assembly GCF_001625695.1 of Pseudoalteromonas luteoviolacea H33-S. GTDB lineage: Bacteria > Pseudomonadota > Gammaproteobacteria > Enterobacterales > Alteromonadaceae > Pseudoalteromonas > Pseudoalteromonas luteoviolacea_B. The sequence continues at coordinate 29,756 of NZ_AUXY01000138.1, forward strand.
TTGAAGCATTTGCAAATAATTATTCAGTTTGTGCCGCTTAACACCGAGCTCTTTGAGTGCGACTGCACTTTTAAGTGCTAAGCTTTTACTTTTTTGAGCTTGAGACAATGAAAATTGACTGATCTCGTCATCAAGTGCATTGATAGATAACTCGGTTTGCATGACGGCTTCAGTACGATTGAATGCAGCTAAGGCATAAACCGTTTGTTTATCAGCACTGATATATTCATCTTCAATTTTTACGCCCTGTAACTGAATATTTGGGACTTTTGATTGAATATACTCATCAATGTGAAAGGTCATTGATTTATTGTCAGCTTGCTGGCTAATGGTCGTATTTGCAGAAATGGTCACATTCAGCTGCTTCGCCAGCGCGAGTCGGGCTGACTCTTGTGCTGCCAGTTTAGCTTGTTGTATGTCACCTGTATTTTGCGCATTGCCAACACCGTATACCATATAACTAGACGCTGGTGTCACAGTAATCCACTGTGGTGTGGTACTTTGTTGTGTTTGGCTCGCTGAATTACTCTGACAACCAGAAATCAAAGCGACACTAAGCATTGTCGCTAAAAGTGGTTTAGAAGCCAAAACGTGAACGTTCCTGCAGTTTTTGTATTTTCTTTTGTCCATTCCATACCTCACGGTTTGTCGTCATATCAATAAGACGTAAATCAACTTGGTAAAAAGTCACGCGATCACCACCTTGCTCATCAACAAAAGAGTTGATAGTACCAGACAGTGCATAATCAGCGCCGTACTCTTGTCCCATTTCATTTTGACTATCAAGGCTTGAATTCAGCTCTTGGTCTTTACGTTCATCGCGGATTTCTTTTCTGACATCTTTGTTTGCGACGAAGTCAGCCTGCCCGCTGCGTAAAATTGAACGCTTTAAGTCATTTAAAAAAGTATCTACAGCAATGTGCTGGTGAGACTTGTTACGCACTGATTGAATGATAATAGCAGGTTTAGAACCTTCTTTTTGTAAGTGATCGTTTACCCATGGAAAGCTCAGCATGTCATTGATCATTGCTTCGGCAACTAGTTGCGAGTCCTTTGCATTCCATTTGTCTGATAATGCAACCTCTTGATTTGCATCTACTCTTTGGACCTTGGTTGACGAGCAACCAGAAACCGCAAGAGTACAAGCAACAAAAAGCGGAGTAAGTTTAAGTAAGGTCTTATTACATTTCATAACAATTTTTCCATTATAAAAAAGTTGAATCTGGTGTTTCGATACGTGTTTCTTGTAAAAATGTACGTGTGTGCCAAAGCGTCACGTCGTCAACAACCTGGATTGTTTCGCTCTGCTCTAGAACGATACCAGATGCTAAATAGGTTTTTAGTGTAATGGTATGTTCTCCTTTTGAGACGGGTAGCTGAACATAATTGATTTGCGCAGGCAAAGAATGCCATTGTCTTAAATCAGCTGACGCCGTCACTGCATTGACAACGGAGGTAGCAAGTTTTGCAAACCCTGAGAATGAAGCATCTAACCCAGTCGCCGAAATTGCTTTTTGAGCAGTTAATGATTTGACTATCTCTCTTGCCAAGGCAATTTGTATTTCTGAGTTGGCATTATTCAGCGCATCCTGTAACGTAAGTAGGCTAACTGAATAGATTTTATCTAAGTTAGCGACTTTTTGATCGCCTACCCATACTTCAGAGCGCTCAATTTCTTGTTTAAGAGGCTCAAGGTAAGTAACTGAAATACGGCTCCCGTACTGAAGGGCGCTGATCAAGCCGATATCTACTGCGTCATCCCAAAGTGGGCCCAGCGGTATACGCTTCGTAAGGCCGCCCATAACGACGTCACTGATATCACCAGTCGCATAGTTTTGGATTAAGTCAAATATGCTGGTATCTGCATAAAGCATTTGAAACCAGCGCATTTGCGCTTGTTGCTCTCGTCGCGTACCCCATAAAATGGGTGTCATAACAAGTGCTTTGGCTTCTTCATCTACATTTAAAAGTAAGTTGAATTGCTTTCTTTGCGGTCCAATCCCGACATCTTGCAAAATGTTTAAAATTGGTTGAGCAGTTTGACTGGTTGCGATTTCAAGCTCAGATTTTAGTTGTGCCACTTCATTAGAGTAACCTCCAGCCATTTCCATCACACGAATAAGGTCTTTCTTGATCTGACTTATAACCGTCGGATTGATATCGTATTGCTTAGCAAAGCCATTCTCAAAAGCTTGGATGGCACGTTGATACTGTATCCTAGCGGAGTCTAGCTCTTGGCTGCGCTCAAAAAGGATGCCACTGACATAATGTGCAAAAGCATCATCTTTATATTCTATATCCTTAAGCAAATCATTTGGTGCAAATAATGGCCTTGTTAAATTATCTATTTGCTCAGTTAATTGATCTAAGCCTGAAGGCTGCTCTTCATCATCATAGCCCCCAGTTGTGTCTTTCAACCCTGAAAGATAGGTATCAAGTTGCCGCATTTCGACAAGGGCTGAATCTAAAAAGCTTTGACGGTCAGCGTTAGGTTGATTCGCTAGTGCATTATAGTTTAACGCTTTATAAAAGTTGATGAGCGGTCGATGATATACCTTACCTGCATAGGTGGTGAATGACGGTCCACTTAATAAAGCAAGTGCACTTTCTGACACACTGATGGTGTACTGTTCTTCTATGATTTGCTGTGCTTGGGTTAGTTGTTGGTTACTGAGCTGGTAATTACCTTGTAGGTGATTAAGCATACCTAACTCTAAGTAATGTAGGAGTTTGCTCTTGCCTGTAGCCGAGTAATCTGCTCGTATTGTTTGTTTCGCTGATTCAAACTCACCTTGCTGAGCGAGTAGAATTGCATTTTTATTTGCTGGGGTACTTTGGCATCCACTGAGAAAAAACAGATAAATGACTATAAAGAAAGCAAAGTGCTGTTTAGTGGTTATGTTATTTTGCACGTTGACATCCATGACTTGTTAAAAACATGACAGTGACTATACCAATTTATTCAGTTATATTGTCAGCAAGTTTAAGATTTTTTTAGTTTTTTTAAAGAATAAAGTTGTAAAAAATCGTTCTTACAATTTATTACTGTAATTAGCCGAGCCTTTTGTTAAATTTAAATCATCGCTTAGGCAATCATTCTTACGAAGGAAAATACCATGAAACTTAAATCGCTACTTACTACTGTGCTTGTTACAGGGATCTTGGCAGGTTGTAGCTCGACGCAAGATCAGTCTGCTTCTCAATCTAAAGTAAATATTCCAGATTGGGTATTGAACCCAACGATTGAAAACGGCATTGCGGCTGCTGACTGTGTCAAATTCTCTGGTAATATTTCAATCGATCAAAAAAGCTCTGTTGCAAATGCGCGTTTAGCATTAGCTCAACAAATTGAAACTCGTATTGAAGGTTTGGACAAAACATTTGCAAACCGCACTGATGCTAATGACGATACGACAGTAGGTTCTACGTTTAGTTCAGTATCAAAGCAACTAACAAAGCAAACACTGAATGGTTCTCGTGTAAATAAAGCAGATGTGGTGGAAATTGGCGGGAAAGATTACTACTGTTCTCTGGTTGTATTATCACCACAACTCACTCATTCACTATTTAAAGATGTGATCAAAGAGACAAAGAAAGAAATCAACCCACAAGATGAGAAATTCTTATATCAAGAATTTAAAGCTTATAAAGCTGAAAAAGATTTAGAAAAAGAAATTGCTCGATTGACGAATTAATACAGCGCGCCTTTTGGCGCGTTTTTGCTTTTAAGGATATTAAAGTGAAGAAAGTACTCGCATTAACAATCGCTTCTCAATTTGTAGTAAGTACTGCTATTGCAAGTACTTCGGCACTTTTTGGCGAACTGTCAAAAGAGATGCAGGGTTATGATAGTAAGGCGCAATCAACCCCAGAATCAAGCTCGGAGCAATCTGAATTTGAACAGTTCAAAGCTCAGCATTTAGGAGAATATGAGGAGTTTGTTGAGCAGCACCTTGCAGAATATGACGCATTCAGAGATGAGCTTATCAAAGAGTGGGGTGAAGCTAAAGTTGCCTCGCAGACTGAATATGTATCTTATTCTGAAGACAATCGTTCGAGGTTAGAAGTTGATTTTGAGCGCAATGAGATTGTTTTAAGTATTCGCCACGAAGGTGAGGGTGCACCGTCAAAATCTGACGTGCAAAAGGAGTTTGAGCGCTTTAGAAAAGCTGAAACTGCGTTAATGCAAACATTCTTTAGTGGCGAGCAAGTATCGTTAGAGCAGGCTAGTATTCAAGATTACGATATTGATCGAAATTTAAAGGTCAACGCAATCATTGATGCCAAAGCAAAAATTAAACAGCAAACGGTAGAGCAAAAGCAGCTATTAGAAAAAAAGGCGGATGAGCAACTGGCGCTAGATGAAGAAAGTGCTCAAGTCGCAACTGAAAAGCTTGCGCAAGATAAAGCAAAGTTAGAGCAGCTCGAAGTTAAACGTATCCAAAACTTAGCACAGTCAGTAAGACAGATAGCGGGCCAAAATGATGAAAAAGTAACCAGGGTCACTATCAAACTGCCGCAGGGGAGTCTAGCCAAAAAAAGGGCATCCAATTACACAGGTGATATTGCCAAGCATAGTGAGCGGTTTAAGATAGACTCAAGTCTAGTCTTGGCGGTAATGCATACAGAAAGTCACTTCAACCCACTAGCTAAGTCGCATATTCCTGCATATGGCCTAATGCAAGTTGTACCGACCAGTGCGGGGGTTGATGTTAATCGGTTTTTGTTTAAAATTGATGCACCTATGAGCGCGCCGTATCTATACGTTGTGAACAATAATATTGAAGCAGGCACGGCTTATCTTCATCTGCTCAACGATAGGTATTTAAGCCGAATCAAAGATCCGCTTAGTCGAAAATATTGTATGATTGCTGCATATAATACAGGAGCAGGCAATGTCGCTAGAGTCTTTAATACGAATGATTCTAGAAATATCCGTGAGGCGGCTAAAATTATCAATTCTATGCCACCAGAACGAGTGCTAGAGGCTCTACAAGCCGGTTTACCTTACGATGAGACAAAGCACTACCTTAAAAAGGTGTTGGCTGCTGAAAAGTTATATATTTAAATCGATTAGAAGTAGCAAGCTTTTACTTGCTACTTCATACATAGTGGTCCAAATTAATCCTGACCTGACCTGACCTGAC
>NZ_AUXY01000139.1 GCF_001625695.1 Pseudoalteromonas luteoviolacea H33-S
CACAGTTTTTATTACAGTCTCCTTTTTTAGTTGTCTTAACGAAATTTTTTGTGTTCAAAGTATGTGTATTTACTCACACATATCCTTTTTGAAGGATATTTATTTTGTTAACTAGACTCTCATTTAGACACATGTGATTTAAGATTACTGCTTTATTTAATGGTTTGAATCGTTTTACGAATATTTTCATGAAGAAACTTATATCGTTAGCGATTTTTTGACTATCTTTTAGGGTAAGGAACAATTATTGGCCACCTTTTAGTGATTGGCATTAGGTTTACGCCCTGGAGAAATAAATGAATTTGCTAAAACGCTTATCCATTTTACAACTGACCGTTATTAGCTCTCTCGCCCTGATTCTTTTTATTTTTATCTTACTTGCAAAAGTGGCAACTCAGTATTGGCATGATTACACCTCTACAACGCAAGATATTGAATACATCAAACTATTAGATGCTATAGAAAAGATTGCTCACCATCATGCGGTCGAGCGTGGTTTGTCAGCAGGTTACTTGGGTAATCCAACCGCAGACAAAAAAAGACTTGTGTCAGCTCAACGTACAAAAGCCGACAACGCAGAAAAAGTCGTGCGAGATTTATACTCAGGGCAGTTTAGGGATGACGAAAAAGTTAAAAAATGGCTCCCTTTTCTATTTAAAGAATTGAATGAAAAGCCTTCAATCAGGCGTGAAGTTGACAACCAAAATAGCAAAAATGCATTTAAGTATTATAGCCATTTAAATCAGATAGCCATTGATACAGCAACGCGTATGCAAGCTTATATTAGTAATAGAGATCTGGCATCTAAACTGTCCATCGCATTTTTACTCGCCAAAAGTAAAGAGCGTAAAGGACAACTTAGAGGGAAAGTGAATGGCGTACTTGCTAAACAGCGGATCAATTCGCAAATAAGAGGTGAACTAACCTATTACCAGACTCAACTTGCTATTTTGAAGGAGCAATTAGAGACGTCTTTAGAAGGTGCGCAGCTTGAGGGATATCAAAGGGCCATGTCTGACTCCAGCGCCAGAGAGCTTGATAGAGTCATTAATTATTTAATTGAAGAAGATAATCCAGATTTTTCTACACTGATGTCGAGTAGTGATTGGTTTCCAAAAGCAACCAACCAAATTGTTGCGGTAAAAAAGATTCTAGACAAACAATGGCTTAAAACGGTCGATCACAGCACTGCTGTCAAAAGTGACCTTGTTAGTCAAAGCTGGTTTATTACGGTATCGTTCATCCTAGCAATGAGCGTGATTGCAGTCATAAACATGCATTTGGTCACATCACTCAAGCATGAGTTGTACCATTTAACTGGCATCTTAGAAAAAGTTGCTAATGAAGGTGATTTGACCCTGGATGTGCGATTGAAAACCAGTGACGAGCTTGGACAAATATCCGAGTCTATTCATAACACAGTATATGCATTCAAAGATCTACTATTAGGGCTCTCAAAGTCAATTAATGTCGGTACAGACTTAGGTGAGAAAATGGACAAGGCAGCAAGCCATGTGAACGAAGATGCTCAGCGCACACAATCAATGGCATCGAGTATTGCTGCTGCGATTGAAGAAATGGCCGCAACTAGTGAAGAGATTGCACGTTCTGCTTCAGACACCTTGGCTGCAAGCGATCAATTAAATAACGAATCACAAAAACTACTTGAGGACAATCAACGAAACTTAGACGCCATGAATGCCCTATCTGAACATATGGATATGGTTAACGAGATGGCTGCGAAAATGGAAAAGCAAGTTGCTGAGATCAACACTATTTTAGATTCAATTCGAAGTGTTGCAGATCAAACAAATTTACTGGCGCTTAATGCTGCAATTGAGGCTGCGAGAGCTGGTGAGCATGGAAGAGGTTTTGCGGTTGTTGCAGACGAAGTACGTGGACTTGCTAATAACAGTAAGGAGTCGTCAGAGCAAATATCTTCGCTACTTAGTAATTTAAACGAAATCAGTCAAAGTGTTGTTAACGCCATCAAAGAGAATACTCAACTTGCTAGCGAGATAATGAACGAAGTTGAGGAAACACGCCTTGTTTCTATGCAAGTTAGTGAACACAGTAATAATGTTGAACAACTTACCACATCAGTTGCAACTGCTGCGCAGCAACAGTCAACGGTTGCACAAGATATCTCAACCAATACATCGGCTGTATTAGAAGCGGCAAACGATGAACTTGAAACATCCATTGCGCTTAAAGCACTTTTTGAGGACATGAAGTTGAACAGTGATACGCTGCAAAGAACGATGGATAATTTTAAGATTGACTAGCGCTCAATTCGCTTTTGAAATTTTAGGCTTTTGATATGTAGTTGGTTAAAGGCCTTTTCTATCTTAAGCCCCCTACTAATAAAATTAATTCTTATTCTCAATTATTTTATGTAAACACTTTAATTGGGTTAAGTAAAATGATAGTGTTGCTACATTATCACATAACAATATGGTTTTATGAGCGTTAATTCAGAAGTAAGTGTCCCTGCCACAAGCACTAAATACCTCATTGATGACTCCGCGAGCATCCTTTCAAAAATTTATGAGCCAGATACGGCTTTAACTTGTTTTTGCAGCCCTGCAAACTGGGCTAAAAGTAATGCTGCAATTCATTATGTTAAAAAGGCATCAGATAACTATTTTCAGTATCAGGGTGCAATTGAGAGCGAGTTGTTTGAACAGGTGGAGAGTTTATTTTCTGCTACAACGCATGGTGATTTACTTTTTGAACATATCGAGTTAATGCTGTTGATGTTTCAAGAGCTATTTGAACCGAAAGAGATTGGTCTGCGGATATTGCCATGCACTTATTCATTGAGCCCAGCTTTTCATTTTCAAAATGGTGTTGTGAAAATGATATCAACACTAGGTGGCAGCGGAGAAAGGTGGGTTGAAAAAGAATTTGTGCAATATCACCCTTTAGAAAAAAATCAGCTTGCGCCAGCAATAAAGGAACCCAGAGAGTGTGATGTTAATACACTTTGCAATGGTGATATAGCCCTTGTTAAGGGGAAAAACTGGCAAGATCAAGAACACAATGCGGTAGTTTGTTCATCCCCTGCTTTTGATACCAATGAATCAAAACTTTGTATTTATATTGATTATTTGAGCTAACTTGATTTGAGAATACTTAATGAAAGAAGAGAGAAGCTCTTCTTTCAAATGTTACTTCTATTTATTTTGCTTGGCCTGTCCAGCTCCAACCCGGATACAATTTACCATTTACGTTCGCATTGTTCCCTATAATGATAGACAGTGGCTTATCTACCGCTTTCCAGTTGTATGCTTTTGAATGCTCGAGTTCAAAAACCACATTGCCCCAGAGTGAATATGGTCCAGCTACCGTTGATTCTTTGTAGGCTGCAAAGTGGCTTTGCCCGCCCATCATGATTTCACCAGCTCGACTTCTGTTATTTATCTCTGCTGCGCCTTTACTCCAAATCATCAATTGACTGATGTTACTTTTATTGTCAGCTAAAAAATAGCCATTCCCCGCCACTTGAACAGATTTAAAGTGATTGCTATCAGTCGACTGCCCTGCAGACGTATCGTAGATTTCTAGCCTCATTTGATCTGTGTGCTTGTTAAATTCAACATATGAGCTGCCGTATACGCCAATAGAGTTACCAGACATATTTTTAAAGTATGCAGTGCTGTTGTCTGTAACCGAAAATTGCAAAAATGCAGCATCTTCAGCAGATTTTGCATTCGTGGTAACGTGGTCAAATTTTACCAAACTATTTGCTTTCAACTCAACGGCAGACATATGATTTGGTACATCAATATTGATATTTTTGAGCACAAAATCACTAGCTTCCACTAAGACGGCGCTTTTTTGAGTATATTCTTGATTATGCCGAACTCGAATTGACCCTGTACGCCCTTCGTCATTTTGAATTTCGAAATGGCTTTGCACTATGCTAATCGGGCCATTACATACACCAGAAACTGTAAATTGAACTGATTTGGCTAAATAGGCTTTTTCCACCGCTTGACTAAGTGCAGTTGGATCTTCATTACAATCAATATTTAGATCAAGACGTTTGATAATTTCAGTGTCACCAATAGAATTATTACCTCCTAACTCATGGGAATACACGTGCTGACTAGTCATTAACCCCAGAGGTAATAATGCTAATTTAATCAATTGATTAGTTTTCATTTAATCGTCCTTATATCAAATTTACTTTACATGTTGTTGTACAACTAATACTTACTATTAGTTGTTATTCAAAGCTTGTTTCTAAGCTGTATCCATATTGAATCGATACCGCTTTTCTGCAGCAGCTTTTAAGTTAGTCAAATTGTTTGACTATTAGACATTAACGTAAGAAAGCTTTTTAGGTCAAAATTTAATCGATAACTGAGGTGTAATAATTGTTATAAGGTATCATAAATCATTTTATTCATGATTCTGAAATATTAGATTAGATAGAGTTGTATAGAATAGGTATGTTCTGACAGATTTTTTGTATATGCCTTTTCAGGTACTGGTTGACATTATTTGTTAGCCATCATTAAAACTCATCACTAAGATGAATTAATTGCTAAGTAACAGCTTCAATAAAATCAAATTCCACATTAAAAAATCACATTAATATTACAATTGAAATATTTTTCATATAAAGTTGCATCCTTAATTACTAAATAATTCATTAAAAAACACGGTAAACGGAAATAACTATGTTCAAAAAATCCCTAATTGCTTCTGCGATTGCATGCTTCTTAATACCTGCTCATGCCGAAGTGCTCATTTCTGAATATGTTGAAGGTAGTAGCTATAACAAAGCGATAGAAATCTATAATAATAATGAGACTGAGGTCGACTTAAGTAACTATCGTTTGCAGTTTTATTTCAATGGTAATACAACAGCAGGTACGAGTATTTCATTGGAAGGAATGCTTGCAGGAAAACAAACACATGTTTTGGTGCATGCTAGGGCGAGTGAAGAGTTACGTTTAAAGGCACAGCAACAAAAAGATGGTAGCTGGTTTAATGGCGACGACGCGATTGTTTTGACTAACAATGGTGTCGTTGTAGATAGCATTGGCCAGATAGGCGTTGACCCTGGCTCTTCTTGGAGTGACCAAGGTGTTTCAACAAAGGATAAAACACTGATCCGTTTTGCATCAGTAGCGACTGGCGATGTAGTAGCAGATGACGAGTTTGTCCCTTCTGTTCAATGGGAAGCGCTTCCTAAAGATGATTTTTCTAATATCGGGTTCCATAACTCGACTGATCCAACTGAGCCACCAGCGCTTGAATGTGATTTAAATAACACATTGATCTCTACGATACAGGGTGATGGTGCACAAAGCACACTAGTTGGTGAACAAGTTGAAATACAAGGTGTCGTTACAGCCTCTCTGGTACGTGATGACCAAATGAAGGGCTTCTTCATCCAAGAAGAGGCGTTAGATCAAGATGACAACCCGCTTACGTCCGAAGGTATATTTGTTTCTCATCAAGATCTTTCTATCGTCGAAGGTCAAGTGTTGAAGCTTGCAGGTACAGTCAGAGAGTCATACGGCCAAACTCAAATCTCTAGCGTTACAGGCCTTGTTACTTGTGGCACTGATGCAGTGATCAGTGCGGATATCACGATTCCAACTGAATTAGGCCTTGAAGCCTACGAGGGCATGTTTGTAAACATCACAAATGAACTCGTTGTAAATGATACATATGGCTTAAAGCGATACGGTGAAGTTAAACTCGGTTCTGAGCGTTTATTCCAAGGCACTCAAGTAGCACTGCCTGGTGAAGCGGCTAATGAAATCGAGCGCCTAAATATAACGAAAGAAATTACACTTGATGACGGGTCATCACAACAAAATCCAGAGGTGATCCCCTACCCTTCACCAGAATTGGATGCATATAATACGTTGCGTCTTGGAGATAAGGTATCAAGTATTGAAGGTGTAATTGGTTATGGATTCTCGCAATACCGCATTCATCCTACGGTTGCACCGAACTTCATCTCATATAATTCTAGAACAGACGCGCCTCAAATCGAAAAGCAAGGAAACTTGAGATTGGCAAGTATGAACGTTCTGAACTTCTTTAATGGCGATGGTTTAGGTCGCGGATTCCCAACTGAACGCGGCGCTGACTCGGTTGAAGAGTTTGAGCGTCAAAAAGCTAAACTTATCTCTGCCATTATTAGGTTAGATGCAGATGTTATTGGTTTACTAGAATTGGAAAATGATGGCTTTGGAGAAACTTCAGCCATCGCAGAGTTAGCAAACGTGTTAACTAACGCGGATAGTAACAACACTTACGATTACGTTAATTTTGGTACTGATAATGTGGGTACTGATGCCATCATGTCTGGGATTATTTACCGTACCAACAAGGTGAAGGAAGTCGGTACGCCGGCATTTACAGACGCAGTTCCTTTTGACTATGGTAACAGGCCTCCTGTTGTGCAAAGTTTTGAAGATATATCTACGACAGATGTATTCAACGTTGTTGTTGCACATTTACGTTCGAAAGGAAGCTGTAGTAAGGCGGAAGGTCTAGATCAAGATCAAAGTGATGGTCAAGGCTGCTGGAACCAAACACGTGTTACGGCTGTAAACGAGCTTCATGCTTGGCTATCTAGCAATCCTACGTCTGTTGTCGATGAAGATACGGTTATATTAGGTGATTTTAATGCTTATAACATGGAGGACCCAATCAGCCAGATGACAACTAATGGCTACGCTAATTTACGTAATGTGATTAATGGTGATGCTACAAGCTATTCTTATGTTTTCAAGGGCCGTTTAGGTAGTCTCGACCATGCTTTTGCCAGCGATTCTATGACGCAAAAAGTACTTGGTGTGGCGGATTGGCATATTAATGCTGACGAACCTGTTGCGCTTGATTACAATACGGAATACAAATCAGACAAGCATCAGCAGTCTTTATATGCTGAACATGCCTACCGTTCATCAGATCATGATCCAATCGTGATTGATATACAAACGCAAGACCCTTACCCTGTTATTGAAGGCACAATTGATAACATTTACGGTTGGTTTTGGTGGCAGCGCACTTCTATTGAAGTACCAGAGGGTTACAACAATCTGGAGGTAACAATTGAAGGTCAAGGAGAAGCAGATTTATACTTAAGACATAAACGTAAGCCAAGGTTTCACAAGTTTGATTGTCGTCCATACCTATGGGGTAGTAACGAGAAATGTATTATTAATGATGTAGAAGAAGGTATTTGGCATATAGGCTTAAGGGGCTTTTTGCCTTATCGCAATGTAACGTTGAATTATAAAATTGTTCGTAACTAAATTTCTAAATGCTATAAGTAAAGTTATTCAACGATAAACTTGTATTTCATCAAATAAACCTGATAGCCCTCTAAATTATCACCGTTCAATAGAGGGCTATTCTTGCCATTTCATTTTCAAGAGTTCCCCGCGATTTAACTAACCTGCGCATTACTGAGGTCTAATCCTGATATGCACTCAGAATCCTATTAGTGATTAGTTTGTAGTAGCTTAAAAATATGAAAACAACGAGTGAATGAAGTTTGACCTGATAGGGGCATGAATGAATTTAGATGTTGATTTAAGCTTGCTCAGTCTATTTTGTTAAAATTTTAAGTTGTTTAATTAATTGAATTTACGTGAGGCAGTAATGGGCAGTTTAATTCCCAATTCGCTTTGTCATTAATGAATGCCCGTAAATACTTCCTCCAGGCCTTGTTTCCTAAATATT
>NZ_AUXY01000140.1 GCF_001625695.1 Pseudoalteromonas luteoviolacea H33-S
CGCCAGCTGTGTCGGTAGACGTACCTGAACCGCCTGTAATAGACGCCCCTCAGAAAGCACAAAGCTGGCCTGCAGCTGATCCATCTTGTTCTGGTACTGAGCCTCGCTAAGCTCGCTCAAATCTAAGCGGCTGACGCTGGTGCGAGCCAAGGCCAGATCATCACGCTGTGGCGTATATTCACCCTGCCACTGTTCAGAGCTCGTAGACTGATAACGCACGCTCAGTGCATCATGACGGCCATATAAAGCCGCCACTAAGCTGATCAGGTGTGGTTGAGACAACGGCTGGGTCGGAGTCAGTAGCACCGCCTGATTAAAATGATGGACGTCAGTGCTGTCGGCCAACAGCTGCTGCTGGATCGGCAACAGCGGTTGCAAGCCGGATACCGGGCCCTGCTCGGCTAGGCGCTCCGCCTGACTTTGTACCTGAGGTGCCAACTGGCGGATAGTCTGGGCTTCAAACAAAGCACGCGCGCTGAAGTGTAGCCCCGCTCTGGCGGCGCGTGACACCAGTTGAATGCTGAGGATAGAGTCGCCTCCCAACTCAAAAAAGTTGGCAGTGGTGCTCACCTGTTCACAATCAAGCTGCAACAACTCGGCCCACAGCTTTTGCAAGATGCGCTCGATTTCCGTTTGCGGAGCCTGATAGGCAGCGCCCAACAGCGTATCCGAAGGCGCTGGCAGCGCTTTTTTATCGACTTTACCATTGGCAGTCACAGGCCATTGCGCCACGGGCACAAACACCGCAGGTACCATGTAGTCGGTCAGGTTAGTATGCAAATAGCGCTTTAGCTGAGGCACAAGCTGAGTGGCAAACCCCTCAGCACACTGCGTCTCTGGGATCACATAGGCAATCAGTTGTGCTGCGCCCTGTAGCTCCGAAACGACGACCAGAGCATCTTTCACAGCCTCATGTTGTTTTACCTGATATTCGATTTCTGCCAATTCAACCCGGAACCCCCGGATCTTAACCTGATGGTCAACACGGCCTAAAAACTCAATGTTACCATCAGCCATATAGCGGCCTAGATCGCCTGTACGATATAGGGTTTGCTGCAGCTCTGGATGCCATATAAACCGCTCTGACGTTAATTCGGGCGCACCACAGTAGCCTCTGGCCACCCCTCGTCCGCCAATATGAAGTTCCCCAATGTTGCCTTTTGGTACGAACTGACCTGACTGGGTTAAAATATAAAAGCTTTGACCATATAAAGGTTTACCATAAGGAATACTCTTCTGATTGCAAGGATCTGTAGTAACGGGGTAATGAATAGACCAAATCGATCCCTCGGTTGCACCTCCCATACTATGCACCTGGCAAGCGCTAAACCGGTCCCACAACCGACGTGGCAGTGAAGGTGGGATCCAGTCACCGCTCATCATCACATGGCGTAGTGGCGCCGTACAGCACCGCTCTTGCAATTCCAATTGTTCGGCCAGCAACCCTGCGGAGCTGGGGACTGTGTCCCACAAGGTCACATTATAACGCTCAACCATCTCCAACCAGTGCTCAGGATCAGTGGCTTTATCCGCATCTGGGAACACCACAGCGCCACCCGCTGCGAGCAAACCAAAAATGTCATAGACCGATAGATCGAAGCTGAGCGCAGAGACTGCCAAAATGGCATCCTTCTCGTCAACTTGGTACACCTGATTGATCTCCAGTAGCGTATTCACCGCTGCATGATGTTCAATTTCGACCCCTTTTGGTTCACCCGTCGAACCCGATGTAAAGATCACATAAGCAAGATCTGTGGCTGACTGCTGTATCTCCGGGATCTCGGCTGGTAGCGCTTCATCAGCATAATCATCTTTAGTAAAATCAATTTGTGGCAGTGTAATATTAACCACCCCGGCCTGCTCAATACCGTGTTTTGCATCGCTCAGCAACAGCAAAGAACAACCAGCCTTGTTCAGTATTTTCTCGCAACGCGCCTGTGGCCAACTCACTTCAAGTGGTAAATAAGCCCCGCCAGCCATCAGAATGGCCATAGTTGCGACCGCCTGCATCGGCCCTTTAGGTATTCTCACCGCAACAAGACATTCACTGCTCAGTTCATACTGAGACAATTGCATAGCAATCTGACGCGCCTGATGGTAAAGCTGGCGATAACTCAACTGGCCTTGCGCAGCAATGAGCGCCGTTGCATCAGGTGTTAGCCATGTCTGACGATAAAACAACTCGTGCATGCATATAGTATCGGGGTGTGCATCTGAGGCAGGGTTAAGCTCATGTATAAGCTCTTTTTTCTCCTCTTCAGACACGATCGGCAAGTGCGCAATTGGAGTGTCAGGTGCGATGACGATTTCATCTAAAAGTTTGGTGAAATGTCCCATCATTCTGACGATAGTCGCTTCGGCAAAGAGATCTTTACTGTACTCAAAGGCTAGCCCTATACCATCCTGGCTCTCACTGATATGTAAAATTAAATCAAACTTTGCGGTTTTGTTTTCTATTTCATTAGCCACTATGTTCAGGTCTGGAATGCGCACCTGTTCACTGTGATCTGAATTCATCGAGATCACCATCTGGAACAACGGTGCATGCGCACTGCTTCTGGTTGGTGCTAGAAGCTCCAGCAAAGTTTGCAACTGGACGTCCTGATTATCATGCGCAGCTAAATTGATCCGCTTCACATCTTGTAAGTACTCAGAAAACTGGCTGCATGGATCCACATCAGTGCGTAATATCAGGGTATTAACAAACAACCCTATTAGCTCTCGACATTGCGGGTGATGACGCCCACTAACGGGCATACCTAAAACAATATCAGATTCGTTAGAATATCTGGCAAGTAAGATTGAGAACGCAGCATGGAACACCATAAACAGAGTACACCCCTGAGCTGCCGCTAAATCGTGAAGCTGTTCGCCAAGTGCTATGCTCAGCGGTTGTGTATAAGTAGCACCCTGCAAAGACATTTCTGGCGGTCGGGGGAAATCACCAGGTACGCTGTGTAATTGTGGCAGATCCGCTAACTGTTCAAGCCAGTATTGCGTTTGGCCAGCTAGTTGTTGCACTCTAGGCTGCGAATGCTCCCATAGTGCATAATCAATATATTGTAGCGGCAACATATCTAAAGCCGGAGCGCTGCCACTTTGCAGCTGTGCGTAACGACTGACAAACTCCCGATAGAATATATGCTGAGATTCGCCATCGAAGGCAATATGGTGTATCACACAATACAGCACTCCCTCCTGAGCACCGGAGGCCTGTCGCAGGCGAATATATCCCGCACGGATCACACCTTCGTTTTCCAAATCAAAGGTATTTCTGGCTTGTTGCGACAAAATAGTGTCACAGCGCGCCTGCTGATCGGTACTCGAATCTTCACTCAGATCAAACACCTCCAGCTTAATTGCCTGCTCACAAGGTATTTGTACAACTTGTCCTGCTTTTTCCACATAGCGGGTGCGTAGCACTTCGTGACGTCTGACGATATCATTGAGCGCCTGCTCCGCCAAAGCAAGGTCTAGCGTACCTTCTATTGTGTATGCCATCGGAATATTATACTGATGACTGCCACCCAAGCTCTGATCTAACATCCACAGCCTGTGCTGTGCCATAGATAGGGTATGCCCCTCAGTACTTCGCGGCACAGCAACGATTGCATCGGTATGTGTATCATGCTCCTTGTCGTCAATGCAGGCAGCCAATTGAGCTAGTTGCTGATGCTCAAATATTTCAGATATTTTGATTGTGAGCTGAAATTCATCCGCTATCTGCGCTGCCAACTTGGCACTGAGTAATGAGTTACCGCCCAGCGAAAAAAAGCCATCGGTAGAGCCTATTTTTTCTACTTCACAACACAGCAGTGTCGACCAGATAGCTGCCAGCCGCTGCTCTGTCTTAGTGACAGGCTTTTGATAATGTTGCGTCGGAGCCGATGTGACTCTGAGCGCCTGTTTGTCAATTTTGCCATTACTGGTATAAGGCCACTCAACAACTAGTTGAATACTATGAGGTACCATATAAGCAGGCAAGGCTTTTGACAGCTGCTTTAATAGTCCATCAGGCTCAACAGATGCATTTGCCGAGGACTTAACAAATGCTAGAATTTGACTGTGACCATTAGCCTGCTCAGTCACTAAAGCCACGCTGGAGTCAATCTCCGCAATTTGATCAAGATGGTGCTCAATTTCGCCCAACTCAATACGATAACCATGGATTTTCACTTGTGAATCGGAGCGACCCAAATAGTCGAGATTGGCGTCTGAACGCAACCTGACGAGATCACCCGTTTTGTACAAATAAGGAGAGCTGTGTTGATCTGCAGGATCATAATAAGGGTTATTTATAAATACTGCCTCTGTCAGCGGTGCTTTATTCAAATAACCTGCTGTTACGCCGGCCCCACCCAGATAAAGCTCCCCACTCACCTGCTCAGGCGTCAACTGAAGATTACGATCAAAGACGTAGGCCTGCGTCCCGGCAATAGGTTGACCGATATGCGGAGTATTGCTCAGTGAGACGTCAAAACGTGCATAGGTCGAATAGGTCGTGTCCTCCGACGGACCGTATAGATTGTAAACCCGAATTTGTGACTGCTGTTCAAAAATACGGTTAACCAGCTGCTTTTGCAACGGCTCACCGGCTAAGTTCACTACCTCAACGGTCTCAGGCAAACAATCGGTATCAAGCAAAGTTTGCATTGCCGATGGTACCGTATTGATTAAGGTGATGTCGTCGCTTTTTGTTACCGCTAAGATATTGTCAACCAACATTAGGCTATGCCCTAGACTCAGGGGTAAAAATATCTCAAATACTGACAAGTCAAAGTTAATCGATGTGGCAGCAAGCATTCGCCGCGTAGCCGAGCCAGAAAACTCCTGTTCAGCCCAACTCAACATAGCAACCGCATTACTGTGAGTGACCATAACTCCCTTGGGTTGCCCTGTAGAACCAGATGTGTAGATCACATAAGCTAGCGCTTGCTCATTCTCGGCGCGCCAATTCGGCGCTTGCTGTGATTCTTTTATGCTGCTGGCTTGCTGTAAATCCCGATCAGCAAAATTATCCAGACAAATTTGCCTACCTGGGTAGTCAGCGACTACACCTTCACTACTTGGATCAGTCAATACCACTGGTACCTGAGTATCGCCCAGCATATAGTTAATGCGATCTTTAGGGTATTCTGGGTCGAGCGGTACATAACCCGCGCCAGCTCGCAAAATAGCCAACATGGCAATCACCATATCGGTACTACGGGCCATGCATACCCCAATCAACTGACCCCGCTGTCCCGCCAGAGCCTGGCCAATCATTTGACTTAATTGCTCGACTTTACGACCCAGCTGACCATAGCTGTAAGACTTATCCTGCCAGTGCACTGCGATCCGATCTGGATGCGCCTCAACTTGCTGATCAAAGCGCGCATGCAATAAACCTGTTGCCTGCTCATCCAACGCTGTGCCCCGTAATACGAGTGCCTGCTGCTCGGCAAGACTGAGCATAGGCAAAGCTTCAGGTGCGCAGGTATCTAGTGAATTTTGTTGCCACAACGTCAGCACACTTTCTAACAAGGTTTCGAAATGACGCTGCATACGTGCGATCTGTGTATCGCTAAATAGAGCCACATCAAAGTTCCATGCGACTGTCAGTGCCTCCGCTGTCGTGTGAACGGCAATGTCTAGATCCGTTTTTACACTACTGGCATCCAACCGTAATTCCTGAAAAGCGACCCCAGTATTCAACTTAGGTGACGTCGCGGAGTTAGTAGTAGCTGCAATCTCTGAGTTGGCCGTTAACAGGATCTGAAAAGCAGGGGTAGCCGACAAGCTTCTCGGGATCCCGAGTTGCTCAATGATCAGCTCCAGAGGAACTTCCTGATTTTCCAGCGCTTCACGATGAACCCGCTTAACATGTGCCATGTAATCAGAAAAACTGCTTTGTGCTGTATTTACCCGAAGCACCAAAGTGTTGACAAAACAGCCTATCAGCGACGCCAGCTCAGGCTGATTGCGGTTGGCAACTGGCAGCCCCACAACAATGTCGTCACTGTTACTATGACGGGAGAACAACAGCGCTAATATGGCATGCACAAAAACAAACGGTGACACTCCATAGTGCTGTGCAATATTGGTGACATGTGCCATTGTGGCAGATGAAAATTGGCTGACCAATTTGTTGCCAACGTGCTGCTTTACTTTTGGTCTAAGTTTAGTCTGTGCCAGATTGTGCAGTAATGGTAGCTCCGCAAGTTGTTCCGACCAATAGTTTAGCTGCTGTGCAAGCTGGCCGTCCTGCAATTGTTCATTCTGCCAGATAGCATAGTCTTTGTACTGGATCGGTAACTCAGGATGCGATGGCATCTTACCACCCAAAATGGCTTCATAGTTACTAATGAATTCCTGGTTAAAGAGTTCCAACGACCAGCCATCAGCCAGAATATGATGCATGTTAACCAGCAAATACCCACTATCGTCTGACGCTGAGTCAAAATAACTCACTCGGAATAAGGGGCCTGCCTGCAAATCAAACGGGCGCTCAACTTCCTGTCTGAATAACTCATGGAGGTTTTCCTCTGTCAAATCAGTCATACCATCTAGTGATGTAGTTGAGATCACAAACGGCGCCTGCGGTACTACACTCTGAACTGGCTCATTGTCCTTTTCTGTATAACTAGTTGATAAAATCTCATGGCGAGCAATAATGGCTTCTATCGCCTGCGTGGCAGCAGCCAGATCTAGGCGGCCTTGTAGCGCTAGTACCACAAAAATATGATACTCAGCACTGCCTTTTTCCTGTACACGGTCTAAGAACCATAATCGTCTCTGCGCACTGGATAAAGGCGCTGGCGAGTCTATCTTGCTGGCGCGAATACGATTATCCTCAGAGCCCAGCTGGTCAAGTGATTGTAGATAGCTTTTTAACGCAACTTTGTTTTCCTGAATCTGCTGTTTTAGCTGAGGTGATAGGGTCTTTGGTAAGCGCACCGACCATTTTCCCTGTTGTTTGATCACCTGTGCACCAGCCGATTTTAATTGTGCAACTAAGTTTTTGATATTCATAATTCCAGATCCTCGAATTCTTCCTGCGGTTCGCCTGTACTAAGGTCAGATGTGCTTAACCACTGCTGGTGCTCAATGATACTTGCCAGCTCCGCCAAATTTGCCCCTTGATATAAGTCTTTAATTGGCAGTGTTATATTATATTTGTTATTGATTTCTCTTTGCATTTTCACAATCAACAAAGAATGCCCACCTAGCTCTGAGAAATCTGCCTCGACACTGATCTGCTCCACTGGCAAACTCAGCAGCTGCGACCAGATCTCGACCAGCTCGTGTTCCACTTGTGTACTTGGCGCCACATACTGGGTGGTGTTGATCCGTCCGTACTGATGTAACAATGCTTTTTTGTCTATTTTTCCGTTACTATTTGTCGGCCATTGCGCCACCGGCACATAGTGGGTTGGTAGCATATAGCTAGGTAGCTTTTCTTTTAACTGAAGCCTTACCATGGCAATAAAATCAGCTGGTTGCTGCGTCTGGTTTTTACTCTTGAGGTATGCAATCAGCTGAGGTGAACTTGTTTGTGTTTCGTGCAGACATACATAACACGCGTCTACGGCATTCAGAGCCTCAATATTGGCTGCTATTTCGCCCAACTCCAGTCGATGACCTCTGATCTTGATCTGATCGTCCTTACGGCCAAGAAATTCCAGCCCGCTCTGCCCATCACATCTCACCACATCGCCGCTACGATATAGCCGCACCGATTCAGTACCAGCAGTGCCTGGCAAAGTGACTGTTATGAATTTTTCATTTGTAAGTGCTGGTCGTCCAAGGTAGCCCCGGGCAAGCCCCAGACCATAGATACACAGTTCTCCAGTTCCATTAATAGGTGTAATTTGGCCTGTCTCATCCAACAATACATGGCCATATCCGGCCAAACTCTCAGACAGGTAAATTTTATTGTTATCAAGCTCGGTCTGTTGTACTTCATGAACCAATGAAATTACCGTCGCTTCAGTTGGACCATAGCAATTGAAGAGTCTGGCTGTGGTTGGTAACAACGCCTGTGCCAGATTCACGGGCAACGGCTCACCGACCGATAATGCAATCAAGTCCTGCTTTCCAGCCCATTGTATATCGACAAGCATTCGCCAGGTACTCGGCGTAGCCTGTAAGAAATTAATATCATGCGACTCAATCAGGGCTGCCATAAGAGTCGGATCTCGCTGATCCAGCTCGTTTGCCAAAATACAGGTACCACCCACATATAGCGGAGCAAAAAGTTCAAGTACGGAAATATCAAACGAAAAAGTTGTGGTGGCAAGCCACTTCATCTGCGTTTGCTCCGACTGTGGCAGCATTTGTAGCATGGCGCTAATAAAGTTTGCAGCCGCTGCGTGTTCAATCATGACCCCTTTGGGTTGTCCGGTAGAGCCTGAGGTATAAATTACATAAGCCAGTGCGTCAGCACTCAGCCCCAGCACCGTGCGATCTGGATTTTCGCAGCTGTAT
>NZ_AUXY01000141.1 GCF_001625695.1 Pseudoalteromonas luteoviolacea H33-S
GCCTATTTGATCAACAAGGCCTCTGTAAAATCAAAACTCGGAGTAACGCAATCTTGGCTTTGGGTTAAAATACACAAGAAAATCATGATTCTCAGCGCCTTTAGTAGAGTAAACTCTCAAAACCTTTTCTAAACCCCATGTTTGAAAAGCAATAGAAGAAACATTTTCTTTATATACATCAAATACAACCACATCATCCTGCACCAGTTTTACGCTTACGGAGCAGTTATAAAATGGTGAGTGGGTAAAGATTAAGCTGGCTCCATTATCGTACTGCATGATAAATGAAAATAGTCCTTCATCATGGCTGTACTCTTTAGAGTAACCAAAGCCTCTTTCAAAAAAATCCAATTCATCTGGATATTCGTAATTCAAATCTACAACCTTTAATCATTGAACTTAAACATCACGCCCCATATATACAGCAAAGAACGCCATACTCTTGATTACCTTAGGCTTTAAATTTAGCAAACTAACATTGACGAAATAGGAACGCACACCTTCTGCTTTGTGTTCAATATTTACGCAGAAAAACCAGCACATGTTAAGGTGCTGCTGAGACTGTAATAAAAACTGT
>NZ_AUXY01000142.1 GCF_001625695.1 Pseudoalteromonas luteoviolacea H33-S
GTTAGCTGGTGATTGGAGTGAAACTCAAGAGCTGCCTGTAGGCGTATTTACTAAATACTTTGGCGGTTCAGATGAAGGTCAGCCTAAATCAATTATTCGTTCACGTGATGGCGGATATATTGTATTGGCAACAGCCTTTAACCACCCTCAAGATTCAAATCATGATTCATTAGGGAATGATTGGATATTTAAAATAGACAGTCAAGGGGAAATTGTTTGGAATTATTTTTCTGACGAAAAAGGAGCACCAACGACACGCAGTATTGTAGAGCTGGATGATGGTTCTATTTTAGCAGTGGGGGGGGTTAAATCGGAAAATAAAGCTCTGGTCAAAAAACTAGATGAAAGTGGCAAACATGAGTGGTCAGCAAACCGAATAGCACCAGGCGTAGAGCATGATTATGCATTCATTAGTGCAGTCCAAGTGCAAGATAAAGTTTATCTGGCCGATGATTTGTCAGCAACTAGTGGACTCTTTACTATTTCTGCTGCTACCGGTGAGATATCACAAGAGCTAAACATACCTGATATTGAAGGGCACTCAAGCAGTATCCAGAAGCTTATCAAAAATCAAGACAATACTTTAACTGCCATTGGTTTTGCTTACCCTGAGACCTCTGATCCTCAGCGTGATTATTACGATGGTGGCTCTTATGTACAAGTTTTCGATAGTGAGCTTAATAGTATAATGACATGGCATAACACTCTGGATTATCTACATGCAAATATAAGTTATGCTACCCAATTTGAAAACGGTAATTACGGAATCATTGGGCAAAGTGGTACAAGTGTGAAGCCTGCTGTTTCGGTAGTTTCACCTGAAGGGCATGAACTAATCAATGGTCTTGTGAACGAAGGTAATTATTATTATGAAAGCCGTGCATTAATTTATAATGAAGAAAATGGCATGTATACCACTGTAGCAAATATCAATGATGCACTAAACCTTGTTGAGTTTTCGTCTTCATTAATTTCGTATGAGAAAAAATTAATAAATGAGGTCAACTATTGGGGTAGCCATAGTGTAAGAGGTTTAATTGGCAACCCTGATAACACGGTTACAGTTCTTCAACGTCAACCGTATGGGGGTAAATATCGGATCATCATCAAAAAGATGGCTCAGTAAAAGCATCGAGTTTACGTTTTAAAACTATATGCACTACCCGTAATCAATTATTTGATTACGGGTTTTTTATTTTTAACAGACTTAAATGTGACACTAATAGTTTAACCCTGATTTCAAGTCATAATCGCGATGCATTGCGAATGCACCGTTTTGTGAGGCGAGTTATTTTAGCTTGTCACTGACGATTGGGTAATAATCTCAGACATTTTTATCTACTAGTGAGCGGACTAATTTAACGTACTTCTGCATGTGCCAAAGCCAATAGTGTTGCGGACTAGTGCCTTCACCTAGCTGATAACCAAACCTGATTAAAGTGACATATTAAAACCTTTCGATGAAGTAGTGCGTGGCAAGAACCCCTGAACTTGGACATACAGGTTTACATTTAGGTTTATTTAGTTTTACGAGTTCTGATAAAACCGTAGTTCGATGGCGCTCATCAATTCTTTGAATGATCTGTTTATTTCCAACGTTTCTTGCTATTTTATCGCCAAAATCTATTTTCCTTTTCGTTTTAACTAGTATTTATTCGAAGTATTTTGCTTCGGTCGGTCAGTATAATTTGACTAATGTGACTTAAATTGAGGCAGGGAACTGCTGGGGAATCTTCATAGCCTGCCATGGCTTGATAACCATAATGAAAACGGCGTAATTTTAGGGTAAGTACCAATTTATAAAAAGTCTAATTAAATAAATGCGTTAATCAAGAAAATTGAAAGTTCTCTATTGCAAAAGCTGACCAAACAATTAAGAAATAGTGCGCTGCCTTAATAAAGCCAACTATCAAAGCAATAGAGAAGAATTCAGATAGTGTGCAGTGAGTCATGATTTAGAAACATTATCAGAAAAGGTTTATTGGAAATAAGCAAAGTAGGCAATGAGCTAAGTTATCGTTATTACATAAGTTCAGCAAATCGACAACACAGGTATATTGAAAATGGATTGCACTGGCGATTAGAGATTGGTTTTAGAGAACATAATTGCCGTACTAGGTGCATCAGTATTCGCAGCAAGTCTTAGACATATCGCCTTTAATCAGTTAAAAGCAGAAATAAGTTAAGAAAGGCGTGCCTGCAAAGCAAAAGAATGCATGCACAGGGCCTTGTTTCCTAAATAGTT
>NZ_AUXY01000143.1 GCF_001625695.1 Pseudoalteromonas luteoviolacea H33-S
CCCTTGCATCCTGGCTGACTCACTTGCATCCTGGCTGACTCACTTGCATCCTGGCTGACTCACTTGCATCCTGGCTGACTCACTTGCATCCTGGCTGACTCACTTGCATCAGATCCTGTTAAATTCTATTCAGGTTTGGTGATTCAACCTCCAATATATTTCTGCATCCGTACAAAAAACTGGAGGTGAATCACACTACCAAGTGCCCACTCCTTGCTGCACTAAACAAGTTATTAAAATGGGCATCAAACACCAACAACTAATTCATTGCTTTTTTATAACTTAAAAAGTAAGCAATAAAATCAGTATTTTATTGTTTTAATTTCTAGACAAGGAGGGAGGGAAAACTACTACTTGCTAGCAATTATTCTTGCAAAACAAGCAGTAGTATTTAGAAGGGTCAGTTAAAAAGGTTTATCTACGCCCCCTTTTCCTTTGCTACTTCCAAATGGTTTACTAGGATCGCTACACGTGCCTGTAATTTTACATTCCTCAGGGGAAGTCATTTGGAGGGAATAAACTGGGCTCGACATAACAGCAATAAAAATAGTAAAGCTCAATAGTTTTAAGGTATTCATTGTTTTTCTCGTAGTTAGTATTGTAATAATTGGGAGTGGAGATAAATAATTCAATCAAAGAATAATTGTTGAATGGCAGAGTCATTAATCTGTACAGAGAGATAGACGACATGCTCACCACTTTTATTCGCTGATATCCTCGGGTACATGCTATAAAATAAATCCTCAATGACAACATGTTCTTTTGTCTCTACATCTACAGAGTGTATATAACTCTTTAAATAATCAAAATCTGTCCAAATTACAGTATTTTGCTTAACATGCCACCGAGTAATAAACTCATAACTAATTTGATAACCAAGTGGCTCAGCAACCGATTGTAAAGAGTCTAAATAATATAAATCTCCGGCGCTGTCTGCGACCACAAAGTTGTCATTCGTCGGCCTAATTGACCTAAAATATCGAAGAAATACTTCCGTCGTTGCCTTATTAACATCATACTTTTGGATCTCCCACTCTCCCGCAATCTTCACTCCAAAAAGCACGTACTTACCATCTTGAAAGAATACGGCGTCACTCGATACACTCGAGTCGGCAGTTAAATAAAGTAAAGTTTCAGTATGAATATTTAAGAGCCCCAAGCGATGGTTTTCTTTGACCAGAATATGCTGATTGTCTTGGGCGACATCCAATATTTCAAGTGGTTCCGAGGTTTTATAATACGTTGAAATTTCGTCATTATTAATATTAAAGTAACCTACATAATTAACATCATTCTTTTTCACCCTCACCCATCGCATCTGCTGATCTTGCGGGTCAAATACCATAGATGTGATCTCAGGAACTGTGTTAATAACTCTGTTGACATCACCTGACCCATTCAATGAACGCTCAATATACAACCTATTAGCGCGCTCTTGAGACTTTTTGATAGCTACCACATGACCATTTTTAGAAGCCGCTAAATTTGTTATCAAATCACCTGGGTTTTCATGCACCAGTTTACTTTCAGCCGTTTTAACGTTAATAATGTGCAAGCCATCAGTATCAAGGAACAGAGCTTCCTCATCATTCATCCAAACTACATCATCTATTCGCCGGTTTTGCTCACTCAAAACGCGGTCCAGCTGAGTAGTAAAATCATGAATAATGAGTTGATATTTACTAGACTCACCCGCTATGGTCATTAATCGTTGTTTATCAGGAGATACCGCTCCACTCAGTATATATCCACCACTGTGTGTAGGCGTCATCAGTCTAGATAAGTTAAGAGACTCTAGATCCATGGCATACAACATAAGTGCTGACTCAGCGTCATCAGCCAACTGAACAAGTATTTCAGATGGCACCCTGCCAGATGCAACACGACCAATTAAAAACTTGTTATCCAGCAATGTAACCATTGCACTTTCAGGGTCTGAGACAGTTAGTGGTAGAAGTTTCAGTGCTGAAGCGCCAGTAACAATATCACTAAATACCAGCACTTTGTCATTTTGTGCAAAGCTGACAAAATGCGCGTTAGAAGCGCTCTTGGTAAGTTGTCTTGTCACCCCTTCTTGTTTATCAAGAAGGTACACTTGGCTGAGACCGTTCTCACCATATCGGCCAACAAAGGCAATAAAACGCCCATCTGACGATATTGCTATTGACTTTTTTTCACCCTTGAATTCGGTAAGGTGTTCCTTTCCTACTAAGTGCGTGTCGTTATAAATGTATTTAGAAGCCAGAAAGCTTGCAGCCAACAAAATAAAAAACAGCGACGATAACATCAGTAAAAATGACTTTTTTTGAGGCTTTATATTTTCTTTAATAAGTGAATTAGGCCTGAGGCTGGCACTAGAAGTTTCAGTACTTGACGTAGGCGGATGTTCATCCTCATCAAACAGTACTTTAGTCTCACAAACTAATTTATACCCTCTCTTTGCAACGGATTTGATATATTTTGGATTATTCAAATCATCATCCGCGAGGATCACACGAAGCTTTTTAACAGTCCCCCTCACAGCCGTGTCTGTTACCACACGATCAGCCCAAACATGATCATGCAACTCTTCGACCGTGACATATCGTCCACGACAATCGTAGAGGTATAGTAATAACTCCATGACTTTAGGTTCTACTGAAACCTCTTCACCTTTTAAAAAAAGCAGACTTTGCCCTAAATCAATGACAAATTCCCCAAGTGAAGCTCTAATACTATCCTTTTGCAACAAACTATTCCTAACTAAAGTTTAACGCACAAGATGGACTGAAAACTGGCACCAATAATGCTAAATATGTAAATATTTATAAAAGTTTTGACACATCAAGTGTACCAAGGAAAACCTCAAGAATTCAACCTAAACAATGATGTGACAAAATGAAAATCTCTTTATAAATATACAGTTATATTTACAACCATCTGTTTAACTTAGTCCCTCAATTTGGAATTTGTACTTAATAAACATCTACTTAAGAATTTATTTAGTGAATGATACGCATTAAAATTTTAAAACTTTAAAATAATTTCTTATTGACGCTTTTTCACAAAGAAATACCTTAAGGTCACAACGACCTCAAGGATACATTTTATTAACATGCAAAAATCAAAATAATTTCATATTCAGGAATATGCAAAAATTTATGCAGTTCAGGAGATAGCTGAAAGCTCTCTGGTTGGCTATTTGCCATATAAGCTGATTAAGCCCTCAGTGAGTAATTGCGCAAACACACTGAAGTGGGACGTATTGGGGATAACAGTATGTTGATAGTCAAAACTTTTATACTGGCGTTTATCAAGTATGCTCATAAACTCTTTTAAATCCGTTACCATAAAACCTTCTTTACCTCCTATAAAATAGCGCACTGTCGCAGGTAGCACGCTATTGTGCTTTGCATAGTTTTTTTCCATCTCAAATATCACCTTATTATCATACCAAAACGACGGACTACCTAAGATATAAGAACTAAACAACTCCGGTTGATGTAGCAAAATATAAGTGCCTAATAATCCACCATACGAATGACCTACGAAGGTTTTACGCGAACTATCAATGCGATATTGACTTATTACCAATGGTAATACTTGTGTTTCGATAAACTTGACGTAACTGTTTGCTTGCCCCGACACTTGCTGCGCTTCTCTGGAGTGCCCCATAGTTTCTTCAGGCGCAAAAGTAGGCGTATAGTCTCTAGTGCGACTAATAAGTGGGTTGGTTCCTTTTGAGTAAGAGATCCCAACGACAACAACCTCTTCAATATCTCTACCCTCAATTAAATGTAGAATGCCGCTGGCAGTTGCAATGGAGTAGCTAGTATCATTAATTAAGACAAGCGGATAATGGCGCTTTGATTTGTTATAACCTTTGGGTAATCGCACATAGAGCTCATAGCTTTGTTGATTAATCTTGGATGTCACTTGTATTGTGTGCGTATTCTGAATGGTAAATGGCTCATTTGCGAACGCCTGCATAACAAACAATAAAGGCATTAATGTAAATATAAATCTTTTATACATTATTGAAGGTTCTCCTTAAGAATATAATTAAAAACGAGTTCTGATGATTCACTTTGCAGCTTATGATGCTGCTGTAATTGACCCTCAATACGGCTTACCGTATTTAGAAATGCAGCTAATTCCATACCGGAAAGTGTTTGTTCTGTAAGTTGCGGCATATTGAGTTTCAATGGATTAATTGCATGTCCATCTTTGTGTACTTCATAATGGAGGTGTGGGGCTTGTGATAGTCCAGTATTACCCAAATACCCAATGACCTCCCCTTGCTTGACGATATGTCCCGCTTTTAAACCTTTAGCGAAGCTTCGTAAATGTGCGTATAGCGTTTGATATCCATTGGCATGCTTGATGGTAACCCGATTACCAAAGCTTCCCCCCCAATTTGCTTTAAGTATTTTGCCATCCCCAGCAGCGAAGACAGGCGTGCCCACAGTGGCCGCAAAATCAAGTCCTTTATGCAGCCTTGTAAAACCGAGTATCGGATGTTTACGATGCCCAAAAGTAGATGATAACCGCGCGCCATTCAGCGGGGTTTTGAGTAAAAAGCTTTGCACAGGCCGCCCATCAGCATAATAAAACCGTTCGAATTTATCGTCGCCCACTTCAAAGAGATAAAGAGCATGTACCTGACCTGCAACCGTTAACTTGATATACCGAACCTTATTTAAATCACTTTCACTTGATAAAGCATGAGGATTGATAAGCTGAGTAGATTGATAGATAACTTCGAAAACATCCGTTTCTTGTAAAGATCTTTGGAAGTCGACTTGATAAGAAAGAATCGCAATAGCTCTTTGAATGACCTCAGCATCCATACCGGTATCCAACGCACTATTATAAAAACTGCGACCAATGTTTACTTGAATATGTCTATCGACAAATTCAGTCTCAAGCTCTGACTCTTTAACTTGCCAACCCTGCTCCGCCAATGTCGCCGTAATAATTGTGGCAAACTTCACACCGATAGAAATGGCTTTAAAGTCACCATTTTCATTTAGCGTCACTTGAATCATTTGGCCCGTAGCGAGCTTATTAAGGTCCAGCCATGGTTTAACTGCACCAATTAACGAAATGACTTGCGATGTCGTTACATCAAAGCGCTTTAGGACACCCATTAGATTCTCTCCAGCACCTACCCTTACTATCTGAGATCGCGCCTTTTCGGTCTTGATAGACGTTACTGTTATTTTACTGGTAGCTTCTTCGATTGACGCGTGGTCATCTGGTGTTTGTTTATATGCGACTTTATCTACATTCTCTGAGGTGCAAGCAACCCCTACAACTAAGGCTGCAGTAATCAATATGCTATTTTTTATCATGGTTATTTTAGCTCTAGAATAGCCAACGGATTTATCCGCTGCTCCTGATGTAACAGTTCGAAGTGTAGATGCGCTCCGGTCACACGCCCCGTAGCGCCTAAAGTACCTAGCTTACTTCCGGCTTTGATCTGCATGCCTTGTTCAACAGTGATCTTATCTAAGTGTGCGTATAAGCTTTGGTAACCATTTTTATGCTGCACAAGGACGACATTGCCTAAATTAGCAGATAGCGTAGTCGCATCTGCAATAACAACAATACCACTAGAGACCGCTTTGACTGGGGTACCAACAGGCGCAACTAAATCAATACCACCGTGGGGCTTGGAATGTCTAAATTCAGATATATGCCCATAATATGAACTGATCCGAAAATCAGTAAGTGGGTTCTGCCACTGCTCAGTTGCTGAGTATAATGCTGGCGCCGCTTTTATATTCGCAAAGCCCAATACAATGGAGATAGAAAATAAAAGGACAACAAGGTATGCAGGCTTATTGGCTTGTGGCTGAATTATCTGTTGAAGCCTTAATTTATAGTCCTCTAAGCTCAACGCATCCGAGGAAAAGTTTGCCGTGCTGGGTACCGTATTAACCGCAATCGAACGCTTTAATACCGTCATCAAGGTTGTAGCATAGTGCTTTTTATTAATGTCGTAACACATGAGCGTTTTCAAATCACAACGTAATTCCATGGCATGAATAAAGCCTTTTTCCATTTGTTTGATAAACGGGTTAAACCAAAAAACGCATCCCAATATGCTCCAGATTAATAATGCAATATGATCTTTATGATGTATGTGCGTCACTTCATGGCACAATAAGGTGCTCTGTTGCTCAGCGCTCAGCTGCGAAAAATAACTCGGTAGCACAATTTTGCTATTGAACAGCCCAAATACAAAAGGAGAACAGGTTATGGGTATTTGTACACAAGGCACATTTGACATTGAATGTGCAAATGGCTCTGACGTAGTCAATAAGCGCCGAATACTCAACCAACTCCTACGAAGTCTGCTTAGCTTTCGCATAGCAACAACTAAATAGGCAGCAAAAATAATGTAAAGCAGCACATCAAAGGAAAGCGGTATATCTTGCAC
The DNA here is from genome assembly GCF_001625695.1 of Pseudoalteromonas luteoviolacea H33-S. Classification (GTDB taxonomy): domain Bacteria; phylum Pseudomonadota; class Gammaproteobacteria; order Enterobacterales; family Alteromonadaceae; genus Pseudoalteromonas; species Pseudoalteromonas luteoviolacea_B. Next base: position 6,425 of record NZ_AUXY01000143.1, read on the forward strand.
AGACAATTGGCCAACCTGATGCTGCTTTTGCTCAATATATCCACCAAACTCAAGCAGCGCTTTTGGTACTTTTCCGATCTCAGAGCTTGTGCTCACCGGTAAAATAGGCAATACAGATAATCCCAATATCACCCACCATATTGTCGGTGTAGCTGGGTATCTTACGGCTATATACTTACCAATTTTAAGCAATAAACAACTCGTCAATAGCCATAAAGCTAACATCATGAGCGGGCTGATTAGTGACCAATCCATGTTCGCGTACCTATTTCTTATCTTGCTTGTTCAGCTCTTCAAGTAATGATTCGAGTTCATCCAGCTCATCTTCTTGAATTAAACGGCTGTCTGCAAACATTGCGACTGGCAACGGCCCATCCAATTCAAAAACTGACTTCGCAAACTCTTGCGCACACGCCGCCAGCGTTGGCATTTTATCTACTTCAGCGCTGAATATTTTTTTATTGCCTTGCTCGCCTACACTCAGCAAGCCTTTGTCAGCCATACGCTCAAGCGTCTTTCGAGTAGATGAGTAACTCCATGCAAATTCAGCTTCAATAGCATCATGGATCTCTCTGGCAGACCTTGGCTCTTTTTGCCAAAGCAATTTTAATATAACTAACTCTGTGTTATTTGGTTTCAAAACATACCCCTCCTGTGACACATGTCGCACTTTAACACGCAACAAGGTGCGACACAAGTCGCACCTTGTTCGAAAAATGAGTTTAATTGCAAGAACAGTCTGTTACGATATATTGAGTTTATCTTTTGTTTGACTTAGAAATGTTTGTGAAACTGGGACCTCCAGGCCATTACTCATTAGTAAAATAAGCCGACGCCCTTCGCGCTTTGTCGCAGTCACTGCATTGGTAGAGACCCACCAAGAGCGGTGAGTCTGAAAACCGGGATAACCATCAAGTTGCTTAAGTGCGTCTTTAAACCGCATTAAAAGCATATGACCCCCTTTGTCGGTGTGTACTAGCAGATAATGATCATCCATTTGTAAACAGATTAGCTCCCCGCGTTTTTCAATAGGCAATTTGCTTATAAAGTCCATCAACATTTTCTGCTGTAGTATCGTCGTTTCTGGTTGCTCTAACTCTAAACGCTGTTGCTGATAAGTGATAACAGCATTTTGCTCCAGCACATAAGTCTTTGTCACACTAATTAAGGTGATCACCCCACCTATAAACAAACAAGCCATAATAGAAAAAGGAACTTTATCCCAATAATCTGAAGACAATGAAAAAAATAGGTTAATGATAAATGGTGTGATAAGCCCCATGATTAAACTGGCACATAAAATAGAAACCACTAAAGAGAGAACATTTTGCGCCTTCAAATTAGGCGCGATACTCGACAGCGCCGCTCTACCTAAAGTCAATGCAGGTGCATAAACCAGGTAACCACATATACAAATGGTTATCCAAAAGCACAACGCATACACAAAACTTATGTTATCCATACCAAAGGGTTTTAAAAAAGCCAAAAAGCATGCGAATAACAAAACAATAGTGCTATCAGAAGCAATATTACGAATTGTCCACCTTGAGCTTTCATCATGATTTTTATAGTTATTTTTTTTCATTTCACGATTCGCCAAAAAAGTATCTACTGAATAAGTCTAATCTACGAAGCAACTGCCTCATCCACGAAAATCATATTGTCCATGGATAAAATCCATTCTATCGTTTTTATCAATCAGCGCAAATAAGCACAAATAAAACAGATAGATAAGGAAGAATTTATGAAGGCTTTAATCTCAACACTGGCCCTATTGTGCACACCAGTCATTGCCAATCACCTTGAATTACAAATCAATAATGTCAGTAATGAACAGGGAAAAGTGTATATCGAGTTGTTTAAAGGTGAACAGAACTATAACGCAGGTAAAAGCCACCTTCAGAATATCATCTCAGCTAAAACGGGCACGATAAAGGCCAATTTCTCAGACATAGAAAGTGGGGAGTACGTTATTCGCTTCTTTCATGATGTTAATAGCAATGCAAAATTAGATACGAATTTCTTCGGTATCCCAACAGAAGGAGTTGGCTTTTCAAATAACGCAACCATGCAATTTGGACCACCAAAGTATCAAGACATGGCGATTACCATCAAAAATGGCAACAACCTAGAAATCACCAATATCAGCTACTAAGGGATCACATTATGGACCGTCGGCAATTAATTAAAGGCATGCTTGCAGCGCCCATTGCACATGCGGCTATCTCAATACCATGCCTAGCTGCTATACAAGACAGTGTATCTCATGTAGATCCGCTAAAGATAAACAAACAACGCTTTCTAGCTGCATTAGAGAAATACCCAGACTTGGTAGGTGTACTTGGCACTGACTCTGACTTTTCACCTAATCAACTGAAAATAGAAGGTCAGTTACCAAAAGATCTGAAAGGTTGTTTTTATCGCAACGGTCCAGCTCGGCACCAAAGAGCTGAGCAGAGGTATACCCACTTATTTGAAGGTGATGGCATGATCCATCAGTTCCAATTTGCAGAAGGAAAAGTACATCACCAAGGCAAGTTTACACAAACAAGTAAATTTATAGCTGAAGAGAAAGCCGGTAAATTTTTGTTTTCTGGCCCAGATAGTAAACTGCCTAACAGCCTTGCAATCAACAACCCTGACTCAATTAATACTGCCAATACAAATGTGCTGCCAGTTAACGGGGAATTATGGGCGCTATGGGAAGCAGGTTCAGCCACTGCAATTGAAGGGAGCACACTCGAAACTAAAGGACTTATTAACCTCGGTGCAGGAACGCAACATCAAAATAGCTTAAAAGGCTTGCCCTTCTCTGCACACCCAAAAGTAGAGGCGGATGGCACGATATGGAATTTTGGCTACGCACTCAGTGGCCACATAGTTTTATACCAGTTAAATAGCCAAGGTAAATTACAAAATGTGGGTATGATAAACAGTGGCTTTACTGGAGGAATGGTGCATGACTTCCTAATCACCGAAAAGCATATTCTTCTTTTATTACCCTCTTTAAAAAGAGATAGAACGATAGAAGGACAGTTTTCATCAATTCAATTTGCGCCAGAGCAGACAATGAAAGTACTCATTATCAGTAAAAGTACTTTGAAGGTGGTAAAAAAATATAGCTTAGACCCTGGATTTGTTTTTCATTTTGGCAATGCATGGGAAGATAAAAATGGCAACATCTCTTTTGATGCAAGCTTATACCCTAATGGGGATGTATTTAATCAGTTAACCTCTATGATGCAAGGAGAACGTGATATACCAATATCACCGGCTAAGACTGTTGTATTTAGCTTATTGCGAAATGGAAAAGTGAGATCATACACCATAGATGGCATCAGCGAGTTCCCTCGTATATATAGTGCATTAACCGGGAAAAAGAACCGTGATTTATTTACTTTGTCATCCATCGAAAGCGATGTTTGGAGTGACAGCGTTAGACGAATTAACTTGGACAATGATAGCCTAGATACGTTTACTTATGGTAAGGACTATCTAGTGGAAGAGCATGTATTAGTGAATGATCAAGAAAACACTAAGGGTGATTATTTAATTGGTACTGCGCTGCACATTCCAACAAAGCGTACTTGCCTAAATATATTCAACGCACAAAACATATCAGCAGGGCCAATTTGCAGGGCTTGGTTACCCTATGCTATCCCATTAGGGTTTCATGGAAACTTTTTGGCAGGTTGATTAATGTGCAAAAGGCTAGCAACAGCGAACGCAGTGAGTGCGCTTCTTTTACGCAAGGTGAATATCGTGCGAAAGGTTAATGACACAGCGCGAAGCGCTGGCATTCTTTTTGCGCAAGGTGAAATAAGCGAGTTTAACCGCTGCTAAGGGACTGTATGTATTTAAAA